>JACATG010000008.1 GCA_013390905.1 Marine Group I thaumarchaeote | reverse complement strand
TATGATTTTTTCTTTGGTGCTTCTTTAGATGGTTTCTCTTTCTTTGGTGCTTCTGTAGATGGTTCTTCTACTTTGTCTTCAACTTCTTTGGCTTCTGTAGATGGTTCTTCTACTTTGTCTTCAACTTCTTTGGCTTCTGTAGATGGTTCTTCTACTTTGTCTTCAACTTCTTTGGCTTCTGTAGATGGTTCTTCTACTTTGTCTTCAACTTTCTTGGTATCTTTTTCAGAAGATACTTTAGATTCTGCTTCTTCGTCATATTGAGAAACAAGAATATAACCATCATCGGTTTTGGTCATTCTAACTCGAATTTTTCTTGGAGGACGTCTAACTCCCCTAGCCCAAACTTGATGAGCTAGCTCTTCTTCAATTTTAATTTCCTCGACTTTCATGTGATGACGAGCAAATTCTTTAATCATGTTAATTGCTCTAACAGCTCTATGTTGTGACTGTGAAAGCTTCACTTTACCGAGATTAATTGTATAAACTCTTTCTAATTCTTGAGACAACTATCCTACCTCCACATCAGTTGATCTCCAAGCTCTACGTTTTGGATTTGTTCTAACAGCTCGCTTTGTTTTGAGTATTATCCAAGCTGGTACTGGTACTGCCTGCTTTGTTTTTTTTAGCAGACGAATCTTTCTTGGAGAAGACTTCCGTGCGGCCATAGATTTTCAGGCACGAAGAGCTCTTTTTAAATGAATCTCAGGGTTTGAGAAGATTTTGTATTTGTCTAAGGATTCTAGCTGAAGCCCCCCATACTATTTGATTTTGATATTCAAAAGTGTACATTTCTTGAATGATGTTATGAGATGGGTTTGGATCATTTGCCATGGTTTTCAAAAAGGGTTCTAGTTTAATATGAAAAATTTTTTCAACTTCAGAGTTTGCTGTAAGAGTTGGAATCTCATCAATAACTGAAACAAAGGGTAAAATCAAAAAACCAGAATTCAAAGTAACAACAGGTTCAAGTTGACCAGTTACTTGTTCTGTTGTAATTTCAAGTCCAATTTCTTCACTTGTTTCACGTAATGCTGTTTGTAAAAGATCAGAATCATCAACATCTAATTTCCCACCAGGAAATGAAATTTCACCTGCATGAAATTTCATATGTTTAGGTTTTTCAGTCATTATAATGATTGGTTCTTTACCATAAATTACTACGAGAACTGATGCCAATCTGTATCTTCCATCAGTTTTCATCATAGGGTTTATTGGGCTTGAAAGTATTGGTTTTAAATCATCTAAAATCATCTTGTTTCTTTCCTATAATTCCATTTGGGTTTTGGTATTCAAAGGTTTTAACCAATGATTAAAAAAATGACAATATGACAATAAGGTATGAAGCTAATCCACCTAAGATTTTACCCGATGTGGATACAAATGAATCAATTGAAAAATTTATCGAAAAAATAAAAATTATTTCAAAAAAATGTGATGCAATACATCTAACTGAAAATGTGTTAGGATATCAAAGAGTCTCACCAATTGAAGTTGGGAAGATCATTAGAAAAGAAATTCCAGATATCCCAATTACAGTTAGTCTAAGAGTTAGAGACAAGAGTGAGAAAGAGATTTCAGAGTTTGTAGAGAATTGTATCTCCATAGGCTTTTCAGGGATTTTGGCACTCATGGGTGATCCATCACAAACAGGAAAACCAGATTTAGGTCAGATTCCAAGTACAATTGTAAAGAGACTAAAAGAGCAGGGTATTAATTCAAAAATTGATTTGTATCTTTCAATTTCAAATAAACCAGATTTTTCTAAAATTAGAAAGAAATTAGAAGCAAATCCTAAAGGATTCATAACACAGGTGGTTCAAAATCTAGAACAAGTGCAAAATCTCTCAGATAATCTAAAAGGGTTTTCAGTAATCCCAATCATCTTATTTCCTTCTGAAAAAAATCAAAAATCAGCCAAATTTTTGAATTTAGATTTTTCGTCATACAGTCAAGGGTTTGAGGAATTTGTAAAAAAAGTACATAACATTACAGGAGATGTATTGATTACGTCGCCCAGTGATTTTAATGGCTTGAATGAATTTTTAGAAAAATCATTTAGTTAAAGTACAAAGTATTTTGCTTTTGGATGATGAATGACAATTGCTGCAGTTGATTGCTCAGGAATAATTTGACCTGATTCAGTTAATGTCATTCCAGATTTTTCGGGTTGCAAAAGTTTCCAAACTAAATGATGTTGTGATACGTCAGGGCAGCTAGGGTATCCCCAGCTATATCTTAGTCCACCTTGCTCCAAGTCCAATTCAGATTTTATTTTACTATTGATCCATTCTGCTAAGGCTTCTGCAACTTCAACTGCCAACCCATGCAGATAGTAAGCATCAGTATACTTGTCTTCTTTGTTCCATTGGTCTATCATTTCTACTACTCTGTTGCCAACAGTTACTGATTGGAATGCAACAATGTCATCTTCTCCAAAATAATCATTAAGACATAGATGTTCTGGTTTTGTAGAACGTGGGAAATCAAATTCTACATCATCGCCCGTAGGATTTTCAACAAGTAATTTTCCGTCTTTATTGTGACATCTAAAGTATCCATAGACAATCTCAGGCTCGAAGAGTTTTTCTCTTATAATTCGAATCTTCCATTGGTTTAACAAATCTTCATGCTCTTCTTCTGATTCAGAGGCTGCTTTCCCCCTAAGACCCCAAGATAGCTTGAATAGTGATTTTTTGTTAATCATCTGCCAAACTTCATCCATCTTGATTTGATCACCCTTTAGACGAATTGGTTCTCCAATATTTTTCGGAGTTGGGGCATTCACTGGTTTAATATCACTCTTTGGAAGGTTTGATGAATCTACTTGAACTGTAGATTTTTCTTTCCAATTTTCTATCTTTTCTTTCCATGTAGCCAAAAGTTTTGGTTTTTCATCTGAAACTAAAACATCCATTGTTTTTAGTCCTTCAAACATTGTATTGCAATAAAATACACCAGGTTCGTAGATTCCATCCATTTTTGCAATTCTGTTAATGTAGTTAGTGTTAATTGCAGCACCTCCACATAGAATTGGAAGAGTCATTTTGTTTTTTCGTGCATGCTCTACAAAAAACTGCATCTGTTTTGAAGTTGAAACCAATAATGCCGACAAACCTATAGCATCAGGGTTGACTTCATCAATTTTTTCTAAGAATTTTTGTAATGGAACTTGTTTTCCCAAATCATATACAGTGTAACCATTATTTTGAAAGATTGTCTTTACCAAGTTCTTTCCAATATCATGCACATCACCATAAACGGTTCCCAGAACAAGTTTGCCTTTACTTGTTCCCTCTTTTTTTAGTAAATACTTCTCAAGTTCATCAACTGCCGCTTTCATACACTCAGCTGATTTGAGAACAAATGGCAAGATTAATTCACCTGCACCAAATTTGTCGCCAACCTCTTTCATTGCAGGAAGTAAGTCTTCATTGAGGGTTCTAATTGCTCCATCATGTGTAATTTCTTGAGGAGCATCTAGAGATAGAATTCCATCATTTTCTTTGATTAGTTCATTTTTACCTATCTTCTCTGCAATTGCAGATACAACATCATTTTGAATTCCATTTTTGAGTCTATTTAGAATTCTAAAGTAAGCACGTTTTCCAGGAGGCCAAGAAGGATCAATGTCAACTTTTTTGATTGAAGTGCTGCTTTGAGAACCTAGATTTTCAAAATAGGAGATTAATTCAGATAGTGCATTTGGATGTGTGTTAAAAATTAAATCTTCTGTAAGTTTTCGCTCTTTCTCATCAATCTCACCATAGGGAACAATTTCTTTAGCATTTACAATGACCGTGTCAAGTCCAGACTTTAGTGCATGATACAGAAATACCGAATTGATAATTTTTCTTGCATATGGAGCAAGACCAAAGCTGATATTGCTGAGACCCAAAGTAGTAAATGAATTTGGAAATTTTTCTTTAACAAGACGTATTCCCTCTAGAGTATTTTTTCCTGCATCAAGAAATTCATCTTCACCTGTAGCTAAAGTGAATGTAAGAACATCAAAAATAAATTGTTCAATTTTTAATCCATATTTTTTTCCAGTTTCATAAAGAAGTTCAGCTGTTTCTACTTTTTGTTCTGGAGTTTTAGCCATACCATTTGGTCCTATACATAATGCAATAGAAGGCAATCCGTACTTTGCCATTATTGGTGCTAACTTTTCAAATCTACTACCATCTCCTTCAAGATTAATTGAATTAATAATTGGTCTTCCTGGAATTTGTTTTATTGATGCTTCAATAACTTCAGGATCAGTTGAGTCAATTACAAGTGGTGCATCAATTTCCAAACTTAATCTTTTTACGAGATTTAACATAAACTCCAGTTCATCAGAACGTTCAGTAGTTGCAACACAGACATCAAGACAATGAGCACCGTCTTCAACCTGAACTCTTGCTAAATCAACTAGACCATCATAATCATCAGCAAGAACTAGCTTCTTTGCTTTACGAGAACCTTGTGTGTTAATTCTCTCTCCAATGATTAAAGGGGTTGGAAGTTGTTTTAGATCAACTGCTTTTAGTGCTGAACTTACCCTAGGAATAGTCAATATTATAAAATCATCTCAGTTTTTCTAAATACTTAACCCTTGAGAGAGTTGGCTTTTTCGTCAATTACTTTTCTTAAGGCTTTGATGTGTTCAGGATTTGTTCCACAACAACCGCCAATAATTCGTACCTTTTTGTATTGATCAAGAAAATCACCTAGTGCATTACTCATCTTTTCTGGAGTCATCTTGTATACTGCCTTTCCTCCTTGATTTTCAGGCATTCCTGCATTTGGAACTACCAATAGGGTGTGTTCATTTTGCTCATCAAGCCATCTTATACTTGGATTCATCTCAATTGGGCCAGTTGAGCAATTCAATCCAAATACATCAATTCCCATATTTGAAACAGTGGTGTATGCAGCTTGGATATTTGTTCCAAGTAACATCTTCCCATATTGATCCAAAGTAGTATTAGAAATGATTGGAATTTTCTTGCCAGTCTTTTCTATGGCGTTATGACATGCTTCAATTACTAATTTTACTTCTAAGATGTCCTGACTTGTTTCGATAAGTAATGCATCAACACCACCAAGAATCAATCCTTCTGCTTGTAGCTCAAATGCTTTTTGGATTTCATCAAGTGGTTTTTGTCCCAAGTCAGGATCAGTTGAACTGGGAAGAAAACCTGTTGGGCCCATGCAACCAATCACATATCGTTGGGGTTCTGAATATTCTTCACAAACTTCAAATGCTAGTTGTGCAATTTTTTTATTAAAATCAACTGTTTGATCACCAAAACCATATTCATCTAGTTTGATTTTGTTTGAACCAAAAGAATTTGTTTCAATACAATCAGCTCCTGCATCCAAATAACTTTTGTGAATTTCTTTAATCCATTCTGGATGCGTAATTACTAAACCATCATTAAAACCATCTTGATTGTTTGGAAAGTCTTCTGGTTTTGGATCATGCTTTTGAATCTCAGTTCCCATTGCACCATCAAAAAGTAAAATTCTATTTTGTAATGCATCTAAAAACGGTTCTTTTTCTATCAACTTAATTTCAAAATGTTCTGGCACAGTTTAACTCTTTTGAGAAAAATCCACAAACATTGAGGTGATTGATACGTATGTTGAAATAGGTAAATGATGAATTACATGTACATTTATGCAAAAGTTACATGTAACCAATCTACTTCGTAGTGCAACCTTTTTTCAGCATGCTGGAGTCTCTATTGTCTTTGTATTCATGCCCATAATTGCAAAAGGTGTCACAGATTCTATCCTTGAGATTGGGCTTATTGTAGCCTCATTTAGTTTTGCTCAGATTTTATCTGAAATCTATTTTGGCAGACATTCAGACAAGAAGGGAACTAGGCTCAAATTCATCAGAATTGGCTTCATAGGATGTGCTGCAGCCTTTGGATTGCATTATTTTGCAGACGATATGACTTTGTTATTTCTAGCAAGAATAGGAGCAGGAATTGCAAGTGGAATAATGATTCCTGCAATGATTGCTTATGCATATGAGTTAAATGTTGAGAAAAAAAGAGCAGCGACTATAATTTCATTTCATGCACTAGGATGGCTTGCAGGAATTGCAGCTGCTGGATTTGCAAATGATCTAAAATTAATTTTCTTGATTAGTGCAGCTTCATTTGTGATTGGATTAATGTTTACAATCAAGTTACCAAATATATCACAAGAAAAAGAACTGGAGCCAGGAACTACAAAGAAAATTATTATAAAAAATAAATTTCTGTTTTTATCATTATTACTAAGACATATTGGAGCAGCAGCTGTATGGACTATTCTACCGCTAATGTTAATAGAAAAATTAGGTGCGGAACTTTATCAAATATCAATTATCTATGTTGCAAATACATTGACAGCATTTATCTTAATGAATTTAATGGCAAGTAGAATTAATTTCTCAAATATAACAAAATTCAAAATTGGAATTGGTTGTACTGTATTTGTATTTATTGGACTGTCAGTAATTACGGAGTGGTGGATGGCAATGCCATTTATGGCACTTGTTGGTGCAACTTGGGCATTTTTGTTCATTGGAGGAAACTTTCATCTAATGGAGAATAATCCACGCTCTACATCAACTGGAATTTTTAGTTCTACATTATCAATTGGTATGGTAATAGGCCCAATAATTGCAGGAAGCATTGCATTTGCATTTGACTATATTGTAGTCATATATTTTGCAATTGCAATTATTGTATGTGCGTTTGTAGTATCACTAAAGGTAAAAATATAAAAAAATAATTTTGTGTATTATTGTAATCCCCATCTAGACATTACTTTATTTTCCAGTTTTTTGAAGACAACTGTATCAATTACAAGACCAATTACCATTATTACAATCATTATTGAAATGACTTGTGAGACATCATTAAGGGAACGCCCTGCATTTAGTAGGAATCCTAATCCTAAGAAAGAAAATAACAGTTCAGCACCAATTACGCCTCTCCATGCAAATGCCCAACCCTGTTTGAAGCCAGAAATCATGTATGGAAATGCTGCAGGTATCAATACAGCTGTAATTAGCTGAGTACCCTTTGCACCCATGTTTCTTGCAGCCTCAATATAATGAGGATCAATGTTTTTGACTCCAGTGTAGGTGTTTATTGTAACTGCAAAGATTGCCCCAATTGCAGTGACAAAAATTATTCCAACATCTGTTAGTCCAAACCAAAGAATTGCAAGTGGGACCCATGCAATAGATGGAATTGATTGCAATCCTAAAACTAAAGAGCCAACAGTTTGATTGATAACTTCAACTCTTGCCATAAAAATTCCTAAGACGACTCCTCCACTAATTGCAATTGCTAACCCAATTGATAATCTCCACATGCTAGTTGCGATTCCATAAAACAGACTACCATCAGCTGCACTATATGCCAGGTCTTCAGCTACTTCATATGGAGATGGAAAAATATTATCAGGCCAAACTCCAACCATTGAAATAATTTGCCAAATTACAATTATTCCAGCGTAAAATGCAATTCTATGAGGTGTAAAATTTTTTCCCGTAATAATCACTCTCTACTTTTCTTTACCTCAGGTCTAAGTTCTGCTAAGATATCTTGTTGTAGTTTGAGTAATGATTCATCTTCAGTAATTCTAGGCCGTGGAGAATTATTCTCAAATTCTTTTTTTATAATTGATGGACGATTACTGAAAACAGCTATTTTGGTTCCAAGAACTGTAGCTTCTGCAACATTATGAGTTACAAACAAAATTGTCTTCTTTGTTTTTTCCCAAATTAGCTGCATCTCAACTAATAACAAATCACGAGTCTGTGCGTCTAGTGATGCAAAGGGTTCATCCATCAACAATACATCAGGATCCATCACAAGAGCTCTAGCAATAGCTACACGTTGTTTCATTCCAGTTGAAAGTTGATAAGTATAAGAATTTGCAAATTTTGTTAGTTGCATCATATCCAGATATCGATTTGAGATCTTTGCTCGCTCTTCTTTTGGAATACCTGCCATCTTTAACCCAAATTCAACATTATCTTGAACTTTGAGCCACGGAAATAATGCACCCTCCTGAAATACCATAATTCTCTCTGGGCTAGTCTCAGTAACGGGATGACCATCAAATATAATTTGTCCTTCATCAGGTTTCTCCAGACCTGCAATTATTCGTAAAAATGTCGATTTCCCACACCCAGACGGACCTACTAAACATACAAAGTCGCCAGCCTCTACTTTTAGATTAATTCCACCTAGTGCCGTAAGTTTGTGAGATTCATGACTAAAATGCTTTACAATATTTTTTGCCTCTAACTTAGTCATCTACGTACTTTCCTCCAATATAGAATTCATATCAAAATGGAGAAAAATTTCAGATAAATCATATCCATTTCTTCCCAGATATCCTAGCGCATCAGCTCTTTCAGCAAAAGAAAAAATGGAATTAGGTTTTGGATCTGCAGTAATTACAAGATTAGATAATGCAATATCTATAACATCATCAGACAAAGATTGTCCTAAATAGGAATTTAGAAAATTATTAAAAACAATTCTAGTTTCAACAGGATTTGTATTAATCCAAGTTACTGTTTCGTAATGAGATCGTAAAAAATTAGCAATGATTATTGGGTTTTTTTCTACATAATCTACATTTGCGATTAAAAGAACAGATGCAAATTCTTTGTTTGGCCATAGTTCTTCTTCATGGAATAATCGTTTTCCACCAAGTTCGGTTTCTAAAATTGTGGCCCAAGGCTCTGGAACCCATGCACCATCAATATCTCCTTTTACAAATAGGGTATAGATATCAGGATTTGAAATATTATAAACAGTTACAGACCCTCCTTTTTCAGCTGGCTTCAATCCATTTTCAGAAAGATAATGACGTAGTGATACATCTTGTGTGTTACCAATTTGAGGAGTGGCAATTTTTTTTCCTGCAAAGTCAGAAACTGAATTAATTTCAGAGTTTGGATGAACAATAAAGCTAGCACCTCCACTTGCAGCACCTGCAAGAATCTTTACGTTATGATTATCTGAATTCAAAAATCCGTTAATTGCAGGGCCGGGTCCAACATATGCAAGATCAATAGAATTGGCAAATAGGGATTCTATCGCCTGTGGTCCGCTATCAAAAACTCTGGTTTCAATTTTGGTTTGATTTCCAATGCTTTCTTCAAAAAATCCTTTTTCTATTCCTACTATTGGAATGGCATGACCAATGTTTGGAAAATAGGCAATACGGATCTTATTTTCATGCGTAGTATCACTAGAACTAAGAGTTATCAATACAGACAACGATACAATTACAACAATACCTGCAGAAATTGCTGATCGAGTTTTCATAAAACAGCGTTATATTTGGCGGTTAAATAATCATCGAATTTTAGCTTAAGCTAGGCAAAAATTTTTTGAAAAAAAAGAGCCCAGCCTAACACAAAAAGATAAATTCCAAAATAAAACGAAAAAGATGTTTCATGACTCAAAAAGGAATTCTTGCATTTTCTGGAGGGCTTGACACTTCAGTGGTTGTAAAATATCTACAGGAAGAATATGACATGGATGTCATTACAGTGACAGTAGATGTTGGACAAGGTGATAATATTAAAAAAATTGCAGCTAAAGCAAAAAAACTTGGTGTAAAAAAACACTATAACATTGATGCACGAAAAGAATTTGTCAAAGATTATATTTTTCCATCAATTAAAGCCAATGCACTTTATCAGAAAAAATATTGTCTTGCAACAGCACTTGCAAGACCACTAATTGCAGAAAAAGTTTTAGAGATTGCAAAAAAGGAAAAAGTAACATCACTAGCACATGGGTGTTCAGGGAAAGGAAATGATCAAGTACGATTTGACATTTCATTACGCTCTGGATCCAACCTTCCAATTATAGCTCCAATTCGAGACAAAAACTTGGATAGGGACACTGAATTAAAGTTTGCAAAGAAACATGGAATTGAAATTGATTCTGTAGCAAAAAAATTTAGTATTGATCAAAACCTATGGGGACGTGCAATTGAAGGAGGAATATTGGAAGATCCATACAATGAACCACCGGATGATATATTTATTTGGGTTAAAACAAAAAACTTGCCTGATAAACCAACGTATTTAGAAATTAAATTTGAAGAAGGAATTCCAGTTGAAGTTGATGACAAAGTAATGGATTCTCAAAAACTGATTGAATACATCAACAAAAAAGCGGGTGCCGCAGGTGTCGGAATAGTTGATCATATTGAAGACAGAGTAATTGGAATAAAATCTCGTGAAGTATATGAAACTCCGGCAGCTACTTGTTTGATTGAAGCACATGCAGATTTAGAAAAGATGGTCCATACTAAACACGAAAATAAATTCAAGTCCATAATTGATGATGAATGGGCATATTTGGTGTATTCAGGACTATGGCAGGATCCTCTTAAAACGGATTTGGATGGATTTATCGAGGCATCACAAAAGCCAGTATCAGGAAGTGTAAAACTCAAACTGTACAAAGGAAGTCTAAGGGTAGTTGGAAGGAAATCTAAGAATTCATTGTATAATCAGGATATTGTGACTTATGGTTCAGAGTCCACATTTGATCAGAGATTAGCCAAAGGATTTGTAGAATTATGGGGAATGCAGACAACAGAAGCTAATAAATTACAAAAGAAAAGGTCAACAAAAACATGAACTGCCCAGAATGTGATGCAATATTAAACATCCCAGACGATGCCTCAGTTGGAGAAATTATCTCCTGTCGTGATTGTGGCGCTGACTTTGAAATCGCAAAAAAAGACGGATCAAACGTTGAGCTTAAGCAAGCAGAAACTGTAGGCGAAGACTGGGGAGAGTAATGTCAAAAGTATGTATCGTATTTGATCGCCTAAGAACAGAAGAAAAGATGCTTCAGAAAGAGGCATTAGATCTTGGACATAATGCAGTAATGTTAGATGCAAAAATTACTCAAATTAACACAGATAGTAAAAGAGAAGACTATGACTTTGGAGATATTGTTTTAGAAAGATGTGTTAGTTATTTTAGAGGACTTCACTTTACTGCAAGTCTAGAATTTATGGACGTTCCAGTTCTAAACAAATTTGATGTTGCAAATGTTTGTGGAAATAAGATGTTCATGACTTTACTTTTGAAAAAAAATAATATTCCAACACCAAAAACATACTTTTCATTTTCTGGTGAAAGTGCGGCAGAGAATTTAGAAAAAGTTGGATATCCTCTAGTGATCAAGCCAGTGATAGGAAGTTGGGGTAGAGGAGTAATGCCAATTAAAGATAAAGATACAATGGATGCAGTTCTTGAAATAAGAAATATTACAGATGGCCCACACGATAGAATTTACTACTTGCAAGAATTAATCAAAAGACCACCAAGGGATATCAGAGTAATCACGATAGGAGATGAACCTATTGCAGCCATGTATAGAAAATCATCAGGTGGTTTTAAGACAAACATAGCACTTGGAGCAGATCCAGAACTTTGTGAGATCACAAAAGAGATTGAGGATATGGCAGTGAAAGCATCAAAAGCCATGGGTGGGGGAATTTTAGGAATAGATATGATGGAAGGCGATGAAAGAGGCTTAGTTGTACACGAAGTAAACAATACAGTTGAATTCAAAGGATTGGCAAGAGTTGCAGAACGAAACATTCCAAAAGAAATGATAAAATTTGCTCTAAACTACGTTAGGAAATAAATTATACTTCCTTACGAGGAGGTTTATTATGAAAGTAGGTATTGTAGGAGCATCAGGTTATGTAGGTGGAGAGACACTTCGTCTTCTTGTTAACCATCCAGATGTTGAGATCGCCATGGTTACATCAAGACAACATGTTGGCGAATATATTCATAGAGTACAACCAAGTTTGAAGGGATTTACTGATCTTACTTTCTCAGAATTAGATTATGATAAATTAATTGATAAGTGTGACCTAGTTTTCACAGCTGTTCCACATGGTACTGCAACTGAAATTGTAAAGGCTCTCTATGACAGAGGCATCAAAATAATTGATTTGAGTGCTGATTACAGATTACATGATAAAGCGGACTACGACAAATGGTATGGATGGGAACACCCACACCCTGATTATTTATCAAAATCAGTTTTTGGAATTCCTGAATTACATAGAGAAGAAATTAAAAAAGCACAACTTGTTTCTTGTCCAGGATGCATGGCAGTTACATCAATATTAGCACTTGCGCCATTAATTCGAAATGATATAATTGAAACGGATCACATAATTGTAGATTCAAAGATTGGGTCTTCAGGTGCAGGTTCTGGTTCTGGAACTGACCATGCAATGAGAGCAGGAGTAATCAGACCATACAAACCAGCAAAACATAGACATACTGGTGAGATTGAACAAGAACTTAGTGAAATTGCAGGAAAGAAAATTCATATTTCAATGAGTCCACATGCAGTTGATGTAGTTCGTGGAATTTTATGTACAAATCATACATTCATGAAAAAAGACATTGATGAAAAAGAATTGTGGAAATTATATCGTCAAGCTTATGGTGATGAAAAATTTATCAGACTCATCCGTGACAAAAAGGGTTTATACAAATTCCCAGATCCAAAGTTCTTGGTTGGTTCAAACTTTTGTGATATTGGATTTGAGATTGACGAAGACAATAACAGATTGATTGCATTATCTGCATCAGATAACTTGATGAAGGGTGCAGCAGGCTCTGCCATTCAAAATATGAATATAATGTGTGGTTTTGATGAAATGGATGGACTGAGATATACCCCACTAACTCCTGTGTAGAAATGATCACAATCAAAATTGGTGGAAGTGTAGTAGATAATTTACATTCATCTACAATTGCAGACATTAAAAAAATAGTAGAATCAGAGGGAGTGATCTTAGTTCATGGTGGTGGAAAAGAAGTTACTAAAGTTTGTAAGCAACTTGGAAAAGAACCAAAATTTGTAACATCACCTAGTGGAATCAAAAGCAGGTATACTGACAAAGAGACTGCTGAGATTTTTACAATGGTTATGTCTGGTAGAATAAACAAGAGAATTGTTCAAATGCTTCAGAAAAATGGCATTAACGCAATTGGTCTTTCAGGAGTTGATGCCAGAATTATAGAAGCTGACAGAAAAAAGAAGCTTCTCATAATTAATGAAAAAGGTAGAAAACAAGCAATTGATGGAGGCTACACTGGAAAAATTAGAGAAGTAAACTCAGGATTAATCAAATTACTTTTAGAGCAAGGACTCACACCTGTTATTGCACCAATAGCAATTAGTGAAGAGTCAGAATTTCTCAATGTTGATGGAGACAGGGCTGCAGCATATGTAGCTGGGAAAGTAGGTTGTGATAAAGTATTATTCATTACAGATGTTGATGGACTTTTAATGGATGACAAATTGGTTCCTAAACTAACATTAGCAGAAGCAAAAGAAATTAGACCAAAAATAGGACCTGGAATGGAGAAGAAGATTTTAGCAGCTACAGAAGCATTGGATATGGGTGTCAGAGAAGCATTAATTGCAAATGGTCAGAAAGAAAATCCAATATCTTCTGCAATTGCACATGATAATTGTACGGTGATTACACATGAGTGAAGATCAATTTATGGGAAATCTCTATCAGAGATTTCCAGTTACAATTGAAAAAGGAGTTGGAGCTCATGTATGGGACATTGATGGAAAAGAATACATCGACTGTATGGGCGGATATGGTGTAGCACTAGTAGGTCACCAAAATCAAAGAGTTAACAATGCAATAAAAAAACAACTTGATAAAATTATCACTGTTCATAGTTCACTATATAACAAAACAAGAGAAGAGTTTTTGAAAATGCTTATTGGACTAGCTCCAAAAGGACTCACACAAGTTCATCTAAACAATAGTGGAGCAGAAGCAATTGAAGCCGCAATAAAGTTTGCAAGAAAGTTTACTGGTAAAAAAGGAATGATTGCAATGAAAGGTTCCTATCACGGAAAATCTTTTGGTGCTTTGTCATTAACATTTAGTCCAAAATACAGAAAACCATTTGAACCACTAGTTGAGAAAGTTTCTTTTGCATCTTTTGGAGATATAGAATCACTTCGTTCAGTTATTGATGACGATACAGCGTTTGTAATTTTAGAACCAATCCAAGGCGAGAGTGGAATTATTGTTGCACCTGAAGGATTTTTGCAAGAAGTGAGAAAACTTTGTAATGAAAAAGGAATTCTGTTAATTTTTGACGAAATACAAGCTGGTTTAGGTAGAACTGGACGATTATGGGCTTGTGATCATTGGAATACTGCACCAGATATTTTATGTCTGGCAAAAGGAATAGCAGGAGGAGTGCCAATGGGTGTAACTCTTGTAAGACCTGAAATTCTAGCTTCGATGAGTAAAGGAGAACATTCTTCAACATTTGGAGGAAACCCATTATCCTGTGCAGCAGGAATTGCATCTCTCAAAGCATTAACTGAGGATGGATTGATTGAGAATTCTGAGAAGATGGGAAAAATTTTCAGAGAAGGGTTAGAGAAACTAAAAGAAAAACACACTATGATTAGAGAAATTCGTGGAAAAGGGCTTATGATAGGAATAGAGATGAAATTTGAAATCAAAGATATTCTAATGGGATTGATAAAAGAAGGCATTCTAATGTTATACTCTGGAAGAAATATACTAAGAATTCTTCCACCACTTGTAATATCGGAGGACGACATAACAAAGGTTTTACATGTTCTGGATTCTATACTAACTGAAGAGGAGCAAAAACGTAATGTACATAGATAAGGTAGACGAAAAGATTATTGAATATCTAAAAGAAAACTCTAGAGAATCATTTGTAGACATTGGTAAAAAACTAAAGCTTTCTGAATCAGCAGTAAGAAGACGTGTAAAAAATCTACTAGGTAGTGGAACTATTAAAAAATTTACTTTGGAACTTGGTGAAGAAAATGCTACTAGTGCAATTGTTTTAGTTTCAGTGGATTCTGCAATGGACACATCTAAAGTTTCTATAAAACTAACCAAATTAGAAGGAGTAAAAACAGTTTATGAAATTACAGGTCAATATGATATTACAGTAATTATCAGTGCAGCAACTATTGCTGAAATTAATAACAGTATTGATGCGTTAAGAAAAATTCCAGGAGTAGTTGATACAAATACTGTAATTATTTTGAAAAAAGTAATCTAAACGACTTTCGTTTCATAATTTCAATTCAAAACTAAATTAGGATCACTATTAGTTATTTTCAACGAACCTAGTACGAATATGTTTATATTCTCAATTTAGGTCAACGATTTCAGTAATGACTGATCCGAATCACTATGCAAACATCTACAATACATTTGACAAAAACCCAAAGAAGATAAAAATCCTCGACAGTACTTTAAGAGAAGGAGAACAACATCCAGGTGTTTCATTTACAAACAAACAAAGAATTCAGATTGCATGGATGTTAGATTATTTTGGAGTTGATCAAATTGAAATCTCACCAATTATATCAAAGGATCATAAAGAAGCAACTAAAATAATCATTAAACAAGGATTAAGGGCAGATATTGTTTCTCATGGACGTGCTCTTAAAGCAGACATTGATATTTCATTAGATTGTGATGCAAAATGGTGTGCCGCATATTTAGGAATTTCAGATATTCATCTAAAAGATAAACTACATATTTCAAGAGAAGAAGCGCTTAACAGAGCTGTAGAAACTGTAGAGTATGCAAAATCTCATGGTCTTAAAATTAGATTTACAGTAGAAGACGGTAGTAGGACAGAACCTGAGTTTTTACTCAAAGTTTGCAAGGCAATTGAAGAAGCAGGGGTTGATAGAATCAGTCTTCCAGATACAGTTGGAATTTTACGTCCAATTGGAATGTATAATTTTGTTAAGAAAGTTAGAGAGGTGGTTGATGTACCATTAGATGCACACGTTCACAATGATATTGGTTTTGCAGTAGCAAATGCATTTTCAGCATGTGACGCAGGTGCTGATCAGATTCATACTACTATTGATGGTATTGGAGAAAGAACGGGCATTCCACCTCTTGCAGAAGTTGCTGTAGCACTTACTTATCTATACAAATCATCAAACGATTTTAGATTAGATATGTTACTGGATCTATCTAGATTAATTGAAGATTACACATCAATCAAACCATATGACTCAAAACCAATTGTGGGATCGTCTGCTTACAAACACAAAGCAGGAACACACCTAGCAGCAATTCTCAGAAATCCTGCAGCCTATGAGCCTATACCACCAAGAGCAGTTGGGAATAGAAGGAAAATTGTCTTTGGAGAATTGGCAGGAAAGACAGGAGCTGCATATCTAATGTCACTATTAGGCCTCGAAAAAGATGAGGAGGGTGCAAAAGCAGTTGCACTTGGATTAAAGAATCTCAGAATGGGAGATCTTATAGAAATTCCACTTGAAGACAGACTTGAAAAAAAGATAATTAGTGATAAATAGAGAGGAGGATGTAGGAGATAACATGTCAAAATGTGAAGAATGTGATGCAGATATTTCCATACCAAGTGATGCACTTGAAGGAGAGATTGTAACATGTCCAGAATGTGGTGCAAGTTTTGAATTAGCAAAAGGTTCAGACGGTTTTGATCTAAAGCCTGCCCAAACGGTTGGCGAGGATTGGGGACAGTGAGTCCAGACGTTACCATTCTTTACGATACCATCCGTTGGGAAGAAAAAGCTCTACTAGAAGCTGGTAAAAAAAGGAACATCAACATTCAGATGGTTAATTGTAAGAAACTAGCATTAAATTTAGAAAAAAAGCCTGAAGATTATGGCGTAGTTATTCAGAGATGTGTGAGTTACTATAGAAACTTGCATTCAACCGCAGCTCTAGAAGGACTTGGAGTCAAGGTAATTAATTGTCTTAATACTGGTGTTTTTGCAGGAAACAAATTATTCACACATATGTTACTAAAGAAATTTGGAGTGCCAACACCTGATGCAACAGTTGCTTTTTCAAAAGAAGCAGCTTTACAAGCATTAGAAACACAAGGATTTCCTAAAATAATCAAACCAACAGTTGGTAGTTGGGGTAGATTAATTTCAAAATTAAATGATAAAGAATCTGCTGAAGGAATTATTGATAGTAGAGAAAATATGTACCCAATTTACCAAATTCATTACCTAGAAGAATTTGTAAAAAGACCACCAAGAGACATTCGAGCTATAATGGTAGGAGACAAAATAGTTGCAGCGATTTACAGGACTTCCGAAAATGGGAATTGGAAAACAAATATGGCACTTGGCGGAGTAGCAGAACCATGTAAAGTCACTCCAGAAATGGAAGAAATGTGTATTAAGGCAAAAAATGCAGTTCAGGGAGACATCGTAGGTGTAGATTTGATGGAAAGTAATGAGAAAGGACTAGTTGTCCATGAGGTTAACAATACAACAGAATACAAAAATACAGTTAGAGTGTGTAAGGTAGATATTCCTTCCTTAATGTTGGATTATGCACTAAAGATAGGCAAGTAAGAATTGAACGCTCATTTTTCAGTGACACCAGGATTTGAAGTGAGGACACTTGAGAAAGCACTCAGACTTTACACACCATCCCTCAGTGAAAAACCACTGACAGATTTTTTAGCTGATAAATGTGATGATTTAGGATTTGAAGATATTCAAATTGATGAAGTAGGAAATTTAATTGCAAAGAAAGGAACTGGTTCACCAAAAATTATGTTATGTGGACACATGGATGTTGTTCCAGGAAAAGTCAAAGTTAGAAAAGAGGGAGATTTACTTTACGGTCGTGGAGCATCAGATGCAAAAGCACCATTAATTGCGATGCTATTTGCTGCAGCATCAATTCAAAATAACAATGGAACTATAATTTTTGTAGCAGCTGTAGATGAAGAAGGAAGTGCTACGGGAATAAAATATTTAGTTAAAAAAAACATGGGAATTGATTATGCAATTTTTGGAGAACCAAGCGGAGTTAAACAAGTCACAATAGCATACAAAGGAAGGTTAGCAATTAATCTCAAAGTTAGTGTTGAGGATAGTTCTCATGCAAGTGCACCATGGCTTTCAAAAAATGCAATTCAAGAATCAATAATTTTTGCAAAAGAACTCAAAGAAGGGTTGGAAGTTGGTCAAGATGGTAAAACCAAAGGAATGTTATTGACTGCAACTATAACTGAAATTAAAGGTGGAATTAGTCATAATGTAACTCCAAAAGAGTGTGAAACCACTTTTGATATTAGAATTCCTGTAGACATGAACTGTAAATCCACTGAACAAAAAATTGCAATGTTGGTAAAAGAAATTGCGGAGAAAAGAGGGGTAGAAGCGTTTTATTCAATTCTTGATGAAACAGAACCTTTTGAAGCAGCTCATAATTCACCATTGGTTAGGGCATTTACCCTTGGAATTATTGATATAGAACATTCAAGACCAACTCTAATCAGAAAAACAGGCACAGGTGACATGAACGTTCTTGGAAATCAGTGGAAAATTCCTGTTGTTACATATGGCCCAGGAGATCCACATGAGGCTCATACAATTGACGAGAAAGTTTCAATCGATGAATTTCTAAGAGGAATTGAGATTCTCAAGAAAACCCTTCAGCATTTAAAAAGACTTCATGATAAAAAGATGAGGTAATGCTTTGGTTTGTAGGTTTAGGAATTTCTGGATTTAAATCAATTCCTAGTGAGGGATTAGATATTTTATCAAAAGCAGATATTGTTTATCTTGAACAATTTACTAGTCCAATTGAAAAATCTGATTTTGATAAAATAAAAAATATAACAAAAGGTGAATTCAAACCTGCAAAAAGATGGTTGGTAGAAGATGGAAATGAGATTTTACAAAATGCAAAGAAAAAGAAAGTAGTTTTGCTATCATATGGAGACCCATACATTGCAACAACACATATTGAATTAAGAACAAGGGCAATTAAAGAAAAAATAAAGACATATTCTATTCATGCTTCATCATCACTTACTTCAATGATAGGAGAATGTGGTTTACATTTTTACAAAATTGGAAGAATTGCAACAATAATGAGTGAAATGAAATCACTCACAACACCATACTATCTAATTTACAAAAATATTATTGAGGGAAATCATACAGTACTTCTCTTAGAGTACAATCAAGACAAAGATTTTTTCTTGGATCCTAAAGATGCGTTAAATGGATTATTAGAAACAGAAAAAGGACAAAGAAGAAATGTCATAAGCTTATCTACTTATGTCATAGTTGCATCAAGAATCGGATTCAAAGATCAATCAATTATTTCAGGTAAAATATCTAGTTTGAAGAAAAAAGATTTTGGAAAGCCACCACATACCATAATCATTCCAGGTAGATTACACTTTACTGAATCAGATGCCTTGAAAATACTAGTAGAATGTATTGATGACCCATTTGATAATTCTGAAAAAACAAAGAAAATTTCAATTCAAATGATAGAAAAGTACGTTCCAATGGTTAAAGAGGCGCTTGGTGAAGTTGAACATCACTACAAAGATCAAAAAGAATTTCAAAAAATTTTGGAAAATGCAGAATTGTACATACAAGACGCAGAGAAATTCCTAGAAGATGGTCAAGATGAGGTAGCAATTTTGAGTATTGGGTATGCTGATGGTCTTGTAGATGCATTAAGATTAGCAAAAGGCCTTAAACGAAAGATGTAATCTTTTGCAATGAATTAAAGAGAGGTCCTAGAAATAGAAAGAATATTGGAAATTAGTGAAAATGCAATTCTTTCTGCCATGTATGTGTGCCAAATTAACGGAAAATCAGTATTTGAGACTATTAAGAAAAAAAGCATGCTTTCAACAGATGTAATTAACTCAAAAATTGATCAATTAATTAAAAATCAACTTGTAAACGAGGACAGAAACACGCTTACGGAAATTGGGCGAAATTCATTACATGTGGTGTTAGCTGGAGGGGTTTTTGATATCATTCATCCAGGTCACATTTACACACTTAATGCAGCAAAAGCATTAGGGGATGTTTTAGTTGTAGTCGTAGCAACTGACAACACATCTGAAAAGATGAAGAAAAGAAGACCACTACATACTCAAGAACAGAGACAAGAATTAGTAAATTCACTTTCAATGGTAGATCTTTGTCTAGTTGGACAAGAAGATGATATTTTTAAGACAGTTAATCGCGTTAGGCCACAAATTATTGCATTAGGTTATGATCAAATTCATCAAGAGAAATTCATTACAGATGGATGTAAGAGAATTGATCTTGAAGCAAAAGTTGCAAGATTACAATCTCCAATCCCTGAAAGCTCTAGCTCTAAAATAGAAAAAGAGTATGGAGACTCAATTCATGGAATTTAGGAATTTATTGGAATCTTGATTAAAACTTTTGAACCGTCTTTTAGTTTTGCAGTTTTTCGTATACAGACTTTAGATATTAATTCAATTATAGAATCATCATGATGAGTGCGCTCAAGTATGATTAATTCACAATTAATTGAATTGTTGAGTTTGGCTGGAAAGCATTTTACCCAGCCATAAGTCCTCTTACCATCTGAAAAGCTGTTAATTTTGATACCTTCTAAAACTTCAAATTGTTTAATTGCTTCTTGATGAATTTTTTGATCCAATCTAATATTAAGAGTTCCTGGAAATGGGATGTACCCAATTTTTGGTTTAAACTGTTTTGTGTATCCCTTCAATCCCATATAGTATGCACCTTCACCCATTCCAGAAACCAAAGTTCCTTTTAGTTCAACATGAGATGGAAAAGAATCCAGACTTTTTTGTAAAATTGCCGAGAGTTTTACCATTTCAGAGAAACCTTTTGTAGTAATTTTTACTGAAATATTTCTTCCACTGACTAATCTTTCAATAAAATTATTTTGTTCTAATTCAAGTAGATGTTTTGATGCAGCTTGTTGTGATTTTTTGATATTTTTTCCAAGAGATGAAGTAGTGATAGTAACATAGTTGTGTTTTGCTCCTTTAGAGAGAAGATAAGAAAGAGTTAGGATGTGCTGAATCTTCAGTTCAGTCATCTAGAAAGCCTATGCTAAGCCTAAGTCACTAAATGTTTTAAGTGTCATTCCATCAGAGTTGGATAATTTAGCAATCCTATGGCCAATAACACATTCAATGCCTGCATTTCTGGCACCTTCTACTAGTCTTTGAGTGATAATTCCATCTAGTAGAAGATATTTGATTCCTGATTGTGTTGATAGTTTGCTAACAACTTCACTGATTGGAACTTTGAAAATTTCGTTTTGATCACTGTCTAGTGCAACTGCTTCAAGTGTTTCATTAAGATTTGGAAAAATCTTTGATGCTACATCTAAAATTGGTTTATCATCTTCACTTTTGAGTGATGGTGTTGGTTTTCCACTTTTAATTTCATTAGCAACAGGACTTAGAATTTCATCAATTCTTTGTGGAGTTAATTCTTCAACTTCAACATCGTTATCTGCTCTAAGTTCATAATCTAATGAAACAACAGATTTGAGTTCTTTGAGGATAAATCCACCTGCTCTATCTCCATCAAGGAAAGCAACGACAGTATCTTTTTCACTACATAGTTCTTTGATAGATTCATCAATTTTTGCACCTTCAATTGCAAGAGAGTTATCATATCCTGCTCTTAGGAGGTTAATTACATCTGCTCTTCCTTCAACTAGAATTACCCAATTAGAATCAAATACACCAGAACTGCATGTAAGTTTTGATGGTCCATATGTTGCTAGTTTTCCAGCATCACCTTGATGAACATCATTTAGCATACTTTCGCCTTCACTAACGGTTTTTGTTGCCCATTTTTGCTTGATTTCTTTTGCACGCCTTACAATATCTTCTTTCTTTGCAGCTCTCACATCATCAATGGTATCTAATCTAAATTTGCAATCAAATGGACCTACTTTGTCAATGCTTTCAATTCCTGCAGCAATTAATGCACAAGTATCAATATCAGTACTCATTGGAATTAAAGCATCACCAGATGTAGTATTAGCTGTAGATTGCGCATTAACTTCAATACGTCCTACTTTAGAAACTCGTTGCAGTTCATTCAGATTCATCTCTGGACCTAACAATCCTTCTGTTTGGCCAAAGATTGCGCCGATTATATCTGCTCTTTCAACGAGTCCATCAACTTCATAGGAAAGTTTAACATGATATTTGACAATTCCTGATTGAGGCATAAATTATTCATCTCCTTAATTATCATAAATTGGGTTTCTGCTTTCAATATATGAGGGTATCGCATGAATTTGTACTGAAGATATGAAATTTTTAAAAAAATATGCGTGCGCAACAATCACCAGAGAGATCTAAAAATGAAAAATTTTGTTGTTTATTCTGTACTAAAAGAAGAACCACATGAACAGGATTTTGTAACATTTGGATTGTTAATTTTAAATCCAGATCCCATCAGGCTTTCAATATAGTCTACACTTGCACCTTGAAGATGATCAATGCTGTAACTATCAACTAGGAATTTTACTCCATTTTCCTCCATGACGATATCGTCTTCTTCTGGCGCTTTTTCAAAGCCCATTCCATAAGATAGACCAGAACAACCGCCACCTTGAACATATACTCTAAGATATTCAGGGGATTCTGCTTCTTCTTTCATGAATTCTTTGATTTTTTCAGCTGCTTTTGCAGTGATTGTGATTAGCTTTTGTGTTTGTTCGGTTGCCATTATATAGAAAAAGGCCGGTTCAAATTATAATAAGCTTTTCCCCCTCAGCACACTAGGAATTAAAAAAAAATAGTATGTTTTAGCCATAGTTACAATAGTTTCTAGGAATCTGTGGTATGTTTGAGTATCTCTAAACTTCTAAAGAATCAAGAATTTTTGAAACATTTGTTATAGGTAATCCATTTTCTGAAATCTTTTGTTTAGCAGGAGGGTTTTCAAGATAATTTGGAATTTGATCTTTCAAACGAATAGAATATGGGGAAATGAGTTCGTTTTGATAAAATACGCCTATTGGTATCTTAGTTCCCCATTCTAAAGATTTTATCAGGGCTTGTGATAGTTTTTCATTAACTTCAACTTCATCATCATAATGCACTAAAGGATCAAACTGAGTATCCTCAAGTTTGTAAATTCTGGAATGTCTCTCTATTGATTCCTGGGCTAGATCTACACCAGCATACCAATCTCTTGTATTGATATCATTGTAAGTAGGACATGGTTGTAAAACATCAAGAAATGCTAGACCTTTGTGTTTAACAGCCTTTATTATCAAATCTTTAAGATGTCTGACATCATAAGAGTAACCTCGAGCAACAAATGTAAAACCACTTGCTACAGCTAAACCAATTGGATTGACATCATAATTTGTATTTGGGGAAGCTAATGATTTTGTCTGTTCTCCAAGTTTTAGAGTAGGAGATGCCTGACCCTTTGTTAACCCATAAACGCCATTATCAAAAATTATATAAGTCATGTCAACATTTCGTCTTCCAGCTGCAACAAAATGACCAGCTCCTATTCCTAGTCCATCACCATCTCCACCAACTGCAACTACTGTCATCTCAGGATTTGCAAGTTTTCCACCTTGAGCAAAAGTAAGAACTCTACCATGCAAAGTATGAACCCCGTATGTATTGATAAAGTGAGAAGTTTTTCCAGAACAGCCAATCCCTGAAAAAATTGTTGCCTTGTCTCGCTCTATTCCCATTTCTGCTAATGCCATCTGTAATGCATTTACTATTCCAAAATCACCACAACCAGGACACCAGTCATTATGTACATCAGTTTTGTAGTCAGCAAGTTTAAGCGCCATGACTTAAAACCTCCCTTTTGTCAGCTTTGTTTTCAACAATTTTCTTTAGTGAATCAAAAATTTCTGTGCTAGTCATTCCTCGACCTGAATATTTTAGTATAGAATAGTTAATATCTTTAAGAACATTTTGTTTAAAGATTTGGCCTAATTGTCCTGAATGATTTGCTTCAATGTCAATTATTATTTTTGTGTCTTTGAGAAGGGATTTAACAAGATCAGTTGGAAAAGGATGTATTAGTTTAATTTGAATAAATCCCATATCAATTCCTTCTTTTTTCAGCATAGAGATAGCATCCAAGATAGGACCTTTTGTTGAACCCCAAGAAATTATAGTATGTTTATGTGCACCGAAAGAAATTACTTGTTCCTCATCAGGAATTCTTTTTAATGCCAAATCTAGTCTAGACATTCTTTTGTCCATCATCTTAATTCGTTCTACAGGATCTTCAGAGATATGACCATATTCATCAGATTCGTCTCCTGTATTCCAAAAAATACCGTTATCTAATCCAAGTCTAGATCTAGGAGAGATTCCATCATCAGTAAAGGCAAATCTCTTGTATTCACCCTCAACTTTGTCTAGTAATTTGCCTCTATCAATTGTAATCTTGTTTGGATCAAATCTTTTGCATGTAACAACAGAACTAGAAAGAAACTTGTCCATCATATGAATAACAGGAATTTGAAAAACATCTGCATAGTTAAAACATCTTCCGGTATCATAGAAACTTTCTTCAATATCTCCTGAAGCATATACAATCTTTGGAAAGTCTCCAGCACCTGCATGAACTGCAAAAAGAAGATCATCTTGTCCATGTCTTGTTGGAAGACCTGTTGATGGCCCACTTCTTTGATATAGAGTAATCACAATAGGGACTTCATTAATTCCAGCCCATCCTATTGCCTCAGTCATTAATGCAAAACCTGGACCAGAAGTTGATGTTGAGGAACGTGTACCAGTTAATGCAGCACCAATCATCATTCCAATGGCAGAAATTTCATCTTCAGTTTGAATTACAGCTGTAGAACCAGGTCTGTTATTTTGAACTTCTAAAATTTGATGTGATTCCAAGTAGTCGCTTTCATCAGAAGCTGGAGTGATTGGATAATATGATTGAAATCTACATCCAGCAACCATTTTCCCAATTGAAGTTCCATAATGACCCTGAACAAGAATTGTATGAGGTTCTTTTGTAGTTCCAGTTAAACTATGATCAAAGTTTTCAAATTTAGAAGCATAATTGTAAGAATAGTTTGCTGCCTGTTTGTTTATTTCTGCAATTTGACGTTTTTTTGAAAATATTGTATCAATTGAACGAAATAAAGAATCAGAAGGCATCTTGATTAATCCCAAAGACAATGAGACACCAATTACGTTATACATTCTGATTAAACTACGTAGTTTTGGATTATCAGTCTCTTGAGCAAGATTTTCTAGGATTTTCTTAAAAGAGACAGGGTAAAGATTGACACCTTTTTCTTTTGCAATCTCAAGAACACCTCCTATAGTAAATGGCTTATTTTTTGATTCTAGATATTTGTGTAATCTTTCTTTGAATGGAGAATCAAGTGAGCGAACTCCTTCTGTATTAACATCTTCTAATTCAGAATCATAAATAATTCCACCATTAGATGAAACCTCGTTAAAATGACGAAAAATTGTTTCGGCATCAAATGATACCATTAATGTTACATCATTTACATTTGAACGAATTTGTTGATCAGATACTCTTACTGTAAAGTAACTGTGTTCACCTTTGATATTTGAATAAAATTCTCTTTTACCAAATATTTGATATCCCATTTCTGCACAAACTTTAGAGAAGATATTTGCTCCAGATTCAACACCGCTTCCTTGAGGACCTCCAATTAGCCAAGTAAAATCAACTGAACTCATAAAAGGTCACCTTTGTTTGGAATGAAAATAATCTGTTTTATCAGTTTAATCAACCACCAGTTGCTGCATCAAACAATGCACATTCACATTTATCACGTTCTCCACAATAAGGACATACACAAACACACTTTTCAATTGAATTTCCACATTCTACACAAATAGCAAACTCTTCTTCTTCATTAACTTCAGAAGACATAATAAATTTACAAGGAAATCGTATAAATGGTTTGGTATAAATCTGAAGTTGATGAAAAAGAAAGTGTTTCTTACAAGAACACTACATGATTTTGCATTAAAGGAATTAAAAAAAAGATATCAGATAGAAATTCATTCTGGAAAAATTCCTATCCCTCAAACTAAGCTACGAACAAAAATAACAGAGATTGATGGATTGATCTGTTTTCCATATGATGAAATCAATAAAGCAATAATAGACTTGGCTAAGAATCTAAAAGTGATTAGTACCTATAGCGTTGGTTTTGATCATATAGACACCAAGTATGCTAAGAAAAAGAAAATTCGTGTAGGTTATACTCCTGAAGTATTAACAGATGCAACTGCTGATCTTGCATTCTCATTATTACTTGACATATTAAGAAGAGTCTCAGAAGGAGACAGAATTACTCGAGGGGGAAAATGGAAAGTAATCTACGGAGCATATGATTATGTAGGATTAGATCTTCAAGGTAAAACTCTAGGTATTTTAGGTCTAGGAAGAATTGGGAAAGCTCTTGCTAAAAGGGCAAAGGCATTTGATTTGAAGTTAACATATAACAGCAGAAAACGCGTTTCTAAGACCAGAGAAAAAATATTGGGAATAAAATATGTCTCATTTGAAAAACTAATCACTCAAAGTGATATCATTTCAATTCATGTACCACATACAAAAGAAACAGATCATATGTTTAATATGAAAATTTTTAGAAAAATGAAAAAATCAGCATTTTTGATCAATACATCAAGAGGAAAGATTGTTAATGAAAAAGATCTTGTAATGGCATTAAAGAAAAAAATGATTGCAGGAGTAGGATTAGATGTCTTTGAAATAGAACCAATTAGTAAAAAACATCCATTAGTAAAATTACAAAATGTTGTGTTAGCACCACACATAGGAAGTTCAACAAAAGAGACTAGAACCAAAATGGCAGAAATTACTGTGAAAAATCTTAATCTTGGAATGAATGGAAAAAGACCGATCTACTCAGTGGGATATTGATTTTTATGCATAAGTTCCAATCAAAAAAATGTTGAGTTTTTATATCTAAATTTCAAACTAGTGTTAGATTGAAAAAATTTAACCATACAAATGAAGAATTAGAATTAGCCAAACTACAAACTGAAAAAGATAAGAAGAAAAAAGAATCTGAACAATAATATTTTTTCTCCTTGTCTTTTTCAGACAAGGTTTTTTTTTAAAAATTAATTTTAGAAGAATATTTTTGGTTTAGTTCGTCATAGACTTTTTTTCTTTCAGAAATTAATGTTTTAGATTCATCGTACATTTTTGTAAAAAATGCTGCTAAAACACGCTCATTATTTTTGTCAAAGAATCTTACACTAAAACTAGTACGTTCAGACTTTTCTTCCTGTACAAACTCTGCTGATTTTATCAATTCTGAATCTATATGCATATGTGCTGGACCATCATTATCACCAATAGTAATCCATTTTTCTTTTTGTCTGATACTTAGAGAATTGCTTCTAACCTCACTGATAGCACCATCATTTCTTATGATAAGTAGGACATCATCAATTTTGACTAAATCAGATAACAACTCTAAAAGCATCAAGTATTCTTAAAATTAAAATTATTTCAGTTTTTTGGATTATTTCATATCAATTTGGATAAAATCATCTGTATCTGCATGAATACAGTCAGTTCCTACTACTTTGATAGATGAAAAACTAATTTTTCCATCATTAACTTTTCCTTCATTTTGAAGAATTTCAATTTTACCAGAAACAATTTGTTTATGTTTTTCACAGGTCACTCCAATCATGTATTCATCTTTATTAGAAATAATCGATACAATAAATTCTGGGGGATTAACACATTGTTTTCCCTTTTCCAATACTGAACATCTATCAGGAAGCATTAATCGGATTTCAATTGTTATAGGATATTAAGCTTGATTAAAAGAGATTCAGATTTGAAAATTAGAAAAGACTGATAATTTCTTCAAAATTCCAAAAAGAATCTTTGGGTTTTTGAGAATAATCTAAGAACCCGTTGTCTTGTAATTTTTTTATAATAAATGCAGAGTATGCTGGAGCACCAGTAGCTCCAGGAGAATTATAATTAACAATATGAAATGAGTTTTCACCAACAAGTTCCAAAATATCTTTAACAAATTCACCCTTGGGGGAAATAACTGGTGTTCGTATTCCAGCAGTGCCACGCTTGGTGAAATATTCAGGTTTAACTTTTGGAATAAATTGTTGGACACGATGAACCATCGCAGTTTTTGAAACAGAACTAAGAAATTCTTTAGAAAGCATTAATAGAAAACTACGGTTTGTAAGAAGACGCTTAACGTTTCCTTCAAATATTTCTCGGATTTTAGAGACTGCGGCATTTAATTCACCAGTGTAACCTTCATAAGTTTCAGGAGTTAACACAGGCACTGCATTTGGACCAATCTCAGTTGTTCCATTAGATCTTTTAATCCAATGAGGATCTAAAAATGGAAACTCAGAAAATCTTGCCACTGTGTAAATATTTGTTTTAACTAAATCAGCATATGGTTGATCTGATATCCAGTATTCACCTCTAAAATGAATATCATCATATTCTTTTGCAAGATTACACTTTTTAGCAATATCTAGCGAGTTACCACCGGAACAATTTATCATAAATTTTGCAGTCAAGGTAGAATTATCAGAGAAAGTAAGTTGGACTTCAGAGTGATCATTAGTGTCTATCACTTCTTTATCAAACAAAAATTTTGTTCCATTTTTTTCAGATTCTTTTTGTAATTCTTTAGTAAAAATTCCATAATCTGTAGAAACATCTCTTGAGCAATAAAGGCCAGAATATGCATGTAAATTTGATTCTTTTTTTACAAGATCTTTTGAATCAAGTAATTCAACTTGATTCTCAGGAATTCCATTTTGTGCAGACCACTTCATGTATTTCTCCAAAGTTTTATGTTGTTGTTCATCTAAGGCTACTTCAATCGTTCCAACTTCAAACCAAGGTAGAGTTTTTTTCTTTGCAAAAATTTCCCATAAATCATGAGAAACTAAAGATGAAACAGCAGATGTTTTTCTTTTTTTTGGATCTAGGTAAAAGGGGGAATGAACCACGCCAGTATTTCTACTACTTGTGTGCTTTGCTACATCGTTTTCTTTTTCAATTACACAGACATTGAGATCATAAAGTGTTGATAACCAATATGAAATAGTTGTTCCTAAAATTCCTGCACCAATTATAGCAATATCGTATTTCTTCAATGACAAATGAAGAGATTTCTTGTCATTAATGGATTTTGAAATGGCGCCGGGAGGGAGATTCGAACTCCCGTTCCCTTGCGAGAACGCGCTTTATGGTAAATTATTTCCAGGCGCGCGCCCTACCAGGCTAGGCGACCCCGGCACAAGTCTTACGACAAAATTATTCGGTTAGATTTGATTATATATTATGTGTCTTGGGAATTGAAAAACTATTTCCAAATTGCAACAGTAGTTGATTTCTCCACTTGATTCCCCTGTTTGTCTACTCCTTTTGTAGATATTTTGTAAAGACCTTCTAAAGCTGTATCACCATTATTTTTAATTTGATCCCATGAAAATTCAGCTTCATCACCAGGTTCTAGCTGAGAAATCACTTGTACAGAAACAGGTGAATACATCAAAACCCCAAATAACCCAGTAATTTTAAGACCATATGAGGCATCAGAAAAAATCAACGGAACAGTTCCAGAATTTACTATTCTAATTTTTATCTCTTCACCTTTTTTAAAATCAGATTTTTCTGTAACTACAGAAATTGAGAGCCCTTCAACAAAAACTAGTTGATTAGTATTTTTTACATCAAGCAAATAAACACCAAATGCAAGTCCAGAAATCAAACCAATACTAATAAAGATTACAAGGCTTTTTGCTAGCAATTCTTTTAAAATAATTTCTTGATTTTTTAATCCTTTCGTGGAGTTGATTTTCTTCTCCACTTTTTTGGATATGTATTTGGAGCCATAATGATTCTCTTTGTTTCAAATGCATACCCCTTAGTAGCATCACGAATTTCTTCTTCAGACATCGTTGATTCGGCTAAAGCTACAGCCTCTCCTTTTTGTGTATAAATTGCAACAATATCTCCTTTCTTTAGATTATAAGAAATTTGTAAAATACCAGGAATTGCAAGTTGTGCACCATGACACATAGCATCTACTGCAGAATCGCGAATTACTACTGACTTTAATTCACTGAATGCACATTCAACAGGCTTGATCATTTTCATTAATTTGCTATCATCTTTTTCCTCTTCCCAAATTGCAAATGCATTTGCAAGTTCATGAAGAGTTACTAAACCATCAGTCTCGCGAAATTGATCTACTCTGGTTCGTCTAAGTTCTATCATTGTTGCACCAGGTCCAAGAAGCTCTCCTAAATCGTAGTATAATTTTCTGATATAAGTTCCAGCCTCACACAAAATTCTGGTTAAGAGTAATCGTTCTTTTTGTTCTAACACTTCAAATTCATAGATAGTTCTTGTTCTTGTTTGTCTAACAACAGCTGAACGTTGTGGAGGTTTTTGAAAAATTTCTCCTCTAAACAAATCAATTGTTTCATCAAGTTTTTCTTTAGAGGGAAGGGAATGAATTCGTCCTAATGCATGATATTCTTTTGGACCATAAAGTAAAACTCCTAATGCTTTGGTAGCTTCTCCAAGCCCTAAAGGTAAAACTCCTGAAACTTGAGGATCAAGTGTTCCACTATGACCAATTTTTGGGAGTTTCAAAATGCGTTTAGTCCAAGCTACAGTTTCGTGACTTGTAGGACCTGGCGGTTTATCCAATATAATAATCCCATAATTTAGTAATTGTTCAATTGTTCTTTTATCATAATATGTCCCATAAGCATCATCTGTAATATCCTGATCAATTTCAACAAGATTTTCAAGTTGTTTGAGGGTCATAGTAATTTTCTCACAGTTTCTTTTGCAACATCAATTACTTGTTGAGCTGTAAGATTATCTGTATTAATTATTACATCAAATACAGATGTATCATCACCAAAATCAAAGTTGTATAATTTTTTGTATAATGCTTTATTCTGATCAAATCGTTTTTTTGTAATTTCATAAGCCTTTTCAGTGCTCATATTATCTCTGGATTGCATTCTTCCAGTACTACTTGTATGGGAACCCTCTAACCAAATTTTGATGCCGTCTTTGATTAGCCACGGTAAGGTGTAACTAGTAATTACCATTCCACCTTGATTGAAAAGTCCAGTTAATTTTTCATCCAGTTTTTTGTCAAACTCAGCATTTTGCTCACGTTGGCTGAGAAACTTCATTCCATCATCAGTATCCCACCAATCATCACCATCAGAATCAAAACCTTGTTCTTTTGCCATTTCTTTTAGCACATCTCCTCCGCTAAGATATTGTAATTGAAATTCTTCTGCTAATCCTTTTGCAACAGTTGTTTTTCCTACTGCAGGTGGACCAGAAATAACAATAGATTTTGTCAAGTGCCCATTGTTGTTTTTGTTAATCTCATAATCATTCCACTAAAAGCAATAGAGGAGAGGAAATACCATGCCCAAAGATATAATGAATTTTCTTTGCCAAAACAAACGCTATCTGGATCTGCTGCTTGTGTTGCAGTACACGTTAATGTGAAGAAATCTCCTGGAATCACATTTAGTGGAATTGGAGACATCGCTACAGTATAAGAGAATAGTTGTGGCAATACAAGATAAAATATCAAGATTAAAGGTACAAAAGTAATCATCATAGGTCTCATATTCATCTGCATCATTTCCATTGACATTTTATTCATGTACGAAGATTTTTTGCTTAGTTCATTTATTTTTGCTTGATCTTTAGATCTCATGGCCTTCATTCTTTCTTTTTGATATGAACGTGTTTCTTTCATAATACGTCTTAGCTTTGTTTGATCAACCATCTTCTTTCTAACTCCAGCGTTGAATAGATTAAGCACAATTCCAAATCCAGTTACGCAAAACATTGAAAGAATTAATCCTTGAATTATTGGATCATCACTTCCTAAATTCATTCTACCTCCTTCAGTAATGGAATCATGAATGAAAAGTGGAATAAAATTAAAATCCATTTTTTATACTCCTACTGCATTAATTATTTTCTCTGCTGTTTCATCAATCTTTCCCTCACGATTATTAATGAATTTCACAGGAGAGCCAGTAATAACCGAACATGCAGAAATCATACCTGCTTGAATATCTAATTCTTTTTTAATGTTAGTAACAGTGATTTTGTCTCTATTTCTAGTATCATCTTTCATTCGTCTATTGTAGATCTCTTCTGGTTTTGCAGAAATAGAAACAAAGTTTGTGGGTTTGATGATTTTTAAAACATTTTCTGGCAAGCCGGGGTAATAGCCTCCTGGAGAATTGATAAACACATGAGTATCAATGATTATAACTTGCTCAGTTAGTGCAGCAATTTTTTCTGCAGTAATTTTTTGAAGATTTTGTTGCTCAGTTATGGGTAATTTTCTAAGTTCATCTCTATCATGAAGACCATTTTTCTTGGCAACATCACACATTAAAGTTCCAAAACTTACCACATGAACACTTTTACCATGTTTTTTTATGATTTCAACTATTTTGGATAATAGTGTAGTTTTTCCAACACCTGGTATTCCTACCATCACAATTCTCTTATTTTCTACCAAGTAGAGCACCCAACCGCGGCATGACGACTTCAACTTGTTCTCTAACCAATTGTGTATAATAGTTTATGAGAATATCTACCATAAGTAGAATTCCAATTCCAGAACCAAATACACCAAGAACATCAGATACGCCAGCCAAGAGACCCAAAATCATAGAGCCGAGAATGGTAACTGATGGAATGTACTTGTTCAGCAATGCTTCAACTGGTTTGTTTGATCTTCTAAATCCAGGAATTTGAACATCTGCATCAAGTAAATTCTGAGCTGCACTCTTTGGCGATAAACCTCCAAGCTCTACCCATAATTTACCAAACACAACTACAATTGCAATCATAAATAGAATATAGCCTACCGCGCGCATAGGATCTAAAGCTGCAACATCTAAACCTCGTGGAGGGGTGATGTAATAGATTATTCCACCTATAGGAGTATTAGGACTTGTTGGGTCAAACTGCGCTATAAAATTCATAAAGAAATTATTATTCCGCGGGTTCATGTTTGCCCACAGCATTTGGAACATGAAAACTGCATTAGCAGTAAGTGCAGATGCTAAGATAACTGGAATGTTAGAGACGTACATCAATTTTATAGGATAAACAGCAGAGAAGCCTCTGTATTTTGTAGAGACAATTGGAATCTCAATTTTCATACCCTGTGTAAATACAAGTATTAACAATATTCCTGCAGTAAGACACAACCCAAAGATACTCGGGAGTTGGTTTGCACGAAACAAGATATTTGAAACATCACCATTCATGATAGATTCACCTATGTATGGAATGATACCAATCATTCCCCCATCACCCGCCGGCAACGGGCTAAACAGGCTCCAAAGAATCTGTTGAGCAACACCGGCCATAATGAATAAACTGATTCCACTGCCCAGACCCCAGCCCTTTTGGATTAACTCGTCCAGGAACATAATAATTATCGACGCGGCCATCAGCTGACCAATCAGCACATACATAATGTAGGGTTCAGAAACTCCAGGACCATAAACTGCTACAGCATATACAATAGATTCAGCTACGATAACAATGTATGTTACCATTTTAGTTGCTGTTTGAAATATTCCTCTTTCTTCTGGTTTTTTGAAATCAAATTTGAGAATTTCTGAACCTCTCAATAATTGCATCAAAAGTCCAGCTGTAACTATCGGCCCTATTCCTAATTCAACTAGTGTGCCTTGTTGTGATGCAAAAATAACTCTAGCAAATGCTAGAAAGTCAAACTGTGGTGCTGTAGCTCCAAATAATGGGGTTTGTCCCATTACCATGTAGATTAGTAATATGACTCCACACCATAACAATTTTTTTTGGAGAGAAACCTTCTTTTTTGGTTTTGGTATTTGAGGAAGATATGGTTCTACTCTAAAAACAATTTTTCTGACAACAGTGGTAAAACTACCTTCAGCCATTATCAGATAACACCTCTCCCCCAACGGCTTTTAATTTCTCTTCTGCAGATGCTGTAAATTGTTGTACTTTGACGGAATAAGCATTAGTTATCTTTCCGCCGCCAAGGAGTTTTTCGTATCCTGCACTTTTTAGGTCTACGATTTTCTTTCCTCCTTCTTCTTTACCGAATTTTGTAAACAAGTCATCTAGATCCCGGACGCTAGTCCATTTCTTTGTAATATTTGGGTGAGGTGGTTTAGTTGAATCATGACCAAAATGATCTGGATCATATTTTAACATGGAGCTGTAGTGATGTTTCATCATACCAGAAACTCCAAGACCGCCCTTATGACCACTTGCGCGATGTTGAGCTACTTGTCCCCATCCCATATGTCGTCCTCCTCTGAGTCTTCTGGTCTTTCTTAATCTTGTTGCCATGTTACATCATATTCCTTACCAAAGTACCAAGTTCTTTGTTTAGTCCAAGGACACCTTTCTGTCCATATAGTTTCTTAGTGCTTCTCTTGAATCCATGTCTTGGAGGTGCTAAAGCAAACCAAGGTTTTAGGGGTTTTAATTTAGATAAAGTAGCCTTGCCTTCAGCCAAAGCTGTAGCCAATTCATCAGAACTTGCAAAACCAAGTTCTTTTAGATCATCAGCAGTTATTTTTTTATAACCAGATTTTCTTGCTTTCTTCTCAATCAATTCTTTTGCCAAATCTGTATCAAGTTCAACCCAAGATACATAGTGCTGTACTTTTTTTAGCATTCCCAAAGTGGTAGCTTTAGCAGGTAAAATTGTTGCACGATATTTTTTATCTAATTTTAACAAAGTCATAGTGGTTGTTGCCCAGTATGGACAGTCGGCTTGACCCTTAATTCTAACAACAAGAATTGCATTTGCCATTTTTATCAACCCTGACTAAATGTCTGTCTAAGACAATCCAATACGGCTTTTGAAGTTGAACTCATTGTAGGAGTAGAGCCTTTTGCAGTGGTCCATGCATCTTTAAGACCTGCTAATTCCAATAATCGTTTAATTTTACCGCCAGCAACAAGACCTAACCCACGAGGTGCTGGAATAATTTCTATCGTAACACTTCCACCCTTTCCTCTAACCTTGAATGGGACAGAATGTTTTTGATCACATCTACATTCCCAACTACCACATCCCAATTTGATTGGGTTGACATTTAGAAAAGCTTGACTTGTTGCTTTCTCAATAGCAATTCTCATCTGTTTTGATTTTCCTTGACCAATTCCCAAGTAACCATTTTCATTTCCAGCTGCAACAATTGCTTTGAATCTGGTAGATTGACCATTTGAAGTCATTTTTTGAATAATTCCTACATCGACAACTTCACTTTTCAAATCTGGAAGTAGTTTCTTGATGATTCCTGCTTCCTGAATTCTTAATCCAGATTCAATTATTTCTTCAAGAGAAGTAATTTCTCCTGATGCAACTTTCTTTCCCAAGTTAGTTTTTGGGATCCAAATCTCTTCAACAGGTTCTCTTCGGGGTCTTCTAGGACGATCATTGCCTCCTGGTGGACCTCGCCCATATACAGGTGGACCTCGTCCTCGTGGACCTGTAGGTTTTGTTGTTTGACTCAATTCTACTTTATCTCGCTATCAATTGTAGATTTTATTTTTGGAATATCGTTTTTAACAGTAAGATGTTCTCCGTTGATTCTGTCTTCAGGGGGAAATGTTTCTTCGTCAGCTGGTACTTTAACCCCAGCATCAATTACTCCTTTAAGAGCTGCAGCCATTCTTTGTGTATATCTTCTAGTTCCAGTATACAGAATAGCATCATTTGCACCTTTACCAAGTGCTTTCTTACCAGCCAAGTATCCTGTAAGATATGCTGCAGGTACACTCTTTCTAGATCCTTTCCATCCTTTTTGAAGTAGATATCTAGAATGTGCAGATGCAACAACCGTATCACCAGTCATACCAGGCTTGAGAATTTGGACTAAAGTATTTTCATTAGTAATATTTACAGTAATAAAATCGCGTTTGCCCATCAACATGGTTCCACGTTTTTTATAATTGGTCTTTTCTTCCCTAAGTCTTCTCAATATCTTTGAATAGGCCACTATAGAAACCGAGTTTGAATCTTCTCTTATATACGTTAAGCGCTAATGAGAGCAACAAGTAATGCCTTTTGAGAATGAAGACGATTTTCTGCTTCATCCCATACAACCGACTGAGAGCCATCAATTACTGATGACGTTACTTCTTGTTCTCTCTTAGCAGGAAGACAATGCATGAAGATCGCATTTTTCTTTGCAGTACTCATTAACTTGAAATTAACTTGATACTTTGGAAGGAACTTTTTGATTCTTTTTGGATCACTATTGTGAATAGAAGAATGAGTATCAGTTACAACCACATCGGCATTTTTAGTTGCAATGAATGGATCTGTAGTTAATTCAATGTTAGTTGATTTCTTTGATTCTTTGACAACAGTTTTGTTTGGTTCAAATCCTTTAGGAGTTGCAATAGACATTTCAATTCCAGTTAATGCGGCACCATAAATCATAGAATTACACACGTTATTTCCATCTCCTATCCAAGCAATCTTCAATCCTTTTAGTTTTCCCTTCTTTTCTTTAATCGTCATAAAATCTGCTAAAATTTGACAAGGGTGAAAAGAATCAGATAATCCGTTTATTACAGGTACACTTGCATGTTTAGATAGTTTTTCTAGTAATTCATGTTCGTAAACACGCGCCATTATACAATCAGTATATCGTGAGAGAGTTTTTGCTGTATCCTCAATAGATTCACCACGAGATAATTGCATGTCATTAGATGATAAATTAATTGTATGTCCGCCTAGTTGATACATTCCAATTTCAAAACTTACACGTGTTCTGGTAGATGGTTTTTGAAAAATCATTGTCAATGTTTTATTTTTTAAAATAGGTTTGGTTCCACCTTTTTTGAGTTCTTTTTTTAGTTTGATTGAATAGTTAATCAAGTCTACAAATTCCTTTTGGGTTAATTCCGATAAAGTGAGTAAATCTTTTGTTTTGAGTTTCATTTCCTTAAATGTCCAAGCATACCTCGTTTCTTTCTAGATTTATCCTCTTTATCTTGTTTTTGAATTCTTCTTCAACATTTTATTGATCAGATTTAGGCCGACCATGTTTTATCCATTCACGAATCTTTTTTCCTAGTTTGAAAGCTTCGTTATCATTTTCAGGTGGAAGAACTTCAAATATTTCTGAATAAGTTGTAATGTCTTCATCAATAATTCCTTCAAACGGATCATCAGAAGATTCTGGTGTTGGTTCTGGTGTTGGTTCTGGTGTTGGTTCTGGTGTTGGTTCTGGTGTTGGTTCTGGTGTTGGTTCTGGTGTTGGTTCTGGTGTTGGTTCTGATTTCTCTATTTTCTTCATATCAACATCACCTAATGAGCCAAAGACAGTTTCTAGAAAAGTTTCCTTATCAAATGGTTTTAGATCAGAATACTCTTGTCCAGTTCCAACATAAATAATGGGCGTAGAAGTAACTTTCACAATTGACAAAGCAGCACCACCTTTTGCATCGGCATCGCTTTTTGTCAAAATAGAAGCATCAAATTTTACACGTTTAAAGAATTCACGTGCTTGGTTAACAGTGTCATTTCCAGCTAATGAATCACCCACGAAAATTGTCATATCAGGATTTACAACTTTATTGATTTTTTCAATTTGTTGCATCAAGTTTTTGCTTGTTTGCATTCTTCCTGCAGTATCAATTAACACACAATCTGTTTTGTGAGATTTGGCATACAATACAGCATCCCGGGCAACTGCAGCAGGATCTGAATTATAATTCTGTGCGACAAGTTTTAGATTAAGACGATTAGTATGTTCTCGTAATTGCTCAATTGCACCAGCTCTAAAAGTATCTGCTGCTGCAACAACAACAGAATATTTTGCTTGTTGTAACATATATGCAATTTTAGCTAAAGAAGTAGTTTTTCCAGTTCCATTAATCCCAACAAATAAAATCAAAAAAGGTTGCTCTAGTTTCTTTTTTTCATTAATTTTTTCAAATAGATCAATTGTCCCTGCAGCATCAAATAATGCAGAGATGCTTGAGATCAAACTATCCTTAACAAATTTTTCAATTTGATGCTTGTCAATTTTTGAACCGATTAGTTTTTCTTTTAGGTCAGATTTTATTTCATCAATTACTTCACTAGCTACATCAGATTCTAAAAGAGAGATTTCTAATTCAAAAAGAATATCTTCAATGTCTTTTTCTTTGAGTTCCTTTTCACCAAGACTTTTCGCTGCATTAGAAAATGCATCACGAAGTTTATCAAACATGTTTTTATCCAGAATTTGGTTTTGATACAGCTTGCATTAATTGATTAATTTCTTCTCTTCCTTGCTCCAATCGTGCTGCTGCATCTTGTTTTTTTGCAGCATTATCTTGTAAAGCAATCTCAATTTCTTTAATATGTGCTTCAAGATAGTTTATTGCTGAAGAAAAATCTTTTTCCACTGCAACACCTGCACCAATACTCAAAACAATCTTGCTATTGGATGAAATTTTTGTATGTACATATGTTCCAATTCCAATTGGAACAAGAGTTTCGGATTCAGGTTTCTGACTAAGAGATTTCATGGATTCTATTGCAGCAGTTGCCTCTCGTAAAACACTTAGAAAAGTTACTTCTCTTTGAGATAAATCAGAAAAATATGTTTCAAGCATTTGCATTTGCTGCATTAATTGCTGTGCCTGTTCTTCACTCATTTACAACAAACCTTTCTCAGATGGTTATAAATTCATTCATAGATAGATCTAGGATGACAGATAAAAAAAATAAAGATAAAAATTTTATTTTACTTTTGAGAATCTATCTTGTACTTCATCCCAGTTAACTACATTCCACCATGCTTCGATATAGACTGGTCTTTTGTTTTGATAGTTGAGATAGTATGCATGTTCCCAAACATCACAACCTAACAATGGTACTAATCCTTCAGTTCTTGGACTAGTCTGGTTTGGCATTGATTTGTATTCAACCTTTCCTGAAGAAGAATTGTATACTAACCATCCCCAACCACTACCTTGAATTACTGCTGTTGTGGATGAAAATTTCTCTTTGAAGTCAGAGAAGCTGCCAAAAGAATCTTTAATTGCATCGGCAATTGATCCTCCAGGTTCTCCACCTCCATTTTGTTTCATGTTATTCCAAAATAACCTGTGGTTATCATAACCACCACCATTGAAATTAATTGCACTTCTTTTGTCCTCTGGTACTGAGTTAATATCAGATAAGATATCAAGGATATCCTTTTCTTGAATCTCAGCTGGACATGTTTCAAGAGCTGCATTTAGTTTGTCAGTGTATGCTTGATGATGTTTTGTGTGATGAATCTCCATTGTTTTTGCATCAATGTGAGGTTCTAATGCATCATAAGCATATGGCATTTCAGGAAGTGTGTATTTTTCCATGAGTTCTTTTGAAAATTTATTCAATTTATTGGTTTAGAAAGCAATTCATTTTTACTTGTAAAAATAGTTAGAAAATTTGTGAAATTCTTTGTTTTTTCTTTAATGATAGTATTTTTTGTGGGTTTTATTTTGTTTCAATTTCTATTATCTGAAAATGAAATTCAGACATATTTAGAAAGAAGCGTACCATATATTGGAACAGAAATTCTAAGAATTGATGGAATTGATGGAACTGGAATTAAAGTAGCTGTAATTGATACAGGTGTAGACTTTAATCATCCAGATCTATTTGGATGGGGTCCTGATGGAAAAGTAGTAGGAGGATACAATTTCATACGAGAAGATGAACTACCTCTTGATACAAATGGTCATGGTACTCAAGTTGCTGGAGTTATTGCAGCAGATGGTCAAGCGATTGGAGTTGCACCCAAGGCAAAAATTCTTGCTTACAAAGTGTCAGAAGATGGAGAAGAAGTATCATCAGAATTAATCATTAGAGCTATTGAAAAAGCAATTGAAGATGGGGCAGACATTATCAATATTAGTTTAGGAGTAAACAAAACAAATGCTAAGATTGATCGTGCAGTAAGTATTGCATTAGAAGAAGGAATTTTTGTAGTAACTGCTGCTGGAAATGATGGTCCAGGACTCAAAACAATTGGCAGTCCAGGTAGAAATTTTGGATCTGTCACAGTGGGTGCAACATACAATAATCTTGCTTCAAGTTTAGTTGCAACATTAGAAGTGGATGAAAAGCCATACACTGTAATTCCAATGGTAGGTTCTACAAAACTAGAAGAACCAATTATAGGAAAAATAATTTTTGGTGGTTTTGGAAAAATTGAGAACTTGAAAGAACTTGATGTTAAAGATGCGATATTAATTGTTGAAAGAGGGAGTGATGTTGAAGGAGAATTATTGTATTTTTCTATTAAGGAAAGCAATGCTGCCAATGCAGGAGCAAAAGCTATGATAGTTTACAATAACAGACCAGGAATTTTTTTGGGTGAATTGATTCATGAATTTATGGAACCAGGATACAAACCACAAATTCCTGTGGTATCAGTTGACAGAGAAGAAGGAATTGAGATCAAAGAATCGATAAAAAATGGTAATGAGGCAAGCATGCATTTATTTTATAATCCAGATTTTGTTGCACATTTTAGTTCTAGAGGACCAGTATCGCCATTTTACTTAAAACCAGATATTGTAGCTCCCGGTGCATATATCAACTCCACACAAAACAATGGAGGTTACAATTTTACTAGTGGAACTAGTTATGCAGCACCACATGTTTCTGGAGCAGCAGCACTACTACTTCAAAAAAACCCAGAACTTCACCATCATGAGATAAAGTCTCTATTGCTAACTACAGTTGAGCCTGTTTCAGATGCCTACGGGAAAGAATTTTCAGTACATGAAGCAGGTGCTGGAAGATTAGATATAGGAAATGCTTATGGTGCAAAATTAATCATCATACCTCCAAATTTTGTGGTTAATGTGTCATCAGATAATCTAATTGCAGAAAAACAATTTGAGTTAAAACTGATTGATAGCACATTGGATAATTTTGATGTTAAATTTGAAGGACCAGAATTCATAAAATTTGAATCTTTTCTTGAAGATGATGCTCTACAAATTAAAATGAATATTACTGAAGAAAATTTTGGGGATCATGAAGGAAAAATAATTGTCAATCATGATGATACTCGATATGTAATTCCCTTTCTATTACATTACACACAAGGTTCAATTTCTGTAAATCAACAAAATCAAAAACTTTTCTTTGATATTTATCATCCCGAAGAATGGAGTTTTGCAAAAATTTCAGTTACAAATAGTAAAGATGGAAGAACAGACACTACAACTGCGGTGCCAAACAAAAATGCATCAATAGAAATCTATGAAAATGTAGAATATTGGATTGATGCCAAAATTAGAGTTGGGGGAAACACAACAAATGCGTTTAACACAATTGTAATTAGTTCACTTCCAGAAAATTCCCTTAGATCAGAAATAATTGACATTCCAGAAAAGCAGATTGGGATAATTGCAGTAATTGTAATAATAATTGGCATTATTGGACTAATTAAAAGAAAGTAGTCTATGCAGTAGGTTTAGGGCCTGCATCAATTATCTCAGATGAGACATTCTCAAATTTCTTAAAGTTTTCAACAAACATCTGAGCTAATTTTTTTGCGGAAAGAGTATACAAATCTTTGTCATCCCAAGTATTTTTTGGATCTAAAATTTCAGAAGGAACACCATCTACTTCAGTTGGAACATCTAGATTGAATAAATCATCATGGTGATATTTTACAACATCTAGTGCGCCTGAAAGAGCGGCAGTAACCATAGCACGGCTATATTTGATCTTAATTCTTTTTCCAATTCCATATGGACCCCCAGACCAACCAGTGTTTACAAGGTAAACTATAGTGTTATGTTGATTGATTTTTTCTCCAAGTAATTTTGCATAAACTGATGCTGGCCTAGGCATAAATGGAGCCCCAAAGCACTCAGAAAATACAGATTTTGGTTCTTTGATTCCTCTTTCAGTTCCTGCCAATTTACTTGTATAACCTGACATGAAGTGATACATAGCACCTTCTTTTGTCAGTCTAGAAACTGGAGGTAAAACGCCTAACGCATCAGCAGTCAAAAATACAATCAACCCAGGATGTCCACCAACACTAGGAAATACTGCACCCGGAATGTAATCCAAAGGATATGCCACACGAGTATTTTCTGTTAAACTAGTATCATTATAATTTGGTACATTATCATCAAGTACTACATTTTCTAAAACGGAACCTGATTTGATTGCATTCCAGATTTCAGGTTCTGCTTCTTGGCTGAGATTGATACATTTTGCATAGCATCCACCTTCAAAATTAAATGTGCCATTATTAGACCATCCATGCTCATCATCACCAATTAGTTTTCTATTAGGATCTGCAGAAAGGCTAGTTTTACCAGTACCAGACAATCCAAAGAATAATGTTGTATCTCCTTTTGCACCAATATTTGCAGAGCAGTGCATTGGAAAAATACCACGTTCTGGCAAAAGGTAGTTCATTACACTAAACATTGATTTTTTCATTTCTCCAGCATATTGTGTACCTCCAATCAAAACAATTTTTCTTGTTAAATCAACTAGGATAAAGACATTAGTTCGGGTTCCATCGATTTTTGGAACTGCTTCAAAGTCATTAATACATAATATAGTAAACTCAGGTTCATGATTTTCTAACTCTTCATTTGTAGGTCGAATAAACAAGTTTCTTCCAAACAAATTTTGCCAAACACGATCATTTATCACTCTAATTGGCAAACGATTTTCTGGGTCAGAACCTACAAAACCATCAAAAATAAAAAGTTCCTTATTTTCAACAAAGCTTTTCATTTTTTCGAGAAGTTTCTCAAATTTATCACTTGGAAATTGATGATTAATCTTTCCCCAATCAATTGTATCATTAGTTTTGTCGTCATATACGATAAAGCGGTCATCAGGAGATCTACCAGTATATTTTCCAGTATTGACAGAAAGAGAACCTGTTGAATTTATGACGCCTTCATTTCTTTCAACTGCGAGACGTGCCATTTCATATACGCTAAGATTTCGGTAAACTTTAGAAGGATTGATTCCAAATTCTGTTAATTGTGATGAGAATTTCTCAGTTACGGCAGAACCTACGACTTGAGTCAGAGTGTTACAGCTCCAAAAATAATTTTATCAATCTCAGGTTTGTTCATGAGATATTTCGATTCGCCTTGAATTTCCTTATTATCTCTTTCTTATCTGAAATTTTTTCTAGGCTAGGAACGTATTTATTTCAAAATTCAAGAATTACCGTGATGTTGATCAACAAAGATAAACTTGCAAAGAGGCAAGAAATAAAAGAACACAATCCTGATTTTATTAGACCAGAAAGTTGGCGTTATGTTAGACTTCAAACTAACTGGAGAAAACCAAAAGGAATTGATCATCATCAAAGAAAACAAAAGAGTAGAGGTCGTCCAGGCCTTGTTAAAGTTGGATATCGAGGACCTAAAGAAGCAAGGGGATTACATCCTTCAGGATTTACAGATAATTTAGTTCATAATTTAATTGATTTAGAAAAATTAGATCCAAAAAAAGATGGCGTTAGATTTGGACATAGTGTTGGAACTAAAAAGAGAAAAGAAATTGCTGCAAAAGCAATTGAAGGTAAATTCAAAATTTTTAATGCAAGAGTGAGTGCAATTGGTAGTAAATCTTAAAGCTAAGAAAAGACTAGCGTCTAGAGTTATAGGTGTTGGAGTTCATAGAATAAGATTTGATACTGATCATCTAGATGATGTTGCAGATGCAATCACAAGAGAAAATATTCGAAGTCTCGTTACAGCAAATACAATCACAGTTAAATCATTTACAGGTACATCTAAAGGCAGGGCACACAAAAAGAAAGCTCAAAAGAACAAAAGAGGAACAACTCAAGGTTCGAAACGTGGTAGGAAGGGAGCACGGGTAGGTAAAAAACAAGTATACGTTGCTAAAGTTCGTTCATTGAGACGATTGTTAAAGATTGCAAAAGACAGAAAAGATTTGACTAATCTAGAATTTTGGGCACTCTACAAAAGAGTTGGTGGAAATACGGTTAGAAATAAAGCACATCTTAGAACTTTGATGGAAGAAATCAAAGCAGGTAGAAAGAACTAGAACCGATAGACCTTTTTTTCCAAATCTATAATCTTGCCATTTTTAATTTGAATACACTCGTCATTTAGTAATTTGGTTTTGATACCTTCTCCATATGCGTAACCGCCAATTTTTCCAGTAGACATTACAACTCTATGACATGGAATAATCACAGGATAAGGATTTTTGTTCATTATTTTTCCAATGATTCTCTGTCCATTTTTCAGTCCAACAGCTTTAGCTAATTCACCATAAGTTGTGATTTGGCCTTTTGGAACCTCTAGTAATTTTTTGTAAATCTTTTGTTCAAGATTCAAAGTTTGATAACCTCAAGTTCTGTTGATTCAAGAAAATCAAGTACTTTTTGTTTATTGGAACCCAATCCACCCCAATCTAAAAGAGCAGTTTGTGCCATACTATTTTGTGCAAGAATGTGAGAGAATAATTTTTCATCAAGATCGTCTAATGCATGTTTTGGAATAACGGTTCCAAGTGCATGTTTCCCTTCAAGTAGTTCATTAGTAAATTTTGAAGGATAATGAGTTCCTCCAAAACAAATTGCAACAGGATTTTCTTTAATTGGTTGTGAAATTACTTGGTGAACCAAAGTTGCTACTGAATTGCACAAGGATATATCATTCCATTGTTTTTCAGATGTGCCTATTTCTATGAATATGGATGGTTTAGTTAATGCAGTAGGTCCATGGTGTGTGGCCTCAATAGTGATTTGAAATTCTAAAAATTGAGACTGGTTTTTCTTCAAAGTTTGAAGATATGCTTTTTGAAGATGTGGGTGAGGGACTGCAATCTGTCTATTGTTTCCACCAAATTTAGCTTCAGAAAAATTTCCGGTGCAATGGCAAGTCAGAGCCAATACTCCAGATTCTGCAGCATGTTTTGAGAGAAATACAAATCCGTCATAGTCATATTTTTCTTCTAACCAATCAGCAGAAATGGCAGGAGTTGGAATTATTACCAAGTCATAATATTTCCCACGAAAAATATCACCTTCTTGAATCATTTCTTTCGAAAGAAATTTTGCCATGTTGTGACCTGCAGGGTCATCTCGATATGCAACTAGTAAGTCCATGAGATAAGAGATATAAGGACACCTTATTAATTTCCAGCAATGAAATTAAACCCAAAGCAGACTTTGAGAAACATGGCCAATACTATGAAAATGGCCAAAAAACCAGACAGAGATGAGTATTCACAACATCTTAGATTGGTAATGTTTGGAATAGCAGGAGTTGGTTCGATTGGGTTTATTATTCAGTTTGTTTTTTCGGTAATTACGTTTGGTAGATAGAATTGACAGAGGAAGTAAAATCACATTTATTTGCAATTAGGACCACTGGTGGACAAGAAAAAGTGGTAATGAGATTATTAGAAGCTAAAGCAAAGGCAGATAAAATTAACATTCAATCAGTTTTGCTAGTTGACAATCTGAAAGGCTATGTTGTAATTGAAGCAATCAATCCAAGTGATGCTTACATGGCAGTTGAAGGAATTAGACATATTCGTGGCCAATTAAGAGGAGAATTAGAATTCAAAGATATTGAGGGATATCTTATCAAAAAATCCACAGTTTCACAATTAGCAGTAGATAATATAGTCGAAATCACAGGAGGTCCATTCAAAGGAATGAAAGCAACAGTTACTAGAATAGATGTTGACAAAGAAGAAGCAACTGTGGTTTTGTTGGATGCTTCATATCAATTACCAGTTACAGTAGACGCAAACTATCTGAAACTATCAAGTGAGGCTTAGTAAGGATTAAATTTTTCGTATAGAGTAGATAAAAAATGGGAGAACAAAAAGTATCAGCACTTGTAACTGGAGGAGGAGCATCTGCAGGTCCGCCATTAGGTCCAGCATTGGGTCCTCTAGGAGTTAACATTATGGAAGTTATCAAGGCAATCAATGATAAAACAAAAGACTTTGAGGGAATGAAAGTCCCAGTAACTGTTGTTGTTGATACCGATACAAAAAAGTATGAAATTGAAATTGGTATTCCTTCAGTTGCAGCACTCATTATGAAAGAAGCAGGAATTCAGAAAGGTTCAGGAGCATCAGGTACTGAGTGGGTAGGAGATGTCACAATGGATGGAATTGTTAAAGTAGCAAATACAAAACTTGAGAAATCTTATGCTTCTTCATTGAAATCTGTTGCAAAAACCATAGTTGGTACATGTGTCGCATTAGGAGTAAAAATAGAAGGAAAGACTCCAAAAGAAATTACTGTCGAAATTAATGAGGGCAAATGGGATGAGAAATTCCAATAATTATTGAATTAAATAAACAGGATCTTTATTGGTTCTTTGTAGTTCTACAAAGGTTTCAGTATTTTGAATGCCGTCTATTTTTCCAATTTTTTCAATTACCACAGTATGAAGGGATTCAAGGCTCTTGGCATAAATTTTAATCAGTATATCAAATCTGCCAGTAATTTCTGATATTGAGACAACTTCTGGGATTTCCATGAATTTTTCATGAATTGAATCCTTGTATTTAGGATCTCGGTTGATTCCAACGGTAGCTTTTACACCGATACCTAAGAGGGAATCATCTATTTCCACGGTAAATTTTTTGATTAGTTTTTTCTTCTGTAATCTCTTGATTCTGCTATACAGCACAGAAGCATTGATTCCAAGTTTTTTTGACAAATTAGGAACAGAGATAGAACCATCTTTGGTTAATTCGAAAAGCAACTTCATATCCAGATCATCAAATCGCTGCAACGTATTCGAAAAATATGATTATGATTTAATATATGTAGGTTTTGAGATAAATTTCTCTTGGAATTACAATTTTTTTATATTAAACGTGTAATTTTTTAAAATAAATGAAAATCAGAAATTTTAATCTCTAAACGATTTTAAGTAGGCTTTTTCGAAAATGTTCGTAATGATTACAGAGACACAGCTAGTTGAAGTGATTAAAGAAGCCAAGACTGCAACTAAACAGAGGAAATTTACTCAAGCCATAGAATTAATCATAAATTTCAAAGATATTGACGTCAAGAAGGGATTTGCCCTTAATGAAGTGGTTCAGCTCCCAAAGACAAGTTCTCCAGCAACTGTTTGTGTTATAGCCACAGGAGATATGAGCCTGAAAGCAAAACAGGCAAATGCTGATGCTGTTATTGGGACAAGTGAACTAGATAAATTTGCAACTAACAAAAGAGAGTCTCGGAAATTTATTAACAAATATGATTTCTTTTTGGCAGATACTAAAGTTATGCCACTTGTAGGAAAAACTTTGGGTCAGCTTTTAGGCCCTAGAGGAAAGATGCCAACTCCAGTTCCATTTGATGCACCTATTGAATCATTTTTACAAAGATTTAGAACATCAATCAAAGTTAGAACAAGAGCATCTTTATCCATATCATGTAAAATTGGAGATGAATCTATGGAAGATACTGACTTGGCAATTAATGCACATGCTGTTCTTACTGCAATTGAAAAGAAATTGCCAAACGGGGAGAGAAATATCAAACGAATAATGGTAAAAACTACAATGGGTAAACCAATAAAACAAGTACAAGAGGTCAAGAAGAAATTTGCATGAGAATAGAACATCTTATCCCAAAAGAAAAACCCAAATGTATCAACAGTTACAAGAGCTGCCAAAAAAATACAAAGTTCTAGCTCTAATCAAAATGTACAAGGTACGTTCTACACAGATATTGCCTTTAAGAAAAATTCTCAAAGATGACGTAGAATTTGTTAGTATAAAAGATAAAGTTGCACAAAAAGCCCTGGAGCAAATTGACGTACCAGGAATCAAAGACATTGTTAGAGAGCTTTCAGGACAATGTATGTTCATGTTTACCAACATGTCACCATTCAAGCTAAATGTCCTTCTAGCCAAAAATAAAATCATGATGATGGCGAGAGGAGGAGATGTTGCAAGTCTAGATGTTGTGGTACCTGCAAAAAACACGGGAATTGCACCAGGACCAATGCTTACAGAATTCAAAGAAGCAGGAATTCCAACTAAAATTGATCAAGGAACAATTTGGATTGCAAAGGATACAACTCCGGTACTAAAAGGCGAAGTTATCAATGAAAAATTAGCATCAATTCTTGGAAAACTAGATATCAAGCCTGTAGAGGCTGGAATTTTGCTCTATGTAGCCCTAGAAGATGGCGTCAAGTATGTTGAAGCAGAGATGGTAATTGATGTTGAGAAGATTAGAGGAGAATTTGCACAAGCACACCAAGAAGCAGTTTCATTATCTATTGCAGCAGCTTATATCACACCGGACAACATTTCACAAATTCTTAGTAAAGCAGCACAATCTGCACGCTCTGTATCTGTCGAGTCAGGATTTATGACTGATGAAACAAAGGAACAGATTTTGCAAAAAGCAGATGCTCAAGCAAGAGCAGTTGCTGGAAAAGCAAAAGATTACAAACCTGCCTAATCAGTACTGTCTTTTACTCTAGGAAGATTCCATTTATACTTCATTGCAAGTAATCTTATTCCGGTTGCTGCAACAATTCCAATTATCGATGCAACTTGCATGTCCACACCATATGAAAGAATAGTGTAAAATATTACAATTCCAATTATACTTGCAACAGCATAGACTTCTTTAACAAAAACTATTGGAATATCTCTAACAAAAATATCTCTAAGAATTCCACCCCCTATTGCAGTAATTACTCCTGCAAACAACATTGAAAGAAAGTCTAATCCAACTATTTGATATGCAATTGAAGCTCCTATAATTGAAAAAACTCCTAATCCTATTGCATCAAAAACTAACCAAACATTCATGCGCTTTTTAAAATATGAATAAAGGAAGAACATTACAATTCCAGTAATAACAGTTAGACTAACATAGGTAGGATCTGAAAAGGCTGTAGGAAATCTACCAAATATTATATCTCTGGTAATTCCGCCTGCCACTCCAACTACAGTAGCTAAAACAAGAATTCCAAAAATATCAGCCTTGTGTGCAATTGCTTTTGATGCTCCAGTTACTGCAAAAGCTATTGTGCCCAAATAATCAAGAATGCTAATGAACCCATCTATTGGAAAAGAGAAATCTACCAATCAATACAAAGACAATTCTATTGCTAATTAAGATTCATAAAAATAAAGATCTAAAGTAAATTGAAATAAAGTTATCTAGCCAAACAGAGAAGACAATCCTTCCATGGCTGCTTCTTCGGATTTACCATCGTCTTTTGGTTTTTCCTCTTTCTTTGCTTCACCACCGGCCTTTGGTGCATCTGCTGCTGGTGCGGCTGCTGCAACTGCTACAGGTGCGGCTTTGACTGCATCATCGATATTTACATCGGCTAATGCTGCAACTAGTGATTTCACTTGAGCTTCATTAACTTCAGTACCAGATGCTTTTACAACTGAGCTGATGTTTGCTTCATTGACGTCTTTCTTTAGCTTGTGAAGAAGTAAAGCAGCGTAAACATATTCCATTGTATCGAGATTTTCTTAGGGCATAATATAAAACTATGGAGAAATCACGCCTGAAATTTGAAAACTAGTTCAAGATTTTAAGACTTCGACAAACGGAATAAAGTGCTCTTTTCAGATTTTTATCCATCAAAGACTCCATTCTGCTTCTCAAAAGCAGTTTTGCTTCATCTCTTTCGGAACCGAGAGGTAATGACAATACTTTGTTGAGAAATTCTGATAGGGATTCCCGAATCCAACCATCTAACATTGAATAAACCTGTGGAGGAATAAGATCGCATTTGTCTTTATCAAGATCAATTACATCAGCATAATTTTCGTACTCTACTCTATACACTAAAGCTAGAACAACATTATCAGGGGTTGGATGCTCAAGTATCTCTCGTGATCTTTCCCCTGTCTTTCCTTGTTCTACCTTATTTTTGAGGCCAACAGGATTGACAATTACGCCATTAATCCCGACTTGTCTGCCATCTATACCTGTAATTACTCCAAAGATAAAGTCGTAAAATTCACCATTCTTTTTAGTAGAGAAAACATGAGTTCCTTCTTTCAGGGCCAGCTTGCTTCCAAACATAAGTTATTTGAAATTGATAGTGTATTTAATGTATTATTTATCAGCACAAATGAACAGTATGAAAACCACAATTACTTTTTCTATTCTAATTATTTTTGGAATGACAAGTATGGCTTTTGCAGAATCTTATCCTGACTTGGGAGTGAAAGTAGAGGTAGTAGCTGAGAATCTTTCTATTCCATGGAGTATTGATTTTGCACCAGATGGCAGGATCTTCTTTTCTGAAAGAACAGGAACCTTGAATGTAATTGAGAATTCAATACAAAAACAAATCATGTCGTTAAATGTAGGAGGTGGAGAGGGAGGAATGCTTGGAATAGCACTGGATCCTGACTTTGAATCAAATCACTACATCTACATCTACTATACTTACAATGAATTTCTATCAACAAAGAATAAACTCGTGCGATTTGTAGAATCAAACAATGTTCTAACTGAAGACAAGATTCTACTTGAAAATATTCCAGGGGCATCATACCATGATGGCGGTAGAATAAAGTTTGGGCCAGATGGTAAGTTGTATGTTACAACTGGCGATGCAGGAGATCCTAATCTTTCACAAAGACTAGATTCTGTTTCAGGTAAAATTCTCAGGATAAATTCTGATGGAACAATACCTGATGACAATCCATTTTCAGATTCGGCGGTGTATTCATTTGGACACCGTAATCCTCAAGGAATTGATTGGGATGAATTTGGAGTTTTGGTTGCAACAGAACATGGTTCATCTGCACACGATGAAGTGAACGTAATAGAACCTGGAAAAAATTATGGTTGGCCTGATGTAATTGGTGATGAAACAAAAGACGGTTTGACTAATCCAATATTGCATTCAGGTGATGATACTTGGGCTCCATCAGGTGCTTCATTTTATTATGGTGAAGAGATCCCACAATGGAATGGAAAATATTTGGTAGCCTCACTTAGAGGGCAGCACCTACTAATGATTGACTTTGATTCAGATTACAATGTAATTTCTTTTGAAAAGTTGTTCTGGAGAGAATTTGGAAGACTGAGAGATGTGGTGCAAGGACCTGATGGTTTGTACATTTTAACTAGTAATCAAGACGGACGCGGTAATCCATCATTTAATGATGATAAAATTCTTCTAGTTACCTCACTTTATGACACTAGCAATAGTCCTAAATGGATAAAAAATATCTCAAAATGGCATATTGATGGATTGATTTCACAAGAGGAATTAATCAATGCATTTGCATATCTGAATCAAAAAGGAATATTGTTAAACAACAATTCTTAATATTGGATTGGAGGATGCTCAACGTTGGATAAAAGAGAGATTCTAAAGGAATTTTCATCAGATTCTGATAGATACTATAAGGTCAAGTTATTTGACGAGCAAGGTTTTGTT
>JACATG010000017.1 GCA_013390905.1 Marine Group I thaumarchaeote | reverse complement strand
ATTGTATGGGATCCTCCATGGTCAATGGATAAAATGTCTGAAGAGGCAAAAATCAAAATGAAGAATATGGGATCTGGACTGAATACTCCTGCACCAATTAATTATGAAATTGCACTACCTCAAGGTGTAGGCAAACTAATCAAGGAAGAAGATGGTTCAATGTCTTTGAGAAACGAACACGAACAGGGTTTTATGGTAAATCAAGCAATTGTAGACTTTTGGAAGTCTTGTAATGGACAACGTAAAGTTACAGAACTAGTAGAAGTATTTGCACAACAAACAGGATTACAAAGAAAACAAGTAGAAAAAGAAGTTATGCAATTACTACAACAGCTACGTGATGGTGGATTAATTGCCATTGCAGGACAGCCTGATGTGCCAAACGTTGAATTTAAAAAATAATTTTAAAAAATATAGTTAGAATTAGCACCATCAAAATTAATCACAACACCTGAAAGATACTTTATTTTATTTTCAATTATTGCTTTTACAAAGTTTCCAATCTCTTCAGGCTCTCCTAGTCTTTTCATAGGAAGAGATTTTTTGAATTCTTCAACATTTTCTATTAGTTCTCTAGTTCTATCTGTATTGATTGGACCTGGTGCAATATTGATACAGCTAATATTTTTTCCAGCATATTCTTTGCTTAAAATTTTGAAAACTTCACTAAATGCAGCACGATATGCTGAAGAAATTATCAGTTTTGGATTTGGCTCTTTGATCACATTTGAACTAATTAAAAAGATATACCCGTTATCATTAATTTTGATATTCTGCAAAATAATACAAAATCCTAAAAATAACTGATTGTGATATAGTTTCCAATCATCCTCAGTAATAGTTGAGAATTGTTTTGGAGGAGGACCTCCTGTGTTTAGAACTAGAATGTCCGTTTGATTATGTTTCTCTAGAAATTTTTTTACACTACTCAAGTCTGATGTATCAATATCATTTTTTGATGCAGCAAAAACATCAATTTCTATTGACTTTAGTGATTCTGAAATTGCTTTTCCTATTCCTCTTGAACCGCCAAGAACAATTGCTCTAGTCATGTTATCTTAAAAATGATACTTTATAATTAAATTTCTTTAATTTCAGTAATTGTTCCCTGAACAGAATCCATCTTTATGATAGCTTTATTTTCATCCCAACCTAATGCAACATACCAATCTCCTGCATCATCATGGTATTTTGTTTCTAGTGTTTTGATATCGTCTGGCTTTACATCGTATTTTTTTGCAATTCCAGAAATCGCAAGTACAATTGCTTCTTTTTCCTTTTCCAGTCTTCTTTTCATCAGACCAATTCCAGGACTCATGATTTCTCTATTTTTTATGTTCTAATATAGTTGATTGGCAAAATTACCCATAAAGTTCAATTTTCCTAATTAGAAACCTTTCAATATTTCATACCTCAATCATATAATAGAAATAAAATGAAATTAATTCAAAGAATTTCAAATTCTACACTTGCAAAACCTACTACTCTTGTATCTATTGTTTCAATTTTTGCAGTAATTGGTCCTATTGTGACTGTTTCAGCAGGATTTTGGGATGCAATATCTCATCTTCAACAAGAGATGGAATTTTTCTGGAGCATTCAGCATATTGTAGTATACACAGGAGTATCCCTGACTGTTTGCGCTGCCATCATAGGTTGTATTCTTTTATTTAGAAAATTAACTCGTAGATCTCTCAAGACTGGAATTAAACTCGTTATAATTGGTTCAGTAATCCAATTAATTTCAGGCTTTGGAGATTCCTTATCCCATGACATATTTGGAATTGATGGATTGGTATCTTGGTCCCACCAACCACTTGAATTGGGACTAGTTCTTGCATCATTAGGAGGAGTTTTGATATTAAAAAACAGAGAACATACAAAACTCAAAGTATTTCTTCCATTCTCAATTGTAACATTCTTGTTTTTTACAACTTGGCTAATCTTCAATTTGTTTCTAATTTTTGGACATACTATCCAATGCATTCCCGTTTATCAAATATTCTCATCAGGTTGCTCTATTTTGTAATTTTTTATTTTTAGATATGATATCACTATCATAGTCACAGCACCTGCTAGTATCAAAATTCCTGCTGGAGTCATTTCTTGAGATTCTGTATTGCCAAATTCTACTTGCAAATTTATTTGATTTTTTGAAATATTTGTGACTTTTATGGTATGTGTACCATCTTCATAAAAATCAAAATATCCCACTGACATTTTTTTCTGAATTAGTTCTTCTCGTATTACATTGTCTTTAGTATCTAGTATTTGGACAAATACCTCTTCTCCTGCAAACTCAGGCATGTAGACTCTGTAAAATCCAATATCTATGCCTGTAAATTCTGACTTTAATTCAAAAGAATTAGATTGTTTTAGTAAAATTGTACCCTGTGTTTTTTCAGTTTCAGCAAAAACAAATGAAATCCAAACAATTCCTATAATTGTTAGTACTAATCCCAATTTGAATAGTGACACTTTCACTTCATCATAGTGACAAATTATTTACCTAATAAGATAATCTAAAGGGCTCGGAGGGCTTCGATCCCTCGACCTAGCGGTTCGAAGCCGCTCGCACTATCCAGACTGTGCAACGAGTCCAAAGAAGTAAGATTTTAACGGGCCTAAATATCTGTCTAGATACTTTGAAGGTATCAAAAAAAGTTACAGGTGTTGAATATGCAATTAGAGATATTGTTTTAGCTGCAAAAAAAGTGGAACAAAAGGGAATGAAAGTTGATTATCTTAACATTGGTGATCCTGTACAGTTTGGTTTTCAACCACCAGACAATGTTAAACAAGCTTTGATTGATGCTGTTAACAAAGGTGAAAACTATTACTCTGCATCTGAAGGTCTCTTAGAGTTAAGAGAAGAGATTGCAAAAAAAGAAAATGCAAAAGGACTATCAATTTCAGCTGAAGAAATTTTAGTTACTAATGGTGTTTCTGAAGGACTTGATATGGTAATCTCTTCAATTATAGAAGAAGGTGATGAGGTACTTTTACCAGGACCATCTTATCCACCATATGCATCATATGTAAGACTACATGGTGGGGTTCCTGTAGAATTTGCAGTAGACTTGAATAATTCTACACCCGATATTGATGACATTAAATCCAAAATTACTTCAAAGACAGTTGCAATCTGTTTGATAAGTCCAAACAACCCTACTGGTGTGGTGTTTAACGAAAATTCACTCAAAGAACTAGTAGAACTTGCAAACCAGCACAATCTCTACATAATATGTGATGAAATTTATGATCAAATTATTTTTGATGAAAAATTTGTGGGAATCGGCAAAGTTGCCGGAGATTCACCGGTAATTGTTCTAAATGGATTCTCAAAAGTTCATCTCATGTCTGGCTGGAGAATTGGATACATTGCATTTAACCAATCACCACAACTTGAAGCAATACGAGAACATCTTCCAAAACTGGCAAGAGTTAGGATTGCAACTAGTCTTCCAGTACAATATGCAGCTTTAGAATCTCTTCGTGGACCACAAGACTACATTAGTCACTTTGTTACTGAAATCAAAAAACATAGAGACTTGGTCATAAAACGTCTCAATGAAATGCCTGGTATTTCTTGTCCCAATCCAAATGGCGCATTTTATGCATTTCCAAAAATTGAAGACAATAGATTTGGTACAGATAAAGAATTTGTCACAAAACTTCTAGAAACTAAAGGCGTACTTACTGTTCATGGTTCTGGATTTGGAAAACAATATGGAAGTGGACATTTCAGACTTGTTTATCTTCCTAGTCTTGAAATATTAGATTCAGCAATGAATAAAATTGAAGATTTTGTTAGTTAGAAATTCCAAACTGAAAATTTTTCAGGAATTATTTCTATAATACAATCAGTATCATCAAGTAATTCTTTTGCAGACTTGTTCTCAAGTGTCTTAAAATATCTTAAAAGAATTTTTTTTGCAATTGTTTTTACTTTGTTGTTTTCTAAAATTAAATTAGCATTTCCTTGTCCCATAACACCGTAAATGTTTGGGGCATTAATCCCTACATCAACACAAAAGGCAACGCGTTTGTTACTTTTTACATTTTTTGCCTTATTTGTCCTGGTGTTTGTTCCTATGTAGATCTTTTTTCCACTATACAGATACCAAACAGGGGCAATATGTGGAGTTTTATTTTTACTAATTGTTGCAAGCCGTAATACTTTTTGTGATTTTAGAAATTCATATCTTTTGTTCATGTTTTCTAAATCCTAATGCTATCATAAAAATCCCAAAGCCTAGCATTGCCATTGAAACTTTTTCATTTGTTATTTCTCCATTAAATAAAAAATCTTGAACAAATTCTGGTCCCCAGATGATTAGCTGTCTGATTAAACCTATTCCTGCCACTACAGAAAAAAGCGTACCAATTGCTGTAAACCAATTTCTGCCTCGCCTATAGTATTCGTGACTCATGATAAATGAAAAAAACAGACTTAGACAATTTTAATGCCAGGATTATTTATCTTATTTCTTATCATTGCATTAAGGAGAAGTGGCGTAGAAATTTCTGAAAGATAAGATAACTCCCCTGGCCCCAAATAAATTGGTCTCAGTCCTTTAATTTCGTTAATCAACCCATTTACAACTTGAACTGATTCATCATCATCTCCACATACAAAGATATCATAGTTCAATTCCAATGTTGGATTGACAAGTTTCTTTTCAGAGATTACATGAAAAGCTGAAACAAGTTTTGATTTGTTCTTCATATGTTTTAATACTAGTTGATATGAAAATGGCTTATTTTCTTTAATTGGAATGAATTCAAATCCAACATCTGTTTTTGTCATTGGAACAATTGGAGATACAACAACACAACTATCTTTGATCTCAGGTAATACTCCAGAACATACAGAATCTATATTTTCATAAGGAATTGACAAAATCAAAACATCACTCTCCTTTGCAACTGAAACATTATCACTTCCAGAAATTGTTCCCTTCATCTCTCCAAATGCTTCTTTGGCAAGATTGGTGTATTCTACTGCTGAATCAGATGCTCTTGTAGCATCTCTAGAGCCAATAATTACATCATGGTTTTGTGACCACCTTAAAGCAAAACCTTTACCCATCCCACCTGTTCCACCAATAATTCCTATTTTCATATAATATGTCTGATAATCTTATTATTATCTCTATTTGGAGTTCGATCAAATTGGGACAAATAATTTTCCTTAGACATGGTCAGGCAAAAAATAACACTGAAAGAATTTTAGCTGGTAGAACTGAAGGTATTCCATTAACTGATACTGGAATAAAACAATCTGAACATACTGCTGAATTACTTAAACACATGAATATCTCTGCAATTTATTCAAGTCCGATAGAAAGAGCAAAACATACTGCAGAAATTGCTGGAAAATACAACTTACTTGAAGTTACAATTGATGATCGTCTAAATGAACTTGATATGGGAAAGTTTACTGGCATGCCATATGATGAAATTTTTAAGAGTAACGGTAATGTCTTTATGAAATTCTATAATAGCGAACTTGAGATTGCTCATAATGGAGTAGAAACTTTTCCTGATGTCAAAAAACGAATTCTAGGAATTGTTGATTACGTAATTGAAAAACATCCTGATGAGAATGTGTTACTTGTAACCCACATGGACCCAATCAAAGCAATGCTTTCAACCATTATTGATCTATCTCCTACCAATCTCTATGAATTGATAATAGCAAATGCATCTCTTAACATCTTTAGTGAAAAGGATGGAAAATATTCACTCTCAGGACTTAATGTAATGGACCCATCACGTTTCGATCAAGTTGGTAGTTTGTAATCTTGAAAACCCTTAAATATAAAAAATAGGTTTCGTCAGTCAATCGCTAATGAAAGGGATAGTTGGATTACTCTTAGTATTGGCAGTTTTAATAATAATTCCAGCTTTAGATTTAGCATTCGCTGCAGGTGCTGAGCCTGGAGAATATGTTGATCGTAGAGTGATTATCTGGAACTTGTTCTTTAGAATGATGACTGTTGCGTTTACAGTTGGTGCTGTAGTCGCAGGAACAATGATCTGGTTAGTTTGGAGGTTCAGAGAATCTCATCCAAAAGCAAAACCAACTGCATATGAGGGAACTGACTGGTAGAATTGAGCGGACACTCTAATTATCCTGAATGGATTTACGTTGCTGTTGTAATTGCATTAATGGCTTGGGTTGGAGCAGAAGCATGGGAGGCGGAAAGACTTGTGGAACATATTCCTGAAGGTGCTGAAGTGATCAAAGTTACAGCACAACAATGGTTCTGGACCTTTGAACATGAAGATGGAACAAAAGAAATTGGCGAACTACACGTTGAAGTCGGAAAGGCATACAAATTTGAGATAAGATCAAAAGACGTAATCCACTCTTTTAACATTCATGATTATGTTGTTTTAATGGATGCAGTTCCAGGTCGAGTTAACACTGTATGGTTTGCTCCAGATGCAGTAGGAGTTCATGACATTCAATGCAGAGAATACTGTGGATTGATTCACTATAACATGCGTGGAACTCTATATGTGGAAGAACCATCATCTTGATAACATTATTATCACAACTTTCTGTCGTTTCAAGGGAGGAGATTAACTAATGGTTCTAGAATTACAAAAGCCACGTCCAATTTGGCAAATCATGTTCTCAACACATCACACTGATATTGGTTTACTCTATCTAATTTCTTCACTAGCATTCTTGTTCTTAGGTGGTTCATTAGCACTTGCAATTAGAATTGAGTTATTTTTACCAAATATTGAAGGGACTGGACAAATTATTGCAGATTCAATGACCTTCAACAGAATCTTTACGGTTCATGGTACAACGTTAATCTTCTTGTTTATCATTCCTTTTGCATCTGCAGTTGGTAATTACTTTGTCCCAATAATGGTTAGATACAAGGATATGGCATATCCAAAACTCAATGCAATTGCATTTTGGATGATTCCACCTGCTGCTGTACTTGTCTGGTTAGGCTTTGCAGACTTTACCTGGTATGCACAACCACCATACTCTATCATCAGTGCCCCAGGTCCCGCAGCTGACATGTGGATATTTGGACTAAAGATTTTGGGTGTTTCATCAGTACTTGGTGCCATTAACTTTGTAATTACAATTCTCAAATGTAAGCACCCAGACATGTCAATTGGACAAGTCCCGCTTCTAGCTTGGTCATTCTTGGTAACATCTGTGATTATCATTGTTGCAATTCCAACATTTGCAGCAGCACTCTTGATGCTTCTAACTGACAGACTAGGTGTTAGTGGATTTTTTAATCCTGCAATGGGTGGCGATCCAATCGCATACTCACACTTGTTCTGGTTTACATTCCATCCAGAGGTATACGTCTTGGTACTTCCAGCAATTGGTATGATGTATGAAATTATTCCAAGATTCTCAAGAAAGCCAATCTACAGCTATAACTCAGGAGTCTTTGCGTTTGTAATGTTGGCTCTTGTAGCTTTCTCATCATGGGGACATCACATGTTTGCAACAGGAATGTCATTTACCGAAAAAACAGTCTTTATGGTAGGAACTCTTGCAGCCGTTCCAGCATCTGCCATGCATGTGTTTAACTTTATTGCAACAATGTGGAATGGTAGAATTAAATTCGCAACACCAATGATGTGGGCAGTTGGAGGAATTGCATTATTCTTCGCTGCAGGTGCAGGTGGTGTTGTTAACACCGCAATGCCATTAGACTTTTCAACACATGATTCATACTGGGTAGTTGGTCACTTCCACCTCTTTGTAATGGGCACTATTGCATTTGCTTCAATTGGAATGGTCTACTACATGTTCCCATATGTCACAGGTAGAATGTACAATGAAACTGCTGGTAAAATACACTTTTTCTTGTCATTTGTAGGCACAATATTGGTATTCTTTACACAACACGTACTTGGTTTGTACGGAATGCCACGAAGAGTTTTCGATTATCCACCAATCCCAGAATGGATTGCCATGAACCAGATTGCATCTGTAGGTGCAATGATTATTGGTGTCAGCATGGCAATCTTCTTGGTAAACATGATTTATAGTTCAGGAAAAGGACAACTTGCCAATACCGAAGATCCATTTGGTCTAGGTGGAAAGTACTACTATCCTTTCGAGGCAAAGAACCCACATCACTAGGAGAAAAAAAATGAGTATCGAAACACAACACCCAGCAAGCGACCCAAAACAACAAGTATACAGAACAACTTCAGAAAGAACTGTCTACATGATGGTCATAATGTTAGGCATCTGCATTGTTGGTGGAATAATATTCTTTTCAATGTGGGACTATTGGATTTCAACTCCTGCTCCAGTTGTAGCGATGATGGCAGGAGAAGCAGATCTTGCTGCACCAGCAACAGCAACTGGAAAAACAATCACACAAGATCTTACGTTTATTGAATCATCTGACTTTAGGACTCTGGCGTTTAACGCGTTACCGGGTGAGGATGATAATAACCCGACAGTTCACATGAATGTTGGAGATACAGTTGTCTTTAATGTAGACAATGGCGGAATATCATTTCACGCATTTGGTGTTACACAAGGTACTGAGGGAATTGCTGGAATTATTCCAGGAAGTGAAATTGGAACTATGTCAAATGCATTAAAACCAGGGGAAGGTGGTTCTTCTGAATTTATTGCAGGTGAAGAAGGAACTTACTACTACATCTGTACTGTTCCAGGTCATAGAGAACAGGGAATGGTTGGAGAAATTATTGTAGGTCCTGCTCAGGGTGGTGGTTCTTCTGGTAAAGCAGCAGCTCCAACAGGTGTATCTCATGAATTTACTTTTAACTTTGTAGAATCTGATGATTTTAGGACTTTGGCATTTAACGCGTTACCGGGTGAAGATGGTCATAATCCAGAAATTCGAGTAAATTCTGGTGATGAGGTAACCATTACTGCCAATAACATGGGTAAATCATTTCATGCATTTGGAGTTGTTTCGAACCCTGAGGACTTTAACAGTGTAATCTGGGACTCTGCAATTGCTGCAATGGCAAATCCCCTAAAGCCAGGTGAGGGTGGTAGTACTACTTTCATTGCTGGTGCCCCAGGAACTTACTACTACATCTGTACTGTCCCAGGTCATGCATTACAAGGCATGCAAGGTAGCTTTATCGTAGAATAATTTTGGCAATTCAGTATCTTGCATTAGCCACAATGATTGTTTTGTATTCTCTAATGTTCATTGGAGGATATATCTCCGCAGCTGGACTTGGTTTGACTTGTCCTGATTGGCCACTGTGTCCAAGTGGGGTATTACCTACTGAAGAATATTTTATTGAATGGACTCATAGATTAGTTGCTGCCACTACAGGAGCATTAGTAATTGCAACTATGGTTGCCTGTCTAATTAATAAAAATGCTGACTTGAAGATCAAAGTAACAAGCTCACTTGCAACTGTATTTGTTATTACTCAAATTACTCTGGGTGCTTTGGTAATTGATCTGAAACTACACGCGGTTTTAGTTGCTATTCACTTGGGAATTGGAATATTGTTATTTGCAATGGTGTTGCTAACTACTTTGTTTGCATTTAGAATCTCTAGAATTTCTATCAACTCTAAAGTTTAGATTTTTTAAATTTTTTTGTAAAGTAAACATACCCAATAGTTACTGCAAGAAATAGAGCACCTATAGTTATTGCAATGAAGAAGATGTATCCAAATGGGTTTTGTGTTCCCATGTTAAATGTATAAGTTACGACTACTTGATTTTCTCCAATGTCATACAAGTCAACCTTTACGATATGGTTTCCTGAATTTTTCCATACATAATCCAAATCCCAATGAGCTCCCTCTATGGATTTGGGAGGTATTGTATCTACCAGTTCTTCGTTATAGTAAATTTTAATTCCCATCTTAAATCTATCAACTTCTACATAGTCAAATCCCTCAGTTACTCTTATCAAAAATGTAGATGGTTCACCAATTTGGGGAAATTCAGGCAACGTAGCTACTTGTACTCTAAAACCTGCTTCAAACTTCTCTCCAGAATTAAACATTGAATGAGCATCAGCATCAAATACTGAGATGGATAAAAATAGCAAAATAAAGATTAAAAAAAATGATCGATTTATAGCCATTTAATTGTCATTGTAATTGGATAAATATATTGTAAATTAATTTCTTTACGAAAATCTTCAAAACCTTTAAATCTTAAACTACGAGAATTTTAGTCGTTGACCTTCGTTACAAAGTCTATCGAGATCAAAGTACCTGTAGAAAATGTTTTTACCTATTTTGCAAGACCAGAGCACATTTCTGACCAAATTAAAACTGATACAGTAGGTATGACAGTCATTCCTATGGATATCAAAGAAGGGATGGGTGTAGGTACAACTTTTAGAATCATTGGTGACTTTAGCGGTAAACGTCTAGAGTGGGATTGTGAGACAACTGAATTTATTAGAAATGAAAAGATCTCTGCAAAGCAAATTGAAGGTCCTTTTAAGAGATGGGAGATTACTAATGAATTCAAATCGTTAGGTGATAATCTTACTAGGGTTACAATGTCAGTAGATTATGTGATGCCATTTGGTCCACTAGGAGCAATTTTAGATAAAGCAAAATTTGCAAAGTCTGCTGAGAGAGGTATGGAGACTGCTCTTTACAACGTTAGAGGTTTACTAGAAGGAAATGGTTCAATTCCTGTATACATAACACTAGATGCATACAGAAAAATTCTTATCGAAAAGAAAAAGATGAACGATGTTCCAGTCTCAACTGTAATTACAGCAATTCTTGAAAAGTACAATGAAATAGAAGCTAAAGTACAAAACTAAACTTTCCTTTATTTTACAATCTTAAGATTAATAACAACTCTGAGTTTATCGATTTTGGTGGGTCTATGGCGCAGCCAGGTAGCGCACCGGACTCTTAATCCGGTTGTCGAGGGTCCGAATCCCTCTAGACCCGTTTTTAATTAAATATTTTTTGCAAATCTGCAAAATTATATTCAAAGAAAATACAATTCTCAAATAAATAGAAATTATAATTTTCTTAATAGAGTGAACCTAGCTTTGTCAGGTTCTATATCTTCATGCATATCCACGTCACTTACAATTTTTACCTTATAATTTATCCATCTTTTGTACATGTTACGAAATTTGTGATTATCATCAATTTGTTTTTCTGTTGCTTCAAATTTTTCACAATTCATTATGTATTTTCCAGCTACTCTGTACATTTCTGCAACTCCTTTTTCTAATGTATCATTATCTAAATAATTCAATAATTGGTGTGTAAAAACAAAGTCTATTGAAGAATCTTCAAATGGTAAATCAGTAATAGTTCCTTTCTTAAAATCTGCAATAGAAAATTTCTTTTTTGCTATATCTAAAGCATTATCGTTTAGATCAATTCCATGAATTTGAAATGTATCTGGAAATAATCTCAAGTCAATTCCAGTTCCACATCCTATCTCTAGAACACTTGTGCAGTGCAAAGAAGTAGCCAAATCCCTTGTATATTTTGCAAATTCTTCATTGTATCTTGTTTCATTCTCATCTGCATATTTATCCCAAAATTCTTTATTGTAACTCATATGGAATTTTTTTAGATATAGCTATATTTGATACTAATTGTTTAGTGCTGACACTTGCATGGAACAAGTTTTGTATCAAAAGTACAATCATCTGGACCATCTGATTTTCCATGTGTTGGAATCTCCTTCATACAGTCTTCATGACGTCCCTTTCTGCAAAACCAGCAGATTTCCTGAGTATCACCTGTAGCACATGAGTCCATAGTTTCTAATCATTTTTGTGGGTAAAAAACTTCGTGGAAAATTAGATAAATGTCAACCATGGCAAGAATCTTTCATCTTTGCCCATAACTGCATTGGTAAATGATTTTTGTAATGCTTTTGTAATGTTTCCCATCTTGCCATTTCCAATCTTTACTTTGTCTACCTGTGTTACTGACTTTACCTCAGCAGCAGTTCCTGTCATGAAAATCTCATCAGCTGTATAGAGATCATCTCTTTCTAGATCTCGTTCAATTACAAAGCCACCATTTTCTTCAATAATTTGAATGACGCTGTCTCTTGTAATTCCCTCTAGTAATCCTGCTGAAAGAGGTGGTGTTTGAATAATATTGTCTTTTACAATAAAGATATTTTCAGCACTTCCTTCTACAACCTTTCCAGAATAATTTAACATAATTGCCTCATCATACCCATTCTCTAACGCTTCAATTCTTGCAAGTGCAGCATTTGAATAATTTGCTGCCGCTTTTGCTTGCATTGGTTGAGATCTTGAATCAATTTTTATCCAACTTGATACTTTACATTTTGCTCCAGAGAATTTACCTGCTTTTGATTCTCCCATCTTCCATGCCCAACATGCAATTGAAACGTCTACTTTGTTTTGAGTAGGAGTGAGTCCCATCATCCCATAACCATAATATGCTAGTGGTCTAATGTAACATTCTTTGAGTCCACTAGACTTTGTAGTTTTTATTATAGCATTTGAAATTTCTTTTTTTGAGAATTGCATCTTCATTGAATACAATTTTGCAGATTTGAAAAATCTATCAACATGTTCTGGTAATCTAAATATCGCAGAACCATTTGGTGTGTTATAGCATCTAATTCCCTCAAAGATTGATGTTGAATAATGTAATGCATGAGTTAGTACGTGAACTTTGGCATCTTTGAACGGTACTAGCTTTCCATTCATCCATATTTTGCCAATCTCTTTCATAGGAAAGAGAAAAAACTCTGCTAATTTAAAGAATTATTTTTTAATCTAGTTTTTCTAAATTTAAAAACTACATATCAGACAAATGACAAATTCTAGTATGGAATGGATTTTGGGTTTTTCTGCAATAGTTCTTCTTGTAATAGGCTTGGTTGGTCAAGCATTTGAAATGAGAAAAATTCGCATGACCACATACAAAGATGAAGAATTAGCCTCAGCAAATATTTTCATGAATAAGAAAAACTTCAAGTGGTATGCATTACTTGGGATTGGAATAATTCTTTGGTATGTAGCTGAGCGTATGTAATCTAATCTATATAGATCATCTCTAAATACTAGAAAATTTAACTTAATGTATCGCGTGTTTTGGGTAACGCCGGACTGAATCTAGATAATGGTCCAAGAACAAACCCATGATGGCGTATACGGTGAAAGCCCGTAATGCCACTCTTTTCACTAAACAAAATTAATTTTCGAAATCTCTTCATGTATTGCATTAATGGCTTTGTTTATATTATCTTCAACATCTTCTATAACAATAATTATTCGTGAAGTTTCTTCTTGTGCATCCATATTCAAAATGTTTAATCCTGACTCACCAATCTTTGTACTAGTTCTTGAAACAACTTGTTGAACCCTCCACATCTCATCTCCAATTAACGTAATTACTCCTCTGTTGTATGTAATTGTGGCAAGGGAATCAAACCCTAACAAATATTTTTCATTTCTTTTAACATAATCCCCATCTAAGAACAAAATTCTAGAAAACTCAATTCCATCTTTTGTAAATGGTGATAAAATTATGAACTCACTGTAACGTTTGTCTTTTTCTAATGATGTTAACAATTTTTGAATACAGCTTGTTTCAATTCTGAATATTGCACAATTTTCTTTTCCTGTAACTATCTTAATTGGATGTCCCTTTTGTTCATCTAACGCTCTCTTTATTGTGGTTACTTTTTCTGGATTTTTCATATTAGTAATAGTAATTGGCATGTCAACTCCATTTTCTACAATTTCTTTTATTGCAATAGGATCTAAAATTTTCATTCCAAACATTCCTGCTAGTCTTGCTTCATTGTACGACAATTGAATTACTTGACTTAATCCCGATCTTACAATTTTTGGATCGGCAGAAACTACTGCACTATCTTTCTCAAAGTCTATACTGGTTTCATATTTTTTATGAAATAATATTCCTAGATCTGCAGCAGTTCTATCTGAGCCTCCTCGTTCATATGTAGTTGTAACATTATCAACTGTTTTTCCAATAAATCCTCCAATTGTAACTACTTCATTTTTTTCTACCAATTCTGCTGTTTTACCCATTTTTTCTCTGGATTCTGGTGTGAGAAAATTTGTTGATTCAATGTTGTTATCTGTAATGATTGGCCAATTATCAAATCCTACAGCATCTGTCTTTATGCCATTACTTCTTAGAACATAGTTCATCACATGAGACATCAAGATCTCCCCTGAGAATGCTAATGCCCTTGAACGTATCTCATCTACAAATTCTTTATTCCTAAATGCTTCATCCAGCGCTTTTTGTGCCTTTTCTAGATGTGAATCAATAGTATTTTTACAGCCTTCTTTATTTTCTGAATTTATCATTTCCAGAATTTTTTGATAAGTTGATTTTACAATATCCAATGATGGATTAATTCCACTCTCTGCATTTCTGCCTTGTTCTAAAACTACATCAGTAAGAGAACGCATTTTCCCATCATGCATTGTTAATGGAGCTGAAAAGACAGCAATTACTTTGGAATCTTTTTTCAAATCATTAATTCGTTTAACAATTTCTGGAATAGTAGATCCATCTGGACCTATTGCACTTCCACCAAATTTGACTACTACTAGCTTTGTCATGGTACTTTATCAAAATTCAATGGCTATCTATTAAGCATTTGATCGTCAATTCATTAGTTCTCTAATTATGTTTGATGCATTTTTTGCACCATTGGGGTTTACTTGATTTCTCTTTTGTTCAAGTTTTTCTAAAATTAACACATCAAGCCTTTTGATATCATCAAAAACAAATCCTTCCTCTCTTGCGTTATCTTCTTGCTCAAAATGACCCTTTATGGGTATGAATATTCCAGGTGTTCCATAGGCGTTAGCCTCGTCTATGGTTGATTTTCCAGCCAGGGAAATTAATAAATCTGCAGCAAAGATCAACTCGTGTAAATTATCAACAAATCCTAAATTTCTAACATTTTCAAATTTTTTACTAATTGCTGGACCTGATACTAGAATAACTTCGATATCTTGATTGATTTTTGAAATAGTGTCTAATGCTTTTTCAATAAGAAACAATCCTGTATCTGTCCCTCCAATTGAGATGACTATAGTCTTTTTCTCAAACGAATTTTTTTTCCGTAGTTCTTCTCTTGAATAGTTTGTCTGTCTAACTATTGGTCCTACTCTTCTGATGTTGTCTTGATCATCTCCGTTCTCAGGAAGAATTACAATGTCACATTTTTTTATAATCTCATGCATTGATTTATTCATCTTTTTTTCAATAAATGATGCTAATCCCTTAGTGAAGCGAGTCTCTAAAACATCTGTGATAAGTACAGTTGGAATTTTCATTTTTTGTGCAACAGTTAATGACGCAAAATCCTCATCACTAATCACCAAATATGGATTATCTTCTTGAAGAATCTTTTGTGAAATTTTTTTACAATCTTTATAGTATTGATAATAATTCCACAGCCATCTTGCTGGACTCTTTAATGTACCATTTTCAACAATAAACGAAGGTGGATTGTATACATCTTGTACTTTGAAATCTAAATTTTTTAAAATTTTTGCAGCTCCATCACCTGATACAAAGTTTGTTGAAATATTTTCAAAATTATTTGCAATTGCAATATCTCGAGTGACATGACCCAATCCAATTGGACTAGAAAAAAAATCAAGAACATTCAT
>JACATG010000007.1:20970-66315 GCA_013390905.1 Marine Group I thaumarchaeote | reverse complement strand
TATCCAAACTTTACCAAATCCCAAAAGACACTGAGATTGTGACTTACTGTCAAGGCGCCTATCGCGCTGCTAACACGTTTTTTGCATTAAAGAAACTTGGTTTTACGAATGTCCGTGTTTATCTAGGTTCTTGGGGAGAATGGGGAAATAAGTTAGATTTACCTGTGGAAAAATAATTACAAAAAATAGATCTTAAGCTTTACAAAATAATTTCACTTCTGTATGTTTAACCTAGTATTTTGTATACAGTATATGCGTAATAGAGCAGATTTGTGCCTTTTTACTTATTTTTCTACTGGACAGTCTGCACAAACGAGCATTGTTTTTCGCTTTCCTCCTCAGCTTGTTGGAGGGAACGGAAAACAAGGCGAGTGATGACTAAAAACGAGCGATATTCTTTCATATCCTCATATGATACTGCATATTTCATGATACTTTCATGTTACTTAACGGAAGTCTGGTATTTAGCTATGTTGTAACGCATAGATTTCATAACTAATACTGCAAAAGTGTTAACTAAGTTTACAACAAACTATGAACTAACTACCATAACGCCAAAAATGGCAAATCCAAGCATAACGAGTGCAGGAATTAAAGTGATTATGAATTCTTTTGACATTACTTTTCTATCTCATACTTCTATTTTTTCTTATTCTTCCAAGAATACGTATTGTAAACCCTTTCTGGAACTAATTGTTTGAATGGTTGTGAACCACCATCATACCATTTTGTAAAGAACTCATAGAGGTGAAGCCTTAGAGACTGTATGTAAACAATCAAACCTTCAATCATCATGATTCCTATTTGTCCTCCTATGATAAGCACAAGAGCCATTGGACTACTAATTCCTCCCAAGTTTTCAAAGGCCTGATTAACTGTAAGCAAAAGAGCCGCATGTACTAGAAGCATGATTCCTAATCGTGCATAACTAATCGAGTGCGCCAGACATTCAATGGTTTTTCCAAGCAAAACCTCCATCATGACACTTACCATATCTCCACCATCCTCTGGATGTTTTTTGTTATGTTTTATGCCGCCAATTATCATCATTACAACACATACAAGTATGATAATAATTGAAACTCTAACAACTATCCATACAACTGCCCATTCTCCAACAAGTATCGAAACCCAAGGGACAGCTTCTGTGTGAATCCTTGAATACATATTCATTACATCATATCCAGAACCTATTGCTCCCATCATCACTCCAAAAACTCCTAACCACATGAACAAATTGGGAATAGCTTCAAAGATCAATGCATCTTTATTTTTCTTTTTTGCAAAGTTATGAATTCGTAAAAGGAAAGCCCATGATAAATGAATAACTCCTAAGAACAATGACACTTTTAGAATCATGATTACCTGATCAAATGTTAATTCTGCTACACTGATAACACCTATCAACCACGAAATTGAATGAAGTGGTCCACCTTCATGTAACAATACTTCCATACCTGCTAGGTGTTCTATATGAAAACCAAATGCCTCTCCCTGAAATATTCCTGCAAGCGCACCTGCTCCTCCCGACATTGCAAGTAACATTCCCCACCTTGACAGATTTCCTTGTCCTTTGAATTTGAACAAGAGTCCTAAACACATTAACAATAACCCATGGCCTAAATCTGCAAACATTAATCCATAAAATACAGGCCACATGAGTGCTATCATCCATGTGGGATCAAACTCTCCTCGCTTGGGAATTCCTTGACTGTTAGTAATTACTTCATATGTTCTAACCCATTTTGGGTTGTCCAACAAAACAGGAAAATCTGAAAGCATCTCTTCATCTCTGATCTCTTCAGTTATTGTTGTCCATTGACTTGTTGCTTGTTTGAACTTTTTTTCCATTTTCTTGGGAATATATCCCTGAATGACTGCAAAATTTTTAGTACCTCCTGGTTTACGTAATGTTTCAAGAACTTCTTTTGCTACGAATGCATTTTCATGCATTGTTAGAATTTCACGACGAATTTTTTTTGTAATAGACGCTAATTCTTTTGAAATTGATTTTTGTTTTCCTGTTAATTCCTTTATCTTTGCTTCTGCTAAAGAATATGCTTCACTTGGAACTTGAGGAAAATCTTTTGGTATGCTAAATGGATTAGAATTAAGGGCTCTCATAACTCTAAGAATCTTATCAGAGTCATCAATATCAGAAATTATTATAATAGCTGATTTTTCCTTAGACTCTAAATCATATTTGAAAATTGGTATGCCTTCTAATGATCGTTCAATCTCTCCATAATCCGAGGAATTAATCACAAATAGATTTGTATAAAAATACTTCATGGATCCAAAACCACTTAGATCAACTTTTAGCTTGTTGGCAACTTGTAATGTTTCTTTTAATGATTTGAATTCTTCTAAAGAGTGATTGATTTTTGAATTTTCTTCTAATACTTTGGCTGCTTTGGTAATACTATCTGGGGTTTTCTCCAGATCTGCAATCATATCTTCAATCTCATCAATATCATAATTTCTCTTTTTAATCACAGTACCTTTGAAAAGAATCTCCATGATGCCAACTCGCAAAGGAATATTCAATCCCTTAATCACATCTTCAATAAATTGATGTGTTTTTTGAGCCCGTAAAAGAAGATCATCAATTTCAGGAGTAACTGTTTCATTTTCCATCTCTATTTTATGAAACCATTCAAACTCGGTTAGACGTGATATTGCTTTTGGAGATTCAACTCTTGGAAGTATAACACTACCCATCAAAAGTTCAGCAACAGTCACACTTCCAACGACAATTATTACATTATAATTGTCTTTCTAAGTCCAAATTGAAAATATGATTTTTTTTGAATTATTCAAATTCCCTCCAAACATTAAAATCTATTATTGAATGATCACGTTATATTGGCATCTAATTCGTCATTAGAACAAGCTATTGACAAAATCCTTAAGAAAACTGAGAAAGAAATTCTATTAGATCTTAAAAACTCAGGTTCAGATTCTAAACAAACACTAGATGACTCACTTCCTAAACTAGAACAGGAATATGATAAAATTATTTCAGATGGAAATAAAGAAGCAGACAAAATCGAAAAACAGATTATTGGTAGTTCCGATCTAGATGTTAGAAACAAAAAACTCTTGTTATTGGAAGAAGGAGTTGACAAAGTCTTTTCAAAAGCGTTAGATCAAATAGCAAATACTGATCGAAGTGGAGATTACTCAAATCTAATTAAGACTTTGTTAGATGAAGCAACTAAAATTTTAGGTACAACTGAAGTTACTGTTTTTACAAATACTAAAGATAAAGATGTAGTAAAATCAATACTATCAAAATACTCTGGTGCAAAATTGTCCTCTGAAACAATTGATTGTCTTGGTGGAGTTATAATAAAATCCAAGGATGGTACAATGACATTTGATAATACTATCGATGCAAGAATTGAACGCTTTAAGCCTTTAATAAGGAAAGAAATTGCATCCACATTCGGAGTGGGAAATTAGAATGGCAGCTCAGGGAAGAATTGTTTGGGTAAGCGGTCCAGCAGTTAGAGCTGATGGCATGTCTGAAGCAAAGATGTATGAAACTGTAACTGTTGGAAATGCAAAATTAATTGGTGAAGTAATTCGATTAACTGGTGATGTGGCATTTATTCAGGTTTACGAGTCAACAAGTGGATTAAAACCAGGCGAACCTGTTATTGGTACTGGAAATCCACTTAGTGTTTTATTAGGTCCAGGTATTATTGGACAACTTTATGATGGAATTCAAAGACCTCTAAGAGAATTATCAAAAGCCTCTGGTTCATTCATTGGAAGAGGTATTACAACCACTCCAGTTGATATGACAAAAAAATATCATTTTGTACCAACTGTCAGTGTTGGTGACGAAGTTACTGGAGGAGATATACTTGGAACTGTAAAAGAAACAGATCTCATTGATCACTCTATTATGATTCCACCAGATCATCCAAGTAGAAAAATTTCAAACATTGTATCTGAAGGAGATTATAATTTAGAAACTGAAATAGCTACAACTGAGAAAGATGGACAAACCACTTCACTTAAGATGTATCATAGATGGCCTGTAAGAAAACCAAGACCAATCAAAAGTCGTTATGATCCAATTGTTCCACTTATTACTGGACAACGTGTTATAGATACATTTTTCCCAATTGCAAAAGGAGGAACTGCTTCAATTCCTGGAGCATTTGGAACAGGAAAGACAGTTACATTACACCAAATTGCAAAATGGGCTGATGCTCAAGTTGTTGTTTACATCGGCTGTGGTGAAAGAGGAAACGAGATGACTGAAGTACTAGTTGAATTTCCACTCCTCAAAGATCCACGTAGTGGAAAACCACTTATGGACAGAACTGTCCTTGTTGCAAATACTAGTAACATGCCAGTGGCAGCAAGAGAGGCAAGTATCTACACTGGTGTAACAATTGCAGAATATTATAGAGATATGGGTATGGATGTTGTACTTGTAGCAGACTCTACAAGTAGATGGGCAGAAGCACTCAGAGAAATGAGTGGTAGGTTAGAAGAGATGCCAGCAGAAGAAGGCTATCCATCATATCTTGCATCAAGATTAGCAGAATTTTATGAAAGAGCAGGCCGTGTTAGAACAATTGGTAGTCCAGACCGTGATGGTTCAGTCACTTTAATTGGTGCTGTATCTCCATCAGGTGGTGACTTTACAGAACCGGTTACAACTCACACAATGAGATTTATCAAGACTTTCTGGGCTTTGGATGCAAAACTTGCATACTCTAGACATTATCCATCAATCAACTGGATGAATAGCTATTCTGGTTATCTTGCTGACATTGCAAAATGGTGGGAAGCAAATGTCAGGAAAGATTGGTTAAGTGTAAGAAGTGAAGCATATGGAATTTTACAAAGAGAAGATACACTTAAAGAAATTGTAAGGCTTTTAGGTCCAGAAGCATTACCTGATGAAGAAAAACTAATTCTTGAAGTTGCAAGAATGATAAAGATTGGTTTTTTACAACAAAACTCATTTGATGATGTTGACACTTTTTGTAGTCCAGAAAAACAATTTAAACTAATGAAACTATTAGTTGACTTTTACAATAGAGGTCAACAAGCAATTAAAGAAGGTGCAACAATATCTGATATTCGTGCAATGCCAATTATTGGTTCTGTACTTAAAGCAAGAATGGATGTTAAAGATAATGAAATTCCAAAACTTGATCAAATTGATAATGATATGCAAGAACAATTCAAAAAAATTGTAGGAGTAAAAGTTACAAATTGACATTAGAAGGTGGAGTTCAATACAGTAAGATTGCTGAAATCAAAGGTCCACTAGTAGTTGTAGATGATGTTGACAATGCAGCATTTGATGAACTTGTTGAAATTGAAACTAGTCAAGGAGAAAAAAGACTTGGTAAAGTTCTCGAAGTAGGAAACGGTAAAGCAATTGTTCAGGTTTTTGAGGGCACCACTGGATTATCTATAGCTGGAACAAAAGCAAAATTTTTAGGTAAAGTCATGGAAATGCCAGTATCAAAAGCGGTACTTGGTAGAGTATTTGATGGATTAGGAAGACCAAAAGATGGACTACCAGATCCAATTGCCGATAAATTTGTTGACATTAATGGTGAACCAATGAATCCAGAACAACGTGAATATCCAAAAGACTTCATTCAAACTGGCATATCTGTAATTGATGGATTGATGACTCTAGTTAGAGGACAAAAACTTCCAATCTTTTCAGGTTCTGGCATGTCTCACAATCTTTTGGCAGCGCAAATTGCAAGACAAGCGAGTGTTGTTGGAAAACAAGATGACTTTGCTGTGGTCTTTGCAGCAATCGGTGTACAATATAGTGAAGCAGAATATTTCAGACGAAGTCTTGAAGAATCTGGTGCACTAAAGAGAAGTGTTCTATTTCTGAATACAGCAGATGATCCTGCAATTGAAAGAATCATTACTCCACGTGTAGCTTTAACAGTCGCTGAATATTTGGCATTTGACTTGGGAATGCACGTTCTAGTTATCATGACAGATATGACAAATTATTGTGAAGCATTAAGAGAAATATCTGCAGCACGAGAAGAGGTTCCTGGAAGAAAAGGTTATCCTGGTTATCTTTACACTGATCTTTCAACAATCTATGAAAGAGCAGGTAAACTACGGGGAAGAAAAGGAAGTGTTACCCAAGTTCCAATTTTATCAATGCCATCTGATGATATTACTCACCCAATTCCTGACCTAACTGGTTACATTACAGAGGGACAAATAGTAATTGGCAGAGATTTGTTCAGACAAGGAATTTACCCACCAATCAATATTTTGATGAGTCTTAGTAGATTGATGAAAGATGGAATTGGTGAAGGAAGTACCAGGGCAGATCATAGCGAAGTTGCTAACCAAGTTTATGATGCATATTCTAGAGCACAAGAAGTAAGAGCACTAGCAGGTATTGTTGGTAAATCAGGACTAACTGAAATTGACTTGAAATACATGGATGTTGGTGATGTATTTGAAAAAGAATTCCTTACACAAGCAATTGATGAGAACAGAACTATTGAAGAAACACTTGGAATTTTATGGAAAATTGTTTCTAAATTACCAAAGAACGAGATTACTAAAATTAAAGATAAGTACATAGACCAATATTACAAGGAAGAATAACAAAATGTCATTTGGACAAAATGTAACTGCTACAAAAATTGAACTTCTCAAATACAAAAAATCTACTCAAGTTGCTACAATGGTTCAAAAAATTTTAGATGATAAACGTAAAGTTATCTTAAAAAATATTGAAGAGATGATTGAAAAGGCTTCTAAAACAAGAGGTGGTATTTGGGATCCACTACAAGATATTTATAAATCTGTCAATGAAGCATATCTTTCATTAGGAACAGGAACGGTTGACTCTGTTGCTGAATCCACACCAGCTGTAATGCAAGTAGACGTTCATGTAAGAAGAGTAGTTGATGTAACAATTCCTGCACTTACAGTAACTGAAAAAGACACAAAATCAATGCCTTATGGATTTGCAGACACAAATTCTTCAATTGATAGAGCAGCAAAACAGATCAAAGAACTCCTTCCACAAATTTGCAAAGCAGCAGAATATGAAAACTCAATATTTAGCCTTGCAAAAGCACTTGAAAAAACACAAAAGTTGCTTAATGCTTTAGAAAACGTCATCATTCCACAATATCAACAAAACGTTCGATTTATTGCTGCTGCTATTGAAGAAAAAGAAAGAGAAGAATTCGCAAAGTTAAAAAAAGTCAAAGCTAAGATTCAAAGTAGGAAATCATGGTAAAAGAGGAAATTAAAAAGTTACTTGAAAATTCTAAAAAAACACTAGATCACGATCACGAAAATTTTGTAAAATCTATTAAAAATAATCTTACATCATTTAAAAAGAAAACACTTGATCAAATTTAATGTTCTAATGTCATCATGATTTAAATATGGAATTATGAGGAATTTACACAGATGAAACATATTGTTTTATTTTTATTAGTAGCATCAATTGCATTAGTTGCAGCAGGACTCACGGATGTAGCATATGCTCAAGAAGAAGGAACTGGTGGTATGAGTGATGGTTCCAAATTTATTGGTGCTGGTATAGCATTTGGTGTTGCAGCAGGCGGTGCTGGTGTTGGTTTAGGTCAAGTAGGTGCAGCAGGTCTTGCAGTAATAAGTGAAAATCCAGCACTACAGTCTAAAGTATTCATCTTTGTAGGTATGGTAGAATCAATTGCTATCTATGGTATAGTTATGATGTTTATCATCTTAGGACAATAAGCCAAACAAAATCTTTTTTAAATTTAATTATATCTTAACTGATTTACATCTAATACTCTTGAGCAATATCTACACCTGAGAACCCTTCCTTCCTTGTCAATAACATCCATTATTGATTCGATGTGCTCCGTACTATTTGTGATACATTCTGGATTTGAACAACGAAATATTCTATCAACCTCATTTGGAAGAGAAACCCTTCTCTTTTCAACAAGCTTGTAGTTTTTGATGATGTTAATTGTTGCATTTGGCACAATGACTGCAAGTTTGTTTGTATCGTCATCTTTTAGAAACTTGTTTTCTACTTTAATGATATCTTTTTTCTTAAATTTACCACTTGGAACATTCAAGGCTATGGTAATCAGACTTCCATCTTTACCGTCAATTCCTAATGCGTTAAGAACCTGAAGACCCTTACCTTCATCAATATGGTCAATTACAGTACCTTCCTTGATCCGTCGAACCATAAGTTCGGACTGTTCCATCAGAATACTTTGTATAGTCACTGGTATATAATATTGAAAGAATGAATGAGTTCTATCAAAAAGATATCATCTCAATTAAGGACTTTGATAAAGAAAAATTAGAGAAAATTTTTGTCTCAACAGATAAGATTATAAAACTAAATCCCGCAGAGCGAAGGGAAATTTGTAAAGGAAAGACTCTAGCTTACTTATTTTATGAGCCAAGTACTAGAACTCGTCTTAGTTTTGATTCTGCTATTGCATCAGTTGGTGGTAATTCGTTAGGAATCTCTGATATCACTTCTTCTTCTGCACAAAAAGGTGAGAGTCTTGCTGACACTGTACGAATAATGTCAATTTATTCTGATGTTCTTGTTTTACGACATACTTTGGATGGTTCAAGCAGATTTGCAGCTGAAATTTCAGAAAAACCTGTTATCAATGCTGGAAGTGGAACAGAAGAACATCCTACACAAGCAATTCAAGATTTGTACACAATCAAAAAAGAAAAGAAAAAGATTGATGGCCTTAAAATTGGAATTGTTGGCGATCTAAAGTATGGACGAACTGTTTATTCTTTGTTGCATGGACTTGGAAACTATGATGTTGATGTTCGTTTAATTTCTCCAGAATCCCTTAGAGTGAGATCTGATTCAATTTACGAAATAAAAAAGAAATTGGACTTTACTGAATCTACAAACATTGACGAACATATTGATGAATTTGATGTTCTTTATGTGACAAGAATCCAAAAGGAGAGATTCCCTGATGAAGAGGAATATCTAAAAGTCAAAGGAAGCTATGTTGTGGGATTAGATTTACTAAAACAGATGAAAGATGATTCTATAATTTTACATCCTCTCCCAAGAATAGATGAAATCTCAACTGATGTTGATAATACAAAACATGCAAAATACTTTGAGCAAGCTGAATATGGAAAGCACGTACGCGCAGCTCTATTAGGCCTGATACTAAACGAGCACGGATTTTAATTTACTTTAGAATCCGCATTCCATATATCTAGAGGCATTCCAACATGACTTGTTGACACAAACAAAAGTAATTCCCATATTTCCCTTAGATCTGGTTTTATTTCCTAGACAAGAACTTCCACTTCGAATCTTTGAACCTCGTTACAAGCAATTAGTTGATGATTGCATGTTAGGTAACGGTCAGTTTGGTGTATGTTTGATTGATGAAAAAAATTCTGTAAATGGTTGGAATTCCCCTAAATTAGTTGGAACAATTGCAAAGATCACCAAATGTGAAGACATAGAGATTGATGGATTACAACTACATATTGAGACCATAGGTAGAAACTCGTTTAAAATTAAAAAAATTATTCCGCCACCAATTCCTCAACCTACAAACTATGATCCACTTTCAGTAGAGGGACATCAGGAAATATCTGAAATACATGAGAAAGTTGGAACTGAAGCAAAAATGTACATTCAAGCTGAAGTTGAAATGATTCCAGAAATTGATGAGAATATTTCACTAGGCCAGTGGGAAAAACTAGTTGAATTATGGAAAAAGAAAACTGTTACACAAGCATTGCCTCAAGTTGTTGAATCACATACATTAGAACACGTTTTAGAGCAATACTATCTTACTACTGATACGCCTACAATTGATTACATTTATTCACTGTCTGCACTTGGCGCAAATGATCCAAATGATCTCCAACCAATTTTGGAAGCAACAATAATGGATGATTTGATTCAAAAAGTTGAAGAATTACTGACAGTAAAATAACCCTGATGAAATGAAAATAATGTTGTCATTAACAAAATTTGGAATATTTGTAATGGTTGCATGTTTGTTGTTTCCTGCAAGTAGTGTTTATGGACATGGATTAGGAATTGATACCATTTCTTCAATCGATATCCAAGGAAAAGAAATCTCAATCTCAGTTGAGATGCCAATGTATCTTGAAAATAACCAAGAGCAAATTACAATTACTGCAATTGAAAAGGAAACAAGAGAAAATGCAAAAAATGTCACATTTCTAATTGGTTTGTTTCATGAAAATGAGCTAATTTTTAGAAATTATTTCTTTGCAGAAGATGGTATTTTGTCAATTAAGGTAACACCAACACAAGAAGGAGAAATTACAATTCATGGTGAACAAGACTCTTTGCTTGGGGCATGGCATGGAACTGAATCCAATCCTATAGAAATTACAGGACCATTGTTTAATTCAGGTGGTTTGTATAATTTTGAGATTGAAGTAAGAACCATTGATGAGCCAACTAACATCATAGAAGACTCTGGTATCTATAATGCTGATTTGAGTATTATTGAGACTATCTCTTACATTCAAAAAGATGCAGAAAACCATGATGTGAAATTTAGTGTACAGTCATATTTTGATAAAATTTCTAATTTTGAGTATGATCCTGAGGTTAATCAAGTAACATTTGAGATGCCATTTGACTGGAAAGAAAAACAAATGTCTCATGTGCCTGTGGTCCATTTAGAAGTCCATTTTCCAAGAGATTTTACTGAATTTTTGACTCCTAGTTACTCAGGTTATGCAAATGGAGTTGAGCTATTCAAAGCTTCAGTAATAATTGATGATTATACCGGAGAAGATGAAAGAAGAATACACTTTGTTTTGTTGCAAGATCATCTAAGATTTTTGAAAAATGAAATGAAAAAATTAGATAAACCATTACCTGACAATATTGTATTTACACTATCTACTAGTGAAAACATTGAGTTACCTTTAGTTGCATATACAAAAAGTGAGGATTTTAAATTAAATCTCTCATGGGATCCTGTAATAATAGAACCGGGAATCAACACAAACTTTGTTTTTACTATTAGAGATGGGCAAACTAGTGAACCATTAAGAAACTCCGACTATACCTTTGTAATTATTCAAAATGGAAAGGAAATTCATCGCACATCAGGAACCGCACAAATTGGTGGTGACTTTGAAAAATTCACATTTGCCGAAGATCAGACAGGTCCTATGATAATAAAATTTGAAAACATTCGAAATACTGGACAAGAAACTGAGTTTAGAATTGTTGTTGTACCAGAATTTGGAATCACCACATTGTTTATTTTAGTAACTTCAATAATTGGAATGATTTTTGTTACTAGAAGAAATTCATTTAGATTTAATATCTAAAGTGCAACAAGCTTTACAGTATCCATGTTTCTGTTTGTTTGAAAATCTTTTGTCATTGTAGTGACTTTTTCTGCATTACCATTCATAACAAAGAGCTCCATACATTTTTCTTTCTCAATCTTACTATGAAGATGTGTTATAATTAGATCCTCAAAGTTATGAGTAATTCCTGAAACAACGTGATCATATTCATTATTGTGTACAACCAAAAGAATAGCATGAATATTTCCAGCCAAATCTGACTTTTGTTTTTCCTCAGAAACAAATGCTCTAATCCCCGCTCTGATGGCTTCAGATCTACCTGAAAATCCCATGGATGATTGTAATTTGTCTAATTCTGAGAGAATTTCATCGTTTAAGGAGATTGAAACTATCGGCATATGCCTAATGTTATTAATTATCTTATAAGTTTAGCAATTAATATTATTAACATTTTATAGATTTATTAATAATCTATATTGAGTTGCTGCGTGAATACACAAATTAAGTTTGCAATAATTGCAATTGCAGTAATAATTCCATTAAGCATCATTGTTGTTTATGGAACTAACTCAAATCAACAATTTACAACAACTGATAACTCAAAACTACAAGTCATCTCATCATTTTATCCTCTTCACGAATTTTCACAAAATGTTGGACAAGAAAAAGTTGATGTTACTTTACTTGTTCCAGTTGGGGTTGCACCTCATGATTGGGGGCCAACCATTAAAGATGTGCAAAGAATGCAAAAATCTGATCTAATTATTATCAATGGAATAGGTTTTGAAAATTGGATTGATAATCTAGAAGAAACTAATTACCATGGAGTGATAGTTGATACCAGTAATGGAATTTTAGATAAGAATCTTGGTCAAGAACAAATTAATTCTTCTGGAGATCCACACATTTGGTTAAATCCTGTTTATGCACAAATACAAGTACAAAATATTGCAAATGCTTTTTCTGATTCAGATCCTAAAAATCAACAATATTATCAATTAAACGCAGCAAAATACATTGAAGAATTAGAATTTCTTGATTTAAAAATTCGCAATGAATTATCTGATTGCAATCAAGATTTTGTAGCTTTTCATGACGCATTTTCATATTTTGCAGATGAATATAATCTAAATCAACATACAATTATTTTATCAAACAATCCACATGGAGAAGCCACAGCAAAAACATTAGAAAATGTAATCTCTACAGCCAAAAAATTAAACATTAAAGTTATTTTTAGTGAAGAGAATGTTAATACTAAAACATCTGAAATAATTGCAAATGAAATAGATGGTAAAGTTCTGATTTTATCTCCAATAGAAGTTTTTACTGATGGAACTTACATTTCTAAAATGACTGAAAATCTTAACAATCTAAGAGAAGCATTATGTTGAAAGTAGTTGAAATTAATAATCTTACGGTTCAATATCCAGACGTTAAAGCCCTTGATGACGTGAGTTTTGTAATCAATCAGGGAGATTTTCTAGGCATAATTGGGCCTAATGGTGCAGGAAAATCCACTCTTTTTGATTCAATGCTAGGACTTAACACAAAATACAAAGGAACTATCAAATTTTTTGGTAAGGATATTAGAAAATCAAAAAATTATCTTAAAGAAATTGGATATGTACCACAAAAACCAATCTTCGAAAAAAATTTTCCAGTTACAGTTAATGATGTTGTAAGGATGGGTTTGAGAAATGAATCTGATGAAAATAGAATTGATGAAATTTTACAACAATTATGGATACATGAACTAAGCAACAGAAGAATTGGTGAATTATCTGGCGGACAGCAACAACGAGTCTTTATTGCAAAGGCTTTGGTAAATAACCCAAAAATTCTGATTCTAGATGAACCTGTAACAGGAATTGATCAACAAAGCATAGAATTGTTCTACAGTATTCTCCGCGAATTAAATTCTAAACAAAAAATTACTATTATCTGGTCTTCTCATGATTTGGATGCAGTTAATCAACTAGCAAATCATGTAGCGTGTCTAAATAGAACATTATTTTTTCATGGCGAGTCTGAAAAATTCTTTTCTGATGATAAACTGATTAAACAATATTCAGAGGCTTCGATGCAAGAACATATGCATCATCATTAATCATGTCTCTAGAAATTCTAACTTACAGTTTTATGCATAGAGCATTAATTTCTGGAATTGCAATAGCAATTCTTTGTTCAGTTGTTGGATTATTCCTGGTTTTAAGACGTTATTCATTATTTGGTGATGCAATTGCACATTCATCATTTGGTGGAATTGCATTAGGTTTGTTAGCAGGTGTCTATCCATTATGGACAGCTTATGGTGTTTCAATAGTAAGTGCACTAATAATAACAAGAATCAAAGACAAATACAACATATCTAGTGATGCATCAATTGCAGTACTTTTATCATCAGGAATAGCAGTTGGGCTCGTAATTATTGGATTCTCAGGGGGTTTTACAATTGATATCTTTAGTTTTCTCTTTGGAAGTATTCTTCTTGTTAGCGTAGATGATACTGTTCTAATCTTGTCATTAACTGGAGCAATCCTAATTGTAATTTTATTACTATATCGACAAATTCTTTATTCAACATTTAATGAAGAACAGGCAAAAGTTAGTGGAATTCCTGTAGAAAAAATAAACTATTTGATAGTGTTTATGGCAGGAATAACTGTAGTCACATCAATCCAACTTGTAGGTGTTTTGCTAATTTCAGCTTTGTTTGTAATTCCTAATGTGACTGCAATTATGTATGGCAAAGGCTTCAAACAAACGGCTATAATTTCAATGAGTTTTTCTGTTTTCTCTGTAGTAGTAGGTATTCTAATCTCATATGTATTTGATATTACTCCTGCAGGAACTATTGTTTTGTTGTCAATTGGCCTTCTTGCGGGAACCATGGTAATAAAATCTGCTGGACTATTATCTAAGAATTAATCAAAGAATTTAATCTTCTTTTATCTTGTATACTTTTTACATAAAACAATGATGTTGCAATAATTCCTAATGCAATTAGTGGTGATGCAATCTCTGTATACTTTAATTCAAAGTCATTTGTTGTTTGTATTTGTGAAGTAATTACTGGAATTTCTGTAATCTTTACTGTTCCAATCTTGTTTGCTTGTTGCTCGACAAACCATACATTATCATTTCCATCTGATGTCATAAATTGAATGAATGATGTTTCAGTTGGAACTGGAATCTCAATCAAATTGTTATTATCTGGATCATAAACTCCAATTTTATCTATTGTATGCTGTGCAAACCAAATGTTTCCATACTTGTCAAATGTCATTCCAAATGGTAATGCATCTTTATCAGGAACTGAAATTCTTTCAAATGTTTCTAAAACTGGGTTGAATTTGGTTATGGCCAAGCCTGTATGCTCTGCAATCCACAGATTTCCATCATCATCAAAAATCAAGGCTTCTGGAGCCTGTAATGGTTCACTTGAGATTTGAGTTATTTTGTTATCTTTTGGATCAATGAATCCTATCTTACCTGCACCAGTTGTAGAATACCAAATCATTCCCTCTTCATCAACTGCTAAAGCAAATGGTAGTGATTGTTTATCTGGCATTACAATCTCTTCAAAAACATCAAGTTCTGGTAAATATTTTAGAATCCTATCTTTGTTTACAATTGTAATCCAAATGTTTCCATCAAAATCTGCTTGAATGAATATTGGAGTATTCTCTGAGATTACCGGATCTAGTTTAGGAATTGTTTTTGTTGTAATCTGTTTATTTTCAGGATCAAAGAATCCTATCTGATTTCTAGGAGTATCTGTAAACCAAATTCTTCCTTTGTTATCTTGTGTAAGAAATGTTGTAGTAAGCCCATTAAATGAATATGAGGAAAATTCCTGTGTGTCAAGTGAAAATTGCCATAAACGAGGAGCTGATGAATCACTTATCCAAATAGAATTTTTTCCATCATATAATGGGAAAAGAGGCTTTGCATCTTCTGGCAACTCATATTCAATAATTTGAGTTTGGATGTTAGTTAGCCTTGGTTTTACAAGCAAATACATTATCTTTGATTCATTGGCATTTTCAGTTCTTTGAGCTTCAATTTCTACTTGCCATTCTCCAGAAAATCCAAATGTTAATTCTCCTTGAAATTCTGTTGGACTATCTTTATTTTCTTTAATAATTTCCATTGGAATTTCGATTGTTGAAATGTTCTTTGATGGATTTGATACTTTTACTTTGATCTGATCAGAATCATACAGTGGTTTGTTATCCAAGTCACTCACTTTAATTATAATTGTATTTACCCCACTTGAAAATGGTGAAATTTCAATATCGAATTTTGTGTTTTCAGTAAATTCTGTAATCTTAAAACCATAGATAATCTCTTGCGCATCAACTTTTTGTATTTCTCCTGCTGGCAGAGTTCCATTTGTTAGCAATGCAACTACTCCTAATAGTAAAATTCCTAATCCTGCATCAACTTTGAGTGATCTCCTTAGCTTTTTGTGGACAGTAATTTTTCCAGATTGAAGATTTTTTTCTGCATTCTTTTGTAGTTTGAACTGAGCAAATCCTCCCAACCCGATCATTATTGCAGCAATTGAAATTTTTAGAATAATTAATTGACCATAAATTGATTCAGTAATTAATCCTACATCACTCTCTAAGAACCACATAAGAGTTGGTCCTGTAATAATTACAATTCCCACTGCAATGATAAATACAATTGAGAATCTTGGAATCAGTACCAGACTCATCTTTTCTCGTTTTGGTTCTTTTAATTGCGAGATTGTTGGTAATAATATGAAAATAAAATAGAATATTCCGCCTATCCATACTGCTGCAACCAAATTATGAATATAATCTAAAACAAGTGCTGATGTTTCTCCACTAGCTGCACCATGTCCAATTAAGCTTGAAGTCACAATTAGTGCAAGCATAACCACAAGCATTGGTATCTGATTTTTCTTTGATAGTACTTTCTTTCTATACAACCAAAACCAAATTCCTAGTAAAATTACTGTAATACTCATTCTGACTATCCATGTAGTGCCAAAACTGGTTTGAATTGCATCTATGGGTGAAGTTTCTAATCTGATAGTCTGGACTGTAATCATCAAAATGTTTGAAACAAAAATTAAAACAAGTCCAATTCCTGTAATTGACATGAATTTTCCATGATGGAAGGATTCTATCTTGTCTAATTCCTCTCTGATTAGTTGTTTGTTTTGTGTTCCCCAAATGATTAGAGATGCAATTACAGCTCCCAAAACAATTGTTTGGCCTACAAGTCCAGGAAATCTAGCTCCTGCTTCAGGCAAAAATACTATCTCTGATGGTCCTCTTTGTCCTAACAAAGCAGGATCAACTACAACATTACCTATTGTAAACAAAAAAGCATCAGGAACCAAATGCCCATCTATTTTTGATAGAACTTTAGTTGAAACTGTGTAAACTCCATCTTCTAATGGAGAAGTTGTAACAACAAGAGACTCTTCTCCTTCATAGTAACTTGTATCTTTGTTATCAATCTGGCTTCCATTACTGTCAAGTACTTTGAGTATACTAAAATTAATCTCAACTGGTTCTGAAAAATAAACAATAACTTCTGTAACACCAGTTGGTGAACTTGATGTTAAACTAGGAATGGTTTCTTCTGTAAATGGATGTGCAGCCGCAAACGGAATAGATATTGATGATATAATTAATAAAATAATCAGAAATTTCATCATTTAATCTTCAGGTCATTATTGATAATTTAAACAGTTTTCATGTGTTCGGAATTTATACCAGTTCAAGTAAAGATAATAATATCTAATATCAAATAATAGCCGTGAAGATAATAATTTTTGGATTTATTGTATTATTATTTTCAATTGGAATGATTGTACCCTCTTTTGCACATACTACTGTGGAAGTTGATCAATATGAAATTGAAATAGGTTGGGGAATTGAGCCTCCTGTTGTAGGAATTAGAAATGACATTATCTTAAAAATTACTGAATCTGGAGAAACTGAAGGCACATACACAGGAGTCACTAGTGTCTTCAAAAATTTGGAGGCCACAGCTATGTATGGTGGTACTACCAAAAAAATTGATATTAATTCCGATCCAAGACCTGGGTACTATTTTTCACCTATAATTCCAACTAAAACTGGTAGTTATTTTCTTGATCTGAAAGGCAATATTCATGGAACTCCAATTGATGTACAAATTCCAATCGAAGATGTAGAAAGTACATCTGTTCTTGATTTTCCTCCTACAAGTAGTAAAGGTTCTGCAGATGTCTCTGCTTTAAAAAATGCAATTTCCTCTCTTCAACAAGATGTTTCCAAATTAAAATCCGGTGAAACTAGCACTTCTAATGGTGGTGCAGCATATGACTTTGCAATATTTGGATTATCAATTGCTGCTGCTGCAATTATCTTAGCGATAATTGCTTTAATAAAAAGAAAATAGAAAAGAGGATTCCTAAAATCTTGGAATGACTCTAGATTTTGCAGTTACTGCTACGATGCTGATGATTGCTACAGCTAGTACCATCATGGCAATTGTACCAAATTCTGGAACTACTTGTATTTCTGTAACTTGACCTACTGGTCCAGTCCAATTATCACTATTACCTGGTGCACCAATTCCTAAAGAAACTACTTTAACATCTATTGGGTTGTCAGGAGAACCAACTGCATCTATTTGATGAGTTGCAATGTTTTCCATAGAGTGTAGACCAGTTTCTTCAAAAACTACTTCACCATTTTGAGTTGCAGTCAAATCATAGTTAACGTGTAATACATTGAAATCAAGTTCGATTTGAGTTCCACCCATTACTGTTGACTCTGAAATTTCTACTATCAACTCTACATCTGCTGCTTCTTCAGCTGCTGCTAGTTCTGCTGCGGCTGCTTCTTCAGCTGCTGCTAGTTCTGCTGCGGCTGCTTCTTCAGCTGCTGCTAGTTCTGCTGCGGCTGCTTCTTCAGCTGCTGCTAGTTCTGCTGCGGCTGCTTCTTCAGCTGCTAGTTCTGCTGCGGCTGCTTCTTCAGCTGCTGCTAGTTCTGCTGCGGCTGCTTCTTCAGCTGCTAGTTCTGCTGCGGCTGCTTCTTCAGCTGCTAGTTCTGCTGCGGCTGCTTCTTCAGCTGCTAGTTCTGCTGCGGCTGCTTCTTCAGCTGCTGCTTCTTGTACTACGAGCGTCCCTACCATCCATGTATGTAGCATGCAATAGTAAGGAAATTCACCTGCAGTATCTGCAAGATAATCAAAAGAATCACCTTGATTCATTAGATACCCCGAATCAAATATGTCGTCTGGAGTACCAACATTATTCTCTACAGTTCCTGATGTGAATGTATGTGCACTTACATCTGCATTTGTCATTGTTACAGTATGACCAACATCAACTGTCATAGTATTTGGAGTGTAACAACCTATTTCTTCATCCGAACAACCTGGAACAGCCAACATAGTATCTGCTGTTTCAATATTGTGGGGGTTTCCTTGTGACTCGTCTGCAAAAGCGGCTGGTGCCATTGAGGCCATACCTGCTGCGATAGCAAATAGTACAAAAATTGAGCTTATTGCTTTAGTCTTCATTAATCCAAATTGGGGTTGTGATCCATAAATAGGATTAGTTTTTCTTAAACTGGTATAACTTTAGAATTCCAAATACAGGAATTCCAACATACATTCCAATGTTTAGTATAATTAGAGAGATTCCATACCCAAGCATCTCTTCCTCTGAATCAATATCGACATGATTCAGTAAAGATAATGACGATATCATTGGAGTTAGTGTTATTTTCATAACTTCTTTGAAAACAGGGTGTTCACGTTCTAGATCAGCAATTATTGGTGAAAACGAATAATAGAATTGGTTAAAGGTCGTCATAAATGCAGTTCCAGATTCTGTTGATAAAATAGTATTATCTCTAAGCTCTCTTAGTTGTTGTACTTGTGGTGCTAGTTCTGAACCAAATGTTGCAGTAGCAATTAGACATCCACCACCTTCTGTTTCATCTATAACTTCAGTCTCTTCCATCATAGTTTCTTCTTCCACAGTCTCTTCCATTACTTCTTCCACAGTCTCTTCCATTACTTCTTCCACAGTCTCTTCCATTACTTCTTCCACAGTCTCTTCAGCAGTTCCTGCTTCTTGTACTATGATCCAACCATCCATCCAAGGATGAATCATACAAAAGTATGGAAACTCACCTACAGTATCTGGAGTCCATTCAAATGAATCACCTGACTTAATCATTCTCTCACCAAATACGAGTCCTACAATATCATCTGTTATAGCTCCTGAAGTAAATGTATGAGCTGCAGAGTCAGTGTTAGAAAATATTACCTTTCCGCCAACATCTACTGTTGCAGTTCCTGGGATGTAGCATCCGTATTCGACATCTATACAATCATCAGTAGGTTCTCCAGAACCTGGGTCTGGAGTAATTGTGACTTCTGCTTGTGCAAAAGCAGCTGGTGTTGTTGCACCTATTCCAGCTACGATAGCAAATAGTACGAAGAAAGAGCAAATTGCTATAGTCTTCATAGACAAATTACTTGTACGCATACATAAAAACTTCACTGGAATTTCCAGAAACAGAATTAGTTTTTCCTAAACTGGTACAACTTTAGAATTCCAAATACCGGAACTCCAACATACATTCCGATGTTTAGTAGAATTAGAGAGATTCCATATCCAAGCATCTCTTCCTCTGAATCAATATCTACATAATTCAGTAAAGATAATGATGATATCATTGGAGTTAGGGTTAATTTCACAACTTCCTTGAAAACAGGATTCTCTCTTTCTAGATCAGCAATTGTTGGTGAAAATGAATAATAGAATTGATTGAATCCAGTCATAAATGCAGTTCCAGATTCTGTTGATAAAATAGTATTATCTCTGAGTTCTCTAAGCTGTTGAACTTCTAATGCCATCTCACTACCATAAGTGGCAGTAGCAATTAGACATCCGCCATTTTCTCCATTCTCAGGTGTTGTAATAAGTTGAGCATGAGCCTCACCCACTATAATATCAAAAGAAACTGTTTCTGGTGGAATTGGATTGAATAAAATTCCCTCCACTTCAACGTCCATGGAATATACTCCTTCACCAAGATTGAAATCAATTGGAATTTTTACAGAACCTTCAGATGTATGAATGAGTTGAGTTGGCCCAAAAACAGTTTCACCATCTTTTGAAACTGCAACTGTATAGTCAATATGAATTTGTATCTTCTGTGTAAAGGGATTGATAAAATCAATACTTATTTTGGTCTGAATATTTGGTTCAATTGGTTCATATGTTAATTTAACATCTAGTGTACCTTTCTCAGTTGGTAAAATTTGAGATTCAGCAAAAGCTGGAATTATTAAAAGGGGAACAAATAACAGTACAAATAGAAATTTCATAATTAATGTTTTAGTATGATAAATAAAAATTGTACTTCATTTTTCTCAAAAAAATTGTCACATGTAGAATTTCTGTACCAGCTTTAAATATGGAATTAATATAGTTTTTTTGTTGCATCCAAAGTTAGTGTTATTCATTTTAGTTATTGGCATTTTTACAGTTTCTGCTATTATTCCAGATGCATATGGACATGGATTAGGAGGAGATCAAGCACCACCTCTGACATTTGGTGATATGGAAGTAACTGTACGTACACAATTGACTCCATATGATCTTACAGTGGGTGAAGTCATTTCTGTAAATATGCAAATACGTTTCTTTGATACATTAACTGACAAGAATCTTGACAAAGTAACATTCAGAGTAGAAGTTTGGCAAGATGGTGAACTTTTAGCTAGAAATTTGTTTTATGATATAGATGGAACATTAGATATTAAAATCAAACCAAAATTTGGATGTGACGAATTTAAACTTGTGGACTGTACAATTTATGGTGGCTCTGAACATGCTAGTGCACCTGGTGCACTATTTGTCCAAGGACAAGCTTGTACTGATGATAATTTAGATATCTGTGCAAGACCAACAATTACTGGCCCAATATTTGTGAAAGGTGGCTTGTACAAGATTAGAGTTGACATTGAGGCTGCTACTAGTCCAAGAACTCTACTTGCTACATTACTAAGTTATGAGACATTTGTTAGCGTTGCACAGGACCAAAACTTTTTGTTCAAGACTGCGAATGCAGAAGAAGTTCCAGTTGTTATAAAAACATACTATGATGACGTTGATAACTTCAAATTTGATCAATCAGATAATTCAATTTCATTTGATATGCCATTTGATTGGAATCCTGAGTATGTTGATTTGGTACAAGTAGTACATGAAGAAATCAAAGTTCCAAAATCATTTACACCTTATGCAGAAGGAAAACAATTCAAAGGATATGTTAATGGTATAGAAATTGATCAGAGGGCATTACTTAATGATCCTTATTCATATGATGATATCAACATTGTTCATTTTCTGATTACAAAAAATGAATTACAAAGAATTAATGAAACATTGGGGCCAGATAACTATGATAACACAAAAATGGACTTTAAACTAGTTCCACAGAGCGAAGTGTCAAAAAGTTCAACTGAATTTTATCTTGTTGATACTACAAACGAACAAGTTCCTACAACTGTAAATATTTCATGGGATGAAAAAAATGGTGCTAATCAAGAAATTCCATTTGAATTTACATTCTTTGATGAAAATAGACAACTAATCAAAGATATTCGATATGCTTATGTTGTTTTTGATGAACTTAATCAGGAAATAGATAGTAATGTTGGTAATGATCCTATAATTTTGGGAATTCTTTCTAATGAAGGAATTGATGTTCAAAGAATTTTTGTTCCTTCTCAAGGAAAAATTAGAATTGATGTTAGAGTTTTAGGAACTGGATTAGATTATGATCCAAAATATGCTGGAATTGGTTCAGCTATTATTGAAATAGGTCCAGGATCACCAAGTACTATTACACCTCCTGTGTCTGAGAAAACACAAATTCCATCATGGATAAAAAATAATGCAGGCTGGTGGGCTGATGGTTCAATTGATGACGATTCCTTTGTTCAAGGAATTCAATTTTTAATTAAAGAAGACATTCTAAAAATTCCACCAACTACACAAGGTTTCGGTTCTGACTCTAATGAAATTCCATCATGGATAAAAAATAATGCAGGCTGGTGGGCTGATGGTTCAATTGATGATGATTCCTTTGTTCAAGGAATTCAATTCTTGATCAAAGAAGGAATTATGAGGATCCAATCATAGGTTTTTAAATAAATTTTGTGAAGTGATAGTATAATGAAAGACATCAATGATTTTATGCCAAAAATCCCAAACATGAGATGGGGGGCTTTGATGAACAAAGCACCTACTAATAAAAAAGTTCATGAAATGAATAAAATTTTTCCAAGTAATGGGAAATGGCATACTGTCTTTGAAGAAAAAGATCTAATTACAATTGATGGAAAGCAAATCCGTAAAAAAGATCCCAACAAGTGGACATAACTTGAAGAATGTTATTATACAATTTTCATCAAATCTAAACAACTAATGTTTCCATTACGTGATGAAAATCCACATCCTCCTGGTTTCAAACCAATAGTAACTATATCATTAATTATTGTCAATGCAGTTGTATTTTTTCTTGAAGTAGCAATTACTGGACAGTTTTTTGATTTTACAAATCAGAATGCATTTACAATGTTTTACGATTGGGGTGCAGTTCCAAATTGTGTGACTGGTGCAACTTTTTCTACAATAGACTTTGGTGCGGGACCTGTTAGAATTTTATGTCCTAGTACTCCATACATCTCTTTGATTAGTTCAACCTTCATGCATGGTGGTCTGCTTCACTTTGCTGGTAACATGTGGTTTTTGTGGATCTTTGGTGACAATATTGAACAAAAGTTTGGAAAAGCAAAGTTTCTTGGAATTTATCTAATGTGGGGAGTAACTTCGGGATTAATTCACATCTTTGGTGATACAAGTAGCATTATTCCTGCTGTAGGTGCATCTGGTGCAATTTCTGGAGTGTTAGGTGCTTATCTTGTAATTTTCCCAAAAGCAAGAATTCAAACTTTCTTGATGATGGGATTCTTTTGGAGAATGATGCACATTCAAGCACGATGGTTCTTACCATTTTGGTTAATCTTTCAGAACTTACTTCCCTTTTTCATAGGAGGATTTGGTATTGCAGGTGGAGGAGTTGCCTATCTTGCTCACATTGGTGGATTTGTGATTGGTTTAGCAACTGGTTACATTTACAAAAAAACACACAGTACTGATTTCATGTATGGCACAAGATATGGTTACAGACCAGATTATTGAAAACATAAATCACTGAATCTGTTTGAAATTATTATGCCATTGATTACAGTGTCAATGTATCCTGGTAGAACACAGGAACAAAAAGATGAATTTGCAAAAGCAATCACAAAATCAGCAGTAGAGATTCTAAAAACAAAAGAAAATCATGTAATTGTTGTTTTTGAAGAAAATCCTAAAGAAAATTGGTTTATGGCAGGAAACCAACTTTAATAATTTTTAAAAAGAATAGACCAGAGTTTATCCTTTTATTGTCATTTGGTTAATCAATCACATGAAAGCTGCAGTTGTTCAATTCAAAGCATCAACTAACAAAGAAGATAATCTTACAAAAATTATTTCATATATTTCAAAAGCGGCTTCAAAAAATGCAGCACTATGCGCATTTCCAGAATTTATGATGTTTTATACAAGTTCTTCCCAAACTCCAAAACAACTTGCGAACCTGGCTGAAACAATTAATGGAAATTTTGTCACAACAATTGCAAAAGCAGTAAAAGAAAATCAAATTCAAGTTGTAGGTTCATTTTATGAAAAGAGTAGAAAAAAAGATCATGTATATGACACTTCTTTTTTAATTAGCAAATCCGGTAAAGTACTTTCAACTTATAGGAAAATTCATCTTTATGACGCATTGGGATTTAAGGAATCAAATAAAATGATTTCAGGCTCTAATATTACAAAGCCTGTGAAGACATCTATTGGGAAAATTGGTATGATGATCTGTTATGATTTAAGATTTCCAGAAATGGCAAGATCACTTGCTACTGCAGGCGCTGAAGTTTTAGTTATACCATCTGCTTGGGTTAAAGGCAACATGAAAGAAGAACATTGGGTTACAATAAACAAAACACGAGCAATTGAAAATGGATGTTATGTAATTGCACCTGATCAAGTTGGAAATATTTACTGTGGAAGAAGTTTAGTGGTTGATCCATATGGAAAAATTTTGCTTGACATGAAAAAGAAGCAAGGTATAGGCTTTGTTAACATAGACTTAAACAAAGTAAAACAAACACGAAAAATTTTACCCTTACTAAAAAATAGAAGAACAGATATCTATCCTACTTTGAAGGCTTAGGTTTTCTGCTTTTACAATTAAAGTTTGAACATTGTTTGGTCCATTTTTGGTTTCGCGAATAACGAAAAATTATCATTGGCCATTTGCATACCTCACAAGGTTTTTTTGTTGCTCTAAGCTTTGCTTTTTGTAATAATGGCGATGAGGCTTTGCATCCACCATAATAGTTAGAACAGCCCATGAATCTCTTTCTTGTTGTTCGTGATCTAATAACCATTAACTCCCCAAGTTTACACTGAGGGCATTGCACTAGTCCTTTTTTTGGAGAATTTGTCCCAAGAATTATGTATTTTTTCTCTTTTGCAGACCAAGATAAATATCCATTACTATCCAAATATTGAATAATCTCTTTTTTGAAGACGTTAGTTTTTGACTTTGTAGTTTTAACTACATGTCTTGTTATGATTTTTTTAATCTGAATAGTTTGAAGGCTTGTTTTCATTGATGGCATCTATGATGAACTTACTAAAACAATTTTTATAGGGAATTAGGTCAGTGACATTAGTGGAAAAGGTTTGTGTTCTTGGTGCTGGTAGCACAAAATATGGTAAATTGCCTGATAGTATCGCAGATATTACTACTCAGGCATCAGTTTCAGCCATAGAAAGTGCAGGAATTAATCCAAAAGATATCAAAGCATCATACATTTCAAACGTCTTTGGTGTTGCAGACAAGCAAGTACATCTTGGCCCTGTCTTAATGAGCAGATTAGGAATTCCAGATAAACCATCATTGACAATAGAGTCTGCATGTGGAAGTGGTTCTGTATCTTTTAGGGAGGCTTATGTAAATGTTGCAGCGGGATTTTATGATTGTCTTGTTGTAACTGGTGTTGAAAAAGTAACTCATACAGGTACTGAATGGACAACAACTTACTTTGCATATTGTTCAGACTTTTTCTATGAGGGTCAAGCTGGTGCATCATTTCCAGGATTGTTTGCATCTATGGCAAGAGCATACTTGACTGAGTTTGATGCAACTGAGGAAGACTTTGCAAGAGTTGCAGTAAAGAATCATGAAAATGGTTTACTTAATCCAAAAGCTCACATACAGAAAAAAATTACAATTGATGATGTAATGAATTCTCCAGTAGTTGCAAGTCCTCTAAAACTTTATGATTGTTGTCCGTTCTCTGATGGTGCAAGCTCTGTAATTCTTTGTTCTGAAAAGTTTGCAAAAGAGAATGGTGGTGATTACATTGAAGTAATTGGTTCTGGTAGAGGTGGTTCAGCTGCTGCATTACAAGGACGTGAACACCTAACAACAATTCCGAGTACAAAAATTGCAGCTGAAGCTGCATACAAGATGGCTGGTATCACTCCAAAAGATGTAGACTTTGCAGAAGTACACGATTGCTTTACAATTGCAGAAATAATTGATACTGAAGACTTGGGATTCTTTGAAAAAGGAAAAGGTGTTGAAGCTGTTCGTGAAGGTAGAACAAGATTAAATTCTGATATTTCAATTAATCCATCAGGTGGTCTTAAATCAAAAGGACATCCAATTGGTGCTACTGGAGTTGGACAAATAGTAGAAGTATTTGATCAACTTACTGGAAATGCTGGTGAAAGAACTGTTAAAGATGCAAAAATTGGCTTAACTCATAACTTTGGTGCAACTGGTGCAAGTTGTGCTATTCATATATTCCAGAGTGTGTAAAATGTCTGTTGAGAAGCAACTTATTGAACATGCTAAACAAGGCAAACTCCTAACTCACAAATGTACTGACTGTGGTCATCTTCACCTGTCTACAGCCTATTATTGCCTGAAATGCGGTAGTAAGGGATTTGAGGATGTTATTTTAGAAGGTACAGGCTCAGTTGCTACTTTTACCATAATTACTGTCGCTCCTGCTGGCTTTGAAAAATATACACCATACGCCTTTGTTATACTTCAACTAGATAACACACATTTGAGAATATCTGGATTTATGGGCGGAATTACCACACCTGCAGATCTACCGGTTGGAACAAGAGCAAAAATAACTGGTTTTGATGATCGTGGAATCGTCATTGAAAAGCAGTAAAATAATTTGTTTGAATTATTAAAAAAAATCAAAATCTGTTCTTAATAATTTTATATATGTAATTACTTTCATGTCAGTAGAAGTTACATGTGGTAAATGCGGAGAAAAGATTACAAACATGAAGATGCTAAAATCACTTAAAGATGTAATGAAACCTTATAATGGTAAGTGTCCGTCATGTGGTCAGAAACTTTCTACATCAGAGTTTTCACTTGATGTTTAAGAAAACTGATCCAAAAAGATCATTTTTACATTTTTTAAAAAATTAGATCGTTTATGTTAGAAATCTTTGTCTGTCAACAACAGATCTGATCTAAAACTACCCAAGTTCATACAGTCATAAGTCTTATTTACTCCTTAAATTAAAAATGTTCATGGAATTGAGTAAAGAAGGGATGGAATTGAGTAAAGAAGAGATGGAATTGAGTGATGAAGAGATGGAATTGAGTGATGAAGAGACACCAGAACTACAGAGAAGTGGAATCTTACAATCTACGTCAAAACGTGTCAGAATGATCTTCTCTGTTATGGCAAGTCCAAATAGAATTGATATTCTCAGAATCCTAAATTCCAAGGGCCCCCTGACTTATTCTGAATTAAAATCCCTAGCTGGATTCAAGTCAAAAAAAGAAAGTGGCAAATTTGCATACCACTTGAGAAAACTACTAAGACAATCTCTTGTTGCACTTAATAAATCTGAAAGACGTTATACTATTACAAATCTTGGAAAACTAGTTTTGAGCTTGGCAAGACAAATTGAAGAAAGATCAATCATTGAAAGTGGAAAAATGTATGTTAGAACATCACATGCATCCATTGAGGAATTTAATTCTCATAAAATTATTCAATCATTAGTTCGTGAAGGAAGTCTTCCATTAGAACTAGCACAAAAAATTACTGAAGAAGTTGAAAATAGAATTTACAAATACCAAACTACCTATCTAACAGGCTCACTAATCAGAGAACTGGTAAATTCTGTTCTCTTAGAGCACGGTCATGAGGAATATCGAAATAAACTTGCACGCCTAGGCCTACCTGTTTATGACGTTCAGGAGATGATTTCCAACTTGAATAATGTGAATAACGGTGCTGAAGGTCTTCTGTTTAACACTGGACAGACAATATTTGCTGAACACTTACTTACTAATCTCTTGCCAAAAGATGTTGCAGATTCTCATCTTTCTGGAGATTTACACATTACCAACCCTGGAGTCTGGTCAATGATTCCTGATACAATATTTGTTAATGTTAAAGAATTGATTGAAGATGGAATTATTCTTGGTGGAAAATATCTTGATGTATCACGAATCCCAGCATCAAAACAACTTGATGAGATTTCAAGTTCATTATCTATCATAATCTCTCTTCTTTCAAAAGAAGCTTCACAAGAAATCGTACTTGATGGATTAGTTCAATTGTTTTCAAAACATTCAAAGTCTCTTCCAGAACTTGAACAAAAACTAACTAATGCATTTGCAACTGCATCTACAACTTCCAAATACAACAAAACAGGTACTATTGTCTCAATTCGATTACAATTAGGTTCTGATACAAAAATAATTGATTCAATTATTAACGCATACAAAAATTATACAAAGATAACACCAATCCCAAAAATTGGTTTGATAATAGATCATGATAAAGGAAAGATAACTGATGTCTCGCAATCAGTATCTGAAATAATTTTACTTGGCGGAAAAGTAATGTTTGCTCAAGGCCAAATATCAAGTTACGGTGTAACAAATGGATCTACAAAGAATGTAGGCACACTTTCAATAATACTACAATCTGTTTCTATAAACCTTCCAAGACTTGCTTTTGAATCAAATAAAGATGAAACCTACTTTAGAGCAAGACTTGCATTATTAATGAAACCTACACTATCTTCAATGGCACTAAGAAAAAAAGACATTTCAGATCTTACTAGAAGAGGACTTAACCCAATTCTTGCAAAGAACACCCAATACATGCAAAGAAGTTCTGTCTCTCTTGTTGTAAATTTGGTAGGACTTAAAGAAGCAGTCTTTAACATTCTTGGATTCCATAATAACAAAGAAGGACGTGGAATTCTTCACAAAGTCATTGAAACTGCAGTTGACGTTGCAGCCAAAAAAGGCAAAGAATTAGGTGATTCTGTGGCTATTTGTATGACTGAAACTGAAGGTTCACATCGTTTTGCTACTCTAGATGGTGAGAAATATGGCAAGAATTCTGCCCTTAATTCAATGGATGGTGACTCGTATTCTGAGGGAGTTGTGATTAATGCTTCTGAAGTTGGTGATTATACCAATAAAAGCGAGCCTATCTCTGAATGTAACAAATTCTCCAAATTACTTAACGGAGGATTACTTGTAACATTGAAAATTGATAAAAATTCAAAGGTTGAAGAAATTAAAAAATCAATTGAGAAACTATCTACCCTTACACCTTCTTTCAAACCTGTTATGAAAATTTCAATTTGTGGTGAGTGTGGTTTCAAAGATGAACCATTTGAAGACAAGTGTCCAAAGTGTAAGTCACCATATGTTATCTGAAATTCGTAAACGAAAAACTAGTTCTGATTATTTTTTAAAACTTTCTGACTAGTTTCCAATGTAGCGATCATCATTGTTTACCATCAAAATTATGCTAGTATGAACTTCATAATAATGGTGTCAATATTATTGAACCGAGCTTTAAGAAAAAGTTGCAGAATCATTTATACCGGTATCTATCTTAATCTTTATTGGAGATTATAATTGGACAATTCACAACTAGAAAGTACTATCAATGAGATCCGTAAGCGTAGTGGCACGGTAACGGTCTTTAATAAAGATAAAATCTCAAATGCTATATTCAAGGCATTGACAGCCACCTCTAAAGCCGATCGTGGTCTAGCTGATCAACTTACAGATAGTGTAGTTAACAAACTAGTAGAACAAGGATTTACGAGTTCTAGAGCACCTACTGTTGAAGATATTCAAGATATTGTAGAGTCAACTTTAATCGATAGCGGTAATAGTGATATAGCAAAAGCATACATCGTTTACAGACACGAGCGAAGAAAACTAAGAGATGAAAAAATGAAAATCTTGAATCTAAAGTCTCTTGATCCTGTTTCCAAAAAGTTTGATTTGAATTGTCTGAGAGTCCTAGCGTCAAGATATCTCTTCAGAAATGGAAAAAATGAGATCATTGAATCTCCAACTCAAATGTTTGAAAGAGTTGCAATTCTAGTCGTAATTGGTGATATTCTATATGATTCACAAATATTTGACAAAGCAGGAAATACTAACCAAGATATAGATGAAGCAAAATCCTATCTTGAAAAACTAGATGCCTTTGACTATAAATTCAGAGTAGGAGATTATTATCTAAACAAATGGCATTTTAGATCCTTAATCAATCACTATGTAACACTTGCAAACAAAGGTCAGATGAAAATTAACTTCAAAGAACTTTTGACATTACTAGCAACAAAGAAGCTTGACAGTTATGCAGATAGAATAACCGAAAACCTTGAGCTTATGACCTCACAAGACTTTCTACCAAATTCACCAACAATGATGAATGCGGGTGGGAGATTAGGACAACTCTCAGCATGCTTTGTGCTTAGTATGGAGGATGACATGGAACAAATCATGAAATCAACCTCTGATGCGGCGCTAATCTTCAAGTCAGGTGGTGGCGTTGGAATCAACTACTCTGATCTTCGTGAGGAAGGCGATATTGTAGCATCAACATCTGGTGTTGCATCCGGTCCAGTATCCTTTATGAATATTATCAATACTGTCACTGAAGTTGTCAAACAAGGGGGAAAAAGACGTGGTGCAAACATGGGAATTATTGAAGCATGGCATCCTGATGTTGAAAAATTTATCACAAACAAAACAGAACCAGGTGTTTTAGAAAACTTTAACGTTAGTGTTGGTATCTGGGAAGACTTTTGGCATGCACTTGTTAACACTAAAGATGGCAACTATGTATTACGTAGTCCACGTGACAACAAACCAGTTAAAGAAATTAGCGCACATCAACTAATTGATCTGATTGCGCTATCTGCATGGAAAAGTGGAGAACCTGGATTGATCTTCTTTGATCAAATTAACAAATACAACGTATTTGCTAAGGCCAGACAAGCACCAATAAGAGCAACAAACCCATGTGGTGAACAAAGTCTCTATCCATACGAATCATGTAACCTTGGTTCTATCAACTTGGTAAATCTTGTAAAGAAACAAGCAGATGAAACTTATGAATTTGATTGGCAAAGATATGAAGAAATAATCAGAAAGACAACAAAATTCCTAGATAATATTATCGATGTAAATAACTATCCAGTTAAAGAAATCACTATAGCATCAAAAGAGTCTAGAAGAATTGGACTTGGAGTGATGGGAGTTGCTGATCTCTTATACAAACTAAGAATTCCATATAACTCCAAAGAGGGATATGATCTACAAGCAAAACTATCTGAAGCTCTAACATACTATTCAATGGAAGAAAGTGTTGCCCTTGCTAAATCTCGTGGTGGGTTCCCACTTTGTTCTAAGACAGAATATCCTGAAGGAAAAATTCCAGTATCAGGATACTATGAAAAACCAAAAGAATCTCATTCCTACGAATGGGATGCACTAATTGAGAAAATCAAAAAGTACGGTATTAGAAATGTCTTGGTTTCCACAGTTGCCCCAACTGGTACACTATCTATGATTGCAGATTGTTCAAACGGAATGGAACCTGCATTTGCTCTTGTGTTTGAAAAGAGAGTTACTGTTGGAAGATTCTTCTATACAAACAAGATTGTCGAAGAAGTTTTGAAAGAAAATGGCCTTTACAGCGATGAACTTCTTGCAAAGATTGCAGATAACTATGGTTCACTGAAAGGACTTGATGAAATTCCACAATGGATGCAAGATGTCTTTGTAACGGCAATGGATATCCACTGGGCTGATCATCTTATGGCTCAGGCAGTATGGCAAGATTGGATTGGAAATGCAATTGCAAAAACAATCAACATGCCATATGATGCAACTGTAGAAGATGTAAAATCTGCTTACCTGTTAGCACATGAATTAGGACTAAAAGGAATTACGGTTTATCGTGATGGTTCTAGACACAAGCAGGTACTTCACATGACAAGTGAAAATGCACAAAAGATATTTGAGGTTACACCAACTGAATATGTTACTAGTTTTGTAGCAGCAAATATCACAAACCCATACATTAAAGCTCAAGTCAATGCTGCACTTGCAATTAAGGTTCATGACGAAGAAATTAAAGCTGAATCTCTAATACACGAAGAGATTTCAGAAGATCGTTTATGTCCAACATGCAAAAACAACCTTGTCTTTGTAGAAGGTTGCAGTATGTGCATTGAATGTGGGTACAGCGGTTGTACTTCTGGATAAATAATAGAATAACAACTTTTTTACTTTCTTTTCTTTACTAATCTATATGGACAAGAAGATTCTAGGTGTGATTATAGGCATTGCAGTAATTATTGGTGTGGCAGCTGCAATTTCGACCTTACCAAATTCAGAAATTATTACTACTCTAGAACCTAATGCAAAAATTGGCCTTGTAATTAATTCTCCAAATCAATCTGTAACACTACAAGAATTAGATCAGATTTACTCTAAAGCCTCAAGTACTGGAATTGGAAGAAGTAATGTCTATCTTTTTTGGAATCTAGTTGAACCTGTACGAGAAGAGTATGATTGGCAACAATCAGATACATTGATGAGCTTTAACAAAAAAAATAATCTCAAAGTCACACTTTACTTTTCTATAATTAATGGAGAAACACTTGGACCTTTTCCAAGTTGGATTGGCAAGCCACCTCTTAATTCCTTAGGAGAAGATAGAGTTGTTAGTGTCCTTGATGCAATATTATCAAGATATGATATTATAGATATCCTAATTCTTTCAGGAGAAACAGAGTCTCAATTTAGATTTAACGAACAAAATATTCCTGTCTATATAGAACTGTTCAATGGAGTATATGATAAAATTAAAGAGAAACATCCAGATGTAAAAATAGGAAATGCGTTTGCATTACATAATGTTTTAAATAAAAACTTGCAACATATTGTATCTGATTTAGCTATTGGTGATTTTGTAGCATTTTCTTATTCGCCAGTTGATGTCCTAAATGACATTGTTAAAACTCCACAACAAGCAAAACAAGATCTACAACAAATATTTGATCTGGTAGGCGATAAAAAAGTTGGAATTTTTGAGATTAGCTGGAGTACCTCCAATTTTGTTGGGGGAAGCGATTCCACACAAACAAAGTTTTTAGAAAAATCCTTTGAATTTTACACTGAAAATGAATCTGAATTGGAATTTTTTACTTGGTATAGACAGTATGACAAGCCTGAAGGAACATGTGTAATTGATGAACAGGAAATTGGTGGTGACATCCTAACTGTTGGAGGTTCTGGTTTTGGAAGCAATGAACATGTAATTGAACGATTAAGCAACTACATCTGTAGTGCTGGTTTGATCAATGATGATGGAATTTCAAAATCAAGCTGGAATGAATTTAAAAAACAAATTGAAATGATCAATTAAAATGATTTCCTTAATTTTATCTGAATCAGCATTAGAACTTGTTCCATCCGAATTAAAATATCATCCATCAGTTATCTCACATGCAAGAAAACTTGGAAAACGTACATCAGAAATCTTACTAGATAATTCTTGGCATTTCGCAGCTATGAAAGGAATCAAAAATGAAATGAAAAGAGGACGACCAGATCTAGTGCACTTTTCAATCCTTGAATCTACTACAATTCCATTATATCTCCAAAACAAAATGAAATTTTTTGTTCATACGACTGATGATAAGGTGATATACTTTGGTCAAAATGTTCATGTGCCTAAATCATATCATAGATTTGAAGGTCTAATTGAAAAATTGTATCAAGAAAAAAAAATTACAATAAATAATGATGTATTACTTGAGATTAAAGAAAAAACATTTTCAGAGTTGTTAGATGAGATTAATCCATCAAAAGTAATTGGATTTTCAACTAAAGGTACACCAAACTCATATGAAAAAATTGCTGCAGAAATATCAGATGATACATGTATTGTGATTGGAGGATTCCAAAAAGGAAATTTTTCTGATTCAATTGAAAACAAAATAAGTACTTTATATTCTGTCGGTAATGAATCGTTTGAAGGTCATGTTGTAGTTGCTAGGATGCTTTATGAGTACGAAAAAACCATTTTTATGTAGGAACTAAAATTTGCATTCTGTTGCAGTCATAGTATAGCCTGGTTAGTATTCGGGGTTTCCAACCCTGTGACGCGGGTTCGAATCCCGCTGACTGCATTTTTTTATAATAATGAGAACCAATTTTTAGGTGTACTTTCAGAAATTATTGTGAAACCTTCAGTTAGAAAAATTGCAATGGAGAGAATGCAAATTCTTATTGAAAATGCAATTACTAACGCCAAAACAAATCCTGAACTTTCTCAGCGCCAAGCTTTACTCGCTCGTCGAATTAGCAGTAGACATAAAATTCGAATGCCTTATGATTTGAGGATGGTTTTTTGCAAAAAATGCAAGTCCTTTATTGCACCTGGAATTAATTCTAGAATTCGTCTTGGAAGAGCAACTGTAAAGTCGATCAGAATTTCTTGTTACTTGTGTGGGCATACTTACCGTAAAATAATACCTCAATGATTTATAAGACGATTCTCAATTTTTTCACTTTATGGCAAAGATATACGATGTACCAGCAGATGTGTTGATAGGAAGACTTGCAGCTATTCTAAAGAATGAAGATATTCCTGCACCTTCATGGATTCCATTTGTCAAAACTGGAGCTCATGCTGATAAACCACCACAAGACAGGGAATGGTGGCATACTAGATGTGCATCATTGATGAGAAAAATTTACCTTAATGGTCCTATTGGAATTAATGAACTAAGAAATGAATATGGTGGTGGTAGACCATCTGGATATGGAGCTGCACACCACAAAGATGCTAGTGGTGCAATTATACGTAATGCCATTCACGGATTAGAAAAACTTGGTTATGTAGAAAAAGTTGAGAAGAAAGGCCGTGTTATTTCCAAACAAGGAATGCAAAAACTCGACAGACTAGCAACAGAAATTCTTAAAGAACTAATTGTAGAAAATCCTCAATTGAAAATATATACTTAGATTTAAAATGAGTTTTCCAAATCCGGATGAACCAGAATATCATGGACATTCCCATAATGATGGAACAGAACCTCATTCCCATGATGGTTCAGAACCTCATGAACATTCACATAGTGAGGCAGAAATTTCAGCGCAAAAAGAACAAATTCTAAAACAGATTCTTACATCAGAAGCTAGAATGAGATTAAATAATATCAAAATGGTAAAACCAGAATTGTCTAACCTTGTAGAACAATATCTCATTGGAATGGCAACTCAAAGAAAAATCCCTAGTCAGATAACTGATGATCAACTAAAGCAAATATTACTCTCTATCCAGCAACCAAAACGTGATTTTAAGATAAATCGAATCTAATCCAGATAAAATATAATTATGGGTCTAAAATTGGGTTAGTCATGAAAGCAGTTGTATACACTGAATACGCACAAGATGATAATTTTTCTAAAATCCTCAAAGTACAGGACATAGATGACCCAAAACCAAAAGCAGATGAAGTAGTTTTCACAGTAAAATCTGCTTCTATAAATTATAATGATATTTGGGGAATGAGAGGAGATCCAGTCCCTGTTCCATTACCACACGTATCAGGATCTGATGCAGCAGGAGATGTAATAGCAGTAGGTGATGATGTTAAAAATATTAAAGTTGGAGACAAAGTAGTTTCTCATTCTAACATGTCATGCAGAGTTTGTAAAGCATGTACTGATGGCAGAGAATTTGATTGTCTTAAGAGAACTATTTGGGGATTCCAGACTGGCCCAAATTGGGGAGCATTTTCTGAAATTACCCATCTACCAGAAGTTAATGTAGCAAAAATTCCAGAAGGACTATCATATGATCAAGCAGCCGCTGCATCTATGACTTTACTGACATCATGGCATATGTTAGTTGGAAGAGCCAAAATTACACCAGGACAAACTGTCTTGATCATGGGTGGTGGTTCTGGAGTAGGTAGCTTTGGTATTCAAATTGCAAAACTATACAATTGTGATGTTATTGCAACAGCAAGTCCAAATAAACTAGACAAATGTCTCGCACTTGGAGCAGATTATGCAGTAGACCATAGAAAAGAAGACTGGCATAAAGAAGTCAGAGCAATTACAAAAGAGATAGCAAAGAAGAAAGGCGAAGCACCAGGAATTGATATCTCCTTTGATCACATTGGTGAGACACACTGGAACAAACAACTAACCTTACTCAAATATGGTGCAACTCTTGTTTCATGTGGTGCAACAACTGGATACAATGCCCAAACTGATCTAAGACATGTCTTCTTTAAAGGAACTAATATTTTAGGTTCAACACAAGGAACAAAAGCTGAACTTGAACAAGGTCTTTACTGGATGGGTCAAGGTAAAATCAAAGCAACAATTGATTCAACCTATACCTTTGAACAAGCAGCAGAGGCCCACACAAAGATGTTAACTGGAAGCCTCTTTGGCAAAGTCTTATTGAAGCCAGAGGGCGTTTAGTCATTTAATGACACTACTTTTCCGTAGCCTAATTTTTGTTCCGGGAAATAATTCAAGATTTCTCGAAAAAGCAAAAAAACTTCAAGCTGACATTATTTGTTTTGATCTAGAAGATTCTGTTCCAAACAATGAAAAGGCAAATGCAAGGAAACTAATCAAATCTGCATTAAAATCTCGCAAATCATACATATCTTCAATTTTTGTTCGTACTAATTCTCCAACATCTGGAGAAATTCCTTTTGATCTTAAAGAAGTAGTTCAAAAAGGTATTGATGGAATAGTTATTCCAAAAGTAAACAATGTAAAAGATCTGGAAAAAATTGAAAAAATCTTATCTGGATTAGAAAAGACACGAAAACTTAAACCAATTCAAATAATTCCCTCTATTGAATCTGCAGAGGGAGTGGTTAACGTATTCAGCATTGCATCTTTTGGAAAAAGAGTTTCTGCAGTAGTCTTTGGTATTTTTGATCTGCTAAATGATCTAGGAATTGAATATACAAAAGAACCAGAAGGAGCCAAGTATTCAAGAGCAAAAATTCCTGTTGATGCACATGCAGCTGGAGTTGTGGCAATAGATGCAATTTGGCAGGATCTTAAAGACTCTAAAGGATTAGAAAAAGATTGCAAAATTGGCAAAAGCCTTGGGTATTCTGGAAAAAGTATCATACACCCAGATCAAATTCATGTTGTACACAAATTGTTCTATCCAAACAAAAGTGAAATTTTGTGGGCCAAGAAAGTCTGCAAAGTCTTTTTTGAATCAACAAAGAAAGGAAAAGGTGCTACAACAATTGATGGAAAAATGATAGATGAAGTACATTTCAAACAAGCAAAAGCACTTCTTGAACTTGTAAAATAATCATGATTGATCTTCTTGATCCTACAAATGTAATTACTAGTATGTTTAATTCTAAAAAATATGATGATATGTATAATTATTGCAAAAATTTGCTTGAAAAAATTCCTAATGATATGGTTGCACTCCAGAATATTTCTCTGTCTTTGATATATTTGAAAAAATATGAAGAATCTATTATTTATTGTGACAAAGTTCTAGAAATAAAAAATTCAGATACTTATGCACTAAAAAATAAGATCTATGCTCTAGAAAATTTGAAACAATATGAACAAGTTCTAAAACTGTGCAAACAAATTCTTTCTACAAATTCTAAAGATGTCTGGGCTTTAAACAGTATGGGACTATCTCTAAATGAACTAAATCGACATCAAGAAGCACTTGAATATTATGAAAAATCTCTTGAAATAGATCTAGATGATGTTACTGCTTTAATGAATAAAGCTATTTCCCTTAGTCATTTGGGTAACTACAAAGATGCAATAGAATTTTATGATAAAGCTCAAACAATTGATTCAAGTCTAAAAGAAGCATCTATTGTAAAATCACAATTATTTGAAAAATTAGGTATGAAAGATGATGCATTTTTAGCTGCGCAAGGTGTACTTAACAAAGAAATGGAAAAAATCAAGACAGATGCCAAAGAAAACAAATGCTCTGTTTTTCATCAATTTTGTGAAGATGAATATGAAAAGTATGATTCTAAATAATTCCTTTTGATATCGATCAAAATAATTTTATACACATAATTCATATCAGTTTTTGATGTTTACTGGAATCGTAGAAGGAACTGGTATAGTGGAAAAGATTTCTAAAAATACAAAAAATAGAAGTGCTATCCAAATGACTGTAAATCTAGGGAAACATGCTAAGGGACTAAAAATTGGGCAAAGTGTTGCTCTTAATGGTGTTTGTCTTACTGCAACAAAACTATCAAAATCTAGTTGTATTTTTGAAATGATTGAAGAAACAACAAAAAAAACTGATCTAGGAAACCTAAAAGTTGGTGGAATTATAAATATTGAACGAAGTTTAAAAGTTGGTGATAGATTAGAAGGACATTTTGTTTTAGGTCATGTCGATGGTGTGGGAACTATTAAAAAAATTCTGAAGAAACCTAAAGAGGTACAAGTCTGGTTTGAAGTTCCAAAAAAACTATCAAATTATGTAGTGAAAAAAGGTTCTATTGCTATCGATGGAATCAGTTTTACTGTTGTTGATATTAAAAATACTCTTGCATCAGTGTCAATAATTCCTCATACCATTGAAGTTACAAATTTTCGCACAAAAAAAGTAGGTGATAAAGTTAATATTGAAACTGATATTCTTGGAAAATATATTCTAAAATAAAGCCAATTATCTACAATTTTAGTGGTAATTACTACTTTTTTAGTAAACTTTATAATTAGTTTGTAATAATTTTTGTATATGTCACTTGAATCTGGATTAGAATCTCTAAAACGTGGGGAATTTATTCTGTTGTTTGATTCAGCTGGACGAGAAAATGAAATTGATATGGTTGTAGCTGCAGAGTTTGTTACACCAGAACATGTTGCAAGAATGCGTCAGCATGCTGGTGGATTGTTATGTATTGCAATAGATCATAATTTTGCAACATCACTTGAATTAAGATACATGCATGAAATTCTTGCTGATTCTCCAATTTCAAACAAGGAGATGATTATGGGTCTAGCACCTTACGGTGATTATCCAACTTTTTCATTGTCTGTAAATCATTATCGAACTTATACTGGAATTACTGACAAAGACAGAGCATTGACAATTAACGAAATGGCAAATATTTTTAATGTTGAAAATAAACAGAAAAAATTTGCTTCATCTTTTAAAACTCCAGGTCATGTTCCTTTATTGATAGCATCTAAAGGAATGTTAGCTGCACGTCAAGGACATACTGAAATGTCTGTTTATTTAGCTCAAATTGCAGGATTGATTCCAGTTACTGCAATTTGTGAAATGATGGATGCTGAAACATATGCTGCATTATCTGTAGATAAGGCAGAAAAATTTGCAAAGCAAAATGGATTCCCATTAATTGATGGGAAAGAACTTTTAGAATACGCCAAGGTGCATTAGTTTTGAATATTGCTATAGTGGTTTCGGAATTCAATAAAGAAGTGACATCTAGGATGCTTTCTGTAGCTCAAGAAAAAGCAAACTTGATGAAATTAAAAATTATTTATACATGTAAAGTTCCTGGTGCCTTTGATATGCCTATTATTGTGGATGCATTATTGAAGAAAAAAAATGTTGATGGTATAGTCACTTTAGGCGCGATAATTAAGGGCCAAACAAAACATGATGAGGTGATCTCTCATTCTACTGCAAAATCACTTATTGATTTATCCATAAAATACCAAAAACCTGTTTCTTTCGGAATATCTGGTCCTGGAATGCAGAAAAGACATGCTTATGCTAGAATAAGACCTGTTGCTGAACGTGCAGTTGAAGCGGTTGTAAAAATCTCTGAAGAACTACAGAGGATTCAAAAATGATTCAACTTAGCATCTTGAAAATTAGTGGATATGGTCCTTGGACATTGACACTAGGAAGTGATAGAGAACATGAACTACAAATACTTCAAGCATCACTTTACAAAGAAGTACAGAAACTATTTTCCGAAAAAAATTGTCTGGTTTTTCCTAATAGAGCAGATGAATTTTTTGTAGTTTCAAACGGACTTGAGTTAGATGATCATATTCAAATCCAAAAAGCATTAGAAAAATTATTTGATATACGTTTAACTATTTCAATTGGTTATGGTGAATCTCCATTTGAAGCAAACTTAAAGGCACATGAAGGAAAGAAAAATGAAACCATATTAAACAAAGAACATAATATTTTTGGTTTTGTTAATGGTAAATCTGACTCAAAAGTTACAATTATGCATTTAGATGTAGATGATCTTACTTCAAGAAGACAAATTAATTCTCCTTATGAAATTTCATCAATAATTTTTGAGCTATATTCGAAGATGTCAAAATTTTTTCTGGAAAAAAACTCTCTTACTTTTTTTATGGGTGGTGATAACTTCATGGTAATTGCAAGTGATGATGCAAAAAATTCTGTACAGAATTTCATTGACATGATTAAAAGTGATGACAAAATTTCTTTGAATTGTGGAATTGGTAATGGATACACTTCTAGAGAAGCAGTAAAACTAGCCACACAATCTCTTGATACTATACGAAAAATTCGAGATTCAGGTAAAGAAAAACCTGAAGTTTATGAATTGTCATGTTAATTAAAAATTTAAGTATTTTATCAGGTCAAGAATTAGATTTTGTTTCAAATACTGATATCAAAATTCAGAATAAAATATTCAAAAAAATTCAACCAAAAATTAGACCGAGTGTTAAAGAAGAATCTATAGATTGCGAAGGTCTTCTATTAATCCCAGGGTTCATCAATGCTCATACACACATAGGTGATTCTATTGGAAAAGATGTTACCTTAAACAGTTCTGTTGATAAGAGAATTCATCCTGTATTTGGAGCTAAATCTAAAATTCTAAAAAATACTTCACCAGAAAATCTAGCTAATTTTATGAAAAACACATGTCATTCAATGTTGAGAAAAGGAATCACAACATTTGTTGATTTTAGAGAAGGTGGATTAGATGGTGTTACTTTACTCAAAAAAGTATTATCTGATGTTCCTTTACGTTCAATTATTCTAGGTAGAGTGGAATTTTATCAAAAATCCACCGAAATCAGAAAAAACATGCCTTTTCCTAGAGAAAAAATTGAAGATCTTACTGAGCTCCTCAAAAAATGTGATGGAATTGGTGTAAGTGGTGCCAATGAAAATAGTACATCAGTGCTAAGTTATTATTCAAAAACAACAAAACTTAGAGCTATACATTCTTCTGAAACAAAACAAAGTGTTTCTACATCAAAGAAAATTACCGGAAAATCTGAAACAGTTAGGGCTTTATCTCTAAAACCTCATTTTTTGGTTCATATGACTTTTGCTTCAAAAAGTGATCTTAGTGCTGTGGCAAAGAAAACTAGAGGAATTGTAATCTGCCCAAGAGCTAACTCGTCTCTAGCTGAGGGAATTCCAGACATAGAATTGATGCAAAAGGCAGGATGTACATTAGCTTTAGGTACAGATAATGTAATGATAAATTCTCCTGATATGTTTAGAGAAATGGATTTTCTTTGGAAAGTGACTATGGGGATTCACAAAAAAAGAATTGATCCAAAAGAAATTCTTAAAATGGCTACAGTTAATGGAGGAAAAATTTTGAAAAAAGATATTGGAGTGATTGAAATTGGAAAAATTGCTGATTGTATTTTTCTTGACAAGCATGCACTAGATTTAGAACCAATGCATAACCCACATGCATCAATTGTTCATCGAGCATCAGAATCTGTCATTAAAGCAGTAATGATTGGAGGTAAAATCGTACATGGAAAAATCTAAACCTTATATAATTCTCAGTGCAGCAACATCAGTTGATGGAAAGATTGCTACTAGAACAGGTGATTCAAATCTATCTTCAAAGCAAGATAAAGTAAGACTTCATAAACTAAGATCTAAAGTAGATGCAATTCTTGTTGGAAAAAATACAGTTTTACTTGATAATCCTTTGTTAACTGTACGATACGCTAGAGGAAAAAATCCAATTAGAATAATTTTAGATTCTAAAGGTACTATATCTAAAAAATCAAAAATTTTACAAACAAGTGATAAGATTCCAACGATCATAGCTGTATCAAAAACAATCAGTAAATCAAACTATGATAAACTATGCAAATTTCCTGTGGAAATAATTACTGCTGGCAAAAATTCTGTGAATATTAAATTATTGCTGAAAAAACTTTACAACAAAAAAATTAATACAATACTTGTTGAAGGTGGCGGAACTGTTAATTGGGAATTTATTAAACATAATCTTTTCGATGAATTGATTATTACTTTATCTCCATTTTTAATTGGAGGAAATGATGCGATTTCTTTTGTTCAGGGAAAAGGTTTTAAAAAAATTTCAAACTCACCTAATCTCCACCTTAAGTCAATCAAGAGGCTCAAAAATCATATTGTTTTGTATTATGTTAAGGTGTAAGTTATATACCTAATTTAAAATAAAATTACAAGAAATTGGCAGTAAAAAAGAAAGCTACAGTAAAAAGAAAAACTACAAAAAAGAAGGTTACTAAATCAAAAACAAAAAAACTACCATTTGGTGGATATGCAATCAATTTTGCAGGTCGTAAAGAAACTGTAGAACAAGTCTTTGGAAATAAACCAATTGCACCAAGTGAAATGACCAAAAGAATTTGGAAATTTGTAAAATCCAAAAGCCTTGCTAATCGTTAAACTCACTGGTTTACGAAGAAATGTAACTACTTTCACCTTTTAATTATTTTTCTTAAAATGAATTATACAATTCTCACTTATGAAAAATCTACTCTACGTAGTGATGATGAGTAAGATTGTCATAAAATCTGACTGATTTTATGTTTACAAATTCTAACATTCCATATCTTGATAATTCTCTTCCAAACCCACTATGTTTTATTCCTCCAAATGGAATTCTTGGATCTGAAATTACTACATTGTTGACACTGACAATTCCTGATTCAATTCGTCTAGACATTTTGTCTGCTTTTGCAAGATCTTTTGTCCAAATACTTGCACCTAAACCAAATTCAATATCATTGGCTAATTTTATTGCCTCACTTTCATTCTCTACGATTGTAATTGGAGCTACTGGCCCAAATGTTTCTTGTTGTGCAATTCTCATATCTGGTTTAATATTTGTAAGAATTGTTGGTTGGTAGAAGAATCCTTTACCATCAATCTTAGAACCTCCCAAAAGGATTTCAGCTCCTTTTTTTTTTGCATTTTCTACAATTCCTGAAATTGTTTCTAAACCTTCTTTACTTGAAATTGGCCCAATATCTGTTTCCATAGATGTTGGATCTCCAATTTTAAGTTGAGACGCTTTTTTAATAAATAATTCAATGAATTCTTTTGCAACATTTTTTCCAACAAAGAATCTCTTTGAAGCTATACAACTTTGACCACAATTGATGAATCTACCCTTTACTGCTCCCTCTGCTGCTTTTTCAATAATTGCGTCATCTAATACTATGAAAGGATCACTTCCACCTAATTCTAAAACACATTTTTTCAAATGCATTGCAGCTCTTTCACCTACTTTTGCTCCTGCACTTGTACTTCCAGTAAAGGTTACAGCATCGATATCAGAGTCAATTAGGTGGTTTGCAACATCTACACTTCCTATTACTGTCTGAAAAATTCCATCTGGCACACCTGATTCAGTAAATGCTTTTTCAATCTCAATTCCTGATTGTAGGGTAATACTGGATGGTTTCATCACAATTACATTTCCTCCCATTAAACATGGAGCTGCAAATCTTAATGTCTGCCAATAAGGAAAATTCCAAGGCATGATAGAACCAATTACCCCTAATGGTTCAAAAATTAGAAAACTCTTTCTTGCATCCGTGTTTAATACTTCATCAGCAAGGAAACTATCACCATGATCAGCATAAAATTCTAATGCCCAAGCACATTTTTCAACTTCTCCAATTGATTCTTTGATGGGTTTACCCATTTCCATTGTTGCAACTTTTGCAAGTTTTGTTTTGTTTTTCTTTAGGTATTCTACTAAATTGTAAATGTAACTTCTACGTTTTTCATAATCTTTTTTCCATTCTGGAAATGCTCTTCTGGCTTTTTTCACTAAATCAAACACTTGGTTTTTATCCATTGAAGAAAATGTTGTAATTTCTTCACCAGTAGCTGGATTTACTGTAGTGATTTGAGTCAAGGATATTTCACCAATTTCTCCTAATTTAATCTAGTCTTATTTCTAGTTCTAATTAGAATATTTGTTGCATATCCTTTTTCAATTCATCAATTTTCCTTGAATATGCTTTTTTGGATTTATCATTCTTTTTTAGATTTAGAACACTTCCACATGTTGGGCATTTGAACATATCATCAAGTGCTGACTCAAAGGTCACTCTTGGACAATCTTCATTACCACAATGATAAAAGTCAGAAGCATTTTCATAATCTAATCTTTGTTGCAATCTTTCTGTAATTTTCTTTTTTTGATTTTCAATAAAATGTTCAACTTCTTCCCTTCTAGTTCTCCATCTATAGACAAACCAACCTTTTCTTTCATCTTTTACTCTGATTCCAGTAATGAGAGATTTTCCAAATAAATCATACAATACTTTTCTCACCATATTGATTCTAAGACCTGTAGAACTTGCAATTTCTTCGTCGGTTGCATCTTCAGCTTTTAGTAGAGACCTAGCTACTTTGAGATATTCATCTCCTCCAATCATCGAAGCAATTCTAACAAAAGGATCCTCGTATTTGTCTATCAACTCTAATCACTCCGAATTTTCTACTATTAATCTCTTGTTTCGTTTACTTGCACATTTTTGCCCTTTTTTGTGGGTATTATCTTCCTAATTGCATCTGGAAACATCTTCTCAAATTGTTTACCATTTTGAATACGATCTAAAAGTATTGCTAATGCACTAATCTCTGAGTGTGGTTGACTTCCAACCCCTACATTATAGTCTGCTAATTCATAAATTTCCCTTGGTACTTTTTCAGCGCCTACAACAACTAACAGATTTTCTTCTTTACGAAGTTTCTCCTGTACATCATTAATGCTTTCTCCATACATTGTAAGATGTATAACTCGAAAGTTTTCATCCTTTTTCTTTTTTACAATAGATTTCCATTTATCAATAAATTCAACCACAAAATTCCCTCCCCAAGTTTTATTGATCTTTTCTAGAGATTCTTTGATTTCAGGATTGACTTCAGTCATGAAAATCCTCTTTGCTCCAAATGCCCTTGAAACTAGTGCAACATGTGTTGTAACTCTATCATCTCTTACAAGACGTTGTCCTATTCTAACTACCTCAATTACCAAATGCTTTTTCAACTCCTTCCAAAAGATTTTTCTCAAATTTAGGTGAATTCTGACTTTTCATAATGTCTCTAATTAATTCTTTAAGTTGGCTAACATTATTTCCTGTTTTTGCAGAAAGTGAAATATATTTTTTATTTTCAGTTAAGTTAAGTATGTCGATTTTCTGCTCAATCTCTCCACTTTTTAACAAATCA
>JACATG010000007.1:0-20558 GCA_013390905.1 Marine Group I thaumarchaeote | reverse complement strand
CGCTCAGCTTTTGTTTCTCCTGTCATTTTGTTAAACAATGTTGTTTTTCCTGAAGAAGTATAACCTGCTAGTGAGATTATCTTGAATCCCATTCTCTTTCTTCCCTGTCTATGAAGCTCTCTTTGTTTACCCGCCTTTTCCAGTTTAGATCTTACTGTCTGCATTCTATGTTTGATATCATTGTAGTAAACATCAACCTCAAATTTTCCTATTCCCATAAATCCTGGTTGTTCTCCCATGTTTGAAAGACGAACTTTTTCTTTCGCTCTAGACATCTCATATCTTAATTGAGCTAATTTTACTTGTAATTTTGATTCTGCACTTGATGCTCTACTTTCAAAAATTTCAAGAATTAATGCTTCTCTATCTAAAACTTCTCTATGTAAAACTGATGCAATATTATAGTTTTGACTTGGTTTTAAAATTTCATCAAATACAATTACATCTGGTCTAAGTTTTTCTGATAATTCTTCTAGTTTTTCTAAAATTCCACCACTCATTCCATATTTCCGTTTTTGTAGAAATTTTGCAGTAATTGTATGAACTATTTGATATCCTGCAGCATCACACAATCCTTTGGCTTCATTAATTGCGTCTTCTTTATCATATGTGATTAAAATTGCTGAATTCATTTTAATTCAATATTTTCAGTATTATTCAAGTTAAAGATTCTACCTGTTTTGATAAATTATTCAGATTTTTTTAATGTTTTTTCTATATTCATATTCAACACAATTTCTGCTATGTCACTAGCATATTCAGAAACTCTTCCTATATTTTCAGTCATTCTTCTAATTCTGTAAATTTCCTCTTCGTCTTTAAGTGATTTTGAAGCATCTCTAACTTTTTTCTCATATTTGGCAATTTCATTTGTTTTTCCAATGGTTTTTTCTGCTTGTGCGTAATCTTCTTTGAATAATGCTAGGCATGAATCATCTAAAACCGATAAACAAAATTCATTCATATCTTGGAGTTTTTCAAAAACCTCTTTCTTGACTGATTTTTTGAACTCTAGAAGATCTTTTGCAATAAATGCTGCGTGATCTCCTACTCTCTCTATATTTTTTACAACTAATCTATATCCAAGGCAATTTCTGGCATTTCTAAAACCCATCTCTTTTAACATATGTTCATTTTGTATTGCTATCTTTAACTGACGAATTATATAAAATCCAAATCTATCTACCTCATCATCTGTATTGATTACTTCTTGGGCTAGTTCTAAATTATTCTCCTTTACTGCTAAAATTGCATCACTAGACATTGATTTAGCTAAATGAATCATTCTTTTGAATGCCCCATCAACTGATAATTCTAGTAAATTGACAAGAACCTGTACTGTAATTCCTCCACTTGAGTCAGAAATAATTTCAGAACCCATCAACATTCGCTTAACAGCTTCTTTTACAGTTTTTCTTTGATTGGGACTTAATCTACCATCTTTTGGTTTAACATGAATCGTTTTGAATCCCAAAAAATATAGAGAAATTAATTTTCTAACAATTGAAGATGCTTCTTCTTCAGTATTGATCTCTATTGTGGCATCTTCTTTTTTTTGGATACGTGATTTAAATTTTGGTGGATAAAGTTCTAATGTCGATGATCCTTTTCTGACTATTCTAATTTGATCTCCTTGTTTTAGACCTAAATCCAAAACCCATTGTTTTGGTAATGAAACTATGTATGATGATTTTCCTGTAAATTGAAGTTTTCTTGTTTCTCCTCTTTCTTCCATGATCTAAAGAGAAAAAACCATTCTATATAGTTTGAGACTTGTAATATAGTTTAACATTGAACTAATATTTGGAAAAGATCACCAATGTGCGTGGATCAAACTCTAAAGCTTCAATATTCACTTGATGCGTTATTTGGAAATGGCGTATCCAAAAATTTACCAAAAAATATTGAAATGACTTTTTCACGGAAGACTGGAAGAATAAGAACTGTTTTCCATAAAGGAAAATTACTATGTACTTTGAGAATTGATGGTGGTTTGGCAATCAGTCCTTATTTTGCTCAAATTTTACTGAAAAGTAAAATATTTCGAGAAAACTGTGTTGAGATAAATAAAGACGCTGCTCCGTTTGTCAAGGAAGGAAGATCTGTATTTTGTAAGCATGTAGTATGGTGTGGAAAAAGAGTACGTATTTCTGCTGATACTCCAGTATTATTCAAAAATAAAGTTATTGCAGTTGGTAAGGCTGTTCTATCATGTGAGATGATTTTAGATTTTGATAGGGGTGTAGCAGTTAAGGTCAGAGATAGTTTAAAAAGTCGTAAAGAGGAAATAGAATTATGATGCGAGGAGGAAATCGCGAAATGCGAAGAATGATGGATAAAATGGGTCTTGATATGAGTGAGATATCAAATGTTCAAGAGGTAATAATTAAGACGGACAAAAAAGAGATTATTCTTACTAAACCCTCCGTTACTGAAATGAAAGCAAAAGATAGCTCTATTTTTACAGTAACTGCAGATAGTTATGAGGAAAGAGAATTAGAAGTTCCAATTTTCTCAGAAGAGGATATTCAACTAGTCGGTCAGCAAGCTGCAGTTGATGAAGAAAAAGCTAAAAACGCTTTAGAGGAAGCTAAAGGCGATCTTGCAAGAGCAATACTGCTTCTAACTACCGGATGATATCTCAATTTTTGTGCCTAAAAACCAATTAAAAATGAATGATTTAAGTAATGGAATCGGTGAATTTTTGGTATAATGAGCAACATGGCTGAATCTAAAGTTACTGGAATAATCAAATCTTTAAACGCCTTAGAAGATGATCTAGATTCTCTAAACGACAAAGTATCTGATATGAAAAAACAACTTTCTGTAAAGGCACAGAACGAAATTGATGTCTTGTTAGAAAAAACTCGAGAAATGGCTACAAAAGAAGCTGAAGTTATCATTAATGCATCAAAAGAAAAGGCAATGACAGAATCTTCAAAAATTACTAAAGAAGGTGAGGCTAAATTATCTGAAATCCAATCAAACATTGATGCTAATTTCGACAAAGCAGTGAAACACGTCGTGTCAACTGTTTTGAAAGCATAAACCTAAATTTTATATTTCATTTTGTAAAGTATCGATCCCTTACTGAATGCTCGTATTGGAATTGCAACTACTTATGCTAAACCATACTATAGATTTTCAACATATCTTAAAACCCTCAAATTATCTTTTGATTCTATTCTTCCTGAAGAAATTCTAGATTATTCTGGACAGCTAATCCTTACTACCTTGAAAGAGTCTCCAAAAAAATGTGAAAAACCACTATTTCATGAAGATATCTTTGAACATCATCCGACTGTTACTAGAGGAATAATGATGCAAAGACTCAATCAAGATTTTGAAGAAGAAGATCTAATATTGGGAATTGACCCAGGACAAAGAACTGGTTTATCGGTATTTTACTATGAAAAAGAAATTGAGGGTTCATTTTATTTCTCAGTTGAAGAATTGGTTTTTCATATTATTCAAATTTTAGGAGGCCTTAGAGCAAAAAGAAAAATTGTAAAAATTGGAAATGGAAATATGGTAATTGCAAAACAAATTGTGACCATGCTTAATCTTAAATTTTGTTCATCTTTTGAATTGGAATTTGTTGATGAACGAAAAACTAGTCTAAAAATTAAAAATTTTAATCAAAGAGGAAAACGAGACATGCTTTCTGCAAAGTATATCTCACAACGAGATGGATATAGACATTCTATTCTACCTCTATCAATGACGGGTTAAAAAAAATTAGAAATTTTATTGTAAAAATTTTTACAAATCCATGAGTTTGGTATTTTTTCTTTTCACAGTGTCTGTAAAATGGTTAAAGTATGAAAATATCACAGATTTTCTTTGTTTTTTTTAAAAAAAAGGAAATTTTTAGTCAAACAACTATATAACCGAGTATCATTTTTGAAAAAAATTCAATATTCAGATCAGCTATACATATTTATTGAAGATTATTCGTTTTTTTTGAAACTAATAACTCTGATCGCAAAATAATTCAAAATATTTTCATGTTTTTCTATTTTTTTATACATATTTTATCGATCTATTCTTATATAGTTGTGAATTCTTTAATAAAATACCAAGATGACTTGTAAAGGAATTTGTGTTAGATATAAGGCTCAAAAGCCTGTAGGAACTGGAAGATATGCTTCTGGACAACGTCGATGCCAAATTTGTGAAATCTTCATCAAATGGGAAGGACTTTGGTGTCCATGTTGTGGATATAGATTAAGAACAAAACCACGTAATCTAAAGTACAAAGCAAAATTACGTGCTAGGGTTGAAGCTGATTCTATTGAAGCTAAAGCAATTGCAAAAGCTCAATCAGAAGAGATTGAAGTTGCTGTAGCTGTAAAAGCAAAATCAAAAGCTAAAACAATTAAATCCAAAGCAACGATAAAGGAAAAAACTCCTTGTACATACTGTGAAAAACTGTTTGTGTATGCCGACAAACATGAAAAGAATTGCAAGAAAAATCCAAATATCGAAATTTCCCAAGAAAGTGAATCAATAGCAATAAAAGCATAAGATTTGTTCATAGCTTATTGAACCCTCCAAATGGATTTTCCCAAAAAGTGGTAAATTTGGAGAGCCGTACTTTTTTTTTACAGATTCAAAAATTTGAAAATGGATATTTTATTTCTATTACAGAAGGAACTAACAAAATAGGTTCTATGGTTATTTCTTTAGCAACTGGACCTAAACCAATTACAACAACTATTATCCCCTCTAGAACTGAATCTATTTTTCAAAAACTTATCGCTGAACAAATTAGCACTAGGATGAGAGGCATTGCTTTAGTTTCTACCTTTACTCAAAAAGAATTAGAACCAAATACTGCAAAAGCCTTAATGTCTGAGATAATGGAAATGGTAGACAATGACTGATTTAAGAAATTATATTTCTCAAATTAAAAAGAGTAAAGATCTTAAAATTGTAAAAACAAAAGTTTCTACAAAATTTGAGATTGCGGGAATAACTGCAAAAGTTGACGATTCATATGCAGTTTTATTTGAAAATATCAAAGAAAGTAACTTCCGTTTAGTTGCTAATTTACTAGGAACTCGAAAAAGATTTGCTTTGGCAGTTGGAGATACAGAAGATCATATTCATAAAAAAATAATTTCAGCAATCAAAAAAGCTAAACAGCCAAAAATTATCTCTTCAGGAAAATTCATGGAAAATAAGTCAAAAAATCTCTTTTCCCTGCCTATTGTAACTCATTTTGAAAAGGAATCTGGTCCATTTATCACATCTTCTATTGTTTATACTAAGAATCCTGAAACTGGAAAACAAAATTCCTCATTTCATAGATTTATGCCAATTGATAAAACTCATTTTTCCATTAGAATGGTAGAAGGACGTCATCTCCACAGATGTTTTGTTGATGCAAAAGAACATGGAGAAGATTTGAAAATTGCAATTACTGTGGGCGTTCATCCAGCAATTTCTATTGCAGGTGCATATCAAGCTGAATGGGGAAAAGATGAAATTGATATTGCAAATTCTCTTTTAGGCGGAAAATTAACTTTGGCAAAACTTCCTTCTACAGGACTGAATGTACCATCAGGTGCTGAAATTGTAATGGAAGGAAAAATTCTTCATGATAAAACACACCGTGAATGGATGGTTGAAATGCTTCAAACATATGATCATAAAAGATCTCAACCAGTTTTTGAACTTGAAAATCTGTATTTTAGAAACAATCCAATTTTCCATGATGTTCTATCTGGTTATTCAGAACATAGGTTACTAATGGGAATGCCAATTGAATCTAAGTTAAATGGGATATTGAAGAAAATTTATTCTCAAATACTTCAAGTCTCAATGACTAATGGTGGATGCAATTGGTTACATGTAGTTGTACAAATTAAAAAGAAAAGTGAATCTGATCCTAAAAAAATAATTAAGAAAACATTTGATTCTCATCGTTCCCTAAAACAAGTAACTGTAGTTGACGAAGATATTGATCCTAATAGTGCAGAATCGGTAGAATATGCTATGGCTACAAGATTTCAAGCAGACAAAGATCTGATTATTCTCAAAAATGTTCGTGGTTCTAGTCTTGATCCTTCTAGTGATCAACAAAAATTACAAACTGCAAAAATGGGCATTGATGCAACTAGATCTCTTTCAAAACGCCCTGATGGATTTAAAATAGCAAAAATTCCAAAAATTAATAAAATTAAACTAGAGAAATATTTCAAATAATCAAAATCAACTGTTTAAATTAAATTAGAATTTGATTTTCATGGATCCATTTAAGAATAACAGAAAGTCTCTTTAGTCAATGTCTGAACAAGATAAAAGCGATGAGTGGGATTCATTATGGCAAGAATATACCAAGTCTCTTGAAAACTGGAAATCACTTTTTGAGCAAATACAAAATTCAAGTAATGATATGCAATCTAAGTTCAATCAAGTTTGGGACAAGGCTACTGTTGAATCAAGTGCTGAAACCATGAAACTATTTGGAGAAAATTGGCAAAAAGCCATGAATGAAGCAGGAATGCAATCCTTCAAAGAATTTGGTGAAAATTGGCAAAAAGCTCTTAATGATTCTAATGCTTCTGTTTTCAAACAATTTGCTGAAAATTGGCAGAAGACTCTAAGTTCATCTGGATTAGAACAGATGCAAGCTTATGGCGAAATGATGAAAAAATTTGCTGAAACTTGGAATTCTATGTGGCCAAGATCACAATAACTTCCGAAAGAATAAACACTTGATTTATTTATTATTTTTTGATGACAATCACCCCGAGTGAATGCTTTATTGAATTATCTAGTTTTGATGATTTAGCAAGATATGCTTGTGCATTTAGAGAATATCCAAAAAGAGTATATTCTCAAGAATTTGATGGTTCAAGAATTATTTCAACTAGTTTAACTCTTGCAAATACTCTGTTGATTTTTTATGCTCAAATGCCAAAATCTGGTAGGTATATTTCATACCAAGTTAATACAGGAAAAGAGACTTGTGAAATTGTAGAATCTACAAAAGATATCTCAAATTATGCACCTATTGTACATATGGAATCAAAAATTTCCTCATTATCTGTAAAAACCAAAAAAATTTCTGATCAATTTCATCCAATTCAAGTTAAAGATTTGGGAAGTTTAGCACGATTAACATATGATCCTGAGTTTCCAGATGAACAAAATCTCACTCTATATGCATTACCTCACAAAAATTCTTGGGTAATAGGATACATTACCCCATTAGAAATGGATGAAGTAATCTATAATTTCAATTATGTTGAATTAGATTCCGAACCTACTAGACATTTTATTAAATATCAGGGGAATCAAGGACGAGATCCAGTATTTTCAGATAATTTTGATCATGGATATTCATATTTACCAGTCATCAAAATTAAAAATGAACATTCGATCTTTGGATTTTCAGATTAAATTTTAAACCTATTTCTAAGTTAATTCTTTTATTTTCTTTTTTGATTCTTCAACTAATCGTTTTATAACTGGGATGTAAATTTCTGCAGCATATACAATTTCAATATCTTTGTATTCTTCAATTTCTAAAAATGCAGAAGCTATTACCTGATTTTCTCTTACTTTAGGCTCATTATTTTCACTTCTTTTACGATTTATGGTTTCTAAAAATATTGGTAATTGTCTTTTGACTTCAATTTCTAATTCTTCTTTTGAACATAATTTTTCATTACTCAAATTAACTTTGATCTGTTGATTAATATCATCTTCGTATCTATCTGACGCTCTGATCATGATTTTAATTTTAGGTAATTTATCAAATTTGTTCTTGAATTGACAGATTTTTTTAATGAAATTAGGATATGAATTTTCATGTTCCTGATTGTATCTGATTAAATACCATTCTGAAAATTTCATCGCATTTTGGTCATTTTTAATTTTTGCTTTTCCATCAAATTTTTTTTGTGAAATCTTTTCTGAAATAAATAATCCAAAATTTCTATTTCCTTCCTCAAAAATCCCATTAAATATATCATTTACAGAATTAATGTATTCATTAAAAAAATAATTTACATAGTAAGGATCAGGATCGTATTGTTTAATCTGTTTTAGATATATTTCACAATCTTTTATTGTTTTTTCAATATTCATTAGTCTTTGTTAGATTCAGAAGTTGCATATTTTGACTGTGCTTTCAAACTTGTAGCTAATTCTTTAAAAATTTCATTTACACTGACATCAACTAAATTAATTGTTGCATTTTCCTTTACGATTTGTTTTTCAAATTTTTCTTTAATCGCAAAAGATACTGATGACCAATGCAGAGTTCCTTTCAATTGTTCTTCAACTGTGGTATTAGTTGTTGGGAAATTTGCTGGTGAGAATACAATTCCATTTGTCCATTGCATTGTAGGAATTCCTCCACCTGAGGATTTTGTATTAAATGCTATTTGTTTTACCCAATCATCAAATTTGTATTCAATTACTTCATGAATAATTAATTTTTTCCATGGTTCTACAGAGATTTCCATTTCAATCATAGTACTTTTAAACCAATTATAATCTTATTTTTTGAGCCTAATTCGTTCTAGTCTTGGAAAAATAAAAATTATGAAGCCTTTTCTTAATTTATAATTTTACAGAATTACATGTCCTGATTGCCATGCCTGATTAAATTTTTTGATAGCTTCTTGGTATGCCATAATTGAATCGTCACCTGACGTTTTAAGAAATTTTTCCCACTGTTTATTGAATTTTTTGATTGATTCGATATTGGTTTCTTTGAAAATACTTTCAAACATGTTTGATTGTTGTTTGATATATTCAGGACCAATTTCTTCCCATGTACTTTCCCAACTTGAAGTTACTTTTTTCAATAATTCCGCATCTGTTTCTAGTGCTTTTTGGCATGCATCATGATATGACATTAGAGTTTCATTTGTAGCTTTTTGCCATTGAGCAAGAGATTCTTTCCAACCAGTTAATGCAGTATTGTATTCTTTCCATGCTTTTTCAAATTCTAGTTTTTTTATTGAAGATTTTGTTTGTTTTTTTGATCTAGCAATTGTTTTTTTGATTGACTTCTTTTTATGAGTGCGTTTTTTCTTGGTAGCCATACAGTAGTTTGAAAATAGTAGATGTTAAATCTTTCAATAATTCTGAAGTTTAGAAAATTTAATAAATTTTTATTAAAATCCTGATGCTTTGGTAAAGTTTGTAAGATACTTTTTGTCCTTATTTTTGAATAATTTGTAGTGCTCTTTGCATAGATTTCTAGTTTCTCTAAAACTGATTTTTACTGTCTCTATTACTTTTAACTTACACTTTGAAATACTACATTGCATTATAACAAATAATACATATTTACTAATAAAACTTTGAAATTATGTTATTACCTTCTACTAACTTTTTATCATTGTATTATATCGAAAAATTATGAATGATGATGAGAAAGGAAAACAATTTTTAGAATTAATTGATGAGCAAAGTAATCTTCAGTGGAGGATTGTTGCAAAAGTGTCTTCTTTGATTAGCTCAAAATGGGATTCTATTGAATTACAAAACGAGCTTGAAACATTAATAGAAAAATATTCTAAAATCACTAAAGAACTTGAAAGTTTTGATTAGAATTGCAGTATTTTATAGTGCAGAGTCTACCATTAATGCAATAAACAATACTGCCAAGTAGGGACTAGAAAATTTAAACAAAGTCCATGAAGCGTTTTCGATAGGCTTTACTATAACCCATATTGATAATGCCAACATTAATGCACCTGATGCAATTGCAGTCCATAGATATACTCCTCCTACCATATTTTCACCACTTTCTGTTGTTATGAAGAATGGGGCAATTGAAAACAAGACCATTACAACAGTCGAAACTGCAATTACTCTTGCAGATGTTTTTTCAGATTGTACTGCAGTTAACATTGGAACATTTACTTTGATATAATCATCTTTGAAATGTAAGGTCAAAGCCCAAATATGCATTGGAATCCAAATAAACACTAATCCTGCCATTGCAAGACCCATAGTCCACAAATCTGTCATACTTACAGCTACCCATCCAATCAAAGGAGGTGCACCTCCACACAAACCTCCTAAAATTATGTTTGTCCTTGATCTTCGTTTTAACATATACGAGTAAACTAAAATATTATTTATCAACGCAAATGCAATGAATGTAGTTGCCCATGCACCTTGTTCCAATGTTGTAGTGAACGAAATTCCAAATGCTAAAACTAACGATATTCCAGCTAAGACTAATCCAAAATTCCTTGCTTTTTCTGCTGGATAGATTCTCTTTGATGGAATAGGTCTATCTTTTGTTCTTTCCATTATTGCATCAATATCTCTATCATGATAGTTAGTCAAAGTGTTAGCAGCAGCGGAACCAGCTGCAACTGAAAATAACATTAACATCCATGTAGCTGGAGAAATTTCAATATCATAAATATTGGATGCAGTTAACGCTGCACCAAAAGCAGTAAACACTAGTAAATACCAGATCTTTGGCTTTGTTAATTCGTAGTATACAGCAACACGGGATTCTGACTTAATTTTTTGCAATATTAGTCATTATCCTTTAATGAAAGATATGGCATTATTTTAGTTCGTGATTTCATCTCAATAAATGACTCTGAAGACTGAACTCCGTCAATCCTGCCAATTTTTTCAGAGACTAATTTATGCATTTGCTCTAGCGATTTTGAATACATAGTTACCAATATATCAAATCTACCTGTAACTTCTGCAATTTCTCTAACTCCATCAATCTTGAATAGTTCCTCAATTATATGATCGCGTTTTTTTGAATCCATATTAATTCCAGTTAATGCCTTAACATTGAAACCAAGCTCAGCATCATTAACAACAATTGTAAAACGTTCAATTAATTTTCTTTTGACTAATCTTTTGATTCTTGAATATATTACTGATGAGTTAACATCAATCTTTTTTGATAAACGTGGAACCGAAATTGATGCATCATTAGATAATTCTGATAAAATTTGTAAATCTAAATTATCTACCTTTACCGTTCAAAACACCTGAGTCGATCTAGATTTTTGGTTCTTATAAAGTTATTATTGTAAAAATTACAAAAAATAGTCTAAATCTTACCTTTTTTGCATAGCATTTCAGCTAGCAACACTGCACCTTTTGCAGAACCCATCTTCTTGTTGTGTGAGAATAATATGTATTTGAGTCCATGATCAAATAGTTCCTCTTTTTCTACTCTTCCAATTGTTGTAGTCATTCCCCCGCCAACAGATCTTTCCATTCTTGGTTGAGGTCTTGTTGGATCTTCATGAAACGCATAGTATTTTTCTGGAGCTGAAGGCAATCCTTGAACTGAAATATTCTGATTGTAAGAATTGTAAAGTTCTTTGGCTTTTGCAGGATCAATCTCACTTGAAGTCTCTACAAAGACAGATTCAGTATGTCCATCAATTACAGGAACTCTAGTACAGGTACAGCTGATCCTTATGTCTGCGTCCTCAATTTTACCATCCTTGAGTTTTCCTAAGATCTTTCTTGTCTCAGTTCTAACTTTTTCTTCCTCTTTTGGAATGTATGGTATGATATTGTCCGTAATTCCCATTGCAGATACTCCAGACCTTCCACCCCCAGAGATTGCCTGCATTGAGGTCATCATGACCTTTTTTACCCCATATTTATCAAGTAATGGTTTCAGTGTAATTGCTAAACCTGTAGTAGTACAGTTTGGTAGAGGAGCTACCCAACCTTTCCAGTTACGGTTCTTCTTTTGAGTTTCAAGTAATTCAGCTTGGTCATCGTTAATACCTGGAATAAGAATTGGGACATCTTCTTCATATCTGTATGCAGAACTAGTTGAAATCACTGGCAAGTCTGCTGCCATTTTAGTTTCAATATCTCTTGCAGCTACAGATTCTACTGCTGAAAATACTAGATCTAATTGTGATACGTCAAGATCATCAACTTTTTTGACAGTCATTGACTTTATGTATTCTGGTATTTCTCCATCAGCATCCCATGTAATAATTCCGCTTGGATCCTTGATTGCATCAAGATAGTCCTTGCCTGCTGAACGCTCAGAAGCTGCAATTTGAGTTACCTCAAACCATGGGTGATTCTCCAAAGTTTGGACAAATTCTTGTCCTACGGAACCTGTTACTCCTATAATTGCAACTCTTTTCTTATCCATAATTGAATAGTTGATCGCCTTCAATTAATAATCGTTTTTCAGACTACCAAAAGATACTATATTACTTGTTTCTATCTGGAACTGTGAAAATAAGGATAAAGCGCAATATTGCAAAACATAATCCTGTAGCTCACGGAGGTAGATTCTCTGTAGATAATCAAGATCCTAGTATTATAGATTTCAGCTCAAACATTAGTCCTGCAGGAATGCCTACTTCTGTCAAATTAATCTTGAAAAGAAGACTGGATCAAATGGAATACTATCCAGATTCATATTCTAGTGATTTAATATCTAGCCTCAAAAAATACACTGGATTACCAGAATCAAACCTAATTGTTGGAAATGGGTCAATTGAGATAATCTATAATTTCTGTAATGCGTTTTTATCAAAAAAATGTATTTTGATTCCAGCACCCACATTTGGTGAATATGAGGCTGCAGCAAAACTTGCTGATTGTAAAATTACTTTTTTTAAAACAATGAATCTTGCTGAAAATCTTGATTCTTTTATTTCTCAAATTCCTGTAAATGGATGCATCTTTGTTTGTAATCCAAATAACCCAACTGGAACTATTTTATCTAAAAAACAACTGATTAAAATTCTATTATCTGCTAAACGCAAATCTTGTCTTGTATTTGTTGATGAATGCTTTATTGAGCTGGTTCCACAATCAAATCAATCTATACTAAATTTAGTAAAAACATATGATAATCTCTTTGTACTAAGATCACTTACTAAATCATTTGGTCTAGCTGGTATTAGAATTGGATATGCAGGAGCTTCAAAACAAATTATAGATATTCTACAAAAGATAAAAATTCCTTGGAGTGTTAATGCTTTAGCTCAAGAGGCAGGCATAATTGCAATCAAAAACAAATCACATCTTATTGAATCAAAATCTATCATAAAAAAAGAATTACGTTTTCTTAAAAACAAAATTGCTGATATACAAGGCTTTCAGTGTCATAACTCTTCAACTAACTTTATTTTGATTAAAATAAAACAAGACTCTACAAAACTCCAAAGAAAATTACTAAAACACAAAGTTTTGATTCGAGATTGCAAAAGCTTCCGTGGCCTAAATAACCATTACATTAGAATTGCAATAAAGTCTCACAAAGATAATCTAAAACTAGTAAGAGCATTGGAGGCAGAAGCATGAAATCTTTGATGGTTCAGGGTACCACTTCTGGTGCTGGTAAAACTACTCTAGTTGCAGCACTATGCAGAATATTTTCTGACAAGAACTATAGCGTGGCTCCATTCAAGTCACAAAATATGTCTAACTTTAGCTATACCGCGCCTGATTTTGAGATATCTCGCGCTCAGGCAATTCAGGCGATAGCTGCTAGATGTCAAATCGAGCCAGATCTTAATCCTATAATGCTCAAACCATTGGGAAATTACTATAGTCTGGTCTATCTTAACGGTAAGCGTTACAAGAAAATGCATGCGAAGGAATACTATGCAAAATTTGTAAAATCAAAAGGAATCAAAGCCGCAACTGATTCTTTATCTAGACTTCAGAAAAATTATGATTTGATAATTTTAGAGGGTGCTGGTTCCCCTGCTGAAATTAATTTACAAAAATATGATATTGCAAATATGCAAATTGCTCAGAAAGCAAATGCATCTGTTTTGTTAGTATCAGATATTGATAAGGGAGGATCTTTTGCAAGTATTGTTGGAACTATGGCACTAATTGAGAAAAAATATCAAAAACTAGTCAAGGGATTTGTATTTAACAAGTTTCGTGGAGATATTGATATACTTAAGCCCGGTTTTAGAAAACTAAAACAAATCACAAAGATTCCTGTTTTAGGAACTATTCCGATGATCAAGATGAATCTACCTGAAGAGGATTCACTTGATGCAAAACCAAAAGAGATTGTTTGGACCAAAAATAATATTGCTAAAATAGACAAAGAATTAGACAAGTTAGCAAAAACTGTAAAAAACAATTTAGATATCAAAACAATTGAGAGTATGATAAAATGATCCTAGAGCCTATTGTAATTGTTGCATTTGCGTTAGGAATAGACTTTGTATTCGGAGATCCTAAGAATAAATATCACCCAACTGCATGGATTGGAACACTAATTGCAAAGCTAACCCCCCTAGCTAAAAATCAAAATATGTATGTTGAAAAACTTGGAGGAATCTTTGTAGTTGTAATAACTGTAGGAGTTGTAGTTACATTACTTTTAATTTTAGATACTGGAATTTCATTACTTACAACTGACTGGGTAACCATTGTTGTTTCAGGTGTAGTTGTAGTAATACTACTCAAAACCACTATTGCTATTCGTGGAATGGAAAAACATGTCAAAGCAGTATTGGAGTCACTTGACCAAAACAATCTCGACATGGCTAGAACAAATCTATCCATGATTGTTAAAAGAAATACCAAAAATTTGGATAAAAATCACGTTATTTCAGGCGTACTTGAAAGCATCAGCGAAAATACTGTAGATGGGGTTACTGGACCTCTATTCTATTTTGCTCTTTTTGGATTACCTGGGGCATTTGTGTATAGAGTAATCAATACTGTAGATTCAATGATTGGATATAAGACTGATATTTTCAAAAATATAGGATGGTTTGGGGCAACTTGTGACACAATTTTAAATTATATTCCGTCTAGGCTCACAGGATTAGTAATGATTATTTCAGCAGCTATTTTACAAAACAATTGGAAGGAATCATACAAAATAATGATTAGAGATGGTAAAAAAACTGAAAGCCCTAATGCAGGATATCCTATGGCTGCACTTGCCGGAGCACTTGAAACAAAGTTTGAAAAGATAAATCACTACAAGTTAGGCAATGGCGAAATTATACTAACAACAGAACATGTAAACTCTGCACTTACAATGATGAAACTTACTTCAATTCTTTTCTTTGGTTTGGTAATCATTCCAATAATTACTGTTTTGTCACTAGTCGGATGGTGGATTCATGCTTAAAGAAATTAGTTCTGTTTTTTCTTTTCTGACAATCTTTCCATCATCAAATGCACCCCTGGAAAATACTGCAAAATACATGTATCTTTTTCCTATTGTTGGAATTGTAATTGGACTCTTAGTTGGCTCTTTTGGTTTCGGATTATCTTTCCTTTTAGATCCTTTACTAGTTAGCTTGTTAGTAGTTGCTTCTATTGCAATTGTTACTGGAATTCATCATGCAGATGGCTTAGCTGATTTTGCTGATGGGCTTATGGTAAAGGGAAGCAAAGATAGAAAGCTAAAAGCAATGAAAGACCTTTCTACGGGTTCCGGAGGAATTGTTGCAATTGTTTTGTATCTTGTCGGTTTGATAATAACAATTTCTCTCACAAGCGGATTTGATTTGTTTAGGGCAATTCTGATTAGTGAAATTTTGGCAAAATTCTCAATGGTGCTAATGGCTAGTCTGGGAAACTCAGCCTCACTAGGCTCAAATTCCCCTTTTGTAAAAATTATGAAAGATAAGAAAAAACTTTCAGCTGCATTCATCATTATGCTAATTCCAGTAGTTGTTGTTGGTGAAACTACTGGGCTAGTAATGCTTGGAGTAACTGTCACTCTAACCTTATTTCTTCTAGCAATATCTAATCGTAGTTTTGGTGGAATTACAGGTGATGTCCTTGGTGCTACAAATGAACTTACAAGATTGACTTCTCTGATAGTATTTGTATCGATATGATTGGTCTTGTGATGGCTGGCGGTAAAGGCATTCGCATGAATTTAGATAATGAAAAACTATTACTCAAATACAAAAAACCCATAATCCTTCATGTAATTGACTCATTAAAAAATTCAAATTGTTTTTCAAAAATTTTAGCTATTACTAGTTCCAATTCACCTAAAACAAAAACGTTATTGCAAGAAAATAATGTTGAAATTTTTGATACCCCCGGAATTAGTTATGTAAAAGACCTAAATCTAGCACTTAAAACTATTAATGATGTAGTTTTAGTTACTTCTGGTGATTTGCCATTATTAGATAAAGAAATTATACAAAAAATTGTAAATCAATTTGACTCTCAAAATATTTGGACTAGTATTCTTGTCACAAACAAATTCTTAACTACTCTTGGAATTGAATCTGATTATTCTGTAAATTTTGATAATCAAATATGTCATTATACTGGAATTTCTTTAGTTGATTCAAAAAAAATCTCCTCACTTGAAAATTTAGAAGAAAATTATATTATAATTGATGATAAGAGAATTGCGTTTAATCTAAATACAAAACAAGATTATGATTTACTCAGCACTACCTAAAATTTTACCATTTATCTTGGCTTTTGATCCTGTTGGTTCTGTAATTGTGTTGCCACAGGAATTACATGCAACTGTCGTTGATGCATGTGAATAAACTACTTGAGGTTCACCACATTCATCGCAGTTAACTTTAAGAAATTTGCTAGATGGTTCTGGAATTTCAATATGATCTTTTTTCATGCTGCCACCAACTCAAACTTCTTAATTCTAATGCCTGGTTTATTGTATTTCTTTTTACATACAGTACATGTCATAATGGTAGTAACTTTTTTTGTAACTTTGGCTGGTTTTGCTAGTTTTGGGAATTTCTGTCCACCGTATCCATGTTTACGCTCTGCATGTCGGCGTTCACCTCTAGCAGAACCACGTCTTTTTCCAGCTTTGTAAATGGAGACCTTTTGTTCTGTATGTATTTTACATTTAGGACAATACTTTCTCATCACCTTGGGAATGTTCATATCAACAAAACCTCTTCAACCGTAATTTAAGCATTGAATCTATAATAGATGCAAAACCCAATTGATAACCGTGAATTCAAGCCTAGCAAGTTCTATCTCTTCATTGAATTCTGTAGCAATGGGCTACAAAAAAGCCGATCTTGTTTTAAAAAATTGTAATTTGTTATCAGTCTATACCAAAGAAATCATTCCAAAAACTCAGATTGCAATAATTAATGATAGAATTGCCTATGTTGGTCTGAACGCGGTACACACACTGGGTTCAAAAACTGTAGTTATTGATGTAGAGAACAAATACGTAAGTCCAGGCTTTGCAGATCCACATTTACATATTGATCAGTTTGTATTACCATCTGAATTTGCAAAAAAGGCACTTCTTTGTGGCGTAACTTCTCTTTTTTCTGATCCAATTGATATTGTTAGTGTTTTAGGTTACAAAGGTTTTCAAGAATTTCTTAAACTTGGAGAAAATTTACCAATAAGAATTTTCCAAGTAGTTCCTGGAGGTCTTCCTGTTGACGCAAAATTTAGTAACAGTAAAACTCTCTCATTGTCGCAAGAAAAATCTGCAGTAAAACATCCCCATGTTCTTGGTTTGGGAGAAGTTTTTTCATGGACTAAAGTTACTCAACGTGACCCTAAAACTATGAAGTCACTTTCAACAATGTTGGAGTGTGATTGCATAATTAATGGACATACTGCAGGTATAAGTGAAAAAAAACTCAACGCTTACGTTTCATCAGGGATACTCTCTTGTCACGAGCCAATTAATTTTGATCAAGTATTAGAAAGATTGCGTCTTGGAATGTGGGTAATGATTAGAGAGGGTTCCATAAGACGTGATTTGAAAGAAATCATTCCTCATATTTTGTCTCATGGAACATACCTCAACCGCTTAATGTTTTGTTCTGACGGTCTTGATCCAATAGATTTTACAAAATTTGGTCACATTGATCATTGCATCCGAGAATCAATTAAACTTGGTCTAAAACCATTAGATGCAATTACTATGGCATCCAAGAATAATTTTGACTATTACAATATGGGAAAAGATCTTGGTGGGATTGCACCTGGAAAATTAGCAGACATTCTTATTTTCAATGATTTAAAATCATTTAAACCAACTAAAGTCTTTGTTGGAGGAAAACTTGTAGTCTCACATGGAAGTGTTGTGACTCAGTTCAAGAAAAAAGTAATATCACCTTGGATGAAAAAAACTGTTAAACTAAAAAAATTCTTAAAAAATGATTTCCTTATAAAATCAAAAAAGAAAGATGTTATCGTAAACACTATCTTTATGCAAAATGAAATAATTACTAAGATTGGTTCAGCCGAACTTCATTCAAAAGATGGTCTTGTTTCTGCTTCATTAGATTATGATATATGGAAAGTTGCAGCATTTGATCGAATTCATGGAACAAATCGACATTCCATTGGATTTCTAGAAAACTTTGGAGCTGAAATTGGTGCCTTTGCTTCAACTTGGAGTTTTCATGAAAATGATATGATAGTAATAGGTTCAAATGATTCTGATATGGCAATTGCATCTAATCATCTTATCAAGAATCAGGGTGGACTTGTTGTAGTTAAATCTGGAAAAATTCTAGCTTCTTTGCCTTTACAATTTGCAGGAATTATTTCAACAGATTCTTTTGAAATGGTCTCATCAAATTTTCAAAAAATTATAAGCTCTATTGTGGATTTGGGATGTAAATTTACTAGACCTCATCTTATTCCTTTGTTTTTGCCATTTCTGGCTTTACCATCTATTAGAATTGTTTCAGGTGGAATTGTTGATGTGAAAAAACGAAGTTATATCCGGCCAATCATCTAAGTAATGTTATAAAGGGGGATTTATGGATGACTATTGAATATAATGGCATCAATTCAACAAGGACCTAATGGACCTGTTCTAGTTCTCAAAGAGAGCGCATTACAGCAAAAAGGTAAAGATGCTCAACGAAACAATATTGCTGCAGCAAAGTTAGTTGCAGAGTTAGTCAGAACTAGTCTTGGCCCCAGAGGTCTTGATAAAATGCTAGTTGATTCTTTAGGTGATGTGACTATCACAAATGATGGTGCTACAATTCTAAAAGAAATTGATGTTCAGCACCCAGCAGCCAAAATGATGGTTGAAATCGCTAAAACAGTAGATAATGAAGTAGGCGATGGTACAACTTCTTCTGTTATTTTTGGAGGGGCATTATTAGCCAAAGCAGAGGATCTACTCAAAAAAGATGTTCATTCTTCAATCATTGTTGAAGGTTACCAGGCAGCTGCTGAAAAAACCCTTGAAATTTACTCAGAATTATCCAAAAAAATACAACCTGATGATAAAGAATCTCTTCTCAAAATTGCAATGACTAGTATGCAATCAAAATTAATTTCTGAAGATAGTGGCATTCTATCAAAAATTGTAGTTGATGCAATTCTTAGCATTGCAATCAAGAGAGGTGATGATTATACAGTTGATCTTGACAATCTTAAAGTTGAAAAGAAAGCAGGTGGTTCTATTCAAGACACAAACATTGTGAAGGGTATTGTTTTAGATAAAGAAATTGTTCATAGTGGAATGCCTACAAAAATTGAAAAAGCAAAAATTGCATTAATAAATTCAGCATTAGAAATTGAAAAAACTGAAATGAGTGCTGAAATTAGAATTACTGATCCTACTCAAATGCAAATGTTCTTAGAAGAAGAGAATCGAATGCTAAAGACTATGGTTGACAAGCTACATGATGTTGGTGTTAATGTATTGATTTGTCAAAAAGGAATAGATGATATTTCACAACACTATCTTGCAAAATATGGTATTATGGCAATTCGCCGTGTTAAAGAAAGTGATATGACTAAACTTTCTAAAGCCACAGGCGGACGTGTAATTAACAATCTAGATGATCTTTCAGAAAAAGATCTTGGCTATGCTGATTTGGCTTATCAAAAGAAAGTAGAATCTGATAAATGGGTATTCATTGAAGGATGTAAACATCCACAATCAGTCACTTTGCTAATTCGTGGCGGTTCTCAAAGAGTAATTGATGAAGTTGATCGTTCAATTCATGACGCTCTAATGGTAGTAAAAGATGTAATTGAAAAGCCTGAAATTGTTGCAGGTGGAGGTGCACCTGAGTCATATGCAGCCTCACAACTTAAGGAATGGGCTGATAATTTTGATGGAAGAGAACAACTTGCAATCAAAAAATTTGCTGAAGCATTAGAAACAATTCCGTTAACTATTGCTGAAAATGCAGGAATGGATCCAATTGATACAATGGCTAATCTCAGAGCAAAACAAAACCAAGGTCGTAAATGGACTGGTATTGATGCTAGAAATACAAAGATTGCTGATATGTTAGCGATTGATGTTGTAGAACCAATTGTAGTAAAAGAACAGATCATCAAATCTGCAACAGAAGCAGCATGTATGATTCTTAGAATAGATGATGTAATTGCTATTTCTGGAGCTCCAGGTGGCGGCAGTACGCCTCCAATGGGATAATTCTAGTTAAAACTTAAGCCTTCTAACTTTCATAAATTATTGTTGTACAAAATTGGTGTTGATTTAGGTGGCACTAAAACAGAAGCTGTTCTACTTGATGAAAATCTAAATGTTTTAGAAAGAAAAAGGATTCCAACACCACAAAATGATTATCAAAAAATTATCAATACTATATCATCTTTGGTCTTAGAGATATCTA
>JACATG010000016.1 GCA_013390905.1 Marine Group I thaumarchaeote | reverse complement strand
AAGATTAATTCTTAATTAAATGATACAAAATGTTAACTAGTTTTTGAAATTAGGCATAAAAATGAGTTTAGAAAATAAATTTGGTTTGAGATAATTTACAAAAGAGATTACAGATAATCTCTAAAAATGGAATCCCCCTGTTCTACTCGTAAAAAGTTACCCTAATCTAGATTATAATGGAAAGTTAATTTGTTAATAATATTACATATTCGGATTCTTCTAACTCTTTGTAGATTTAATGACTAAATGATAATGGAATAGATTTCTTTTATTTTTCTTCCGTCTTTGGTTCTTCTTTAGCTGGTTCTGGAGTTGCAGTTTGTTCATCCAACAGAGCTTCCATTTCAGGTCCATGTGGTCGTCTCTGCCTCAAGCTGAACGCTACTACTGCCAGCAAAAGTCCCATCCCGATTGCTGCACCATACGCTGCTATTCCAGCTTCTGCCATGGTATGGTTAATGCAAGATTGAAAATAAAGATAATGGTATCAAAATTAAAAATTTGATTAATTTTTTTTGATTATCTGTACAACAATTAAGTAATGTGAAAATGTTACACATTTAGGCTTAAAAATCATCATTTAACTCAAATCTCTCAGGGAAACAAAAAGAGTTTAGAATCTAAAAAAATAAAAAAAGAATATTTGAAAATAATCAAGTTTAAAATTAATCAAACGAAACTAGTCTAAATCTTCTACTTTTGGTGATTCTTTTGGTAACATTCTTTACAATATACTGGTCTGTCTGCTTTTGGTTCAAAAGGAACCTCAGTTTCTTTTTTGCAGTCAGCACAGGTACATTTGTACATTTTTCTGTCTTGTGACATAGTTCTGATTAATTTATCACCTATAAGAACCAAGTATCATCTACGGAATTATATTGCATTCATAAAGGGTAAAAATATTCTACTAGAAATTAGAAAATAATGATTAAACAAAAATGTGACCGATGTGGCATCTATTTAGGCAAAGAAAGTAAAAAAACTAAACAGCGATTTTGCAAAAATTGTAAAAAGAAATTTGGTTTGTATCGATGATTGATATTCAATTTTTTCCTTTTGAAAAAATTACAATTTAAAATCATCATTTAACTCAAATCTCTCATTAACATTTCATGATAAATGTAAACGAAAAAAAAGTTTCTTAATTAAATCATTGAAAATGTCAACTAATTTTAAAAATCATGCCTTAAAAATAACAAAATCAAAAATCTAATTCTAATATTTTTGCTTCTTTTAATCCCTTGTAGCGATTTCTTATAGTAACTTCAGTGACACCAGCAGCTTCTGCAAGGTCCCGTTGAGTGATAGATACTCCATTTATGGCACATGAGAAGTATAGTGCAGCTGCTGCAAGACCCATTGGATCCTTTCCAGACGATTCTTGACGTTTTTGTGTCTCTTTGAGTATTTTAGCTGCATATCGTTTGATTTTTTCTGTTACCTTTAGTTTGCTTGAAATTCTCGCAATGCATTGTATTGAATCTACAACAGGCATCTTTAGATTTAATTCATTATGCAGCAATCTATAACATCTTGAAATATCTTTTCGTTTAACATTAGCTGCTTCAGCAATATCTTTTAGGGTTCTAGGTGTTTCGGTGTCTCTGCAGGCAGCATAAAGTGATGCAGCAATCATAGCAGATATGGATCTACCGCGAACTAGTTTTTTCTCCAAAGCCTTTCTGTAAAGGTAAGCAGCTTTTTCAAGAACACTGGAAGAAATTGTAAGTTTGTCTTTGAGTCTATTCAACTCATTTAGAGCCTGTCTAAGATTCCTATCTGCAGTGGCCGAAGATTGACTTCTACTATCCCAAGTTCGAAGTCTTGTAATGGTGCTTTTCATTGAAGCAGTTAATGGTTTTCCCGTTGCATCTCTATTTTGAGGATTTATAATTGTAGATAACCCCATATCATGTATCGTAAGTGATGATGGTGCACCAGTTCTTGCTGGGTCTGACCCGCCATCTTTTTGAAATGATCTCCATTCTGGACCTGATGCTTGTAATTTTTCAGAAGCCACATAACCACATTTTCCGCAAAATTGTTCTCCTGTAACTTGATCAGTTAACAGAGATTTTTTCCCGCAACGTGAGCAATTAGAATTTAGATTAAAAGTCATATTTCTTTTCTATTGCCAAACATGCATGACATTTGTATTCCTTTGTCACAATAATAAATCTAATACATATCTCACTGATAAACACTATCAAATGTTAACTAACTATAGAAGATGTTTGTCTTCCGGTAAGTATTTTTCAATAATGGTTTTGAGGTATAATTTGTCTGGACCAAAAGGCTTTTTGTTTTTCCTGAGATCATATAAGATTCGCATTAAAATCTCCTTATCCCCTCTGTCATTCTGTATTAGTTCTATGATGGATTTCATGAGATCTTCTCTCACAAGATTGTAAAGGAAGTAACAATCTAAATTTCTTTTCGATTATCTTTCGAATCCATTGAGGCTTAAATCATTTTTGGGCATGGTTAACATTTCACGATAAATGTAAATGAAAAAAAGTTTCTTAATTATCTTTTTTTATGAGAGTTGAAGTAGAACGTACTTTGGGTAGTTTCTGAATATCTCGTGAAACAATCGCCCTGATTTGTTCGAAATTGTCTGCTTTCAATTTTATTAACATATCATGAATCCCAATTGTCTCAAATACATCTGCGACTTGTTCAAGTTCCTTGAGTTTTTCAATTATCTCTTCCTCTGCACCTAACTCACAGTTTAACATTACATAGGCATCAGTCATAAATTGAACAAATGTTCATGATTATTTAAATCTGGAGAATTTAAGGTATAGCTTACCAAGTTACATGAACTAGGTCTTTGAGGTTTCGTCTTGGTTTTGGAAATTTTGTTTGTTCTGGATATCCAATACATAGCACAGAAGATGGAACCAGATCTGTTTCAATAATATCCATTACCTTTTGTTCATCAAACATACCAATCCAAATCGAGCTTAATCCTAATGCTTGAGCTGCAAGCTGAGAATATCCAGCAGCTAAAGTTGCATCTTGTATAGCAAATTTTTTAAGAACATAATCAGGAAAATTAAATTTCACTCTGGATGGATTTTTGCAGAAAATCAACACAACTGGGGCATTAACATAAGGTTGTTTGTTACATGCTTCAACTAAAAGTTTTTTCTTTTCTAGATTTCTAACATAAAAGATTTCAAACCCCTGATAGTTTCCAGCGGTAGGTGCAGTATCAGCAGCAGCAATAATCTTGTCTATTTTTGTAGTTTCCACAGGCTTGTCTGAAAATTTTCTTGTAGAACGTCTCTTTGCCATCACAGCAAACAAGTCAGTATCTATAATTTCAGAAGTAGTCCTCAAAACATAGTCAAGCAATTGATTTGGCACACCAGGATCAAAATCTTTTGGAGAATCTAGAGGCTCATAATCCTGAGAGATAATAGATTCATCATCAGGTTCAAAATCTCTCATAAATAATTTACAAAATTTATCATATTAAAGAATTGTAAACTAAATCATTCAGAGTCATAACTATCACAACCAGAATTGCATGGCTTGTTCATTACGCCTTCACATTTTCCTAATTCATTGTGCATTATTCGGTGATGTCCACAAATTTTGCATTTTTCCCGAAAATGTGCAATTAATTCAGCAGTTGAAATTCCTGATTCTTGTATTTTTAATTCTGTTTCCTGGGTCATAGTCTCATTTTATCAATAATTACAATTTCTTTTTCTTTTTTATTATTTTAATGGTGTTTAAACTGATGTTTGAACGCCGGGAAAGGGAATCGAGCCCCTGCACGCTTGCGCGTAGCCGTTTTCGAGACGGCCGCCTTACCACTTGGCTACCCCGGCATCTAATCTGAGATTTTCTCCATAATAAAACAAATCAAATGAAAAGAACAAACACAAAATAGCATAAAAATACAACAAATTTCTATGGGACTAAACCTAAAGGACTTGGTAGTAAAAGAGAAAACAAATCTAGAAGCATTTTCAACCAAAATAATTGCAATTGATGCATACAATGCGATCTACCAATTCCTAGCAAGCATCAGAGGTCCAGATGGTTTACAGCTATCAGATTCTGAAGGAAGAATTACAAGTCACCTTAGTGGTCTGCTTTACAGAAATGTCAACTTTTTGTCTTTAGGAATAAAGCCAGTTTATGTGTTTGATGGTAAACCACCCTCACTAAAAACAGCAGAGATTGAGCGCAGAAAACAAATCAAAAAAGATGCAACTATTAAATATGAAAAAGCAATCGCTCAAGGAAATATGGAGGATGCAAGAAAATATGCACAACAGACAACCAGTATGAAAGATGGAATGGTGAAAGAATCAAAACAACTACTAACATATTTTGGTATTCCATACATAGAAGCAGCATCAGAAGGAGAAGCAACAGCTGCACATCTAACAAACACTGGACAAGCATATGCTTCCGCAAGTCAGGACTTTGATTCTATTTTATGTGGAGCAAAAAGATTGATACGAAATTTTACTAACAGTGGAAGAAGAAAATTACCAAATAGAAATACATACATCGATATTGTCCCAGAGATAATTGAAACACAAAAAACACTTGATTCGTTAGGATTAACAAGGGAAGAACTAATTGATGTTGGAATTTTAATTGGAACTGATTTTAATCCAAATGGTTTTGATAGAATTGGTCCAAAAACTGCACTAAAAATGATAAAACAACATTCAAGATTAGAAGACATACCACAGATTCAAGAACAATTACAAGAAATAGATTTTCAACAGATACGAAAAATATTTTTGGAACCTGAAGTGACTAATGTAGATGAGATTGTTTTTGAGAAAGTAGATTATGAAGCAATTGCAAACTATTTGGTGAAAGAGAGAAGTTTCTCAGAAGACAGAATCCAGTCAACCTTAAACAGATTGAAAAAAGCGCTTGAGAGAAAGAGCCAGAATTTAGACCAGTGGTTTTGATAATATTTCAATTTAATAACTAGTCAATCTAATTTTAAAAAATGCATCAAACTGAAGCAAGAAAAACTCTAAAGGATGCCCCGGTAATGTGGAGAAGGATAAATTCAATTGGAATAATTCTTGATTGCAATTCTACATATGCCGCAAACCTAGGATATGCAAAATCAGAGATTATAAGCAAGGCAATCTTCGAACACGTGCCTAAGGAATCATGGGAGGCCATGAATGATTCTCTAAAAACATGGTTTGAGACAGGAGAAGTAACTGATAGAAAGATCACATTCAAAAGACAGGATGGAAGTACTTTTCCAGGATTGTTGCAAGCAACAAGTCTTTATGATGAAAATGAAAATATGCTTGGAAGCAATACAGTGATTTTTGATTTAACACAGATGACTGATGAAAAAATATCAGAGTATGAGAAATTTTTCAGTCAAGCAAACAACAGACTAGGAGAAATCAAAGAAAAAGAATATAGTCAACTAGATGAAAACTCAAAATCAGAGTATGATGGGCTCAAAAAAATGTTTGATATGCTTTCTACTGTTGATTTAAGAAAATTAAAATAAATCCAATAAATTATTTAGAATTTTCTTTAATTGATTTTTGAATCTCATCAAATACACTTTGAACTTCAGTTACTGCTGTACTATCTTCAAGTGTACTTACATCACCAATTTTTTCATTATTGGCAATTGCTTTGAGTAATCTTCTCATAATTTTTCCGCTACGAGTCTTTGGAAGTTTTGTAACAAAATAGATTTGTTTGGGAGTTGCAATTGCACCAATGTCATTTCGTATTTTATCTGAAAGTTCTTTTTGCAAATCAACTAAACTTTTTGTTACTCCTTGTTTTAGAACAACAAATGCAATAATCACTTCTCCTTTTAGTTCATCTGGTATTCCACATACTGCAGACTCTGCAACATGATTATTAGATACAATACTACTCTCGAGTTCAGCAGTTCCAATTCTGTGACCTGCCACTTTTAGAACATCATCTGCACGTCCAAGTAACCAAAAATATCCATCCTCATCTTTTAGTGCATAGTCACCTGAATAGTAGTAATTCTCATATTTTGACCAATACACAGTCTTGTATTTTTCATCATCATTCCACAATGTCAAAAGCATCCCAGGCCAGGGATTCTTAATCACAAGGTATCCCTTTGTGTTTGAAGAAACATCAGTTCCATTTTCATCAACTACTGTGATATTTACGCCTGGGATTGGGCGTGTTCCAGAACCAGGCTTTAGTGGAATTGTCTCTAATCCAGGTAATGGAGAAATTAGCATTCCTCCAGTTTCAGTTTGCCACCAAGTATCAATAATTGGGCACTTTTCTTTTCCGATGATTTTGAAATACCATTTCCAGACTTCGGGATTAATTGGTTCCCCAACTGTTCCAAGTAATCGCAATGAAGAAAGATCAAAAGAGTTTGGAATATTATCTCCAAATTTCATAAACATTCTAAGTGCAGTAGGTGTTGTATAGAAGATTGTGACTTCATATTTTTGTAAAATATCCCATATTCTTGACACATCAGGATAATCGGGTGCACCTTCAAACATAATTTCAGTTGCGCCATGAAGTAATGGTGCATAGACAACATAACTATGACCAGTTACCCAACCAATATCCGCAGTACAAAAAAATACATCAGAATCTTTAATGTCAAATGCCCACTTGAAAGTAGAATACAAATGTGTTAAATAACCACCAGTTCCATGTAAAACTCCTTTTGGTTTTCCAGTTGTTCCTGATGTGTATAAGATATAAAGTGGATGATTGCTATCTAATTTTTCTGCATCACAAGAATCAGATGCATCTTTCATTAAATCATTCCAAAGTTTATCTTTCAATGTCATTGAAATTTTATTTTTTGTTCTTTCAAGAACTATAATATGGTCTACAAAATCAAAGTCTTTGATTGCCTCATCAACTACTTCTTTGAGTTTGACAATTTTTCCTCTTCTATATCCACCATCTGCAGTAATGACAACTTTGGATTTGGAATCATCAATTCTATCTTTAATTGATGTTGCACTAAAACCTGAAAAGATTACTGTATGTATAGCACCAATTCTTGCACACGCTAACATTGCAATAGGTAATTCAGGTACCATTGGCAGATAGATAGTAACTCTATCCCCTTTTTTAACACCCAATGACTTTAGAACATTTGAAAATTTTTGGACTTGAATAAACATATCATGATATGTTATTATTCTTGATTCCCCATTTTCTCCTTCCCATAATATAGCAGGCTTGTCAGCCTTGTCATCCTGATGCACATCAAGGGCATTATATGAGGCGTTAATTGTGCCTCCGACAAACCATCTAGCAAAAGGAGGTTGCCAATCCAGAGTCTTTTTCCATGGTGAAAACCAAAAGAGGTTCTTAGCCTGTTCATCCCAAAAAGATACAAAATCAGAGTTAGCTTTTTTTCTTATTTCAAAGTCATTGTTTCCAAGGCCAATATTGTAGGTCTCAGACATCAAAAGTGTATGAACGTAGATCTTTCTAAATGTTAAAAAAATAAATTAAAAAAATTATTGTACTTACATTCTAGCGAGCCAATCATTATCGTTGTCTTTTGGAGTTTCTGGGGTCACCTGTTTAGGTGGTTCTTGAAATTCAGCTGAAACTTCAGATTTAGTTGGAGATTCAGGTATTGGGAGAGTCTCTGCTCTAATTGGTTCTGAAGATTTTGGTGTTGATACTATTGGTGCTTCTGGAAGTATTGTCTGAACTACTTGTTGTGATTCAGGAGTCTCCAGATATGAAACGGCGGATTCTTGGACATTTGGTTGTGAAGGAGCAATCATTTCTTGCACTTCCAATTCAAGATCTGCAATTCTACTCTTTACATTTTTGATTTCTGCTAGTTCATGAGAAACACGCTCAATAACCTCGTTTGTGCATGATTTCACAGTATCAAATGTTGTCTCAGAGATTTCATTGCTCTTGCATTGTACTTTTGCATCAAATAATAACATCTTTGCAGACTTTGACTCTTCTTCTAACTCAGTAGCTCTTTCCTCAAGTTTGGCTTTGATTTCACTTTCTGTTTCATCCAATCTTACAAGTTTTGACTTATATTTTTCATGAATGATTTCTGCATCTGCTTTCATGTGATCATTTTCAGAAACAATATCAATCAATGCCTTTAGACGACGTAGAGTTAGTTGTTTTTCACGTATGAGTCGTTGAGAGTCAAGCCTCCATTTTGGAATGAAAATAATAGCATCGTTTTGGACTACTATTTGTTCATATTGGATTTGCTGTAATCCTTGAAAACTGCAGTCAACACCAATTGATTGGATACTACCATCAATGTCAGTTATTGTTCCTACAACTTTACCCATGAATGCTCCGTACATGTCTTTGACGTTCTTGCCGATAATTTCGATATCATCGTTTGTCATATGAGGTAATTATGAGGTTTGTATAACCGACAAAGTGTAAGTAATGTTTTTAGTTTTAGTAAGATTATTTTCACTAAATCTAATCACTTGATTTCAGTAATTTTAAAATTTAGAGGAAAAATATCAGGCTCATGATTCAAAGAGAAGAACTTGAGCAAATTTTGAATTTTGTCGCAAGTAGATGGGTAAAACTCACTAAAGATCCTGACAGTAAAAATCTGGATAATTTACCAAGCGAGTTTTGGATGAATTCTGTTGGTGGAAAAACTGCAAAAAATGGATACTGGATTACAGCATTGATGTATACAGAAAACGAAGCAGATGCAACAGCTTTCAAAGAAGTACTGTTAAGATGGCAATCTAGAGGAAACGACAAAGATAGAGACAAAGGTCCCGATCTAATTCAAATTGGAAAAAAGAAATAGACTATTAATAATTGAAAAACTGCACACTGGTATTGTCAGAGTTTTCTGTTAAAGAAAAAAAGATTCTATTAGATCATTTTTCAAATACTGATGGAAATGTCTTTGCAATAATTACTCCTAGACAAGTTGATCGTGGTGCACTAATGTCAAGATATAGTAGAACTAACAAAAGTATGAGGCGAATTTTTCTAGATGAATTTTTAAAAAATAAAAATAGGGGTGAAGAATTTTACAATAGAGTTCTTTTAGAATATGGTGACGATTCTGTTGCAGAGTTAGGTGAAGCTCAAATTGCAATTGAAGGTTTGTCAAACATTGCAGTGAAAAAAATTGAAGACAGAAGGATTGGATTATCATACTTGGAAAAATCGTCAAGATATGTTGCATGGGATAAAAAAGAAGAAGGAGAATATAGATTTTACAGAGATCCTGAAATTAGTAAATCTAGATTTGTAGACATGTATGAAGATGCTTGTAATTTTTCATTTAATGTTTATTCAAAAAACATAGACCCAATGATAAACTATGTGAGAGAAAAATACCCTATAGAAAAATATAGTTTTAAAGATTCAACTGATGGAAAAGAAAAATCATTTTTTAAATTAAAAAGCGAGTCAGATATAAAATCTGCCAACATGATTTACAGAGGTTCAACTAAAGCTAAAGCACTAGATATTCTCAGGGGGTTATTACCAGCATCAACTTTGACAAATGTTGGAATTACAGGTAATGGCCGTGCGTTTGAATATCTTCTAATAGTTTTAGGCTCATCTGAACTAAGAGAAGACCGGGATTTAGCCTCAAAAATCAAGAAAGAGTTGGATACAACAATCAAATCATTTGTTAGGAGAGCAGATGATAAATACGGAAAAGCATTTCAAAAATATCTCAGAGATATTAAAAATAAATCAAAATCAATTACTGCAAAAGAAATCAAAGCAAAACCAACTACAGGAATAATAACAAATCTTGTTGATTACGAATCAGAAAAAATTGCAATGGACAAAATTATCACTAGTATTATTTATGAACAGTCACCAAGTACATCATATCAAAATATTTTATATCAAGTAAAAAAATTTTCAAAAGAAAAGAAAATTAAAATAATTAATGAATTTGTAAAACTTCGAACAAATAGACGCCATAGACCATCAAGGGCATTTGAAAATGTCTACTATACATTTGATTTGTGTAATAACTTTGGAATGTTTAGAGATTTTCATAGACATCGAGCATTAACTCTAGAAAGACAACTATTAACAACTGATCATGGATTTAATATTCCAGACGAAATTAAGATTCTTGGAATTGAAACAGACTTTACTGATTGTATGAACAAAACCAAAGAAACATTTGAGAAAATTAGAAAAAAATATCCTGAACAAGGACAATATGTTGTAAACTTTGCATACAACTATCCGTATTTTATGAAATTCAATCTTAGAGAAGCTTGTCATCTAATTGAATTAAGAACTGTTCCGCAAGGACATGCAGATTATCGACTAGTTGCACAACAAATGTTCAAACAAATAAACAAAATACATCCTAATTTAAGTAAAATTATGAAATTTGTGGATTTGAAGAAATATGATTTAGAAAGATTCGAATCAGAAAAGAGAACAGAAGAGAAGAAAAAGAATCTTAAATAGAAAAATATTCTAATATCAAAAGAAATTGAATAGATTATGACAGAGAAAATTGTAAAAACACCTGAAGAATGGAAAAAGCTACTTAATCCTGATCAATATGAAATTTGTATCAAACATGGCACCGAACCGCCATTTTCTGGAAAATACAATAACAGTAAATTTGATGGAGCTTACAAGTGTGTATGCTGTGGTGAAGAGCTTTTTTCATCAGATACAAAGTTTGATTCAGGTTCTGGCTGGCCAAGTTTTTGGAAACCAATCTCAGAGGATAAAATAGAATACATTTCAGATACAGAACATGGAATGGCTCGTACAGAAGTTAACTGTAACAAATGTGGAGCACATTTAGGTCACGTATTTGATGATGGGCCAAAGCCGACAAACTCTAGATATTGTATAAACTCGATCTCATTGCAACATGAGAAAGACAATAATGGGTAATCAGATCCATTGTTGAAAAAATTAGGTTACGAAATTTTAATTGTTTGGGATTGGAATTTTAAAAACGAATTAGAAAAAACTACTAAGAAGATTTTGAAATTTGTAAGAAATGTTCATTGAAAAGAGTTTTGAATCTAATTCATAAAAACAGTTATTGCCTCTTTTTCAAACCATTTTACAAAATAATCAAATTCTGGATTTTCATCTATTTGAGAGGTTGGTATTGTTTGTAAAATACCATGACGAGAAAAATATATTCCAATTTTATCAATTTTCCTATTCATTCCATCAACATTACCAATTTTGTTGAGAATGTAATATCCAATTAATTGGTTATAAGGGTCTCTTTCAAATTTCAGATTCTTTGTTGTCTTTATGTCAATTAATGTATCATCAATAATCATATCTGCATCTGCTCCTCCAACTAACAATGAAGCATTTCCAAAACCAGGATTTAGTGTACAAAAAATTTTTGATTTAAACAATGAATCATCCACAATAGAAATCAAGTTCTTCAGATCAAGAATATCTTCATTTTGATAATCCATTATGTTGGGTTCTAATCTTCCTATTCTGTAAATCATGTCTAATTTTGCAAGAACAATAGTTGATGCAAATAATGATTCTGACAAGTTTCCAGTCTGGATATAATCAGAATAAGGACCACTCTTTATTACATCAATTATAGCTTTGAGTTTGTAGTATTCTTCAGGTTGTTTCTTTGTCATTACTACTCCTAATTCTGCAATCCAAATGGATCTCAAAGTGTCTGGGTTCAGTCTTTCTATATGAAATCTTAACAGGTAATCAAATGCTGTACCAATCAATGAATAATGTTTAGTTTGAGGGGGTGCCAAAAGTTCTGCAGAAAGTTTTGGTGCCTTAAATTGGAATGTTTTTGCAAATTCTGCCCTAACATTAGATATTTGTAAAAAACTTGTAAGACTCATAATTCAAACTTTCTTCATAATTCTATTATTTTAATAAAAAATTAAAGGAAAATCACTATAATCGAAACAACAATCCCAATTATTGTGACTAAAATAGAAATATGGTTTTTGAGTGAGTTGAATTTCCTTCTTAATTTTCCTCTCTTGGAATGATCCTGAAGATCAATTATGTTATCGGTATTAAGCCAATCATCTCTTTGTGTCATGCAAACGCCACGATTCTATTGATTTAAATTTTATTGTTGGATTAGTCGTCGATTTATAATTCTTTTATCATGTCTTTTGAAGAGTTAGTTCATAAAGAGGATGAAATGGAAAGACAACTATGGGTTACTCTTCAGATAGACCACGAGAAATGTTTGATGCAAAATGCGGAGATTGTGGAAATGATTGTCAAATACCATTCAAACCAAAAGAAGACAGACCTGTTTATTGCAATGAATGCTTCCAAAAACATAAACCAGAACCAAGAGGTGGAGGTAGATCAGGAGGTTATGGTGGAAACAGAGGTTATGGTGGAAACAGAGGTTATGGTGGAAACAGAGGTTATGGTGAAAACAGAGGTTCTAGTGAAAACAGAGGTTCTAGTGAAAACAGAGGTTCTAGTGAAAACAGAGGTTCTAGATATGGTAGAAGAGACGATAGACCACGAGAAATGTTTGATGCAAAATGCGGAGATTGTGGAAATGATTGTCAAATACCATTCAAACCAAAAGAAGACAGACCTGTTTATTGCAATGAATGCTTCCAAAAACATAGAAACTATTAGTAAATTGTTTTGAATAAGTATTTTACATAATTATTGATATGAAAATCAAAAGTGGAATAAAATGAACTATATTTACACACCAAAAAGGAATGATGGATTTTGAGAATAATACTATGTGGATTTGGAGTTATAGGTCAAAGTTTAGTTAAATTATTTGATTTTAGATCAGAGGATCTTTATGCAAAATATGGATTAAAGCCAAGAATAGTAGGAGTTGTCGACAGTAAAGGAAGTGCGGTAGACCAGTCAGGATTAGAATTTAACAAACTTGTTGAAATAAAGAAAAAGTTTGGAACTGTGAAAAATTATGCAAACACAAAAAATACAATGTCTGGGATTGATATGTTAAAAAATATCGAGGCAGATGTTTTAATTGAGACTACGGTAAGCAACTACAAAGATGCAGAACCCGGAATGACTCACATTACAACTGCCATGAAAAAAGGTTTACATGTGATTTCTGTAAACAAAGGCCCTCTAGCATTAGCATTTCCATCTCTTATGGAACTTGCTACATACAATCAAGTCATGTTAAAATTTAGTGGAACAGTTGGGGGAGGAACGCCAATTCTAGACTATGCTAAAAACAGCTTAAGTGGTGAAAGAATAACGGCATTTTCAGGAATTTTAAATGGAACCACAAATTACATTTTATCAAATATGAGTACAGGGTTATCTTTTGATGAAGCACTTAAAGATGCTAAGGAAAGAGGGTATGTAGAAGCTGATGAATCTTTAGATTTGGATGGATTAGATGCTGCTGCCAAACTAGTAATTCTTGCAAACTGGATAATGGGAATGAAAGTTACAATGCCAGATGTCAACTGTACAGGAATACGAAAGGTTTCAAAAGAGGATATTAAAAAAGCAGCCAAGAATAATTGTGCTATAAAATTAATTGCATCATGTAACAAAGAACTTGTTGTAGAGCCAAAAGAAGTGTCAAACGATGATCCGCTTTGCGTTAATGGAACACTAAATGCAATTACTTTTACTTCAGAGCACTCAGGTACTCAAACAATTATTGGAAAAGGAGCTGGAGGAATGGAAACTGCTAGTTCTATTCTAAGAGATTTGTTAGACATTAGACAAGAGATTGCAAAAACTTGAAATCGAATCTAATTTCAAAGAGTGAAACATCAGAAATCCTAAAAATGGTTTCAGAGAAATGGAAAATTAAGTGTCCAAAAATAAAAAATCTCAAAGTTCATCAAATTTCTGACGAGGCACAAATCATCACAGGAAAGGGAATAAAGATATTAAAAATTAATGATAATTATTTACCATTTTTGTCAGAAACTAACACTCTAAAAAAATTTCCAAATGTTATAGTGGATATGGGGGCTGTCAAATTCATGTGCAAGGGTGCAAATGTTATGAGACCAGGAATAAAAAAATTTACAGAATTTGAGAAAGATAACCTTGTATGCATAATGGAAGAATCTCAACATAAATTTTTAGCGGTAGGAAAGGCAATGGTTTCTAGTTCAGAGTTAGAAAATATAGAAAAAGGAGAGGTGTTAGAAAATTTACATTATATTTCTGATAAATTTTGGGATATTGGAAAAACAATTTACGACTAAGATTTTAACTTTATTTTATGTACAAATTCTTGTAGATTTTTAATATGTGTTCCTTCCCAATAGATTTGATCACATGTATCACATTTCCAAAATTTGTCATTATATTCTAAAACTCCCTGCGGAACTTTATTTTCAATTTTTAATTTGTTAATTCGTAATGTTGGAGAATTACATTTTGTACATCGTGCAGAATCTCCAGAAATTTCATCAAATTGTAAATGAGTAGTTTCAAGAATTTCTAGGAATTGTTCAATTTCATTTTCTTTAGTAATGTAAACTGATGAAATTTTGTTCTTTTTTGCTCTATCAACTAAATTATGATCTCTAGAAATTATTGTCCTGTTTTCATTTTTGGCTTTTTCAATTAATTTGGAATCATCAATATCAGAGACATACTCTGAATCAAACCCAAGCAACTGTAATTTTTTGGCAATATTACCAAGCATTGCATCAACTAAAAATAACATCGGTATTGAGATTATAAATTTGCAATTATTTGATTTCTTCTGTAAATTCTTCAGTGCCGTCTTTAGTGATTACAAGAACATCTAACCCATCACCGCTTGCAGAATCTCTTAGGATTGCTGTACGAACTGCACGTTTAGCCAAATCAATTGCATCATCTTTAGTCATATTTGGTTTGAATTGAGGATCTAAGATACCTAATGCCATTTCAGCACCAGTTCCAACTGCTGCATATTCATCAGGAAGAACTGACCCTAATGGGTCAAGAGTATACATTATTGGTTTGTCAACAACACCACCAACGATCACTTGGGTCAATAATGGAAAATATCTTCGCTCATACATCATATTTGACATCATTTTAGCAATAGTATTTGGAGGAACATCTCTCTTAAGTTCCATTTTTCTAATTTTTGCAAGGGCCGAAATTTGCAAGGACAGAATTTGCATGTCTGCCACAAGACCAGCACAAGCTGCGCCTACTTTAGAAGTTATAGAAAATGTTTTCTTGGTTGATTTGCTCACAAGGAAATTTCCAAATGCGATCCTTTTCTCACTGGCAAAAACCACACCACCATCAAAAGTAATTCCAACAGCAGTTGCCCCTGGCATGTACATTGACATAATTCAAATAATTTTGCAGCATAATAAAGGGCTTTCTACATAACATGTATGATTACAAGTAAAATAGCCACACAAAATTTCAGATATCTTTACTAGTTTTTTCCAAAGTTTTCCATAATCAAACAAATACACTTGGTTGTTTTCTTTAGCAGATCAACTCTAGCAAATTCATTTGGAGAATGAATTCTAGAAAACATGTAGGTACTGCCTATCGAAATACATGGAGCTTTCAGAATATCAATAAAGTGGTACATAGGACCTGTTCCAGCATTTGAAACATTTAGGATAGATTTCCCAAATGATTTGTCAGCTGCCTCTTTAACTTGGGTTACAAATGGTTCTGAAGAATTTATTCTAGCAGCTGCCTCGCCATGAAATACTTTGATTTTAACATCAGTAAATCCCTTGGATTTTAGATGTTTTTTTAATCTCATAACTTGTTTCTTGGGGTCCATTTTAGGTACTAATCTAAAATCAATTTTGACTAGAGCTTTACCTGGAAGAACTGTTTTCGCACCATCTCCAGTATATCCAGAAATAAATCCAGCAATATTGCAAGTAGTACCACCTGCCAAGGCCTTTTTTACATCCATTCCATTTTTATTTCCTACAAAAGATTTAATTCCAAATTCTTTTTTGAAAATATTTTCATCAAATGGTTCTTTCCTAATTAGTTCCAAGTCTTTTTTTGAGAATGGTATAACTTCTTTGTGCCAATCTTTTATGAGAATTTTTCCATTGGAATCTCTAAGGGTCTTGACAGCATCAATTAATCTCCATGCAGGATTTTTTATCAAAACTGCTAAACTTGAATGAGCATCGATGATTGATTCTTTTATGGATAATTCAACAAATAGCAATCCTTTCATCCCAAGGCTAATAATGGGTCTATTTTTTGCATCAACATATCCAAATTCCCAAATAACCCCATTACAGGAAAATTTCTTTTTGTATTTTTTTAGGTACTCTTCAATATGAGCACTCCCAGTTTCCTCTTCGCCTTCAATTACAAATTTTATGTTGCAAGGAATATCACCAGTTGTTTTCAGATATGCTTCAACTGCTTTGATTCTTGTAATTAATTCACCTTTATCATCAGTTGCCCCTCTTCCAAAGATCTTGTTTCCTTTTCTTGTTCCACTAAATGGGGGGTAATCCCATAAATCAAATGGTTCAGCTGGTTGTACATCATAGTGATTGTAAAACATCAAAGTCTTAGTTGAGTTTTGTTTTGATTTTATTTCTCCATAAACAATAGGCGCAACTCCTTTTTTCAATCGTAAGATTTCAGATTTTAGTCCAGATTTTTTTAAAAGTTTTTTTACGAGTTTTGCACATTCCTCAATTCCTTCGTTTTTTGCTGAGACACTTGGTTGTCTAATCAAAGTTTGCAGGTCTGAAATAAGATTATTTATGTTAGAATCTACGTGTTTTAGTGCGTTCATGTAATTCACACAATTTTATCAAAAGGCTTCATCACAATTGGAATCTCATCTAAAAGATCCATGGAAGTGATATGTAGCCCCAATTTCTTTTGAACTGCTTTTCCTGCCAATCCATTGATAAATGCAGCTGCTGCCGCAGATTCCAAAGGATTTCGATTTTTAGATAGCATTCCTGCAACTAATCCTGAAAGAACATCACCTGTTCCACCAACTGTCATGGCAGGAATTTTTTTCTCATAAAGATAAGTAGTTGAACCATTTGTGATCACATCCGTTTGACCTTTTAGTAAAACTGTGATCCCGTATTTCTTGGCATTTTTTTCTACCAATCTAATTCGATCGTTTTTTGAGTCAGAAGGAGAATCTCCAAATAATCGCTTGAATTCTCCAGCATGTGGAGTTACTACAACATTTTTGTTTGCTAAAATAGGTAAAACTTCAGGAATTAGTGCACTGGCATCTAATGATAATCTAACATCTCGATCTAAAAGAGATTTAACTAGAAGTAACAATGCATTTTTTTCTTGTATTGCAAGACCCATACCAATCGTTGCAGAATCCAAGTTAATGGGTAATGCACCTACAAGTTTGTGTACAGCACCACGAGTTAATTTTTGATCAACTAAAGGAATCACAATAAGATTTGGGGAAATTGCACGTGTTGATGTTACATTGATTTTTGGGACAGAGGTATAAACTAGATCAGTTCCACATCTAAGAGCAGCAATCGAGGATAAAACAGGAGCACCATGATAGATGTAGCTCCCACCAACCACAAGAACAATTCCATTATCACCTTTTCTCGATTTAGATTTTCGAGCAGGAATGAATTTCTTAACAATTGAAATTGAGAGATTCTTTCGTACCATTACAATATACTCTTAAAAATAGAGGAATAAATCTTGTTTTGAAGTTTTGATGAAAGATTAAGATGATTTTTTGGTAGTTTTTTTGCTAGTTTTTATGGTTTTTGATTTTTCAGAGGTTTTTTTTGATCCTCTGCCAAAAAATGCCTTTCTTGCAAAGCAGAGATAGGTTGTATGACCTATTCCTTGAAAAGAGTGTCTGGTTTTTCCTTCTCTAGCTTCGATTGTGCGTAAAATATGTTCAGTTGATTCTATGTCAGTAAATTCATTTTCAACTAAAGTCATAGTTAATTTTTCTAATTGATTCATAGTAGGACAAATGGCAAAAACCGCACCACTGCCTTTTAGCATCCGTCGCACTTGAGGAATAACAGTCCAAGGATCACCCAAATCAATTAAGGCTACATCAATGTCTTTCAGTGGCATCTTTTTCCTAGTCTTTAGATCCAAATTATGCTGTGTTACATATTTAGAAACTCCTGCTTTTTTGATATTTTTTTCAGCTATTTTCATGAAATTTTCATTAACATCAAAAGTGTATACATGACCGCGTGGTTTTACAATATTAGCAATAAAAGAAGTAAGTGAGCCACTACCAGTTCCAATCTCCAAAATTTTTTGGCCGCTGCCAATTCCAGCTCTTGCAACAATGTAGCCAAGATCTTTTGGATAAACAATTTGTGTGCCATGTTGAATTTTCATTACATAATCATACATTGTGGGTTTTAGAAGATAGACATACTTGTCCTTGTTTGTATTTACTCGAGAACCATATTCTTTTCCAATTGCATCAGAGTGTTTGATTACTCCAATATGTGTATGAAGAGATTCTTTTTTTGAGATTTTCATTAACCATTTTTTTGAATGATTAAAATAGAACAGCACAGGGGAATTTTGTTTTATTTTAACCATAGATTTTCCCTAAAAATTTTAGATAAGAATCTACTGATTCTTTAAATTCAGAATAAAACTAGAGAGGCATGAAAATCTAGAATTAGTGCAGATAGTATTTTAATACCAACAAAAATATTATTGTGAAATGGCCGAATTCAAAGTTGAGGG
>JACATG010000015.1 GCA_013390905.1 Marine Group I thaumarchaeote | reverse complement strand
AATTTTTCTAAGATTCTAAAACTATTTTATCATTTGAAAAAGACATTATAGAACTTCCGAGATTCTTGATCTGTTTTTTTAGTTTTTTATCCATTGTAGCAACAATTACTTTGTTGTTTGAAACATAGTCAAGTAACTCTTTGTCAGCAAATGTGCCAAGGATGGGGATTATTTTGAAATTTTTTATATAATTAAGAGTTGATTGGATATCCTGGTTTTTTTCTGGGTTTTTTGCTAATTCAGATAATTCATTTTTTACAACTTGAGGGACAACAAAAGTGATTTGACCGATTTCTACATCAATATTATCAATATTTTTGATTCTTCTAGTTGCTAAATGAATTAGAAAATTTGTGTCACAGATTACTTCAACCAACTATTCCTGCACCAATTAGTCTCCATCTTTCAGCAATTCTCCTACTGATTGCTACATTTCCACCTTGAAAGATACATACGGGTCTCCTAAGTTCAATCTCAATATTTTTTGATTTTATTTTGTTAACCTTGCCTAATACAGGAGCAGTTCCAATATTTAGCCGAAGTAGTTCACCTGATTGAATTGGTTTGACTTTAACGTCTTCAGTAATCCCTACTGCAGAATCAAATAGATTCACTTCTAGTTTTAATTGAGTAAAATTTTCAGGAAGTGTATCAGGTTTTCCAATAACTGAACCGATAAATGAATCACTTCTAGTCATGGAAGGATCTAATTTTGTACCAATAGCAACCAAGCCACCTGGCTTTACCGATTCAACAAGTCCTGCAGCGGTTCCTAAAGAAATAATTTCTGTCAGTAAAGGTTCGTATGACTTTTTTTTCTCATTCATAACACCAGGTTTAATTTCAATTTCATCACCAACATTAAAAATTCCTTGTGTTAGACTTCCACCAATTACACCTCCTTTAATATTTTTTAATTTTGTACCAGGTTTGTTTACATCAAAAGAACGTAAAACATGCATAACAGTATCTTTTTTTTCATCTCTTTCAGGTGTTTTGATTGTTGATTCTATAGAGCTAATTAATGCATTAATATTCAATCCAGATTGTGCAGAAATAGGAATAACAGGTGAATTTGCGGCATAAGTTCCTTTAACAAATTTTGTTATATCTTGATAATTTGCTAAGACTTCATTGTAGGAGAGTAGATCAACTTTGTTTTGGACTACAACTATTTGTTTAATTCCAAGAGTTTGTAGAGCTAAAAGATGTTCTTTTGTTTGTGGTTTAGGAACTTTCTCATTTGCTGCAATTAGTAGTAATGCACCATCCATCAAGGCAGAACCTGAAAGCATGTTTGCCATCAAACTTTCGTGCCCAGGGCTGTCTACAAAACTAACAACTCGAGATAATTCACTTTCATTTCCACAATTATTACATTTTGGAGTTGTAGAATATCCTAAAGATTCCTCACAACTTTTACATTTGTAGAATGCAGCATCAGAATATCCCACACGAATAGTAATACCACGTTTAAGTTCCTGACTGTGTACACTTGTCCATGAACCAGTTAATGCCTGAACAAGAGTAGTTTTGCCGTGATCTACATGACCAGCAGTTCCAATGTTAACACATGGTTGATATCCATATTTTTTAATGTACCAATCAGGAAGTGTCTCTCTCCAATGCATAAGTCAAAATGTAGAATCGGTATATGTTAAGTTACTCTTTTTTATCTTCAGTTTTCTCTTCTTTAGACTCTGTTGCAACTTCAGTTGGTGCTTCAACTGGTAATTCTCCATCAAATTTACAATTTATTTGATAGATTTCTTCTGATACAGTATTTCCACGCATTAATTTTCTTACTCTTTGTCCAGTTTCTGCATCTTGCAAACCTACTCCTTTAGAAAGTAAAACATGTTTTCTTGCTGCACCATGAATATCTTTTCTCATGGGAACACCAGATTTGTCACTTCCTCCAGTGAGTTTTAATTTTCCGTCTAGTCCTACAATTGCTGCATCAGTTTCATTTCCTAGTTGTAGTCCAAGTAAGGGATTTGCATCGCTGTCTTTAAGTTCCTTTGATACAGATTTTCCCTTAATATCTGAAATTGTAAGTTTGAAATTAGCCAAGTATTCCAAAAAAAAGGTGGACGACTAATTAACCTTTGGACATTATTTTTAAATCAAGATTCACAAAGATGGGTATGGTAGAAGACATTAGATGCCCAAAATGCGATAACAAGATGATAGCTATGCAAGCATGCCATATGTTTTGTCCCAACTGCGGAGCTCATTTAGATTGCTCAGATAAAGGAAATTATTGGTAACTACATTCCAGGTCTATCTGGAGTATAGTCAGATACCATATTCATTGCATGATCTTTCATGATTTCAAGATATGTATCATAGTCTGCTTCAAAGTTGCAGTGAGGACATTTTACATTCGTAATTTCATCATCTAAAATTGCAACTTTCTCACACTCTGGGCATTTTGCATCCATATCTTAGTTTCCTAATCAAGATATTTAATCATAATTATTGAATATCTCCTAAGCGGAGTTAGTTTAGTCTGGTATAACGTCAGCTTCCCAAGTTGAAGGCCGCGGGTTCAAATCCCGTACTCCGCATCACAATTCTCTAATTGCTTGTTCTATTACTCCTCTATCTGAAGCTCGTGGGAAATATTTCAAATAATTTTTAAGATCCTCTTTTGCATCAGAGCTTTTGTTTTGTTTTTCTCTAAGATAAGCACGATTTTTGTAAATTTTGGCAGATCTTTTTGGATCAATTTCAATAGCTTTATTGTAATAATTCTCTGCCTTTTCAAATTGATTTGTTTTAAGATAAAAATTTCCCAGACCGCTATAAGTTAGATATGATCTGTCATTGATTTCTAGGCATTTTTCATAAAACTTGACACATTCAGAAGAATTTTGTTCATTCAACATCGCGCCCAATAGATGTAGAGCAGTTGAATTATTTGGATCAAGGTCTATGGCTTGCTTTAATGAATCAAGTGATTCTAAGGAATTCTTTAGAATATTTAATCTCTCAGAGATAAAACACAGCCGATTTGGTTTGTCACTATAATCATTTTCAAGTTTTACAGAAGAGAAGATTTCTGATGGAGCCAACATTATCAATAATCTTCCTTCCTCTGACCATTCCCTGTCAAAGATATCCTCTGGTATAGCTCCTTCTTGTTGTTCTCCTTCTTGATTTCCTTTCTGAATATAATGAAGGATTACCTTTTCTTCATCATTATAACCAGTAATGACAGAGGCATGTTGTGTAATTTCTGGAATTCCTGGAAGAATAACAATTGGTGGTATTCCCGAATCAATAATTTTTTTTAACTCAGATAAAGATGAATTTACTATTTTGCATGTTAAGCCGTGTCTTTCTGCAGACTCTATTCCTTCAATTAGAATACTACCGCTAAATCCTGAATATTTTTTTGCAGTTTCTATTGCTTCAGCCATAGGTAGTTCAATATTCCAATATCTTGATACTACGTTAATGGGTAATGGAAGACAAATATTTTCTTCATCAATAAGAGGTAAAAGTAATTCGTGGCTTTCTTTTTCCATGAACAAAAGAAATTTTGGGAGTTATTAAAATCAATCAGAGAGAACAGAATTTTTCAATCAAATCGTGACCATCTTGACTCATTTCTGGATGAAATTGAGTTCCAAAAATTAGGTTTTTTTCATATTGAATGATTTCATATTTACAATGTTTTGATTCTGCAAGTGAAACTAATGTATTAGGTAGTTTAGATATCTCAAACCCATGACTTTCAAAGACATCTAAAGAGTCACTAGAGATTGGATTTTCTTTGAAAATTTTGATCGTTTCATTTCCTTTATGAAGTGATAAAGTCTTTCTAATTGTACCTCCCAAGGTCAGAGCTAAGATTTCTGCACCATAACAAATTCCAAGTAATTTTATTTCATTTTTAATTGAATAAGTAATAACTTTGGAATTGATCTCATTAATCTTTTTTTCATTTTTTCTTCTTCCAGACAGAATTATAGAATCATAATTTTCAAGTAAGTTAAGGTCTAAAAGTTGTGGAGTTTGTTCTTTGAACAAAATATTTTTTTTGTTTAGAAAATCAGTTAAATTTTTTGTATATATAGAACCATTATCAACAACAAGAAGCAATTAGTTGCCTACCTCAATTGAAACATAATGCATCTCATGTATCCCATCTTTGACAAATACTGTTCCAATATTGAGATTGTTTCCTTCGTACCATAGGAATACTCTATCACTGCGTGGCTTTACAAAGTCATCAATAAATTTAGATAGGAACTCTTCAGTTTCTTCACGATCATTCTCAGTAAAGAAGAATAGTGCTCCTTCATTAAATGATAGAGGAACCTGAACGGACGTTGGTTCAGCAATTGTAATCTCATTTTCTTCAAAAACAGATTTTATGAAATCAATTCTGTCACTTCTAACTAGTTCAATAGAATCAGCATCAAGGATTTCAGTTGGTGCCACGCCAGAAACTTTCTTCAAGTATGCCTCAAATGCTTTTTCTTGGGTTTCTCCTAGCCCAACAAAATATTCTCCATTAAATGCAGCCCCAACTGCTGCAATAGTACCTATTTGGGCAACCACCCCACCTGCGCCTGCGGTATATACTGTGATAAAGTAAACGTCATGAGTGCCAACACGATACAAGATATTATCACCAATTCTTGGATTTCTCAGGAGAGTCTTGAGTTGAGCAAAGTCTGGATCTCTATCAAGTGCCTCTCTAACTGCTGTAGGACCAATCAATTTAGTTGTAGAGTTTAGTGGAACTTCATAGAACTGCAAGTTTCCTAGAGTAGGAAGATCATTTTCAACTATCATGTATCCTGCAAGGTTTCTACCTTGGGAACCTCGTAATTCCAATGAGAGTAATCCTATGAATTCAGTTTGTTCAAAACCAGGAGGTTTTGCTTGAACATAATAAGTATCAAGTCCTCGCGGAATTTCATAGAATTCATTAGCTTGAATAAATGTCTCAACATTAGTTACATGGTAAATATTGTACATCTCTGTTTTCCAATTAAACAGTTCAACAGGATATCTAATTTGTTCTTCTAACCAAACTGGCATTGGTATAAATCTTTCAGAGTATTGACTAGTAAACATTTCTGCAAAGAAATCATCTCCAGTACTAAGTAGTTGAATAGTACCATCATATGTATCCACAAGTGCATAACCTACCAAACGTAAGTAGGGATTTCCAACAGACCAAGGAACATCATTAGTATCAAATCCAATAATTAATGGAATTAACCAATAGGAATTTGTTCCGTCAGTAACAGGAATTGAATCTAATTCTTTTCCAAACAAATCATAGAGGAAGTAAGGATAAAGAATTTCCATTCTTTCATGAACGTCTTTGTATCTCATAATATGGACTGGTTCAGTTGGAAATGAAAGCAAAAAGTTTGGCTCAAAGGTCCAACTTAGAGGTGGTGCAATATCCAATCCTCCTAAACCTGAATAGAACACTCCTCCAAGCTCAGCACTCTCTGAACCTCTTGAAAGAGGATAAGCAGACCAGGTTTGCTCAAATAGTCCACCTTCACCATAGTAAATCTGTCTTTGTTTGAAAAATTCACTACTATCAACAATCTGACCATCAGTTGCTTCAAGAGTAAGGAATCCATTTGGAACGTGAGTATAGACAAGATGCTCGTTATACCATCTGTTTTCGCTGCTGACAGATGTTGGTAGAATTGGTTTCATAGAAGCTGTCCAATACAAAGTATTGTTAAAGCGAAGAATGTCATTATCTTCAAAGTCAACATATGGAATAAGCCCAATTTCAGGCTTTAATTTAGCAAAAGCTCCTTCCCAATCCCAAACCCGGATTACATCAAGAACATCACTATTTTGTTGTATATAATTATCGATATTATTTGGAGAAACGGATGTTAGTTTGACATCAAGAATATTTTCTTGTATATTATTTAATTCACCAAGATATCGATTTACTCCAATTTGTTGAGCAGTGTATGGTCCCAAATATTCAATCTTCTTTGCATCAGCAACACTGTTGTTAACAGAAATAATTCCGGCTAAAATAATTGCAATTGCAATAATTGTTAAAATTCTAATGTATACATCTCTCTTAAACATATGAGTTAGAATACGTGCTCTAATTCTATCAACAACTGAAAATGCAATTAGCGCAAAACCTACGATAAGTACACCACCAATTATATACCTTGAATTGTAATCAATTTGATCTGTAAAGAAGAGATTAAAGCCAACCCAGATTACACCAATACCAATTATTCCTTCAATAGTTGAAACATAGTTTAGATATCGAGGTTTTCCTTCAGCAGAGTCTCGAATAAATAAAGTTACAACATGAATAATTTTATGAATTCCTATATACAAAACTAAACGTAACCCAATTGCTGCAAGTAATGGTGGAGTCAATATCACAAGAGCAGGAATCATTGGAACAACATTTTCAACTGCATAACTTGGATCAGTTTCAGGAGTTACAAATGGTAGAGAAAATAACGTTGGTAGATTTTCAACTCCAAGAGTATTTCCATCGATAAATGACATAACTGCAAATCCAAACATGATATTTGCAAAGAATGCTCCAAAAAGCAAAATCTTGGTAATTTGCCAGACAACAAAATGTAGAGGAGTTATCTTGTAATCTCTAAAACTTGGGATATCACTTGCGATAGGTTGTTGTCCTCCTTTACCAAGAAATCCAATTGCTGTACTAATGGCATACCAGAAAATTGAAGATCTGCCAACAATATTTACACGTACAAGCGCAATTGCAGATAGAATTATTGTAGAGACAAGAGTGTAAAAGAGAGGTTTAGTGAACTGTTCGCCAAATTCAGTGAAATTCATTGATAAAATCACGATCTGATTTCCGACTAAAACAAAAATTACAACAGCTATTATGGCAACAATGCCTAATCTGATGAATTTCCCAGTATTAGGAGGTGGAGTCGGCTTTTCAGTAGAGGCGCTATACAAAATCAAATTTTATTGTAATTTGGTAAATTAATGTCTTACCAGCAAAATCAAGCTATTGTTGCTAGTTTTTTGCAAACCATATAGACTGCTGCAAATGTTGGAACGGTTACTTTTTCATTGATAAATGGACCAAATTTTTTATTTTTAAGACTAAATTCTATTGGACAGTTTGCAAAAACTTCAACGGATTCATCACTAAGAAAAGATGCTTCCGAATATGGATCAAACTTGGTTAAATTTTTACAAAGAATTTTTGTGAGACCACTTTTGCTGTTAATAGAGCCAGGTAGTCTAAAGATTCTATGAATATCCATAGTTACGTTAGGATCTATTTTTACTCCAATATTTTCTGAGACATTGTCAAGAGTTTTTTGGAAAGAAGAATAGCCATTTACAAGTAACTCTGAAATAATTTTCGAGCGTTTTGATTTAGAACTAAACACTTGTTTGGAAAATCTTCCTCTCCATCCCTTTTCATTAAAATCTGGAAAAGATGAGCGATTTGGTTTGAATTTCTTCATTCCAAATGTTTCAGGAATAATTCCATTAAACATAATGTAATCTGCAAGTTCTGATCTTTCTCTAGAACCAATTTGTTGAAATTGTGAACCATGCACATAAACATGAAATCCTTCATTGCCGGAAAAATATACATGGATGTTTTCTTGATCTATTGCTAGATCATCAATTAGAATTTCAGATAGTTTAGATACTTCAGTTTTTGATGAATCGATACAATTTTTGCACGGTAGAGATTTTTTTTCTATTTTTGTAGAATTACATTTTAAACAGTGTTCAGAAATTTTTGAAACTTGTTTACATTCATTACATATTGATACCGTATGATTTTCTCTGCATGATAAATTAAGATCTTTTGCATCTATATCAAAAATCAGATCTGCTTCTTTCCAGTCTTTTTCATTCATAGGTAAATTAGGAAATGAATAATATGCATTTGAGCAATAAACATCAGAGGGAATATTTTGCATGAATAAGAGATGTAATTCCTTATCATCTTTTATTGAGATGTGACGAGTCATTCCAGAATTGAATTTTTGGTAACCAAATTCTCTTTCAAATGTACGTTCAGGCACTCGGATTAGATCAAAATGCTCAAAATAGTATTTTTTGAACGAATCTTCTAGGAATTTAATGTCAGCTTCTTGCATTACTTTCTCTTCTTTCCAAATTGTAGTGGATTAATGATATTATCACATTCTGGAATAGCAAAACAGAGATCTTGTGTTTTTAGTTTCTCACAAGAAGGGCAAATGTATTGTGTACCACTTCCAGAAGTCCCAGCCAGATGATTTAGTTGGTAAAGCGTAACTCGTTCGTTATAATCAGGAGCATTTTTGAACAATGGTGCAATTTGTTCTACTGATTGTCCTTTTGATAACAAAAATGCTCCAAGCATGAATCTTCCAGAATGTGGAAGGTTTTCACCTTTTTCAAGCTCTTCAATTGCATGTTTAATACATGGAGGATATTCTCCTGTAGTTACTGTAAAAGTAATAAATTTTTTTGATAATAAAACAAGTTTGTTTACAGAATCCTCAAAACCAGGAATCATTGTAGGTGTTTTTGCATTAATAATTTTTGAATTAATGTATGTTCCTAATTCTTTTCTTATCAGTCTGACTGTTTCATGTGGAGTAAGAAAGACCTGCCCGTTTTCTACATGTCTATTGATTAGTTTCCATTCTCTTTCATGAAAATTGATCGAATGTTTTAGATAATCAGATACTGCAATGACAAAGTAATCATCAAGTTTCTCGACTTGAATTGAAAAGAGATCATCAATTATTCTAATTGCTAGTTCTTTTTTTGACTCGTCTGAAATATTTGCCAGATCTTTTTCAAGATATTTTTCTGCACGTCTTGCCTCTGCAAGTGCAAATCTCTTGATTAGAGTATGCATGCCACTTAGTTTCAATAATACTATAGCTAGAAGAAATGAGAAAACTTCCCTAGGAAGTGCTGCCTCTTTTGAGACCTGGTCTCCAATTAGATCAGATTTGTAGATCTTTCCGTTTGCTGCAACCCGGATCCGTTCAAATGCCTTATCGACTAGTTGCTTTAGATCAGGATCACTTCCAAATTGTTCAAGCGTAAATCCCTTATCTTTGAGGTATTGACCAGCATCTGCTAAGAATGGATACTTTGCAATTTCATCTTGTCCAAGTGCTAACATGATAGTAATTTACCTAATTTACTTAAAAATCTGGTTTTAAAATTTGGACGCTGATTTAAATTATGTTTTGAGAAAGTGATCAAATATGCAGATCGGCTGTCATGTCTCAATAGCGGGGTCAATTGACAAGGCAATAGATAATGCTGTTGAAAGAGAATGTTCTGCTTTTCAGATATTTACAAGAAATCCAAGAGGATGGCACGCAAAAGAACTCACCAAGGAAGATATTGCCAATTTTAAATCCAAACTAAAAGCAAGCAAAATTGACAGACTTGCAACTTGTGCACATATGCCATATTTGCCAAATCTTGCCACTCCAAAACAAGACGGATTTGAAAAATCTTTGAAAACTTTGATAGATGAAATTGAGAGATGTGTGCAGTTAGGAATTCCATACCTTGTAACACATCTTGGCAGTCATTTGGGAACAGGTGATGAAGCTGGAATTAAGAAACTAGTGGAAGGCTTGACAATAGCAGGACAAACAAAAAATGATGTAATAATTCTATTAGAAAATACTGCAGGTCAGAAGAACTCTGTTGGTTCTAATTTTAAACAGCTGGGAGAAATTTTTAATCAATTAAAGCCTGCAAAAAAATTTGGTGTTTGTTTTGATTCTTGTCATGCATTTGTTGCAGGATATGATTTGAGAACTGAAGAAAGAGTCAAGGAAACTTTTGATGAGTTTGATAAATATATAGGAATAGAAAATTTGAAAATTCTTCACCTAAATGATGCCAAAGGAGATATTGGTTGTAATCTTGATAGACATTATCATCTAGGATTAGGAGGAATTGGAGAAAAAGGCATTGCTGCGGTCATCAAGTTTGCAAACAAGAGAGAAATTCCTATAATTTTAGAGACACCGATTGATGATGACAGAGATGACTTTGAGAACATCAGAAAGGCAAAGGAATTTGCGTAGAGATTTATTCAATGGTTGAGGCAATCTAATAATGGATTACGAAGCAGTTATGAAATTGGCACTTGAGCGCGGATTTTACTTTCCTAGCTGTGAGATTTATGCAGATGCACAAGCTGGGTTCTGGGAGTATGGACCATCTGGAGTTAGTTTGAAAAATAAATTTCTTGAATTATGGAGAAGGGAGCTTGTCAGAAGAGACGGGATGCTTGAGATTGATGGTTCTCAAATAATGTCAAAATCAGTTTTTGAGGCATCAGGTCATTTGAGTAACTTTGCTGATCCAATAATAAAATGTACAAAATGTAATTCAACATTTAGAGCAGATAGAATAATTGCTGATGTCGCACAAATTGAGATTCCTGAAAGCGCGGATTTGGATGAGTTTGATAATGCTATTTCACAAAATAACATAAAGTGTCCAAAATGCAAAGGAGACTTTGAAAAGACAAAGAAATTCAACATGATGTTTAGAGTTGGCATTGGACCTGAAGGGGAAGAAGCATACCTTAGACCTGAGACATGTCAATCAATCTTTGTTGATTTTCCCAGACTCTTTAAGACTATGCGAGGAAAACTTCCTTTGGGAATTGCCCAAGTTGGAAAGAGTTTTAGAAATGAGATTTCACCAAGGCAAAGTCTTCTTCGATTACGTGAATTTTACCAAGCTGAGATTGAGATATTTTGTAATCCTTCAAGACTAGACGAGGTTGAAAAGTTTGCAGAGGTTCAAGATACCATTATCAGAGTACAAATAGATTCTGAGCCAGTTGCTATGACTTGCAAAGAAGCAGTAGAGTCTGGAACTGTTCCAAACAAGCTTGTGGCATATTATTTGGGAATCTTAGCTGAATTTTACGAAAAGACTGGCATTGATATTTCAAAAAGTAGATTTAGGAAGTTGGGAGACAAGGAAAAGGCATTCTATGCAGAAGTTGCATTTGACTTTGAAGTAGAAACTACAATTGGATGGCTTGAGCTTGTAGCATGTAACTATAGATCAGACTATGATTTATCCAGTCATGCAAACAAAAGTAAAGAGAAATTTGAAGTGATGGATAATAATGAGAAGGTTCTACCACATGTCTTTGAGATTTCAATGGGAATAGATAGGAGTCTTTATACAATTTTGGAGCATTCATTAAAAAATGACAAAGAGCATGAAAGGATAGTTTTATCATTAAAACCATATTTGTCTCCAATTCATGTAGGAATTCTTTCATTGGTGAAAAAAGATGGATTAAAAGAAAAAACAGATGAGATTTTTCTAAACATTAAAAGAAAGTTTGATGCATTTTTGGATCATTCAGGTGCGATAGGCAGAAGATATAGAAGACTAGATGAAGTTGGTACGCCATTTGCAGTTACAGTTGATCATCAGACATTAGAAGATAATACTGTGACAATTAGAAAAAGAGATTCTATGGAACAGACCAGAATTAATATTTCTGAAATAGATTCAGTTCTTTCTGAATCTGTTGCGTTTCCTTAAGTCTAGTCTGAGTATACAGTGATTATCTCAGAGTGTATCTTGTGTTTTACTTTAACAGTCAAGTCCTTTACTGCTTGTGCTAGTACAAAACAAGTCGGGTATGATGCTGCGCTAGCTACAAACGTACCAAAAAAAAGTTCCTTCAATGATGATTGATTCCTATACATCATACCTAAGATAACTCACATAATTTTGTCATTAAGAGGAGTGGAAATTTGCTAAAAGATCGTATTCCATATTGGAATTATGAATAATAGAGTGTTCCAAATTGGATGGTCCATTTTTCAGAAAATATTATGATTTTTTAACAAAAATTGATATTAATTCTTGATGTCTGGAGGTGATAAAATCAAGTTAAAAATTTAATACCAATTCAATTTTGAATCGAGTAAATGCAATCAAATGAGAGTCTACAAGAAAATAATGCTCAAATTTCAATAATAATTCCTACGTATAATGAATCTCAAAACATTCTACAAATTTTAAAATCCATTAAAGATAATTTACCAAAAAATTTTGTTACTCAAACTATAGTAGTAGATGACAATTCTCCAGATGGAACTGGAAAGCTAGTGGAAGATTATTTAAAAAATATTAAAAAAATGGCAGACTATACAATAGAAATTATTCATAGAAAAGCTAAAGATGGTCTTAGTTCCGCAATTCTTAAAGGAATTCAACATGCAAAAGGAGATACAATTGTAGTGATGGATTGTGATTTTTCTCATCCACCACACATAATTCCAAAATTAATTGAATCAATAAAAAAATATCAGTATGATATTGTAGTAGCATCACGTTATATCAAAGGCGGAAAAATTCAGGGTTGGTCATTAAAAAGAAAAACTATGAGCAAGTTTGCAACTTTGATTGCAAAAAAAGGGTTAGGGATAAATACTCATGATCCGATGTCTGGATTTTTTGCATTCAAACGAAATATTATCAAAGGATTAAACATTGACGCAATAGGTTACAAGTTTCTTTTAGAAATTCTAGTAAAAACAAAAGATGTTAGCATCAAAGAGATTCCATATACTTTTCAGAACAGGGAGTTAGGTTCTAGCAAACTAAGTATCAGAACTATTTTTGATTATTACAGATCAGTTTGGAAGTTGTATCGATATGGAAAACCACTAGAAAAACAAGAAAAACGCTCATCAGTCAAATTTCTTTACAAGGCTGGAAGGTTCTACACAGTAGGTGCCTCAGGATTTATTGTGAATTACATGATTTCATTATTGCTTACTGGAGGAGTGTCTGATTTGTGGTATTTACATGCAAATGTTATAGGAATAATTGCATCAATCACTACTAACTTTGTTTTAAACAAGACATGGACGTTTGGTGATAGAGATTTCAGATTAAAAAAGACAATTTCCCAGTATGGAAAGTTTGCAATGTTTAGTTCATTAGGTGCCTTAGTACAACTAGGAATGGTCTATTTTCTAGTAGATAGTAACGAGATATCATATCCACTGGCTTTAATTTTGGCAGTAATGACTGCAGCATTTGGAAATTTTATTTTAAATAAAAAATTTACCTTTAAAGAAAAGTTATTGGGATAGTTTTTTTAAAATTAAAATAAAAAGAATGGCTATCGTCTTTCCTAACTAGCTACTCAAAGGTAGAAGTAGAGGTTTGAGACGAAAGTCCTATTTGAGATGGTACAGATGGGAATTTCTCTCCTATCTGTTGCTCAGCTACTGCAGATGCTTCTTGTAGAATCTTTTCTGTTTCTTCACTTGAAGCGTCAGACTCCATGTTAAATGAGTCTCCTGCAAGTGAATCCACCATAAGTCCATTAAGTGTCTGAGACATTGCATTCAATTCTGAGTCTGCTTCTGGCATGAATTTTCCTAATGATGACTTCAATCCCTTCATTGTAGACATCGCTGGTCCAATTGCTACCATAGCATCACCAAGATCATGAATAGTTGTCAGTCTTAGTTGAACTTGTTCTAATGACATTCTTGCGTTGCCGAGCATCTTTGTAACTTTACGAATTTCAGCTAATTCGTTGGACAAAACCCTACTTGTGCTAGTATCGTGTTGCTGCATTGCAGTCACGACTCTCTGGAAGAGTTGCGCATCTCTTTCATGTAGTTTACTTAACATAGAGTCCATTTTTGAGATTTGGACTTGTAGTTTGTTTACTGCAGTTTGAATTCGTGGTTTCAATGCACCTTGAGGCTTTACTGCATCACGGAGTCTGCCAGTTACGCTTTGGGTCTCTTGCCGAGCCCAAGTACTACTGAAGTTTGGCATGCCTGCTAATTTTGGAATTAATTCTTAATGAGAGGTGTAAATTTAGATCGGCTTTTGACTAAATTTAGCTAACAAACTATTATTCCTGAATTATGCCTGTAATTTTGTGGTCAAAATTGCAGTTTTTGATTCTGGATTAGGCTCATTATCTATAATTCAGGCAATTCAAAAATTATTCAAGGCTGAGATAATCTATTTTGCAGACCAGCAAAACTATCCTTATGGAAAAAAATCACAGACTCAATTACGTAAAATCATACATAAATCAATCAAATTAATGCAGGAAAGATTTTCACCTGATATCATAGTTGTTGCATCTAACACACCTAGTCTTATGCTAAATTTAGCAACAAGAAAAATAATTGATGTAAAACCACCTTTAAAATATGCACAAAAAATTTCAAAATCAAAACAAATCGCCATTCTAGCAACAAAAGCTGCAGTAAAAAGTAAAGGTTTGACACGATATATTAAAAAAAATAATTTTTCAAAATCTTTTAGAATTTTCAAGATTAATTGCTCTGATCTTATAGAATTAGTTGAATCTGGAAAATTTCTTACAAACAAAAAATATTGTAAAAAAATTATAAAAAAAACTTTACAACCAATTTTATCACAACAGTCTATCGATATAGTTACACTTTCAAGTACTCATTTACCATTTTTAAAATCATTATTAGAAAAAGAATATACTGATTTACAATTTATTGATTCAGGAGATATTATTGCACAAAAAATTTATACAAAAATTAAAAATAAACAATCAAAAAGAAATTCATTAAAAATTTTTGCGTCTGGAGATGTAAAAATATTTCAAAGAAAGTTGAGTAGAATAGGTATTAAAAATAAAGTTAATTCATTGTCTATTTGACTTTAGCTTTTCTGTAACCATGACTAAATTTTTTATCATATAGTTTAGAGTATTCATATGATTTAGGATTTATCACATCACTAATTATTACAATTGCAGTTCTAGTAATTTTTTCAGCTCTGATTTTTTTTGCGATATCTCCAAGCGTTCCCTTGATAATTTTTTGATCTTTCCAACTTGCTCTATAAACTACAGCTACTGGTGTTGATTTTTTGTATCCACCTGCAATTGCTTCTGTTACTAAATTGGATATCAAATGAATACTGAGATAAAAAATCAAAGTTGCTTTGTGTTTAGCAAGTTCAGAAATTTTTTCACGTTTTGGAACTTTGGTTCTTGATTCTGCTCTCGTAATGATAATTGTTTGAGTAACTCCAGGAAGTGTTAATTGAGTACCAAGTGCAGCGGCTGAGGCTAAAAATGAAGTAACTCCAGGCACAACAGTTGATTTTATCCCTTTTTTCTCAAGATTATCAATCTGCTCTTTGATGGCTCCATAAATTGAGGGATCACCATCATGAAGTCTAACTACAAGTTTGTCTTTTTTTGCATTTTTGTACAACAAATCAAAAATTTCTTCTCTAACCATTCCAGATGCATCATGCAGCTTTCCTTTCTTACATAATTTCAAGATAGGTTTAGGAATTAATGAACCAGAATAAACTACAACATCTGCTTTTTGAATTAGTTTTTTGGCTTTAATTGTAATTAGTTCAGGGTCTCCTGGGCCACATCCTACAAAGAATACATCAGACACGTTTAACCACCAAAATTGAGAAATATTTTGTTGTTAATGTATCATCATTTACTTCACCCAAAGTCATTGTTCGTATAATTTCATGGTCTGTTCCCAAGTCTTGTCCAATTGCAAAAAGGGAATTATCAGGGAATCCAGATTCTTTTAGAACAGCAATTACTTGATCAAAGTATCTACCATCTTTAAGAAATATCATTGATTCGGTATGCTTTGCAATCTCTTTTACACTAGATAAATCATAACAAGATGGAATAATTGCAACTTTTTCTGCACCCTCTGCAACACTAATACCAACTTTTGACGCAAAGGAAAATATTGAAACAATTCCTGGAACTACACTAATATCCATATCAGGATATTTTTCTTTTAAATCTCTATGCATGTAAATCCAAGTACTGTAGAGATATGGATCACCTATTGTAATATACACAACATTTTTTCCTTTCAAAACAGTTTCAGCCATTATTTTGGCATTTCTTTTCCAAGATGCTTCTAGAATATCTTTATCTTTAGTCATTGGAAAAATTAACTTAATGATTTCTTGATTTTTTGATTTATCAATTATAGGTTCTATTACAGATAGAGCAATACTAGGTCGATCTTCATTTGAAGCTGGGCACATTATGATATCTGCATTTTGAATTGCTTTTACAGCCTTGATTGTAAGTAGATCTGGATCTCCAGGACCCACTCCAATTCCAATTAATCCAGGCATAAAATGTATGATTTTATTCCCAATTAAAAATCTAGATTAGACTTTGGTAGCAGAAATTATAGTTACAGGGTTTCTTGCAAGCATCATAGTTCCTGTACTAGTTTTTCTACTCTTAGCTATAGTTATCTGAGTAATATCGACTGATTCAAACTGTAATTTGTCTAGAATTTGTAAAACTGAATAAAGTGTTTCAATCAATATTGTACCAATTACAATTCTACCTCCTGATTTTAGTTTGTTCTGAGAAATCTCAACTATTTCTTTTGTATCTCCACCAGTTCCTCCAATGAATATTACATCAGCTTCTTCAAGTTCTAATATTTTTTCTTTTGCATTACCAAAAATTACAGAAATATTTGAAAGGCCAAATTTGTACATATTCTTTTTAGTTAATTCTATAGCATTTTCATCATAGTCAATAGCCAATACTTTACCAGATGATTCAACTTGAAATGCTGCTTCAATAGAAATTGAACCACTTCCACAACCAATATCATAAACAGTTTGTCCTGGCTTTAGTCTTGCCTTACTAATTTGAATAGTTCGTACTTCTTCTTTTGTAATTGGAACATTTTCTGTTCGTTCAAAATATTCATCAGGAATTCCAGGTGTTTTGTAATTCCACATTTACATTCTTTCCTTTATTAAATTATGGAAGTAGTGATGGCATACCATTGGTTACAGTTCCTACATTAACAATTGTATTAGTCAAAATCCAAATGAACAAATATAGGAAGACATAACTCCCAAGAGCTTGTGTAACAATTTTCTTTCTATCTGATGATGGTAATTGCATCTTCATACTTTTTGCAACTACAATTGATCCAATAAACAATATTATCATAAATGCAATTGAAGTCCATCTCCTCTCTTCACCTTCTATATCCTCAAAGAGGAAAGTTGCTGCAGCTCCTGAAATAATAGCTAAAGCAATTCGCATCCAATATAATTTACTTAGTTTCCTATCTTTTTCACTCTTAGCAGCTTCACTTATTGGGGGATCTGCTAAAGGAATCTCTGAAGCAGGTTCCAATTTTTCTGTTTCAGGAATGTCAACTGATACTTCCTTAACAGATTCTTTTTTAGAATCATCAGATTCAGAGATAGGTTTCGATTTTTTCTTTTTGAATCTTGCCAAAGTAAATTTCTAGCGTGACTCAAGCAACCCATGTTTAATACCTTTGGTCAAAGATTGAGCATATGATAGCAAGAGTATAATTTTAGACACAAAATACATGATTATGACACTAGCAGGAATAGAATTACGGTATTTGGTAGAGCAGATTTCAGAACAAGCTCAAGACTACTATGTTAGTAATATTTATGGAATTACAAAAGATAGTCTTCTCTTCAAACTTCATCACACTGAAAAAAGTGATCTCTTTATGATGATTTCAACATTTGGTGTTTGGTTAACTTCAGTAAAAATTGATCAGATGGAGTCAAACAGATTACTCAAAAGATTAAGAAGTGATCTTCTTAGACTAAAATTAAAAAAAATAAAACAGATAGGTTCAGAAAGAATTGCATATTTTACTTTTGAGGGATTCGGAAAAGAGTTTGTTTTGGTAGGTGAATTTTTTGGAGATGGAAATATTTTACTCTGCAATAATGATATGAAGATTCTTGCATTACAGCATTCTATAGATGTAAGACATAGAAAGCTGCGTGTTGGGTTAGATTATACACAACCCCCAAAAAGTGGATTAGATATTTTCAACATATCAGACTCGGATTTTGATGACCTTAAAACAACAGATTTAGTTGCTGGAAAATGGTTTGGACGAACTTTAGGTTTACCAAAAAAATATGTTGAGGGAATTTTTGGAAATGCGAATATTGATTCAAAAAAGATTGGGAATTTGTTAACTCGTGGTGAAATAAAGAAAATTTTTGAAACTACAAAAAAGATTGTTTCAGATGTTTCATCAGGAAACCATGATGCGATTATTGTAAGAAATGAAAAAACTGAAGTTTTACCATTAAAATTAGGAAAATTAGAAGGAGAGATAACAAATGTCAATAGTTTCATCGAAGGACTAGATACAGTCTTTACAGGAGACTTGGTTGAAAAAGGAAAATCAATTCAATCTAGTGGTTCTGATAAGAAAATTAAGGAATTACAAACCCAAATTTCTGAGCAAGAAAAGGCAATTGAAACAGTCAAGGAAAGATCAAAGAACATTACAAATGTTGCAAACTCTCTTTTTGAGATGGTTTCAAAAGGGACAATATCATTAGAAGATATTTCTGCACAAGAGACTTTGACGAGTCATAATGCAAAATTAGTTAATGAAAAAGGAATTTCATTAATTGTTATTCAAGATGAAAAAATCAAGATAAACATTAAAGCTTCGCTCCAATCAATTGCATCAGTACTATTTGATGAAGCAAAAAAACAATCTGGTGCAATAATTTCAATTGAAAAAATTAAAGCTGAAACAGAGAAAAAGCTAGAAAAATTCCAAAACAAAACTGAATCTGAACAGGATTTAATTCTAGTTACAGAAATTAGAAAGAAAAGCTGGTATGAAAGATACAGATGGTTCTTTACATCAGATGGGTTCCTTGTAATTGGTGGAAGAGATGCAGCATCAAATTCAGCTGTAGTTAGAAAACATTTAGGAAAAAATGACAAAATATTTCATGGAGATATTCATGGATCACCATTTTTTATTTTAAAAGATGCAAAAGATGCGCCAGACACAAGCATGAATGAAGTTGCACATGCTACAGTTTGCTTTAGTCGTGCATGGAAAGAGGGAATGTATGGAGTAAGTGCTTATTGGGTTAATCCAGACCAGATAAAAAAATCTGCACCAAGTGGGGAATTTCTTCCCAAAGGTTCTTTTACAATAGAAGGACA
>JACATG010000006.1 GCA_013390905.1 Marine Group I thaumarchaeote | reverse complement strand
AGCAGAAACACTAGCAGAAGCTGAAGCACTAGCAGAAACACTAGCAGAAGCTGAAGCACTAGCAGAAACACTAGCAGAAGCTGAAGCACTAGCAGTAACACTAGCAGAAGCTGAAGCACTAGCAGAAACACTAGCAGAAGCTGAAGCACTAGCAGAAACACTAGCAGAAGCTGAAGCACTAGCAGAAACACTAGCAGAAGCTGAAGCACTAGCAGAAACACTAGCAGAAGCTGAAGCACTAGCAGAAACACTAGCAGAAGCTGAAGCACTAGCAGAAACACTAGCAGAAGCTGAAGCACTAGCAGAAACACTAGCAGAAGCTGAAGCACTAGCAGAAACACTAGCTGAAGCTGAAGCACTAGCAGAAGCAAAACCAGAAACACATAATGTTGAAATTCCAGCAGGAACTTCAGCTCCAGGATGTGAACCTAATTCATGTTACTCACCAGCAAAAATCACAATTAATGCTGGAGATACAGTACATTGGATGAATGTAGACTCAGCAGCACATACAGTAACGGCTGGAACCTCAGCGGATGTTAAAATAGAAGTATTTGACAGTAGTTTACTCATGGCTGATGGAACTTGGTCACATGAATTTAATGATGCAGGAATTTACGATTACTTCTGTATGGTTCATCCATGGATGATTGGTACTGTTACAGTGAACTAACCAAAACTTTTTCCGTTTTTCTTATTTTTTTTAATTTTAATCACAATTATAGTTTGAACTGAATTTAGGATTACAAATCTCACAATCTAAAAGACATTTGTCAATTGGACAGTACCCTCAAACCTGTTTTTTTGGTTTTGATTCTTCCAATTATTTATTTATGATTAAACTGCATTTAAAGCAATGTGGATTAAAACTATGATTACCACACAGGTTCATCAACCATTTTTAACCCATCATCAGTCACTTCAAAACCCATAATTTTCAGGGTTTGTTTAGATGATGAAGAATTTCGTTTCAAAATCTTTTGTGCTAAATCCATTCTATCTTTAGTATTCATGTTCTGACCAATTTTGTACTTTCCATGTATTGTTTGTGGTGTTACTTTGATTACAGTAACTTCATCTAAAACTTCCATATCAGATTTAATTGGTTCGTACTGACCTTCGGGTTGATATTTTGCAATTAGTGCATTAAGTGCAAGTGTCTTTTCTTTTCTATCAGTTACAAAAGAACCAATTCCTTTAATCACAACACTGATGTACAAAGTATCTGCTAGAGATGCGTCATTAGGATCTTCAAAATAAGAGGGTAGAAATTCTAGTTCTTTATCTACCTCAAAACCTACTTTGTTGTTGCGAGAAATATTTTCTAATTTTTCACCTCTAACATGAGAGTGTAAGTAGATAGTATTATTTAGAAAAACAAAATTCATTGGAATTATTTGAGGAAAACCATTTTTATCAATGCTAGAAATTCTACCAATATGTTCTACTTGGAGAAATTCTTTAATTTTTTCAAATGAACGAATTTTTAAGATTCCAGCGAATTGCAATAACTAAATTGTAAAAAATCATTTTATAAATCCAGAGCACAAATACTAAAAATATTCTAGTAGATTAATGAAAAAATATACCCATAATAAAAAAACAGATTAAATCAAAAAATAATACTAATCTTCTTCATCAAGTTCTTTTGCTAATGCTTTGATTTCTAAAATCCTACATGATAATTTTGTACATTCATTTTTTAATTCAGTGTTCACATTAAATTATCACGAAAATAATCAAAAAGGGAGAACATTCTAAAATTTGACTTTTTTCATCCAAACTTTTCATTAATAAAAACTGATAAAACATGGAAATATTTCAAGATAAGAAGTGTATAAAATAGATAAAGAGCAAGAAGAGACTACACAACAAGTCTTAGATGTTCTAGAAAAATGGGGTTCTGAATCGAGATTTATTTGGTTTAGAGAATTACATAGGATTACAGATATTGACAAAGGAATACTTCGAAATATTATTAATGAATTAAAAAAATCAAAAGAAATCAAAGATTTGCATGGGACAAATAATAGAATATTTTTTTGTCTCAAAAAATATTATGTCAAATGTAGAGATGTAGAATTTAGATTTAAAGGAAAAGTAATCATGTTAAGAGATGGAAGTAAAACAAAAATCATTCAAGGTGCAACAAAATCCACAGAGCGTACAAGAAAAAGATTGTTAAAACAACGAAACAAACGTAGAGCAAAATCATTTACAAAAGCTAAAAGTAGAAGACCGCACAAGTCATAAATTAAAAAGAATCCTCAGCTTGTCTTTTCACAAGATTAGATTCAGCAACGTCTTCAGTAATATCATACAATTGATAAAGACTCAAATTTGTAGTCAATTCATAGTTTTTCTTAAACTCTAAGAATCAGTAAAGTAAATGATTTTCTATATGCAATAGAATAAAACATCTTATTGTTTGCCCTTCTCTCTGAGAACCGGCATTACATGACTTGCAAATTTGTCAATAGAGCCAAAGTAGTTCTTTCCCCAGAATCGAATTACAAAATGATTAACACCAGCTTTCATGAATCGCTCAAATACTGGAATTATGTCTTCAGGAGTGCCAACTGCAGTTGAAGAACGAGCGATTTTATCTGGAATTTTAGTTGCAGCTTCTCTCATCTTTATAATCCATGATTGATCAGACATTGAATATTCTGTAAAGTATTTGACAAAATCAAATCCTTGAATTTCTTTTAATCCATGAACCCTAAGTACTTCAGGCTTGAACAAACTTACTTTTACTGCTTCTTTCATTTTTGCCCAAGATTCTTCAGCATCTTCAGAAAAGTATACATCAACATCAAGTGCAAATTCGAAGTTGTCTTTTTCTTCTTGTGTTCTATTATTTTCATTCATTGATTTTGTTATTTGTGCAGCATGATCTTCAAAGAGTTCTGGAGTGTAACCAATTGGTAACCAACCATCACCAAGTTTTCCAGTTAATGCAAGTGTACGTTTACCACCAGCTGCCATGTAAGTTGGCGGATGTGGTTTTCTAATCGGAGGTGCCTGTAAACATGCGCCTTCAAGTTTGTAATATTTTCCATCATAACTTACTACATTATCAGGAGTTGATTCATACAATTTATGAATAACTTCAATTTGTTCTTCCCATTTCGAAACTGGTTTTTCAAATGGGATACAAAATTCTTTTAGATTTTGAGCCTCACCTGCACCAATTCCAAGGATGGCTCTACCTTTTGAAACTCTATCAAGAGAAATAGCAGCTAATGCAATGTTAGATGGATGTCTTCTAATTGCATCAGTTACACATGTTCCTAACTCCACGTTACTTGTAACTGCAGCAATTGCAGACAACATAACCCAAGGATCTAAAACAATTGCATTTTTCCATTGTGGTACATTGGTGTGGTCCATATAGAAAATAGAATCATAACCTGTTTTATCGGCAAGTATACAAGCTGTTAGAATTTGGTCTTCAGTATATCCAGCTCGAGCAACATTTAGTCCATTTTGAATACCAAATTTTAGCTTCTTTTCAGTCACGTACACTTCCGACAGAATATAAGAATAAATAAGTTTAATCAGCTGCCAATTTCGCAGTTTATCAAGAAAATAGAAAAAAGGTAAAAAATCCCAAAATTTTTTACAAATTACATGCTTTGATACCTTCAAGACATTTGATGACATCGTCTTTTGATATTGGAATTGGGTTTGGATCCAAATGTCCTTTATCAGTCATAACAACATCTGCAGCTTCTGAAACATCAGCTTTAAGTTCTAATTTATCAAAACCAAGTTTTTCCATAGCTTCTTTGAATCTATCATAGAAGATTGACTTGTTATGCTTGTGTGCAATTGTTGTACAAGAAGATAATGAATAACCATGTGGTACACCTTCATTTGAAAATACATAAGACAATGCATGTCCGAGTGTTGTAGAGCAATTTCCAAATCCCATTCCAGACAACATTGAACCATAGGGATAGTTCTCTGGTTTGTTATTCATAATTGCGTCATAAAGAATCTCAAATGCTTGTTTACATAGGGTTCTAGTCAAGTCATTACCGAGTTTGCTATCATATCCCTCAGTAGCTTGAGCACATGCATCGCAAATAGAATTTTTGATGACTTGTTCTGGAGTACCATTCATAAAATATGAATCCACTACAGCCATGTCAGCTAAGAATCTGTCTTCGTGTAACAATTTCTTTTTTCCATCAAATTTTAGAACACAATAAGTTGTCATTTCAGCCCCAGTTCCAAAGGTTGTTGGAATTAAGATCTTTTCTACTCCAAAATCTTTGGCAGCATATTTTACTACGTCCATTGAACTTCCACCACCCAATCCAATTAGAACAGATGGTTTTTTGTCTTTGAATTGGGAAATAACTTTATTGACATCGTCAATTGATGGTTCAGGTGTTACTTGATCATACAGCATGTAATCTTTAATTCCCATTTTTGCTATCCATTTGTCAGAAAGTTCTGGCGGAACAGTTGTAACAATAAGGGCATTTTTAGGATAATCTGTTTGACCAAGTGCATCTTCTCCAAAGTTGATAACTTTTGGAATGCGTATTGTATGCATGAAGTAAAAAAATCATTGACGATTATATATCTTGTATTATTAAGTGAGTGGTATGATCATTCAAAATTTCAATGAATTAGCAACTAGTGATAAGAAAAAGGATTGCTTAGAAATTTTGGAAGCAGGTCTTGAAGCTGCAAACCCAGAAAACATCATTCCAAAGTATGTTACACCTGATGAAATTAAGATTGGAGATAAATCTATCAGGATTGGAAAATATTCTAACATCTATTCTATTGCATTTGGGAAAGCCGGAGATTCTATGACAAGAGCACTTAATGCAATAATTCCCATAAAAAGTGGAATTGTGGTAATTCCAAAAGGCTCCAAATCAAGAATTAAGGGTAAGAAATTTCAGATTTTTAATTCTAGGCACCCAAAACCAGATCAGACAAGCGTAAAGGCAGCAAAAGAAGTCATGAAATTTCTTCAAAATAAAAAAAGTGGTGAACTAGTAGTTTTTCTTGTTTCAGGAGGTGGATCATCACTTCTTGCAATGCCAAATGAAATTACGCTTGATGATAAAATCTATGTTACAAATTTACTGTTGAAATCAGGTGCAACAATTCAAGAGTTCAACTGTATAAGAAAACATCTATCAAAAATTAAAGGAGGTAAATTAATTGAAAACATGAAATGTCAAGGGATAAGTTTGGTAATGTCAGATGTTGAAGGAGATGATCTATCATCTATTGCTTCAGGTACAACATACATGGATGATACAACATTTGCAGATGCGTTAGACATTATAGAAAAATACAAACTTAAAAGAAAAATGCCATTAGAAGTGTTACAAGTTTTAGAAAAGGGATTAAATAAAAAAAGTTCAGAAATTCCAAAGAAATCAAAAATTGAAAATTATATTATTGCAAACAATGGGGATTGTTTGGAAGCTATGCAAAAGACAGCTGAGAAAATTGGTTATAAAGTTACTACAATGCAGATTTTTGGAGATATCAAAGATGCAGTAACAAAAATTCTTGAGAATATTTCAGAGCACAAAAAAATATGTCTAATTTTTGGAGGTGAAACAACAGTGAGAATTCTTGGAAAGGGGATGGGTGGGAGAAACCAAGAACTTGTTTTGAGAATTCTAAAAAATACACAAAAATTAAAAAAAATTGTCATTGCATCTATGGGCACAGATGGAATAGATGGAAATTCTGTTTTTGCGGGAGCTATTACAGAAAATATTAGAATAGATTCATCTGTAATGAAAGAATTTCTCATAAACAGTGACTCAGGCAGATTCTTTCAAAAACAAAAAGGAAATATTGTAACTGATTTTACTCACACAAATCTTATGGATATAGGCGTAATTTTGAGTTAAAAATTATTACAGAAGAATACTTCGTTGCACGTTATTTTAATAGAATAAAGCAGTAGTATACCCAGGTAATCCCATGTTAGAAAAACAATTCAACCCAGATTTACTATACAATAGTATTGTTCATTTCTATATTGACAAAAAAGGATATTCGAAGGACCAGGCAAATGCAATTGCCCAAAAAGTTGTACAAAAAGAAGCTCAAAGAAGAATATGTAAAAATGAAAAATGCAAACATTTCTCCCATGATCATATTAGAAATTTAGAAACATGTCTAGTTGCAGATTGTGAATGTAATAAATTTACTAAGTAAAGTCGTCTAAAGAATTTTCCAGTAAAGGTTGTGCATTAATTCCTATTTTTTGTAAGTGTTCTGCAAACTCATCAACAAAACCATGTATAGTGTAAACTTGTTCAGCTCCAGATTGTACCACCATGTTTACAAGTTCATTAAAGTCACAATGATCACTCATAGTAATTGAATAGTCAGCTCGTCTTCCAAAAGAGAATTTTGATGATTGCGCCCATCCGCTGAATCCTATTGTCACTGCACCATATTTTGATTTCATGTCCTGAAGGAATTTATTTTTACTAGACATCATTGGTGCAACCATCACCCAAGGTTTTTTTTCTAATAGGCCATTTTTTTCAGCCTCAGAATGACCAATTCCATCCTTGAGAGGAATTCCCAATTTTTGATGAAGCGAATTCATCTCTTTTACAGAATCATGAAAGTAAAGTGGTTCCCAATGACCAAAGAGTTGAGTAATGGTTTGCGCTTTCCCTAATTGGTATCCCATTAAAATTACAGGAATACCTTTTCCATAAAACCCAGAAATTAATTCATTTACCTGTTTTTGAATTTCATCAATTGCAGGAAAAATAAATTCAGGTAGACCAAAGGTGCATTCAGTTATCAGAGTTTTGCATTTTGGGATTTTTGCACCTTGAAGAAACCCACGTTTTCTAGTACAGATATCACCAGTATAGAAAATATCATCAAAGAGTAATCCTTTTGCACCAAAAATATGACCACTATCAATTAAAGAGAAACCATCGAGTGAATCAACATGATTTTCCATCTTAAATCCACGAAGATTAGCTATTTTGTTGGTCTCAACTGATGATAGAATTGTTCCCCCATTTGTTGAAGGAAGATGATCAATATGCGCATGAGAGACAAAATTGATTCCTGTAACATCAGTATTTTTCGGATCCAAGTAAACGCGTTTATCATTAACTTCACACAGGATTCCATTTTTTGTCATCCTGATTTGTCTAGACAATGAAAATGAAGGTAATTAGATTTGATATAAATTGCAGGTTTGATCTACTATTGACTAGTTGCTAAATCTAGGAATATTAATTTCAGGTCGTGGGAGCAACATGGAGTCTATTCTAAAGTCAATTAAGAGAAAAAAGATTCCAATCAATCTAGCAGTAGTAATTTCAAACAAGTCAAATGCAAAAGGACTGAATATAGCAGAAAAGTTAGGAATTAACATAGAGATCATTGAAAGTAAGGGCTTCAAAGGCAATAGATGGGAATATGACAAAAAGGTAATTGCCGCTCTAACAAAACATGGGGTTACGCCTAGAAATGGCCTTGTTTGTCTTGCAGGATTTATAAGAATTATCAGTCCACAATTTGTAAAAAAATACAAAAACAGGATGATCAATATCCACCCAGCATTACTTCCAGCATTTCCAGGATTAGATTCACAAAAACAAGCATTAGATCATGGCGCAAAATATTCAGGGTGTACAGTACATTTTGTTGATTCAGGGACGGATACAGGCCCCATAATTATTCAGGCAGTTGTAAAAGTCATGGAAAAGGATTCTGTGGAGTCATTATCAAAAAGAATTCTAAAAGAAGAACATAAAATTTATCCTGAAGCAGTTAATTTGTTTGCTAGAAAAAAGATCAGAGTTTCAGGTAGAAGAACAATTATCAGTTAAGTGTCAGGTCCACCAAAAAAGTATAAAACTTTTAGTTCTTTTTTGTTTCCATGAAAATAATGCTTGAAATCCTTTGCTACAAAGAATACTTTATCTTTTGAAACTTTGTAATTTTTGTCTTTAATTTTCAAAAAACCATCACCAGAAATTACATAGTATACCTCATCGCTATCATGTGGTGCTTGAGTATCTTCTTCTCCAGGTTTTAGAACCAAGACTCCAACAGCTAAACTTGGTTTATCAATGAAGGTATGAAAATATGTTCTGCTTTTTTTTATTTTTTCAATTGAATTGTTTAGATCAAAATCAAGTTTCATTGGTGTACAACCAGTGAAATTTAAGTATTAAATATCTACTAATCAGAAACAGAACATGACAGGTATCAAGATAGATGGAATAGTTATTGCTCAATTAGTAAAAGATAGGGTCAAAAAAGCAGTGGAAGAGCTAAAAACTCAAGGAATCACCCCTTGTTTAGCAACAATTTTGATTGGGAATGATCCAGCTTCTGCTACTTATGTTAGAAACAAACACAAGGCATGTGAAGAAGTAGGAATTATTACCAAAGATCATAAACTTGATGTAAACACTACACAAATACAACTCAATAATATTATTGAAAATTTGAACAAGGATAGTGCAGTTCACGGAATTCTAATCCAACTTCCATTGCCCAAACAACTAGATGAATTTGTCACCATATCAAGAATATCTCCACTAAAAGATGTTGATGGTTTAACACCACACAATACAGGATTGCTTGCTATGAAAAAAGCAGTACTAGTTGCATGTACCCCATTGGGAATAATGGAAATGTTTGACTATCATGGAATTGATTTGGATGGAAAAAATATTGTATTAATAAATAGGAGTAATCTTGTTGGAAAGCCACTTTATCATCTATTATTAGAGAAAAATGCTACAGTTCTGACATGCCATTCGAGAACCAAAAATCTAACAGAGCTTTGTCAATCTGCAGATGTTATCATTACTGCGGTAGGGGATAGAAGTAAGTTCACTCTAACACCAGAGATGATTAAAGAGGGTGCAGTTGTAATTGATGTTGCAATATCAAGAATTCAAGAAAAATTAGTAGGAGATTCAGACTTTGAGCAGATCATTCAAAAAGCATCTTTTGTAACGCCAGTTCCTGGAGGAGTTGGGCCTATGACAGTTGCCATGCTATTAAAAAATACAATCACTGCAGCATCTTTGAGTAGTCAAATTGGAAGACAGTCCGGATAAAAAATCACTTAGAAGTCTTCTTTTAGAAAAAAGAGACAATACGTCTTTTGATTTAATGAAGATTGTGAGTGAAAAGATGCAAAAAAAAATAAAAAAAATTAATGCATTCAGAGATGCTCAGAAGATTGGAGCATACTATCCAATTGGAAGTGAAATTTTAACACAGGATATTATCCAAGAACTACTGAGTAATGGAAAAGATGTTTTTTTGCCAAAAGTTATTGGAGAGAACATTGAATTTAGAAAAATCAGTGATTTTTCAAGCCTAGAAAAAGGCAGTTTTGATATTATGGAGCCAAAAGACGATTGTGAGATAGATAACAATCTGGATGTAATTTTAGTACCAACAGTAGGGATTTCTCCAATTGGAGTTAGATTAGGATATGGTCATGGATTTTATGATAAATTCCTAGGAGAACACAAGACCACCACAATATCTTTGACTTTGGAAAAACAGATTGTAAAAAATATTCCAAAATCAGAACATGATGTCATAATTGATTGGATTGTAACAGAAGACAGAATTTTTGAGACTCAGAGATAAGAAAGACCTTTTTGACCAATATCTCTTCTACAATACTTGTGAGACCATGAGATTTCGTCAGCTACAGTATAAGCATTTGTAATTGCAGATTTCAAAGAGTCACCTAATGCTGTAACTCCTAAAACACGTCCACCGTTTGAGAGGATTTTTCCATCTATTTTTTTTGTTCCAGCATGAAAAACATAGATATTATTTGGAATAGAATCAAAACCAGAGATTTCTTCATTTTTGACATATGACTCTGGATATCCTTCAGATGCTAAAACAACACATACTGCAGATTGATTTTTCCAAGAGGTTGGGGGCATTGATGACAGTTTTCCATCAACACTTGCAACAAAATAATCATACAAGTCAAAATCCATTCTCATTGTAATTGGTTGACATTCAGGGTCACCCATTCTTACATTGTATTCTAAAACAGAGGGTTCATTATTAGTAATCATTATTCCAGCATACAAAAATCCCTTAAAAGAAATACCTTCATTTTTCATAGCTTGGATTGTTTTATCAATAATTTTTTCCTGGATTTTTTTTGCTAGTGTATCATCAATAATCATGGTTGGAGAATATGCACCCATACCACCAGTGTTAGGACCTTTGTCATTATCAAAAATTCTCTTATGATCTTGGCTTGTTGCCATAGGAATGGCAATCTCACCATCACATAGCGCAATGTATGAGGCTTCAATCCCATCAATTCTTTCTTCAACAATGATGCGATTTCCAGCATCACCAAATGTTTTTTTGACTAAAATTGTCTGAATTGCAGAAAATGCTTCTTCGTTACTATTACAAACAATAACACCTTTTCCTGCAGCAAGGCCATCAGCCTTCACTACAACATTGTAACCAAGTGATTTAACATAATCTTGAGCTTTTTGAGCATCATCAAATATTTCATATCGTGCAGTAGGAATATCATTTCGTTTCATAAAATTCTTAGCCCAAATCTTACTTGATTCAAGCTGTGTTGCTTGTTGAGAAGGGCCAAAAACTTTGAGTCCACGCTGATTAAATCTATCAACAATTCCAGCTGCCAATGGAGCTTCAGGTCCAATTATGGTAAAGCAATTATTTTGTTGAGCAAAATCAGATAATCCATCCAAATCATCCACATTTATTGGAACGTTGTTTTCAGTTCCACCATTTCCAGGAGCAGTAAAAACAGTATCAACCTTAGGACTTTGAGACAGTTTCCATGACAATGCATGTTCTCTTCCACCAGAACCAACTACCAGAACATTTACCAACAATGATGATCATTTACCCAATAATATAATCCAAATCTTGTAAAACTAATTTAGCTTTATAATGCCACACACATATCAAAATCCAGATGGAATTTTCTACCAAGTTTGATGCAAAAGCAATAGAATCTCAAGTAAAAGCATACATCAAATCAATTGATTTAGAAAAACAGATTTTTGCATCTGACAAGCCTGAAAAAATCAGATTCATTGAAGGGCCGCCAACAATGAATGGAATTCCACATGCAGGACATCTAAGAGGTAGAGTCATCAAAGATTTGTGGTATCGGTTCAACACATTACAGGGAAAAAAAATTGAATTTAACGGAGGATGGGATACCCAAGGACTTCCAGTAGAATTACAAGTTGAAAAAGAGTTAGGGGTAACAGGTGGAAAAACAGAATTAATTAAACAATTTGGAATTGAAAGAATAGTAGCTGAATGTAAAAAAGTTGTAGAAAAATACAACAAGGCATGGGTAGAAGTTGATGAGTTATTGGGCATGTCATTTAATCATGACAAAGCATACTGGACTTTTAGAGATGAATTTATTGAAAGAGAATGGCAAGTGCTAAAAAAAGCATATGAAAACGGAATTTTAGAAGAAGACTTTACTGTAATTGCATATTGCCCAAGTTGCCAAACATCACTTAGTCATTCAGAAGTAAATCAAGGTTATGAAGAAGTTAAAGATCCATCACTTTACTATAAAGTAAAACTAGTTGATGAAGATGCATTTTTGATAGTATGGACTACCATGCCATTTACTCTAATTACAGATGCAATGGTTGGTTTACAACCTGAAGAAGACTATGCTTATGTCAAAGTAGAAAATGAGATATGGGTTGTTGGAAAGACCAGACTAGAAGAATTCATGATAGAGGTAAAGATTGATGATTATAAAATTGAAAAAACTATAAAGGGTTCAGAATTTGAAGGAAAAAAATACATTCACCCATTGTTGGATTTAGTTCCAGGATTAAATGAATGTGCAAAACTAGACAATTATCATGTTACAGTCTCTGAATCATTTGTTGATATTAGTACAGGAAGTGGGTTAGTGCATTTATCTCCTGCAAATGGAGAAGAAGATATCAAAATAGCAAACAAAAGAAATGTCAAAATTTTCAACCCTATTGATGACGAAGTAAAATTCACTGCTCAAGCAGGTAAATACTCAGGAATGTTTGTCAGAGATGCAGACAGAGTAATTGTCGAAGATCTAAAAGATTGCAATGCCCTTGTAAAGATTGGAAAAATAAAACACAAATATCCCTTGTGCTGGAGATCACGCCATCCCATTGTATGGCTTGCCAGAAGAGGTTGGTTTTACAAGCTTGACCGTCTTGACAACAAAGCAATTGAAGCAGCAGAAAGTGTAGAATACTTTTTTGAGCAACCAAGAAATAGATTCCTTGGAATTATTAGAGAAAAACACCCATGGTGTATTTCACGAGAAAGGATTTGGGGTTGTCCACTACCTGTTTGGAGTTGTGAAGATTGTGGTGAAAAAAATTGGTTCTTTACAAGAAAGGAAATTGTGGATGCTGCAGAGAATTTGCCAGATGGGCCAGACTTTGAATTACACAGACCATGGATTGATAATATTACTGTAAAGTGCAAAAAATGTGGCAGCGTCAAAACAAAGAGAGAAGAGTATGTTTTAGATACATGGCACAATAGTGGTTCTGCGCCATATTCATCATTGACAGACGAAGAATATTCAAAAGAAATTCCTGCACCATTTTTCACAGAAGGAATTGATCAAACCAGAGGATGGGCATATACTCTACTTATTGAAAATGTGATATTAAATAATGGCCCAAATCCTCCTTTCAAGTCATTTTTGTTCCAAGGACATGTACTTGATGAAAATGGAGGTAAGATGAGTAAAAGCAAAGGAAATGTTTTGGATGGAGCAAAGTTACTGCAAAAATATCCTGCTGATTTGGTGAGATTTTATTTTATGTGGAAGGCAAGTCCAATTGAGCCACTAAGTTTCAGTACTGATGAATTAATGTCAAGACCATATCAGGTAATTAACACATTATTTAATCTGCATCTTTACTTTAAACAAAATAGCCAATATGATAATTTTGATCAATCAAAGACAATTGAATGGGCAAAGCAAAATGATTTGTTAACATCTCCAGATATTTGGCTCCTATCAAAACTTCAAAAATTAATTCGTGAAATTACGGAAAGGAATGAAACGTGTAAATTCCATGAGGGTGCCAAAGCAATTGACGATTTTATCATAAATAATCTAAGCCAAGTATACATTCCAATTACTAGAGGAGAATTATGGGATGAAGATGAGAAAAAGAAAAACAGAAGACTGGCAATTTATGCAGTACTAAGTAAAGTGCTGAAAACAATTAATATTTTGATTCATCCGTTTTGCCCATTTACCAGTGAGTATCTATATCAAACAGTATTTGATGGGAAACAAAGTATTCTACTTGACAAATGGCCTCAATATCAAGAATCACTTGTCAATGAAGAGATTGAGGAATCATTTGATATTATGAAAGATGTTGTGTCTGTATCTTCTGCTGCAAGAATGAAAGGAAAGTTAAAGCGAAGATGGCCACTAAATGAAGCGCAGATTTGTGTAAGAAAAGGTCAGAAAATTAAACTTGAATCATTATCTGATTTATTGCAATCACAATTAAACATAGAAAAATTTAGTATTGTTGAAACAGAAAAAGAATCTGGATTAGAACAAATTTTAGAATTAAAACAATTAGGATTACCTGTTAAGGCAGTTATCGAATTAGAAAGAAAGAGAATAGGACCTAAGGTAAAACAACATATGAGTAAACTAGTTTCAATTTTTACAGAGACAAATTCTGAAGAGATTATTTCATCATTACAGAAAGATGGAAAATTTGATTTTGATATTGATGGAGAAACTATTTCATTGGATAGTGAAGATTTTGTTGTAGATTTTGATGCAAATGAAAACTTTGCAGTATCAAAAAGAGATAACTATATCGTATTCATCTCAACATTACGAAACAAAGAGATGATGGCAAAAGGATTAGTAAAAGATGTTGCAAGAAGACTTCAAACTCTTAGAAAAGAAAGAGGATACAATCCAACTGATGTTTTAGAGATTGCATCAATTCTTGATTTGGATGAGGAGTCACTTGAAATGGTAAAAGAAAGAACTAAAGACTTGGCATTTTTAGTTAGAGTAAAACAGGTTAATTTTACAGAATCCTGCAAAGAATACAAAAATGACGATATTGATGGACAAAAAATAAGAATCTCTGTAGAATAGATTTTGAGAATTAATGTAATACTTTTATTACAATTATTAATTCTATAATGAAATGTCCGAATCAAACACATCAAATGTTGTTGGAATTAATGTTCTAAAACAAAATGGTCTTGATGTCGATGAGTTGTTAAAAGAGTTAATCAATAATGCTGCAGTTGAATTTACAGCATACTACTACTTTACCAACCTCAGAGCACATTGTACAGGCATGAAAGGAGAAGGACTGAAAGGAATCATTGAAGATGCACGATTAGAAGATCTCAGCCACTTTGAATCATGTCTTGAGAGAATCTATCAATTAGGAGGTAAACTTCCAAATGATGCAATTGAATTTATCAAGATGTCAGGTTGTGAATTCTTACAGCTTCCAGCAAATCCAACAGATTACAAAGAAATCCTAGAAAAATGTCTCAAAGCGGAACAAGGCGCATTAGTCAACTGGAATAAAATTTGCCAGATGACATTAGGAAAAGATCCTACAACATATGATATTGCAAAAGATATCCTAGCAGAAGAGATTGAGCATGAGTCATGGTTCTTAGAACTAATCTATGGAAGACCATCAGGACACATGAGAAGAAAGTATTCAGGTGAAAGACCACATACGAGAAAACACTCTAGAGCACTAGATATGGCATAAATGCCAAATCATTTTCTTTCTTTTTGATTTCATTAGGTTACTTTATTGACAACAAATAGTGAACATGCATTGTTTTACCACGGTTAAATAGAAAAATCAGGCATTAAGAATATGGTAAAGCAAATCAGCCTTGATGCTTGGCAGATTCAGCATTTATCAGAATTATTAGAAAAAGGTTCAAACATTGTTGCAAAGACAAACAGGCCCATTGTTCTTTACAGACAAACTCTAGAAGAAGATGATGACTCTTATGAAGAAATTGTATGTACACTTACCAAAGGACATGTAATTGAGCAGATGGTTACATCAGGTGGAGTTTTGGTTCCAAGCTTTCAGCAACAGTTTGTATTTACAATTGAAGAATACCCTCAAGAATTATTGAGAAAAAGTCAGGATCGCTTTTTGGAGATGATTGATTTTCTTAAGGAACAATTAGGATAATATCATAATTAATAAGGACCGTAAAGGTCAGAATTTTTGCATGCGTTTACTAGAGTTTCAGGCAAAGGAACTATTTCGAGAGTATGGAATTAATCTTCTAGATAGTAAATCATCTACCAATATAGAGGAAGGAAGGAAACATGCAAAAGAGTTAGGATATCCATTTGTGATTAAAATCCAGGTTCCTGTAGGAGGAAGAGGCAAGGCAGGAGGAATTCAAATATGTCAAAATGATGATGAATTTGAGCTAAAATATCCTCAAGTCATGGATTTGATAATCAAGGGAGAAAAAGCAAGGGCTATTTTGCTCGAAAAGATGGCAGACATCAAAAAAGAGTTGTACCTATCAATATTTTTGAACCGTTCAAAAAGATGCTACACAATCATTGCATCATCAGATGGTGGGGTTGAAATTGAATCAGTAAAAAATCAAATCATCAAAGAAATTGGATTAGGAGATGTCTCAGATGAAATTGCAAACGAAGTTGCAAAAGAGATTGGATTAGAAGGAAAAATAGCAGATGGTTTTATTGATACTTTGAAAAAATTATCAAAGCTCACAATTGAAAAAGAAGCAGAGCTTGTAGAAATCAATCCACTTGCAATTATGCAAGACGATGCAGTAATTGCACTTGATGGTAAATTTGTAACAGATGATAACAGTAATTTCAGACATAATGAATTACAAAAATATCAAGAGATCTCAGAGATAGAAGAAAGAGCAGAAAAAAGTGGGTTCTCATTAGTTGAATTGGATGGAAACATTGCAGTAGTTGGAAACGGTGCAGGACTTGTAATGTCAACACTTGATATGTTATCTGATAATGGCGGTAAGCCAGCATGTTTCTTAGATGTAGGTGGTGGTGCAACTACAGAATCAGTTTATGAAGCATTAACTTTGATCAGTAAGATGAGTAAAGTAAAAGGAATTTTAGTAAACATCTATGGAGGAATTGTAAAAACAACAATAGTAGCAGAAGCATTTCTTAAAGCATATGAGAATAATTTAATTGACTTGCCAGTGTTTTCAAGACTGAAAGGAATTGAATCAGAAAAAGCAAAAGAGATGCTTCAAGGCTCTAGAACAAAGATTTACGATTCAGTAGAAGAAGCAATCAATGCAGCAGTAATGGGAGTAAAGAATTGATAGATATTTTTGAACTGCTCAAAGGAAAACCAGAAGATCAGGACTATATGAAAAAAGGAGTTATTGTTCAGGGAATTACCGGGGTATACGGATCTATACATACAAGACACATGATTAGAGATGGCACCAATATAGTTGCAGGAGTAACCCCAGGTAAAGGAGGTCAAAAATTTGAAGATAAGGTTACAATTTACAATACAATGCAAGAGGCAGTAGATGCCACTAATGCAAAAATTTCAATTATCTTTGTTCCAGCGAAATTCTTTCTTGGTGCTGCAAAAGACGCACTAGAAGCTGGAATCAAGTTACTAGTTGCAATTCCAGAACATGTTCCAATTAGAGATACTATGTTAACACTAGAGCTAGCAAAACAAAAAGGAGCAATAGTCATTGGACCAAACACTCCTGGAATCATAATTCCAGGAGTAATCAAGATTGGAATCATGCCAGTAACTCCGTTCAAGGCAGGGAAGATTGCTGTCCTATCAAAGAGTGGAACATTACTCTATGAAATTTCAGATGTACTAACTACTGCAGGGTTTGGACAATTAATTACAATTGGCATTGGAGGAGATCCAGTTAACGGTACAAGACTTATTGATGCATTTGAGATGATAAAAGATATTCCAGATTTAGAAGGGTTAGTGGTTGTAGGAGAAATCGGAGGGGACTCTGAAGAAATTTTGGCTCAAAGAATTATCGATAGTGGATTTAACAAACCAACTGTAGCATACATTGCAGGAAGATCAGCACCAAAAGAAAAGAGAATGGGGCATGCCGGTGCAATCGTCATGGGAACTTATGGTTCTGCCGAATCCAAAATATTCATGTTCAACAAGGCAAACGTTCCAGTAGCAAAGAGACCTACAGAAGTACCTGTGTTATTGGCAGGAAAGATGGAAAAATCCGATTAGAATAAAAGAGAGAGATTTTGGAGATATTTAAATGCCAATTTCAGACCCTGAAAAAAAACGCATTGCACAACAAGCACGTCTTGTTATGAAAATTTGCTTCAAATGTGGAGCTAGAAATGATATTAATGCTACAAGATGTAGAAAATGCAGAAATCCATACTTGAGACTAAAGAACAGAACACTTGGGGTCAAGAAATAGAACTAAAAGTTCATTGTAATCATAAAATATCAAAATCTAAAGACAAAAAAGCTTGTGTTTTTGTAAATTTGTTGGACCGGTCGTCTAGTTTGGTTTGGATGACGCACTCACACTGCGTAAGGAGAAATCCCGCAAAGGTCGTGGGTTCAAATCCCATCCGGTCCACCCCTACATTTGGTAAAGCAGATCCAGAAAATTTTCATTGAGAGACTAGTTAAAATTGGACAGGACGAAGGAGAATCTGTGAAGGCTAGATTTAATGGAAAATGTGTAGAATGTGGAGAGGCAATCAAAATTGGAAAAGAGATACTAAAAAACTCTAAAGAAAAGTGGGTTCACAAGGCATGTTCTGATTTAGAAGAGGAATTACCATAATCTAAATAAAGTTGGAATGAATTAGTAACAAATTTTTTAAAGGACTTGAAAAAAAAGAAACTAAGATGAATACAAAATCAAGTATACTTTTGATTGGAACAATCATGACAGTAATTGGCATAATGATGATTCCAAATGATATTTCTGCTGAAACTAATCAAAATAGCATTACTGTAACTCCGATTAATGAGAAAATTAGTTTGCAAGAAACTGTCACTACAATGAGTATTCCTCAAGACAATAAACTTCCATGGGGAGTAGTCATAGGAGCTGCATCTGATTATGTTGAAAGCTATCCAGTGATCATTCAAATTTACAAGGGAGAAGATCCAGTCCACTTTACACAGGTTGATGTGAAAGAAGATGGTTCTTTTGAATACAAATTCAGAGTTAGAAATCTTGATTTAAGCACTGGAGAATTTGTAAATATTTTTGAAGGGGATTATACTGTAAAAATCTTCAGAGTAATTTCCAATACCAACGATCTAGTGTAGAATCAAAAGGATACCCTAAAAAAAGATAACAATATGCCAAAAGAATGTAATCATTTCTCCCAAGAAAAAAAAAGAATTCCACCAAACACAAAAAGCTGTGAGGAGTGTGAAATAGAACATCTTCCAGTGGTTGCGCTTAGAATGTGTTTAACATGTGGACATGTTGGTTGTTGTGATTCATCTATTGGAAAACATGCAACAAAGCACTTTCAAGAAACTGGGCATCCTGTAATGAGAGCAATCCCAGACAATATTTGGAAGTGGTGTTATCTTCATGAAGAGTATTATTGATTTTTTTATAAAGTAGAAAATGTTATTGTTAAATCAGAAAGAAAAGGTTAACATGTTTGGCTACGTGGCTCATAATCTTTATCATCTTCATATTTTTTTCGCAGTTCACAAACTTCATCAACTATTTCAACAGGTTCAAGGTCAGTCTGTGTACTTATCATGATCAAGGCATTACCTCCACAAGGCAACGTAATGCGATTTATTTTAGGATATTTTGTCATGGTGTAGATTGGCGTACCTATTAGATCTGCAACATGCATACGGTTTTTCCATCTCATGTATCCATGCACCATAGAGTCTTTAGTTTGCTCATCGTCAAATATTTTTGTAATTCCTTCTTGCATTTTATACCAAATGTTACCATTTACAGTGCTATAGACTCCAGCAAATCGTATCTTTGGGTTGAGTTTAAGTACCTCACTACAAAATTTATTGAAATCCACATATTGTTAATTATGAAGTGATTATTAAGAATTATCTTGATTCTGTGTAAATGTATTCTGAGGTTGAATGACATAATGCAAATGAGTGTAATTTGATGCTCGATTTTAATTTTTAGTGTTATTTTTTTAATTAGTCTTTATTTTTGGTTTAATCAGTTTTTTCTTTTCTGGTTTAATCACGCTTTGTTCTAGTATGTATTGTTCTTCCGTAAACCTTCTCACACTTCCAAAAGAGATGAATTGTCTACCGTTACCATGATAAAATTTAGAGAAGAATTCAACGTAAACCAACCTTGCACCCTGAATACCAGGTTCAAAGACACCAATAATGATATTGAATAAATGTCCCACAACCAAGATGAGAGAACCAAGAATGATAAATGGAATTGAAATGTTTAGTGCTTTAAGAAAAATGAAATCTGTGGTGTGGGCAAGAATGATTGACGCTAATAATATTCCAACTAGTCTAGTATAGGAAAGTATGTGACTTACAATAGATGCCAATTCCATTATGGCTCTAGCGCCTTCGCCAATGAACATTAATGCAATTCCACCAAAAAGTAATCCAAAGTACATGTATGCTATTGGATTGACTTCAATAAGCCTTGGCCACATAGGATTGAGTGCATCTCCATGTATCATAGCCAACCCAACTAGAACAACACCCCAACCAAATGCTAGCCAGCCAACTTTACCTATGGCTTCCCTTTTTTCGCCTTCTCTTAGACAGTTTGTTATTCCCATGACAAGACCTAATGACACCATTCCAATGCCAATGTATCCAGAATATAGCAAAAGAGTACCTGCTCTCTCAATTGGATCAAAAAATGCTTGTGAAGGTCTGTTTAATACAGCACCTGGTTCTGGAAAACCAGTAACTCCAACACTAGCTAGAGCATCAAATACGTAACCGTTAAGATGGAATCCAAAGTAAAGATCAAAGATTATTCCGAGAATTATAGCAACAATGCAACCTGGAATCATCGCCTTTGCTAATTTTAACATCTGTCTTTTTTTCAATATCAATAACGCAAAACTTCGCAGTTGTTTTGGCATTATGTTAAGATTACGTTTTCCTTTTTCAAGACGTCTAATCACCCATAAACAAACAAGAAGAATAAAAAGACCATAACCTGCATCTCCTATCATTATTCCATAAAATATAGGAAAGACTATAGCAAAAATTATAGTTGGATCAAATTCTTTGCTTTCCGGTAATGAATAGAATCTTATGAATGCCTCATACAATCTGAAATATCTTTTGGGATTACTCATTAAGGTTGGAGGTTTATCTTTTGTTTCTAATTCATAAACGGTTGTTCCAGCAGTATGTTTTTTCAATGTTGTTTCAATTTGGTTAATTTTTGACTTTGGAACCCAGCCTTCTAATGCAAAGGCATCATCAGTTACACCTAGATTAGAAATAACCTCGAGTTTTTTATTTTCAATCTTTAATTGTTCATGGATTACAACCAAATTTGCATAGTGCTCCTCTGAAATTTTGGTTAGCTCTTCATTGATGTGTTTAAGTTTTTGATTAAGATTTTCAAGGTTGGTTTTTTGTTTGGTTATTATGTCAGTTGGTTTTCCAACAAGGTTTGGAACTACTTCAATTTTGACATCATGTGTTTGAATAATATTGGCAAAAGCATCAGATGGAATACCTGAAAAAACAACAAGCACAAGATGTGTAACTTTTTTTTCTTGTTTTGAATAAAGGAAGATGTCTTGTTTATATTCTTGCAGAACTTTATTAAATTCTTCAAATTTTTCTGATGCAATTCTACCAAAATAAGAAGTTGCAGATGATAATTGAAGAATTTTTACATCTTCAGGAAAAAAAACAAATTCTTCGAATAGTTTGATTTTGTTCTTTGTATCGTTTATTTCTGTCAGCAGAGATTCTTTATTCTTTTCAATAGTTGAAACTTGGTCATCAATTTCAATACGACTGGCCATTTGCAAAAGTTCACCCGTTGACGCAAAACGTTTGCAAAGTTTTACTGAAATTGCAGGAAGAGTAGTCAATAATGCCTTTACCCGTAAAAATTGAGTTGAAACATTTCTTGTTAATTCCTCATCACGCTCATTTCTTAACAGTGTAGAAATATCTTTTGATAAAGGTTCTAGATGAATAACATCCAGATCATGTAATATGGAAATAGCAGAGTGTTGGTTTTTTTTCAAACCTAAAATTGCTATCAAAGCCATAGGAACAGGCTTCAACATCATTATTCTACTCCTTTTAGCAAAATATCTATGATTTCTTTAGTATTTTGAGGCATAATTTGAGAAGAGATATTTCCAGCTTTGGTCTTTGCTTCTTCTATTATTTTTTCGGTTTCAGTAGTAGCCTTTTTTCTTGATCGTTCTATGCTTGATTCTACAAGTTTTTCACCTTCAGTTTTTGCAGATGCTATGGCGTTTTTCAAATCTGGATCTAATTGAGAAATTTTTTCAGATATCTCCTTTCTGTAATTATCAATTTCTTTCTGGACATTTTCCTCAACCTCTTTAATCTTCTTGAGAGAGTTGATGTATTGTTCTTGGTTATCCAACATAATCACATACCCATGAATTCTTTGGTCAAATACACAATGACTAAAATTGCAATGACAACATTAGCTCTCATAATTGCTCGTTTTATAAAGTAGAATTTTTTTTGCTGAGGATTTTTAAAATTAGTTTGCAACTATTTTGGCCTCCTTTTTAACTCGCTCTTCTCTCTCACTAATCTTTCGTTTCACACTCTTTAACATAACAAATGTTTCACGTTCAATTTCTCCCAATCTAAATAAAATAAATTTAACGGCTTCTTCTAATCTTGGAATAAAGACATTTTCAATTGCATTAGCCTTTCGTTTTGTTTTCTCTATCTCATTGAGAAGTTTTCGTAAAGTTGTCTCTTTCTCTGCAACATCTAACACTATCTTGTGAACTTCTTGAAATGCTTTTATAGCTTCACTAATTGAAACTGGAATTTCTAACAAATATTCTGTAAGAGATTGTTCTCTAGTTCCACCTTCTAATCTTGGAATTTTAACTCCCATCACATTTTTTGGTGTTATGAGTAGTTTCTTTAGTTGTGGAATTTTCATTGCTTCGTTTTCTAGTCTCATCTCACCGTCAAGCATTTCTGCCATTCTGATACTTTGATAACCTTTGATAAGTTCTGAGTTTAGTTGACCTCTCAATTTAGCTGATGACTTACTAATGTTAAAAAATTCTAAAATCAATGCTTGACGTTTAAGTTTTAAAAGTTTTAATCCTTTTTGTGCAATTTTTATTCGCTTTTTTGCACGTAAGTATTCAAGGCGTGTAGGACGAATGTCAGAACCTATTGTCAACCCATATCACCTACTCCGATTTTATTGTATTACCAGTACTAGTCTTCTTTGCATATTTTGCAATAAATTCAGGTTTAATACGAGTTAGTTCTGTTTCTGAAAGACCAGATAATAGATCCCAACCAATTGAAAGTGTTTGTTCAATAGGACGATTCTCATCTAAACCTTGATTAACAAACTTTTGTTCAAAGTTATTTGCCACATCAAGGAATTTTTTATCTAAATCACTTAAGGCACCTTCACCCACTATAGCGGCTAATGCTCTTGCATCTTTACCTTGTGCATATGCAGAATAAAGTTGATCTGCAAGTTGTCTATGATCTTCTCTTGTTCTTCCCGCACCAATTCCTGAATTCATTAAACGCGATAAACTTGTTAGGACATCAACTGGAGGTTGAATGTTTGCTCTATGTAATTCTCTGCTCATTACTATTTGACCTTCAGTAATGTAACCTGTAAGATCAGGAATCGGGTGTGTAATATCATCAGCAGGCATAGTAAGAATTGGTAATTGTGTCACTGAACCTTGTCTACCCTTAATTTTTCCTGCACGTTCAAATATTGAAGCCAAGTCTGTATACATATAACCAGGATAACCTCTTCTTCCAGGAACTTCTTCTCGTGCTGCAGATATTTCTCTTAATGCTTCACAATAATTTGTCATATCAGTCATGATAACTAGAACGTGCATTCCACGTTCGTATGCAAGAAATTCTGCGGTAGTTAATGCAAGTCTTGGGGTAAGGATACGTTCCATAGAAGGATCAGAAGATAGGTTGAGAAACAAAGCAGTTCTTTCTAATGATCCACTTTCTTCAAATTGTTTAATGAAAAAGTTAGATTCCTCACTGGTAATTCCAATTGCTGCAAAAACAACAGAAAAGTTTTCTTCAGTTCCAAGAACTTTTGCCTGCCTTGCTATTTGAGATGCAAGTAAGTTATGTGGAAGACCAGATGCAGAAAATATTGGTAGTTTTTGACCTCTTACCAACGTATTCATTCCATCAATATTTGATATTCCCGTTTGAATGAATTCTGATGGTTCTTCTCGAGAATATGGATTAATACCTGCGCCTACTAGATCAAACTTTTCTTTTGATACAATCTTTGGACCATTATCTTTTGGATTTCCAAGTCCATCAAATACTCTGCCAAGCATTTCATCAGAAACTGCTAACTGTGCAGTTTCTCCAAGAAATGTTGTAGAAGTACCAGTAGTACTCAGACCAAGTGTTGAACCAAATACTTGGACTATTGCTAGTCCCTTACTTGTGTCTAAAACTTGACCTTGTCGTCTTTCCCCATTGGGTAATTTTATTTCTACCATTTCACCATAAGCAGCATTATCTACTCCTTTGACAAAAATTAAAGGTCCACTAATTTTGTCAAGTGATTTGAATGAAACATTAGGCATTAATCAGAAACCTCCTTTGAAAGATTATCAAATTCTTGATTCATCTTGGATTTAATGTTATTAACTAATTGTTCTAGTTGTTCCTCTTTTGTCCATTTCATTTTTGGTATCATTCCTCTCGATTCAAGTGAAGATACCTTTGCAGCAGAAACTCCTTTCTTTATTGCATCAGCTTCCATCCTACCAAATTCTAAAATGTGTTTTAACATTTGGTATTGTTTCTGAATCGATGTGTAAGTATCAACTTCATCATATGCACTTTGTTGTAAGTAATCTTCTCGAATTGAACGAGCAGTGTCTAAAATACCTTTTTCTGGTTCAGGAAGTGCATCATATCCAACTAACTGAACAATTTCTTGTAATTCTGATTCTCTCTGTAAAATTTCTAATGCCTCTTTTCTAAGATCAACCCAGTCTTTAGAAACATTAGATTTGTACCAATCTGATAAATCATTAACATACAAAGAATAGCTGGTCAACCAATTGATAGATGGGAAATGTCTTCGATTTGCTAAGCTTGCATCAAGTGCCCAGAAAACACGTGTAACTCTTAGTGTGTTTTGTGATACTGGTTCTGAAAAATCCCCACCAGGTGGAGAAACTGCACCAATTAAAGTTAGAGAACCTTGACGTTGTTCAGGAGAAATGAGAATACTTTTTCCACTTCTTTCATAAAATTCTGCAAGTCTTCTACCAAGATATGCAGGATATCCTTCTTCACCAGGCATTTCTTCCAATCTTCCTGAAATTTCTCTTAATGCTTCAGCCCATCTAGAAGTACTATCGGCCATAAGTGCAACCCCATAACCCATATCACGATAATATTCGCCCATTGTAATTCCAGTATAGATACTTGCTTCACGGGCAGCTACTGGCATGTTACTAGTATTAGCAACTAGAATAGTTCGTTCCATAAGAGGTCGTTTTGATTTTGGATCTATTAATTTAGGAAATTCGGTGAGAACTTCACACATTTCATTTCCCCTTTCGCCACAACCAATATACACAATTATTTCACTGTCAGCCCATTTTGCAAGCTGTTGTTGAATTACTGTTTTTCCACTTCCAAAAGGACCAGGAATTGCAGCAGTTCCACCTTTGGCAACTGGGAAAAATGTATCAATGACTCGTTGGCCTGTAATCAATGGTTCTTCAGGAGGAAGTTTTTTCAAAACTGGTCTTGGTATTCTAACTGTCCACCAACTAGACAACCCAATATCAATTGTCTTACCATTTTTTAGAGCTGCAACATTATCGTTAACAGTATATTGTCCTTCAGAAATTTCTACAAGTTCTCCAGAAACATTAGGTGGAATCATAATTTTATGTTTGATCAGTGGAGTTTCCTGAACCTCACCAATGATTTCACCAGGTGCAACTTGATCTCCTTTCTTCTTAACTGGAACAAAATCCCATTTTTTCTTTTGATCTAGAGCAGGAATAATTTTTCCTCTGCTGATAAAGTCTCCACTTTGCTCTCTTAATACATCCAAAGGTCTTTGAATGCCATCATAAATTGACTTTAGTAATCCAGGTCCAAGCTGCACAGAAAGTGGTTTGTTTGTATTTACTATTTTTTCTCCAGGTCTTAGACCAGTAGTATCCTCATAAACTTGAATTTGGGCAGAATCTCCTTCTAAACGAATGATTTCTCCTACAAGACCCATTTCGCCAATACGAACAACATCAAACATTCGTGCACCTCCAAGACCTTTACCTACCACAACAGGCCCAGAAATTCGTGAAACGAAAGCATCTGTCATATTATCATCAACTTGTCTCGATATTTATTCCCAGTACGCGTTTTGCTAATGCAGCTATTGATTCTTTGTCTTCTTCGGTAGTTTCTTTTAGAGATGGTAAAAATAATATTAATGGCTCAATTGATCCCTCAATTTCTGACAGAAACTTGGAGGGAATTTTAGATCGTACTGAATCACTTGCAATAATTAAACCAAATTCTCCAGAGGAATATAGTTCTTGAATTTTTTTACTTGCTTCTTCATCATTTACAATAAATGTGTCATCGATTCCAATTAGACGATAGCCAATTGCAAGCTCACGTTCACCTACAATTGCCAATCTACCGGTTGCATCGGTTTTTTGTTTTGATATTTGTTCACTCAAGTTAGTAACAGCTCCTTAATCTTATCAGTTGAAAGATTGTATCGTTTTCCATATGAAATTCTTTTAAGATTTTCATGTTCATATTCAGCACTAATGATGAAATAGAAAATAGTACCAATAGAAAGTGAAATATTTTTCAATTTCTTTGTATATGTAGTATTAATTAATTTTGAAATAGCTATTTCAAAATTAATTAAACTTTTTGAAGTCTTATATTGTTCTAGTGACTCGCTTAGTTTGAAAAATGGTTCTACTCGTCCTATAATTTCAGTAACATCTTTAACTTCATAAATGTCAAGTAATTCCTTTGATGGTATTCGTCCTCCCTCAACAAGATGTCTTGCTAGCATTTCTTTTTCAACGTTAGATTCTTTTGCCTTTAGAAGGTTTAGAATATTTTTCTTATCTATCTCAGCACGAAATAATTCTCTAATAGGGCCTTCATCACCTTGAAAGAATTTTAATGACTCAAGTAACTTTTGATAATATGATTCATGTAGAGCAGACATCATTGGTCCAAGATCACCTGTCTTTTGGAATTCATCTATGTATTTCATCAATACCACGCCATAGTCATATTTTGTAAGTTTGTTTACGACGCCTCCGACGTCTGGTTCTGAAAGTATAATCTTAATTTCATCATGTGAAATGTTACCAGCCGCAATTCCTGCAGGCACATTACGACTAGAAACTAACAATGACTCAGTTTCTGTGATTTTCCTCCCCATCATTTTAGAAGAAAGGATTAGCTCAATGTTAAAGAGATCCCACTTGGCCAGATAAGCTCGAACAACATTTTTGCCACTAAAGGGTGCTGATTCTAAAATAATTTTATTAATTTCAACTAAATGTCGGTTAAGTGCTACTTCTAAAAGTTCTGTACCCTGATAGACTGAAGCATATTTTTTAATCTCTGGACCATACCAAGTTGACTCTAAAAGCTTGATCATTTCAGTTACATCAGTTGCCTTTAGAAGGCTCTCCAAAAAGTCAGGTTTAAGAAAACTCATTGATATTGACTGCAATCTACCAAAAGAAGATGAATATGGCGAAGTCCCCATTACAGTATCTTCTCCAAAATTGTAGTTTTAATTTCATCTTCATGGGTTCGCAGTAATTCTTCAAATGTAAGATCCAGTTCCTTTGTACCATCATTGTTTTCAGCTATTAATCCACCTAAAATTTGAATTGAGGAACCAATAGTAATATCCTGACCGCTAAAAACAGCCTTATCTTCATCCCTACAATGGATTACTAGATTATCACCCAGTATATTTTTTGCAGTTTCAACCATTTTCTGTAATTTCTTTTTATATTCTGAAGTTTTTACATAGTTCCCAAGTTCTTGTTTTATCTTATCAAATGTCGAATCTAGGTTTTTGTTGATTGCATCAAACAAGATCTTTTTTGCTTCTAACTTTCCAGCTTCAACTATTCTAGATGCTTCTTTCTCAGATTTTATTTTTGCTTCCTTCGAATAATGTTCTTGAAGTTCTTTAATGGCTGTATTTTTTTTTATTCCAGCTGCTGATTTTTTATCATCTAATTCTTTGTCAAGATCTGAGATTTCTTTTTTTTTCCTGTTTTCTATTTCATCTAGAAAGATATCTATGCTCATAGTCCTTGTCCTAGAGTATATCAAGCAATAAGATAATTCCTAAAACGAAGCCAATGATCCAAAGTGTTTCTGGAATTACAAAGAAAAACAGTACTTGACCAAACTTCTCAGGTTTTTCTGCAATAATTCCCATACCAGCAGCACCTATTCCTTGTTGTGCATTTCCAGTACCTATCAGACCACCAGCTATTGCAATTGCAGCAGCTATAGCTAACATAGGTTTTGCCAAATCTGAACCACCTGATGAGCTTTCTCCTGCAGCAAATGCCGAAGGTGAAACGAATAACAAAAGTGCTAAAATTACACCGAAAGACATGCTAAGAAAAGAAAATTTTCTTTTAAATGACATGCACCTGATCACATTGTTTTATAATATAAAAACATGTTAGAGGGGGGTGTAGTTGTACTAAGATAAAGTTTGCATAATTTACAAAAATAGGAAAAGATAATCACACATAAAGATGCACAAAAAGTATGAATATTAAATGGCAGAAATTCAACTTGGAAGATGGGATCTTTCAGAATTAACGAAGAACCCAAAGGGTTCAGCATTTCAAAAACAAATTCAGGAATTAGAGAAGCAAGCAAGAAAGTTTGAAAAGATAAAATCAAAACTAGACCCCAAAATGTCTTCCAAAAAATTCATGGGTATTCTACAGCAAGTTGAAGAAATGTCTGAGAAGATGAGTAAGATTGGTGGATATGCATCACTGTTATATTCTTCAGATACTCAATCAGATGAAGCAACATCCCTAATGACTCAGATGTCAAAATTAGGTTCTGAGATCTCTAACAAGATTTTATTTTTTGATTTATGGTGGAAAACTAAAGTAGATAAAAAAAATGCAAAAAGACTCATGGAGGATACGGGAGAGCTCACAGAATATTTGTTACACAAAAGACTATTTGCAAAATATGCTCTTAGTGAGCCTGAAGAGAGAATTATCAACACATTAGATGTTACAGGTATATCCGCACTTGTAAAACTGTATGATAAGATAACTAATGCCTATGAATACAAAATGAAAATAGGAAATAAAACTCAAACAATGACAAGAGAAGAACTCACAAACTACGTTCGAAGTACAAATCCAAAGATACGTGAAACTGCCTACAAAACTATTCTTACAAAATATACTGAAAACAAAGGAGTGATAGGTGAGATATATCAAAATATTGTTCTTAATTGGAGAGATGAAGGCATCGAAATAAGAGGATACAAAACTCCAATATCAATGAGAAACATTGGAAATGATGTTGATGATAAAACTATAGAATCTCTTCTTTCTGTTTGTAAAAAAAATTCTTCAGTTTTTCAAAAGTTTTTTATGCAAAAAGCAAAGATGTTAAAAATGAAAAAGTTGAGAAGATATGATTTGTATGCCCCAGCAGCAGCTAACATTAAGGAAAAAAATTACACATACAAGAAATCTGTAAAACTAGTTTTTGAATCACTTGGAAAGTTTAGTGAAACACTAGAAGAATTTGCAAGAAAAGTCTTCAATGAGAACCACATCGATTCATCTGTAAGACAAGGAAAAAGAGATGGCGCATTTTGCAGTACTATTTCACCAAAAATAACACCATATATCCTAGTAAACTTTACAGGAAAGTCAAGAGATGTTTTTACTTTAGCTCATGAATTGGGTCATGCAGTACACAGTCAAGCAGCACAAGATAGATCAATTCTTGTTCAAGATGCCCCATTGCCTTTAGCTGAGACAGCATCTACTTTTTCAGAGTTGCTATTATATGATAATTTATCTGATAAGATTTCTGATGATGAAAAAAAAATTGTGTTATCGGAAAAAATTGATGATTTGTATGCAACAATTCTAAGACAATCATTTTTCACAATCTTTGAAGTTGATGCTCATAAGCAAATTGGAAAAGGAACAACAGTGGATGAGATTTCAAAGACATATCTACAAAATCTAAAAGAACAATTTGGGAATTCAGTAAGTCTTTCAGAAGACTTTGCAATAGAGTGGAGTTGTATTCCTCACTTTTATCACACACCATTTTACTGCTATGCATACTCTTTTGGAAACTTGCTTGCATTATCCCTATTTCAGAGATACAAAAAAGAGGGAAAGGACTTTGTTCAGGCATACATCAACATTCTTGCTGCAGGAGGTTCAAAGAAACCAGAGAAACTCCTATCAGAATATGGATTTGATATTAGGTCTACAAAGTTTTGGCAACAAGGCTTTGATTATGTTGATGAACAAGTTAAAGCACTATCATCACTAAACTAGATTTTTTAATAATGGGGCTGACAGTCCAACGCATGGACTGCCAGCTTGTTCCCCGAACGGTTTGAATTCGATGTCATAAACCACCCAAGAATAATCTGATTTAAATGTTTGAAATTATTTCAAGTCCAATTTTTTTGGTTTAATCTTTCTGATTGTACCAGCTAGAATACCAATTGTAATTCCTAACTGATAAAGAAAATACAAGAGTACCTCAAATGAACTAGGGGTAAGATCTGTGAATCTACTCAGACCAGTTAGAAGTAGTATAAGAGCGCTAAAAATAAAGACAAATGCTTTTGATATACCATGAATATTTGTGTATTTTAAAAGAACAAAAGTCATCACAGTAACAGAAATAGCTAGTACGGTTAGAAATCCAGTATTCATTCCAAAAATCAAAAAGATAGAAGAGGTGACTTCACTTGCACTACCTACTGATAAATTTGAGAGATCAATTTTTTCAGGAGAAGAAAAACGTGGAACGCTCAAAATAGCATTTACCAAAAATATGATAAACAAAGTAATCGATACTGTCTTAACACGATTTTGAAGACGTGGGAATTTCACAAGAATGGCTCGCCCTAGAATGATTCCTTGAAATATGCCAATACCAAAAGCGCTCAAAACGGCAATTAATTGAATTATTGGATCTTGGAAAATATCAAGAAGAAGTGAAATTAGTGCCATTACTAACTAGATTTTTGCATAAAAGAGAATATTAGCTAGTAGATAATGCATTTTCGTAAAAAAAACAAAAAAAGTTCATCTATTCGTATACAGAAATAGTACAAAATTTACTTAGTTGTTTTTTTTAAAACAGAATATGCCTCAAATTAAAAAAATTCTCATACTGGGTGGTGGGTTTGGAGGAATCAACGTTCTCAAAACAATTCAAAATAAATTCAAAAATGAGCCAAATATTAGAATCAGCATAGTAAGCAAAGATAACTATTTTCTTTATACACCAATGCTACCACAGGTTTCTTCTGGACTAATCCATCCAAGTGATATCACTATACCTATACGTAAGCTATGCAAACAAGCTGAATTCTATCAAGCATCTATATCATCAATGGATTTAGAGCAAAAACTAGTTACAATTACTCGAACATTTGATGGCAAAGTACGTGCCCTTGATTATGATTATCTCATAATAGCACTTGGAAGCAATACTAACTTTTTTGATAACAAAAATATCGAGGAACACTCATTTGTAATTAAAACTGTAGAAGACGCAATCGCTATTCATGATCAAATAATCCATATGCTTGAGAGTGCAGCTCAAACCTCAGATGTGGATTTCAAAAAGAAGCTTATGACATTTACTGTTGTTGGTGCGGGTTTTGCAGGTGTCGAAACAATGGGTGAGATTAATTATCTTGTTAGGGAATCCGTTAAAAATTTCTATCCCAGTATTGGAGAAGAAAATATCAGTATGAATTTAGTTGCTTCAGAAGAATTCATCTTACCTGAACTTGGCCCAAAGCTTGGAAAAGACGCTGGTAAATATCTAAGAAAAGCTGGTGTAAATGTAATTACAAATACAAAGGCGGTTGATGCAGGCGAAGATTTTGCCCAATTAGATAATGGTGAAAAAATTCCATGTATGACACTGATTTGGGCTGCAGGAGTAGTCATTGATCCTATTATATCATCATTAAAATGCAAACATGGCAAGTCTGGAAAACTCAAAGTTGGCAAGTATTTAAGACTAACAGAATATGAAAATATTTTTGCTTTAGGTGATTGTGCATTAATTACAAATCCTTCAACAGGGGAAGCATATCCACCAACTGCTCAAAACTCAATTCATCAAAGTGCAACTGTTGCAAATAATCTTTATTCTATGATTACTGGTAAAACTAAACTCAAAGAATTTTCTTTTAAGAGTAAAGGAATGATGACCACACTAGGTAGAAGAGTAGCAATTGCAATAGTGTATGGTTTACATTTTAAGGGATCTTTAGCGTGGTTAATTTGGAGAACTTATTATTTGTATAAACTGCCAATGCTTGAAAAAAGATTTCAGGTTGCAACCAGTTGGATTGCGGATTTGTTATTCAAACGTGATTTAACATTTGTTGGTAAAATCAAAAAGAAATCACTTACCAAAATTAACATCAAATCTGATACGCCATCAATAAAAGATCTTTTCAAAGACTTGTAAAACTTAATAATTTCATTATTAGAGTAGCAACCTATGCGAAAAAAGATATTTTTCTTAATATTAATTGTGTTGATTGGAATCTCTACAAATTATGTCTATTCACAAGAAATTAGTCTTGCAACTTTTCAGGAAACTGCACAAATTATTGTAGATAAGAGCATTTCTCAAAATGTTACAGCATCAATTACATTGCAAAGTACTAGTATTCAGGAAATCAGAATTCCTGCAGAATTAGAGCAGAAAATCAGAGAAAATGATAGAATACAAGCAATAATTTTGACTAACCATGACAAGTGTGTTCTAGGAGTTGTCGATCAATCATGTATCATGATAAATGTAGAAAGAGATCGTGCAGATAAGGGCATTATTGCTATTCAAGATTCCACTAAGGAGATTGCTGAATTATACATTGATGAAATTAACCAAGCGTTTGATACAGATGCAAAATTCCATTCGGTTTTCATCCACAGTAATGATGACATAAACAAAGCACTTGAAACTTCAGGAGTGATTTCTGGTGCGGGTACGATTTCAGCAGTTTACACAATGCCTATGGAAGATACTTACTCAATGTATGAAAAGATTTCAGCAATACTTCTTCCAAAAATAATTAGAGAGGGAGGAGGATTTTATGATGTTGCAAAGAATTTATCATTTGAAGAAAACTCAAAAATGACATTTTCGTTAATCCCATTAGATTCAAAATCACTTTTACAGTTAAAATTATCAGTTGATTACTCCAACAGAGCTACAACAATTTCTGAAATTAGCCCATTAGAATTTCTCAAGGTTGAAAATCTAAAGAGATCAGATTATTTTTCGTCAGGACTTTATCCTCTGAATTCAATAATTCAAATAGTAGTTTTATCATCTGAAAATACAAATGTTTCAGATGTCAAAGGAAACTTAGTCCCTACACAAATCATAGATAATGAAAAGATTCCTACAGACATTTCAAAAGAAGGATGGATTTTTGATCCTGAGGAAGGGCAAAGAATTCAGGGAAAATACATCTTTGGTGAAAAAACATCGGTAAGCAAAGAAGAATTGAAATTTTCGCTAGGAGGTGCACAACTTCAAGTTAAAAAAGTAGAGTTTGACGAATCAATTGCGTTAGTAATCATAATCACAATAGTGGCAATTGCAGCTGCATTATTTTATCTGAAAGGATACAAAAAATAATTAGAATAAGAGGACCGCTGCTGCAAATACAGTTGTCCATTTGCCATCTTTGTTACCTCTTATTGATTGAGTGACGTTATGAGTCTTATAGATTTGGCCCGAAATTAACCACTGCTGCCTTTTTTCATTCCAGGCTTTGTCAACATCAAATTGAATTCCCAATGAAGATGCCAACATTTGTGCTGCAATATCTTCAGCATAATCACCAGCTTGGCGTTCGTTTTGACCAAAAGACTCGTATTCTGAAAGATAACCATATCTGCTTGTATCTTTTGGTTGTGCTAGACCAACTGATGCTGCACACATTCTGTGTGGTTCGTTAGTTTGATTCTTTGAATAAATTGTAAACAAAATCTGACCGGGTTTGATTCTTTTTAGACCTTCTTTTCTAGAGATTAATTTAGCATTTGGTGGAAAGATGCTTGAAATCAACACAAGATTTGTTCCTGCTATTCCAGCATCTCTTAGAGCATATTCAAAACTTGTCAGCCTATCTTCATGAACGCCTTTACCTTTTGTAAGGAACAGCTTCTTCGCTACAAAGTCAAACATTTCTGAATTGATGAAAGAGTGTCATTATTTATACTTTAATTGAGAGAGACGTTTTTCATAATTGATTTTAAAAATTATCAATATCTTGACCATGTTGTTCAACATTGATGTCTCGAAAAATCTTTCTGATTATTCCTTTCTTGTCAATGATAAATGCAGAGCGCTTTGCCAAGAGTTCAAAATTTGAAGCTAACTGACCTGCTTCTATAATCATCTAGCTTTTTTTCTTTTTCTTTCTTTTATCAGGGATATTTGGTATTTGTGTTAAGAAGATATATGTGAAAAATGCACCCAAACCAAAATTAATTACTCCCATTAAAGTAAGAATTACAGTCATTGAAGGAGGAGCAATAAATAGTCCCATAATCATTCCCATTGCAGATGTTCCATAAAACAATATCATCAGAACCTTTACTCTGATTGGCGATATGTATTTCATTTTCATAATAGGTATCAAAATAGGGCATTATTATAAACTGACGGATAATTCGATCAGTTTGAAACAAAAGAGTGTTTTAGATATCTGCAGGCAACACTTTAAACCTGAAAAATTTTATTTTATTTGTGCCAATGTAGCTCAGCCTGGTAGAGCAGCTGATTTGTAATCAGCAGGTCATGGGTTCAGATCCCGTCATTGGCTTTTAATTTCTCAATAAAGAATTACTATTGTAAGATTTTGCCAATACGAATAAGTATGCTAGACTTTGGAACAAATGCAAATGAGTTCTGAGAATTCTGAGTTTAATCAAAATAAGAATGGGAAAGTATCTATAAAAAAATCAACTTTTAATGGGTTAATTATAGGATTAATCGTAGTAGTAGGAGTTGCAGCATTTTTTGCAGGAAATGATCAAATAGGATATGTAAAGATGGAGGGAGCCCAACCTTTTGAAAGTTTCAAAAAAGTTATTGATTCTCAATTAGGTTTGTAAAAAATAACAAGCGTTTATTAGACCTTAACCAAGACCGCAAATATCGGAATAATGACGGGTAAGCAATGAGCTTTTTCGTCGTTGCTAATGAGAAAAAATAAAATGACAAAATTTGAAGAATTAGGATTAAACCAAGACATACTGAAAGGGATAAAGGATCTTGGATATGAAGAACCATTTCCAATACAAGAAGCAGTAATTCCAGTACTCCTCACAGGAAGAGATGTCGTAGGACAAGCTCATACAGGTTCTGGTAAGACTGCAGCTTTTGCATTAGCAATGCTACAAGAAATCCAACCAAAAAATGGAATTCAGGGATTAATCATGGCCCCTACAAGAGAGCTTGCAATGCAGATCACAGAAGAAATAAAGAAATTTGGAAAATATACTAAAATTCGAGTAGTGACAGTTTATGGAGGACAGGGAATGGGAATCCAGTTAGACGCTCTTGATAGAGGAGTAGAGATTGTCGTTGCAACACCAGGTAGACTAATAGATCATCTCAAAAGAGGTTCAATAGAACTAAGAGATATCACACATATTGTTCTGGATGAAGCAGATACGATGTTAGATATGGGATTCATTGATGATATTCAGTTTATTCTAGATCTGGCACCAGAAGACAGAGTAATGTCATTATATTCAGCAACAATGCCAACTGAGATTCTAAGACTCTCTGAAGAATATCTGAATAATCCAAAGCAGTTTCTATTAGATGCAGATGATCTTAGTGGAGACGGAATAGATCAATCATATTTAGTAATTAAAGATAGAGACAAGTTCAAGTATCTAGTTGATTTTATCAAACCAATAAAAGGTCAAGTAATTGTATTTTGTTCAACAAAATATAGAACAAGAGATGTTGCAAGATTTCTTCATCAAGAGAAATTTAATGCAGTAGCAATAGAAGGAGACATGTCACAGCACAGAAGAGAACAAACAATGGGAAAATTTCGAACTGGAAAAGCTGATATTCTTGTTGCAACAGATGTAGCCTCAAGAGGCATAGATGTTCCAAGAGTAGAACTAGTAATTAATTATGATATTCCAAATCAAGAATTGTTATATTTTCATAGAATTGGAAGAACAGCTAGAGCAGGTGCAAAAGGTAAGGCCATAACATTTGTTTCATATTCGTCTGTTGGAGATTGGAATCTTATCAAACGTCAAATCAAAGTTCCTCTAGAAGATTTGAATGAAAAAATGGGAATTCAAATTTCAATTCCAGATCCTCTAAAAAGACAAATCCCATCAAGAAGATATGGAGGTCAATCAAGATCTAACTATTCCAGAGGTGGACGTTCTAGAGGATACGGAAGATCAGACAGAGATTCAAGAGATGACAGAGGTGGAGGTAGAAGACGATTTAACGATAGAGGTGACAAAAATAGCTACGGCGGACGCAGTAAATGGTAACAGCTGTAAAACTTAAAGACTTGAACATCGTAAATTATTTGAAGATAAAGTAATGAACAGAGGATTTATTTTATTAAATTGTGATCTTGGCGCTGAAGAATACATTGTAGATGAGTTAAAACAGATGCAAGTTGTTAGTCATGCATATCTTACTTTTGGAGCATATGACGTTATTGCAGAAATTCAAACAGAAGATCAAGAAGAATTTGCAAAAGCAATTGCAGCAATTAGAAAACTTTCCAGAGTTGTAAGCACAATGACACTAAATGTGACTAATCCCGAATAATTGTTATATGAGTTAATCTGGATTATTTTAAATTGCAAAAAATTGATTATGAAGGAACAGTTTGGGTACTAAATAATAACAACCCTCAACCACTATTAGATCATACTATTCACATTCTAGAAAAACATGGAGTTAAGCGTGAAGATATGGTGATAACAGAAACACCAACTGCAAAAGTAGGTGCAATAGTAGTTGAGATTTGGCCATATGAACTTGTTATAGGAAGAGTCAGAACAACTCGCAATGATTCATTTATCAGTGGTACTGAATTTAAAATCGAACTAAAGTTAGATGAGGACGGAAATTATACAGATTATCTTTGAAGAAAAAGAAAATTCAAAACATCATAATTGCTTTAATCGCTATTTTCATTATTGGATCAATTGCAACATATAGTTATTCAGTTGAACAAACCAAACAAAAAGGCCTACAGTTTGGAATTGAATTAGAACAAATTCAAGAAGAGGTTCAAAAGTTGCAAATAAAATTCTATTCTGAAAAAACTAGATGGAACGAAGGAGATATTTCAAAAAAAGAATTGTTGGAATATTATGAAAAACACTTGAAGGAGTTCAAAACAATAATTTCAAAATACGATGAATTAACACCACCAGAATTATTCAAGAGTTCAGTGGAATTGTTAAAGATCTCATCTGAAACTCAGTTAGAAAGCGATTCACAATTCATTGAATGGATGAAAACAGGAGATGAATCAGCAAAAATAAGATCAGATACGCAATTTCAAGAAGCTTTAGAATATGAGATGCTTGGATTAGTTGAATTTTATTCAGCTAAAACAGGTGTAAAAAATTATGATGAAGGAGAAAAGTTTGAAGCTCCACAAAGTGGTTTAACACAAAAAGTCATTCAAGTATCAGAAAATATGAAAAACCAATGTAATATAGAATTTATAAACGAATCAGGAGAATTTGATTCAGATAAAATAGAAATTGATTGGTTCAATTGTATCAATGAGGCAGAAAAATGGAAGATTGAGCATCTTCCTTAACTTTAAAAATTTTCAGTTATTCGATCTAAGACTATTAACAGTATCAGAAATTTGACATAAACTTCTTTAAAGAATATAATGCAAATAAATTATGAAAAAATTTTTTATTATTATAATTATTTTTGTTGGATTAATGCCATTAGCATTTGGTGAAGTATTTATCCAAAATGATCAGCAATACATAGGGGATGACAATGCAATTCACATTGTTGGTGAAATTATTAACAACTTAGAAGTTCCGTTAAACCAAATTAATGTTCATGTAACTTTACTTGATGAAGATGGAAACTTAATTGCAATAAAGGAAACAAGTTCCTTAGTAAATACAATCATGCCAGGAATGAAAAGTCCATTTGATCTTGTTTTAACAGATAATGATGTGAAAAAAACAAAATCATATTCATTTGAATTAGATTACAAAGTTAGTCCTCCAAAAAATCAGGCCATAGATATTACTGAATCAGAGTTATCTAGAGACAATTACAATAATTTGATTATAACTGGAACTGTTACCAATAGGGGAGATATTACAGCCAACACTGTAGCAGTGATTGTTACACTTTATGACAATGAAGGAAATGTTGCAGCAGTATCAAGAGTTCATCCAGAACCAGATTACCTAAGAGCGAATGATTATGTGTTCTTTGTAGTATCTATACCTGATAAAATTCAAACAAATGGGATAAATGATTATACGTTGATTGCAGAATCAGAAGAGTATGCAGCTGTTCCAGAATTTCCTGTTGGAACATTTGTTTTGTTAGTAGGTACATTATTTGCATATATTGGGATCACAAAGTATTCAGGTAGAATCATACCAAACTTGATTTTTGTAACAAATCTAAGGTAGGAAAAATCTCTTCCATTAGTTTTATTTTTTCTAGAGGTGTTGGTTTTGAAAATTTTACCTGAAAAGTAATTGTTAACATATCTTGATCAGTATGAGATATTCTAATAGAGTGAACAAGACGGTTTGTTTGAGATAAGAAATTTTTCCATTTTTGTAAATGTTCTGTTACTCGATTTACATTTTTTTCTACTTCAGAAAGACTAGTATCCAAATCAGTATCAAATAATCTAAACTTGACAAGAGGGACCATAATGATCCCACCCAAAATTTTATCATGATTTTTTAACATAGATAAAATAATTTCTTCAGAATTTTCTTTTGGATAAATTTCACCATAATCAGGATCAAAATATCCCACAATCAATTTTTTGGAATCAAATATACGAAAATAACCTTCATCTAATTCTAATTTCCACAACATCTAGAAAATAATTTATGAATAAATAAACGATTTATCAAAGACAATTAAATAAACTAGGAAAAATAGAAAAAGTCATGGTAATTTCTAAAGAGAATAAGGATTTCATCGACAGTTTAATTGATTACTACATTAGTGAATCAGAATCATATAGACAGATTGCAGAAAATTTTGTTCCAGAGGTAGAATCTGTTCCAGACACTACATTTGGAATCATCACAGGATGTGTGTATTCTGGATTTTTACAAGCATACCAAAACCAACAGCTGACACCGAGTTTAGAAGATATGCGAGAATTTAATCAAATAATGAAAGAACAAGCCACTGTAATTAAGAAATCCATACTCGGAATATCTGAAGTACAAGTTGATGAAAAGGAATCAGAAAACGAGTCAGATCAAGATTCGGCAGAAAATAATTCATAATTTATTATTTTTAATTGTACAGTTATGATTACAAGAATTTTGGATTTTCGATAAAAACACCTACGTAGAAATTATAATAAAGTGGTTTTCAAAAAAACAGGAAATTAGTTACAGTTTAATTGTATTTGTAAGAAAAAGAATCATGAAGGTAGATGGAAGTAAAATCATCTTTGGTTTAGGAGTAGCCTCAGCTGTGGGGATAGCAGTATTTGCATTATATTTCTCAATTCGTTAAAGATAAATCATCAAAAAAATCAAACTGTGTATTGTCGGAAACAAATGAATTTAAAATTACACAGATAGTGGATAACGCTCAAATGGTTCAATTGACATTAATTGAAAATGTCACAACTGAGCCAGTTTCACAGAAACAGTTGATTATAGAAAATGTTTCAAAAAAACTTGATTCAGAAACTAAAGAACAGGTTATGCCATTACTAGAAGCAATATTGCAAGCTCAACCAACTATTAATATCAAAACCTATCAGCAAACACAAATCACAATAACAATGCCAAAATCAAGATATAATAATATGGGGAGGCCTCAAGTTGGAAATATTATTGAGGTGGATTTGAAAAAAATCTAAAGATGTGAATTTATTTCATCAATTGTATGTAATGGTAAAGAACAAGAAAAATCTTTACAAACAAAAACTGAAGTTTTTTCTTCAAAAGTTTTTCCAGCAAAGAAAGGAAATTCAGATAGATTTTCTAACTGAGTAGAATTTTGAATTGTAACCATGAAGGAATTAGGCAAATAGTTTGTAAGAAGAGATTTGCAGATCTCAGAATTTTCTGTGTTGATAATGGTAATTTCTACAGGTTTTTGTAAATAGATAGAAAGTGTGTTAAGCAAATATCCAAATCCAAATGGATTTTCAGCTGCCATTTGTGCCTGAGATTCCAGAATTTTGGTGACAATCTGAAGGAAATTTTGCTCTTGAGATAGATGATATAATCTAAGCATCACAAAAGCAGAAACAGAATTTCCTGAGGGCAAAGATAAATCATAATTGCTTTTTGGTCGAACGATTAGTTTTTCATGATCATCTGAAGTCATAAAAAAGCTATTGTTCTCGGAATCCCAAAAGTGATCTACTAAATGATGTCCCAGTTTTAAAGCTAGTTTAAGATATTTGGGTTCAGGTTCAATTTCAAATACATCTAATAATGCATTAATAAAATAGGAGTAATCTTCAAGATATCCATCAATTTTTGCAGTTCCGTTTTTGTAAGTTCGTAATAGTTTATCATCTGCAAAGAGATTACTTTCAATGAAGGCGATACAAGTTTTTGCAGCATTTAGATACTTTGGATCGTTTGTTACACGATAACCTTTTGCAAATGCGGTAATCATTAGTGAATTCCATGAAACTAATATCTTATCATCTAAACCTGGTCGTGTTCTCATTGAGCGAACTTTTAATAATTTTTCAGAACACGATTTTAAAATATCTTGAACCTTCTCTTCTGTAGTTCCAAAATTGAAAGCAATAGTTGAGATATTGAGATTGTTACAAAGGATATTATTGCCTTCCCAATTTCCCCCATCAGTAACATCATAATAAAGGCAAAAGAGATCAGCGTCACTGCCAAGAATTTCTTTAATTTCACTTTTCTTCCAAACGTAGAATTTTCCTTCAATTCCTTCAGAGTCTGCATCATAGGCAGAATAAAATCCACCTTCTGGCAAAGTCATTTCACGTAGTACAAAATCAAGTGTTTTTTGTAATACATCAAGATAGAAAGGATCTTTTGTTATTTGGTAGGCTTCTGCATAATTTACAGGAATCAAAGCATTGTCATAAAGCATTTTTTCAAAATGAGGAACCAACCATTTTGCATCAGTGGAATATCTATGAAAACCACCTCCAATTTGATCAAAGATCCCACCCTTTGCCATTTTGTTAAGAGTTTTGAGCGCAAATTCATTGAATTTTGAGAGGCCTGAAAGTTTAGCATAACGAAACAAAAACGAAATATTTGCAGCATTTGGAAATTTAGGAGCAGAGCCAAATCCACCATAAGTTGAATCACCTATTTGAAACAGATTCATGGCAGCCTCATCAAGTATAGTTCGTTCTAATTTTGCTGAAACTTTTGGAGTTTCGGTTTTATGTAGTGCATCAACAAAGCCCTCAGCAGATTTTTCAATATCTTTTGGTTTTTCTTTCCATGCTTGTGAGAGTTGCCTGCAAATGCTTCCAAATCCTTTACGTCCATAGGAATCCAATACAGGAAAATAAGTTCCAACATAGAATGGTTTTTGATCTGGAGTAAGAAAGATACTCAATGGCCAACCACCCTGACCTGTTGCTATCTGACAAACTTTTTGATAAATATCATCGATATCAGGTCTTTCTTCTCTGTCAACCTTTATGTTCACAAAATTCTCGTTCATAAATTTGGCAACTTCCTCATTTTCAAATGATTCATGTGCCATTACATGACACCAGTGACATGAGCTATATCCAATACTTAGAAAAATTGGCTTGTTTTCATCTTTTGCTTTTTTTAGTGTCTCATCATTCCATGCATGCCAGTCAACAGGATTGTGTGCATGCTGAAGCAAATATGGACTTGATTCATTTATCAGACTGTTTTCTGCCATAGTTAATCAAAATCGTTAGAATATTTGTACTTAATTGGTTTGTTTAGCCCCAGATACTTCGTCCTTCTGTTATTTCGTAAATCCTAACATTGATTTTTCCTAGTAATTTCATTTTTGATTTGTGGGCTTTTTTGTCATGACTGTAATCTTTTTTTTTAACTAGTTCTTCCAGGCGTTTTAATTGTTCCAGAGAGAGTTTTTTGAATTCATTTTTAGAGTCTGAAACAAGCCGTAATAGTTTAACTCTTTCACGATCTTCGTTTGAAATTTGAGTCATAATATGATGTAACGTCAGCCCTTTATTTTTCTAACGTCATAACAAACGGATACTTAGTTCATAACGGAACAGTAAAGACTATTTTTTAAAACCCAGAAAATTCTTGGAACCTATGAGAATCAAGAGATTTTTGTATGTCTAAGTTAATAACTAATTCGTGGTTGTTGATGAATTTGTCTATGCGAATCGAATTTTGTCAACTAAGAATCAGATCGTGGTGGGAGTAATCCTACGCCATGACATCTTGAATCACTACATTTTTGTTTATCAAGAATCTCCGTAGTTAACGTTTTTCCCTCATATTCAAATATAACCTGTTTTCCACAAACTCTGCAATTGCCAGTTCCAACTGTCATTATGAAATTATACATCTTTACTAAGAATTAAGGATTCTATACAGCAATTAGACACAAATTCCACAATAACCCATCTCTCTTAATCTCAAAAATAAAATCATTCTATGATAGACATCAGAGAGTCAAGGGAGCAATCTATTGACAAATGTAATGGAGATTTGGATTTATGACCATCCTGAATGCAAACAAATGGAAAGCAATAGCAATGTTGTATGAGAAAACTTTTGAGATCTACATCTCATTGTCTTCAAGAATTCAAGACAACGTATTTCCTGAAATTGTCAATATCTCCAAAGATGCAATGAATGATAATGACGTATCACCATATGTAGATGAAATTAAAGAAACTACCAAAGAGGTACACCAGAAAATATCTTTCATTGCAGAAAGATTCAGTAGCTTGCATCTGGATGCACATGAAACTGCAGGTAAAATGTATGAAGAAGTAGGAGATTTACAAAATGCAGCTGAGATGTATATGCACTCCTATGACTATTGTCAAGACAAATCTGTTGAGATCTTTGAGATGCTTGCAAAAAAACATAAATCATAAAAAACTCAATCCACTCTATATTCAGTAATGGAATGATTGTTTGTTTTTTTGAATAGTATTACTAGTATTCCATTCTTTTTGCATTTTATTTGACTTATAGACACCTATTGTCATTTTTACCATGTTTTAACACGGCTATTACACGGCTATTAAGAGATGGATTAGTCTACTTGGTTTACATTCCATTAACTCATATGGGATTCAATTGAATTGAATAATATCCAACGGGTGTTGAAACTGTCAGCAATGACAAATCCAATGGTCAGAGGTTGGGCTATCCTAAGCAATAGACCAATCTCGCTTTTACACTAATTTTTCCTAAAAATCAACTCAAGACTACGTACTAGTGCGAACTCACCCTCCTTGATTTCAAAAATATCTTAGAGTGATATGATCTTCTCTCAGATAAAGTCAAAGGTATTGGAAAGTATGAAAGATCTCAGGAAAAAATCAGAGGACTATTCAACATCCATGAAGACCATGCCTACCAACTAACACCAACATAACAGACACCCTACTCTCTAATTCTGAGAAGCATAAGGTTTAGTCAACTTTGAATGTGCGAATCTTAAAATTTCGTGCTTGATTTTTAAAATTATGGAAAAAATGCGTGCAATGGTACTTTCTGAATGTGCTGCGATTGAGACAAACCCATTGAAACTAACTGAGATAGATAGGCATGAAATTCAAAGGCCAAATGAGATTTTACTAAAAATTGAAGCATGTGGAGTTTGCCATTCACAGCTTCACGGGATTGAAGGAGATTGGAAAGACATAGGAATTCCACCAACTCTTCCAACGGTTCCAGGTCACGAAATAGTTGGAAAAGTAGTTCAGATTGGAGAAAGTGTTACTAAATTCAAAGTTGGAGATAGGGCAGGAATTACTCCACTTCTTGAGACATGCAAAGATTGTCAATATTGTAAAGTAGGAAAAGAGAACCTTTGCGAATCATCAACAATAACAGGAGAATCTTTCAAGGGTGGATATACAGAATACATTACAGTGATAGAGGATTTTGCAACCAAAGTCCCAGAAAGTATGAAACCAGAATATGCTGCACCATTATTTTGTGCCGGAATCACAGCATACAAAGCAGTTAAAGCTGCAGAACCAGAACTACATAAAAAAATTGGAATTTTTGGAATTGGTGGAGTTGGCCACATGGCAGTTCAATTTGCCAAAGTAGAAAATTGTGATGTGATTGCATTTTCTAGAACTCAAAATCATCTTGATGTTGCAAAAAGATTAGGTGCAATGGATGCAATGACTTTTTCTGAAAATCAAGAAGAGTTCCTAAATAAATTAAAAGAAAAACATGGAATGTTAGATGCTGCCATAGTTTTTGCACCAGCAGATATTGTTACAGATACTGCGATAAAATCAGTAAAGAAGGGAGGATTGATTGTAATTGCAACAGTTGGAGAAAACCCAGCATTTATGGCATTTGAAGAAAAGACAATCAGAGGAACTCTAATAGGTACAACAAAAGACATGGAGCAAGTCATAAAGATATGTGATGAAAAAAATATTGAAGTGATTTCTCAAACATTTCCATTAGAAAGTGCAAATGAGGTACTCAAAAAATTAAAAGATTCAGAAATTGAGGCAAGAGCAGTTTTAATTCCTTGACTTTGGGCTTAAATATTGGAGAAATTGATTTTTTGATATGAATTGTAAGAGATGTCATCATACAGACGAAATACATATTCTAAATGAAGATAGTAGTTCAATGATCAAGGCAGGTAAATGTCAAATCCCAACCTGTACATGCCAACAATTCTTGGATCCAATCGAAAAGATTGATGAAGATCTGTTGTAACGATTCATATATCAAAATCTTTTCAGATAAATTATGGACAAACACAAACCATCAGATGAAATGATTCAAGACTTAGATAACATATTATCAAAACTTAATGCTATGGAAATTGTTGCATCAGATGATTATCAAAAAAATTCAATTAAAATCATGAGAGCTCTGGTAGAAGGCCAAATGCATTCAATTAATGAATTTCAGCATTTGAAAAAGGCGATAGACTTGTTAATGTTGCAATTGTTTGATGTACAAAACAAAGTCAAGAATTAAGCTTTGTATCGCTTATTCCACAACCAGTGCAACGATATAGAGTAGATTTTTCAAGAATTTTTTCAGATTTCATTTCAGAGCCACAACAAGGACAAGAAAATTTTTTTGGCTCTAAACTTGGTTCTTCCGTTTTTTGAACAACATAATCAGGTTTTACCTCAGGAATATCAGCAGAATTACAAGGTGGTGTATAGTGAATCATTATCTTATTGATTACATTTTGTCTGTAATTACTATTTGATTCAAATAAAGGCAATATAGCAAGATACAAAGATTTTTCAGACTTTGACTGTTGGACCCAACATTTGAAATGTGAATTTTGAACAAAAAAAGACTGGTCATCAGTCTTTTCACAGTCGCCAACATAAACGATATTGAAATTGTCCTTGTCTCTAGAAAAGATCAAGTATACCAGTTTTTCCATTGGAGGTCCCCATTCATCAAGAGGGATAGGTCCAAGAAATTCATACTGGAGAATTTGAATGCTCAATGAAGGTATTTTCTACTACTTTCTTTTCTTTTTTTCCCAAAAACTATACTAACACCACTAATTTGATCGCAAAATCCAAACTTGAAAAGATTAAATTCAAGAGTTATGGATTTTTTGTAAATGACAAAGTATGGTAATAACGCACAAGCAGGATTTGGTATGATTGTGGTTGCCGCAAGTCTTGCAGCAGTTGGTCTTATAGGATTAATGATTGGTGAAGATGTACTCTTTTCAGATGACATGCAAAGAGCCAATACAGCTCATTTCAATGAGTGTAAGGAGAATGATTTCAAACTTGATGGTTGTGAAAAATACTGGGATAGAATTAACACCGAAATCTCAGGAATTTTTGTAGACTTGGATAAGTAAAATTAGTATCTGTTTTTAAAATCATCTAGCATGTTTTGATTTTTTGTTAGTCTATTCATGGCATAAAATGCACCACCAACAATTCCTGCTTGATAAAAGGTATACAAGAAAACACCTGATGATGTAGGATCAGATTTTGTAAAACTTAAAACAAGCATCGTAAAGAATACAAAGGTTCCAACAAATGTTACCATTCTATTTAAAAATCCAAAGTTCATTCCAACAATTCTTTTGGAAGCTGCTGCCATCAATGTAATGCTAGTAATTATCAGGAAAGTTGCTCCACCATTTACTATGATAAATGAATTTAACCAAACCAAAAGTCCATCTTCTAAAATTGTAACATCAGGCATCAGACTACCGCCGTTTATGGCAAAGTTCACAGAACTAAACATGCCACCAATAACAAAAAAGAACAAGAGAAGTTTTATGCTTGATCTTTTTAATGCACTACGAATTTCTGAAGGTTTGACTGCTCGTTCTGTAATTCTAACCCCATAAAGAACCCCTACCGCCATAGCAGGAATGAACATGATATTGATCAGAATAGGAGATTCCTTGTTGATAGCCTCAATTTGAGGATGAAAAACTAGAAATAAAATAACTGCCAGGAAAGCAGCCGTACCAAATAATATCAAACCCAGATGTTTGTGACTAGGAGACTCAGAGACACTATTCCAATTGTACATCTTTTAAATTGTCAAGAAAATCATTAAAGACCAAATCAAAAAATCATTTGGTCAAATTATCAATTCTGTTTACCCTTTTTAGCAAAAGCCAAGTAGATTCTTCATGAAGTGGTTAACCCCATTAGTCATACTAGGCATCACTATCTTAATTTTTGGATTAATATTCCATCTTCAAGGACAATCAGTGATAGGACCAGAATCCTCGTTTATGTATTCTAATCCAGATTGGATTACTTATGGTATTCAAATTACAATATTAGGAATAATCATAGTTGCTGTAGGAATTGGAATGAGTATAATCAAAAGAAATTAGTTTATTACACGAAGGGTAATGGTACTTCTGATGTTTTGGAGTTTTCTAATTTTAGATATAATTATTTCATTCATTTGTGAAGGAGTGTCAGTGACAAATTCAGCAACAACATCATAACTACCGTAAGTTATCATACAATCTTTGACTTCGGGAATATTTTTTAGTTGTGAATAAAGTGATTGCTCCTCTCCAATTTCACAACTAATTAACATGTACGCTTTGTCCATCTCAACTATATTTTCTTAAAAATACACTAACTTAAAGACATCTAAAGAATTATTTCAGTAAAACAGATCTCAAAAACCTGCAATTATTGGATCTTTTGGTTTCATTATTTCTCTTAACAGAATTGTTGCAAAAGAACCTCGAGATAATGAAAACTCTACTGTAGTATCATATGATGAATTGTCAGAACAATGGATTGCAGTTTGCCTAAAACCTCCCTCACTACTTACTTCCTGCATCTCTTTTATGAAAAAGTCTTTTGGGGCAATTTCTTCCTGTTCCAGTATTTTGGAGATTTGATAATCAAATCTTGTTTTTTTGTAATATGAGTATCCAATAAATGGTAATGCTAGCCATTGATCTAATCCTTTCACATATTTTCCAATTATGCCATGAAAATCAAAACAAACATCACCAGGTTGTGCTTCAAACAGATTTTCACCATCAGAAAAGGCTGAACTTAGAGACCGATTAAAGAGAAAAGACTGGTAGGCCTGAATGTAAAATCTTCGCAATGATATCGGAATAGAGCGAATTGCACGAAAGACATCATCATGTTCAATTATTTCTTTTAGAACAATTCTTTCAATATCCATTTGATATGGAACCTGGTCAAAATATTTTTCATAGTTTTCCTTATCAAAAAGTTTTTCACGAATCTCAGTATTTTCTTTTGAATCATAAGGAGATGTAAAAGATAAAATCAATTCAACAGCTTTTTTGAAATCTTTCTGCAAAATTGCCTTTCCAATCAGATGAGTTACAGGTCTTTTTGAACCAAATCGTTGATAGCCATAAAAATTCAGAATTTTATTATATTGAGTAAAAGAAGACAAATCATTAGAACAATCAGAGATTTTAATTTTGAAATGATTTGATACCATATCCTTTTTTGACAATGGTTTTTTTACAAAGCCAATTTTTTCAAGAGAGTACTTGTCAGTTGAAAAATTTTCAATTATTTTTCCTTTTTTTCCAGAGCAAACAAATTGCTCTGTTATGGCAGATGCATCTTTTAGTCCTAGAGCCTTTAATCGAATTCCTTTTTTTCTAAAAACATCAGATAAAGCATGGTTAGTGTCAATCTTTTTCTTTTTTAGTTTGTATACGGCATAACCTTCTTGATCATTAATGGAGTTTTGGGCTCTTTGAGAAATTAATTCAGTTACTTGAAAATCTTCAGGTTCAACTCTAATTTTCCCTCCAATTCCGTTAAATTCTGTACTGTAAACGGTAATACCTATTTCATAATCTAAATTTGGTATCACTCTATTGTCACTGTAACAAATTTGCTAATTGCTATATCAGGAGATTGTGCTCCAAGTAGAACTTTGTATGTTCCAGGTATAGCATCTTCTGACGCTGTAATAGTTGCGAGTATTGATCGAGGAGTATCAAAATCTAATTGAAATGTTTTAGGAATATCATTAACAAGGTCGATTTTCAAAAACTCATGAGTTGTAGATAGAATTAATGAAACATTCAACATGTCTTTTTGTGATTTAGGAGATACAACAAAGTCTAGGTGTTGTGAATCTCCAGGTGTAAGAGTTAAGGAATCAAATTCTAGTTGAATTTCAATTGGTAATGGGACAGAGGTATCAACGACTCCAATGTTATTTTCAACCCATTCAGTAAACCAAATTTTTTCACCATAAATTGCAAAGTCGAAGATTTGAGCTACACCACAATTATCTAACATCACACCAGTTCCAGGATCACAATCAGCCCAGTAAGGATTCTTTGAAGGGATATGATATTCTACAAGAGATTGGGATTTTGGATCCATTATAGAAATGTTGTTTGCAGTTTGTTCATTAAAAACAAGGCGTCCTTGCTCATCAGCTTCAATCCAATAGGGTCTCGAAATGGGGGACATGACTACACCTGTTTGATTCCCATAGGTACTAAGTTGTGGTTCAGCTGTAACATATTGAGTAAATTGTTCAGTGAAAGGATCAAAACTAAAGAAGAAAGATGATGTAGTGTCTGCTAACCAAATAGTTCCATCATCAGTTGCCACAGCGCCGTTTGGAGTAAGTAGTTCTGGTGGTAATCGATAGACTTGTACAAAATCAAGTAAAGGAAGAAATTGTTCACCAGAACTTGCAGCTAAGTCAAGATACCCATTTTGATTAAATTTTACTAAAACTCCACCTTGCTGGAAAACCCAATTTGTAAACCAAATATTGTCATTTACATCTACTGCAAAATCTGCGGTTACAGCATTATCAATAGGTGATGGAATGCTAAGATAATTTATTTCGCCACTAGAGGGATTGGGATCTAATAATGTTAGTTTATTTCCAGTAAAATCATTGATAATAATTTGAGAGCCATCAATTTGGAGTTTTTGTGGTAAAGAGTTTCCTTCAGAAGGATATGCTATTCTCTCATATTTCTCATCAATAGTTGAAAATTTCCATATTGAATCAAATCTTTCATCAGTGAACCACACAGAACCATCGGGGGCATAATCAATTCCCCACATCATAGAACGTTCACCTGATGGCCACAAAGGATTGTCATACTCTGTAAATCTTTCAGTAAATGGATCAAATTTTGCTAGGTTGCCAGTATTTGTTTGAGCGAACCAAACGTTTCCATCATAATCTGTTACAACTGCCAATGGATTTGTACATGGTGTTGGAATTGAGAATTCTTGAACATAATCAGTAGACTTTGCATCACCAGAACCACAAAACTGAGCACGTTGATCATCAGGAAAATTATCAGCTGGAGTTCCAGTAATTGTAAACTCTGGATTATCTTCAGGAGGAGGCTGCATCATGCTTTGTAGTCCAAAACCTGAAGTTACCATAATTCCACCAAAAAATAAAACCACAAAGAGTCCTCTCTTCTTCATATCTCAAAAAATATCTAGCCGTGTTATATCTTATTCCCAACAAGTTTGTAAGTTATAGTAGTTTTAGATCACCAGTTATTTTATCAATCAGGTTTTCAGGAGCTGGACCAATTGAGATGCATGTTGTTGTCCCGGGAGCTATCTGTGTATGTCCAGCATCTGTGACTTCAGACCATGGGAGATTCAAATCAATTGCATGTCTTTTTATTTCTTGTAAATCTTTAATGCCAGAAACTTTGAGAACTACCTTCTCTTGTCCATTCAACCACTCATTGTACCATTCAGGATGAGATTTTCTCACATGTTCTGAACCAAGCACGCAAGCATGTCCTACTTGTGCAGCTATTTTTCCTTTTCCCATTTCAAGATCAGTTCTAACGACAATTACTTGTTTGATATCCCCCATACAGTAATCAAATACAGGCTTTATGAAAAACTTTTGAGTTAAATAATTGATAAAGAAACAAAATCTATGAACTTTGATGTTGTAGTCGCTGGAGGAAGTGTTGCAGGATTATTATGTGCAAGAGAAGTTGCTTCAGAGGGATTTTCAGTACTTGTGATTGAAGAAGATTATGAGATAGGGACCCCTGAACATTGTGGCGGATTAGTTAGTATGGCAGGATTAGAAGAATTAGGAGTAATCCCATTTAGAAAAACTTTTAATCATATGATAGAATCTGCTGAAATTACAGCACCGAATGGTAATAGTTTTACAATTCATTCAGAGAAACAAAAAGTAGTTGAAATTAGTCGAAGAGAATTAGATAAGCAAATAGCTTTTCAAGCTCAGAAAAATGGTGCAGTTATCAAAGTGAGAACAAGCTTTCAGGAGATCACAGACGCTGGGATTAGAACAAATGAAGAGATGATTGATTGTAAGATTTTTGTTGATGCGAGAGGAGTTTCGTCACTTGTACACAAAGACAGAACTGGAATTTTATTATCAGCACAATACGAAATTTACGCAGATTGGATTAAGAAAGGAAAAGTAAAAGTAATGTTTGATCAAGAAAAATATCCCGGATTCTTTGCATGGGTTATTCCATCGAATGAAGGCAAAGGCAAAGTGGGGGTTGCTGGAAGAGGAATCAACATAGCTGAAACATTAGATAAGATTCTTGAAGAAAAAGGAAATTATTCAACAATTAGAAAAATTTTTGCCCCAATCTGGATAAAAGGTCCTATTACAAAGTTTGTAGAAGGAAAAACAGTAATTGTTGGAGATGCTGCAGGACAAGCTAAACCAACAACTGCAGGGGGGATTTTTACTAGTGGAATGGGAGGAGTTTATGCCGGACAAGCAATATCCAAGTTTTTGAAAACAAATAACAGAACAGATCTTGAACAATATCAAAAAAAATGGACAAAAAGATTTGGTAAAGAATTTACAAAACAGGTATTTGCAAGAAAAATTTTAGAGAGAGTAGATAATAAAACAATCAATAAACTATTTGAGTCAATTACACCAGAGATCGTAAAAGAAATTTCGGAGAAAGATGATTTTGATTTTCATACTAGTTCCATTATAAAATTACTAGGATTGAAAGGTTCGATTAAAACTGCACAAACTCTAATTGGTGGAGAGTTGAAAAAATTACTTAGCTAAAATGTGCTCAAATTCTAAGCAAGGTATAAATGATGTTGGCAGAAAATCGGGGTATGTCATCTACGATTTCATTACCAACATGTAGTTGTTGTCACAGACATATTATGCCTAATGATAAATGTGTAAAATTCAATTGTCCTAATTGTGGTGTTGATTTAATTTGGAGATGTCAAAGTTGCAGAGAAGCAGCAAGAAACTATACTTGTTCTTCATGTAATTTTCAGGGACCTTAAGAAAATGGCACAATTATTATTAATCGCAAAAATTCTTCCTAAAGACATTAAAGTAGACTTGGACAAACTAGCAGAATCTATTAAGTCATCACTAAAAGAAGGAATTATAATGAAAAGACATATCAAAGAACCATTGGCTTTTGGATTAGAGTTTCTAAAAGCAGAATTCGTCTTAGAGGATAAGGAGGGACAAATGGATTCATTAGAAAATTCTGTTAAATCTACTGAGGGTGTCAGTGAATTAGAAGTTCTCAATATGAGTAGAATGTCAGTTGACATGAAATAGGTGATTTTTTGGTACGCAGAGAAGAACCTTTGCAAATGCGAATTGCAGAAGCAAAGCAAAGAGATGTCGGTAAAAAACGGGCTAGAATTGGACCTGAAGCCATGGATTTTCTCAAAGTCACTCCTGGTGAGATTATTGAAGTGATGGGTTCAAGATCTAGTTGTGCAGTTGTTTGGCCAGTTGACGAAGATGAGAAATTTCCAGACATCATACGAGTTGATGGACAAACAAGAAAAAATGTTGGTGCATCACTAAATGATATTGTAAAAATTAGAAAAGTGGCATCAAAGATTGCAAAAATAATTTCCCTAACTCCTCTAAATGATTCTGTTACAGTTGACAAAGAATTTACAGATTTTGTTAAAAATAGATTGAAAGGATTGCCAATTACTCATGGTGATGAAATTTCTGTAATGATATTAGGAAATTCTATGGACTTTAAAATTACAAAGACCGCTCCGAAAGGAGTAGTTAAAATAGATCGAACTACAATTCTTAAAATTTCAGCAGAAACTGCAGTCGATAGAAAAGTTCGAGTGACATATGAAGAAGTTGGAGGACTTAGGGAACAAGTTAAAGCAATGAGAGAGATTGTAGAGCTTCCATTAAGACATCCTGAGTTGTTTACAAGATTAGGAATTGAACCACATAGTGGAATTTTACTTTACGGACCTCCAGGATGTGGAAAGACGCTACTTGCAAAAGTTCTTGCTAGTGAATCAGAAGCTAACATGTTTTTGATTAATGGTCCAGAAATTATGAATAAGTATTATGGTGAAACAGAAGCAAAAATTAGGGAAATTTTCAAAGAAGCTAAAGACAACTCTCCAAGTATAATCTTCATTGATGAGATTGATGCGATTGCACCAAAAAGGGAAGAAGTTTACGGTGATGTTGAAAAAAGAGTTGTTGCTCAATTGTTGGCATTAATGGATGGCCTTACTGACAGAGGAAATGTCATTGTACTTGGTGCTACAAACAGACCAGAAGGTGTTGATCCAGCACTTAGAAGACCGGGTAGATTTGATAGAGAATTTGAGATAACTGTACCTAACGAAGATGGGCGGTTAGAGATTCTTATAATTCACACAAGAGGAATGCCGGTAAGTGACGATGTAGATCTAAAAGATTTGGCATCAGAACTACATGGATACACAGGTGCAGACATTAAATCACTTTGTAGAGAAGCAGCAATGAAATCAATCAGGAGATATCTGCCAGAAATAGATCTTGAAACAGAAAAAGTTTCTTCAGAAGTATTGCAATCAATGCAGATCAAGTTAATCGACTTTTACGATGCAATGCATGAGGTAGTTCCTACAGCAATGAGGGAATTTTATGTTGAAAGACCAAAAGTCTGGTGGAAAGATGTTGGAGGATTAGACAAGATCAAAAAAGCATTAACAGACAACCTCATTGTAGCAATGAAAGAGCCAAGCAAGTTTACAAAGATGGGGGTAAAACCACCAAAAGGTGCTCTGATTTATGGACCTCCAGGATGTGGAAAGACACTACTTGGACGAGCGGTTGCTACTGAAACTGGTGCAAACATGATTTTAGTTAGAGGTCCTGAAATCCTTTCAAAATGGATTGGAGAGTCTGAGAAAGCTGTTAGAGAAATATTCAGAAAAGCAAAAGCAGCAGCACCGTGTGTAGTAATTTTTGATGAACTTGATTCACTAGCACGTTATAAATCAGGAGAAGGAGGACCAAGTGAAAATGTTCTAAGTCAATTGCTAACAGAAATAGAAGAAGGTATTTCTTCACGAGTTGTAGTAATTGGAATTACAAACAGACCAGATATTTTGGATAACTCCTTGTTAAGAACAGGAAGACTAGACTTGGTTCTATATGTTGAGCCTCCAGATGAAAAAGGACGATTAGAGATTATCAAGATTTTAACAAAAAATATGCCATTAGTAAATGATGTAAAATTACAAGAGATTGCGGTAGCCACACAAAACTATACTGGTGCAGATTTAGCAGCACTTTGTAGAGAAGCAGCAGTCCAAGCGATGAGAAACAATTCGTCAAAAATTTCAAGCCAAGACTTTGCAAATGGTTTGAAACAAGTTAAACCATCTATTACTAAAGAGGTTGATCAATGGTACAACACTATAAGAGAAAGTATATCTAATGTTGTACCTAAGACAGGAGATAAATCATTCTACGGATAAAAATGGCAATTCCAATACGAAATATAGTATATGACAAGATAAAGGAGGTAAATGCCTTAACAGATGTTAAGCTTTTTAAAATCTTAATAAAAGAAGGATATGTACTTCCTGAAGACAAATTCAACAAAATACTTTTAGATTTAGAAATTCTTGGTCTTATCACAGTAGTATGGATTACAAAAGATGAGCGTAGGATAGAGATTGTTGTTGTTGAAAAAGAGATAGACAAAATTGAAGAACAAAATAAAGAAATGATTGAAAAAGATTATGAAGCAAGTTTCCCAGGTTTTGAAAAATAACTACTTAGAATAGAGGGAAATGAAATGCAGCATCCAATGCAACTGCTACAAAAATTATTGTAAGATATGGAGCGGTGACTTTGTATGCTTTCCAAGCAAATTCAGATGTAGGATTTTTTGTTAGATTATAGTGATATGCAAGCATCAATCCACCAGAGACTATTGCAATTATTGTATAAACAATTCCCATTCCATTCGGAATAAATGAAAGTATCAAAGAATAAGGAATTAAAATTATTGTGTTTCCTAAAATGAACTTTGATGTTTTTTGCATACCAATTACAACAGGTAACATTGGAATTTCAGCTTGTGCATATTCATCTTTAATCTTCATTGCAAGACACCAAAAGTGAGAAGGAGTCCAAACAAATACCAAGAATCCAACTAAGAATCCTAACAAATCCATACTGCCAGTAGCTGCAGACCATCCAGCCCAAGCTGCAGCACTACCAGCAATTCCGCCAATTACGATGTTTGAGGAGTTTCGACGTTTTAGCCAAACTGTATAGATAATCACATAAGAGAAGATACCAACAGCAATAAAGAAAGCAGATACTGGATTTAGAGCAAAGTAGCCATAGATTACAGAGACACAGCTTACAACTAATCCATAAATGAAAACATGAGATGCTGCCATTCGTCCAGAGGGAATAGGTCTTTTACTGGTTCTGGTCATTTTGGGATCAATGTCTTTGTCATAATAATGATTTAGAGCACTGGATCCTGCAGATGCCAATGTTCCTGCAATAATTATGTGCAAGTATGACCAATAATCGAGTTCAGGGACACCATCAACTAATTTACTTGCTGCATACATCGAAGTAACTGCAGTAATAACTAAAAGGACAACTATCCGGGGTTTGGATATTTCCATTATTTCTTTAAATCCCAATCTCATTCTATCCTATTCCAAAGCCATTTAATTTCTTCGTCTTATGTGATCCGTAATGTTTCAAAAGGAATAAGTATCTCAGTTCTACCACCTACTTGAATGAGTAATTGGGACCTCATGATGCCAGGAATGGGACTAACTGCCATAGGCTTGGCTGGCGTTTTTTTATCTTATGCTGGAATTGCACATACATTCATTGATGGTTTGCATGCCCTGAGTGGGCTTGTCATGTTTATAGGACTAATTTTCTTAGCAGTAGGCATCTTAGATGGAGGTATTTCAACCAGTAACAAAGCCAAAGCAACAACTTTGGTAGTTTTGGGAATTGCATTGTCATTTGGATTGTATGCTTTAGCAACCATGAACACATCAGCCTTTACAGTTACATTAGCAGGAATTTTAATGGCAATTGGATTCCCAGCAATCATCATAGCATATCTAGCAATGAAGCATCCAACTATAGTAAAACCAGTTGGTGCCATTGTTGGAATGGCAGCTGCAACAGGAATTATCATGTGGTTTGCATTTGGATTCGTGAGTCCTGATACATCCATGATTCCTCAGCAAGTTGGAGTTGAAGAACCAACCCAAGAAATTGAGCCAACAGGATCAATCTTTGCAATACAAATTTTAGAAGGATCATCTGAAGAAGGAAACCCTGATTATGAACCGGGTGTCGCAGTTGTTACACAAGGATATACAATTGAATGGACAAATGTAGATTCACTTGCACATACAGTTACTAGTGCAGTGGACTATGGAGACACATTTGATTCTAGTATAATGAATGCAGGAGATGTCTTTACGTTAGATACAACTAATTTGGAAATAGGGGAATACGAGTATTTGTGTATTATACATCCTTGGATGGTTGCAACATTGATTATTGAAGAATCAAAAGAAGCAATCAAAGTAACAATTCCTGAAGGTGCAGCAATTCCTGAAGAAGAACAAATATTTTATGATCCTCAAATAATTGATGTAACAGTTGGTACCACAGTTACCTGGAAAAATGTAGATAATACAATGCATACAGCAACTTCAGGTAATCCAGATGGCGGTGCAGATGGAGTGTTTGATTCAGATATAATGTCAGCAGGAGACAAATTTGAATTTACATTTACAGATGCAGGAAATTATGATTATTATTGTATTTTACATCCATGGATGATTGGAACAGTAAACGTAGAATAGATTTGCAGAAAATCATCTTATCACAATCAGACAAAAAAATTCTAATTGAGCATGCAGAAAATGAAAAACCCAATGAATCATGTGCCATACTATTTGGCAAAGACAACCTTGTCTCAGAAGTATTTTTAACAAAAAATATCGAGGAATCATCAGTAAATTTTACAATTTCAAATGAGCAGTTGATTGAAGGATACAATATTGCAGAAGGAAAAAAAGTAGAAGTGATAGCTATCTTTCATTCACATCCTAATTCAGACGCATACCCTTCAAATACGGATAAAAAATTCATGCACAGCAATCCAGTAGTATGGATAATTTATTCTGGTATTAACAAAGATTTCAAAGCATACTTTCTTGAATCGGACATAATACAAATTCCAATTGAAGAGAAATAATTCAAGATTTTAAGCTAAAAGTTGCACTTTTACCATCTGCATTATTGAGAATGGATTTGTCTGGTGAAATAATTTTACCAAGTACATTTACAGGAGATGCAGGAGTAATCTCTCCTGGTTTCCCAATAGGAGTAGAGCCATAAAATAAGCATATTGCTTTTCCAGTAGGCCAATAAGCAACATCATTTAGTTGAACCAGTGACTTTGAGTTTTCTTCGGGTTGTGCAATTGGAGACTTTGAAGTATAGATTTCATCACCCCAAACATTCAGATCAACTGTAAAGGGTAATTTTTCAATAAAGTCATTAACGGTTTTTGGTGAATAAACATCATCTAATTCTAAAATTATGAGTGATGAGTTTGAAATTTTGACTTGGACTGTATGTTTCATAAATTTGTATGATCTTTGAATTAAATATCCCTTTTTTTAACATTAATTATGGAAATTCATGTATACGATACATATGTCAAAGCAGCAGATGGTCATACCATACACTTTGATGTTATCACTGGTGAAAAAGATCATGATAAAGCTCTCACATATGGTAAAGAGTGGTTAAAATCAGTTGGTGAAGAAAAAGCAGAAATGACAACAAACGAATGCCAGTTCTGCCATTCACAAAATGCACCAGAACCTGTTGAACAGGCAATTAAGGAAAAAGGCTACTTTATTCAAAAAATGGAAGGTTGTCCTTAAACACTTTTTTTACTTTTTCTAAAAGACTATATTTCTTAGATTAATTGATGTGTAGGTAACATGTCAAAACACAAGTATTCAAAGTGGACAGTTGAAGGAGATAAGAAAACAAAATGGATTTGTGGATGTTTTCAAACAGCAGACGACTATTTCAAATTCTGTAATATACATAATGAGACTTTGAAAAAAGCAATTCAAGCTCAAGTTGATGAATTAGATATGACACTAATTGTTGAAGATAAAGATTAGATAGCAAGGATTGCAACAAAGGCAGATACAAAGACAATGGCAATTGTATTGAGCAATTTAATTACAGTGTTAAGTGCAGGTCCTGCAGTATCTTTGTAAGGGTCACCAATAATATCACCTACAACTGAAACTTTATGTATTTCAGAGCCTTTCTCTCCTTTCATTTCAATGAGTTTCTTTGCATTATCCCATGCACCACCAGTGTTTGCCAAGTGATATGCCAATAGGATTCCAGTAATAACTGCACCCATTAATAATCCGGCTACGGCAGTAGGACCTAACAAAACTCCTAAAATTATTGGAGCAGTAATTGCAATAATTGCAGGTTTCCAGAGTTCTTTAATTGAAGCAACTGTGGCAATATCTACACATTTAGCATAATCTGGTTTTGATGTTCCTTCAAGAATTCCAGGATCTGCTTTGAATTGTCGTCTAACTTCGTCTACCATTTTTCCTGCGGCCCTTGAAACACCGTTAATGAGTTGACCTGTAATGATGAACGGAATCAAACCGCCTATTAGTAAACCAACAATTATTGAAGGATTTGTCAAACTATAATCTAAAACCATATCTTCGAAGATGTGTGCAGCTTCAAACTGAAATGCCTGAAGCATGGCCAGAGCAGCTAATGCAGCACTTGCAATAGCAAATCCTTTGGTAACTGCTTTAGTGGTATTTCCAACTGCATCTATTTCATCTGTGACTTTACGATTTTCTTCGCCCATTTTAGTCATCTCAACAATACCACCGGCATTATCTGCAATTGGACCAAACGCGTCAATACTAAGAACAATTCCTGCAAGACTCAACATTGCCATTGCAGTCAATGCTGTTCCAAAGATTCCATAGAGTATTGGATCTTCACCTTCGGGTGCTGCACTAGATGCAAGACTGTAAGATAGCATAATTGCAACGACTAATGCAATCATAAATGGTCCCGTTGATTGCATGCCTTTGATAATTCCCATTAATGTTAATGATGCATAACCCCATTTTGCAGAGTCTGCAATTTCCTTTACAGGATTTTTTTTGTAGCTGGTGTAATAGTTAGTAATTTTTTGAATTATAGGAACTAAAATAACTCCAATTACAGTAGAGCCAAATAAAGCATATGCTACTGGAGATTCATCAATGAATTGTGTAATAAATACAAAGTTCAATCCAATTGCAATAATTGCTGAAACATAAAATGAACGATTAAGAGGCTTCATCACATCTTTAACATTCTTAGATCCAACTATTACAACACCAATAATGGATGCAATCATTCCAGCAGAACCAATTAAAAGTGGATATAGGAAAAAGTTTGGCGCACCAATTAATGCTGCAATTAGTAATGCCGCAAGTACTGTGATAATATAAGATTCGTAAATATCAGAACCCATTCCTGCTGCATCGCCAACATTATCTCCTACATTATCTGCAATAGTTGCAGGGTTTCTAGGATCATCTTCAGGAATATTTACCTCAACTTTTCCTACCAAGTCTGCGCCCATATCTGCTGCCTTTGTAAAAATACCGCCACCAATTCTAATGAATAATGCAATAAGACTAGCACCAATTCCAACACCTGCTATTGTGATTGGATCTGGATAAATCATGTAAAGACCAGTAATTGCTAATAATGCCATTGCAGGAACCGCAAGTCCAACTGTAGCTCCACCTCTAAAGGCTAGAGCAAATGTTTTTCCCAATCCATTACTACTCATATTTGCTGTTCTTACTGCTGCTTTTACTGTAATTTTTAATGAGATTATTCCTGCAACTGCTGAAAGTGTTGCTCCGACAGCAAATGCAATTCCGTTTGAAGGCTGTAAGAATGCACCAATAATTACAGTCAGAGCAATTGCAACTGGAATTATAATTTTCATTTCACGTTTTAGAAATGCTGCTGCCCCTTCTTTGACAGCATTTGAAATATCCATCATTTCTTTTGTTCCAGCAGGTTGTTTTGAAACCCATGCAACTAAGCCGCCAGCGACTAAAAATGATGCAGCGGCTGCGCCAAATGGCAGAAATTCTGGAATCTCCATGCTATACTCTGCTTGCCTCAGTCTGGGAAATATAAATCATTGAGGAAAATTTACTTTCTTTTCTTGTATGGTGAAAATGTTTTTCCTCTAAGTCCCTGCCTTACTAACTTGTTGAATCTTTTGCCATGTGCAAGATATGGAAATCTCATGTGAATTAATTCATGAACAATTGTATTTTCCAGAGTTTTCTCATCAGGGATTTTTCGGATATTAATAAAAACTAAATTATGTTGTAGATAAGATACGCCATAATATTTGTAGGCAGAGGTTCTACATCCTTCAGTCATTTCACGTGGCATGTTCAATACATCTTTTGTAACAAACAAGATCTTAGGCTCTAGAATAGAAAATCTATTGGAATAAATTCCAACTTTCTCTAAAATTTGCAATGTAAGGTCAGGATCTATCTTCATAGTTAGTATTATGAAATATGCGTTTATTTGGAAATGTCAATTGTTGTAAGATATTTGGTTTATTTTGGTTCTTCAAAATGATGAATTAGTAGGGTCAGAGTTTTAGTAGTATAATCATTAATCATACAGCCACCGTCTCATCATACCCTAATTATTCCATTAAATCAAGTAATTTTTGTGTTTTATTTCTAATTTCTGGAGTGATTTTGACTATAACTAACCCTTCGTTTGGTTGGCCATACAAAATTATAGCATTTTCAGGAGCATAAACACAAACAGGTATCACCAAAAGATCTTCTTCACCATTAACACTAATTCTTACGGGGGATTTCATAGTAAAGGCCTTTTTAATAATGTCTATACTTTGAGGAGTAATTTCTGCAGCGGGATTATCTACGGTCAGTTCAGTAGCATTTGCTAGTTTTGGAGGTTCTCTTTTTGCTCTTTTTTCCTTTCCATCAATAATTTGCAGAGAAGGAATCAAGTCAAACTCAATCATCTTTTCAGTTGTTCTGTCACCAACTGTAACAATATAGGAATTTTCTGAAAGATGTTTTTTGATATTTGTTTTATCAGCTTGACTTTCAGGTAAGAGTATTCCTAGAGGAATTTTCAATTGGTCTCTTAGAGAATCAGGTAATTTCACAGAAATCGTGGCTAATTAGAAGTACTTGCTTCGGGCGCTTGTTCTTTTTCAGATGTTTCAGATTCTTTTTCAGATGTTTCAGATTCTTTTTCAGATGTTTCAGATTCTTTTTCAGATGTTTCAGATTCTTTTTCAGATGTTTCAGATTCTTTTTCAGATGTTTCAGATTTCATTTCTTCTTGTAGTTTTGCGGCAAGAATACTACATTGTGCTGCAATATTTTTTGCACTTTTTCTGAAAGCATTTGCACTTGGAGAATCAGGATCTGTAATCATAATGGGTTTACCTGAATCAGAACCAGCCATTATTCCAGAGTGTAATGGAATTTCACCTAAGAAAGGCATGTTAAATTGTTCGCTGATCTTCATTGCACCTCCTTGACCAAAAAGATAGTGTTTCTCATCACATTTTGTACAAATAAAGTAACTCATGTTTTCAACAACTCCAATAAGTGGGACGTTTAGTTTATCAAACATTGCAACTGCTTTGACTGCAACATTACTTGCAACATCTTGTGGAGTTGTAACAACAAGAATACCTGTGATTGGAATTGTTTGTGCAAGTGTTAATGGAATATCACCGGTACCTGGTGGAAGATCTACAATAAGATAATCTAAATCACCCCAATCAGTATCAACTAGAAATTGTTTTAAGATTCCAGAGATAATTGGACCACGATAAATTGCTGCTTGGTGTGAATCCTGTGCAAAGAAACCAAATGAAACAACCTTTAGTCCATTTGATTCAGCAGGTTGAAGTTTGTTTTCTTCTACTTGCATGAATGCTTTTTTCATTCCAAGCATCAATGGAATGCTAGGGCCATAGATATCAGCATCTAACAATCCAACTTTAGCTCCTGTTTGAGATAATGCCAAAGCTAAATTCAATGAAACAGTTGATTTTCCTACACCTCCTTTTCCACTAGCAACACCAATGATGTTTTTGACAGTTGCCATTGCAGTATCTGCTTCAAGTGAACGTCCTTCCATGACTTTAGCGGTTACTTTCATATCAAAATTTTTCAACTCAGAAATTTCATCAATCGCTTTTCTAACATCTTCCTCAATTTCGACATTGAAAGGGCACGCAGGTGTTGTTAATTCTAAAGTAAATTTCAGATTACCATCATTAAGTTCTAGATCTTTAATCATACCCATAGATACGATATCTTTTTTCAAATCAGGATCAATAACTGTACTTAATTTTTCAAGAACTTGATCGATTCCAACCATTGTGTGAAAAAGTCCTTTTACATTATTTAAACATAGGTCAGACAACAAAAGAAATTTACAATTATATGCAGAATCAGCAAAATCTTTAGAAATTTAGGCCTAAATTATCCAAAGATTCATAAATTGAAATTCAAAAAAATAATACAGTTGTTTTCTATATCTACCTTACTTGATGTTGTTAGGATTCCTCCAAGCCTATTTGGAACTACACTCAAAAAGGCGGCAGTAAACATTCTCAAAGAAAAGTACGAGAGTATGATTAGTGCAGACTTGGGTTATATCATTATGATTTTAGATGCTAAAGTTGATGAAATGGGAAAGATGATTGCAGGGGATGGTGGAACATTCCATAAAGTTGAATTTGATGTATTGACATTTTATCCAAAATTACAAGAAATTGTTCTAGGAGAAATTGTAGACATTACAGACTTTGGTGCATTTGTTAGAATTGGTCCAACTGATGCGTTACTTCACTTGTCGCAAGTAATGGATGATTATCTTAAGAGTGACGTGAAATCTGGAATGATTCTGGCTAATCAAAGTGGTAGAACACTAAAAGTTGGTTCTACACTTCGTGCAAGAATAACTGCGGTCTCATTAGGAAAAGCTGCTTCAATGGGTAAGATTGGAATTACATGTAGACAACCATTCCTGGGGGCAGATGCATGGATTGCTGAAGAGATTAAGAAATCTGGCAGTGATAAAGGCAAACCGGCAAAAGAAGCTGAAGTAGAGGCAAGTTAAGATGGTACGAGAAATGGCATGTAGAAAATGCAAATTTATCACAATAGGAAAAGTTTGTCCAATTTGTAAATCATCAGACTTGACGCCAGATTGGAGTGGAATTGTACTTGTAGTTGAACCAACAAATTCAGAAATTTCAAAAACTCTCGGTATCACTCAAAAAGGCAAGTACGCTATCAAAGTAACATAAAATTTTTCTAAATCTTTAAAATTACATTACCATTTTATCATTATGTTGTCATTTAATTCTAAAAAACAATTATCGCAATTTCTTGCTGAAGATATAGGTAAAGGTGACATTACAAGTGCTCTTTTACCTAAGATAAAAATTTCAGCTAGAATTATTTCAAGAGAAGATGCTATTGTTGCAGGTACAGTATATGCAAAAGAAATTTTTAAACTAAATGGATGTAACGTCAAAATTTTGAAAAAAGATGGGTCTAGAATAAAACCAAATCAAACTATTATGATAATTAGAGGATATGCAGAAAAGATTTTGACGTGTGAAAGAACTGCACTAAATCTTCTTACAAGAATGAGTGGGATTGCAACCCAAACGAATGAACTTGTGGAAAAAATTCCAAAAAAAACAAAATTGTATGCAACAAGAAAGACAGCTCCAGGTCTTCGATACTTTGACAAAGAAGCAGTTAAGATAGGTGGAGGTAAAAAACATAGACTTAGGCTAGATGAAATGGTAATGATTAAGGATAATCACATTGCTGTTGAAAATTCATTATTAGTTATAATTAAAAAAGCGAAGAGAAAATATAAAAAATTCGAAGTGGAGGTTGAAAATACTTCAGATGCAGTTCTTGCTGCAAAAGAAGGAGCAGCAATAATTATGTTAGATAATTTCTCTCCAACTCAAATCATGAAAACAATTAAGGTTCTCAAGAATCAGAAATTACGAAACAAAGTATTGCTTGAAGCATCAGGGGGAATACATTCTAAGAACATATCCAAGTATGGTAAAACTGGAGTTGATATTATTTCAATTGGTAGCATTACAAATTCTGTGAAAGGAATTGACATGAATTTAGAAATTTAAGAATTCAATTGTTCTAATAATTCAGAAACCGCTTTATTTTTTGGATCAATTTCTCGAATTTTATCACAACATTGGATTACTCGTTTGTTTTCCCCCAATTTTTGATGTGAATATGCCTTCAAAAATAAGACATCAAGATCATGAGAACCAATTTCAAGAGACCTGTCAAAGTACGAAATAGCAGTCTCGTGATTGTTTTTCATATAATGGATTCCACCTACAATAAACAAAACATCATGATGATTAGGATTCTTTTCTAAATATTCTGTGCCCAATTTCAGAGCAGCCGTATACTTTTTTTCTTTGACAAGTTTTTTAAGTTCTTTGAATTTTTGAATATTATCTTTTATTTGAAGTTCTCTTGGTGTTCTGCTAAATAACCCAACCAAAATAGTCACCAAGTCTACTTAATTTCAAGCATTCTGTTAATTGCCAGACGAGCCTTATCAGCAATTTCTTTAGGAACAGTGACAAGATATCTTTCATTTACCAACGCATCATACACTTTTTCAAGTGTAATCATCTTCATGTATTGACATTCAGCTTTTTCTGATGCAGGAATGAATGTTTTTCCAGGATTTTGTTTTCTCATTCTATACAATATTCCAGTTTCAGTAGCAACAACAAAGTTTTTTGATTTTGATTCATGGATATGTTTTAGCATTCCTTCTGTAGAAAGTATTGAAACTTTTTTGTTATCATAACTTCCATCTGCTACATCATATATCATTGAAGTAGTACAACCGCACTCTGGATGAATAACAAATTCAGCATCTTTCATTGAATCTAATTTTTTATTAATATCTTCAGGGGTAATTCCAGCATGAACATGGCATTCACCTGCCCATATGCGCATGTTTTTTCTTCCAGTCATTTTTGCAACATAAGAACCAAGAAACATATCAGGTAAAAATAAAATTTCTTTATCTTCAGGGATTGTGTTTACAACATTCACAGCATTTGATGATGTGCAACAATAATCAAGTTCTGCTTTAATTTCTGCAGTGGTATTAACATAACCTACTACAATAGCGCCTGGATGTTGTTTCTTCCAATTTCGTAATTCATCAACAGTAATTGAGTCAGAGAGTGAACACCCAGCTTCTAAATCTGGAAGTAGTACTTTTTTTTCAGGGCTAATGATTGCAGCAGTTTCTGCCATAAAGGTAACACCACAAAACAGAATTGTTTTTTGTTCAACTTTTGCAGCTTGTTTTGAAAGACCCAGAGAATCTCCTGTGAAATCAGCTACATCCTGTACGTCAGGAATTTGGTAATTATGTGCCAAAATGACTACATCTTTTTCTTTTTTGAGTTTCATAATCTCATCTTTGAGTTTTGAAGCTTGTTGTACTAGCATAATCCATAAAAAATTGACTCAGTAAGGATTTAAAGAATGGGAAGGAGTCTATTATTCTCTAAAAAACTACTAAATGTGACAATTATTGCCATATTAGGTACCAATTTGAATCTCATCTGAGCAATATTTTCTTAGAGTTTCAATAGCAGATAAAATTGCTAGTCTACTTGTTTTTGGGTTATTAGCATCTGGAAAATTTTCTATTGTAAAGGTCATCTTTCCAAATTTTCCTGAAGCCTCAATGTGATGAGTGTTTTTATCAGTATTTGGATCGGCAACAATTTTTACACTTGTTTTTTCACTACCTATTCCTGACAATGATAAAAGTGCAGCTACATTGATGTTGGTAGGAAATAAAGAGACAGCTTCTTTTGCAGTTCCTTCAAAGATTGTTGTTGGAGAATTAATTTCATCTAAATCAATATCAGAATTTTCAAAAAACTTGGCACCTTTAAGAGATCTAGGATGTTTGGTTGTAGTAATGGATAATGATTCTAATTCATCTTTGATTGATTTTATTCCATCCAAGCCAGCAATTGCACCAGAAGGAAGATAGATTGTTTTTTTAAAATCTTTACAAGCATCTGACAAAATTTCATAGATAGAATCATCAAGTAATGCACCAACACTCATAATCATCAAATCACGTTTATTTTGCAAAACACTTAGTGCAACATCTTTTACAGCATCCTGGGAAGCAGCTTCAACTACAATGTTCACTGAGTATGAAGATAAAAGGTGAGAATTTTCAACAATTTCTGGCTTTGTATTTAATTTTGAGACAAGTTTTTCTGAAGCTTCTTTAGAGATGTCATAAACATGAGTTAGAATTGCAGGTATTTTTCCAGAGTCAATTGCAAGAGCAATTTGAGTACCTATTGCCCCACAACCCAACAAGCCAATTTTTTTCAATCAACAATACTAGAAACTATCTCTTAATTAATTCTAATTGGACTAATCTCATCAGATAGATGGTTTTAATGGATCAGTTTTGTCAAGGTTCAGTATAACCTAAAGAATTTATTCGAACTAACTAACTATTGTTGTGCTCAATGTTGTTTACAAAGATTCAATTGAAAACAGGCAAGAAATTGTCTTATTTCTAAATAATCTAGAAGGAGAAAAATCAATTGATTAAAGAACCAATAAAAAGTTTGATTGAGGAGTTAGGAACTCAGTTATCACAAAAGGAGCACTCGGATATTGTCTTGAATAATGGTAATGGAAAACAGTTTGAGATAATTCCATCAGAGTTTAAGCAGATTACTCCAATAGAGCAGCCAAAAAAGATTGCATTTGTAGATGGTGGTGATGCACCACTAGATGAAGCACCAAACTATCTAATTACACTTAATCGAATTTACTTTTCAATATTTTGTGGTAAAAAAAGAGTAAAGCCTTCCATGTCTCCACGTGTTCAATTTTTATCATTTGTGATATCAAAGGTTGGTACTGAAGGTGGGAAAAAGAAAGTAAGTTATGATACAAGATTGTTTCCTCATAATGAATCAGATAAAGAATTTTTGCCTGCAGAGATTGACTTGACATCAATCACTGATGGAGCAACAGTACTGCAAGGCTCTAGACTAAATTCACTTGCAAGAAGATTTGCGGAGTGGCAATTAGCATACAAAGTAGTTGAAAAAGAACTAGTTGCAGGAGACATTCTAGTAATTGATGGTTCATTACAAACTAATTTTAAAAATGAAACAAAGTATACAAACAAACTATATGATCTTGCAATTAAGAAAGAAGTAATTATTTGTGGTTTGGCAAAGACAAGTCGATTAATTACAGAGTCTGGTGACCCACTACTTGCAAGAATTGACGAGATTGCAGCAGATGTAAAGTATGACAAATGGTATGTCAAAGTAGCAGAAGAGGTATCATCTGATGACAGAGGATTCATGCTTGCAGTAAAGTTTCATCCAAATTCTAATTTTGTATTTCGATTCGAGATTTTGCGAGAACAGTTTGCAAAGATGAATGATTCAGAGATAAATTCAGTACTTTCGAGCCTGGCTGAAAACTCTCAGGATGTGGCAATGCTTGGCTATCCGTACGGTGCAATTGATGCAGACAGATTTGCCCAGGTACGAATGACTGAATCAAACATGTATCGTGGAATAATTCTTGCTGAGCGACTACGTAATCCAGAATGGAAGAGACTGGAAAAGTACAGTGCAAGTTTGGCTGCACATGATGTTCTAAATGGAGTGACTAGCTAATGGATGAATTTTCAATTGCAGGACAGGTAGTTGGAGGAAAGTTTGGAGACATTATAATTCGTCAAAAGTCTGGAAATGATTTGGAGATTGGGGATTTGATGGTTTCAGAAGAGAATGGTTCTTTTTTGATTTTGCAAGTCTTTTCATTAGAGTATGGTAGTCAGATTCAAGACAGAATGCAGCAGATGATGTCCGGTGTTAATTTAGAGCAAGGATCAGATGCACAATTTTATGAACCAGAGTTTGTCAACTATGTTTTGGCAAGAATCAAACCACTTGCGCGAGTGTACAATGAGAATTGTGAAGTCAAAATTCCAAAGTCATTGCCTTCATTCTTTAATAAATTACGATTAATTACTAAAGATGATTTAAAATTCCTGCAGAAAGAAAAAGATTCAATCTTTGTTGGATACATTCGAAGTGGAAGTAAAGTAATCAAGGAGGCTGAAGTCTGGCTGCCAGCTGAGGATGTATTTTCACATCATGTATTGATTCCAGCAACTACGGGTCGTGGAAAATCAAATTTAGTTAAAACAATTTTGTGGCATGTGTTGGATTCAAACAAAGTTGGTGCACTAGTGCTTGATGCACATGATGAATACTTTGGACGAATTGGTGTGGGATTAAAAGACCATCCAAGAGCCAAAGATAATTTGGTATACTATACACCATCAAATCCTCCAGTTGGTGCTAATCGTCTTACAATTAATTTACAATCAATTAGACCTGAACACTTTGAAGGAATTGTAGATTTTTCAGATGCTCAGTTCCAGGCAATCAGAACTTACCATTGGAAAAGTAAAGATGGATGGCTCACAACATTGATGCTGACTGATCCTGATTCTGCAACGGATCAAATTGCAGCATCCACAATGAGCGTAATTCAGCGAAAAATGAGGCTAATTTTGGGATTAACTAAAGATGAAGAGGGTCATCTGGTCTCAAAGCATGAGGTATTTGATTCTGCAACCAAGGGATTCACCACAGTTGATGATATAGTACAAGATATCGAGCAAGGAAAAGTTGTGATTCTTGATACATCACGATTAGGTGATGAAGCAGAATTAATTGTTGGAAACATTATTGCATCAAAATTATTTGAAAAATACAAAGCATACAAAGCAGTTGGTGAATTAGCAAGAAAGCCTGTAGTTACTGTAATCATTGAAGAAGCACCACGTGTTATTGGTGTTGATGTGCTGACAAGAAATAATGATAACATCTATGCAACAATTGCAAAAGAAGGTCGTAAATTCAAAGTTGGATTGATGGCAATCACTCAATTGAGCAGTGTCATTCCAAGAACTATTCTTGCAAACATGAATACAAAAATCATTCTAGGAAATGAGATGAAGCAGGAAAGAGAAGCAATCATTGCATCAGCTTCGCAGGATTTGTCAGAGGATGACAGAAATATAGCAAGCCTGGATAAGGGGGAAGCAATCATTTCAAGCATCTTTGTTCCATTTGCAATGCCCGTAAAGATTCCTTTGTTTGAAGACATTGTAAAAGAGAAAGGCAGTAAAGTAAGACCAGAAAAGACAAAGGTGTTCTAGTTTGTTATTTGCACATCTCTCAGATATTCATCTGGGTTTTCAAAAGCATGAAGCATTGCAAAAAATAGAGCAGACAGTATTTGAGAAAGCATTGGATGAATGCATCTCTCGCAAGGTTGATTTTATTTTAATTCCAGGAGATTTGTTTCATGTAAATATTCCAGAGATGCGAGTGCAAAAGTTTGCATTTGCAAAGTTTCGGCAGGTACATGAAGCTGGAATTCCAGTGTATGTAGTTTATGGAAGTCATGACTCTTCTCCAGTTTCTAATTCTGTAATTGATTTGCTGGTTGCAATTGGTTATATCAGCAAAGTTACCAAAGTGAAGGATTCGGAGGATGGGAAGATAGTCCTGGATTTTTTAGTAGATCCAAAGACTGGTGCCAAAATTTGCGGATTCTCAGGACTCAAGGTGGGAAAAGATCGAGAATACTATGAAAAACTAGACAGAGACTCGCTTGAGGTGGAATCAGGCTTTAAGATATTCTTATTTCATGGCGGAATTTCAGATATGAAGACTGAAGCAGGCATAGAGAGAGATCATATGCCTCTGTCTTTGCTTCCAAAGAATTTTGACTATTATGCAGGAGGTCACATGCACAAATGGAATCATCAATCATTTGATGGGTATTCGAATGTAGTATATCCTGGAACTCCATTTGCAGGATTTCACTCTGATTTGGAGGAGAACTCAAAGGGACAAAAACGTGGATTCGTTCTTGTTGAATTTGAAGATAAGATTAAAGATGTATCATTTGTTGAATTAGAAAATACATCATATGAGATAATAGAGATTGATGCAAACAATCGTAAAGCAGATTCAATTAATAAAGAACTCTTAGAAAAGACACAAGGAATAGATCCTGTTAACAAAGTTGTAATAATAAAGATAGATGGGGAGATGACATCAGGAAAGACATCTGATGTAGATATTTCTGGAATTAGAGAGTCACTGTATCAACGTGAAGCTAGTGCAGTAGAAATCAGTAAGAACAGGTTAACATCACTAGAGTATAGAATTACTGAAGCTAAAGGTGAGAACAAGGCAGAGATTGAAACAAATGTATTTAGTGAAAACATTGGTCAATTACAATTCAAAGCAAAGAATCTGATTGGAGATTTGGGAGTTGCTCTTGCAAAAAAATTGCTATCAGAGTTGGGACAGCCAGCACTTGAGAATGAAAAGAAAGCAGACTATGCATCAAGAATAAGACAGGATGCACTGGGGGTATTGGGGTTGAAGTTAGATGATTCTTAATTCATTGGTGTTGGAGAATATTCGAAGTTACTCTCATGAAGAAGTAGAATTTCCACGTGGAATTACTTTGTTTGAAGGAGACATTGGTTCTGGCAAGTCCACCATATTAATGGCAATAGAGTTTGCATTATTTGGTTTAGGTTCACAAAAAGGAGAATCGCTTCTTGCAAAGAAAGCAGATGACGGTTATGCGATTTTAGAGTTTACAGTGGATGACCAAAAATATGAGATAAAGCGAGCACTCAAAAGAAGATCAACTGGAGTAAATCAGGATCCAAAAAATTCGTACATCAAAACAAATGATCAAAAAGAGCCACTCTCACCATCAGAGTTGAAGCAGCGAATACTTCAGATTCTCAAATTTAATGAGCCTGGAAATCCAAATTCAGTGAGTAGAATCTTCCGTTATGCAGTGTATACGCCTCAAGAAGAGATGAAAAAAGTTCTTGGTGATACCAAAACTCGATTAGAGACGATAAGAAGAGCATTTGGAATTGAAGACTATGCTATAGCAGCTGCCAATGCCAGAGATATTGCAGCATCAATAAAACTACAGGTGGCACGATTTGAAGAAAGATTTAGTAATACTGCTCAATTAGAAGATGAAAATAAAGCATCAGAGAATTTAGTTGTAGAGATTAATGCAAAGATCTCTCAATTAGATAAAGAAAGAAATGGTTTAGAGGCAAAAAACATCCTAGTAGATAAAAGATCAAAGCAATTACAAAAACAGAATCTAGAAAAAGTAAAACTTGAAGGTATTAAAGATAAGCTAGAAGAAAAAATTGAAGATGATGAATCGTCTACCGAATCAACTGAGATAGATATTGATGATGCAAAAGAAGAAGTTGATGAACTTAAAGAAAAATTAACAGAATTAAGTAAAATTAAAAAGCCAACTGTAAAAACAGTTGTAGAAATTGAAAAAGAGATTGTAAAATTCCAAAAAATCAATGATGAACTAGTAAAATCAGAAGGAATTGTTTCAGAATTATCATCAATAATTTCAAAATTAAGTAAAGTATCTGGTAAAAATAAAAAAGAGATGCAAAAAGAGACAACTAGTAAAGAAAAAATCCTGGAAAATACTCTTCAAACATTTGAGCAAAGTGAAAAAGAAGTGGAGAGCCTGAAAAAACAAAAAACAAAATATGAAACAAATATAGAAAATGTACAAGCAAATATTAGTAAATTTGCAAAACTTGGAGCACAATGTCCAGTATGTAAACAAAAAATTACAACAGAACATTTGAAAGAGTTAGAGGGTGAGAGAAAAACAAAACTAGATAAATTAAATGCAGAGTTAAAAAAGATTGTAGATTCATTTTTTGAAACAAAAAAACAGCATACAAAACTATCTAAAGAGATTGAGAAGCTAGAATCTGAAATATTAGAGAATCAGCAGATGATTCCTCAAATTGAAGAATTTGAAGAAAAATCAGCAAAATTCGCTCAAATTGAGGCTAAAATTAAGGAATTGCAAATACAAAACAAGATTCCAAAAGAGAAGTTCGAGTATGAATCCGATGAACCAGTAGAGTATCTTTCTGCGCTTAAAGATGCTCTAGTAGAATATGAGAATTCTTTGGCTATGACAGTAGAGACTGAAAAGAATCATGAGAAAACTCTGAAATCAATTTCAAAGTATCAGACTGATTTAAAATCATTAGAGGTTAATATTACAAAAAACAAGAAAGAGATTCAAAGTATTGAAAAACAACTAAAATCATTTGCAGATATTGATGATGAAATAAGATCAACCGATAAAGAATTTAAAGAAAATAATGAAAAAATTACTAAAGTCTATGCTTTGAGTGCATCATCAAAACAAAATCTGAAAAATGAACAAGAAAAGATTTCAATTAACAAAGAAAAGATTGCAGAGTCTCAAAAATGGAAGATTGAGCATGACAAATTTTCAGAATATTTTGAATGGTTAACTGTATTTTTTATTCCCATCATATCTCAGATTGAAAAACAGGTATTGTTATCAATTTTGCAGAGCTTTAATGAAACTTATCACAGATGGTACTCAATTCTAGTTGAAGATCCTACCAAGGAATCTAGCATTGATGAGGACTTTACTCCAATTGTAAGACAAGATGGATATGATCAAGAGATTGGATATTTGTCAGGGGGTGAGAAGACCAGTATTGCATTAGCCTATAGATTGACACTAAATTCACTTATGAGAAAAGAAACAGAATCATTAAAATCAAATTTGTTGATTTTAGATGAGCCAACTGATGGCTTTTCTAAAAATCAGTTAGGTAAAATTAGAGAAGTTCTAGATGAGTTAAAATCACAACAAATCGTGCTTGTTTCTCATGAAAAAGAACTTGAAGCGTATGTAGATAATATTTTTCAGATTTCAAAAGAAGATGGAATTTCAAAAATTTCTAGAATGGGTTAATTATTCTACATTAACAGTTCCAGCCATCCAAGGATGGACAAAGCAATAGTAGTCAAAAGTTCCGGCATCACTAAATGTAATTTCAAAAGTCTCACCAGACATGAATATACTGGAATCAAATAATCCATCATGTTCTGGGAAATTTCCACTTGTTACAGTGTGTGCAGCAATATCATCATTAATCCAAGTTACTGTTGTGCCAACTGCCACAGAAATTTCATAGGGTGAATAACATTCGTTAGTTTCTTCACATCCTGGAACTCCAACGCCTTTAGGAATTGAAATTGTTAGAGTCATTGGCGATGTTTCTGCTTCTGGCTCAGGTTCTGCTTCTGGCTCAGGTTCTGCTTCTGGCTCAGGTTCTGCTTCTGGCTCAGGTTCTGCTTCTGGCTCAGGTTCTACAATTGTTGTTGGTTCTGAAACAACCACCATTTCTTCAACAGGAATCATTCTTGGTTGTATAATATCGTCAGGTGCTACAGCAATAAATCCTAAAATTATTGCAGCAAGAACACCAACTATAGCTATAACACCATATGCAAAATTCATCTCATCCACCGGTTAACTTTGCAAACTTTTTG
>JACATG010000014.1 GCA_013390905.1 Marine Group I thaumarchaeote | reverse complement strand
CTATGAATGTTAGTAAATTCAGTAACAACAAGCCCAGCTCCCTTTTGTTTACATTGTAATCGAAGTGCAGGATCACTTACTCCTGCCATAGGAGCTAAGAATGCCCTACTAGAGAATTTTGGAAGCACAAAGAGATTCTAATTTTTGGAGATATTAATCATTTTAAGATTGAACACAAATTTTGTGAAATAGTTTAATCTTGAGGGAGTATATCTGGACAGCCGTCTGTATCTTGGAATTTATTCCAAGTTTCAGGCTCATTAGGACAAGAATCTAATTCATCATCAAATCCATCCATATCTGAATCAGTTATTGGTACAATTGTAGATTCAGCACCAATAGTATCAGGGCAACCGTCATCGTCTGCAAAGCCATTATAATTTTCAGCCTCATCTAAACACTGATCCCATCTATCATCAATGCCATCATTATCATTATCAATTGGTTGATACTTTATTGAACCACCAACAAAATCATCAGAAACACTATCAGGGCAACCGTCTGTATCTTCAAAATGATTATAAGTTTCAGGTTGGAATTTACATTCATCTACACTATCTAAAATTCCATCCATATCTGAATCAGCAAGTGAATCATAAATTATTAGATCAGGGCAACCGTCATCGTCTTGGAAACCATTATAATTTTCAGGAGACATGGGACACAAATCTAGATGATCTGGAATGTAATCATTATCTGAATCAATCAAAGCAGGAATAGAATAACCTAATTTATCAGGGCAACCGTCATCGTCTTGGAAACCATTATAATTTTCAGCCTCATCTAAACACTGATCCCATCTATCATCAATGCCATCATTATCATTATCAGGAAATTGATATGAAAAAAGACTCACAGAAACATCATCAGGGCAACCGTCTGCATCTTCAAAGCCATTATAATTTTCAGCCTCTAGTGGACATTGATCAACAGAATTTGGAATTCCATCAGAATCAGAATCAGAATCAATTGTAGATATAGTATCAGGGCAACCGTCATCGTCTTGGAAACCATTGTACACCTCAGCAAGATTTGGACAAATATCCAAATTGTCTACAATTCCATCATTGTCTGAATCTACAGTAAATGTTTTAATATAAAGAAGATCAGGGCAACCGTCATCGTCTTGGAATTGATTGTAAGTTTCTGGTTGGTACTTACATTCATCTAAGGTATCAATGATTCCATCACCATCAGTATCAATTGTAGATATAATATCAGGGCAACCGTCATCGTCTTGGAAACCATTAAAGGTTTCAGGTAAAGTAATGCAAGAGTCTACATCATCAAATATTCCATCACCATCAGAATCATAAATTTTCTTCTCAACAACTATAGTATCAGGGCAACCGTCTGTATCTTGGAATTGATTGTAAGTTTCAGGTTGGAATTTACATTCATCTACACTATCTAATATTCCATCATGATCTGAATCAATATCTTTGAAATATTCAGGGCAACCGTCATCGTCTTCATATCCATTGTAATTTTCAGGAATAGTCAAACAACGATCTACACTATCAGGAATTCCATCAGAGTCAGCATCAAGTAACATATTATTTGTAAATAAAGCATATGAAATAGTATCAGGGCAACCGTCATCGTCTTGGAAATTGTTAAAGGTTTCAGATGTAGTAGGACAAAGATCAATAGTATCCCTTATCCCATCACCATCAGAATCAAGCGCAGTTTTAAAAGGAGAAAAATCTGGACAACCGTCATCATCTTGGAAACCATTGTATCGTTCACGCTCATAGATACATTGATCATCAACATCTAAAATTCCATCACCATCAGAATCAAGATTAGGTATTACATCAGGACAACCGTCATAATCATTAAAACTATTCCAAGTTTCAGCAGTGTCAGGACATAAATCTAAAAAGTCTGGAATTCCATCAAAATCAGAATCAATTACCAAAGTATCAGGGCAACCGTCATCGTCTTGGAAACCATTAAAGGTTTCAGCATCTAATGGACATTTGTCTTGCAAATCTAAAATCCCATCACCATCTTGATCAAATATGCGATCAGATGAAATGAAATCAGGGCAACCGTCATCGTCTTGGAATTGATTGTTAGTTTCAGATTGAGTAGGACAAAGATCAAGAGAGTCAATTATTCCATCATTATCTGAGTCAACCCAACTAACAGTGCTTGAAGGACAACCATCTATCTCACCTACAAAATCTTCTGGAAGATTAGGACAAAGATCAAGAGAGTCAATTATTCCATCAGAATCAATATCAGAAGCTGCAACAACTGGAAAAATTAGGGTACTTAGTGTAAATACTATAAGAAACAAAAATGCCATCATATATTTTACTTTCAATGTACAATCTATTTGAAAAAATCCAGTTATTAAATTACACTTTAAAACAGTAGATAATTCAGCTTATTTTCTTCACTAAAACAAAAAACTCGATCAATTTAAGTAAACAAAAACTAGAATAGAATTCATGAGTTGCTCTGCCGAAACAGTTGAAGAAGATGATCGTTTACTTCAGATAAAACCTGCAATAGCTAAGCAATTAAAAAAAGCAAAGTACGGAATTGCTGATCATGCTACAGTTGCATTATGTCATTGGACAAAAAAATCATTCAAACATGAAGGAAATTGCTACAAACACAAGTTTTATGGAATTTCAACTCATGGATGTATGGAGTTTTCCCCAGCTGGAATGCATTGTGAAAATCGTTGTGTATATTGTTGGAGACCAATGGAGTTTTATGATTCATTAAAAATGGATCCAAAACAAGTTGCAGAGCCTGAAGCAATTTTGACTAAATTGATGATTGAAAGAAAAGAACTGATTAATGGATATTATGGAGATTCAAGAAACGATAAACAAAGATTAGATGAATCATTATTGCCTAGTCATTATTCAATTTCACTTTCTGGTGAACCAACAATGTATCCAAAATTACCAGAACTAATCAAATATCTACATTCACTTAAAGCAACAAAATCAACTTTTCTTGTAACTAATGGACAAGAACCAGATATGATACAAAGACTACAGGATGAAGAGGCATTACCAACACAATTGTACTTGTCAACTAATGCTGCAGATTATGAATCATTTAAGAGAATAAACCAACCAAAATATGATGATTCATGGGAAAGATGGAATAGAACTCTTGCTATGTTGAAGCATTTGAATACAAGAACAGTTCTAAGAATTACTTTGATTAGAGGCTATAATGACATAAAAGAAATGATTCCAGCATTTGCAGAAATGGTTAGAAAAGCAAGTCCGCACTTTATTGAAATAAAATCATACATGCATATTGGTCGTTCAACTAACAGGTTGGAACATTCTAATATGTTAGAAATGGAAGAAATAAAAAATTTTAGTGAACAGGTTGCAAAACAAAGTAAGATATTTTCAATAATGGATGAAAGTTTTGTTTCAAGAATTTCAGTTTTACAGAATAATGAACGATTAATTGATCGTTATATTCCTACTTGTGTAAATACCAATTAGAAAATTTTTTCAGCGCTTTATACCTATGTGACAATTCATTTTTGTTATTCATTTCAGCAAACGTTTTCCTAGTATTTTTGGGTATAAAGATTGGGTCATATCCCCAACCTTTTCCTTTTTGTAAGTGTGATATAGTACCATCAAGTTTTGCATCAAAGGATTGTAGGATTTTTTTATCGCAATAACTAATAATAGAAACAAACTTTGCCTTTCTATTATTTTTTAAGAGATTAAGAATTCCTGTGTTTCCAATTGTTTTGAAAACATAGGAGGAATATGGGCCTGGAAATCCATCAAGTGAAGTAATGAATAGGCCATCATCTTCAACTATTACAGGTTTTCTGCATTTAGAAAATGCATCTTCTGCTTTTTTTGATGCAATATCTTGTAGTGAATTTGATTGAATCTCTTCTAAATCAAATTTAAAAAAACCAAGTTTTATTCCAAAGGAATCTAGAATCTTTTTTGCCTCTTGGTATTTGTGTCTATTTGAGGATACAAAAAATAGATCAAACGACTGCTGCATACCTACCACGACTTTCAATGTCTAAAACTAGTTTTGTGATTTTTATATAATTTGTATTTCCAACAACAGATTTGTAACCAATTAGAAAGTTTTTCCAAGCAGGTTCCATGATTTTTGTATGAGCACTGTTAAGAATTTCTTTGATTAATCTCAAATCAACGGCATGATCCTCAGGTTTTACTGTATTTTGAGACAATCCAAAATCAATTACAAAAACAGTATTTTGAAACAAGATAAAATTTGATGTTGTCAAATCTCCATGCATCACTCCATTTTTGTGCATCGTTCCAACTAATTTTCCAATTTCTTTTAATAATTCAATAATTTTTAATTCAGGTAAATCATGAACTAGTTTCCCAGGAATTTCTTGCATTACGATTAAGGTTTTTTTCAAGTTTACAAAGTAAACAAGAGGTGTTGGAATTCCAAACGACTTTACTTGAGATATTATTTGAGATTCTTTTATTGTTCTTTGTTTACGTATTTTTGAATCAAGAGAGGAATTGCGATAATTTTTTATTTTTCTAATTTTAAGAATTGCTTTAGAATTTTGCCATTTAGTTTGATATATGTCAGCTTCTGCTCCTTTTTTTCTTAATTTCATTAACATTATATCCAAAGGAATTCAATAAAAATTAATCATGGAAGAAGGAGAAAAGAAAATAAGACAAGAAGATTGTAATGAAGACAATTTGGGTTCAGGAATTCTGACGTTAACTAACAAGAGACTAGCATTTGATAAAACTAGGGCACGGATAATAGATCTTTCTAAACATATTGGTGATACCATACTGGATGTTTCATTAGACGATGTGACTAAAGCATGGAAGGAGGGATTACTAATAAAAAAAGTATGTTTTACTGCAAAAGCAGGTAAAGACGAACAGACTTACAAGTTTGGAGTTTTCAATACAAAAAGTTGGCTAAAAAGTATTGATGAGGCAATTAATAATAACAAAAATCAATAATCTACTTTAACTGAATCTAATCTCCAAGATTGTATAACCAAAGTATCTTTTAGCAAAGCACCTTGTTTGACTTGTGATTCTAAAAGTCCAGTCCAACATATTTGACTTCCACAATCTCCAGCATATTGTATCGGGACTGTAAAGAATTTGCATCTGTGTCGTTTGCATACAGCTTGAAGCATTTCAGATAATCTTTTGTTAGCTGCAACACCACCTACTATCATCAATTCTTTTTTACATGTAAATGATAAGGCACGCTCTACAACCTCACTAATCATTGCAAAAGCAGTTTCTTGAAGTGAATAACATGCATCAACTTTACTTTGCTTTAAAATAGATTTTGTTGCAGACAATAAACCTGAAAAAGAAACATCATTTCCTTTTACTGAATATGGTAACATGATATAGTTTGAAGATGTAGATGCTAACTCTTCTATACTTTTTCCACATGGAGAAGCAAATCCAATAGATCTTCCAAATTGATCAAGTAGTTGACCCAATGTAATATCTAAAGTTTCACCAAAAACTCTCCACTGCTTGTTAAGAAATGCCAAAAGCATAGTATGTCCTCCAGATACTAAAAGCACTAAAGGATTAGTTGCACCTGTAAGTAGCTTTCCTAATTCAATGTGACCAATTGCGTGATTGACAGGATAAATTGGAATTTTATAAAAAGAAGCTAAAGATCTTGCAACAACTGCACCAACGCGTAAACATGGACCTAATCCAGGACCTGCAGCATAAGAAATAAGATCTAGATCTTTAATTGTAGTATTTGCCTCTTTAAGACATTCAGACAACACTAAAGAACTATTCTCAATATGATGACGTGATGCTTCTCTCGGATGAATTCCCTCTCCATCTGCAGGACGATAAATTTTTCGGACATCAGAAAGAATCATTCCTTTCTTTCCTTTTTTTTCAATTATAGCACAAGAAAATGTATGAGCTGTGCTTTCAATTCCCAAACCTAGCATATTATCCTCTACTTAATGTGGATACAATTTTGATCACATCCCCACTTTTTAGTTTCTGATCACCACTGATTCTTTGTTTGGTTTTACAATCAATTGCATGTAAGAATCCCTTAGCAATATCTGCATGAATTAAACCTGCTAAATCTTTTGCAGTAGAATTTTGTGGAAGTAATTTTGTGTCAGGTAAAATGATGCCATCTTTGTTGGTTAGTTTAGTTTCATCTTCTACAGGATATACAACAATAAATTTTAGAGAATCAAAAACAGCAGTATTTAGGATTTTCTGAATACCAGTAGATGTAATTTTAGAAAACACAGACTTTACCAAATCTAGTGCTTTTTGTTGAGAAGGTAGAATTTCTTTTCCTTCAATAATTTTAAAATCTTCATCTCCAGAAGAATAATTCACAATTCCTGCTTTTGATGCTTTTCGTAAAAGTAATTCAGTTTCAGCACTACAAAGAATTACAGGATCTGAAATTTTTTTAATAATGTCAAGATCTTGACAAAGATCTGCTTTATTTGCAGCAATAATCATTGGTTTTGTATTTTTTCTTAATTCTTTAACAAAAGTTTTGATATCAGAATCTTTCCATTCCTTTGGATTTCTAGAAATGAGACCTAGTTTTTGTAACACTTCATGTACTTGATAGTCTTTAATACCTAATCCAGTGAATCGTTTTGCAATACCATCAGTTAGTTTTGCTCTTTTCTGATCTATTTCACGGGTAATCTTATCCCATTCTCTTTTAAGAATATCCGCAAACCATTGATCAAATTCATCCTGAACAAATACAACATCTTCAAGAGGATCATGTGTTCCAACTGGAACTGGTTGTCCTTGTAAATCAGTACTTCCAGCAATATCAACTACATGAATCAAAACTTCGGCTTGTCTTGCATCATCAAGAAATTGATTTCCTAGTCCTTTTCCTTCATGTGCACCTGGAACTAATCCTGCAATATCAATGAGTTTGACTGGAATAAGACGAGTGCCATTAATACATAATTCATTTTCATGTTGAATGTCAAAATGTTTGCAAGCACAATCGGCTTTAACATAAGCCACACCAATATTTGGTTCAATTGTTGTAAAAGGAAAATTACCAGATGCCACAGGAGTTTCAGTTGCAGCTGAAAAAAAGGTAGATTTTCCAACATTTGCTTTACCTAATAAACCGATTTGCAATATAGTCAAAAATTCAATTCTACTTATTAGTATTACAGAAATCGTTTAATGCAGTTTATAGTGATTTTATAACATGTCAATAGTAATTACTGGAAATCCAGGAGTTGGAAAACACACGATTACTGAGGAAATTGCTGAAAAGCTTGAACTGTCAATTCTTGATATTAACAGTATAGCAAAAGATGCAGGATTATTTGAAAAAAATAAAGATACATACAATGTAGACACTTCAAAACTGGAAAAAATCCTTGAACAAAAAATTTCAGAGAAAAAGATTATTGTGGGTCATTTAGCACCTTATGTTTTAGGTAAAAACAAAGTAAAGATAGTAATTGTTTTAAGAAGAGATCCCTATGACTTGATCTCAGTCTACAAGGAAAGAAGATACACAGATGAGAAAAGTAAGGAAAACTTAGGTAGTGAAGTACTAGGTATTATTGCACATGACACAATAAGTAAATTCCAAGAAAAAGCATTCCAGATAAACACTAGTGGAAAAAGCATTCGAGAAGTAGTAGAAAAAGTGATGACTCTAATTTCTAGCAATGAAGGTAATGAAGAAGTAGATTGGCTTGATTTGATTACAAAAAAGAATGATTTAAAAAAATTTTTTAATGATTGATTAAATAACGTCTTTAAGTTTGTGTAGTTACTTGTTTGAAATTTCTAAAAGTGATTTAGCAGGAAGAATAGGTACTCTTTATACTAATCATGGAAAAATTGAGACACCAGCATACATTCCTGTTATTCATCCTGTAAAGCAAACAATTCCATCAAAAAAAATTCGAGAAATTGGTTTTGACTTAGTAATTACAAATGCATACATTACGAAAAACAGCTATGGTGATGAAGCTGTAAAAAAAGGAATTCATAAGATTATAGATTTTGATGGTGCAATTATGACAGATTCTGGAGGTTATCAAGTTCTAGAATACGGAGATGTTAAAGTTTTACCGTCAGAGATAGCAAATTTTGAAAAAGAAATCCTAACAGATTTTGCAATTCCACTTGACAAGCCAACTGGATTTGGACTGCCATTAAAAAAAGCAGAAGCATACGTTAAACATACTCTCAAAATTTCAAAGCAAACACTTGACGACAGTGAAGATAATGGTCAGATTTGGATTGGTCCAATTCAGGGAGGAGAACATTTTGAACTTGTTGCAAAATCAACAAAGAGATTAGTAGACATTGGTTTTCAGATGTTGGCTTTAGGAAGCCCAGTTGAATTTATGGAGTCATATGAATATAGACTATTAGCACAGATGATTGTAGCTGCAAAAAAACAAATGCCACATTCTATTCCTTTACATCTTTTTGGAGCAGGGCATCCTCTAACAATACCATTTGCAGTGGCTTTGGGATGTGATACATTTGATTCAGCATCTTACATGCTTTATGCCAAACATCAGAGATACATCACAGATGATGGTACACGATATTTATCTGATATCGTTGTATTTCCATGCAATTGTGAAGTGTGCTCTAAATACACTCCAGATGAATTACGCCAGCTTGAAGTAACTGAAAAAATCAATCAACTTGCTATACATAACCTATATGCAATAAAACTTGAAGTCGATAAGGTAAAGCAGTCAATCTATGAAGGAAGATTATGGGAATATGTAATGAAAAAAGCAAGAGCTCATCCTAAATTATTTGAAATGATTGAAGTCATGACAAATAATTATGAATTTTTTGGTGTAACTACACCAAAATTCAAAGAAAGGGCTATCTTCCTATATGATAAAGAAGACCAATTTCGTCCAGAAGTTCAAGCATATCATAATATGGTTAGAAAATTCAAATCAAAGAAAAAGAAACTAATCATTACCAGAGAATCAAGTTCAAAGCCAGGATATTTGTCTCATCAATATGTTGAACTAGAGAGAAAATTCAAGGATTTTGATTCAATACAGGTATGCCAATATAATCCACAGTTAGGATTAATTCCAATTGAGATTTCAGATATTTTTCCAGCTGCACACCATGAAACTTCTAGGATAGATTTTGAACCAAAAGAGTTCTCCACATTTGAAGAGACATGGAGATGTTTCTTTGACAACAACAAGTTTTCGGAAATTCATTATGACAAAAATGATAAATTCGTTAAATATTTTATAAAAACACTGCCAAAAGAAATCAAGAAAAAATCTTTTGTTTAATAAAAAATAATAAAAAAGAATGTGCTAAAAGATTCAGCTTATAGTGCTGCGTCTTCTGCCCAACCTTTGATGAAGACACCATTTTTATGAAGAGGAACTGGTTGTCCAGCAGTATAATTCATTGGTCTCATCCAAAAGATTGATTTTGTTGGGCATACACCGATGCATGCACCATCTGAAATACATCTTTCTGGATAAAATACAAATGCTTTACCCCTCTTCCAGCCTTCAACTGGTTTAACTCTAAGGACATCAGGACCAAGAGTTGTACAGATTTCTACACATAGTGCACATCCTATACATCTTTGTTCATCAATGTCTGGAAGTATTGCTATTGGCATTACAATAGTAAGATTGCTTAGTGGCTATTTAAACCATGATTGAAATTCATAACCCTGTTATGAAATTGATCGAGTTAAAAAATATGCGCATAAATTAAATTAAGAATTTTAAAAAACAAAAAGATACGTATTTTACGCGTTTATTTTCTCATTGCGTCTATTTGACCAGAAGTAATCCAATCAAGTAGTTCAGCAGAAGAAGGGTTAAGTTCTGGTTTCTTATCCATCATATTTTTACACCAAATCCAGTTGAGTTGATTTAAGATTGGTTTGTTTGCTTCGTCATCTTTACGTGTTTTAGCGACTAATGCTGGATCTAATGTCTTAATCCATTCGTCATAAGTTCTTCCCATGTAAATCCGATCTTAGCTTACACTAATTAAAGCTTTTGTAGATTCTATAATAGACATAATGATCGGTTCTGCTAAAAGGCGCTAGAATTGAGATTCCATTTTAATTCTTAGATGTTAAAGTTTTAGGAGCTGCAAACGAAGTTGGTAGATCTAGTTTTTTGGTTAATTGTAATGGAGTAAGGAGATTGGATTTGAACAAAAAGTAACGTATTTTGGACGTTTATTTTCTCATTGCATCTATTTGACCAGAAGTGACCCAGTCAAGTAATTCAGCAGCAGAAGGATTAAGTTCTGGTTTCTTATTCATTAAATTACTAACCCAAATCCAATTAATTTGATTTAAGAGTGGTTTGTTTGTTTCGTCATCTTTACGTGTTTTAGCGACGAGTGTTGGATCTTGTGTCTTAATCCATTCGTCATAAGTTCTGACCATGTGGATCGAATCTTAGTTTACAGTAATTAAAGTTTTTGTAGATTTTATAATAGATATGATGATAAATTCCACTCTAAGAAGGTTTTAACGTCGTTGAGATTTCATTTTAATTCTTGGATGTTAAAGTTTTAGGAGCTGCAAACGAAGTTGGTAGATCTGGTTTTTTGGTTAATTGTAATGGAACCAATCTGTTACTTGATTATGGAGTAATGTTTGGAAGGAGAGGAACACCTCCAGCATATCCACTACATGTTAAACCTAAGGATCTAGATGCAATCATAATTACTCATGCACACCTTGATCATTCAGGAAATGTCCCATCTCTTTTTGTAAGTGGAAATACTGATGTTTATGCTACACCACCAACCTTTGATCTATCAGAATTATTGATAGAAGATATGCTAAAAATTGAAAAGAATTCACATCCATTTGACTTACCTGAACTAAATAACATGATGAAAAATGCCAAGGAAATTGGGTTTAAACAAAAAATTACCAAGGGAAATGCAACTTTTGAGTTAAGAGAATCAGGACATGTAATTGGTGGTAGTACTATTTTGGTAGAATCAGAGAAAAAACGACTTTTCTATACTGGAGATATCAAACCAAATGGTTCAAGAATGCTTCGAGAGGCAGACTTTGACGTAGGCGAAATTGATCTTCTAATTACTGAGAGCACATATTCTCAAACAGAACAAAAACCTAGAAGAGAATCTGAGAAAGAATTAGTTGAATTTGCAAATGAAGTGATGGATAGAAAAGGAATCTTATTCATTCCATCATTTTCAGTTGAACGCTCACAAGAGATTGCATGTATTTTAAAGAGTGTAAACTTTAAACACAGAATTATCATGGATGGAATGGCACTCAAAGTAAATGAAATAATGTTTAGACATCCAGAATATTTACGAGACTCTAAAGTTTTTGCTGACGCAATTAATAGTGCGACTGCAATTAGAGAACATAGTGAAAGAAAACGTGCTATGGAAGAACCTTGTGTAGTAATCTCACCTGCCGGAATGCTAGTTGGAGGAAATGCTGTATTTTATTTACAACAGCTATCATTTGATGATAAAAATGGAATTGCTCTAGTATCATATCAAGGTGAAGGTACACCAGGGGAAAAATTACTTAAAACAGGAAAGGTATCAACAAGAGGCAAAGACGTTAATGTTACAGCAGAAGTAAAACAGTTTGAGTTTTCAGGACATGGAGATAGAAATGAATTGTTTGATATGATGAAAAAAATCAAAGGTAACCCCAAAGTGCTTACAGTTCATGGAGATTCAAAGTCATGTGACCTATTTGCTCAAGAAATTCATGAGAAGTTTGGGTTTGAAGCACATGCACCTATAGTTAATGAAACAATAACTGTCTGAAATGCAAGAAAATTGTGCGATAAATGTTGAAAATTCAATAAATAGTGGTCAGGTATTTCTTTGGAAAAAAAATGGAGATTACTGGGATGGTGTTAACGGTCAAGATATTCTTCGTATAGATAAAAACGGAATTATCAAATCGTATCAAAATTTGAAAACAGATTTCTTCAGAAAAAATGATAAGTTAGATGACATAATCAAATCAATTTCAAAAGATAAGACAGTTAAAAAAGCTGTAAAAAAATATCTTGGTTTAAGAATTCTCAAACAAGATCCTTTTCAATGTTTGATTTCATTTATTATTTCCTCAAACTCCAACATTCAAAAAATAAAAACTAGTCTTGAAAACATATCAAAAAAGTTTGGAACAAAGATAGAATTTGAAAATCAAGAGTTTTTTTTATTTCCTAAACCAAGGGAACTTAGTAAAGCATCAATTAATGAAATTAGAAGTTGTGGGGTAGGATACAGAGCTAAATTCATCAAAGATGCAGCAAATATGATTTTTTCAAAAGAAATAGATTTTGAGAGTTTGAAAAAATCTAAATATTTTGAGACCAAGAAGAGTATTTGTTCTATTCCAGGCGTTGGAAACAAGGTCGCAGATTGCGTAATGTTATTTTCATTAAACAAATTAGAGTCATTTCCATTAGACAGATGGATGATTAGAATTTTAGAAAAATATTATCTAAATGAATTTCATCTTGAAACAAAAACAATTACAGAAAAACAATATGACATTCTTCATGAAAAAATTGTAAATCATTTTGGTCCATATGCAGGTTATGCACAACAATTTCTCTTCAAAATGGAAAGAGATAACTACAAAAAAAAGTGGCTGTAAACCCTTAAAATGGTAACTAATTGCTAGGTTTTTGGGCCCATAGCTCAGCATGGATAGAGTGTTGGACTTCTAATCCAATGGTCAAGGGATCGAAGCCCTTTGGGCCCGCTTAACAAAATTATTTATTCTGATTTGGAGGTGATGTTTTCGTGAAAGACATAGAATTCAAATTAAATTCAATTGACATTCATCCAAATTCTGAAATCAGGGGAACAATTTCTGTGTCATATTTGGGAAGATATGATGGAGTTGTGATAAATACTCAGATTTTGGATTCAAATGAACACATAGTCTACAAATCATACAATGGAAAGAGTATATCACAAAATGTTTCAAGATTATTCATCAACAAAGATGTAATGCCTGAAAACAAGGTAGAGTTTACTGCACTAATTAAATTTGAACCAAAACAAGAACATGAAATAAAATTTAGAGCATCAATTATTGAGCAACATAAAGAAATTGCAAGTCAAATAATTTTTGCAAAATATTCTAGCTAGAATCTGCTTAACTCAATAGAAATATTTCCAGTCATCCATGGATGAGGTTCACAGTGATAAGGAATTTCTTGAGCTTCCGTAAATAAGAATTCAAAGGACTCACCAGGTTTAATGACACCTATAGAACCAAAGTCTCCACTATATGCATCAGATGCTCTATGATCAGGAGTTACTGTATGAGCAGTATCATCCAGATTTTTCCAAATTACTTTGTTGCTAATTCCCAATAATACTTTTGATTGGTTTGGAACATAGTTTTCATTTCCATCAATTACTGCACCTGGAACAATTTCAATAATAAAATCTCTTTCAGGATTCAAGATATGTTCAGATATAGATGGTTTTGCCAAAGATTCAGGAATATAAAATGAAGTGTAAAATACAACTGAGACAGACATGCCAATGATTAGTGCAATAACTCCTATACCATACGCGTGGCTTGATGTAGATGTACTCATTTTGTCAACCTCTCAAGATCTCCAGAATCAAGATTTGGGTTGTTATCTACGCCAACTCCCGAATCTGCCTGAGTCTTTGGTATAGGAACTTTTTGAACTAATTCTTTTGGTTCTGGTTTTTCTTCTGTAGCATCACCTTCTGGAAGTTTGCTCTGTTCAGTAGATGCATCTGGTGCAGGTAGTTTTGGTTTATCTTCCTGTACTGGAATAGGTGGAGGTGGAGGTGCATTCTTTTCTTCACTCAAAGCATATCTGTAAAGATGGAAGAATGCTGCAAATACCAACAAGATTATTCCAACAAAGAATAATGACATGTTCTTCATTCCTGTCAAAGCGGCATTGTATGCTGCAATGTTTAGGAATACTTGGAATGCTAACAGGGCAACTAGTAACCAGTTAATCCATTTTTCAGAAAGGTTGATTGTGGCAACCTTTTGTGGGCCTTTATCTTTTGCAAGTTTTGATTTTCTTTCAGCTTCATTTGCAAGTTTGATCATCATGTATGTAAATCCAAATCCTAGCGGTACCATCAAGATCATTACAGAGTAGAAGAAGATTGGATCAATTACCAAACGCTCTACTAATGGAACCGTGACGTCAGGATCAATATAGAATCCCCAATATGTGGTAACCATAATCTGAGCAATGCTAGTAATACCAAATGATGTAACTATTGGTCTTTCTCTCCATGAGAATTTCTTATATCTATCAATGAACGGGATTAACAGTAGCGATATGATGAATACCAAAGGCCATAACAGTCCTGTTACAAACTTGTCATACTGAGTCCTCATGAATGCATAAATTCCTGTGAGATACCACTCAGGAACTGTCACTCCTGGCGGTACTGTAGGCTCAAACTTGAATCCCATATCAATTGGGAACACACCACCGGTGATGAGAATAGCGCCAGAAATAGCCATGACCATAGGTACATCAAATACCAAGAATCTTGGGAAATGAACTGCCATCAATCCTAGCATTACTATTGGTAACAGGAACACATGTTGTGCATAGAATCTTAGCACAAAGTCCGAGAACCCACTACCTAGCGCTGCATCACGAATTGTCGGTCCAACTATAGGAATTGATGTCGTCAGAGATGCAGCAATACTAATTGCAAGTTCTGCTCGTTCACTAAATATAACATCATATCCAGTAAATGCTTCAAGAATAGTAACAGTACCAAGAATAACACCGGACATCCATAAAACTTCATTTCTAATTTTGTATCTTCCACTAAAGAATTGGTAATACATGTGAAGAACAGCCAAAAGTACCATTGCATTGGAACCATGATAGTGAATATTCCTTATGTGGAAACCAAATGGGACATCATCATTAATGAATTGAACACTGTCCCACGCCCTATCCAATATAGGTTGATAGTAAAACATGAGCAGAGCTCCTGTAACCCCAAGAATGATAAATGTGATAAAGGTAAGCATCCCTAAGAATCCAAAAGGACTAACAAATCTAGAAGGGAATGAAAACTTGATTGCGGTAAAGATTGTTCTATCTATTCCATCCCAAAACCAGTAAAGGAGGGCAACTATCCCAGTTCTTCTTTCAAGCGAAACGGCCATATCCAATTACTCCATTAGCATTTACATCAAACTTTGGTGGCAAGATAAATACAACCCCGTCTGAGTCAATTTCTAAATATAATTCAGCTAACGTGTTTGATGGTGGAGCTTGCACTGATGCTGGGCCTAGAAAAGCTGTTCCAGTTGTGGGATTATACATACTACCATGACAAGGACATTCACCTCTCTTTCTTCCTTCCTCTGGCCAATATTTCCACAAACACCAAAGGTGGAGACATATCATGCTATATGCTCGAAGAGCAGAAATATTATTTCTTGTACCACCTAATTCCTCAGGTAATCTAATGAACTGCCATTTACGAAATGCTTCTGCATCAAGTGCAGGATCGCCAGTTCGTGGATATGTAATTACTTCAGAGAAATTAATGGGAAAAGTGTTGATATTAGCACGAGTGCCATCAGGTAAGATTACGGGTACTTTTTCAAGAGTTGCCTGGTTTGGGTTCGGCATGAAATCACCAAATGGAATAAACGGAGCAAATGCTAATCCTGTGCCTGCGGCACCCATCAACTTCAGAAAGTCCCTTCTGGATAATCCGCCAGACTTTTTTATCCCAAGCTCTGACATTCAATCTGAATTACTCGCCAAATTGCTAATAAACCTTGTTTAATTTTTCTTCATGTTTTTGTCTAATGATGAATAGGATAGTAATTCCGATCGTAGCTCCAACAATTAATCCAATAGTAATTCCAAGATTAAAAGATAAATCAGAGACAACAGAATCATCAGGAATAATCTTTGTTTTATAGACTATGTTAGAGTCATCTTTTAAAATAGAATCATTTAATTCAAACTCGGTTTCTACTTGTTCAATTTGAGATGAAATATTTGTAAATTTTGCTGCTAACGTAATTGGTTCTGTTGTAGAATTTCCTCCAAACAATGTTGAATGTATTAAAAGAGTGTAAGTACCAATTTGATTAATTGGTACATAAAGAACAGTTGATGTATTATCTTTATTTTTTACTGGAAAGAATCCGCCACCTTGACTAAAGATAGAAGTACCTAACCAATCAAGGGAAGGCCATTCTAGAAAATGACCAAACACTCCAGATGGAACATTTGTTTGAACGATCTGTCCAAATGGATCTATTACAAAGACAGCTATATTAGTATCATCACTTGTCCATGAAAGTTCAATCGCTGCTGAATTAATTGATTCATCTTGAATGCCAAAGTAATATTGCCTCCAATCTCCAGCCATATAGCGATTAGCCATATCAAATGCTCCTTTGACGTATCCATTACCATAAAGAACATCATCACTTTGTTTACCGTGAATAATTATAGTAGAATCATTTTGATCTACTAATTGTTTAATTACAAAAGACACTGGAGTATTTACCAAATGTTTTTCACCCTCAAAAGTCAGAAATCCCTGATATACTCCTGTCTGCAAATCAGTTGGTGCAACTAATGTCATATCAACTGTGGCAACATCTTTTGGAGGCACAGTAATTGTTTGAGATTCAGACCAGATAACAGACCATTTTTCTTTTTGATAATAACTTGCAGATAATGTGTAATCCATAGAGGTGGAGTTCATTTTTGTATCACCCAGCCAGTAAGAAAATCTTGTTGGGACTGGATACACTCCAACCAAAGGAGTTCCTTCAAATTTTTCGTTTGGATCAGTGACTCTAAGTTCTTGAACAGTTCCCCAGGAACCAGCTCTATTTACCAGAGATAATTCATTACTTGTAATTTTTGTATCGTTGTTATTATCTAGCCAATCATAAAGATACAAAGAAGCGATTTTGAAATCATCAGCATAAACATCTGAAGCTTTATTCATGAATGCATCAAATAGAAAATTTACATTCAGTATCATCAATGATGAATCATCAGGGATGGGATCTTTCTCATCAAAAAATTCACTTAAGGTAGAATGCTGCTTTACATCTGAAAGCTTGATATAATTTGGAGTATAGATTCCAGATTTGTTAAGTATTGAATCTTGTTGTTGTACAATTGTTGTTCCACTAAACTCAGTTTTTGTAATTAATGATAATTTTTTTGGTACCACAGAAATTATAATCTCATTTTCAGAAGGATTAACTATAGTAAAAGTAGCAGAACTTCTTTCTCCAGGGAATAAATGTCCCGCAAACCAACTAGTCATAGGAATAGAACTAGATGGCAGTTGAAATCTTTCAAACCCAATTGCAGTTGAATTTACTTTATCTATTACAGGATCTAAAATTTTCTTGATGTTACGATGTGATGCATCATTATATACTATAAACAACCCATCTTTTCCATTAACATAATCCAAAGCTGAAGAGACATTAACTAAGCCAGAACCTTGAGTAAATGGATCATTTTTAAGATCAGTTGCAGTAGACATTAGAATATTTTTGATTGTAAATGGATCAATGTCTTGGGACTGTTTTTTCATACCTTCTATCAAAACTGCTATACTACCAGATACAATGGGTGCTGCCATACTGGTTCCTCCAAACAAAGAAAATGATTCATCGCTAGAATCTTTTTCTAATTTTAAAATATTTGATGGAGTAAATCCATATGCGCCTATACTCATCAAGTCTGGTTTTGGATCACCAATAACACCAGGACCTCTACTAGAAAAATCAACTACTTCATTGTAATTTGATGTTGTGTTTCCAAATCTTGGTTGATCCTTGAATGGGCCATAACCTACAAAGACATTGTTGGTAGTTGCGCCAACTGAAATTCCATAAGGCGATGCAGTTGGTAATCCTATTGTTCCATACCCAGGTCCAGAGTTTCCAGCGCTGGAAACTATTGTAACTCCGGGATAATCATCATCCAAGGAATGAGGTGTTACAAGTACACTAAGAATCAAAGAAAGAATATCCATACCTGGAGGTGCCTTTAATGAAGGGAAATTTGACACTCCCCAACTGTTTGAAATGATATCAACTCTAGGCTTTCCTGTAAATTTCCATTCATATTCTATATTATCAAATCCGGCAGCCCATAGCCATCCATAAACAGTATCACCAAACCACAACGCCTTTACAGGAATAATCTTTGCATCAGGAGCTACACCAGTAATGGAAAATCTCTTAGTATTGTTATAGATATCATAAGTTTCAATTCCTCGCGAAGTAATAGTTGCTGTAGTAGATGTACCATGTCCTATAAAATCAGTCATCAAGCCAAAAAATTTACCGTCAGGATCTAATGCAGGAAGTAACGTTCCGCTGACTGCTTTTAGAGTATCGTCAATATATGCAGTTTTGTTTTGCATAACTCCATAAACATCCAAGACTTGTGCACCAAAAGTTCCTGCACTAAAATCATTTTTTCCGTCATTGTTTGAATCATATACAAGGAACTCTTTTCCACTTCCCAGTACAATTGGTCTTTCATCAGTAAAATCAAAATCATAGTTTGGTTCTTGGCCTTTTTCTAGATCAAATCTAGTATAATCTTCCCATGAAGTACTCAGATCAGGTATGATTGTGTCATAAACTCCGGAAATTAAAGAGTCAACTACAAGTACAGGTACTACTTGTATTCGCGCTAGAGGTCCTTCCAGTGCACCTTGATAAATTATACCAAGGTGGTATACTCCACTTTTTGATTTGATGTAATTTCTGCTATCTTGGCCAATCTTCATATCTTCAAATAGGGTTCCGTTAAAAATTATTGAAGAACCTAGTTGTGGAAAAAATGAATTGTAGATAGAAATTTCAGTGCCTTTACCTCCTTGGGATATATCTAGAAAAACTCCTTGTTTTGTTACATATGTTGAAGATGTCAGAGCAGGAGGAATAGGTTTACTGTAATTTCTGATAAGTTGATCTTTATCAATAAATGCAAAGAAGGTTGCATTTGTTAGAATAATTCCTTGACCATCAGGATCAAGCATTATGGGATGATTTTTGTCATCTCTGGCTAGGGAATGTTGAATGTCTGGATTGGAAAAATCAACTCCTGTATCTATTATTGCAATTGTTGTTCCATTTCCAGTGACACCGTAATTTTTTTGTGCAATATCAGAACGGGAAATTTGGGCAATACGTGATGCATCAATTAGATCTTTATCAGTGGAGTGAAAATCTAATTTAAAATCTTCAATTACACTATAACCTTGAGAGATTAAACTTGATGCACTGTTTTTTGAAAGTGTTGCAACATAGAAAAATCCACCATCAGAACGAATTCCATACGAGGAATTGTTTTTAAAAAAACTAGAATTTTGTAAGTTTGTTCCAAAAATTAGATATCGTTTAAAATTATTTTCGACAAAAAAGTCAGGATCAATTTTGATTATACCTGAATTAAATTCAATTTGTTTTGGTATGCTTTCTTCAAAGATCATATCTCCTGAAGTAAATGCGTAAGAACTTGTCAATACAGTTGAGAGAAATGCAATTGAAAAAAAGATAGCCACTTTAGGCAAATTAATTTTCGTTTCTAGCATTATTATAACTATTTTCTTCTCGCAAGAATTGTAATTTGTAAGGCTACAATTATTCCAATGGATGCAATAATTGGTAACATCAATGCATTGAGTTGGGAGGAAGCTTCACTGATGAATTTTACAGAAGTAGAGATGGTTCCAATACTTTCATCTATTTGATTACTTGCATATTCTAGAGTCGTATCAAATCCTGAGATTTCAGATTTTAGTGTTTCAAGCTCACTTGATGTTGCATCTAGAATTGTGTTTAGTTTAATTATTTGATTAGAAATTCCACCAAGATCTTGACTTAGAACGTTAGTTGCAGCTGAACCATGAGATGTTGTTCCTTGACTAAAAGATACAACATGAAAGACGTGTGTTCCTTCAGCTCTGGAAATAAAATCAACAAAATACAGTCCTTGGTGTAAGGTCTTAAATGAGTCAGACAGGGAAACAGAAAGGCCAGATGGTAAATGGACATGAGTATTTTTCAGTAATTCAGTAGGGTCATTTCCAATTAAAAGGCCATCACTTGTTGTTTGCACAAAAACTCGAAATGATTGATTTACCGCAGCAGTTTCAGGAGCAAATACCAATGTACTGACATGTCTCTCAACAGGTACATCAATCAAGTCTGTTGTTGATGTAAACTTTACATCGATTTTTTTAGAGATTCCATCTTGTTCGGTACTAATTACCTCAACTAAATATGTCCCATATGGAAAATTTGTGGTAGGTTCTGGCCAAGTTAATAAATTATAATTAAAAGAGCCATCAGAGTTTGTGGTAATTTGATCAAACTTTGCAATTGTTGCATCAGGAGCAAAAAGTCGCAAAATCAAGTTTTCTTCAGGCAGTCCCTTGCCATAAATTTGTAAATTATGTTCAGTGGAATAGACCTTGCTGTTTGTAAATAACTCTAGTTCTGAAAATGAATTGGGGGCATTTACAAGTAGAAAAATTATCAATATAGAAAATAAAATTTGAGATTTCATTTTAATTGATCACTAGTGTTCTACTAGATATTACTTCTGGAAAAATTGTTCATAACTATCGTTAAGTTAGATTCAAAAAAAAGAAAAAAGGGAAAATTAGAACTAGTTGTTTTAACTTACGCTTATGGTTGTACTAACTGGTGGTGATAATGCCGTTGGATTATCAATTGATTCCCAAACGAATGCAGTAGCAGTGTATGTTCCTGCTTCAGTTGGAATCCATGATAAAGCTGGGCTGAATGATTGACCACTTGTGAGTTGACCTGTAATCCATGCGAGTGAGACTGTAACACCGTTACCATCCTGAATCTGTACCAAGTATGCAAATACTTGCTCTTTATCCTGGCCGTTAACTAAGTCAGCACTAATTTGTACCTGTTGATCAACGGAAACTGCAGTTAAGCTGTTACCGAATGCGTCAACTGTCCTCAAGTTAGTAGCGGGTGCTCTCTCGAGAGGTGATACAATAGTACCGATTAATGTAGTGGCACCGATATCAAGTTCGTCTGCAGTAGTATATGGATCAGGTAAGGTATTGTCCTCATATTCTGCGGTGACTGTGTCACCTTCACTGACTCTAAGTCTGTGACCTGAAGAATCATTAGTTACTGTAAAGAATACAGTTCCTTCGAAAATTCCGGTCGCTTCGTTAGTTTCAGTTACAGTTACAGAGATACCTCCGGCATCTGAATCTGACCAGGCGTCAATTTTGAAATTGTCAATTGCTTCTGGATTCAAGTTCATATCTGCGTCAATTACTCTTACAATACCTGTTCCACTAGCTGGATAGCTTGCTTCAAGCCATTGAACTTCACCGATATTCCATCTAATCAATGCTGAATTAACAATTGTTTGATCCGATGAGTATTCAAAGGATACAGTTAATCCGTCATCATTATCTGTTTCAAGGGTTCCATTAGTTGGGCCTGCGCCTGCACCACTTGTTGCTGCTCCTGGTCTTTCGGCTGTGCCGTCACCATTTGCATCGTGTGAAAATCCAGTTAAGATAACTTCACCAGTGAAGATGCCTGTGTCAGCACCTGTTTCAACGAGTTTGTAGAGTGTTAGACTGAATCCTCTAGTAGCAATCTTTATTGGATCACTAGCAGTATTACCGATTTCATCAACTAAATCACTGTTGAAATTATGGTCTGGAGCTACAATAGTAATGTATACTTTGTCAGTCCATGTGTAAACTTTTTGATCAAGTTCGATGGTTGCACCGAAGTTTGATGTGAATATGGTTATACCAATATCCTCACTTTCTTGACCAACATAGTTTGAGCCTGCTGGACCCCAGTCAGTGTATTCTAAACCGATCTCTTCACCTCTATCCAATAAGTTACTATTCAAAGTATCAGGGATATTGACGATTACTTGGAAGATTCCAGTATTGCTACCAGTTTCTCTAAAGTCAGATGGTTCTGGATCAAAGGCAGCGTTTGCACCACTAATTGCATTGGAGCCAAGGGTGGTATCTGCTGCATCACTAGACCATTCGACCAAATCGAGGGTATAGGATTCAGAACTGTCACTATTAAGATTGAAGTCTTGCTCAATTAAGGTTAAGATCATATCTGAACCAATCAAGTAAACAGACTTGTCTGATTGTAACACACCGTTTCTAAGATCAAAAGTTGCTGAGTCAGTTGCAGTTCCTGCTGAACCTGAAGCAGTATTTGTGTCAGCATATTCTACAGTGATAATATCACCTTGTAATATACAACCAGCATCAAATACAGTTGGACAATTATTATCAGGTCCACTTGTGAAGGTAATGGTTTGACTTATTTCAAATACGCCAGAATCTGGAGTTGTTTCAATTAAAGCATCTGCTGTAGAATCACCAAGAGTTGCTACTGTTGTTGAATTTGAACCTCTCTGAATTTTTACTGTGACTGTAGTATCAGTGATTTTATCTTCACCTGATCCTGACTGATTATAATCAGCATCAGTTACAGTGATCCATACAGTGACATCACCTTGAGCTAAGGAAGCTCCACCAATTGCAGTACCGTGTTCTAGGAACATCATATTAGTGACATTACCAAATGGTACTGGATAGACGGATCTATCCAATGTAATGGTACCAGAAGTTGCTGTAATGCTTGCACTATCACCTACTTCGATCTTGTTGCCAGAGGCATCAAGCCAGTCGATATAGTTTACTGCTAGATCAGATCCTGGAGTTGCGTCACTAGGTATTTGGAATGTACCTACAAATATACCAGATGCGACATCAGTCTCTACTAAATTAAATCCTAATGCTTGAATACCGACGTTAGTACCGCCAATTTTGACATCTAAGATATGTAGTAAAGCTGTTTCGTCACCTGAACCACCATCACCAATTACGTCTTATGAGTCAGCTGTATAAACATCAATCAATGAACTATCTGTGTTAAGATCCATATCTACAAGAGTTACAGTAACTGTATCTGCAATTTTATAGTTACCAGTATCAAATGATACAACACCACTGTGGGTATTAGCATCAGCTTGATCTGCTATATTAGTTGCTTGACCGTCTGAATCAGTATCAGCATATTGGATTCTTGGTGCAGAAGTACCAGTGTGGTCTACTGCTAGAACCATATAGATTGCATCAGAATTGGTAGTTACTTCAGGGATATCAGCTACAACGTCAGAATTCAATTGGTTGAGCATGATGTATTCAATGCTGCCTATAAAGGCGCCAGAATCATATGCATCTTCTACCAAGAGTAATCTGTAAACTGCATCATTTACTCCATTGCCGAAGCTCATAAAGTCGACTGCTACGTTACAAATTCCTGTTCCACCAATAACCGTTAAGAGTACTGTTTCTGAACCAGTTGGAACTGATCCATTAACGGTTGTAACACTAGATGTACTAGCGGTATCTTGAGCGAATACTTCTGTATTTGTACTACCAGATAGTCGCCATCCTGTTGCACCAGTACAATCAGATACATTTACTGAGACTCGATCTTCCAATCCAGTCATTGCAGCAATTAATGTACCAGTAATGAGACCTAAGGTTGAGTTATTTGATGATAAAGTAACTTGTAGTACTCTAGCAAGATTTGTGTCATTTGCACTTACTGGGCTACCAGTAACAATAGTTGGAATGTTAGTGCTGTTGAAGCTAATAGTTTGTTCAGATGCGGTGTTTAAGTTAAGATCTCCATCAGTTAATGTTATTGCCATAGATTCACCAGAGTTCCATTCATCGCCAACAGATGATTCGTCCATATCAATCACACCAGTGCTAGTTGAAACACTAAATGATTGTGCACTATCGTTATAGTTGATAGTTGCAGTTGTACCTCTAGTTGCAGAGGAGACAACATTTAGACTTGCATTATCACTTGAGTCTGTGTTAGACCATACACCAGAATTTGCAGAGGTTTCAGTGAAAATTAATTCATTGGCTACTGTTTGTGCTGGATCATCTGTAGTAGTTGTTTTTTCCAAAACAGTGAATCCGGTTTGAGCAGCAAAAGTGAGTATTAATGCACAGTTGGTATCACAGCCGTTTGCTGTATTTAATGCGGTGTTACCAGTTACTGCCCATTTTGCCGTACCAGCGGAATAATTGAAGATAATTTTTTCTTCAGTTGTTGGGTCGATGTTTAGTTGGTAATCAGTAATTGTTAGATGTACTTCAGCACTTCGAGGAGCTGCAGATCTATCAATTTCGATTCCAGCAAAGTCTTCCATACTAGTATAATCTAATAGTACAGATTCATTTGGTCCGGCTTGTTCTAAAACAATTTCAGCAGAACCTAAGGTTAAATCAAACACTTGAAGTATAGGCCAGTCAGTTGCATTAATGAGTCCAACTTGACCATAGTCACCTGTTTCAGGAAATGATAGAGTTGGTGATCCACCAATAACTGCTGTGGCATTTGCATAAAGATTATCTGAGCCGGTTTGTTGAAATGAGTTGGTTGGATCCTGTAAGTTTGCACCACCTGTTACTTTGTCACCATAATCTGGTCCATATGCATGAGCACCAGCATTATCTAATAGTAAAACACCTGCGGTGTCACCAATATATGCATACCAATAGCCATCAACACCTTGTGTCATGATAACGGCATTGCCGTTTATCTCGACAGTTGGAGCTGCTTCGTCTACTTCAGTATCAGAGTGATTTGGATCTCGTACAATGATTTCAACAATTTGGCCACCCCCAAAGGAGTTACCAAATGCTTCGTTTTCTGCGGATACGAACAACAGTTGGTTTTCTGCTGCTGCACTAGGTATCATACCTGGTG
>JACATG010000005.1 GCA_013390905.1 Marine Group I thaumarchaeote | reverse complement strand
ATATTGTTGTTCTAGTAATTTCTCAAAAAGTATTTCAGATAATAGCCTATCTATCAAATACAACTGTTTAATGTTTTTTCAAGAATTATTGATCTAAAAATAACACGCGTATAACATTTTATTGAGTTATTATGTAATTACCATCTTTACTATATCTAATACAGAGAATAATTTGTCGATGAGAACCAAAGTACTAACATTAACTATTTCAAAACAAAAGATTACTAAAAAAAGTATGATAAACCACCAAAGGGCAGCTAGAATTCGTCGGCAGAGAGGGTATCAATGGGAAGATACCTTAGTTAAACGATTTAATAGTACAGAAAAATGGAAGGCCTTTAGGCTTGGATCCCCAAGTATTGCATTGCCAGATGTATTGGCAGTAAATACGCAAGAGAGCAAGATATTCACAATAGAGGCAAAATCTGGAACCAGTACATCACTTCCTGTACCCGCAGATCAGATTGAGCGATGCCTAGATTGGATAAATACATTTAATATTTATAAAAAAAGAAATGTGCTTCTGGCATTTAAATTTCTTTCAAAGAAAAGAATAGGTTTGGCAAAATATGAAAGTCGAGAATTAAGAGAATTCTATAAAATTTGGGATGAATCTCTGGAAATAACAGATTGTGTCTGTACTTACGAGGGTAAATTTTTTGCAAAAATAGATGGTACCCGGAAAGAACTGTTTCTTAAGGAATGTTTGATGCCATTTAAGACAAAACAAAGGAAAAATACCTAATCGAATAGAATTTTCCAATCGTTTTTTAAGGATAATACACGTGTAACAATAATGTCTAAAAAGAATACGGATATTGAAACAATTAAAAAAACTTCTGAATCATTATTAGAAACAATTTCTAATGCAGATGTAAATTCAAGAATTAGTTTTGAACAATTTACTGATGAAAGTACCTTGATAAGCTCTGATACTTTTGGGACAAAACAGATGAAGATAAAAATATTAGAAGTGTCTGATGAGGAGCCTCCATTTAAATGGAAACTTGGAGACCGTGTCAAAGTAACAAAAATTCTTGTGACAATTAGACATCTTACAACACAACAAGTAGAAGAATCTGAATTTGATATTGAATCTATTGAAAGAGAATTGCAAGAAAAGAGACACTATACTTCAACAAATAGATGGGTTCCTATGAGCTTTATTAAAAATGGATATGTCATAAAATCGTTTCATACACGATTAATCAGTGATGCTCATGCACTAGATTATATTATATTTTGATTAGTGTGTACATCTAATATTCATAATATATCTCTAAAAAACATTATAAACAAAAGAACTTGAAAATGATATATGAGTTCAAAAGAATTTCAGGTAAATGGAACAGATTACAAAGTTGTACTAACAGATCAAGTAATAGGCCAGGTAAACACTCTCAAAGAACTTTATAATGTAGGATATGAAGATCCTGAAAGCTTTGAGGATGTTAGTGCAGAAATTTCAAGCACAATTAATGAAATTGCTAGTAATGTAGAACCTGCAGCAGAGGATAGTGATCTTGATGGACTTATTCAAGAGATTATCAAAGCAGTCGATACAAAGGCGGCGCAAATTGAAAAAGAGTTGGGAGAAAAAGAAAAACCTAGAAAAAAATCAAAATCTAAAAAATAATCCCATTTGACCTTAAACTCATAAAAAATCAAGGTATACATTATATTCTAAATAACATAATTTATTTCATGTCTAGAAGCTGTGAATGTGGAATTTGTGGTCATCATAGTGAATCCGAATGTATTGAAAAAGAATGTAAATGTTGTTTGAATTTTCACGAAAGATCAGGACCTAGAAGAAAATAATTATTTTTTTAAATCAATTTTGTTCATTGTAACAACTACATTTTTTTAAAATGTGTCTTGAACATCCAAATAATTTATGATCTTTGCATCCACATAATACACATTTTTTTTCATCGGTCATATTTTTTTAATTAACTCTTCAATCTCTTCCATCATTTCTCTATCTTCTAATGCCTCCAATATTTTTAATCTCATATTTTTTACCCTACTAAGGTCATTGGAATATAATGGTGCCATAGTCTCAATTTCTTTTTCAAAGTAATAATTTTCCAAATAATGCTGAAATTTGGATTTTATTATCCTAAAGTTAGATGAAGTAATTTTATCATTATCAAGTTTTTTTAATACAACTTTTAAGAATCCATTAATTTTCAACATCTCTTTTTTGATATTATTAAGATCTTCTTTTTTATCTTCAATTTCTTTAAGCATGTTATATGAATCTAATATCTGCTTGAGTATGTTTTTTAGATATTCATTATAAGTAACCATAATTATTTTTCAGATTAATCTAATCTAAAGTTTAGGAAAAATAGCTTGACTTATGTAAAATTTACACATTTGCTTTAAATTGTCATTAATTGTCTGTAATGACGATGCAGGATGATGCTTATCTTAAGTGTATTAATCCTCAATGTGGTTTAGAATACACAATTAAGTGCATAAACGTACAATGTGAAAATGGCCACATGTTAGATGTCAAATATAAAAATATTCCATCGGATAACCTAAAGAAAGTATTTTACGAAAGACGTAATTCCCAAGGAAATATTTTCGATGAGAGTGGAGTATGGAGATTTAGAGAATTACTAAATTTTTGTCAGATAGATACTGAAAATATCGAAGAGTGTTCAAAATACCTAGTATCACTTGATGGAGCAGAAGGTAGACAATCAAAACCGTATCAAATGTCAAAAGTTGCAAAATTCGTAGAAATCTCAAATGAATGTTTATGGTTACAGCCTGAAGGATACAATCCAAGTGGTTCTTTCAAAGATAATGGGATGGCTACTGCTGTAACACATGCAAAAATGATTGGTGCAAAAAAAATTGTTTGTGCGTCTACTGGTAATACATCCGCTTCTGCAGGTATGTTTGCTGCTAATGAGGGAATAAATTGTGATGTGTATATTCCTGCTGGACAAATTGCTCCAGGAAAACTTAGTCAGGCATATCAATTTGGAGCTCAAATTTTAGAAGTTGACGGAAATTTTGATGATGCATTAAAACAGTCATTAGAAGATGTGCAAAATCATAATGGATATACAGTAAATTCAATTAATCCATTTAGAATAGAAGGACAAAAAACAATTCCATTTAGAGCGTTAGAATATCTTAATTGGGAATCTCCAGATTGGATTGTTTACCCCGGAGGAGCTTTAGGAAACACTTCAAGTTGTGGTAAGGCGTTAATGGAATTATATGAGTGGGGGTGGATTAAAAAAATTCCAAGAATTGCAGTCATAAATTCTGAAGGTGCAAGTACATTGTCTGATTTGTATAATGGGAAATTTGAAGGAGAAGAACTTAGATGGAATAAAGGTAAGCCTAATACTGAATTAATATCAAGATACTATGATCATTTAGATAAAGAAGGAATACGCCCCAAAACTAAAGCTACTGCAATTCAAATTGGTAGACCTACAAATATTTTGAAAGGCTTACGTGCATTAGAATTTACAAACGGCATAGTAACAACAGTTTCAGACTCTGAAATGCTTGATGGTATGTCAGTTGTTGGTCTTAATGGGTTTGATTGTGAGATGGCATCAGGGGCAACAGTTGTGGGGATTAAGAAATTAATCAATGAAGGTATAATCAAAAAGGATGATGTAATTGTTGGAATTCTTACAGGCCGACAAAAAGATGCAATGCTTCCTGTAGATTATCATACCAATCCCAAAAATAAATTTGCAAAACCACCAAAAAATTAGGCTCTTCCTTTAGGCTCAATTAATTTAGAATTGCTTTGATATCTCAAGAGTTAAATCTCAGTTTTATGAATATATGATATCCAAATGATGGTGTTAAAAAACTAAATGAGTAACGTGTCTAGTTGTTCTAAGAAATTTTTTCGGAGGATATCATGGTAGATCTATGGGTAGAACTTGCAACATTAGCAGTTCTAATTGGGCTATCTGGATTTTTTAGTGGCTTGGAAGTTGCACTAGTGGGAATCCCAAAATCAAAGGTCATTCAACTTTTTCATGAAGGAAAGAAAGGTTCAAAGGCATTACACAAGTTAAAAACTAATCCAAGTTGGATGATGTCAAGTGTAAATCTTGGTAATAACCTTGTAAATGTAGGAGCTTCTGCACTTGCAACAAGCTTAGCAATCAGACTGTTTGGAAATGACGGATTGGGAATAGCAGTTGGCGTAATGACATTCTTGATTCTTGTATTTGGTGAAATTACTCCAAAGACATACTGTAATGCAAATTCTACTAAAATTGCACTAAGATTTGCTCCAGTATTGCTAGCGTTTAGTTATGTGTTCTATCCAGTTGTAAAATTTTTCGAGGTTATTACAAGAGGAGTAGTAAAGTTAACTGGAAGTAGCTATACACCTCCACCAATAACTGAAGAAGATATCAAAGGAGTTATTGATCAAGGATTAGCAGAAAAAGCAATTGAGAAAGATGAGATGAAGTTAGTTCATAGAGCTTTGAAATTTGATGATACAGCTATTCGTTCTGTTATGACTCCAAGAATAAAGATGTTTACGCTTAATTCCAAAATGTTACTTTTTGAGGCGTTGCCGCAAATCAATCAAAGTGGACATTCAAGAATTCCAATTTATGGCGATACGAAAGAGGATATTGTTGGATTTATTCATGCTAGAGATATTCTTAAAGAATTAGAGAAAGACAACAAGATGGTAAGTTTAGAGCAGATTGCACGAAAACCTGTTTTTGCATCTCAAGAAAAAATGGTCAGTTCTTTGTTAAAAGAGATGCAGGGAAGAAGAATCCACATAGCAATTGTTATTGATGAACATAATGGTGTTGAAGGTCTTGTTACACTAGAAGATTTGGTTGAAGAGATTGTAGGTGAAATTGAAGACGAGACAGATCTACCTAAACCAGTAGGATATGAAAAAATTGATCAATATACAATAATCACTAATGGAGATATTGAAATTGATATTATTAACGAAATTTTCAAGACAAACATTCCAGAAGGAGATGATTATGCATCACTTAATGGGTTGCTCCATGAAAAACTCAAAGACATTCCACAAGAGGGAGACAAGGTGGAACTAGATGAACTCAGAATAATTGTTGAAAAAGTTTCAAAAAACATTCCTCAAAAAATTAGAATCGAAAGAATCCGTTACTAGTCTTTTTTAGCAAAACGTTCTTGTAATTTTTGCTTTTTTTCATTCATATGAAAAATTGATTCTGTATGGTTCAATGCATCCTCGTATGATTTTTCAAATAACATTGCTTGCATCAGCATATGGTTTTCAGGAATTACAATTCCTGTTTGATCATCAGAATACATCATCTGAACTGTATCACCTATCGAAGTTGTCATATTAGCATGGATATGAACCATATTTGTGTCTGTAAAATTAAAGCCCATATTTTTAGCATAATCTCTAACATCTTTTGTGCCCTTTGCAGTCCACAAAGTAGCAACACCGGATTCATTTGTAAAAATTTCATGAATTTCAGAAGATTTTGGTGCTAAATCTTTGAATCTAATATCCATTATGTGTAAATGCATTTGTTTTGTTGGTACCTTGATTGCTCTAACAAAGAGAGGAGCATCCTTTCCAAAATACATCTTAACATCATCACCATGATGAGGTTTTTCTGTCATCTCTATGGTGTCAGAAAGTTCTTCGTCAATTTGTTCGATATCTGCCCATCTTCTAATAAGAGTCACATCAAAGCGAATCAATTTGTCTCCAAACTTGTTACGTAATGGTTCAAGAATTCGTCCCATGCCAGTTACATTACAACTACCTTGCATTACATGATTTTTTCCTAATGCTTTGTCATAGTTTACCCTAGAGTTAAACAGTAAATCAGAAACAGATTCAGACCCAATAGTGGATTCCCCCCCTTGATAAATTGCTTTGATATTTTTTGGTTCATAGAGATTTTTTTTGTTTTTATAACCATACCCTCCTGGAGCAGCATCAATTACCAAATCACAATTATCAAGTGCAGACTCTACACTTCCAGCAATTTTGTAATCTGAAAAATCATCTAGTTTTCTTTCTGGTACATAAACATTCAGACCTCTAGAATTAGCGAGTTCTACTTTATCATCGGGGGAGTATTTACCAACACCAATCACTGTTACCTCAGGATCATCTTTAAGAAATGATGTAATTCTACTACCAATAGTTCCATAACCATTGACAAAAATCTTCTTCATGAATCATGTATGGCTGTCCCATTTATTTAGATTGATTGCATGAATTTCCCAATTTATTGTCTTGAGAAATTTGAGTTAAATGATGATTATTTCAAACAAGCCAGTTGTTTTATTTTATCGTAATATCATCCAAAATATGATAAGGTTACCTAGAAACCGATGTATGTTTTTATTAGTTTATGATGGATAGATAGTATGACAAGTAAAGAATGTATTAGTTGTATCGAATGGATTCAAATCAGCCCTTACAAATTTATGTGTAACATTTGTGAGAAAATTTTTCATACCTAGACTTGTCAAAAGCAAGCCAGACAGTTGTGGCATGAGGATGAATGATTATAATTACTGATCAAATAAATGAATTCGATTTCTAATGTCGCAAATTGTCTTTGCTGTAATTTCCATAGTAATTACTATTTCAATCATGTTAATAGCCAAATACATTGACCGTGTAAAGTTCAAGGGACTTACTGGATCACACAAAATCGTAGTAGTTGTTTCTATGTTAGCAATAGCTGGTGAACTAGTGTATCTGTCAACTTCATTCGGATTACTTGAGTATGTGTTCGAAATAATTGCTTCTATAGGTGTAGGTTTAGTGGTGTTGGGTATAACCTTCCAAAATAAACTAAAAAATGCAGCTGCAGGTCTAAGTATCTTCTTAGGCCCACGAGTTAATTTAGGTGATATTATAGAAATTGATAATAAAGTAGGTGTAATCAAAGAGATTCATTTAACAAAAACCATTATCGAATTAAAAAACGGAAACGAAATGTGGATACCTAATGTGAAATTTGACGAAGAGATAATAATTACTCACAAAGAAAATAAACAGGATTAGCTCAATTTTTCGTTTTCTTTTAATCCAGAATTATCTCAAATTAGGCCCTTCAATTATTACAGGAACTTTAAATCGAATTAACCTTTTCCTATTCTGTACATTTTTGTCTTACAGGTCGGACAGGTGCCTTTTATTGCAGGCCTACCATTTTTCATGGTGACAGATTTTGGATTTTTTATTTCTCTTTTCGTTCTGCATTTTACACAATATCCTATTGTCATAACAACTAATCCTAAACTTGAACCTATTTAGAAAGATACTGTAAATTTTGTTTGACAATAAACAGTAATTGTGAATGATGAGAGTATTCAATAATCTACGAGTTATTCTTTTGAATTACATTTGATATGAACTGCTAACTGTAATTATTAGTGAATTTTTCTTTATCTTAACCATTAAAAAATAAGCGTGATCCAGTACTTTTCAATGGTAAAAAGAACAAAAGCTCAACGTAGTGCTTCAGCAAAAAAAGGTGCTCTCACTAGGAAAAGAAACGCAGCTGCAAAAAAAGGTTCTAAAACTAAAAAGAAACGTTAGGATCTATTTTCCTTTTTCTTCCAATAATATTCAGACAGATATCTAAACCCACTAGATTAGTTGTTTCTGCACTTTGTACATAATGGAATGTCAGTGGAACCGATCTCACTAATCAATACTGTAGTTTTCAGAACCTCAATTCCAGAATTATGACATTTATGAGATGTTCCAATCATGAAAAATTATTCAATAATTCAACTAGATTAACTTTATGAACAAATTATTTGAATGTGAAGTTATCTTAATTTAATTCAAAAATTACACCGGTATATATCTGAGAGAAACACAGTTAACGTATGTTTGAAAAAATACTTCAAAAAATAAAAATTGGTTCTTGTAAGACCAAAGTTTCTGATGACGTAAATGCGTTCAAAGAATCTGACAAGAAACAAGACACTACAACAAACACGGACACAAAAAAAGAAACTCAAGAGTAATTTGCTAAAACAGAAAAACAATAGTAAACTCAATTTTTTCTAGAATGTCATCCAAAAACAGGGTCCACAGATAATTCAAAAAAGATTCAAAACTCTTTCTTCTTAATTTTCTAAAACCAACTCACGTCCTACGTTAGTCAAACGCATGTTTTTACACACAAAGAGGGGGGATTGCCTTTTTACTGATTGTCGATAAACTCGTTAACACTTGAAAAATAAATGGGTCTATAGCCCATTTACTTAGATTCTTTATCACTAAATCTCTAGTTTTTTCCAAAAAGATTCAAGTTAATGACATTTACATGCATAAACTAGCATAGCGCAATTTTTACACCATAACTCATCATAAGAATTAACTCTGGCTTCACCACCACATTTTTTACATATCATATCTTTCAATACTTATTGTTGTTCTCACAAACAACCTCTACAGTTATTACTATATGATAAATTTTTCTTAACATGTTAATATTATGACATAATATGAGTAATTACAGGCGCCAATGATTTGACATAATTAAGAACTTTTTTAAAAAACGTCTCATAGTAATATTATGGGATTTTTATCCAATTTTAGAAAAGACTTGCAAACCGAAAAAAGAAAAAAAGCTGCCCAAATAAACGGCAAAAACCTCAAAGGATTATTAAAAAAATTCAAAGAAGAAAGAGATAGAATAGAAAAAGAGACTGGAATCAGGCCCCAAATTGATAATACTACACAAATGTTTATGCAAAAAATCCTAAACGTGTGGATTGAAGAAGGAAAAGAAATTAATGAAGAAAAGTTTTGGCAGGAAGTTGATTATAACAAACAGTTTACTCATCCAGTTGAATATTATGAGATAAAACGCTAGACTTCAAACATCATCAAGCCATCTGAGCAGGGGCTTGTCCATCATATCCTTGTTTTTTATGAACAAAATTAATAACTGATCTTGTAAATCTATCAAAGTCTTCATTTTTCATGGAATCGATAACTTCATCCACAGTTTTGTTCATGTCAATTTCTTTACATCTACGATCCGCCTCAGAACAATAAAACTCAATGTAACCTTGGATGTAATCATATTCTGGTCCTTCTAACCCTATTTCCAGTCTTCTTCGGCTTAATCTTTCTCTCCAAGTTTCACTCATTAAATCACCTTTAATACTTCGTTATCGAATTTAAAGAAAAACTCTTTTTTCATGATAAATTTGCAACAAATTGATAAATTACTATAGAACCAATTATTATTCCAGTTATACCTCCAATAATCACCGCATATTTTTTGCGAGATTCGCTTCTTTCAAATTTGATATTGGCTATACGTTTTGCCTCTGAGTGATGTTTTTCACAACGAAACTTGCCTTCATATTCCCGAACAGCTTTTTCATCACATTCATCACATTTTTGATCTTCCATGGTGATCTTTTGAATTTCACCAATGTTTAAAATTTCTGTATGATTTACGATCAAATCTAAATTATTATCAAAAATAGACCATTTGTCAGGTTAGTTTGAAATAATTTTGCTCAAAAAACTAGACTGGAAGGAAAATTTTGATGACTGATTTACATATAATTACAAAATAAGCATTAATTATAACAAAAATTGAACAAAAATTTTCTAATAAATATTCTAGCAGAAGCTATAAAGCAATCAAAAGAAGATCCAGGGCAAAATGAGTATCTTCTAAAAAGAATCAAAGAAAGTAAAGAGATCATTAATTCAGACAAATTATATCTTGAAAGAATTTCTGGATTAAAAATTCCAGAAATTACAGATAAAACAGATAACCCACGTCAACAAATTCCAAAAAAAGACAAATCAGTTTTCCCAATTCTGGATTTAGTAAAATGTTCTACATGTAACAAAGAAATAATGATGGATGATAAATCAACTAGACAAAAAAATTTGTGCTAATTGATATTAAAATTTTTGATAATCAATATACATGTACAGTGATTGGTTGTTATATAGTTCATAATTTATAAAAATTTTAAAAGAAAACCATTGCATGTTATAAAAAATATAGAAAATGTAAATTCTCAGTCAACAAAAATTTTAGAAATATTTGGTTTGCTATAATTCAAAATGATAGTAACCATAGCATCATAAAAGACTAAATGTGTCAAAAAATTTTACTGTTTATTGATACATAGTCCCTCTCTTGCAATAGGTGCTGCAATTGCATCAGTAGCATTAATTGTTGTATTTTTAGGATTTGACACAATTTCAAATGAATTAGAACTTGTTTTAGAACTGGATTCTTCTGTTCAACAATTTGGACCAGCGAAGATTTCTTTGACAGCATTTTTGGCAAATGCTTCACCAATACTTGGAAATCCTGATGCTCCAATTATCCTTGTTGAGTTTGGTGATTATCAATGTTATTTCTGTAATGTTTTCTTCCATTCAACTGAAGAAGATATTTTGAAAAATTATGTAGAGACAGGAAAAGTTAGAATGGTCTTCAAAGACTATAAAATAATTGGACCTGATTCTGTTACTGCATCACATGGAGCACATTGTGCAAATGATCAAGAATTGTTTTGGGAGTATCATGATATTTTGTATTCAAACTGGACGGGTGAGAATAATGGATGGGCATCATCTGAAAACCTTGCAAAGTTTGCACAAGAAATTGGCTTGAATATGGATGAATGGTCTGAATGTATGGCAAATAAGCCTCATTCACAAGTAATTCTTGAAAGTAATAGAGATGCAAGGACTCTTGAAATAACAGGCACGCCAGCATTTTTTATTATTGGACCTGATGGAAATACTACACCAATTTTTGGAGCACAGCCATTTGCAGTATTTGAGAATATTTTTGAAACAGAACTTAGAAAATAAAATTTTTAGCGATCAATTAACGAATAAAGATCAAAAAAAGTACTAAAATTTCCTTCCTAGTTAGTTAGAATTTACTGGATATCCTTATTAATGAACCATCAAACCGAGGCGTATGGCCGCAGGAATAGATGACATTGCAATATACATTCCTAGATTGTATATTGATGCAACTGATTTTGCAAAAGCTAGAGGTTTAGATCCCGTAAAATTACAAAAAGGTCTTGGAGTTTCTCAAATGGCAATTGTTGATGCCAATCAAGACCCAGCATGTCTTGCAGCAAATGCATGTTTAAAAATTATGCAGAGAAACAAACTATCCCCAGAAGATATTGGAAGATTATATGTTTCAACTGAATCAGCATTTGATGAATCAAAGGCAATGAACTCTTATGTTATTGGAATGTTAGAACAGGTTTATGGTCAAGGTGCATTTGAACACTGTGGAGGTATTGAGACAAAATTTGCTTGTGTCAGTGGTTCGTACGCTCTTTATGACAATACAAACTGGATTAGAGCAGGAGAAGCAGACGACAAGGCTGCACTTGTAGTGGTATCAGATATTGCAAAATATGATATGGGTTCTAGTGGTGAGATGACTCAAGGAGCAGGAGCAGTAGTAATGCTTCTCAATGACAAACCAAGATTGCTGGAATTTGATCCTAAAGTTACAGCTACATCAATTAAAGACGAATATGACTTTTACAGACCTTTTGGAAAAGAGACGCCAATTGTACATGGTCAGTATTCTAATTTGCTTTACATGATTCAGATAAGAAAAGCACTTGATGCCTACAAGAAAAAAGTAGTTACGACTGGACTAATCAAGATAGAACCTGGTGAAACAATCTTAGATCATATGGATTACATCAACATGCATTTGCCGTATAGCAACATGGGAAAAAAGGCCTTAGCATACATGGTCAGACATGAATGGCGTCAACTTCCACGATGGAAGAAAATTTTACAGGAAATAGGAATGGAAGAGCCAGTACCAAAAGACCCACGTGGAACAATTGAGTCAGTGTTGGGAGATGCCGAATATATGGCAAAAGACCATGAATTTACCAAACTGTTTACAAAAACACCGGAATTCCAGGAAATATACGAATCAAAACTTTCGAGTTCACTTATTGCATCTACTATGATTGGGAATCTGTATACTGCATCACTATACTTGGGGTTTAGAAGTAGTTTAGAATTTGAATATCAGAAAGGAATTAATTTGGAAGGAAAAAGAGTTGGGTTTGGATCGTATGGTAGTGGTGCTAGCGCAATGGTATTCAGCGGAGTTATTCAACCAGAATATGAACAAGTTGTAAAGAACATGAACTTGGAAGTAGAGATCGGTGAAAGAAAAAGACTAACATGGGATGAATATGAAAATTTACATGAAAATAAACTATCAATTGATGAATCAATGGTTTATACAAAGAAAGAATTTGTCTTGATAGATGTTAAAACTGATGCCGAGTTTATAGGCGAAAGACGTTACGTCTTTAATGAATAATATATCTTAAAGAAACCTTGTTTTCATAAATCGAATGTAACATCCAAGAATTCTCCAATTTCCTTGAATGTGAAATTATATGAATCATTGAGTGTTTTGATTATACGTGATAACTCTGAGTTATAATTCCAAAAAAAATCATTTCCTGTAAGATATGGGTATATTTTTTCGTCCTTTATTCCATGTGATTCCAATATTTGATAATGACTTACAAACAATCTTTTTCTACTTAGATGAACTGATGGATCATCACTCTCACATGCTAATACACCAAGAGCAGACTTTCCAATTACTTCTTTTGTGTCATCTCTAAATTTAATTAAATGGTTAGTTATTTGAGGGATAGTTGTTTCTATTAATATCTGGCTAATCTTCATGATTTACGCATAATAATTATGAACTTAAACATATTGAAATGGTAAACAACAAAAACCATTCTGTACTCTAATAGAATATACAAGGAAAATTTTCCAACATAGTAGAATAATGCAGGAAGAACCTAACCCAATCAAGGATTATCTGTTTGATTACCTATCAAGGTCAGACGAAAAAATTCAAAAATTAATCTCAAATGAGAAGTTCTCAGAAATAATTGAAGATGTCATAGCAAATTGTTATGACAAAATCATCACACTGGGGGAAAAAGATGAAAGTATAGGGGTTTTAGCAACAGGATTACTCCATTTTCTTCTCACCAATGCATTATTGAATAGTCAAAGAAAAATAGAGTATAATGGAATAGAGATAGACATTGTTATTCCAGATTTAAAGACATTAGAGAAAGATCCGAAACAAACTTTGATCATATGCATTCCAAAAACAAGTAACAAAGGGGAGATTGAACAGAGATTAACTGAGTTATACAAAATACAACCAGAAAAACAGAATGTCTGGCTAATTTTATCACAAAAATTTGATTTTGAAAACAGAACATACATCATAGAAAAAGATAACCAAACATTTTCAAAGATTATCTTTGATATTACACAATTTGTTAACGTACAAGGACAAAACAAATTCAAAATTTTACGAATATAAAGAAGGTATCATTTAAGTATCATTTTATTAGAGTTTTCAAATCAATATTCTTTTTAAAAATACGATGCAAAGACGTGTCACTCATGTTTTTAATGAATGGAATTGAGCCTAAAACTTTGATTCCAGTAAGGTTTTGCAAGTCCCGCTTTAATTCTAGAATTGGATAGCCATCATCAAAATTATTAATTATAATTCCTTTAACTGGAATTTTATATTTTTCGCACATCTTACAAGTCATTATAGTATGATTAACTGTTCCAATCTTACTTCTTGTTACAATTACTGTAGGAATTTTCATCTCTTTGATCAGATTTGTAATGTAATAGTTTTTCAAAATTGGAGTCATAATTCCACCCATACCCTCAACAAGAATCATGTCATGAAGTTTTGTGAGTTTCTTAAAACTAGATAATATTGTAGATATTTTTGGTTTTGTCTTCAAAGTTTTCCATGCAGTATATGGAGATGCAGGAATTTTGAAGAATTGAGGATTTACTAATTTTTCAGGATCACATGCCTTTGCGGCACGGGATAAAATTACAATATCTTCAGATTTGTAGCCTTTTTTCTGAGCTCTTCCGGCTGCAAAAGGTTTCATTACTCCAACATTAATTCCCATCTTACGAAATGACACTGCTAGACCTGTAGCGATATAGGTTTTTCCAACATCAGTGTCAGTTCCAGTAATAAAGAGTGATTTCAACAAACTAGATTCAGAATTTTTGGTTGATTAACTCATCGGTTAATTATTAAGATCTGAGATCTTACAAAATCAGTTGAAAAGCTCTGTTTGGCACCCAAACACACAGATGAAAGAATGGAATTCTTTTGATAAAATCATCAAAGGAAAAGGAATGTGGCTTATTAACTCTAAAGGCAACAAAATGCTTGATGGGGTGGCATCAATGTGGTGTAATGTATGGGGGCATTCTAATCCTGAATTAATTAGAGCCATCACAAACCAGAGCAAAAAATTGCAGCATTCGTCCATGTTTAATCTCACAAACGAGCCTGCTGAAAGGCTTGCAGAAAATCTAGTAAATATATCACCAGGAATGCATAAGGTCTTTTTTTCTGATAATGGTTCTACAGCAATGGAGATTGCTATCAAACTAGCAGTACAATACTGGAAAAACATTGGAGAGAAAAAGAAAATAAAAATTGCTACAATAGAAAATGGATACCATGGGGATACATTTGGAGCAATGTCTGTGGGATATGTACCAGAATTTTTTGGTAAATTCAAAGAACAGTTATTTTCAACAATACAATTTCCAGTTCCAAACAAATACAGAATACCAAGTGGATTTACTTTTTCAGATTATCAAAACTATTGTATAGAAAAAATAGAAAAGAAATTTTCTAAAAATAATAACATTGCAGCTTTTATCATGGAAAGCGGTGCACAAGTAGCTGGGGGAGTTATAATTTATCCAAAAGGATTTCAGAGAAAAATTAGTCAATTATGCAAAAAATATGATGTGTTATTTGTTTTAGATGAGATTGCAACGGGTTTAGGAAGACTAGGATCCATGATACAATATGAAGAACAAAAAAGTACTCCAGATATTGTGGCATATGGAAAGATGTTAACTGGTGGATATCTAACAATGGCTGTAACCATGACAAACAAGAAAATTTATGATTCGTATTTAGGGGAATTTAATGATTGTAAGCATCTATTTCATGGACATACCTATACTGGCAATCCAATTGCTGCAGCTGTTGCAAATGAAAATCTCAAAATGTATAAAACAAAAAGTTTGATCAAAAAGATTCAAAAAACATCAAAAGTATTTGAAAAATTCTATCAAGAAATTTCAGAAATTGACATTGTGGGTGATATTAGACACAAAGGAATGCTGATGGGAATTGAACTAGTGACTAACAGAAAGAAAAAGACTCCAATTCATCCCAAAAAATCAATAAACAAAATATTTTTTGAAGAGGGTAAAAAACAAGGGATTTATCTTAGAACTCTAGGTAATATAGTCATGCTTGTACCACCCCTAGCAATTTCAGAAAAAGAGCTAAATCTGCTTCTAAATGGAGTAATTAGAACAATAAAGGCTGCAAGATCAAAGGTAATCTGACTGTTAACCCCCATAATCATCAAGGTTAACATTTCCAGTAATATTATTAATGAAATGTTATTTGAATTTAGTATGAGCACTCTAGATTTCATCAAAGAGTGCCAAGAAAAAGTATTTTCTGGAATTGTGATTTCATCTGAAGATGCTGAAAAATTATTTAACATTCCAGATGTGAATCTAAAAGAATTAGCAAAGTGTGCAAATGAAATTACTAGAGATTTCAATGGAAGTAAGGTTGATGTGGAACAGTTAAACAATATTAAAAAAAATGTATGCAGTGAAGACTGTACATTTTGTGGACAATCTGCGTTTTTTGATACAGGAATCGAAACATACCAATTACCAACTCCTGAAGAGATAGTTACAAAAGCTCAAAAAGCAAAAGATGAGGGAGCTGAATCATATTGCCTTGTTGCAGCATGGAGAGAGCCATCATCAAGGGATTTTGAAAAAGTATGTAAAATTATTAGTGAAGTAAATGATAAAGTTGGAATAACTATTGAATGTAGTTTAGGTTTTCTTACTAAAGAACAGGCAAGAAAGCTGAAAAAACTCAAAGTAAAAAGATATAATCATAATTTAGAAACTGCAAAGTCAAAATTTTCAGAAATTTGTACAACTCACACATATGAAGACAGATTAAAGACATTAGAAATTGCAAGGAATGCAGGATTAGAGTTATGCACTGGTGGAATTATTGGACTAGGTGAAACAAGAGAACAGAGACTAGAGTTGGCGTTAGAATTAGCTAGACTATATCCTGAAGAAGTAACTATTAACATGCTAGTTCCAATTCCAGGAACTCCACTTGAATTGCAAACGAAACTATCTAATTCAGAAATTCTCAGAATGTTCTCTGTGATCAGATTTCTATTACCAGAATCAGTCATCAAAATTTCTGGTGGAAGAGAGACAAATCTAGATGATTCGGGTGAAGAATTACTCCAAAGTGGTGCAAATGGGATTATTACTGCAGGTTACTTAACGATGAACGGAAATGAGGCTAAGAAAGACTTGGAAATGATAGAAAAAATTGGCCTCCAAGCATAAACTGAACTTTATTGATTCAGAATTAAAGAGAATTAGGCGTAGTAATCTCTATAGGAAATTACGATATGGAAAAACAGATGGAGGTTATATTACAATTAATGGCAAAAAACTTCTGAATTTATGTTCAAATGACTATCTAGGAATTCCAACAGGAAAGATTCAATTCAAACAGCTTCAGTCAAGTTCAAGACTTGTTTCTGGTAATGATGAGTCATACAAAAAATTAGAAGATGCTCTTGCAAAGCACAAATCAAAACAAAACAGTTTGATTTATCCAACTGGGTACATGGCAAACCTTGGAGTAATTTCTTCAATTGCAAAAAAAGGAGATTTAATTCTCAGTGATGAGTTGAATCATGCAAGCATAATAGAATCATGCAAGTTATCTGATGCCAAAGTTTCAATTTACAAACATAACAATATGCAAGATTTACAAAAAAAATTAAAACAGAAGGGTAAAAACAAGTTTGTAATTACTGAAGGAATATTTAGTATGGATGGGGATTTTTCATCTCTGAAACAAATTACAGAAATCTCAGAAAAAGCAAAAGCAATTACAATTATAGATGATGCACATGGTGATTTTGTTGTTGGAAAAGATGGAAAAGGAACGCCAGATTATTTTAAAGTAGCAAAGAAAATTGATTTGTATATTAGCAGTCTAAGTAAAGGGCTAGGATCATTTGGAGGATACGTTGCATCACAAAATAATGTGATTGATTTATGTATTAACAAATCAAAATCATTTATCTATACATCTGCACTCCCTTCATTTTTGATTGAGCATTCCATGAAAAGGTTTGAATCAAATAGAGAAAAACAAAAGAGAAAACTAGAAAAAAATACTAAACAACTCTCAAAAGGACTGACACAAATTGGATATAAAATAAATTCTTCAACACACATTATACCAATAATTATTGGAAGTGAGAAATCAGCAATGGACTTTGGGAAATTTTTGTTTAATAATGGGATATTTGTACAGCCCATTAGATATCCTACTGTTCCAAAGAATCAAGCCAGATTGAGAATTTCAGTTACCGCATGGTTCTCAGACACAAATATTGAAAAAGTACTTGAAATTTTTGAAAAAGCCTATCCAAAATTTAGATAACTATCGCAGAGTATCAAAACCACCTATGGCGGGAGACCCAATAATTACTGCAAGTGTGACTATAATTCCTAAACCAATACCCACAACTACAAAACGCATGTTCATACCATAATCATGCATATCCCAGTTAAAAATTGATTGGACTTAGATTAGGAAGAGATTTGGAATAATGCTTTAAAGGAAAAATTTCAATTTTATTACATGGCAGAACCAACAATATTTGTAGCATTGCTTGCTGGCCTAGGTTCATTTATTGCCCCCTGCATTCTCCCAATAATTCCAGCTTTTCTTGCATACATTTCTGGTACTACTGTAACAGAACTTGGATCTAAAAGTGGATCTGTCCATTCCATTAATCGAGTAAACATTGTACTTAATACTGTATTTTTTGTCATAGGATTTTCAGTTGTATTTTCTATCTTGGGAGTTTTAATTAGCAGTATTTTTTCTAGTACAGTTAATGAATTTACAGAGAGTCTTAATTTTGTAGGTGGAACAATCATTGTTGCATTTGGAATCTTTATGTTGTTATCTACAAAAATTCGTTCATTAAATATAGAGAAAAAATTCTTTCCAAAAAGTTCAAAAACAAGCTATCCAATGTCATTTGTATTTGGTCTAGCCTTTGCGGTAGGATGGACACCATGTGTTGGCCCAATACTTGGAACAATACTTACATTGGCAGCTACTACTCCATCTCTCTCATTTAGCTTATTACTTGCATATTCATTAGGTCTAGGAATTCCATTCATTTTGATGGGTGTCTTTTTCTCAAGAGCAACAAGACTTATTCGTTCAATGACTAAACATTTCAAATACTATAACGTAATTTTGGGGGGATTCATTATACTATTAGGAATTTTAGTATTCACAAATCAATTGGCATATATTGCAAATTTCCCACTTCTTAACGATTTGGTGCTACTAGGGTGATTAAATGAAATCAGAAATAAAAACAGCGTTAATCTTGGGAATTGTAATTGTCACGGGATTAGGTATAATGAGCATGATTTTTTCGTCATTTGATGAAAAGTACGAGTCTGAAAACATGGCTTCTGAAGGAAATTCAATCACTAAAATTGATAAATCGGGATTTAAAATGGCTCCTGATTTAGTTGGAATTGCGCACTATCTTAATACCACACCTGAAAAATTAAGTGAAGAAATCAAGGACAAAGTGATACTTTATGATATTTGGACATATAGTTGCATTAATTGTATCAGAACATTACCATACATCACTGCATGGGATGACAAATATGCAGATCAAGGATTATTAATCATCGGAATTCATTCTCCAGAATTTGAATTTGAAAAAGATCCTGAAAATGTCAAGATGGCAATTGAAAAATACGGTATTGATTATCCTGTTGTTTTGGATAACGATATGGAAACATGGAAAGCGTTTGATAATAGATACTGGCCAAGAAAATACATTGCAGATCATGAAGGATACATAAGGTATGATCATATCGGAGAAGGAGGATATAAAGAAACTGAAAAAATCATTCAACAGCTTTTGGATGAAAGAAACACATCACTTGAAATTCAGATGGCATCAGCTGCACCGCTTGTAAATATTGATGCATTTGAACATACAATGTTTAGAACTCCTGAATTATACTTTGGTTACAAGTTTGCACAAAATAGAAATCAGTTGGGAAGTGAAGAGGGATTCAAACCAGGAAAAATAGTCACATATTTAGAATCAGATAAAATTGACTTGGACAAATTCTATCTGACAGGGGATTGGAAGAATTATGAAGACAGCATGGAATTAGTATCAGATACCGGAACCATCAAATTGCTATATACCGCAAAACAAGTAAACATAGTAACTGACAATGTTGCAGAATTAGAAATATTTCTTGACGGAGAACCAATTCATGCAAAGTATTCAGGAGATGACATTACATCAGGAAACATACTGATAGTTTCAGAACCTGATCTTTACAACATCATAAGCAGTGGAAATAGTTCATCACATGTAATGGAAATACAGATCAACGGTAAAGGATTCCAAATATTCACATTTACGTTTGGATAGTGTAACCATGCCCTCTTGTCACTCCAGTGACAACAGCTGTAGTGACAAATCTGTTTAAAAGAAAAATTTGCAGTCAGATTAGGGAAATTAAGGCATGATAAGTAATTCTTGGAATAAAGTAATTAGAGGATCCATATCTCAAAGTGTAATAAATAAAATAAAGCCTGAAGGACCAATTAAAAACAAGATTGATTTAGCACAAAAAAAATTAGAATTTCAGATTTTAAAATTAGATGGAATTAATGAAAAATTAAAGAAAAAACATAATATGATCTTTGAAAAGATTGTAAATGCTCAAAGAAATAACCAAAATGGTTATGCTCAAGCATATGCAGGAGAATTAGCCCAAGTTAGAAAGATGAGGAATATGGTAAGTGGGGCAAAATTATCCATGGAACAAATCAATCTCAGATTAAGCACGATATCAGAATTGGGAGATGTAGTAGTTACACTTAGCCCATGTATGGCAATCATCAGGGGGTTAGCTCCATCACTAAAAGGAATAATGCCAGAAGCAAGTGCTTCAATGCAAGACTTGTCACAAATACTTGGAGATGTAATGTCAGGCTCATCAATAAACATTGATGACAGTTTGAGTGTTGGTACTGAGACAAATGCAGACACCTTGGCAATTCTAGAAGAAGCACACAATGTAATTGCGGGTCAGACTAAATCAGCAATTCCAGAAATTCCAGATAGCCTCAAACACCAAATAGTTGAGAAAAGGTCAAACATCATCATCTAAGATTTTTTAAATCAGTTTTCATTTTGATTTCTTTTTACTTTTTTGAACTAGAATTTTTTTTATTCTAGAGATTGTAGGATAGCTATATCCACGTCGTCGATAATTTGCTATCATCATCTTCCAATTCTTTAATCTCCATTGAGCTTGTTCGGTAGTTACGGAATGAACCTCTTTTTTAATAATACTCTTTCTTCCTACTTTTAGAGTTCCAGCATCTTTTGCAGACCACCTGTTCCTAGCAAATTTTAATCCAGAAAGTATCTCTTCTACAGGCATTTCTTTGAAATATTCTTTCAGTTTTTTTAGTTCCATGTCTGTAGGTTTTTTAGAAATTGGTAACTCGATGATCGGTTTTGCCATGAAATTTCTAATGTGTTATACTTTAAGAGAATCTTGCTGAAACAGAATTAACTAAAACAGGAAATAATTAGAAAAGATTTGATGAATTCTAACAGGGCAACGGAATGTTAGCGTTTTTACATAATGTGTTATACATTCCAATTCCAAGGATCAAAGTAGCAAAAGCAGCTAAAGGAATCAAAATGAAAATATTGGTTTTTCGACCCATAATCAAAACTAGAAGTATGCCTATAAAATTGTCACACTTATTCTACTATAATAGTAAAGGTCCCTTTTGTTTTTGGATCTTGCAATAATAAAACCATCTCTCGGGGTAATAGATCAGATGCTTTGTCACATTTAACAGCCAAAGTTCTAGGACATATGAAATCGCTTTTTCTAATAACAATATCTTCAGAATGCGTAAGGATTAGATCAGGATGACCTTTTCCCTCTAGTACAAATTCATACTCTCCAACACAAATTGAAAAAATTACTTTAGCACCCGAGACTTTTAGTTTGTCTTTTAATTCTTGAGGCAAATCAGCGCAGCCGGAAGTTGCATTAACACCAACGATACAATCCCCATTGGGTGTTAAGTGAGACTCTTTTGTAATCTCTATAGTTTTTTGGTGAATTGATCTAATACTTTTATTTCCAGAAAATTGAATTTCAAATCTCACGCCAAATCTAATAGGCTAGACTTAAATTAAACTTTCAAAGCATTGGAATTAAATGCTTCCTCAACAACAAGGTTATGATAGAGCAATTACAGTATTTTCACCAGATGGTAGACTTTACCAAGTAGAGTATGCTATCGAGACTGTTAAAAGAGGAACAATCGCAGTTGGTGTAAAATGTAAAGAGGGCATAGTTATCGCAGTTGAAGAAAAACCAAGAAAATTACAGATTTCTGAAACAGCACAAAAGATTTTCCAAATTGATGATCATGTTGGGGTTGCAGCAGCAGGATACATTCCAGATGCAAGAAGTCAGGTGGATAATGCAAGATTCTTTTCTCAAAGTAACAAAATGATTTATGATGAACCAGTTGAAGTTGAAATAATTGCAAAACATTTAGCTGATCAATGTCAGCAATTTACACAATATGCAGGTGTAAGACCTTTTGGTGTTGCACTTATTCTAGGAGGAGTAGTGAATAAAGTACCTCAGATGTATCTTACTGATCCTAGTGGGACATACATCTCTTATGATGCAATTGCAATTGGGGCAGGTTCTGAAGAAGTAACTGACTTTTTAGAAAAAACTTATAAAAATGATCTTTCATTAGATGACGCTTCAGCATTAGCTACAGCAGCAATTTATCTATCAAGTGAAGATAAAAAAGGTACAGATCATATCAGAATGGCACACATCAAAACAGAAACAGGTTTGTATGAAATAATTTCTAAAGATCAGATTATAAATTTTGCAAAAACTGCCAAAGAAAAATATCCACACGACCAAAAATAATTACTTTTAACTGCTTGTGAGATTAAATTACATTGAAATTATCAGTCGCTATTCCTGAATCAGCACTGTCGGATGATTCACTTAAAATAGACAAGACTAGAAAAATATCAGTTCTAGCAAGGGCTTGTTCTATTTTCAAAATAGATACAATCTATGTCTATCAGGATGGAAATAATAAACAAGATGGGAGCCTACTAATAATGATTCTAAAATATTTAGAAACACCACAATTTTTGAGAAGAAGGTTATTTCCTAAAATGAATGACCTAAAGTTTGCAGGAGTTCTTCAACCACTAAAAATTCCAAGTCACATAACACCCGCAAATTCAAAAAAGATCAATAGCGGAGATGTAAGAGAGGGGATTGTAATCAGCATTAAAGGGAAAAAATTTGTAGATGTTGGAATAAACCAACTATTACAATTTTTTGGTACGACTTCAATTGGAAAAAGAGTTACAGTTCAATTCAAAGAAGGTTATCCTAAATTATCAGTAAAAGAAATTAATAAAAATGAAGTTCCAGATTATTGGGGATACTCAGTAAAAGAGAGAGCAAACTTATTTTCACTATTAAATGAGTGGAAGGGAAATATAATTATCACATCTAGAAAAGGAAAAACTGCAACCAAAGAACAGATTTCTAAGTATACAAAATCAGAACAGCCAACACTGATAGTATTTGGCTCTCCTGAAAAAGGGGTTCATGAAATTTTGGGAGGAAGGATAAAAAATATACAAAATGCAAAGATTCTAAATTTTTTCCCAGATCAAGCTACTCAAACTGTACGTCTAGAAGAAGCATTACTAGGAACATTAGCAATAATTAATGCTCAAAGAACATCATAACATGGCAGAAAGAAAAAATTTCTTACTATTTGCAGTTATGATTGGATTAGCTGGAATTGTAATTGGTGTTATCACTATGTGGAATACTGTATCAGATTTATTAAAGCCATAATGATTTCAGATATAATTGGTTAACCTAAATTTTCAAAGTGGTTAACGATATCTCATATGGTTTAATAGAGGGTAATCGATGATGCGACTTAGTCATGGGCGCTCGTAAACACCATCAACCACGTAGAGGAAGTCTTGCATACTCACCTAGAGGACGTGCCAAAAGCATGGAAGCAAGAATTAGAGCATGGCCAAAATTAGATTCAGATGAACCAAGAATTTTAGCTCATTGTGGATTCAAAGCAGGTTGTGTACAAATAGTAAGTATTGACGATCGTGAAAAGACGCCAAATGCAGGAAAACAACTTGTTAGTCTTGGGACAGTCTTAGTAACACCACCACTACTAATTTTAGGGATTAGAGGATATTCAAAAGATCATTATGGATTACATGCAGAATTTGATGTATATGCAGAAGACATTCCAAAATATATTACAAAAGAGATTACATTAAAAAATAAAGAGGGGGCATTAGAACATGCAGAAAAAAGATTAGGTAAGATTAAAGAAATCTTTGCAATTGTTGCAGTTTCCCCACGTGCAGCTGGATTAGAACAAAAGAAACCATATGTTTTTGAAGCTTTAGTTAGTGGTGGAAACATACAAAAACAATTTACTCATGTTAAAGAATTACTTGGAAAAGAAATTAAAATTGATCAAATTTTTGAACTTGGTTCAACTGTTGATGTTGCTGCAATTACTAAAGGTAAGGGATGGCAAGGTGTCATTCAGAGATGGGGTGTAAAAAAGAAACAACACAAATCAAGAAAAACAGTTAGAGAAGTAGGTTCACTCGGCCCAATCTCTCCACAAAGTGTCATGTATACAGTTCCAAGAGCAGGACAGATGGGGTTCCATCAAAGAACAGAATATGATAAACGGATTATGATTATAGGAAATACAGATAATGATCAAATTAAAATTAATCCAGATGGAGGATACAAACACTTTGGATTGGTTAAAGGAGATTTCATTGTTCTAAAAGGTTCAGTTCCGGGAACATATAGAAGATTAATCAAACTAAGAAGCCAAATCAGAAATGTTCCAGCCAAAGTTCTCAAACCAAACATTTTGGAGGTAGTAGTATAATGAAAACAACTGTATACACAACTTCTGGAGCAAAAGATGGAGAAGTTGAACTTCCAATTGTATTCATGACTCCATTTAGAAGGGAATTAATTCACAAAGCTTTCACTAATTTAACTTCACACAAATTCCAACCACAGGGAAGACACCCAACTGCAGGTCAAGATGTAGTGGCAGATTCAAACAATCCACCTACAGGTCAAGGTGTATCTCGTGTAGCCAGAGCTACTGGTGGAGGGGGAGGAAGATCAGGTCAAGGTGCAGAAGTTGCATCAACTAGAGGAGGAAGGCAAGCACATCCACCTATTGTTGGAAAGGTAATTTACAAAAAATTAAACAAAAAAGAAAACAAACTAGCATTATGTTCTGCAATTGCTGCAACTGCCTCAAAAGACCTTGTTGAATCAAGGGGTCACAAAGTTGAAGGTATTAAATTATTCCCAATCATAGTATCAGATGATATTGAATCAATTTCTAAAACTAGTGAAATCTCCAAGGTGTTAGATTCACTAAATCTATCACAAGACGTTAAGAGATTAGAATCAAGAAAAATACGTTCTGGACAATCAAGACTTCGAGGAAGGAGTAAAAAAGTTGGAAAGAGTGTTTTGTTTGTAACAACAAATTCTTCAAACTTAAGAAAAGCAACAGGTGCACTTCCAGGGGTAGAAGCAAAAAATGTTAAAGATTTGAGCGTATTAGACTTGGCGCCAGGTTCTGATCCAATTAGATTAACAGTGTATACCAAATCAGCAATTAAAGAAATTGGAAAAATTAAATCAACACATCTGGAGTTAATGGTGAAAACACAATGAATGTAGAACAAGCAAATAAAATCATTGTAAAGCCACACATTACAGAAAAAACATTTGCAATGGTAGAAAATGAAAGTAAAGTTTGTTTCATTGTACATCTTTCAGCAAGTAAACCTCAAATTGCGGAGGCAGTAAAAATACTTTACAACGAAAATGTTACCCATGTTAATACCGCAAGAACAATTTATGGTAAAAAGGCATTTGTTAAGTTTGAGACTACAGCAAAAGCTAGGGATTTGGCAACAAAGATAGGAATGCTATAATATGGACCGTAAAACTCGAAGTACATTAACAGAGGAGAAGAAGAATGGTTAAACAATTTTCATACAGAGGGATTCCTAAAGAGGAGTTAGAAAATACGTCTTTAGAGAAATTATTCCTATTATTCAACTCCAGACAAAGAAGATCTCTCACTAGAGGTATTACTGATGGAAAGAGGAAACTAATTGAGGAGATAAAGTCTGCAAAAGCAGGTAAACTAAAGAATCCTATCAAAACTCACCTAAGAGATTTGATCATTCTGCCTTACATGGTAGATGTTACAGTAGATGTTTTTTCAGGAAAAGAATTTGTCCCAGTTGTAATTAAAACAGAAATGATTGGGCATTATCTGGGAGAATATGTCATAACAAACAAAAAAGTCTCACATGGGGCACCAGGTGTAGGAGCATCGAGATCCAGTCTCTATGTACCGTTGAAGTGATTATTATGGGTAGATTCGGTTACGCTTTCCAAAATTATGATGCAACAAGACATGTACGTTCATCATTAAGAGAAAAAGACATTTCACACAAACATGCACGTGAAGTGGCAGTTGCAATTAAAGGAATGTCAATTGAAAAAGCAAGAGATTACTTAAAAGCAGTCATTCATAAAGACAGAGCAGTTGCATTTAGACGATTCAAAAACCAAGTAGGACATAAATCAGATCCTGGAATGATGTCAGGACGTTATCCACAAAAAACAGCAAAAGAATTCATCAAAGTTTTAGATAATTTAGAATCAAATGCAGAATACAAAGGAATGGATTTGGATAGATTAAAAATTATAAACGCAACTGTTCACAAAGGAGTAACAATAAAAAGATTCATTCCAAGAGCAATGGGAAGGGCAACTCCTAAGAACGATGTATTAACTCATGTGGAATTGATAGCTCAGGAGATTTAGAAATGTCAGCAGTCAAAAACGTAATCAAAGATAATTACAACATGATGCTTCTCAAAGATTATCTAAGAGAAGCAATCAAAGATGCAGGTTTTTCACATGCAGAAATATCAAAAACTCCAACAGGAACTAGAGTTGCATTACATGTGACAAGACCTGGAATCGTTATAGGAAGAAAAGGAACTGGAATCAGAGCACTTACCGAAAAACTTGCAACAGATTTTAACTTAAAGAACCCACAAATTTCAGTAGTAGAAATTGACAAACCAGAACTAGTTCCAGGTGTTATGTGTAACAGAATGGCCGCCCACATTGAGCGTGGAACTGCTTTTAGGAGAGCAACAATGTGGACATTAAAACAAATCATGGAAAATGGAGCAATGGGAGTTCAAATTACAATTTCTGGAAAACTTAGAGGTGACCGTTCAGCATTTGAAAAACACACAGCAGGAATTTTACCAAGAGCTGGACATCATGCAGAGATTATTGTCGAACAAGACATTGCACATGTAAAAACTAAAATGGGTTTAATTGGAATTAGAATTAGAATTGCAAGAAAAGAAAAACTCATTCCAGAATTTGAAATGAGAGACGAAAAACCAAAGAAAGTAAAACAAGAAGAAAAAACAGAGAAGGTAAGTGATCAAACAGAGAAGGTAAGTGATCAAACAGAGAAGGTAAGTGATCAAACAGAGAAGGTAAGTGATCAAACAGAGAAGGTAAGTGATCAAACAGAGAAGGTAAGTGATCAAACAGAGAAGGTAAGTGATCAAACAGAGAAGGTAAGTGATCAAACAGAGAAGGTAAGTGATCAAACAGAGAAGGTAAGTGTTCAAACAGAGAAGGTAAAAACAGAATCAGAACAAATTGCTATTGAAGAAGAAAAAATGAAAAGTTTGGAGACATTAGAGGAAGAGGAGAACAGATTAAAATGACTAGAATTAGTATGAAAACCATTAAACAATTAAACGAAAATGATCTTAAAAGTAAGATTCAGGAATCAAGAAGCGAACTTACTAAACTTAGAATTGATGGGGCTAAAGGCACACTACGAAAACAAAGTGGTAAGCTAAAACCACTACGTCATGATATTGCAAGAATGCTAACTAGAGTAAATGAGATGAAAAGAGAGAAATGATTACAATAGACAATATCACATCACATGAATTTATTGGATTACATACTGAGATTACTAAATCGACAAATCCACAAATCATAGGATTAAATGGGAGAATTGTTGATGAAACAAAATCAATGTTTAGAATAAATACAAAGAATGGAATGAAATCAATTGCTAAATCAAAAAATAGTTGGAAATTCTCAATTGGAAATCAAGACATAGTTATTGATGGTTCTAAAATTGCAAAAAGACCATTTGACAGAATTGGAGTGAAAATATGACCCTAAATATTGGATTAAAAGTAAAAGAACCTAAAAGAAAATGCACAGACAGAAATTGTCCATTTCACGGAAACTTATCAGTAAGAGGTAAACTCTTTGATGGAAAGGTAACAGGCAGCAAAGCAAAGCAGACAATTACAATACAAAAAGAAATAGCAATTTACTTTACAAAATTTAAGAGATATGCAAGAGGTAAAAGCACGATTCACGCACATGTTCCAAATTGTATTGATGTTGAATCCGGAGATTTTGTCTTGACTGCAGAATGCAGACCAATATCAAAATCAGTATCATATGTAGTTGTGGAGGTTAGAGCATAATGGCAAAACAAGCAGGTAAAGGAGTAGAAGAATTCCGTCCATATGTTACAAGAGTAATTCCGGTTGGTGCACAAATTGTATGCGCTGATAACTCTGGTGCTAAAATTTTAGAAATAATTAATGTTCCAAGACATAAAACAAGAGTGTCTAGACTTCCTGCAGCAGCAGTAGGAGATTTTTGTAATGTTGTAGTAAAAAAAGGACCAGCAGTATTAAGAAAGCAAGTACATGGTGCAGTAATTATCAGACAAAAATATGCAATTCGTAGATTAAATGGCGTTAGAGTATGTTTTGAGGACAACGCAGCTGTTCTAATTACTCCAGAAGGAGAAACAAGAGGAACAGATATCAAAGGACCTGTTGCAGCAGAAGCTTCAGAAAAATGGCCAAGAGTAGCTAACTTGGCATCAATGGTGGTATAAAAAAATGAAACCAACTAAAATGCGCAACAAAATGATTTATCGTGCAACATACACAACAAAAAGTAAGCAGCTTGGAAGTGCATTATCAAAAGATCTGCACAAAAAGTATGGAAGAAGAAGTGTTCGTGTTATTGAAGGAGATAGTATTAGAATTGTCAGAGGAGAATACAAAGGAGTGGATGGTAAAATTTCAAAAATATCTACTCAAAAAAATAGTGTATCTATTGAAGGAATTAAAAAAGAAAAAACAAAAGGAGACAAATTTGACGTTTACATTCATACATCAAATCTTGTAGTCACTTCACTCAATACTGGAGACAAATGGAGAATGGCAAGACTTGAAGGCAAAGACCCAAGAAAGCAACCTAAAGATGTTCCTAAAGAAAAACCAGCTGGAGAGGAGATAGTGAAAAAAGTCTCTAAAGAAACAAAAGAGGTAAAGAAAACCGAAAAAAAGGAAGATGAGAAATAATGGTAAGCCTAGCAGGAAGTAAAAAACTCAAGCGTCAAATGGCTCCACAGTTCTGGGGAATTACTAGAAAAAGTAAGAGATTTGTTATCACAGTAAGGCCAGGTCCACACAAAAAGAACTATTCTGTGCCTACTGCAGTGTTTCTAAGAGATACGCTAAAAATAGTTACAAGTCTTAGAGAAGCAAAATCTGCAATATATTCAGGTAAAGTGAAAATTGACGGAGTTGTAAGAAAATCACTTCATCATGCAATTGGATTAATGGATGTAGTAGAATTAAAAAATATACCAGATATTTATCGTTTAGTTCCGTCAGAAAAAAGATTGTTAATACCAATTAAGATTAACGAATCAGAAAAATCAAAAAAACTTGTTAGAGTAATTAGTAAGACTACAATTAACAAAGGGAAAATGCAGATAGGATTTCATGACGGGCGTTCATTAATTTCGGATATCAAATTAAATGTCGGGGATACATGTTTGATACAAATTCCAGATCTAAAAATTCTTAAGGTTATAAAAATGGAAGCAGGTTGCCAATGTATAGTAACACGTGGAGTTAACGCAGGGCAAATAGGTAAAATTGAAACTATAGAAAAAGGAACATTCATTCTTCCAAAAAGAGCAGTTCTTGTCTTAGGAGATAGGAAAATTGAGATTCCAGCTGACATTGTAATGGCAATAGGAAAAGAGGAGCCAGTAATTCAACTAAAGTGATCATATGTCTCAAACAATTGAATCCCCAATGAAAAAAATATCTATAGATAAAATAGTTCTCAACATGGGAGTAGGTAAGTCTGGAGATGAAATTGAAATTGCAAAGAGAGCACTTGATCAAATTACAGGAAAAAAATCTTGTTCACGCAATGCAAAAGAGACACAAAGGGATTGGGGAATTAGAAAAGGAGAACCAATAGGAGTGTCAGTAACAGTTCGTGGAGAAGATGCCATAACATTACTGAAAAGACTATTAGATGCAAAAGGAGATATTGTTAAGGGTAAATCATTTGATAATTTTGGAAATTATTCATTTGGAATTAATGAACACATAGACATTCCGGGTGTCAAATATGAACCACAAATTGGAATTTTAGGTCTTGGAATTTCAATTGCATTAACTAGACCAGGTTATGGAATAAGAAAAAGAAGCAAACATAAAGCAAGTGTTGGAAAATCTCACATTATTACAAGTCAAGAAGCAAAGGATTATCTAGTAAAAGAGTTTGGAGTGACGATAGAATAATGCCAAAAGATAGATCATACGAATTTACTGGAAGAAAAAAACATGACTTTGGTAGAGGTTCAAGATGGTGTAAGAGATGTGGAGATTATACAGCAGTTATACAGAAATATGATTTAATGTTATGCAGACGATGTTTCAGAGAAGTAGCAGTCTCTTTAGGATTTAGGAAAAATAGGTGATATCATGCCAGCAACTAACGTTTTAGCAAATCTATTTGTCACATTATACAATAATGAAACAAGAAGAAAAGATAAATGCACTGTTCTTCCAACTTCAAAAATAGGGGTTGAAGTTCTAAAGACCCTTCAAAAAGGTGGGTATGTTGGAGAGTTTGAACATATTGACGACAAAAGAGGCGGAAAATTCAAAATCAATCTATTAGCAAAAATAACAAAATGTGGAGCAATTTCCCCAAGATTTAAAGTAAAAAATGACGAATTCAACAGCTGGGAACAACAATATTTACCTGCATACAATAGAGGAATGCTTCTTGTTACAACGAATCAAGGAGTAATGTCTCATCATGAAGCAGTAGAGAAAGGAATTGGGGGATTTTTGATAGGTTATGTCTACTAAGCAACTTGAAAAATTTCAGGATGAAGTAATTATTCCAGAAGGAGTAAAAGTTACACAAAATAAATACATGTTAGGATTTGAAGGCCCATTAGGTAAAACCTTCAAGAGTTTTCGTAAAATCCCAATAAATATAGAGATTACAGAAAGTAAAATTATCTTAAAGACAACAGGTTTTAGAAAAAGAGATTATTCTATTTTACATACTGCAAGATCAATTATTAGAAATATTTGTGAAGGTTTAGTAGAAGGATATACGATTAAAATGAAGATTGTGTTTGCACACTTTCCAGTCACAGTAAAAGTAGATGGAAAGAAAATTTTAATTGAAAACTTTCAAGGAGAACGTGCACCAAGGATTACAAAAATTGTTGGAAATACAAAAGTTATTCCAAAAGGTGAAGATGTAATTCTTACTGGTGAAGTTTGGACCGACATTACTCAAACTGCAGCTAACATTGAGCAAAAAACTAAAGTAAAAAATAAAGACCACAGAGTTTTCTTAGACGGTATTTATGTTTATGATACAAAAAAAGGTATAGAAAAATAAAATTTCTAGATTTCCTTATGACTTTAGATCCTGAATTTACAAAACAAACAATAGACTTGATTGAACAGACATTAGAATTATACAAAACATCGGGGGCTTCACCCAGAATTGGACAAATATGGGACTGTACAAGTATCGGTGACTTTTTGTGTGGGTTTTTTGTTGGAGAGATGGTTGGTTCTGCACTTAGTGCATTTCAAATTGTTCATCAGCGAGAACCTACAGCTGAGGAACATCTAGAGATTATTAAATTAGTAGAAAATCATTCAAAAGAAATTAAAGAATTTTTTTCTAAATTTAACTGACCATCATTACTCTAGTCTAATTTGAATAGTCGTAAGGATTAAATCACTTTTACCAAAGTACAAACGTGTTGCCGCCCTAGCTCAGCGTGGTAGAGCGTCCGACTGTTAATCGGATGGTCGTCAGTTCAAGTCTGATGGGCGGCGCCACTTATTTCTAAACTCGAATTTAGAAATATTATTTTTTAATATATTTAATGAATTACCATATAAGATTAATTATATCTCTAAACTCGAATTTAGAAATATTGATCGGTTGATAGTAATTAGTTCATTCTATTAGACAATATAGATCTAATAGATGATCGCACATTTAGAATGATGCAGGAGATTTACATTGGTCAGAACTAGAAGGGCCAACAGATATTGTGTTGATTGTGGCGCAAGATTAGTATATTATCCCAGATTATCTAATCCAAAAGCACCAAATGAACATAGAATACTAGTATATGCATGCCCTGATTGTACTAATGACTTTGAAAAACCAAAAATGTTCTCAATTAGACGCAATCAGGTTGAAGATCCTTTAGAAACAGTAGAAATAGAGATTACACAGATACAGAAAAAAACATTAACTGCAAAATAATTATATCAGAAATGTCGTATCCAGAAAAACAAAGAAGTAATGCGTGGTTTTTGTTACCAATATTCTTTGGAGTAATTGGTGGTATTATTGCATTCTTTATTTTACGCCATGATGACCCACGTAAAGCGAAGAATTGTTTGTATTTAGGATTAGCGTTAATGTTTATTGGAATAATTTTCAATATTTTTATTGCTTCATCAATTCCGGGATTAGATTCTGGCTTTAATATAAACATCTAGTAAGTATTTTTTGGATGATTTCAAGGCATGGATTTTAAATATTTCTAAATTCGAGTTTAGAGATATTGTAAATTTAGTGTTAGTAATCACTTGGATTTAGAGTCATATAGGACTTGTTTGAGACGTTTTATCATGAGTATATCTAAAATGCGAGATAATATTGAAAGATGGCTAACTCATGAAGGTCATTCTTTTGAAGAAATAAAAAATCCAGAGAACTCTTTTCAAATTCTTGTAAAACATGCAGGGCAATACGGGAATCCTGTGGAAATATTTGAACCAAAAGCACAACCAGGAATTCTAGTAATAGGGGCCAAAGTAATTATGAAAAACAAGCAGATTGCAAGATATTTGGGATTTAATGAAGAAGAAAAAGGAATATTTGAGAAAAAGGTATCTGATTTTTGTAATTCAATTCATGCCATTAACAAAATGATAACCGAAGACGGAAAACAAAAGATTGGAGTATATGTTGTATTAGACGACAAAGAAAACATCAATCAACAAACTATGTTTGATGCAATTGATAGTGTATCTGAAATGCATGAAAAAGCTGCAAGATTTTTGATGAAGACATTCTAAAAAATAATTCATTTGTCAGATCTACAATAGTTTTACATCCAAAACTCATTCAAATTTCTTGTTTTAATGGGGGTTGTTTCATCATTATTCTAATGTTACAAAGTTTTCTAAAATGACTAGCTTTCTAAAATTATGCCTAGTTGTTAAACCCCCTTGTAATTTAGTTCATTTAGACACAATACCATTTTTTCAAAATTGGGTTATTTGAGGGGGGGTTTAACGCTCATGCCCAGATATGAAATGCAACCATCAAACCACCATGATCTCCCAGCTAAACATGTATGATCTTTTTTAGTTATGCGTAAAAGCTAAACCCCTTCTAAAAAAAGAAAAAGGAAACCTTATTGAAAAAGGTTAAAGATGAGAATGTAAACAGAGTGCACCGTTTGGACCACTATCTAATGTGAATGCAAATGCATCACCAGTTACATCACCAGTCAATCCAAGATTTGCGCTTGATACTACCAACACATTATCCAATGTGGTTACATCACCAACAGTGTTTTTTGATGCATGTGTAACTTGTACACCATCAGGACAGTTTGTGCTTGCCTCAGCTTTTACGAAATGGGTATGAAAACTTGCATCATCCTTATTGTCTTGACCTACACTATCTAATACACCACCATGTGATGTAATACCTAGAAATCCATTCTAAGTTGGAAATGCAAATCCAGAGAAATTAACTACATCAATAGAAGAATCAGCTGTCAATACCAATGTTTTACCATTAGATGTTGATTCTTCAACTTCTTGAATTGTAGATGTTGCAGATATAGGGAGCATCATCATTGAAACTGCAAAGACTGCAGCTAATAAGATTCCCAAAATTGTTTTTGTTTTAGTCATTGGTAAAAATCTCATAAATGAATATTATATATTTTGATTAAAGTATGAAGATCGCAATTCAACTGAATTTAACAAACATATCTAAAATTATGATTTTTTGGCATTTTTCCTGATTTGGATGGTTTTTTGCTCTAAATTCCAAAATGGCATGGGGTTTTTACCCAAATTTCCGCTGATTTTATGTCATTCTATGTGATAATACCATCAGAGTTCAGACCTATTCTGCCCCTTGTGCCATTCGTTGTACTAGGTCTAGATTTCTTTCTAAAAATTTCGTTTCAACTATATACCAAAATAATTTACTATTTTTATGGCGGGATTTGTTGTTGTGATGATAATAGTTGGAATATTTGCTTCAATGGGAGCTGGAATGTACATGTATTCACAATACCAAACAAACTACATCACAGCAGTAGCAGGAGATACAATTACAGTTGGACCAGTAGAATATGTCATTACATTCGAAGGAACACATAATGGAAGTGAGGAAATTAGACCTGAAAACACGTTTGTAATGATTGGAATTACTGCAAAAAACATAAGTGATGAAAAAACTCTGCTGACAGGAGGACAATTCTACATTGTTGATGAAAGAGATCAAAAACACAAGGCAATATTTGGAGAAGGAGAGTTTTCTTCTAAAGATTTATTCATAGAATGGTTAGAGCCAAACAAACCAATTGAGATAACAACGCAGTTTGATATTCCGTTTGGTGAAGAAGTACAATACAAAATTATTGTAAGACCACAAAAAGAACAATCAACTGTAGATACAGCTGTTGTTTGTATAACAAATTGTTGATCGAGTATTTTATAAAATCAAAAAAAGTGTCAAATTTTCTTATAGTAAGCGTAGTTATGTGTGACTTGTACTATATAACACGCATAACTTTTGCAAAAAAGTATGGCTATTTCTAAAGCTAAAAGAGCAGCAGCGGCTCAAAAAGCAGCACGAACTCGTAAGAGAAATGCAGCAGCAAAAGCAGCAGCAGCAACAAAAGCAAAAGCATCTCGCAGGAGAAAGGCAACAGCAACTCGAAAGGGTGCAGCTCCAAAACGTAGTGCAGCTCCAAAACGTAGGCAGCTCCAAAAAGAAAGGCAGCTAACCGTAGAGCAGCTCCAAAAAGAAAGGCAGCTAACCGTAGAGCAGCTCCAAAAAGAAAGGCAGCTAACCGTAGAGCAGCTCCAAAAAGAAAGGCAGCTAAACGTACACGATAAACTGTCTTACTTTCTTTTTTCTATTTTTTTAATTTATAATTAATTTTATTTCTAAACTCGAGTTTAGAAACATTATAAATTATTACTCGTTCATCTTCAATTCAGGTAAAACAAAAACTTTGATTGGTTTGATTTTTAGAATTACTCTTTTTTCATCATCACGTTTGAATGGATAATGTTCACGATTCATGTATTGTTGTGTAAGTTTGTCAGCATGTTTGTATTCATAATCAGGAATCAACTCTTCAACAGTTCCACGAATTGTTGTCATATCAAGTGGATTGTTTTTTGATACAACAGATATCGCAACACGAGGATCACGTAAGACATTTTTGTGTTTTATTCTTCCTTCTGCAGTATTTACAAAAATATATCCATCTTCATAGTTTGCCCAAACAGGAGATACTTGTGGAGAGCCATCTTTCATGATTGTTGCAATAAACACGAGATTTTTTTCAGAAAATAGTTTTACAGACTTGTCTTGCAAAATTTTTCGTTGTTATTTGTTTTCAGAATTTTCTAGTACATTTGTCATTGCTCTGTTTATAATTTCCACGACTAAATACTGTGAATATTCTTTAGATTGTTTACCTTTTGATTTGGTAGTTTTTGGCGTCAGACCTTTGATGATTTTTTCAATTTTGGTGGATGTTTTGTCAATTATTTTGGAATATTTTGAATCAAAATCTTCAGGGGTCTTAAAATCTAGTAGTTTAGTTGAAGTGCCATAATATTTTTTTATAGCACCTCTTGATTCTTCAATTTTTGCAATTTCAATTAATCCAGAATTCTTAAGAATTTCCAGATGGTGACGGACTGTTGTTAATGCTTTTTTGTATCCTACCTTTTTTAGAACACTTGTTATCTGATCTGCAGAAAGTGCTTGGTGGTATAACATTTCCACAATTTTAGCTCGTGCAGGATCTTCAATTGCACGTGCATGTTCTATGCTTGTCGTAACTATACGATTTACTTTGATTTGCTTTTCCAATAATGTAGACATACTGAGATTACCTTCTTGTCTGATCTAAAAGATCCCTATATCAGATTTTTTTGTCTAATAGCATTAATTTTTTTTTGTTTCAATAAAATTCATACTGCTATCAAAACCATACTAATTGATATAAGAAATATCGTAACGTATTCAATAATATTAATACCACTATGATGAATATTGAATCAATAGAATAATTTTGGTAGGGGTTTTAGAAATTTTCTAAAATGTCAAAAAAATTATCTCTGGAAAATTATTTCAGCAATTGCCTAACAGAACGTTATTTTGTCATTATGTCAAAAATAAAATTCGAGTTTAAAGTTAGCTTGTAGTCAACATCACGTTCACAATAATAGTTACAAAGTTTTTCCTGCAAGTTTCTCATATGCAATAACATAACGCTCTGTCATTTTTTCAATTATCTCTTGTGGAATTTTTGGAGCAACAGGTTCTTTATTGGCATTTCGTGCATCGTCAAATTGTTTTTGATATCCATTAGCAGTTAACCAATCACGCAAAAGTTGTTTGTCATATGCTTCTTGAATTTTTCCTACCTGAAAAGATTCTTTTGGCCATAAACGATACTCATCTGGACCAATCGAATCCCCCAAAGTAATTTGTCCGTCTAAAATTCCAAATTCTAATTTCAAATCTGCCAAGATAAACCCAACACCATCAGCAATTTCTGCCATTTTTTTGTAAATTTCAATCGAAGTTTTTTCTAACCATTTGTATTGTTCCTCAGTAACTAAATTCATCTCTAGTGCTTTTGATTTACTAATGGGAATATCGTGTTCTGATTTTGTGGTAGGATCAAAAATTGGTTCTGGAAGTTTTGTAGCCAATGTAGTGTCAATGCCTTCAGGTAATGTGATTTGACCATTCTTCCAACGATTTACCAAACTTCCATAGAAATAGCCCCTAACAACACACTCTATTGGAAGCATCTGCATCTTTTTTACAACAATCTCGGTATCAGATTCACGTCTTACAAAATGGTTTGGTACGGTTAACTTGTTGAACCAGAATTCTGCAAATTTACACAAAACTTCACCCTTTTGTGGGATATCTTGCTTGAATTTGACATCATAAGCAGAAACTCTATCTGAGAACTTGAAAAGAATTGTATCTTCATCTACATCATAAATGTCCTTTACTTTACCACTTGTAAGAAACTTCAAACAATCACACTGGATTTTGATATGATTTAACTGATAGTAAAAAGGTCATGAGCCCATCATGCCAACCATCTTTGGCAATTCACGGTAGGCTTTGCTTACAAAGATGTCGTTATCAGCACTGATCATCACAAACTCCATGGGGTTATCAGGGGGAGGAGAGAGTATTATTTTTTGTCCTACTTTGAGAGTTTTAAGATCAAGAGTATCTCCAGCCCCAAAGTTCACATGAATATTTGTTAGGGGTTGAGAACCGATATTTTGAATTGTTACTCTTCCCATAACAAACAGACTTTGTTTGTCTAAAATTGGATCAACAAAGATATCATATTCTTGAGTGGGAACTGATAATTTCAAAATATCACCAGTAAAAATTACAGCCACTATTGCAATTACAGTAATTCCTGCAGCAACAATTAGAGTGTACTGATTCATGGATTGTATGTTGTTTTCCTAATAATTAAGATTGATTATATGATGGAAATTGTTAGGTAATTATTACAGGTTTCATTCCAAGCCTTTTTCTAACTTAATTTTTCTAATAACATCTTTAATTAAATCATCATCTTTCTTAACTAATTCTTGCAGTTTTCTCTTATATTCTTCATCACCCCATTTTTCTAAACCAAACATTTCTTTCACTAATTTTACAATTTCAGATTTATTTCTCTGATGGTCGCGTTTCGCTATCTCATCTTCCATAACTTATCTCTAATATTCCATTATTTTAGGAATTTTAATTATCAAATCTAGTTGGTGTAGGACTTACTTTACTTCAACACCATTCCAAAAGGCTACCATTCCCTTGATCTTCATGGCAGCGTCATTTGGTTCTTCATAATACCAAGCACAATCTTTGTTAGTTTTTCCATTAACAGATATTGAATAATAGTTTGCCATTCCCTTCCAACCGCAAAGAGTTGTCTGTTCAGTTTTGTGAAAATATTCTTTTTTAATTGAATTAAATGGAAAGTAATGATTACCTTCAACTACAATTGTATCATTACTTTCAGCAATCACAACACTGTTCCAGATGGCTTGCACGATTTATTCACCTTTCATCTCTATTCTACTAAATTTGGGCTTAATTCCAAGAGAATCATAGTTGCCTGAAGAACATGTAAAGCACATGGAATCTTTTGGAATGCCAATTGCTGCTGCAAGGTTTTCAGCATCATTATACCCCAAAAAGTCTGCACCAATGCTTTGTCTTACCATTTCAGTGGTTTCTTCGGTAGTCATATCTTTTCCATTAGAAAATGTTGCAAGTTCCTCTTGTGATGGAAAATCAATTCCAGCATAACATGGAAATTTAATTGGAGGGTATGTAATGACCATACTAATTTTTTTTGCACCAGCTCTTCGAAGTGCCTTAATAATTGCCTTAGAGCTTGTACCTCTAACTAAACTATCATCAATTACAACAACATGTTTTCCTTCAATAATTTCTTTAATAGGCATAATCCACCTATTAATTTCTACTCTATCGGTTTGATGTGGTTCAATGAAACTTCGTAATGGTCCTTTCTTACTATATCTGTCTTTGAGTAAGCCTTCATCAAAGGACACGCCAAGTTCTTGTGCATATCCTAGTGCAGCAGGTCTTGCGGAGTCAGGAACTGGTATTACTAAATCTGCATCTTTAATTGGAAATTTCCTTGCCAAAAATTTACCAATGTTTTTTCTTGCAACATAGATATTGGTTCCTTCCATGTTACTTGATGGATGTGCAAAGTAAGTAAATTCAAAAGAACAATGTGCATGTGTAGATTCATCAGAGAAGCGTTCGGTCTCTAATCCATTTTTGCTTAACTTAATTAATTCACCAGGGTTCACATTTCTTTGCAGTTCAGCTCCAACTGCAGATAATGCTGAAGATTCAGATGCAACAATGTAAGTATTATCTACTTCTTTATGCCCTAAAACCATTGGACGAAATCCTTTTGGATCACGTGCAGCGTAAACAGAATTATCGTCAGTGATGAATGTAAAACAGTAAGAGCCAACCATCTCATTTTTAAGAATTGACAGTGCCTTACCCATTTGGCCGTTCTCAGAGATTAGTGCAACCAGTCTTTGTGCTGCAACAAGAGTGTCACTAGCATTTTGTGGTGTAAATGAGCAGCCCCCGACAAGGTTTGATAGTTCTTGAACATTTGTAATTGTTCCATTATGAGCAATACAGAGATCTTTCACTTTAAGGGGTTGTGCATTTTCAAGAGTACTACGTCCCATTGTGGAGTAACGTACATGTCCAATTACTGAAGGAGATTCATATTCTTCTGTAATTGTTTTAAATTCTGATGATGCCGCAGAAACTAGTCCTAATCTTTTAAGTGGGAGTTTGTTTGGAATTGCAAGACCCCATGCTTCTTGGCCTCTATGTTGAAGTGCTCTTAATGCATCGATCACCATAGGTATTACATTAGTTCCACTCAAACTAAAGATTCCAACTACGCCACAATTTTCTTTAACCATGAAGCACCAAGTCCTTTAACGAATTTATCCAAGTCTTTTGCGCCATATCAACTCTTAGATCAATGATCGATTTTATTCCCTTTGTAAATTGAATTTTGTCTCCCATAAACTTACCAATAAGTTTGAATGAAACTTTGTTCTTTTTGAGTATAATTTCTAGTTTTTTGAGATTTTTCTTATCTAATATTAAAAGATAACGAGAGTGACTTTCAGAAAATAAAATTCTGTCAATATCAAGTTTCTCACCAGGAACATTTTCTAATGATATTTTACAACCAATTTGATTCATCATACAAAGTTCAGATATTGCAACTGCCAATCCACCCTTTGAACAATCATGTACGGATTTTAGGAGTTGACTTTGAATTACTTTCAATACAGTTTTCATGTTTTTCTTTGATTCTACAAAGTTAACAGATGGACATTTTCCTCCAACGAACTTGTGAACATATTCAAAGTATTCAGAACCACCCATCTCATCTTTGGTGTCCCCAACAATTACAAGACAATCACCTTCGGTAATCTTTTGAGGAATGAGAGGTTTTTTATCAATTAAACCCAAAACTCCAATCAGAGGAGTTGGTTTTATTGATCCTAAGGGAGTTTCATTGTACAAGCTGACCTTGCCTCCAATACAGGGAATCTTGAAATAGTTAGCAAAATCAGTTAACCCCTTTAGGGATTCTAAAAATGTCCAAAATATTTCAGGATCTTTTGGATTTCCAAATTGAAGATGATCAAGCATACCAATTGGCTTTGCTCCAGTACAGACAACATTTCTGCACGCCTCCTCAAAACAACCTATTGCGCCTTCTCTAGGATTAATGTAACACTGCTTTGGATTTCCATCAATCTTTATAGAAAGAAATTTTCCGTTATCTAGTCGTAAAACTGATGCATCATGTCCGGGTTTTATGACAGTCCTAATGCCAACCTCATGATCATATTGTCCATAAACCCAAATTTTGCTTGCTATGTTTGGTGCACCAAGGAAACTCATCATTATTTTAGAATAATCAGAAATTGATTTGAGTTTTTTTTCTTTCTCAATTGTTTTCAAATATACAGGCTTTTTTGATGGCAAATCAAGAAGGGTTACATTTACAACAACATCTGTTGGAAGATTTGCAAATGTCTTTTTGCCTTTTTTTACATGCATTTGATTATCGGATTTTATATGACCAATTACAGAACACGTAATACGGAATTTTTTGCAAATTTCTTGCAGTTTTTTTAATTTAGTTTTACTTGTAATAATTAACATTCTTTCTTGTGATTCAGAGATCATTATTTCATCTGGATGCATGTTTGATTCACGTGTATGAACCATGTCAACATCCATCTCTATTCCAACTTCTAATGTGTCAACAATCTCTGAAACTGCACAAGACAAACCACCACCTCCAAGGTCTTTCATTGCATTGATTAGTTTATGATTTCTCGCTTCCAAGATTGCCTCTATGATTAATTTCTCAATAAAAGGATCTGGGATTTGAACTGCAGAGCGATCTTCTGATTCCAAAGAATCTGAAGCAAACTGAGAACCGCCCATTCCATCTCTACCCGTAGAACCTCCAAGTAGCACTACCAAATCTCCTTTCTTAGCATGATTTTTAATCAAATTTTCTTTTTTGCCAAACCCTACTGCTGCAACATCCACTAGGGCATAATTTTGATAACAGTCATCAAACTCTACTTCACCTCCAATCGTTGGAATGCCTAAACAGTTTCCATAGTCAGCAATTCCAGTAACCGCATTTTTGAAAAGCCATCTTGCTTGTTGATCTTTTTCTATATTTCCAAAACGCAATCCATTAAGGATTGCAATAGGCCGCGTCCCTGTCGATAAAATATCTCTAATTACACCACCTACACCAGTCGCAGCACCACCATATGGTTCAACAGCAGATGGATGATTATGACTTTCAATGTGTGCAGTTATAACATACCCACCCCCAACATCCAAGACACCAGAGTCATATCCTTTCTCTTGAATTACAAGAGGTCCTTTCATCGGTAGCATTTTGAGATGTTTTTTTGATGATTTGTAGGAACAATGCTCAGACCACTCTGCAGCTATAATTTGTAATTCAGTTGAAGTTGGATCTCTACCAATTTTTGATTTTAGTTCAATTAGTTCTTGAGGTTCAAGACTCAATTTACAACACCCATTTTTACCATTAGAGATTCAAAGATAAGAGAGGAGGGTTTGTTATCAACTGGATTAATTTCAGACTCAACTGCTCTTTCGGGATGTGGCATCATGCCAACAACATTTCCTGCTGGATTACAGACGCCCGCAATTCTATTTGAAGAGCCGTTTACAACTTGACTATATCTAAATACAATTTGGTTTTTTTTCTTTAATTGTTTTAGAGTATTATCATCAACATAATATCGCCCTTCACCATTTGCGATTGGAATTGGAATTTTCTCATGTAGTTTGAATTGATTTGTAAATGGAGTCTTGTTGTTTTCTACAATCAAATTTATCCATTCACACATAAAATTTAGAGATTCGTTTTTGAGTAGAACTCCAGGAAGTAACCCGGATTCTACAAGAATTTGAAATCCATTACATACACCTAAAATTGGAATCCCTTTTTCAGCCATCTTTTGGATATCCTTAATGATTGGGCTATGAGCCGCAATTACTCCAGCTCTAAGTCGATCTCCATAAGAAAATCCACCAGGAAGAATTACTGCATCAATATTTTTTGGAAGAGATTTCTCATGCCAATAGTATTGTGTATCAAGATTAAAGACATCAGTTAGAACATGATACATATCACGATCACAATTACTACCAGGAAAAACTACAACCCCAACCTTCACATTTGTATTTACATTTAGCGATATTTAATTTGAATTGAATCTGAAAAGTCTAGGCATCAAAAACGACTACTGATACTTTACTAACCACTGGATTGTATATTCGTAGCTCGTCACAGATCTCTTGTATTTTTGATTCAGCAGTCTTCTTGTCTTTTTCTTTGATTGTAAATTTTAACATCTTTGCAGTTTTGATTTTAGAAACTGTTTTGTGTGTTCCTTTTAAAACTAGATCATTTAGAATTGTATCCCCTTCAGGATCACTGATACCAGGTTTATTTTCTATGATTACTTGAACGTTAAAAGTTGCCATTAACAATGTTCAAATTTAAATCGAGATTAATCTATCTTCCGAATAATTTTATACATTTATGCTTATATTGAAAAACACATTAAGCATCCTAATTAAAAATAGAGTTAGTACATGAATAATTTTAGTTTTGAATTATGCTTTAAATTTCTTGAGACCTTCGCTAACAACTAAATTCAATACACGTGAGAAGCTGATAGATTTAGGGGAAGTTCTGATCATCCTTGCTTGAATATTACGAAGTTTCTCAACATTGGTGGAATTCAATACAATGGTTATTCTGTCTCCCATAAACCAATTACGTCAATTTGTTATAAAAGGAAGATCACGTTTTACTATTAATTAGACAGACATTGGAATTTATATCAGAATATTTTACCTCATTACATAATGGCAAGATCTAGATATTGGAAGCTTACATCAGATGAGATGGATGGTTTTACTTATGATGAAAGTAAATTGTTAAATTGGGAAATTAAATGTATTAGAGAGCCAGAAGTAGAGGCACATTTTATTGGAGTTTTCATGTATAAACATGGGACTGCATATGACTATGAATCAGTAAAAGGAATCTGTTATTACTATAACAATATCGATAGAGAAGAACTCCCAGCAATCACTAATTTCCTTAAAGGGAAATTCAATGGTAAAAAGATGGAAAAAGGAGAAAGGATATTTCTGAAAGATTCAAAAGAAATCTATTCTAGCAAAGACATTGGAGACTTGGCAAAGGAGATGGAAACAAAATTCAACACAAAGGCTGTTATTTCTTTGGAGTTTGAGGATTTAACTACTGAACAACTCAAAGAAGCAGGACTGCCAGAGGCAAAGTTGTTACCAATTCCCGGCAAATAGATATAGCTTAAAACACAAAAATATTTCATGTCAGAGTTAGATGGAATCAATCTCCACTTTCAAGAGTTAAGAAAGAGACTACTTAGAATTGTTCTAGTCATTGGTATCATTACTGCATTTATTCTAACTTTTCATGCAGAACCTATTCAAGTAAATGAAATTACTTTGTACTATCCCACATTTGAACCACTTAACAACATTGCAGCACAAATTACAAACCACATGAAACTTAATCTCGTTCCAGAAAATGTTCAGTTGATTCAGACTGCGCCAGGACAAGCTTTCTTTGCCCAAGTACACATTGCAGCACTTGTAGGGATTGTAATAGGAATGCCAGTTATTATAAGAGAGTTAGTCGGATTCATCAAACCAGCACTAAAAGAAAATGAAATTAATGTTAGTAGAAGTATTACAATTCCAGCACTAGGCCTGTTTATTGCAGGTTGTGTTTTTTCTTACAATTTTGTGATTCCATATATTTTAGAATTTTTGTATAGATATGGGGAATCTGCAGGGCTAGTAACTTTTCTCGGCATAATGGAATTTGTTACTTTTGTTTTACAATTTTTATTGGCATTTGGATTTTCATTTCAGCTACCACTTGTAATGTATGCAATATCTGCATCAGGAATGGTAGAACCAGACTTTTGGAGAAAGAATTTACGATATGCAATTGTGATTATTGTAATCTTTGGTGCAGTAATTACACCAGATGGTAGTGGTATAACAATGTGGTTTATTGCAGTTCCAATGATTCTACTTTATGTTGCAGGCATGATAAGTATTGAGCGTAAAGAACGTAAAAAGTTGAACACTTAAATTTCAAATCGAAGAAGTTAATTTAATATGCTTGGAATGAATATTGTTAACTTTATTCAAGGACCAGAGATTATAATATTGGTTGTAGTGATTGGTGTGTTAATTTTTGGGGTAAAAAAGATTCCAGAACTTGCAAAGACATTTGGTAAAGCTAAAGGGGAATTTGAGAAAGGAAAGATTGAAGCTGATAATGAACTCAAAGACTTCAAGGGAGAAATTGACAAAATTACCAAAGATAAAGAAGTGAAATCAGACTAGTTTTCAGCAATTTTTACAAAATCATCTAAAATTTTAGCATAATCTTTTTCAAACTTGTTTTTTTCAAATATGCCTGATATCTTCATCTTGCCCTTTAGCTTAAAATCTACATCAACGATGATTCTTGTTCCTTGTGAAATTTCGATAAATTGTTGCTTGATGTAACTTCCCTTCGCATCACCACCAATAACAAAAACCTCATGCAAAATTGGTTCTGTAGTGACATGCTTTGCCATAATTACCAGTTCTCGATCTCCAAGATTCATGTGCTCTTCTACAACTGAAACATTTCCTCGAACTGAACGTACACGAACAGATGGAAAATGTTGAGGCAATAATTTTTCATAATTTTCATAATTTGATAGTCTTTCAAAAACAGTTTCTCTTTTTGCATTAACAGTTTTTTCAAAAGAGAACTTTGACAATAGTAACTTAGAATGTTCCCCATCGATGGTATAAATCGTGCTCTATGTTAAACTGGTCTAAACACTTTCCCACCCCATGATTAACAATATCATCAATTGATTTGGGTTTTGTGTAAAACTCTGTAACAGGTGGTAAAATTACAACTCCCAATCTAGATAACTTTAACATGTTTTCCAAATGGATTGCAGAAAGTGGTGTTTCCCTTGCCATCAAAATTAATTTTCTGGATTCTTTTATTGTGACACCAGCTGCTCTAGCAATTAATGTATTATCATATCCATTTGCAATTGCAGACAATGTTTTCATACTACATGGAGCAATAATCATTCCATTAACTCTATGAGTTCCGCTAGAAACACTTGATGCCATGTTTTTTTCATTTGAAGTATTTGTTGCAAGTGATTTTACATAATCAATTGTATATTCAGTTTCCATAGAGATGCATTTTTCAGCCCACTCTGACATTATCAAATGAGTTTCAACATTAAGCTTCTTGAGGACCTCTAACATTCTAATTCCATAAATTGCTCCAGTGCTACCAGTAATGCCAATGATCAGTTTCAATAATTAATCTTGGAAACTATAGTATTTTATGTATTAGATGGAAGAAAGTGTTTAACGCTAATGATTTTATGTCTCATCATTTTCTGCAGATTTTTCTAACTCTTTTCGTGCTTTTCTTCGTTTAAACCACAAAGAGATTCCACCAACAGTCATTGCAGTTAACAAGATTACTCCCATCATCTGCAACTCAAAAGAATACAGCATATCTATAATCAGATATTGATTAAAAAAAATCTTATGGTTTACGCCTATATGATAAATTGAAAATTAGCTATATTAGATCGCATAATCTAAGAATATTGTGATTAAAAGTTCTGAGATTAAAAAAATAGTGAATAACTATTCAGATGTCAGAATAGGAGTTCTCGGCAGTCACTCTGCACTTGAAGTTATGGACGGTGCAAAAGATGAAGGCTTTCAAACTAGTGTTTTTTGTCAAAAAGGAAGAGAGACACCATATCAAAGATTTGGAAGAATTGCAGATGAGATTATAATTTTAGACAAATTCAAAGACATGGCTTCAGTCAAAATTCAGAAAAAGTTACGCGAATCAAACACAATCATAGTTCCACATAGATCATTTACTGTTTATCTGGGATACAAAATTATTGAGAATATATTCAAAGTACCAATTTTTGGAAATAGAAAATTATTCCAAGCAGAAGAAAGAACTGCAAAGAAAGGACAATACTATCTTTTAGGCAAAGCCAGAATAAAATATCCTAAATTATTCAAAGATCCAAAAAGAATTAACAAGCCATGTATAGTAAAAGTTCAAGAAAAGAGTAGGCCACTAGAAAGAGCGTTCTTTACAGTTTCATCTTATAAGGATTACAAGGAAAAATCAGATGCAAAAATCAAACAAGGACTGATCTCAAGAAAGGATCTAGAAAAATCAAGCATCGAAGAATTAGTAATAGGGACATACATGAATTTTAACTTCTTTCATACACCAATTTCAGACCAAGTTGATTTCATTGGAATTGAAAGAAGATTACAAACAAACATCCATGATTACAATGCGCTACCTGCAAAACAGCAACTAGACATTAACATAGATATACAAAATATTGAGGTAGGCCATACGCCTGCAAGCATTAGAGAATCATTACTTGAAAAAGTTATCAAGATGGGAGACAAGTTTGTCGCAGCTGTCAAAAAAGAATATACGCCAGGAATTATTGGGCCATTTTCACTTCAAAGTGTAATTACAAAAGATTTAGAGTTAATAGTGTATGATGTATCTTTACGGGTTCCTGGAAATCCAATAGTTGCGACCACAAGTCCTTACACAAAATATCAGTATGGGAAGACTTTTGGTGTTGGTAGAAGAATCGCAATGGAGATTAAACGAGCCCAGGAAGAAGATCGTCTTGACGAAATAGTTACATAATGACATTCTAGAAAATCAAAAAATATATTTTCAAGAAAAACTGCAAAATAATGTTAATTGGTTAGATTGGAAATATACTGAATACCATTCGTTCTAATTTTGAATGATTAAAGCGGTTTGACATTCAAAATGGAATGCTGATACCAATTAACAATACAACTCATTAGTGGCCTTTTGAAATAGCAGATTATGGGCAAGACCATTTTCATTAAAGAGATTATCACCATACTCAAAGAACCAAGACTTTGCCCCACATGTGAAAAAGAAGACAGACTAGAAAAAGACGTGATCAGAGAAGAAAGATCAAATGGAAAAACAATCCTATGTTCAAGATGTGAGGCATTAATTGTCATTACAAATCACAATCTCGAACAAGTGGATTTGTCATCTACTAAAGATGATACAATTATGCTAAAAGAACCACACTTGATCAGAAAGGTAGGTTATTGATTAGATTTTCTTCTAATCGGTTTTTTTGTTATTGGTTTTTTAACAGTAAATTTTTTGTGTGATAATCTTTTTCTGGTTTGATTTTCTGCACTGTCAGGAGCCAACCGTGTTGATAGTAACCCTTCCTTATCTTCAAGAAGGATAGAAATTATACGAGGTCTAATACACCTTGCAACTTCCCATTCACGTAAATTTGCATTCTTTGATTCTTCTTTAATTATAAGACCTGCCAACCCATCACTCCAAATATGTCGATTAGTGTCATAAACTTCAATTATTTTTCCATGTTTAGTAATTTTGATTGCTCCGTGACATCTTTGAATCACATGCTCTGCTACACTTTGATAGATTTTTTCAAAATTGACCATAACTGTAATGAAATTCTATCATGTGAAAAAGCTTCTGATTTTTAGATTGAATGATAATATATTCTAGATAATACGAGGAAAAATGCTGATGATTAATCAACCTTCTAAGCTATAGCTGATAGATGATGAGAATTGCCGAATTATGAAGCATATTTTAAAATAAAATTAAGAAAAGGAGTCTAGATGGTTTCTTTAATGAATAAAATTAATTATTTGTAAGAAGAATTCTATGCTTCCATAGTTTCTTTCAGTAGGTTTTTTCTAACAAGAATTGGAATATTATAAAATGATGCAAGTGCCATGGCATCAGAAGCACGATAGTTTCTCAATACAAGGTCTTTTTTGCCCGTAAAGTATAGATTTGCTCGTAAAACTTCACCACTCTCATAGATTTTTACTTTGACTAGAACTAATTCATTTTCTTCACAAATCTCTTCAATCATCTTATAGATTGATGGTACTGGCTCTCCTTCATTTTCACCAAAACTTGAGATGTGTCTTACAACTTCGCCAGAAAATGCTCTCATGTGAAATTCTTTTCCATTATCAGCCTTTAGAACAACCATTCCTTCAACTGCATAAGGATCAACAAATCCAACATAATCAATTTTGACTGATTCATAATCAGGCTCCTGTGCTTGATCAATATTCATCGTATTACGCATAAACTTCAGATTCAGTGTTTATAAAGATAGCAAAAATGAGAGCAAAAAGATCAAAGGTAAGTTATTTTTTAACTATCAAGATGGGAAATCAATCCCAAATTATTTAAAATCCCCAATTATGGGTAGCTTAATGTCAACAAATCCAGAACGTGCTGTTTCATATGTTCTAAGCAAGTTTGTAACGCAATACATGGACAAAGATGTATTAATTCTTAGTCCCAATACACAAACTAGAGAAGCAGCTAGATTGTTGCGTCGCTATGAAACAGATGATATTATTATTACTGATAAAGATAACATTCCAATTGGAATTGTTACAGATCAAGACATTCTAAGTAAAGTTATTGATGTTACAGTTTTTGCCGAATCTACTACACTAAAAGAAGTTATGACCACCCCACTTGTTACAATTAATCAAAAGGCAACATTGCAAGATGCTTTGCATAAAATGAGAGACAACGACATCAGAAAACTTCCCGTCATATCAAAGAAAAACAAAGTCATTGGCATAATCTATCAGACAACTATTGTAGATGTGATTAGAAACGCTACTGTCACTGCTCCTAGACTTCTGAGTCCACCTGTAAAGGCGGTTCTTGGTAATCTAGGTTTTGTGTTACAGTTTGCTGGAGTTTTGTTAATGGTACCAGCTATTGTTGCAACAGTTTTAGAAGATACAGAAATTGCTACTGGAATTTACCTGACAACAGTTCTTTTACTAATTACTGGATTTTTTCTAAACTCTTATGGTGAAAAATCAAGTCTTAATCTACAGCAGGCATCAATTTTGGTTTTTGCTAGTTTATTTTTATTATCACTATTTGGAACTATTCCATATCTGTACGTATTTCCAAGTAATGAAAATAGTGCTGAGGTCTTTGCAAATGCATTCTTTTCAAGTGCTGCAGGATTTACAACTGGTGGGATATCTCTATTTGATGAGCCAGAAAATCTTTCTCAGAGTTTCACCTTCTTTCGAAGCTTCACACAGCTTGTAGGAGGTATGAGTTTCATTTATTTAGTAATTACAGCGTTTTATCCAGAATCAAAACTACAATCCATGCGTGGTTTCATATCAGGAAAAACACTTCACATGAAGGAGCTTTTCCTGACCATTACAGTTATTTTTTCAATTTACATTGTAATTGTTGCAACCTTATTGTATTTCATGGGTGAGAGAGACATCCTAGATAATTTTTCGCTGGCTATGAGTACTCTTTCAACAGGAGGATTCATCCCGACATCTACAATTCTTGAAGATTTACTTTGGCAAGAACACATAGTCTTAATGGGCGCGATGATACTTGGGGCATTACCATTTACATTTCACTATGCGTTTGTTAGGAAAAAATTCCTGTCACCAAAACTTGGAAAGGAGGTTCTTACATACTTTGCAATTTTAGGTAGTGCAACTATTTTGTTTGTGGCAATTAGCGGTCTGGAACCTTTGGAAAGCGTATTTTATTCCATATCAGCTAGTACCACTACAGGACTTCAGCAAGATAGTCTTGCAGGACTTAATTGGGGGGCCCACACCATTTTGATAATTTTGATGTTTATTGGAGGATGTGGATTTTCAACTGCTGGGGGTTTGAAAATATTTAGACTATTCCACTTGAAATATGTTAAATTTCTCTTTAGTAAAATAAAAAGAGCTGAACTATCAAGCCAAGCAAAAAAAGAAGTCATTTCTACTTTAATTATTATTGCACTATTTCCAACAATAGCTGTAATTACGGGATTGCATCTTGCAGCAATTGAGGATGTGTCATTCGAAGTTGCATTCTTTGAGGCAGTAGGAGTAATTACTACTGGTGGGCTGTCAGCAGGAGTAATTGACACAGATACAGATGCTGCAACAAAAATTGTTCTTGGATTTTTGATGATATTTGGGAGGCTCGAGATAATTGCAATTATCTACATATTTGTTCCTAGACTTGCCTAAGATAGGATTTAATTTCATAAAAAAAAGTTCTAAATTATGAAGAAACAATCAGCTAAAAGTACAAACACAGGAAAAAAGATGATTGTTTTTGGATTTGTGATAATTACAATCTTGTTTTTACTTTATCATAGATATCAGGATCCAGAGCTCATTACACCTGATGCACTAAATTCCATACAAAGAATTGCTTATGGATTTTACATAACGCTTGTTGCAGCATTTGGCGCTATTGCTTTTGGCATGTATCGATATCATAGAGAAAAAGTTGAAAACAAAGGAAAAGACCTTACAACAATAATTGCATTGGCAACATGGAATTCAAAGTCACGCAAAATCTTCGTTGCCACGTTTATTGGATATGGTTTATTCTTTTCTATGGCATCAGGTACATTAGTATATCAACCTGAAGTTAACTTTTCAATTCATTATGGTGCAACAATCCCATCTGGTTTTATCGCACCATGTTGTGACAGTCCTGGATATATGCCAAAGATAATCGTCTACTTGACAGAACATATAGGTTTACAGATAATTCCAGTTAATTTAGTATTACAAATAGTTGTATCATATCTAGTTGGATTGAATGCATCAATTGCCGTCAGTGCTTACATGATTTCAAAGAAAGAAAAAGGAGTAAGTACTATTGGCGCAGCTACAGGACTTTTCATTGCATGCCCCACTTGCGCAGGAACATTTCTATCAATATTTATTGGGACAACAAGCGGAATTGCATTATCAATTGCGTTAACGCAATTACAGACATTATTTATTGCGATATCAATACCAATATTAGTTATTATACCATATGTATTAGCGAAGAAATTACGAAACGCTGATGGAAGTTGTAAGATAGAACCTACAAATTAAATTTTTTGACTTTAGGAATCTTATGATTTCCGATATCATAACCATCTCGTCTTAAAAATTTTAGAGTTAGCTTGTAGATTACCTCATCATGATCAACTTGCTTCAATATTTCAGTCCATAGAACTTTTCCTTTCGCTTCAATTTGTTTTTTAAAATCTGGATTCATAAATTCAGCAATATCTCTACATTGATCAAAAGTTTTACCATTTTTGTAAGCACGAACACGCCTATCGCAACTACTCATAATCAAATGTTGTTGAAATTGTAAATAAACCTTGTTTGAATGTGTTTCAAACAAATACTAGAGGGAAAAATTAGGAATGATGGGTATACAATCAACCTTAGAATATGTAGATTTTTTTATTAATCTCAATATGGGCGAAAATGTAAGCTTGCTAAGTTTTGTTAATAATGAAAAAATAGTGCTCAAACAAAAACTAGAATACAAGAATTTAGAAAAAGGACCAATTAAAAAAGGAGTAGAAATTTTAGAAAAATTAGTAAGAGAGATTAATGAGATTGGAGAAAAAGCAGTACTAGAAAAATATCAGAAATAACTAGGATGATCAAATGAGTAAAAATTTAGGAATTATTAGGACAGAGATTATTAGAATCCTAAATGAAAATGGAAAAATACGTGGAACTGAACTTGCCAAAAGAGTCATAGAAAAAGTTGGCAATGAGAAAATGGTTTATAGAGAAATTAGTTCACTAGTTGAAGCAGGTGAGATAGAAAAGAAAATCCATAGTAGATCTCATATAGAATATGAGTTGATCAATCTATCTGAATCAGTAAACAACCAACTCAAAAACATACATAAGGAAATTAATATAATTTTTAATAAAATTGTTAATTTCGATGTTGCCAATAAAGAAGAAAAATTTTCATTCCATGAAAGATTAAGATCAGTCATTCATATCATACACATTGTACAGTCAACCGATGGAGTAATGAAATTGTTGTCTTACTATCCTGCATTTAAAAAAGATAAAATGTTCTCACAAATTAACAGAAAGATAAGTGATTGCTGGCAAGCAATAATGAATATAATTGTACACCAACCAGAAGATAATTTTCTAAATGAGATTCTTGCAAACTTGAGAATATTGCAGTTTGATTCAAAGAATGTGAACTAGAACTTTTTTAACTTCTCTACAACAATTCTGAAAATCTCATCATTATCCAGTAACACATAAGGAAGATTGTTTTCTTCACATGCCTGACCACTCTCTGTATCTCGTGTGACTAGTATCATGTTATTTTCTTTAGCATAATTTATCACAGAAAAATCAGTTCTAAGTTTATGACCATTTATACGCATTTTCTTAACACTATATGCATCATAACCTAGCTCCTTGAGTTTTTCATCCCAACCGTCATCCATTTCATCAATTAGAATTTTCATATCATTTCATGATTTTGTTTCAATATTAGTGTAAACAAAATGATCAAGTACTTATTTTCAATAAAATCATGAATTTTTGTGGATGTAAAAAAAGAAGACAAATCAGAAGAATCCAAAAAGAACCATCTTACATATTACAAATCACTAACCAAACTAATCTCTGATTTTCAGGAAGAAAAAAATCAAGTGACGGACCCCACAATCAAAAATCATCTTGATGAGAGAATTAATGCAGTTGAAATAGATAGAAAGAGAATTAGAGAAATGTTTCCAGACATTACAAAAGAGGAATGGGATGTCAACACCAACTGAAAAAAATCACAATAAACATCTAGATTTACTTCAAGACTACAAGTTACACTTGATAACATATATCCAAGAATTAGAAATGATAGATAGACAGTCAGAATTTGCAAAAAAATGGAACGAGGCTATTATCAAAGAAAGAAAAGAAGAGATTCAAGTAGTTGACAAAATACTAAAAAACCTAATTAGATTTTGATAGGATATTTCTGCGTCAAGTCATACAAATTGTTGCAAAATGTATCAATGTGTTCACGCGATATACCATCAAACCAAGCAAGTTCTTTATCAATGTTAAAGTGCTGAAAATCGGACTTTGAGTTTAACTTTCCAAAATCTATTTCTTTTTGGACTAGTTTTTTAATTTCTTCTTATTCTTGGTTTGAAAGTTCATAATTACATGTCATCAAATCAACATATTTAGAAAGAAATGAAATTATGTAAATTTTCTCTAAAGGTCAGCAGTAATTTTCTTGATTTTTGTAATTAATCGGATTTTTGTGTTAATTGCCATCTCAGGTTCCATTGAAAAGTAGACAATATTTCTTTTAGTGTAAATTACCATCTGAGATACTTTCTCTCTTTCAACATGAACGTATCTAACTTTTCCAAGAGTTTTGTTAAATTCTTGCCTCATTGCTCTCCTTTGTGCTACTTGTTTACAGAAATGTTCTTCTTCTTTTTGGGATTCAAGACTTGTTTTTCCCGTCTTCATAATTGCCTCTCGGATTTTACCTTTTGTATCAATTATTGCTGCAAATCTCATTTGAGAATCTAAATTGAGAATTTGTTGAACAATATCCAATAAATCGAGTGTTTTCTTTCTTAGCATCACTAAATTCAAAAATTTCTTTGGTAAATATAAGCCATTGAAAGCGTTTCAAAAGAATGTAGTAGTAAAGTTATGGTTAAATTATTTTAAAAATACATAGACCATATGATAGACTCTATCTACAAGGTACTTGAAGAATTAGAAATACAATCAACTCTAGAGAAATCAAAAAAAGTCAATATCTCTTCTGAAAATAGAATGCTTGCAATAACAAAAGAAACGGGAGAATTAATCAACATGATTTTGCGCCTAAAAAATGCAAAAAATATGCTTGAGGTAGGTATGTCAACAGGATATTCCACCATTTGGTGTGCAGAAGCCATCTCCGAGCAATCAGGTAAAATTATTACAATTGAACAAAATCAAAATAAAATTAAAAGAGCAAAAGAAAATTTTCAGAAGGCAGGAGTCACAGATACAATCATTATAAAGAAAGGATTAGCGATCCAAATACTTACAGAATTGAGTTTGCAGCAAAAATATAGGGATTTTTTTGATTTTGTACTAATTGATGCAGATAAAGAAAGTGTAATAGAATATTTTGATTTAATTTTTCCAATGGTCTCAGTTGGTGGGGTAATTGTTACTGATAATATGCTGTATCCTGAAAAGTTTAGAGAAGATATGAAAAAATTCTCAGACTATCTGAAGAAGAATCCAAAACTTCGTACTATAACATCACCAATTGGAAATGGCGAGGAAATTACAATAAAGCTAAAATAGTTAGTTCTAGACATACAATTTTATTCTTGTTATTTATTAATCAGAAAAAATGAGTTTTCATATGAAAGTAGGGATGCCTGTTGTAATTATAGGAACAATCATGTTTGTTATTGGACTTGTGTTTTTTTACTCTATCGAACTAGGTCAAACAGATCCTGGTTTAAGATTTATCAAAAATATGGGCACATTTATCGGCCTCAGTGGAATGGGTGTTGTTCTGGCAGGAATTTTGCTACATTTACTCAATAGAAGTGAACCACCCATAAAAGAAAACTATGATTTCTAAAATTCTAAATTATTATAATGTGGGAAACCAGCATTGAAAAATGACTGAAAAGATCTGGATTGGTGCAATCTATCTTAAAGATGAAGGAGGATATGAAATAGTTCTAAAATCTTTAAGGCATTACAAAAATAGATTAAGAACTATTGGCAATAGCCCAGAACTAAAAGATTCAGCTGGAATGTTTGCGCCAATTCTAAATCAACAAGCAATGAAAACAGTCCCAAAAATTAACGAAGTTATTCAGAAGATTCAGGACAATATATGGGATACTCGATCCGTTAGTAAGTTAAATGAAGATGTCCCATTTTTAGAAAAAGCATTGTCATGTTATGAAGCAGATATTCACAAGGCTCATGACATAGGACATGAATATTTTGTAAAACTTGTTGGAAACATGGCAGAAGCAAAAAATGATCTAAAAACAATCAAAATAGCACTAGAAAAAATAAAGCAATATTCAGAATAATTTTACAATCCCTGTAAATACCAGTCTAAGTATGGTTTTAATGCATTACAGAGTTTCTTCCTTTCAGCCTTATCATTTACCTCTAAAATCTTGTAGATTTTTCCCTGAAGGTATTCTGAGATCAGTTTACTTTTGAATTCAGGCATTATTTTGTGTAGAATTTCAAGAATCTTGCCTGATGTAGTGTTCTCAAAATCATCCAAAGTCTGTTTAATTTGGTCTTCTAAAGACATAAAATTATTTAAAAAATTCCATTATTATTTGATAGAATTATAGATATCTTCATCATTCCAGGTAAGACGGAATCTTCCTGTAACTCTAAACATATTGAGTTTTCCTCCTTCCTTAAAATGCAGTTTATAGGATTTATGGGATGTATCTTCTATTTCCAAATTAACATCAGATTTGATTGTTTGAAAAACTATAGGTTCATTTGAAATTTGTTTCCATTCTTCTTTATCAAAATCCATGTAGAATTTAGTGTACAATAATCCCATAAATTAGTGATAAATAGACCTGAATAAATAACTAGATGAAATATTATTTCTCCAGTGAGTTTTTTGGCATGATTAATCCCAGATAGCTAAGAATTGAGGGGAAGATTATCTCAAAGTCCTTGTCGTGTCTTATCGTCTCAAAGACCTGATGAATTAGCTGCTGAATTGTCAGATGCTCATCTCTGTACAACGTCTTATTTGGATTTTTTGATGAATCCAAAACAGTAAATCCATTGTCTGTCTGCAATAGATTCCTTAGAAGATAGTTTGCCGTCGTTATCTTCTCATCTACATCCTTGTGTGGATAATCAGTTTCCAATCTTTTGATTTGTGATTTTAAATCATGGAAGAAGATGTTCGTATTTCTCTCAATGTGCTGTTGTGATTTTTGTTCATAATTTTTAGTGAGACGATAAAGCTTCATGTTAGCTTTGGTCTCCACGAAAATAATTTCTTTTTCAAGCAAAGAATTTCTTGTCTTCTCAAAGGTTGTTTTTGCCATAAACTCAGGTACGATTAGTTTTAGTAGTGCATTATGATGCAAATCGTGGTTATTCTTGATACTCTCAAGTACAATCCTTTCACGCTCATATATCTCTAAGTTAGGCTCATGATGACTCATTTTTACTAGGTCGACCTATTATATACGAGTCAACTATTAATCAGTATCGATATAAGAATAAAGCTGAAAGAATGGTTGTATAAATTAATTAGTTAAATTCTTCAGGCGGTTTTTGAACAAAAATATTACAAACAAGCGCATCAGTTTTTGAATCTCTGTATTGAACATTACACGATACAAATTTTCCTTTCAGTACACGTTCTAGCTGCTCTTGTGTAGTTTCTGCATATTGTGGATCATCAGGATTATCTATCTTTGCAATGATTATTTTTTCAGTCTTACCATATTCGTCTTTGTTGTCTTTTCTTACATGGCTTACAAGTAGCTGAAAAGCATTATTTGTTAGAATTCCTATGACAGGACCACCAATACCATCCCCCATAATTTGTAAAATTTTTTGTTCTATAATTACTTGGTGGCAATACTAATCTCAAAGTTGGGGACTAGATTCTTGTTTTTTGCCATCTCAAAGAGTTTCCTAATTGATGTCTCACCAGAATTGCCCATGTTAACAGTCACCTGGTTGACATACATTTTTACAAATTTTTTAATTAAATCACGTGGTTTTCCTCTGGAATACTGCATTGCATAGTCTAGTGCATCATCCATATGTTCTAACCCAAATTCTATTGATGATTGAAGATACTTGTCAAATTTACAGATTGTGTCCATTCCTAGATCAGTTTTCATTACATTGATTCCAAGTGGTACTGGCAGCCCATTTGTTGTCTTGTCCCACCATTCTCCAATATCTAAAATCTTGACATTTCCTTCTTGCTCATATGATAACTGTGTCTCATGAATTACGAGTCCCAGATCAACCTCGCCACTTTTGACAGCTTTGGGAATATTACTGAAATTCATCTCTACATAATCAAATTTACCAATCATCAATTGGAGCAGTAAGAATGCAGATGTCATTTTTCCTGGAATTGCAATTTTACATTCTTTTATCTCGTCAATTGACATCTGGTGTTTTGCAGTAATAATAGGGCCATAACCGATTCCAAAACTTCCGCCGCTTCTCAATATTGTGTATCCTGGAATATATGCACATGCATGAACTGAAACCGCGGTTACATCGAGCTGCGGATTAATTGCCTTACGGTTTAACTTCTCAATGTCTTCAATAACAGGACTCACCGTAAAGTCTGGAGATGAAATCTTATCTGTGAACATTCCATAAAACATGAATGCGTCATCTGAATCTGGAGTGTGGCCCACAGAAATTTCCATGACTGTTTGCTGAACGGTCGTAATAAAAACCAAAACTTGGTTTGAATAGTTTTTCTAATATATGTCCAAAATCATTTGATGCTATGAATACAATTGAGGCATATGAAAAAGATATTGAACTTCAATTAGATTTTTTAAAATCATTTAGAAAACAAAAAATACTGTCTTATAATCAGCTAAAAAATACCATCTTTTCAGGAAGTGGTGATTCTTTGGCATCTGCAATGTTAGCTGAATCATTTTCAGGGGATGTGGTAAAAGCAATTGATCCATTAGACCTTTACAAGAATAAACAATTAGTCAAATCCAAACATGTCTACTTTGTCTCAATATCTGGAAACACAATCACAAACATCAAGGTTGCAAAGATTGCAAAGAGATCTACAGCTATTACATCAAAGCCTGAAAGTAGGCTAGCAAAGGCATCTGATGAAACTATTCTCCTTACTGCTCCAAATAGTAAAATCTTTACTGCTGGAAGCATCTCATTTTTAGAAAGTGCTTTGACATGCATTTCTTTGGTAAAGAAGATAACAATTCCAAAAAACTCTAAACTGTTTTTAAAGGCAAAGGCAGATGCAAAAAAATCCAAAGTATCAAAGAGAATATTTGTTCTTGGAAATCTGTTTACATTTCCATTGGCAATGTACTGTGCTGCAAAGTTTTATGAGATCCTAGGTCATGATGCTCATTATTGTAAAATAGAGCAATTTTCTCATATGGAGTTGTTTTCAGTTCATAAAGGGGATACTATCATCATTTTTGAGGAAAAAAATTCGCACAATAAACAGCTTGGAAAAAACCTCAGGAAAATTGGCATCAATGTAATTCATCCTAGCATGCCATCCACAAAGATTTCTCAAATGATATACTGTGTATTTTTTTCTCAACTGCTTGCGCTTTTTGAGGCAAAAAAGAAAAGAAAAAAAGACTGTCATTTTGTTACAGCAAAAAAGATTAGAAATGTCAGCAACCAAATGATCTATTGATCTTTTATTAGGCTAAGGTTTAATAGCTAATTCCTAGGGTTTGCCGATATGGTAAAATACAAGTCAACAGAGGAGGTTCTCAAAATTATCAAGAACAAGGATCAGATCCGTAACTTTGGTGTTATTGCTCACGTTGACCACGGAAAGACTACTATGAGTGATAGTCTCTTGGCATACTCTGGCATTATTGCTCCATCTGCTGCCGGCAAGGCCTTGGCGATGGACTTTGATAAAGAGGAACAAGCAAGAGGGATTACAATTTATCAGGCAAATGTTACTTTACACTTTACTCAAAAAGACAAAGAATACGTCATTAACATGATTGATACTCCTGGGCATGTAGACTTTAGTGGAAGGGTAATTCGCAGTCTTAGAGCAATTGACGGTGCAGTCGTAGTATGTGATGCGGTAGAAGGCATCATGACCCAGACTGAGACTGTAACTAGGATGGCACTTGAAGAAAGAGTAAAGCCAGTTTTATTTATCAACAAAGTTGATAGACTTATCAAAGAACTCAGATTGACTCCTGAGAAGATGCAGCAACAACTAGCAGATGTTGTTTCAAACTTTAACCAACTAATTGAAACGTATGGAGAGCCTGAATACAAAGAAAAATGGAAAGTGTCGATTCAGGATTCAAGTGTTACATTTGGTTCTGCAAAGGATAGATGGGCAATCAATGTTGACTCGATGAAAGAGAAAGGACTTACATTCAAAGATGTAATTGATGCTTATCAAAATGATAATGTTTCAGACCTTGTAGAAAAAGCTCCTTTGGCAGAGGCTATACTTGGCATGGTTGTAAAACATCACCCTCCACCTCATGTAGCAGTTAAATACAGAATCCCAAAAATTTGGAAAGGCGACTTAGATTCTGATATTGGAAAGGCATTACTTGCTTGTAGTGATGATGGTCCGACAATTATGATGGTTGTAAATATGGTATTAGATCCTGCCGCAGGACCTGTTGCAATTGGTAGATTATTTTCTGGTATAGTCAAAGATGGACAAACTATTTACATAATTGATGAAAAAAGAGAAGGAAGAATTCAATCTGTAAACTTTTTCATGGGAAACATAAGAGAACAAGTAGGAGAACTTGGAGCAGGAAACATACCAGCATTATTAGGATTAACTGAATGCAGAGCAGGAAATACGCTATCTTCGATCAAAGGCATACAAATGTTTGAAGGGGTAAAATATGTTTCAGAACCAGTAGTTCAAATTGCAATTGAACCAAAACATCCTAAAGATTTACCTAAACTAGTTGACTTTCTAAAACAACTTACAATTGAAGATCCTAACCTTATCGTAAAAATTGATCCAGAAAGTGGGGAAACTATAATTGCAGGAATGGGTGTGTTACATCTTGATGTTGCTGTTCATCGTATACAAGATGCTAAACTTGAGATTATAACATCTGAACCTCTGATTAACTATAGAGAGACTGTAACGGGTTCATGTAAACCAATAATGTCAAAGTCTCCTAATAGACACAACAAGATCTTCATGAAAGTAGAGCCACTAGAACCAGAGGTAGCAGACATGCTTAGAACTGGTGAAATCAGCGATATGAAAGACAAGAAGTTTGTTGCAGACAAGCTAAAAGAGGTAGGATGGGATACAGATACAATCAAGAGAATAATGAAACTTGATTCACGTGGAAATATTTTGATTAACGGAACAAAAGGTGTCCAGTTTGTCCAAGAATCAACTGACTCTATTAATACGGGTTTTGAGGATGTAATGAAAGAAGGTCCTCTATGCAGAGAACAGATGAGGGGTTGCAAGTTTATCTTTACTCACTTTGTTCCACACGAAGATACTGCCCACCGAGGCTTATCTCAACTGGGTCCAGCTTCTCGTCGAGCATGTATGGGTGCATTGTTAACTGCAGGCACCACTGTTTTAGAGCCAACTTTAGCAATTGAGGTTCGGGTTCCAACTGACTTGGTTGGAAACGTTTCAACTGTCATTAATGGCAGACGTGGCAAAGTCCTTGACATGTCACAAAAAGGTGCAGCAAGTATTGTTATAGGTGAAATTCCAGCTTCTGAGACATTCACTTTGTCTGAAGCGATGAGAGGTCAAACTGCAGGACGTGCAACATGGAATACATCATTTAAGGCATGGACCGAAGTTCCAAAATCCTTGTTTCAAGAAGCAATATCTGAAATTAGAAAGAGAAAAGGATTGGCTCCAGATCCTCCACACATAAGTGACTTTATCGATAAGGATTAAAAATAGAACGCCCCCTTTTCACGAATGAAAAGTCCTACTAATCCACGTTATAATGTAAAGTTAATTCGTTGATTAACAGTTTGTATCAAAAATCATGCACATTATTCTTTTCAATTAGATTTTGTTTTTTTCTGGCATAAATCGCATAATGTTTCATATATCATGCTGTTTATTGGTTTGAATTCACTACCACAATTTGTACATGTATTAAGCAAGATTACTCCTGTCTTGAACCCTATATCTTTTCTAACTCTTGGTTTGCTATTCTGTTCTTTTACCAAAATATTTCTCCATTACCCCTGCAACATCATCTGCAAACATGCCATGCTCTCCTTCATTCCATATTGTCCGTAATTCCTCAATCATTTTTTGATTCTTGAGGATTTGTTGTTTTAGACCTTCAAGATTATCTTCAGTATGTGCCAATCTGGGAATCATGTAATAGTTATAATTCATTCCAACCAAAACAAAATCATCTTCAGATAGTTTAATTTTAGAAATTTCTGTCATGGCTCAATATGTGATACAACCCAGTCCTTAATTGCCATATCTATTCGGTGTTCCTGACATCGAATATGAGGACATGGAATCAATCTACTGCAATTATCCTCTTCACATTTTCTGTAAGTTCCTGGAATGTTAGTACCATTAGGGGATATTCGCAGATTGTCCTTATTTTTTTCTGATGACATCTTACTTGTTTGGAATTATTTTTTTAAAACATTTACAACCATAATCAAACATTCCAGCTTTTCCCATACATTGATCATGATGATCATTATAGCATTTATTCCAAGTCAGCATTAGTTATCCTTCTTTTTGTGAGTCTTTTCATGAAGGAATAATTTTTGAATATCCTCTTCTGATGCGTCCCAAGTAAAACTGCAATGTTTGCAATGATATGTCATTTATTTTTCTACATCCTCTGGTTTCTTTTTTTCAGATTCTTTGAAAGCATTTACGTCATTAACGACTTGGGTCTTACAAGAACCAAATTGTAATTTTTTAATTATTTTTTTAAACATGTCGTTGACAATGTCTCTCTTTGATATATATCGACATAATTTTGTAGTTTTATGCCTAAATTTCACATTATTTTCGGTAATTGTGTTACTCATGAGAGTTACCAATGCACCAAATACAACTATCGTACCCCTCAGAATTGGCCTGTGTAAAAGTGTCTGGAATAAAGTATCGCTTGTGCACTATCATGATTTCATCGATTTGACAATTTTCTTTTTGATTAAGAAGATCATGAACCTGTCTCTTATTGTTGTCTCCCAAATAGTCTGCCACACCCTATAACATTAGAGGAACTATAATATTCTAGTTATTTGTTGAAATTTCGTTAAATGCTAAAATTGTTGGGGATTGAATTATTTTTGCGAAGGATGAGAAAGGATTGTAGTTATTTTTTAGTGTAAACGAGTTTATCCTTTAGGATAAAGTAAGTAAAACGAGCTTATCCTTTTCAAAAAAAAGAGTTTAGAATCTAAATTATTCATATTCTAGGATCTTACATGTGTGTTAAACTTACAATGACTGCATGAATCATTTCCAGATGTAGAATACGACAAACCACAATTTGAACAAACAATAAAATCTACCATACATACTAAGTCAAACAACATCATAAATACCCTCAAGAAGAAGAGAGGGATGTTGAGTTATTTGATTTTTTATCGTCATTGATGTTGTCATTTTTCTAATTTTTCAAAGGCAGTTTTATAACTATTTGGGTTTGCTTTTAGTTGTAATTCTATAATTTCTTTTGAAAAATTGTGTACTGTCATCAAATGTTTTGTAATATCATCACATTTCTTTTTACAGGTTTTGCACATATACTTCATATCTTATTCCCTCTCTTTTCCTTTTTACTCTCAATAAAAGGCAATGCTCCGATTTATGAATGATTTTACCGTAATAACTAAAGTGATGACGTGAGTTTGTTAATTTGAATAAAAACGAAAAATTGAGCTAATCCTGTTTATTTTCTTTGTGAGTAATTATTATCTCTTCGTCAAATTTCACATTAGGTATCCACATTTCGTTTCCGTTTTTTAATTCGATAATGGTTTTTGTTAAATGAATCTCTTTGATTACACCTACTTTATTATCAATTTCTATAATATCTCCTAAATTAACTTGTGGACCTAAGAAGATACTTAGACCTGCAGCTGCATTTTTTAGTTTATTTTGGAAGGTTATACCCAACACCACTAGACCAACACCTATAGAAGCAATTATTTCGAACACATACTCAAGTAATCCAAATGAAGTTGACAGATACACTAGTTCACCAGCTATTGCTAACATAGAAACAACTACTACAATTTTGTGTGATCCAGTAAGTCCCTTGAACTTTACACGGTCAATGTATTTGGCTATTAACATGATTGAAATGGTAATTACTATGGAAATTACAGCAAAGACAATTTGCGTCATTAGAAATCGAATTCATTTATTTGATCAGTAATTATAATCATTCCTTCTCATGCCACGGAGTAATTTAGAATCGGAGTTCCAGAATACGGATTTTCTATTTCTGTTAAAGATTCTAAGATAATTCTAAAGGATTGTCATTAATTGTTTCGTCATACTGTCTGGCTTGCTTTTGACAAGTCTAGGTGGAAAATTTTCTCACAAATGTTACACATAAATTTGTAAGGGCTGATTTGAATCCATTCAATACATCTAATACATTCTTTACTTGCCATACTATCTAACCATCATAAACTAATAAAAACATACATCAATTTCTAGGTAACCTTATCATATTTTGGATGATATTACGATCAAATAAAACAACTGGCTTGTTTGAAATAATCATCATTCAATTCAAATCTCTCTGCAAAAAATTCTGGATTTAACGAAGTAGAATCATTCTTCTTTCCATCATTAATATCCACTAATCGACCTAACCAAAACCGTTTATCATCGCCGTTAAGATTGACTTCTCTAGTCTCTTCTTTTATTCTTCCAATATCATCAATGCTATTCTGAATAATTGCACTAGCTAGCTTCTTTGTTCGTAATACCTTGTAGCAATAGTATAACCAACCGTCTTTTTCTATGATATCTATATGCTCAATTTCCTTTTTGCCTAGTTTACCTAGTCCTCTAAGCTTCCATGAAATTTTTATCAAAATTCAAGTTATAACAATTTTTCAACGAATTAACTTTACATTATAACGTGGATTAGTAGGACTTTTCATTCGTGAAAAGGGGCGTTCTATTTTTATCGATAAGGATTAGTAGTTCAGACTAGACTCAAAAATCTGTGTTTGACTAAAAGCAAAAGTATGATTTGTTAGGGAATTATTTTAATTGAAATTAAACAAGAAATTTAATTAAAGAAAGATAGAAAACATTCTAAGACAATCAATCCTTGAGAGGGGCATTGGATAATCTTATTTTGATTATGTTCCGACTTTCTCTGATTTCTTGATAAGGAGATTAATAAGTTAATCTTGGTTAATGCGATCATATAATTTGGTGTAGTTTTTTTGTGTGGGATCATCACTTTCAATATCTTTAAAATTTTTGGCATATGAAAATTAAAAAATGGGTGATCATTCAGTTTAAAAAAAACTCAATTATTTTTAGTGTGTTACAAAGATTTAGATTCTACGTTTGCTATTCCTTCCTTTAATCCCTTGTAGCGATTTCTTATAGTAACTTCAGTGACACCAGCAGCTTCTGCAAGGTCCCGTTGAGTGATAGATACTCCGTTTTGGACACAAGATAGGTATAATGCCGTTGCTGCAAGGCCCATGGGATCCTTTCCAGCTGATTCTTTACGTTCTTGTGCATCTTTGAGTACTTCAATTGCATATCGTTTTGTTTTTTCTGGAATGTTTAGTTTGCTTGAAATTCTTGCAATGCATTGTATTGAATCTACAACAGGCATCTTTAGATTTAATTCATTATGCAACAATCTATAACATCTTGAAATATCTTTTCGTTTAACATTAGCCGCATCAGCAATATCTTTTAGGGTTCTAGGTGTTTCGGTGTCTCTGCAGGCAGCATAAAGTGATGCAGCAATCATAGCAGATATGGATCTACCACGAACTAGTTTCTTCTCCAAAGCCTTTCTGTAAAGGTAAGCAGCTTTTTCAAGAACATTTGAAGAAATTGCAACCTTATCTTTTAGCTTATTTAATTCACTAAGTGCTTGTCTCAAATTTCTATCAGCAGGTTCATGAACTTGACTTCTATTATCCCAAGTTCTGAGTCTTTCAATTGTACTTTTCATTGAAGCAGTTAATGGTTTTCCAGTCGCATCTCTGTTTTGAGGATTGATAACTGTAGATAACCCCATATCATGTATCGTAAGTGATGATGGTGCACCAGTTCTTGCTGGGTCTGACCCACCATCTTTTTGAAATGATCTCCATTCTGGACCTGATGCTTGTAATTTTTCAGAAGCCACATAACCACACTTTGAACAAAATTGTTCTCCAGTATCTTCATCAGTCAATAAAGAGTTTTTTCCACAACGTGAACAATTAGAATTAGATTTGAAAGCTTGCACGTAAATCACAAAGTTATCTAGGATGACTAATTTAAACGAGTAGAATACAATCAAATTTATTGACATAAAATAAGAAAATTATTGGTTATGAAATAATTATCAACATGGATTAGATTCTTAATTTTTTTGTTAATTAATCATAAATTATGATTAAGAAAAATATTAGTGCAGAGATAATTTGAGCCTAAAAATGTTAGTGTTTTAGTTACAAATATGAGTATACTTCTATCACATAATTACCAAGGTTTACTGAGAGTGAGCATTGGTGCGTATAGCGATAATAATGATAATTGTTCTTGCAGGAATTATTACAATTTCGGGAATTAGTTAAAGTTTTGCAGAAAAAGCAGAAATTCCTGATTGGGTAAAAACAACTCTATCACTATTGACTGTTGATGAAATAACAAATGAGGAATTTGTTGACGCAATAGATTATCTAACATAAAAAGGAATTGTGACAATTTCATCAACTTATGATAAAGAAGTTCAAAGACAAGTTGAGTATCTAAAAGCAAAAAGTGAAGTATTCCAAGAAGAGGTAAAAGATTTTCGTGAAGAAAACAAAGAATATAGAATTTTACTCAAGAGTCAAGAGATAAACAAATCAACAAAAAATCCAATATCATTTACAAAGATGTTTGATGATTATCAAGCAATAAAAAATGAAATAAAAGCACTAAGAGAAACAAACAAACAGTTCTCAAAAAATATTGATGCGTGGATTAACAATAATAATATTCTAGAACAGCTAATATCAGCAAATGTAAACAATGACAAACTAGTGCAGGTCAAATCTGAGTTTGTTGATGAATTAAACAATCTAAAGATAGAGAATAAAAAATATGATGATAAAATTGACAAGTTAAAAGAAAATGCAATATCATATCAAAATAATATTGAATTATTAAAATTAGAAGATCAAAATAAAAAGCAGTTAATTTTTGCATTAAAAGAAAGAACTCAAGAAAACAGAGAAAGTCTTAATTTGTTAGTTCAAGGTGAAGAAGTATACGAATCTGTGATTGTCGAACTAAGAGATGAGAGTTTTATTCAAAAACAAAAGATTTTGGTATATAAAAACAAAATAAAATCATTTGATAAAAAGTTTGATGTGGTTGATATGAAACAGACAAAAAGCGAGCAAAACATAATCAAATTAGAAAAACAAAATTTGCAATATTCAGATACAGTTAATGAATTAGAAGGTCTCAATCAAGAGCAAAAAGTAGAACTGGTTACAGTGATTAATGATCTTACTAAAACCAACAAACTACTGGAAACACTTTCAAACCAAATTCATGACTATGAATCCACAATAAAATCACTCAAAGATGAATCTGTCGGGTATAAAAATAAAATTAACTATATTGAAGGAGAAAATATAGAAAATCAAAGAAAAAACATGGATAATGAACTGAAAAAAACAATATCGATAAAGATTAAACGCTTAGATATGTTCCCAAACCACTTTTTTGGAATTGCAGAGATAGACAAAGAAGAATACAAGATCAACATTCAGGGACAGAGTATCTTTAGAGATAAATTAATCAAACTGCCAATAAAATTTACAGATGAAAAGGCACTATTGCATCTAACAGGTGTTAACAATGCTTTTTTTGAAGATATTGTAAACTACAAAGGAGAATCAGAGTGGATAGAAATTGACTCTGATGGAATTTTGTATTACTTGGCAGATCACCAAGATCAAATTAATACAATAGATATTCTGAGTAGATTCTAAATTTTTTGTTTTCTTAATTGTATATCAAATGAAATATCAAGAAATTTTGTAAAACTATCCGAGTTTCTAGGGATAAGAAAAAGAAAATAGATAATATATGATTAAACCCAAATACTACTAGAATTGGTTCTTGTTGACAAAAAAATGCTAATAGGCGGTCTTGCAATGGTAATTGTAGGAATAATACTTACTGCAAGTATTAGTGCCTCAATGCCAGCAGGTCAAGTAGGGATGAGTGAAGAAGAGGTATTTGATTTGATGGTAGCACAGCAAGAAATCCAAGATTACAATACATTGTCGGGGATCCTAATTGGGATTGGATTCTTGTTAGTACTGATTAGTTTTGGGGCTAGAAGAAGGAAGGGTAGTGTAAAAAAAGTAGAAAAAAAGTCTGCAGAATAATTCAAACCTTTTAATCCCAATTTGTACAAATTACACTATTGATTCAGGCTGAAATTAGTGTTTATCCCATAGCAACAAGGACTACTAGTGCCAGTTTTTACATTGCAAAAGCAATAGAATCAATTCAGAATATGAAGAACCTTAGATATGAAATAAATTCAATGGGAACAGTTTTGGAATCAGATAGTATTGATATAATCTATGAGGCATCAAAGAAGATGATGGATACAGTTCACAATCTAGGAATTGATAGAGTTGAAGTTGTGATTAAGGTTGATTCGAGAAGAGACAAACATGTCAAGATGGAAGAAAAACTAGAGTCAATCAAAAAATATTTGAACAAATAAAGTTTAGAAAGGTCAAAAATTACTAAATGTTAAATGTTTCAGAAAAATGATTTTTAAAAAAAGCTATAGTCCCATATTGGAGCTAACCCAGTCTACGATAGTCATGATATTTTTGACGTTGCCAAATTCTTCACCTTCAAGACTCACAAACAGAAGATGATCATTTGGTAGAGGTATAGTAATTCTCTTTATTTTGTCATATGCAACAATTGCATATTTTCCATTTCCAATCTTTGCTGAGAATTTATTACGTTCTTTCCAAGTTTCAATAGATCTCTTCAATGATTCCTTGGTTTCATCCATAGTAAGATAGCTAGTTGTGTTGTCACGAATACTATTCCAAAGAATATTTCCATCATGATCACAAATCATTGCGACTCTTGAACTAGGAATTTCGCCTAAAATCATGTTAAGGAGTTTTTCTTCATGTCCACTAACACTTTGTGACATATACATTACTCTTGAATATAATAAATAAACATAATCTTAATGCTCCACTTTCTTTAGAATTGTTTGAAAATTTTAAATATTTTTAACAGATTTTAGGAACAAAATATACAAAACTAGAACTTTTTTAAAATTTTAAAGTGAGTGCTTCTCTGAGCTGGAGTTCGTCCAATCTCTTTTACCATAGTTGCAAGTTCTTCAACAGATGACGCAGTCGGCTTTCCTGCAGCACGATAAATCTCTTCAGAAAATGCTGTCCCTACTAAATCACTTCCACCATTTGATAGTGCAACTTGTGCTAGTTTCTTTCCATATGCTACCCAATAAACTGAGATATTATTTAGTACATTTGCAAGCATAAGTCTAGATAGTTCAATTATTCGTAAATCATACACAGATGAGCATTCGTCATTTACTAAATGTTCTTGTTCAAGTTCAGTATTATCTAAACTAAACTTTAATGGAATCAACGTGATAAAACCATTAGTCTTTTTTTGTAGTTCACGAATCTTTATGAGATGATCAATAATATGCTCTGGTTTTTCTATATGTCCATAAAGCATTGTAACATTACTTTTAATTCCCATGTTGTGTGCCTCTTCAATCACATCAAGCCATTCTTGTCCTGAACATTTACCTCGGACAATCTTATTTCGGATTTCTGGATGAAACAGTTCTGCGCCACCACCAGGCATTGAATCAAGTCCTGCATCTTTTAGACGAGATAAAATTTCTTTTGTAGAATTTTTTGTTAGTTTTGATAAATAGAAAATCTCAGCTGCAGTCAATGCTTTGATGTTAAGTTGTGGGTGATTCTTTTTTATAATTCTCATCATATCTTCATAGTATTCTAGCGGAAGCTTTGGGTGGAATCCACCAACGATATGAACTTCGGTAGCACCCATCTGCTTTGCAATTGCAACTCTTTGTTCAATTTCTTGTGGAGTTAGTGTGTAAGCATCATCCGCGCCTTCTTTTCGATAAAAGGCACACATCTGGCAGCTTGCAGCACAGACATTTGTATAGTTCATGTAATAAGATGCTGCAAAAGTAACAGTATCTCCAACTAGTTTCTTTCTTGTAGCATCTGCAACTGCCCCAAGTAGATGTAGATTATCATAATCCATCAGATCAAGACCATCTTTGTAGGATAGTTCTTCTCCTGCAATTGCTCGATCTAACGCCTGAGAATCTCTGACTAGTTGTTCTAGCATATTGTGTTATTTGTTCATCTGGATATATTCCTTATAGGCTCAAGAAATAAGTAACCAATCATACTATTCCTATTATGGTACTTCCTCTAGTTGACGAACACAAGCCAAAATGCTACTTGTGCCATGAAGGTTTTGAGAATCTAGAGGATCTAAGGGATCATCAAAAAACTAAACATAAAGACTTCTTCGAATCAAATAAAAAACAGATTAATCGAAAGCCTGCACCTGGTGACGTTACTGTGTTTTAGTTTTCTTTTCTTTGATTGACTTTAATAGTTCTTGGGCCATTTTCTTTGAAATGTTTGCCAAGTCATAATGATTATCGATTGATAGCGCTTTTTTAAAATGTTTTATTGCATTTTGTAGTTGGCCCATCTCACCTAATGAAAGTCCCTTGTATGCAAGTGCCATTGCACATTTTTTGTCAATCCTCAAAGCTGCATCATAACACTTTATTGCTGTTTGATATTTTTGGTCTGAATGCAATGCTGATCCCTTGTTTAGTAATGCATCAAGATTATTCGGAGAGACAGCAAGTGCCTTGTCATATGAACGAACAGCAAGTTTGAATTTTCCCATGTTTTGTAGAGTTGCTCCTTTGTCAACAAGCGCACTAATATTATCAGGCTCTCTTTTGAGTGTTAAATCATAGAGTCTTAATGCATCAAAATAATTTCCATCCTCTGCAAACTCAAACGCTTCTGCCAATATCTTATCTACTTCATTATTCACAGTATTAGATAATATTTTGTTAATAATATAGATTCACAATTAGTTAGTATAAAATCAAGATGCATTTTTATCGCGAGGATCAATCTTTAATGACTTGTTAAAGCTCTCCATTGCTTCCTCGTATCTGCCCATACTTCTAAGTATTATTCCCTTGTAGTTCCAAAGATCAGGATCGTCCTGATTCAAAATAAGTGCTCTTTCAAAAAAATCAAGGGCTTTATCAAATTTTCCATCTTCCAAAAATGATTGTCCCTTTGCTACAAGATTTTGGATTTCGTCCATAAATTACAAAAGAGAACATTTGTATTAAATCTGAAAAACTAATATCAAAAATTATTCAATTAAATTGGACAGATTTTCACATATTCACTGAAAATTTAAATAAATTTTTTGCTGTTATAAAGTATGAAGATGGATGAGACAGATGAAAAGATTCTCAAAAACTTGATGGTTGATGCAAGACTATCAGCTAGACAACTTGCATTAAAACTTGGAATGTCAACTGTTACGATATTATCTAGAATCAAAAAATTAGAAAAAGAGAAGATTATTTGTGGATATACTGCAATTATTGACCATGAAAAACTGGGATACGGACTAACTGCAATTATTGAAATTATAGCCAAGAACGACAAAATTGAAGAAATTGAAAATGAGATATCAAAATTTGAAAATGTGTGTGCGGTTTATGATATTACTGGTTCTACAGATACTCTGATCATAGCAAAATTCAAGGAGAGGAGTGAATTGAGTAGGTTTGTAAAGGGTTTGGCTGCTATCCCAAACGTGAAAAATACCATTACTCATGTAGTTCTCAATACTACAAAAGAAGATTTTAGATTAACATAGGTAAAAAAAATTGAAACAGCTAGATATTTTTATAATTTCTGTAATTATCATTGGATCGTTACAAACTACATATGCACAAACTGATAAAACAGATATGCTGCTTGAAGTTTCTGATGAAGAAAAGATAATACTCTTTGCTAGTTTTGCAATTGCTATCATTGCAATCTTTTTATTTTTATCAAGGGACATCATACTTAGAAAAAAGACATCATATGACAATGAGGAATTTGAATCAAAAAAAGAGAGGACATATGAAAAATATCACTCTGACTGGGGAGACGATTATGAAGAAATAGGAACGAGAAAAAATACAAAAGAGGATACAGAGTTTCGTAATGCTGCAAGAAACAACGAGCTTCGAAACTACTATGAGGATCTAGGTGTTCCAAAAGATGCAACACAAAAAGAAATCAAAAAAAAATTCAGAGAGCTTGCAAAGAAGACCCATCCAGATAAAACTAAAGAAGATTCTGAAGAAGCAATGGCAAAATTAAACAAGGCATATGAAATACTTTCTGATAAAGAACGTAGAGAAAAATATGATAGATATCTAAAAGTCAGTTAGATGGATTTTAGTTTAACTATTATCATACTAAGCTCAATAGAATTTGGGGTCTGTATGCTATTTGTGAGATTGGTAAAAATTTCAAGATTCATCAGTTTTCCACTAGATTCTATTTGAGTTGAGATTTTCAGTTCAGCAAATTCTGTGTTTGGTCCAAGCATTTTTTTTGTCAATAGTGGAACCACAGTTAAGTCGTTTATCGTTCCTTTCAGCTTGTAGGCAAATTTATCTGAAAAATATACTCCTCCTCGGGTAGTGGGTTCGTTAACAGGAGTTGGTGAATTTGTTATAGATACGCAAGTAATTGGAAAAGTGTAATCGTTTAGGTAAAGTAGATACTCGGGAGAATTTTTTTTATTAAACTTCATTAAAATTTCAAGCAAATCCAAATTCAATGACATCTAAAATTAGCCAGAGCATAATTCTATTGAATCTTTCTAAGAAATTTATAAAAATCAAACAAAACTTCCAGGGTAAATAGGGCATATTTAAAAACAGGAATTATGATCGAGTATTATTGCAACAGTTTGTTATGCCCCATTCAATGAGAAAGGAGATTCTTAATCTAATGGTGCAAAATGGGTTAGAAGACGATTGTTATGTTGAGATGTTAGATTATACCATTGACTTGTTTGAAAGTCAGGGCCTTGGAACTAATTATTACGGATATCATAACATCAATCATGAATTAGAAGTGACATATGTTTCACTTTTAGCTATAAAACAAAACAAAGTGGAATTCACTGATGAAGATATTAAATACATATACATTTCTGCGTTGTTTCACGACTTTGATCCTAAAAAAAATGTAGATAAACCACATGAAAAAAGTGTTATAAAATTTATTTCAACTGACAAAAAACTACGCCAATTAATTAACGCTACAAATATAGATTTAGAAATTATCAAGGTATTGATTTTAAGAACAACATATCCTTGGAGTGGAGAGATCAAAAAAAATATAGAGGAACAGATTAAACAATGTTTTCAAAATTCGGATTTGACAAGAAACAACCAACAATACCAACAACACATTATGCAAATGGGTGAATATCTTTCAGTGGTTGATAGAATCAGTGGTTATGCATTAGGGGATTTTACAAAGGCAATGGAGATGGCTAAAATGAATGCACATGCACTTGCATGGAAGCCATCATTGATCATTAGAAGATCAGTTGCATATTTTGAAGAATTATTAAACAAAGAGCCAAAGATGGTAAAAGGAATTCTCAAGATTCTTCCAAAAGAGATGAGAAAAAACTTTTTTGACACTGTATTATCATTTATGAGAATCAGACAGCAAGAGATTACTATTCAAGCAGATTATGCTTATGAAAATCTCAAGTTAGTTCCAACAATAGAAAATATGACAACAAGAGAAGAACCAAATTTCATCAAGACGCTATTTGAGATCTTTTTGGAATTACCTGCACCGTTACAATTTAAAAAAGTTGGATTTGAGAAATCTATTAAAGATCCACAGATAATCATCAACACACTTAGACTTAATGACAAAAATGGAGAAATTGTAGGATACGTAAAAGGAGGACCACTTGAGAAATACAAATTACGTGAAGAGATTAGAGACGAGAATTATGGCCTCGGGAACACAATATTTCTAGAACCACTAGCATTGAAGATGGGTTATTGGGGATTAAAAGGTGGAAGTGAGATGCGCCATTTGTTTATCATGCAAGCTTGCTCTATGAAGTACAAATATCTAACAAGTTTTGCATTACGAGATGTTATAAAAGCAAGAATAGACAAAGAACAAGCAGAGTTTGTGACACAATTTGATCCTGAAAGATGGGACTACTATAGAATTAAAATTTAGATTCATCACATGAAAAAATTAATTCTAAAAACACTACAGTCAACAGTTCAAGGAGATGTATTTTCTCAAAAAGAATTCAGAAAATTTTATTCTGTAGATGCAAGCTCATACCAAATTATTCCAGAGTTAGTAGTAGTTCCTAAAAATGAAAAAGATGTGGTTAATGTAATAAATATTGCAAGAAAATTCAAAACATCAGTTACTGTACGTGGTGCAGGAACAGGTCTTGTTGGTAGTGCATTAAATAATGGGATCATACTTGAAATGAAGAATTTTGATTCAATTAGGCTTGCTAAAGACTATGTGACAATAGGTCCAGGCACAATTAAAGGTAAACTAGACAAGAAACTTGAAGAGTACAAAAAGTTTTTTCCACCAAACCCATCAATTGGTTCTTTTTGTTCAATTGGAGGAATGTTAGGAAGTAATTCTAGTGGAAGTAGAAGTTTAAAGTATGGAAGTGTAATTGACAACGTAATAGAGATCACATTTATCGATGGAAATGGAAATAAGATTACTCTTCCAAAAGATAAAAGAGTTGCAAAAAAGATTAGAGAATTCTCAAAAAAAATTGATAGAAACAATTTTCCAAATGTAACAAAAAACTCTTCAGGATATAGAATTGATAAAGTAAAATCAATTAATGACGCTCATAAGGTATTCATTGGTTCTGAAGGAACGCTTGGGGTTATTTTGTCAGCAAAGCTAAAAATTAAAGACATCCCAAGAAAGCGAATTCTTTTTGTGATAGAATATAAAACAATTAAAAATGCAATAAAAAACTGTATTGAAATCAATAAAACTAAACCTTCTGCAATTGAATTTGTAGATAAAACAATACTTAATCAAATAAAATTTAAGTTTGATGGGAAAACTAAGTGTTTACTCTTTATAGAATATGATGATAAAATTAATTCGAACGAAAAGAAGATTAAATTAATTATCACAGGAAAAATTATTAAGAAATTAAAAAAAGATTCAGATATTTTCAGATGGTGGAAATACAGAGACTCATCACTACATTATAGTTTAAAATCAATAAAAAAAGAAAAAATAATCCCACATGCCATTGAAGATGCTACAGTACCTTTGGAAAATCTCCAAAAATTATTTTCAGTTCTTGATGAGATTAACAAAAAGTACAGGACAAGATCAGTGGTATATGGACATGCAGGAAATGGAAATATTCATGTTCGTTTGATTTCAGATAGAAAAAGAATCCCTAATATCAAAAACATCGCAATTCAATACTTTAATGAAGTAATCAAACTTGGAGGAACCATAACTGGTGAACATGGTGATGGACTAGCACGTTCAGAATTTGTCAAAAGGCAATATGGAGCTAAAAACTACCAAATATTCAAACAAATCAAGAAATTCTTTGATCCAAAAAACGTGCTCAATCCTGACAAGATAATTACGAAAAAAAGCATGATTGTAAAAAACCTAGAAAGTTTTTTAGTAGTTTAGAGTTAAAATCAGAAACATCAATGCAAAAACGCTTTATTAACAAAAAATTATTTAAAATATTGTGTTAAATAAAAGTATAGTATTGTTAGTGATTTTACTAGTTATTTCTATCAGTTTTACTACAGTATTTGCGTTAACTGACTTACAAAAAACAACAATTAGTAATCCATGATTAGTAAATACATTTGGCATACCTATAGGAAATAATGTAAATGTAGATCAACAATTTCAAATTTCAGCTGACATTACAAATAATCAAGAAAAATCTCAAAAAAAAAATTATCTTGTTCAAATAAAAAACAATGAAGGTTTTGTTGTTTCATTGGGATGGATTAGTGGACAGCTGACACCAGATCAAAAACTCAGCCCATCATTATCATGGACACCAAATGAATCTGGTGAATTCACTACAGAAATTTATGTGTGGGAAGGTCTGATAAATCATAGAGCATTATCTCAATATACTACATTACAAATAAACGTCAGTTAAAATTTGACAAACCAATTAGGTCAACAAATATGTTAATATCTAAGAAATTTGAATAAGTTGTTCTTAAATTGATCAAAAAAGTATCTTATACGAAAAAAAATGTCATATTACACAATAATTAATATCGTAGATTTGCTTCTTAGTGAAAAAAGTTCAACAAGTTCTCCCTAATAGAACATAAAGTCTAATGGACTTATGACAATAGGATATTGTGTAAAGTGCCGAGATAAACGTGAAATTCAAGGTCCCGGACCATACACCATGAAAAATGGTAAACCTGCAATTAAGGGCACTTGCCCAACATGCAATACAACCATTTTCAGAATTGGTAAAGGCTAAAATTCTCAGTAGAGAAGTTTAGTACTGCCATTCATCAGTAAGGCCATTCCATAGTGAACGCATTGGGGATGGATCTTTTTCTCTTTCTTGTATAATTCTATTTTTTAAAACAAAAAAGAAATTCTCTAAAGCATCAACTCCCACATCAGCATAAAGTTCATGACTAATTTCTGTGATTCTTTTATGTTTTTCGTCTACCTCTACAGCATCTGCATTTTACAGACAAAATGTCATCAAATCTATTAATTCTTCTTCTAGCATAAAACCCATGTAAAAATATAGAATTCTGTAGTTAAAAACAATTATTTTGTTAGAACATAGAATACCTAAAACTTTGTTTTCAAATTAGAAAATTATAAACCTGTTTAATTTTTTTCGATCATCTTTACAATAATTAAGAAATTCAAGAATCAAAGTTATTTTTAATATTATCTTTACAATATTGATGCAGACTAATATTTATCAAGAGATCAAAAATTTGGAAGGTGATGTTTTGCAAACAGAGAATGCTATTAAAGAATTTTTGGGAATGAATTATGACGAAGGAATTAAAAGATCACTACGCCAACTGGAATCTAATCTAAGATATCTCAGTATTCTTGCAAATGGGGCACCAATTAATAAAAATGAGGATAGGAGAATTATGGATTTCTTGAGAATTCACTATAATCATCTGCGAAAATTATCTGTTCCTTCATAGTTCTTTAAACATTTGTTTAGTTTTTTATAGTTGATCTTATCTAAAATGTATTTGTTATACAGTCTATGGATAAATCTTCTAAAGAATCAAAAGATATCTTTGGCGTATCTAAAAAAATATTGAAAGATTTTGTAATTAGGTTGAAAAATCTGCCCCCAAATATCATCAATCAGTTGCAAAACTTCAGCAAGATTACATAGATGCATGGAAAACTGTGATTAATTCAGCCATTTCTTTGGAACAAGAATATGCAATAAAGGCAGGTTACAAGACAGATGTACCGGATTCTGTTCTGAAAACTATCCGTGACATTACAGACATTTCTCTTCAAGCATATGCACATCAAAATAAAATTGCAGGAGATACATCTGAAGCAACAAAACAGGCTTTTAAAACATTTAACCAAAATACAAAATCATTTGCAACTCTAAATAAAGAGATTATGGGTTACATCATGTCTGTGTTTGAACAGAAAATAAATACCTGATTCCATTTTTTGTTTTTGACTTAATAGTAGCTATCTTTTTAATATAATATGGGAAATATGGCAGAGGGACAAGTATATACTTGCTCAGAATGTGGTCTCGAACTTAAAGTTACAAAGCCTTGTGATGAAGAAGGTTGTGACTTAATTTGTTGTTCCAAACAGATGAATCAATCATAACTAAAAGACGAATTAGAGAAAACTACTAAGAGAATTCTAAAATTTGCCAAGACCTAATGCAATATTGCTAAATCCACTTCATTGTATTGTCCTCATCAATTAGATAGAATGAAGGAAAATTGAAATAAAAAAAGAGATTAGAGTTATCATGGACGAAAAATATGATATATTGCCAGACATACAAAACAGCCTAAAGTTATGGTGCTCTCAATATGATTTTCATGAGCCATACAACCAACAATTTCATGATTTTCTATATGACACTCTAAGACGAGTTACAGATATGATAAATTCAGAAAAAAATGAAACGGAATACACTGGATTTATAAAAAAATGGGATAAGATTGATTCTCTCAAAAAAAGAAAGTTTTAGAGATTAAAATTCCTCTATGCGTCTACTAGATTGAAGAAAAATATGCTAATGCGATAATTATTACAGAATTAATTTCTATTACGCACACGTTTTTTATTCCAAAAAGGAGATCTGCATTTAATGTTTGTACAGGTTCCAGGAGATTCATTCCTAGAATACCAAATTTCATAACATCTGTTACATTCATGTCTCCAAAATTCTCCATCGGCTTTTTGGCTCATATCATTCCTGTACAGAATCAGTATATTAAAGCCACTAAAAAAATAGCACGAGAAAAAAATAGTGGAAGCCACTTTGAGCAATTTTATGAAAATATACCTAAAAAGTAAATAATATTCAAAAAATCAATTTCCCCTGGCCCGATTTTTTATCAGCTTCAAAACTTCTTCTCTGTATGGTGCTGCACCTTGATGGCTTGCATAGTGTGGAATCTTCAGTATTTCTAAATCTGTAATGTTTCTGTTCAAGACATCGTTAACCTCATTTCCAAAGGCAACAAGCAGCGGATTATTTGCTCCTATATCTTTGAGTTCTTTTCTGAAAAATTTTATGTTATTCCGTTCAAATTCTCTATGTAATTTCAAATAAACACTGACGTTGCCAGATTCTTTCTCAGGATAGTTTTTGATAATATCTGTCATGTAACCGCCCCACAAAGTAGAACCTTTGAGTGCAAATCTTGTCTTGTAATCCGTTGCATTAGGTCTGTGGCTGTGAAAATTACCCCATGGTTGGTGTTTTACATCTAATGAAAAGTTTAGAGCCACTAATACCACTTCAGGATTTAGCTCAGAAAGTAGATTTTCATTTATGTCCGGATCTAAAATCGTCAGGTCTCCCATCTTGCTTTTTGGTTTCTCCTCTTGTTCAGCCCAAACTGCCCAGCTAGCATACTGACTGTAATTTTCCTTTATGAAATCAAATTTTTTTCTAGTAATCATTTCTTCTCCTCCGTATATGCTCCACATTGACTGTACCATACTTTTAATGGAATATTTTGATAATTTTCAGTCATTTTTACAATTTTCTTGATTCAAGGAAAGTAAAGTCACCTTTCTGCTCATCTCTATAAATATCAAAACCTTCTTACTTTTGTGTATGATTATACACAAAGATTATCTCAGTTAGGATTTAGCAAATTTTAGAATCTTTGTGGTAATTTCTTTCAGATTTTTCTGTAAATCATATTCCCAAACTACCAATATTTTGAAATTATTTTTGGTATTGTAGGTCTTTCATTATTATGAATAGATTGATCAGTTGGGCATTTCCTATAGGTGCAATCATAGTAGGTCTTTATTTTATCACAGGTTTTAGATAGGATATGGCGAGGAAAGATGAAAAAAGAATTAAGAGTATTATAAAATGCAAATTTTGTGGCAAGTGTGATCATGTAGAATATTTGGGTGGTCTTGATTGGTTTTGCAATAAGAGATGTCATTACAAATTTAGACATTTATCACAATAACCTACTGCCTTAATCATTAGAACCACTTTGATGATTATTGATAGTCTATTGTTCATGTTGTCATAAGCAAATGCCATTTGATGAAATAAGAATAAGATATGAGAATGGGTATCATAGAAAGTGTGTTTGGCATATTGCCCACTTGATCAGATTAGATAATTTCTTTTAATTTCTTTAACTCTCTAATTACTTTAGAACAATCCGCCTAACCAATCAAAGAATGAATAAAACCAAATTTCTGATTTTTTAGATGGTTTCTCTATTGGTGGTTCTACTACTTCATCTACTGTTTTCTCAATTCTTGGAATCTCAAGGTCATCTGTTATGGTGTATTCCTGTTTTTCTTCGCCCCATGGAACAAAAACAAGAGCGGTAAAACACAAAATAGCAACTCCACCAACTAGTAAATTAATTTTACGAGTCATCTACAATCTAAACAAACATCTTTGTCCCATCTGTGTTGAATGCAAGACCTCTAGGAAATAGTTCCTGACCGGATACTGAAAATCTTTCAGAATCACCAGAATAAGAACAAGTCGATACATCAAATCCAGTAGTACATGCATACTCGTTGACGTCATCCCCAGCAGTACCTATCACAACATCTTTGTCCCATCTGTGTTGAATGCAAGATCTGTAGGAGCTGTTTCCTGACTGGATACATCAAAGGCGTCTACAAAAGTAGTAGCTGCAAATGCATCATTTAGAGAAAAAGCAGAAGTTAGTAAAAATCCAATTACAAATAATATGATAATTGTTATTTTCACATAGACACACAGCCACAGCAATACAAAAACATTAGTGAATAAGTTTTCAAAAGTAATTAAATGTAAATTGAATTTCATCAAGTCACGGTTTGGATTAGGTAGGTAATTCTATGGAAATGATGCATAAAATCTAATTATCTGATCATTTTATCCCGGAAGTTCTGAGAAACGATTTCCCACATAATCCCAATTGATAACATTCCACCAAGCGTCAATATAATCAGGTCTTTTGTTTTGATACTTTAGATAGTATGCATGCTCCCAAACATCCAATCCCAACAAAGGTATTTTTTGAAGAATCCAAGGACTATCCTGATTTGGAGTTGTAATGATTTCAATTTTATTATAAGTCTGATTGAAAACTAACCAACACCAACCACTTCCTTGAATTGCAGTTGCTTTTTCTGAAAAAACTTTCTTAAAATTCTCAAAGTTATTAAAATAAACATCAATTGAATCTTCTAGTTTTCCTCCAGGTTTGCCATCACTGTTTGGAATCATCGTTTCCCAAAATAATCTATGATTCTCAAAACCTCCACCAAAAAAGTTGATTGCACTTCGTCCTGATTCAGGAATTGATTTTAAATCAGATAGAATAGATGAGATATATTGTGGGTGTGATGCGCTACCGACTTGTTCAAGTGATTTGTTAAGCCCGTCAACGTATGCTTGATGATGTTTTTGATGATGAATCTTCATTGTTTCTGTATCAATGAATGGTTCTAATTCATCATATGCATAAGGCAATTTTGGAAGTTGATAATTGACCATAAATTAAATTATTTGTGTCCACATATATTCTTCAAGAACAAAAGTTGAATCAAGTATTTATTGAAAAAACATTTTTGATTATGATAGAAATGGTGATTAATCTTGGAGGGCATTACAAAATATGAGAAAACTAGGAACAGTTGATTTAGAAGTTTTGAACTTGGCAATTGAAAAGAATGGAACGTTTAATGAAAACAATCTAGAGAATTCAGAGTTAAAGAGGTTCGGGGTTGGAAAAATTCTCGATACACTTGCATCACTAAAAGACAGAAAGATGATATCACTAAATAGTGATGGTTCTTTTTCAATTACAGATCTTGCTCGAGAGATTCTTTGGAGTAATAATGTTCCAACGTGGGCAAAAATATTGCGTCTTCTTCAGATAAAGTCTTCTACTATAGTACAAATTGTAGACATTCTTAGAATATCGGAAGATAAACTTGTAGAAGATTTAGAGAAATTAAGGAAAAATCAGTTTGTTCTAATGTCGCCACAGAGAATAGAGGATAAACTTGTAAAAGTTTACGAGATATTGCCTGAAGGAGTAGATAAGATTGATAGGACAGAGATAGACGGGTTTGACAACATAAATTTTGATAAATCCAAACCAGTACGGGAGATTTTAAGTTTAGTTAATGAGATTGTAAAGGAGATTCATGACTCTCAGATAGATCAATCAAAAAAAGATAGCATTTCTGAAAAATTATCTAAATTAAAAGATAGGTTAGAGATTTAGTTATTTTGAGCGAATCTTGTCTTGTATTTGAGCTAAGATTAGCTCTGCTTTGTTCTTGTTTTCGTAGTTATCAACTGACTCATCCATTATTGCATCAATCTCAAAGCTCTTATCTACCAAGATGTCTGCAACATGATCATCTAGCGTTCCATTTCCAATCAAGTAGTATGCAAAGACAGTATTTTTCTGACCGATTCTGTGGAGTCTGTCTTCTGCTTGTCTATGGATTGCAGGACTCCAATCAAGTTCTGCAAAGATAACATATTTTGCTCTAGTCAAATTGATTCCTATATTTCCTGCACGAAGACCGGCAATCATTAGTTTTGATTCTCCATTTTGGAATTTATCAATTTGACCTTGTCTAAATGAATCTGTTTGTCCACCAATTATAGCAACAGGGGAAAACTCCTGAAGACTTTCATGAAGTAGTTTATGAATTACCCTGTGGTGACAAAATACTACAACACTTTCTTCAATCTCCATAATGTTTTTAACAAAATTAATTACATGTGGGAGCTTTGCAATACCTGCAATCTGTCTCTCGCTCTGAATTGCTCGTTGATATGCAGCAGACTTTGAGAATTCTGTCTCTGCATCTTTTTGCTCTTGTTCAAGCTTCTTCCAGATTTTATCAAGTTCTTCAAGATAATAATCAGTATCACATGCAATGACTTCTTTGTAACGAACCTTATCTTTGAGTTCTTTTAGGACATCAGATTTTTTTCTTCTAAGCATTACATGTTTTTGCAATTCATGTCTAAGTGAAGCTCTCTTATTTTCTAAAACAATGGCCTTTCCCTTATCGTTGACATAACAAAAGTACTCACAAAATTCCTTAAAGTTCCCAAGTAGTCCGGGTTTAATGATATCAATTATTGGCCAGATTTCTGAACCGTGATTGTAAATTGGAGTACCAGAAAGGCCAATTCTATACAATATCGAGGGAAGTGCTGCAAGTTTTTTGACTGCCTTGTATTTCTGGGTGGTTTTAGACCTTAGGTTTTGCACCTCATCACACACTATTGTCCTTATTCCAAGTTGGGACAAATCAAAATTTCTCTTGAAAAGTAATTCATAATTAATAACATAAATGTCAGTTTTTGGAAGTTGTTTAGATTTTCCAGTTCGAATAAGTGTAACGCTAGGGGATTCTGATTCTATTATTCGTCCATTCCTACTTTTTTTCTTGAGAAACTTTGCAATCTCTCGTTGCCAATTAGTTAATGTAACTAATGGCGCAATAACAAGTACAGGAAATGTTTGCTTTTCAGTAGCTACATATGATAACGTCTCCACAGTTTTTCCAAGACCCATCTCGTCAGCAAGTAACGCATTACCAGAAGATTTTAGCAAAAAGTCTAGTCCTTCTTTTTGAAAATTTAAAAGCTTTCCTCGGAATTGTTCGCCAGCTTTTGCGCGTTTTAATTTGTGTTTAATTGGAGGCAAAGTAGGTTTTGGTGCAAAAGTCTTTACAATTTTTCTTTGCCAGGCATATTTTGATAAAATTTCAAGTGGGTATCTATCCATTATTAATTTGATTTGTTTGAGGTTTTCAGTGCTATCAGGAATAATTACTTCGTTTACATTTTCACCATACCAAGATTCAGGAACTAGTCTTGAGATCATACTTACTGCACGATCACCAGAAATTTTCCAGCTCCAGATTTTAGAATATTTATCAAGAACATATTCCAATGTACCAATGGTTTCTAGTGATGTTGCCATAATTTGTCGATGTGTAATTTTTTTGCCTTATGAATCTTTCATGTCATTTTAAACCATTAAAAAATCAAATAAATCCCTCCAAGAGTTAAAATATCAATTAGCGTCTATACAATGGGAAAATTTCGGCAAAAGATGGTTAGCCTCGATAAAGCATCAATTCACGATACAAAATAACAAATAACGAGTCATTACATATGATTTTAGGCATGGCTGAGCAAGGTTTTATGTGGATTTATTTGATATTTTTCCTAATTCCACTAGCAAGAATAATTCCTCGCTTAGTGAAAAAATGGCGAAAAGGAAACAAAACAGTTAGTGAAAACCAGTTTACTCCAAATTATTCCAGAATAGAACAAAGACAAGAATCGTTTGAAAGACAAGAATCGTTTGAAAGACAAGAATCATCTCAAAGACAAGAATCATCTCAAAGACCACAAACCAAAGAGATGCAGGTTCTAGGAGAGTTAAACAAAGGCGTTAAAGAGTTCAATAAAATTCAAAAAAAGCTAGACATAGATAATCAAAAATTAGAAAATATTTTGAAAGATTTAGAAGAGCAGGGATTGATGAAGGTGATTAAGAAAAAGGGATTTTCTGGAATTAAAATAGAGCTTTACCCAACTGATAAAGGCTTTAAAAGATATTACACATAAAAAAAATTCTTTTGTTTTTTAATCACAGTATAGGTTTAAAATTCATTACAATTCAGAAAAATTATGGAGTTTACACAAGATATTGAACCAAACGTGAAAAAACCAATTGTGATTGCAGCAATGCAAGATATGGGAAATGTTGGAAGTATTGTAGTAAATTTTATCAACGATTCTTTGAGAACAAAAATATTCAGAATTGCAAGGACGTTAGATCCAACATATGTGATTGATAGAGGCGGATACATTGATCTTCCAAATGAAAGCTGGGAGTATAAGTATACAGAAGACTTGATAATATTTGGGGGAGGAAAAGGGCAACCTCAAGGTAATAGGGAGATAAATGCGTTATGTCAGGATGTAATTGATATTGTAAAAAAATATTCTGCAAAGTTTATCTACACACTAGGAGGTTTTCAGACTAACAGAGTTTTAGATAACAATCCTAAGACATACATCACAACAACATCCATGGAGCTGACAAAACAGATGAAGGGGCTTAATGTGGAAACAACCCCCCAAAAATCAATAATTACTGGATTCAATGGATTGATTCTAGGTTTTGCAAAAAAAAATGGGATTCATGGTATTGGCATGTATGGAGAACTAAATGAGCCTGATATTCCACAATACAGGGCAGCAATTAGTATTATCAAAACCCTTGAAAAATTAACCTACCGAAAGTTGGGAGATACAAGTCAGTTAGAAGCTATGGCCCAAGAGATTGAAAGAAAATTCAAGTATTAAGATCAGTGAGATTTTCCAGTTTTGTGAGGTTCAGTGTTTTCATCATGACAATCACATGTACATAGGTGGGTTTTATGATTATTCATGCAATCAACACACTCATAATGTTTTCTTGTCTCACATGCAGCACAAATCATCTTACTAATGAATAAGAATGGATGAATTTGAATTTTTTCTTATTTTAAAGGAAGAAAAAAGTAGGGGTCTGAGGGTAAGACCCCCAGCACATCTGAATTCCTGAAATAATAGAATAAGAAGTAGAAATTATGAAACCTGTAATAATTATCGCACGTATGAGGAGACATAAATGAGCAAAGACTACCGAAAGATAGCAGGTAATCACTACAAGAACCAAATCTGCGTTTGGTGTATGGATAGTAACAAGGATATACTAGAAGTTGCTCATGTTGACGGAAATCACAAAAACAACAATCCTGAAAATCTTTGTTGGCTTTGCATAAAGTGTCATAGACTCTTTGACATTGATTTAATCACAATTGAGCAGTTATTACCAAGACGTGACTTTGTTGAGACAATGCCCAAAGCCAACTGGAAAAAACTGATGAAGGATGCAGGTGCAAAGGCAGCAAGAACTCGCAAACAGAATCAAATGAAGAGGGCTAAGAAATGAAACCTGTAATAATTATCACAATAGTAACAGGTATTGATTTTGCTAATTTTTAAGTCTAGAATTATTATTACTAAACAATTTTTAAGCTATTTTAGGCATTAAAAATGAATTGCAGATATATCACAAGTCAACATGTATCACGTGTAAAAAAGCAATTACAGAAATGGAGAAAATGAGCTCAGATATTGAGAAGCGTGATTTTTTCAAAGACCCATTTTCAGAGACAGAACTAAAAAAGATCATCAAAATGGCAGAGAAAAAACCATCAGAATTTCTCAGAAAAAGAGATAAAATCTACAAAGAACTCAATTTGGATAGTAACAAAAAGACGGATGAACAGCTAATCAAATTAATGGTAAAATATCCAGGATTAATCTTACGTCCCATTGTAATTATAAAAAACAAGGCATTTGTCGGAAAGATTGATGTAAAGAGTCTAAAATGAAGGAATTGAAATTATTATAACCTAATTAGTGAAAAATAGTAAATTAGTCAACGAGAATTAGAAGAGAGATCACTCAAACTAGATCAAAGTATTTGGGACATTTGTTACGTAGCCCAATGGTATGGTTATGGCGTTAACCCAAATTTATTTAGAAATTGTCTCGCTATGAAACCCCAAAAATTAATGTGAATATGGGAGCTGCCAAAGGAATTATGATTGGCATTGTTGTGTTAATTATAATTGGAGTGGTTGCAGCTGCGTCAATACAAATTGTAGATGCTGGACATAGAGGTATTTTAC
>JACATG010000020.1 GCA_013390905.1 Marine Group I thaumarchaeote | reverse complement strand
AAGTATTTTTTTTCATTAATGATTCTTTAGGTATTTTCTATATTGTAAACCATCCAGATTTCACGTAGGATAAAGCAATGTTTAGACCAAACATAACAAAGGTGAATGCGTAAATTCCCCACATAACCTGATTTACTGCATTATCTGAAATTCTTTTATCGATAATTGTATGAATGAATTTTCCTCCATCTAATATTGGTAAAGGAAGCATATTGATTATTCCTATGAAAAATGAAATCATCCAGAGCCATAACAAGAACATTGAAACATTAAAATCCACATTTGTCCAGTCAATGAAATCCATTACAGGTTTGTATGGAATTGAATTATCTCTCATAATTCCTATTAATCCTCTTTCAGGATCATCTGGTGATGACATAACTTCTAATCCAAATTCCAATGCTTGACCATCTCTAAGTACAGTAACACTTGCTCTTTCTCCTGGATTTAAGATGGGGAAATCAGCTGGACCATGGATCGGTATATCGTTAATTGAAATAATAACATCATTTGTAAGTAATCCCGCTTGTTCAGCTCCTAAATTTGGAATTATTGAAAGTATCAAAACTCCTTGTGATAATTCATAAAATGTGTTTAAGATAACTTCCCCAAATAGTGGCATGCTCTCTAAAACCATTCCAAAAATTGGATTTGTTAACATTATAGCACCTAAAACAATTGCAAACATTACATTTGATGTAGCACCTGCTCCAATTACTCTTAATTTTGAGATCTTTTTTGCTTTGTCAAATTCTTCCTCATCTGGCTCAACAAATCCTGCAAATAATGCAATGAATATTGCAAAGCCTCCTGTTTTGATCTTTATTTTTTCTAATGCAGCTACTATACCATGTGCTCCTTCATGCATAACTAGTACAATTGGTATTGATAGTAAAAAGAATGCAATAGCAGGTGCAGAAGTTAATGTTACTCCTGGAATAAGTAGAGTTAATTCTGCAAATTCATCTTGTGCAACAAAAAAGTTTGATATATTATTTAGTAAAAAGTAAAATGCATAACCCATCATTAGAAAACCTGCAATTACACTTACATCAGCAAAAACCTTGATTCCTCTCTTTGTTCTACTTAGAACTCTAATGAGAACAGAATTAACTTGTTTGTTTTTGTATACAAGGCTGTATGGCTTTATCTCAACGCCGTATTTTTGTAATTTTAGACCTTTTGCAGTTACATAAATGATAACCCAAGCAATTAACACATAGATTATCGCATTCTGAGTAATAAAATCAAGTTCCAAACTAATTGTTAATTTTTTAAAGTACGTACATTTATCGGTTACTATGGAACCAGTAATAATCATCTCCACATATCCTAACAAAAAATCAATCACAAAAATTGCAAATGAGTTTGTAAAAAATAAGATAGTTGCATGTGTCAACATTTCAAGAATTTCTTCAATTTACTCTTGGAATGGAAAAGTGGAAAATGCATCTGAATATCTTGCTATATTCAAAACTACAACAAAAAACAAGAAACTACTAAAAAAGAAAATTAAGGAAACTCATCCATATGATGTTCCTGAAATAGTAGAAGTTGATGTTACTTCTATTAACAAGTCATATCTAAATTGGTTAATAGAATCTACAAATTAAGATTCTATTGCATATCGTAATAAGGAAACTATTCCACCTAAACCTGTAACTCTTAGACCAATATCTGTAGATGAATCAACACTGTAAATTTTTACTCCCTTACTTTCAACATCATTTAGAAAATCTATCATTTTTTGCTCATTATCTTGAATTGCTTTGTCTGAGAATACAAGGGATTCAACTGCTCCTATTTGATTTGCATTAAAAGTTTCATCAAATCCCATAGTAAACTTTGTACTCTTCTTGTTTGCAAGAAGCATTATCTCATCGATGATTGACGATACCTTGGCAAGCTTGCTATCTGACATTATCTCCTTCATTGTTTGAGATTTTGTAAATATGTAAATTCCATCTTCTCCACCAGAATCAATTCCTTCAACAACCTGAACTTTGTATTTTTGTGATTTTTGAATGAAATTAACAAATCTTTTTTTTGTTTCACCAGGACCAAAAACTACTATTGAATCCCCTTTTTTGAAAACAGTTGATACTGCTTGTTGTACTTGTTCAAAGAATTTTTCAATATTGAAGTTAGTTTTGTATCTCTTTCCACCAGAACCTGAATAGATATTTGGAATAAATTCTAGATGTGTACCTCTCAATCTTGCAATTCCACAATCACCAGTATCAATTGCAACAAGTACAAAGCCAACCTGACTATTACTTGATACTAGAAGATTCTTTTCAATTGGTGTCCATTTTTTCTTTGAAATTGTTATTCCATCATTAATTTTTAGAATAAATGAATGATGTGAGCCATGTGGTACTGATTCATTACTTGATTCAGAAATTGTTCCACCTATTCTTAATCTATCTAAGACATCATCAAGTGAAATTTTTTCCACCGTTAACGCAATTCTGACCTTAATTCTTTCTCCTTTGTCTGGTCTTGAATAATCCTTGTCTTGTTTTTGAACTCTTGTTGTATCTCCAATTACTTTGTCATTTTTTTTAATTATGCGACGTAGATTTAAAAGATCATCTGAATCTTCTGGCATGACAGAAATTGAATTCTCGTCAATAATCTTTGTAATCATGATATTCTTCTAATATACAAAAAGAAAAGAGTTTAGCTTGTAACTTGGTTAGTTTCTGCTTCTTCAGATTTTTTCTTCAGATAGTTTTCAACCCAATCTAAAGTAAGTACACCTGATTCTGCTAGATTTGTAAGAGAATTTGAAGAAGCTTCTCCTGAAACTTTACCATTATTTCTTCTCAACTGACGCCATTTTAGGGATGTGTTTCCACTTTTTGAATTATAAATAATTCCAAGAATATCTCTTGCGTTTACAAATGTAATCTCTCTAATTTTTTTCAAAGTTACTTTATCTGCTGCTTCTACGTAAACTGATCCCAAATTGTCATCTCTCTCTGGAAATACCTCAAAATCTTCCAAATAACTTCTTGGTGCATAAGATCTACATGTACTTGAAAAGATAAATCTTCGAAAACTTTCCACCGAAGCTGGCGTGTCAATTGTAACCATTTTGAATGATTAACTTATTGGTCATTTATCAAGCTTCTTGAAAGACTCAATAGGAATCTACCTGAAATACTACTTGCGGGCGGTGATGAACCTATCCCTTTGAGTGATGATGAGGATCTTGAGTTCTGAGCCTGCCTTAGGATTTTAATGGATGATTCACTCTGAATAAATATGAACTCTCTAACTGACTATCTTACATTTCATGTTAAAACGCGAAGAGCCTTTGTCAATATTACTCCTGATATTAGAAAACTAGTTACAAAAAGCAAAATCCAAGATGGACTTTGTCTTGTAAATGCAATGCACATCACTGCCAGTGTTTTCATTAATGACAACGAAAGTGGCTTGCATAAGGATTACGAAAAATGGTTAGAAGGCTTGGCACCACATGAACCAATTGATCAGTATGATCACAACAAAACTGGTGAAGACAATGCAGATGCTCATCTAAAACGACAAGTAATGGGACGAGAAGTGGTAGTTGCAATCACTAATGGTGAATTAGATTTTGGTCCATGGGAACAAATTTTCTATGGAGAATTTGATGGAAAAAGATCAAAAAGAGTCTTAGTTAAAATTATTGGTGAATAGTTTTCTATCAAAAGTCTACTTCACGTTTTTGACTTTGTGATTCATTCTTTCTTGCAGCAAATCTATATTCATCATCATGATTTTGAGGCCCATGTCCACATTTTACACATGCTATCTTAAATCCATCATCGTTTTTTTCATATGTTTCACATCCGCAAAAACATGCCATACTTAAAAGTAATTTCTCAGATGATATATCTTTTAGGATACAATTTTACTTAAACTGATTTACAACATTCGCCCATTGGAATTTCACGATCATGTGGACATTTTCTTGGATGCTTTAGCATTGTACAAAGAGCATCTGTAAATTCCTTTTTCATATGATGTTCAATACCACATACCATTTCCTCATCAATTTCCACTTTTAGTGTGGTTTCCATGAGAACTTCTAACAATCTACTATTTCTCATCATACTAGCACCAACTGTTTGACCCTCTTCTGTGAGTTTAACTCCTGCTTTATTGTAATTAACCAAATTCTTAATGTTCAGTTTCTTGAGCATTTGAACTACACTTGGTTGTCTAATATTGAGCATTTTTGCAATAGTACTAATTTTGACATCTTCCCCTCTTTCCTTGATATGCCAAATTGCCTTTAGATACATCTCTATATGCTCTGATTCTGCGGTTCCTACAAATAAAATTTCATCACTTGGTGAGTCCATATCACACCTTCTTTGAATCTTTTAATAAATATTCAAAGTATTGACGCGCAAATCCAGCTAATCCTGCATGATCTGCCCAAATTGCAACAACATCTGAAGAGCTTGCACCTGCTACTTCTGGACCTAACAAAATTACAACATATTTTTTGTCAGATATTATTCCCCCTGCAAACAAGCCTTTCTTGACCTTTACAGATGCAACTCTTTTGATTGCATTGATAGATTCTTTATCCATTGTATCTGAAGCAAGTATTGTAATGTCTACTCCTCTATCATGAAGTAATCTTAATTTTGGCAATGCTTGTTTGACTAGTTCTTCTCCAGCTTGAGGTAATGCAATCATTACTTCATTTCTACAAGACTCAACCATTTCTAAAATTTTAGTAAAAATGTTAGCTGAACCTGAAAGTACCCAAATGTCTGGTTTTTCACTTGTCCCACTTTTCTCATACAATGGAACTAATTCATTCAGAATTACAGTTTGATTCTGTAAAAAATCACTTTCAATTTTTTGTTTTGTAGTCTCTAGTCCTGTTGATGGTGATTTTGCAAAATATTTTGTTGGTCTTGAATCATCTGAACCAATCCAACTTTTTTCTTCTAGAGTTCCAAGTACTTCGTAAATTTTTGAGTATGGCACTCCTGACTTTTGACTAAGATCTGATGCTGTTTGTTCTCCTGCTTTGAGCAGAGCCGAGAATGTTCTAATTTCATAACTTGTAAGACCAATTTTTTCTAAAGCCTTTCTTGTTTTGTCAGATATGCTCATGCGATCTAATCGATCAGCTTTGGTATTTAAATCACATACGCTTGCTTCCTAAATTCCACACGGGGCCAAGTATGAAATCCATTATATACTAATTCAGAAAAATGCCTAATGTAGACATGGCTCTAATTCAGATATCTAATCAATCGACTAAAAATCTAAGCAAAAAGACTACTATTAGATTCACTCAAAGTATCTGTCCAGATTGTAATATGATTCTGGATGCAGAGGTCTTTGAGAGAGATAGTCAGGTCTTCATGACCAAAATCTGTCCAACTCACGGTGAATGTGAGGAATTATACTTTGGTTCTTATGAAATGTACAAGAAATTCAGTACATATTGGGTAGATGGAAAAGGTGCCCATTCTCCAAACGTAATGATTGACAGATGTTCCTGTCCAAACAACTGTGGATTATGTTCAAATCACTTATCTCACAGCGGACTTGCAAACATGATTGTAACTAACAGATGTGATTTAACATGCTGGTATTGCTTCTTTTATGTAAAGAAAGGCCTTGAAGGCGCTTACATGTACGAGCCAGATCATACTCAAATCCGAGCAATGATGAAGACTCTAAGGGCTGAAAGACCAATTCCAGGAAACTCTATGCAAATTACTGGTGGTGAACCAATGCTTAGAGAAGATATTGCTGATGTTATTAAAATAATGAAGGAAGAAGGTGTTGACCATATTCAAATGAATACCAATGGTATTAGACATGCAATGGATCCAGAATCTGCAAGAGAGGTAAGACTTGCTGGATGTAACAACTTGTATCTCTCCTTTGATGGTGTAACTGCAAGAACAAACCCAAAGAATCACTGGGAGATTCCATATGCACTTGACAGTTGTAGAAAGACAGGTACTTCTGTAGTATTTGTTCCAACAGTAATCAAATCAATCAATGACCACGAATTAGGTGGAATTATCAGATATGCACAAAAGAACATGGATATAGTTCATGCCGTAAACTTCCAACCAGTATCACTTACTGGAAGAATGGGAAAACAAGAACGTGAAAAATACAGAATTACAGTTCCTGATTGTATTCAAAGAATTGAAGAGCAAACAAATGGTGAGGTAACTGTTGATGATTGGTTCCCAGTTCCTAGTTGCATGCCGCTAACTAATGTAATTGAAGCATTCTCAAGCAAACCTAAATACGAACTATCAATTCACTTTGCTTGTGGAGCAGGAACTTACATCTTTGAGGATGCAGACACAAAGAAGTTTGTCCCATTAACAAAATTCTGTGATATTCAAGGTATGCTGGAATTGTTTGAAGATAAAACAGAAGAAATTCGTTCTGGTAAAAACAAATACTTTACAATGCTTGAAGTTGTAAGAAAACTCAAAGGCTTTGTTGATTCCAAGAAACAACCAGCAGGACTAGATCTAGCAAAGATGTTTGGTAATATACTCATGAAGAGAACATTTGATTCAATTGGTTCGTGGCACGTCAAGGGATTATTCCTTGGTATGATGCACTTTCAAGACAAATACAATGAAGATTTGGAAAGACTACAAAGATGTGATATTCACTATGTAACTCCTGATCTTAGAATAGTTCCATTCTGTGCATTTAATGTAATTCCTGAATGGTATAGAGACAGAATCCAAAAGAAATTCTCCATCACTGTAGAGGAATGGGAAGAAAGAGAAGGTGTCAGCCTGGAAGACGGTCTTTATCGTGGTCTTATGAGACGTGGATCAGGCGATGAACTTGCTGCTGGCTGTGCAAAGAGTCAGATGTTCCATGATGCAGAACA
>JACATG010000001.1 GCA_013390905.1 Marine Group I thaumarchaeote | reverse complement strand
ATTCTGCCGTTCCTCAAGTCTTCTTTAATTTCATCCATGTTTCCAGGAAATCCCCAAAAAATCTCTGCAACATTAGAAGAACTGCACTGAGGACAGGTCATATTTTCCAATACTCCTTTAGATAATTCCCATTCCAGAAAAAATACTCACATATTCCACTACAAAGTCTGCACACTTGGTCGTCCCAGGACTGATGTCTTGCAGTATTCCTGTGTGCAGTTTGACATATTTTACACCTCAATTTTTCTTCCCCCAAATTTTCTCTAAATTTGCTTCATGTCGTGTTTGAGAATCAAAATTATCATCAGATAAACACCATACAGGCACGGAATTGTGAGTTTTCCCCCAAATCAAATCTATGTTATCTCTATTCTTTTGTCTTGAAGTATCTCTTTCAAGAGTATTAATTTCACGAGTTAGTGGGTCTACAGAATTTCCAAAGTCTTTCATAAAATTATTGAACTGTTTCATTGCTTTGTCAAAGTTTCTTTGATTGAATTTTTTTAGAATGGAGATAATTTTCTCATTTCGTGTTTTGTGATCAGTCAGAATTACATCATATCTCTGACACAGTATTTCTTGCATGTCAAAGTAATTGTTTTTCTTGAATTTGCTCCACTCTTTTATTGTGTAGTATTTTTTAATTTTCATTTGTTTGTCCCCTTGCTCTTCTGATCAATTTTGCTCTTCTCATTACGGTGGATAAAATTTCATTTTTTCTATCTAACTCATTATTAATGAGACGAACTTTTTGTTCGTGGTATTCCAAATCTGCCTCTAGTTTTTGGAGGTCACTTCCACATCAATCATTTTGTGTGCATTCAATACCCACGTTGAGAAAGGCATTATGTACATTTCCTCTCTTTTGATTCTTGCAACTTTTCTTTTAGATTTGCTAAAGTAATTTCTATGCTGTTATCATATGATAAATTTTTCATTTGAAATAAAATAGTCATTTTAATTTCTCCAGTCTTTGCAATTCTGTTTGATTTTCTATTGCTAGTTTTTCAAGTACTCTTACCATTTCTTTATGGTATTGTAATTTGTAGGAGACACGTCTCAAATCTTCTTCTTGGTATGTTTTTGCAAGAAACTTTGGAAGGATTCTTGTGATTTTCATTTATGTCCTCCATAAATCATTGGTTCATCATGATCATCAAACTCCCGAATTATTCGTGGAAAAAAAGTAGGGGGTGTGGGGTTTTCACCCACCTCATGACTTTCGTGCAATAGTGTAATTGTGTTCATGATAGAATTACGCAGACAGAATTATTATATACCATGACCATAGTATGCATACTAAAGATACTATTATGCCTAAAATCCCTAATTTACGTGTCCATATTGCCCCTGTAGGCTATGAAATAGATAGGATAGTATTACCTGCCAAAAAACTACGAGCGGACAAAGTAATCTTACTAGTACATGATAATCCAAGTCAAGACAAAGCAGTAAAGTTTTACGAACAAATATCTACAAAACTAGAAAAACTAAACATAGAAGTTGTAAAAGAATTTCATAACAGACTAGATCTCTTTCAAATTATCAAAACAGTAAAAAATTTGATTAATCAAGAGAAAGGAAATTTCATTTCAGTTAATTTAGCATCTGGTTCCAAAATTCAAGCAATAGGTTGTATGATGGCATCTATGATGTTCAATGATGATAAGAATGTAAATCCATTTTATGTCGAGGCAAAAGAGTATCTAGGATTCTCAGGAAAATCAATTTCAAAAGGAATCAAAGATATTGAATACATTCCAACATATGAAATACAAAAACCCGAAGACCGTCACATACAGGCACTAAAAATTATTGTAGATAGTGGTGGTAGAATATCTAAAAAAGAGATGGCAAAGATTGCTGTAGAAAAAAAACTAATAATAGTTAATGCAGAAAATGAGAGTCAGGCTACATTTGCTAGTTTAGATAAGGGAATAATTTCTGCACTTGAGAATCAATGGGGATTTGTTAAAGTGAATAAAATTGGTAGAACACGTTGGATTGAAATTACTGATGAAGGGAAACATGCATCAGAGTTTTTGATTTAATCTGTAGTAAAAAGACGATCAGGTAATTTCCCGCCAAATAATATGATAGATTCAGAAATTACAAATAACCTATTTCCTTTTAATATCCCAACATCAACACCAGTTTCTTTACATAAATTTACAAAACCTACATCTTTTGTAACTACTACATAACCATGTTCTTTAGCATATTTTGCAATATCAGGATCACTCATTTCTTGAGGTAAATCTGGATGATTTCCTACACAAATTAATTCATATTTTTTTTCAATTTCAGCACGACTGCTAAGATATTGACCTTGACAATGGACATCGAGTAGTAATTTCATATTTTATTATTTATTGACTTGATATTAAAATTTGAAAAAAATCTAAAAAATAACAAATGCTTTATGTCTCGTACCACTTTCCATCACTATGACTTTTTGGTTAGTTAGAGCAGGCAAACATGGTGAACAAGAAGATGGAGTCTTGGAAAACAATGTTGTGGCAATAAGTTGGAATGACTTACCTGATCTGTCTAATATCACAACTAAAGAAGAGATAGAAAAATTGTATTTAGAAGCACGTGGTCCTCATAAAAAAATGCATGTTGCGCAGGTGGTTGGTCAAATTTGGAGTTTTCTTAAAAGAATTAACACTGGAGATTTAGTTGCATTACCTCTTAAAAGAAAATCTGGAATAGCTATTGGCGAAATTGTTGATGATTATGAATTTAAAGAAATTCAATCAAATATCAAACATATTAGAAAAGTAAAATGGATTAAAACATTTCCTCGTTCTTCATTTGATCAAGATATCTTATTTTCTTTGGGTGCATTTCTTACTGTAGGTAGAGTTCGTAGAGATAAAGCTGAAGAAAGAGTACGAAGTATGCTCAAAGGCGAAATTACTTCTAAAATATTGAATGAGGAAATTGAAACAGAAACATCAGAACTTGATTTAGAACAATATTCAAAAGACCAAATTACAAAATTCCTTGAACAAAAATTTGCAGGACATGATCTATCTAGATTAATTAATGAAATTCTAAAAGCTCAAGGTTATTCTACTAAACTATCTCCAGCTGGTCCTGATGGTGGAGTAGATGTTTTAGCAGGTTTTGGTTCGTTAGGTTTTGGAAATCCAAAAATCTGCGTACAAGTAAAATCTTCACAAACTCCCATAGATGTTAGAATTGTTAGAGAGTTAGAAGGGGTAATGAAAAGTTTCAAAGCAGATTACGGATTATTAGTAGCGTGGGGTGGAATTAATTCCAAAGCAGATCAAGAAATGGCTCGCTCTTTTTTCTCCATACGGTTATGGGATCAAGATAAGATTGTTGAAGAAATTATAAAAAATTATGATAAATTTGATGATTCAATTAAAGCTGAATTACCATTAAAGAAAATTTGGACTTTGGTAGACGAACCGGATGACTAGCATTACATTCCATGGAGGAGTAAATGATATTGGTGGAAACAAATTCCTAGTCAAAGACAAAGATACAACTGTATTCATGGATTTTGGAATGTCTTTTTCGCAAGAAGGAGAATTTTTTGCACAATTCTTGAACGCTAGAGGCTCTAATTTTTTAACTGATATGTTTGAGCTTGGAATGTTACCGAAAATTAAAGGAATGTATCGTAGAGACTATGCAAAACATGTAGGCTTTGATGGTAATGAAGAAACAGAAATTGATGCAATACTATTAACTCATGCCCATGTAGATCATTGCGCATACATTCAATATCTTAGAGAAGACATTCCAATTTACTGCTCTGAGGAATCAAAACTAATAATGCAAAACTTTGATGAGACAGGAACAGATCAATATCTAACACATAAAGAAAAATTTCAATTTTATAAAAATAAGACAGGAGGAGTCAGTAGAGCAACAGGCGATAAAGTTGCATATCCAAGAAACATACAGATATTTCAGTCAAATAAAGAATTCTCTATTGATTCAATTAGAGTTGAACCACTACCAGTAGACCATTCAATTCCTGGAGTTCATGCATTTATTTTACATACTTCAAATGGTTCTATTGGTAATACTGCAGATTTAAGATTTCATGGAAGACGTAAAGATGATACTGAAAAATTTGTAGAACGTTGTGCAAAATCAGACTTGGATATTTTACTATGTGAAGGAACTAGAGTGAATAAAACATCATCACTAACTGAATACGATGTAGAAACCAAAGTTGCAGATATAGTAAACAACACTAAAGGTTTAGCAATATGTGGATACCCAATTAGAGATTTAGATAGGTTAATGTCATTTTTTATTGCAGCAAAAAATAGTAATAGATATTTGGTAATTGATATGAAACAAGCATATCTCTTAAAATTATTCACAGAGTCTGAATCAATGAAAGGAAAATATCCATCACCTATTGATAAAAATATCAAGATATACATTCAGAGAGGCTCTTGGGGATTAATTGATAAGGATTTAAAGAAATTCTCTGATAAGCAATTGTATGCAGACTATGCAATGTGGCAACGTCCATTCTTAGACTATCCAAATGCCATAGATTACAGAGATATTCAGAAAAAACAAAACGAGTACATCTTTTTTTGTAGTGATTTCAGACTACAGGATTTGATTGATATCAAGCCTGATGAGGGGGCTACCTACATCCGTTCCCTAACTGAGCCCTTTGATTTAGAGATGGAACTCAAAGAAGAGCAGATTAAAAATTGGTTTACTCACTTTGGAGTAATCAAAAAAGACCAAGACTGGCATCAAATTCATGTCTCTGGACACGGAGATGGTGAGCAAATCAAAAAAGTAATTGATGGGGCAAATTCTAAGAAACTAATTCCAATTCATACAAAACATGACGAATATCATAAGAAATGGCATAGTAATGTACAATCAGTGAATCAACATGATTCAGTAGATTTGTGATGAAATATTAAATATCATAACCTATGATTTTCATTTTACCTAAAGATTTTAAACAATTATGTGACGGATCAGCATGTGGATATCATTATGATAAATGATGTAATTGTTTTTGATTTTCAAACACTTAGAGTAAAAATAGAATTGGAGGATTTTGAGACATGACAGAAAAACTATCCTTTGATGCTTTAACATCACATCTCTTTGGGGCAGCAGATATTCTTAGAAAAAAACTCAACCCTGAAGAATATCGACCAGTAATTATGACTGTTTTATTTATCAAACGTCTTAATGATGAATACGAAGCAAATGTTCAAAAATTAATTCAAAAAGGTAAATCTGAAAAAGAGGCAAGAAAAAAATTCAATCATGCTTTTACAATTTCGGATTCTGCAAATTGGGACACTTTGTTTAAAACAAAAAAATCAATTGGTCAGAAATTAAATCAAATTTCAAGATACATTGAAGAAGAAAATCCAAGACTTGCAGGTGTTTTAACTGCTACAAAATTTGATGATAAAAGAAATTATCCCGATAACACAATGGAGGATTTAGTAGTTCATTTCAATAAACATAATTTATCAAATGATAATCTGGTAAAACCTGATATCTTTGGGGATGCCTATGAATATTTACTTGCAGAGTTTGCATCAGAGACCAAGAAAAAGGGTGGACAATTTTACACCCCTCATGAAGTTGTGAGATTGTTAGTTTTACTAACAAAACCCAAAGAAGGAATGAGGATTTGTGATCCAACTTGTGGTTCTGGTGGCATGTTGATTCAATCTTGGAGTTATGTAAAAGAAAAAGGTGGTAAGGCTGATAATCTAACACTACATGGACAAGAAAGTAATTACCAAACAGTTGGAATGTCAAAAATGAATTTGGTATTGCATGGTGTTGCAAATTTTAAGATTGAACATGAAGATGTTTTAGAGAAACCATTACTGCAAGAAGGCGGTAAACTATTCACATATGATAGAGTATTAGCAAATTACCCATTTAGTGAGAATTGGAAAGCAGAAGGCAAGGAAAGTGATGTGTATAATAGATTCAAATTTGGAATTCCTCCTGCAAAAGACAAAGCAGATTTTGCATTCATTCAACACATGTATGCAACATTAAATGATAAAGGACAAGCAGCTATTATTTCATCTCAAGGTGTTTTGTTTAGAGGTGGGGTAGAAGCTGCAATCAGACAAGGTTTGTTTGAAGAAGATGCAGTCGAGGCAATTATTGCATTACCGCAAAAAATGTTTTATGGTACATCCATTCCTGGTTGTATTTTACTACTAAACAAGAACAAAGCAAAAGAGAGAAAGGGGAAAATTTTGTTTATCTATGCTGCCAAAGATTACAAGGAAGAAAAGGTACGAAACATACTCCGAGATGAAGATTTAACAAAAATTACTAAAGCAGTTGCTGATTTTAAAGACATTGATAGGTATTGTCATGTTGCAGATAAAGAAGAACTAGAAGAAAATGAATTTAATTTCAATGTTCCAAGATATGTTGATATTTCTGAGCCTGAAGAACCAGTTGATATTCAAAAAACTATTGATGAGATAAAAAAATTAGATAAAGAACGTGAGGGTTTGGAGAAAAAAGTTCAAGCAGATCTTAAGGAATTAGGATTTAAAATTTAAAATGAAAAAAGCAAAACCCGGATACAAATTAGTAAAATGGTTATTTAGAAAAGAGATTGAAATTCCTGAAGATTGGGTTGTTAAAAAAATTGATGAACTATTTGAATTACTCCTTACTGGAACTAATTCCAGAAGTGATTTGGATAAAAAAAGTGATATCCATTATATTCATTATGGGGACATTCATACAAAATGGAATAAATTTATTCTAGATTGTAGTTTTCAAGAAATTCCGATGATAAGAAAAGACAAAGTTGAAAAATTACCTTTGTTGAAAGAAGGAGACCTAATAGTTGCAGATGTGTCTGAAGATTATGATGGATCAGGTGCTAGTATCTTGATAAAAAATATTAAAAATAAAAAAATTGTTTCTGGTTTGCATACATTTGCTCTTCGTAATAATGATGAAACCATTTCATTAAATTTTAGAAGATATATCACTTCAATGAGGTTTGTTAAAACTCAAATCATTAGTTTCATCACTGGAGTTTCAGTATATGGTCTTTCAAAAAATAATTTTAAAAAAATAAGAATCTGTCTTCCACCATTGAAACAACAACAAAAAATTGCATCCATACTATCTAATGTAGATGATTTGATTTCATTTTATGATAATTCTATAGAATCAACTCAGAAACTCAAAAAAGGATTGATGCAAACGTTACTCACTAGAGGAATCGGTCATAAGAAATTCAAGAAAGTAAAATGGTTATTTGGAAAAGAAATAGAAATTCCAGAAGAATGGAATATTAAAAAACTATTTGATTTATGTGAAAACAAAAATGATATTGTTGCAGGACCATTTGGTTCAAATTTACTCGTTGATGATTATATTGAAAAAGGAACACCAATTATTAGATTGCAGAATATACATAGAAATAATTTTATCAATAAAAATATTAAATTTATTAGTAATCTCAAAGCAGATGAACTAAAATATCATTCATATATTCCAGGAGATATTATTCTTGCTAAACTGGGAGATCCTATAGGGAAAACATGCATTGTTCCAGATGATTTCTCTCCAGGTATTGTGGTGGCAGATGTAGTTAGAATAAGAACATCTAGTAAAAAAGCTGATAAAATATTTGTTGAATATGTATTGAATTCTGATGCATGTAAAAAACAACACAATATGGAAAAAATTGGAACTACTAGACCCAGGGTAAATTTGGCCCAAATACGAAAATTAATCTTTCCTTGTCCCTCAGTTGACGAACAAAAAAATATTTCAGACATTCTAATGAAAATTGATTTAAAAATTGATGAATCAGAATCTAAAAAATCAAACCTTGAAAAAATCAAAAAAGGTTTAATGCAGAAATTACTAACTGGACAAATTAGGGTGACTGCATGAAATACAAAGTAGGAACTAATACCGAGTCAACTGAATCAGAACTTCCTGCACTAGTATTACTTCATGAAGGGCTAGGTTATGATTATCTAACAAATTCTGAAGTAAATCAAATTAGAAAAAAAGATACAGAAGCAATACTTTACGAGCGATTAAAAAAACAATTACCTGAACTAAACACTTGGATGAAAAAACATCCTGAAGCAATTGATCTAGTTATAGAAAAGATTCGAGAAGAAAATTTTGCTCACAATCGAAATCATCCAGATACTAATGAAATCATTCATGCAATGTATACAGAACTAAGCATGGATAATCTAAAGCCCTTAGAGATTCCATTTGATTTAGGACATGGGGAGGAAAACCAAACAATTCATCTCTTTAATTTTGCAGAACCTGAAAAAAATGATTTTCTAGTCACAAATCAACTTACATTAAAAAAACACAAAGGCTCTATCATTCCAGATGTTACAATTTTTGTGAATGGATTCCCTCTAGTAATAATTGAATGTAAATCTCCAAACATTTCAGATCCAATAGAATCTGCAATTGAAGATAATCTATCAAAATATCAAACTAGTGATAATGGTGCAGATAGATTATTTTTCTATAATCTATTTCTAATTGCTACATGTGGTGATTATGCAAAGCATGGTTGTATTGAAGCTGATTCAAACTTTTATGCAAAATGGAGTAGCACTCATCTATTTACTGATAATGAGATAGAAAATCTTGCACAGAGAAAACTAAGAGAGCAAGAAAAATTAATTGCAGGAATGTTAAACAAAAAAACTTTGATAAATCTTTTAGAATCTTTTGTAATTTTTGATAAAGTAGATGGTGAAAATATTAAAAAAATGGCAAAGCATCAACAATTACGTGCAGTATCAAAAGCAATTACTCAATTAAAAATATCAATTAAAACTTCATCTAATCTTGGTGGAACTATTTGGCACAGTCAAGGTTCAGGAAAATCATTGACAATGTTTTGGTTATCAAAACAAATTAGAAAAACTTTTGGAGAAATCCCCATACTTGTTGTAACTGATAGAACATCACTTGATGATCAAATTCACATAAATTTTCAAGGAGCTGGATGGAATCGTCCAATCAGAGTAAAAGATGCAAACGAATTAGTTACTGAATTACAAAGTCCTGATAAAAAAGTCATAATGACTACCATTCAGAAATTAGGTTTGAAAAAAAATCCAGAAATTCTAACAGAACAAACAGTGATTGTTCTAACTGATGAATCACATAGAACTGAATTTGGAGAAACTGCAACTAGAATGAGAAGTGCATTACCTAATGCAATATTTTTTGCATTCACTGCTACACCAATTGATAAAGGAAACAAAGTAGTCTTTGATAAATTTGGAGATGAAATTGATTCGTATTCATGGGCAGAATCACGTGAGGATGGTATTACTGTGGGAATAGAATATGTGCCTAGATGGGTAAAAATTGAGGTGGGTGAGGCAGAAATGCTTAGTTTAGAATTTGAGAAAATGTTTTCACAATTCACCAAAGCAGAACGTGATGCAATGAAACGCAATGAAATAAAGATGAATAATCTACGTAGTGCCACAAAAAGAATTGAATCAAATGCAAAACGCATTGTAAAGGACTTTAATGAACGAGTTGGAGTTGAGGGATTCAAAGCAATGATTGTTGCATCAAATAGAGAAGCTGCAACTAGATACAAAAAAGCACTAGATAATATCAAAGATGCACCAAAATCCATGATTATCATGACTTCTGATTTGGATGAACAAGGAATTGATGGAGACTCTTGGGATAAATATTATTTCTCAAAAAAAGATAGAGAAATAAAATCAAAAGAGTTTGCTAAAGCAGACGATGATCATAAAATTCTGATAGTTTCAGACATGTTACTTACAGGTTATGATGCACCTATTATTCAGACAATGTATTTAGATCATAAATTAAAAGAACACACTTTACTTCAAGCAATTGCGCGAGTAAATAGAAAATACAAAACAAAACAACACGGAACAATTATTGACTATGTCAATGTTGCAAAAGAATTAGAAGAAGCAAAAAGTATGTTCAAAGTTCAACAATCACGTGATATCACTTTTGATAAAAGTGCACTAGTTGGTATTTTAAAGAATTTTCATAGTATTGTAATGAAAGATGTTGAAGGGATTGATCCTCAAGACCGTGATTCAGTTTTAGAGAGATTTAGAGCAGAAGATAAACGTGATATTTTTTACACTCATTACAAAAGATTTGAGAAATCACTTGATGCTGTAATGCCTGAACCAGAAGCCAATGAATACCTAGATGATTTTGCAATATTGACTGTAACAATAAAGCATATCAGAAATTATCTAAACAAAGACAAGTTTTCAACAAAACCATATAGTAATAAAATTCAACGACTCATTGACAAGTATATCACAACTGGTAAAGTTCATGCACCAATTGAGAGTATTGATTTTGATGATGAGCAATTTGGAGTAGAAATAAAGAAAATTAAGAACAAACGTGCCCAAAATGCCGCATTAACTGGACGAATTGAGGATATCATAAAAATGAGAGGGCCGGATAATCCTGTTTTTTACAAAGATATTGGAGATAAATTAAATGCCCTATTACTATTAAAAGAAGAAACCGAAATTGAAGCTGAATTAATTTTTAAACGACTAGATGAGCTACATGACGAATCAAAAAATGAAGAAAAACGACGAAATGAATTAGGGTTGAGTAATGGCTTTGAATTTGCAGTGTTTGGAGAATTACAAAAAATAAACAACGATGAGACTAAATGTGTAAAGGCATCTATTGAAATATTTGATAAAATACATTCACTTACAGAATATGTTGATTGGGATGAAAATATACTAGTAAAAAAAGATATGGAGAAATTCATTGATCAAATTTTAGATAGTGATTTTCCTGAAGAAAAGATTGAAAAACTAACTGAAAATATTATTACTCTGGCAGTAAAACACTACACATGAAAGGCAAATTAAGATATGGAAATACAATAATTCCATATAGTATAATTCAGACAAAAAGAAAAAAAACAATGCAAATTTTTATTGAAAAAGATAAAGTTGAGGTAATTGCTCCTGAATCAAAAAAGATTTCTGAGATTAAAGATATATTGAAAAATAGAGTAAGTTGGATTTTTAATTCTCAATTAAAACTTAAAGAGATAAAAACTGATGTAATATATTCTGAGAATTCCTTGTTATATTTGGGGAAAAATATCCTCTACACTATAAAAATACTGCAAAAAAATGAAAAAATTATTTTGAAAAATAAAGAATTCCAAATATTTACAAAATCAAAATCTCTATCTATAACTAGAATTAAAAAAATGTATGATACTTGGCTTTTGGCAAAATATCTTTCATATGTAGAAAAAAAGATTAAACATTTCTCTAAACTTCTAAATGTAAATCCTACAGGATATCAAATCAGAATCATGAAAAGCAAGTGGGGTAGTGCGACAGTTTCTGATAATATTCATCTGAATTTGCATCTACTAAAAGCTCCAAGAAAAATGATTGATTATGTAATATTACATGAATTAGCTCATTTGAGAATAAAGGGACATGGGCATGATTTTTGGGTGTATTTGGAGAAATTCATGCCTGATTATGAGAAAAGAAAGAATTGGTTGGATCAGAACCAAGTGGAGATTATTCAGAATTGAAAAAAGCAAAACCTGGATACAAACTAGTAAAGTCACTTTTTGGAAAAGAAATCGAAATACCCGAAGAGTGGGATGTTAAGGAATTAAAAAATCTTGCAAAAATTAAAGGAAGAATAGGATGGAGAGGTTATTCACAAAATGATTTTGTTGAAGAGGGTAAAGGAGTAATTTCTCTTGGAGGAACAAACATCAAAAATGACAAACTTGATTTATCTAAAAGGAGGTATGTTACTTTTGAAAAATATGATGAATCACCTGAAATTCAAGTTAATACTAACGATATTTTAATTCAAAAAACAGGAACAATAGGAGGAGTAGCATTAATTGATAAAAATGTTGGAAAAGCCACGATAAATCCTAATGTTTCAATAATAAAAAAAATTCTCTGTAACTCGTTATTTCTATCATTTTCATTAACAAATTCATATGTAAAAAAGCAGATTAATCGTTTCAAAACTGCTACATCTGTTCCTCTATTAACACAAGAACAGATTAGTTCACTAATTATTTTTGTTCCATCAAAACCAGAACAACAAAAAATTGCATCAATTCTTTCTAATGTTGTTTCTTTAATTTCATCTTTTGATGAATTCCTATCTCATACAAAACGTCTAAAAACTGGATTGATGCAACAATTACTTACAGAAGGAATTGGTCATAAGAAATTCAAAAAAGTAAACCTGGGATTTGGAAAAACCATTGAATTCCCAGAAGAGTGGAAAATAGAAAAATTAAAAGAAAATACTTCAAAAATTGGAAGTGGTATTACGCCATTTGGAGGAAGTGAAGTTTATCAAAAAGATGGCATTCCATTCATACGAAGCCAAAATGTACATTTTGATGGATTGCATTTGGATAATGTAGCATATATCACTCAAGAAATTCATGACAAAATGAGTGGAACCAAACTCAAATCCATGGATGTATTGCTAAACATTACTGGAGCATCTATTGGAAGATGTTCTATTGTACCAGAGAAATTTGGAGAAGGAAATGTAAATCAACATGTTTGTATTATTCGCTCTAAACCTTCTTTGTTCCCTGGTTTTTTGAATTATTTCTTGATATCTTCGCTAATGCAAAATATGATTAATAGTGTACAAGGTGGAATAAGTAGGCAGGGATTAAATTTCAAAGATTTAGGAAATTTACATATTCCAATTCCAAAATTTGAAGAACAACAAAAAATTACATCAATCCTTTCTGAAGTTGATAAAAAAATCAATAATCTGGAATCAAATAAAACTAGACTAGAAAATCTCAAAAAAGGATTAATGCAAAATCTACTAACTGGGCAAATTAGAGTTACAGTTTAACTACAAATTTTGTATGACTATAAAAATTAAATTGAATGGTATTAATTGAAATCATTTTATTACTCCTGAAATTCCTTCCAATGCATCCATTTTAGGCTAAGAAATTAAGTAATACTAAATAATACTATACCCCAGATTAAGTGTAGTTAAATCTCTAAATATAGTGATGCCACATTATTACATCATGTCTGAACATACAATAAAAAATCCGTTTGAAAACATTCCACAAGACAAAGCTACCTATGTGGTCCAGTCTTACTACGATCAAAATGATGTCCTTGTCTCACAAACAAAATTTCACATATGTGATGGACAACCTGACAATATACAAAATCTAACTAGTGATGAGATTAAACATCTTCTAGTTATACATGGTATATGGCCACAGTACACAAAGCGAATAAAGAATTTAGAAAGAGTTGAGCAGGAATTTTGGAAACTATACAAACAAGAAGTGAACCTTGTCAAAAAAGGAAAAATACTGGAAGATATTGCAAATTTACAACCCATAGTTTCAAATTGTTATGCTGGTGCAAAAGAACTTCTTGCATCAAACAAGACAGAACTAAATAATTAACTCCCACAAATATTTTTTAATCTAAATCATCATATCTATTAATATCTTTTTCAACAAACCTTACATCTTCTTCTTTAAACACAGAATTAAGTGATGATGTAAATGCACTACAATATTCTTGCTCAAAGTCTATTGTAGGATTTTTCTTTTCAGATTCAATAAACTTTTTAGAGATTAATTTCCCCAAAGACACATCATAAGATTGCTCTAGTTTAAAATATTCATTATCTCTAGTAAACAATTCCCAAAAAAATCCACGCTTGCCATTAGGTGTGCTTTCAATAATAAAATCAGCATCAGAAATATTTGCAACATTTGGATGAAGTGCATTGTACACTTTTGAATCATCAACTAAATTGATGTGAGCAGCTTCTGAAATATACACACATACTACATCTTCTGGTCCTCGCAGACTTTCAGGTCTTGCAGAATATGTACTAACTTTGGTTCCATTCCAAAATTCAACTTGAGATTTTCTTCTAGATACAATAATATCAGAAAATGAGAATTCATTCCCCTTCAAATCAACAAATCCATCATTAAACAACTCACAGAATCGCTCCAAAAACTCATCTGCTTGTGCCTGACGATTTCCTGCAACGATCATTACATTGTGCCCAGCATATCTGCCAAAGCAATTATACGCAATACTTCGAAGTGCAGTCTCTGTAGCACCAATCTTTCGAGATTTATTCAAAATTACCTTGTGATATTCTCTGATGGCACCAAAATACTCTATCTGATAATTCAAGATTTCAGTAGGTTTTCCAGTATTGGGGTTTTTTGGCAGACCAATCATCTCATTGAACGCTCCAAAATCTTCTGGCATGACAGGTATAGAGGGTATTTTTGATGTTTCTAGCTGCTTTTTTGCAAGTTTCTCTATCTCTTTATTTGCTTTTCTTGAAATTGCATCTAGTTTTGACACTTCTTGGTTAACTCCTCTACTGTCTTTCTGAGGGATTCGTCTGCTGGAATTTGTAGTTGGAATGCTCCTTTTCTTTCGTTAATAGAGCCAATCAAGTTTATTGTTTGAAGTTTATGTGAGATTAAATGTCTGGGAATTTCTTTTCCTTTTCTGTCGTACTTTTTTGTTTCATAGTTTATTGTTTCAAGTGTATCATACAAATGACCAAGTTGATTGTCATATGAAAGCAAAATTTGCTCTCTGTCTTGTCGTTGTCGTGACAAGAAATCCAACTCACATGCTTTAGAAATTAGCTCGGACCATTCTTTGTAATACTTGCAAACGGTCTTAATGTTGACTCTAGTTTCTTGTGATGCAAAACTTGCACTTTGATTTCTCTCAAAGTAAACTCGAAGTTTTCTCTGCATTGTTACTTGTTGGTTCTTTGCTAATCTTGCCATGTATAATGTAATTTCGCATCCGTCTCTTATAATATTTTAAAGCTTCATGTTATGAAATACATATAATATTACCTTCATATTAGTATTATTCCGATATTATTCCAGTATTACCAAAGTATTACTATGGTATTACCAATTAAACCAAAAAAAATTTCTTTACCAGTTTTTTCCATTTATCCCATTATAGAAATATCTAAATCACAACCATCACATAATTTTTAGAGATTATCTGTAACCTGTTTGGTAAATCACCTCAAATGTAATTTTAATTCTAAACTCCTATTCTTAAATTAACATTTCACGATAAATGTCAACCACGTAAAATTACTTGATGGCAATCCACTTTGAGAATAGAACCACACCAAGCATATATCGTTAGAAACATTACTGTTACTACAGATAACCAGATAATGAGTTGCCATTTGAATTTAATTTTTAGGAATTTTCTCAAAAGATTCATTTTCTATTCCTTCAAGATTACGAATTATTTCTGTATGCCAATACAAAACCCAATCCGCCACACATTACTCCTATTGCTAAAAGTGCAATAAATGCACCAATTGGTTCTATGAATGAATCCATAATGGCAGGATCTTTTGGTCCAAGTTTTCCTTCAGTGAAAACGGTAAGCAATCCAGTACCAGCCAGACCTGCATAGGTCATTAGCATCATAGATCCTGCGCCTCCAACATTCATTCCAATCAAGTGAATTGCAGCTAGCAAGTGTGATTTTTTTGAGAATTTTTTCTTTAATGTAATTTCAAGTTGGCTGTAAAATAATGCAGTAACTGCTACTGCAATTGTTATGATGAGATGAAATATTACTCCTAAAAAGAACCATTTGCCAGTTCCTTCAAAAGATAATGAGAGATATTGAATTATGTTAATCTCACTATTCATCACTTGTATCGCTACAATGACTACAGCCATTACGGCAATTATTGCGCCCTGAATTATAGCTGCAATAATGAACCGATCAACCCATCTAAATTTCATTTCCATCTTCACTCTTCTGTCAGACTTTATTACATCTTTCAACTCTTTCTATGCTTCTTCTAGTTCTACAAGTTGTTTTAATTCTTGAGTCATATTTTATACATTGGATATACTAGAAGTATTTTATCATTATTTCTTTTAATCAATAATTTTAGAACTAATTCAAGTATGATTTTTTGTATACAATTCCACAGTCACGGCATTTCTGACAAGTCCATTTAGGTAATCTAGGATTATCCACATAATCTTTGTATAAATTAGATAATTTGACTTTTCTTTCTCTAATTAACTTCATTGCCTCAAACCATCCTCTACATTTCTCATCAAATACAAATCGTACAGATGATGATTCACATCTAGGACACAGATAATCTACTCCTGGAGAATAGTACATCATTTGTACACTCCAGAATCTACCTCAACGAACTTCCTTGATGAGGGTGGTTCAAAAACTAATTCTTCTTAGTTTGTTCGTAAGATCAAACTTCATTCGGTCAAATTTTCACGAACAAACTGACCACAGTACGGACAAAAACATGTATGCAGCATTTGAGGAATATAGGAAAATGTATCAGCGTGGCATATAATGAGAGAATAATAATTAAAAAGGTCAGATAATGACTAATTGACTCATTTCATCTATACACAATATAGTAATAATCAAAAGAGCTCAGAAACATATTGGAAACAAGAGTAGTTTTCCACATAGATTTTGATTATTTTTACGCTCAATGCGAAGAGATTAGATCTCCTGAGCTAAGATCAAAGCCAGTTTGTATTTGTGTCTTCTCAGACAGAGGAAAAGACACTGGTGCAATTGCAACAGCTAACTATACTGCAAGGAAATATGGAGCCAAGTCAGGAATACCAATAGTCTTTGCAAAAAAAAGACTTGAGGAAAGAAAGGATGCTGTGTTCTTACCTGTAGATTTTGAATATTATATAGAAATATCTGAAAAGGTAATGAAGATAATAGAAAACTATGCAGATGTTTTTGAGTATGTAGGAAAGGACGAAGCATATTTAGATGTAACAAAAAGAGTTGAAGGAAATTTTGAAAAAGCAAGTCATCTTGCTCAGCAAATTAAAAATGCAATTAGAGACGAGATAAAACTAAGTTGTTCCATAGGAATTTCACCAAACAAGTTAATTTCAAAAATTGCATCAGATTTTAAAAAACCAGATGGCCTTACAGTTGTACCCCCAGATAGTATTGATGAATTTTTGGAACCATTAAAAATTAGATCAATACCAGGTATTGGAAAAAAGACTGAAGAAAGATTTTCAGAAATGAATCTAGAAACAATTCAAGATTTAAAAAAATTAGATGTTTTTTCTTTAAACAAAGAGTTTGGGAGAAAGAGTGGAACTTACATCTATAATGCAGTCAGAGGGATAGACAATGAACCAGTTAAGGAAAGAGAAGATAGATTACAATATAGTAAAATTGTAACTTTGAAAAAAGATTCAAAAGACTATCAATTTCTATCGGAAAATCTAATAAAGTTATGTAAGGAAGTGCATGATGTTGTTTTAAAAAACAATAGAATGTTCAAATCAATTGGAATATATTTTGTTCAATCAGATTTATCAAGCAAGTCAAAATCAAGAATGTTGAGAAACCCAACTTCAAATCTTGAGGAACTAGAAAAGAATGCTGATCAATTACTAAAAGTAGCTCTAGAAAACCAGACACTCGCAATTAGAAGATTAGGGGTCAAAGTTGCTGAACTTTCAGAAGTTCAAGGGCAAAGCGATATTACAAATTATTTTTAGGGGGCTTTACCTTTAGATTCTAACTTTTTCAGACGTCGAGATTCTATCATTATCACAACTAGAATGAACGCAAAGAGCCACGGTAAAAACATAATCTCGCCTGCAATTTTGTGAAATTCTTCCCATGCCACAGGATCAGTAGTAACTTTTAGGGCATACCAAGATAATGAAAAAATTCGGATTAAATTAACAATAATTGTACCGATAATTCCTAAAACAAAATACACAACTTTTCTCTTTCTAGGAATATTCATCTTTAACATGAATGCGCCAATTACCAAAGAGAAGATGATAATGCTGTGAATACCTGCGGATGGCCAAAATACTTGAAGTGCCATTGAACCATGTTCGCCTCGTAAGAACATCACGTTATCTCTAGCTACTGCAGTTCCAAGATCAAGTACAGTAATCAACCATACATTTGCCTGTATAAAATAAGGAACGACATATTGTAACGGACCAAGAGTGTCGTATGGAAAAAATGCATCAAGTGAAAGAATTATTGCAGTTCCAGATAGAAAGATGGGTCCTGCAGGAGCTATTCTAATCCATCGTTTTCCAAAGAAGATATACAATGCAATTACGACAAAAATTGCCATTACAACAAAGTCCCACATCCATGTCCAAGAATAGATTAATTGTACATCAAATTGTACTGCAGATTCAATAATGTAATCTCTTAAACCATATTCTAATGAAATTAGATATAAAATGGTAAGAAGTGCCATAGGAATTACTGCAAGTAATCGTTTTTTTGAAATGACAATTTTAAGACCAATGAGTTCAGCTACTAGGAAAACAACCGCAAAAAGATAACCACCTCTTCCTTCATTCCAACTAAACGATATAGAATCTGGAAATGCAATCATTGCAAAAAGAATTGGACTGGAAATAATCAAAATTCCAGATATAAGATTCCAGTTCCACATTATGTTTAACCTAAAAAACGGTAAATAAATAGCTCAACTTTTCAAGGTTTAGAAAATTCTTTAGTTATCACACAAATTGGAAAAAAGATATTATTCTTCTGCATCTTCCAGTTCGTCAGCCTCGGGATCTCTCCTGCTAGGTCTTATTGGAACATAAATGAATGTCACAATAGTTATTCAAATGGCTCTAAGATACACTTCAAGGTTACAAAAATTTGTCTAATTACTAATTTCTAATGCATCAAGGTCAGTGATTGAGATTACATTCAACTTTGAGGGATTTTATAGTTGTAAAATATGTAACAGCCAAAATTACAATAGCAATTATTCTGAGGGGGATCTCATAATTGGTTAGAAACGCAGTGGCAGCAGCCCCCACAGAACCAAATGTAGAGATTACTGCAAATCCAATTGGTCCACAACTACATACGCCAGAAGCGGCACCAATAATTGAACCAAAAATTCCCCCGCCCATTTTTTGTTTTGAACTTTTTAGAATTTTTATCCTAAAAATGTTCATTGGAATAACCAATGCAGACAATGCCGAAATTATTACAATAAGGACAAAACCTAATTCACTTCCAGAAGGAAGATGAGCAACAACATATGGTTCTAAGAAAATATACTCAGATAATATCAATAACCCAATCATCATTGGTACAAAAATTGTAGACGCTAAAACAACATATTTGAAATTAGAATATACAAGTTTGATTGTTTGTATCATTTAGATCATTGAGTCCAAGACATTCTTAAATACCGAGAAGGGTTGCGCTCCACCAATTTTTTGTTGTCCATCAGGACCTACAATGAAGAATCCAGGGGTCCCCCTTATACCGTTATCTTTTGCTTGTTGTATGTTATACTGTACACGTTTGGAATATTTTTCAGAATCAAGACAACTTTCAAACAGTTCAAAATCAAGACCTAAGCTATATGCAAAAGCTTTGAGTCTTTCAGAATTTGCCCAACCTCCATCAACTGATTCTTGTGAATTGTAAAGAAGGTCATGGTATTCCCAATACATTTCTTGGTCTTCAGCACAATATGTTGCCATAGATGCAGGAATGGAATCTTTTCCCAAGAATGCCAAATCAACAAACACTAGATTTACTTTTCCAGTATCAATATAATCTCGAACTATTGCTGGTTTTGTTTCATGAAACCATGCATAACATTGTTCACATTGATAATCACCAAATTCAACAATAGTAATTGGAGCAGATGGATCACCTAAAATTGGCGAGCCCATAGCCGTAGAAATGGTACCGTGCGTTCTTCCCATATCAAGATTTAGAGTTTCAGTTTGAGATGAGTAATATGATGCAGTTATTCCAGCAATAATTGCAACAACAATTACGCCTACAATTACACCTTTTTTATTCATAATCTAAAACAGTAAAAATGGTTAAAAAAACTTATTCCAAATTTCTGGACGATTTTCGTTTGAAAATATTTACAAATTTTGAGATAACAGTATCAATTGGACACGCCTCACAAGCAGTATTTGATGAATGTCTGTCAAGATGCTTTTCAAATTTTTCTCGTGATTCAAAAATTAAATCACATTTAGTACAATAAACCTTGGTTAGATTATTTTTGGAGGGTTTTTTCACAATTAATTTGTGTGATTAGTGCTTATAAAGATCCTGTAAGGTTGTAGAGAAATCAAAAATTAAAAGAAACACAAGTTTCAAATAAATTTAAAGATAATGTATTCGCATGTGAACATTTAGTTCAACTTCATATCTTGTTACATATCCACAATGTGTACATGAAAACATATCAGATTGAGGTACAGCATCTCTCTCTATGATTTTACCAGAGATTGATTTGATACTTATAATTTCATTATTAGAAATAACAGCAAAATTTTGACCTTCGCCAATTGAATCTAAAAATTCTTTAATCGAGGCAATAACCGAATTAATATCAATAACTTCATCATCGTCTAAAGTAGATAGAGTAAATTGATTATGTTTTAGAGTTGGAATAGCAACTGCTTGATCTGAGACATAAACAAGTAATTCATTTTTTATGGATAAGACATCCCTGCAATCAATTGTAAGCATGAAATTTCATGGTTAAATCAGTATTTTAGTTTAACAATGATTATTATGGTTTGATATAGTAAAATTTGGTAGATGGCAATTTCAGAAACATTTGGAATTGAGAAAGGCCATGGAGAAGAAGTCATTACATGGCTAAATGGACAAGTGAAATCTCAAGGCACAAAACTTGAAGCAAGATTATATGGTTATGACATTTCTACTGAAAATTTTGGAGATTTTGAAATGTTTTCATGGATTGGAGATGTGCAAATTGCAAGAAAGTTGATCATCAAAGCAAGTAAACGATTCAAAATAAAAGTTATTGAGGGAGGATACAAGCCAACAGAAAGTGTATTTAAAATAAAAAAATTTGATTTTGCAAAAGTCAAAAGAGGAAATAAAACAATAGGACAATTAGAATTTGTAGTTTCAAGATTTGGAAATAAACAATGGAAAATTCAAAATGAAGAACGTCATTAAATTCATTATTGGATGGAATCAATAGAGATGAAAAAAATAGGAATTATTGGACTTGGAATGTTGGGAAATGCAGTTGCTTTACACTTACTAGATTTAGGTTTTGAAGTGACAGTATTCAATAGAACAAAAGAAAAAACAATACAGGTAAGAGAAAAAGGAGCCAAAGTTATGACATCTCCAAAAGAGGTTGCAGAAAATTCAGAATTAATCATCACAATAGTAAAAGATGCAGCCGCTGTAAAAGAAATATCGTTTGAAAAAGATGGAATTACAGAAGGAAAGCATGAAAAATTAATTGTTGCAGATATGAGTACTATTGACCCATTAGAATCCAAAAATATTTCAAGAAAATTTCAAGAACATAATATCGATAAACTAGACATTCCAGTAATGGGCGGACCAAATGTTGCCATAACAGGAAATTTAGTCATGATGGTATCTGGAAACAAAGAAAGTTTTGATTGTTGCAAAAATGTCTTTGAAAAAATTGCAAACAAAGTATTTTTTCTAGGAGAAAGTGGTGTAGCCCACTCTGTTAAACTAGCTATGAATCTACAAATAACTATGCTTGCACTTGCATTATCTGAAGGAATTATTCTTATGAAAAAAGCAAATGTAGATCCAAAAATTTTTCTTAAAATTTTAAACTCTACATATTTCAAAACTGGAATGAGTGAAAAAAAGGCATTCAAGATGGTTGACAGTAAGTTCGATGCAACATTCACACTTAGTAATCTAAAAAAGGATATCAGTACTATAACAAGTGCTGCTAAATCATTAGGAATTGAACTTCCAATGATCAAAAAAGCAGAACAAGTGTATGAAAATGCCGTTAAAGAGGGATTTGGGGAAATTGATTATACGGGAATTATCGAATACATTAAAAAAATTAATGATCTCAGATAAAATCAATTTACGAATAGAACTAAACAAAAATTCTATAAGTTATAACAATAACATGATTTTATGCGATTAAATGACAAAGTTGTAATTGTCACAGGGGCGTCAAGCGACATTGGTAAAGGAATTGTTAAGAGGTTTGTAGAAGAAGGTGCTAAAATTGTTCTAGTTGCAAGAAATCTAAAAGAATTGGAAAAAGCTAGAAAAGAAATAGGGAATGATGAATCAACTACATCAGTTTCATGTGATTTGACTGATGAATCACAAGTGATACAAGCTGTAAATCAAATTATGGATACACATGGTAAAATTGATATTTTAGTGAACAACGCAGGAGCAATTAATGATCCTACACATTTTCATGACATGCAAGATTCAGAAATTAAAAAACTTATTGACATAAACTTGTTAGGGGTATTTCACATGACAAAGGCAGTGCTTTCAAAAATGTCAGATGTCAAAAGTGGTTCAATTGTAAACATTGGTTCCATTTCAAGTGAAAGGGCAATTCCAAGAGTTCATTTGGCTGTATATTCTGCCACAAAGGCAGCAATTTCGATGTTTACGAAATCAATTGCTGTAGAATATGCAAGAAGAAATATCAGATGCAATTGTGTTAATCCAGGGATTATTAATTCAGGAATGATTAAGCCATATCTGGATGATCCTCAAGCAAGAAAAGTTCTAGAGGAAAGATTACCTCTTGCTAGAATAGGAGAACCACTAGATGTTGCAAATGCAGCTCTCTATTTAGCGTCAGATGAGGCAAATTGGGTTACAGGAATTATTCTAAATGTTGATGGCGGTAAAACAGCTTCAGAAGGATAATCATTTCTGAAGTAATGTTTTTGCAAGTAATTGTGATACTCGTATAGGTTCTGGAACAGAACCATGTAATGTTAATTTATTTAGAAGATATTTTACATCACTTAAAGTACAACCTTCTTTTCTAACAAAGATATCATGAGATGTATTTAGAGAAATTTTTTCTCGTTTACCTAATTTTTGATATGCAATAATTTTTGACTCAAATGAATTTGGAAAATGGTACTTGAGTGCATCTTCAATCCCCAAAGAAGCATTATAAGATATTCCAATTATGGGTATTCTTATAGAATCATAAAGTTTTTTGATGTTAATTATGTTATACATAGATACTATCAAACCAGAAATCAAGACATAACTAATATCAGGTCTCTGAAGTTTATTATACATCTCTAATATTGTGTCAGTGGCATCATCTCCTTCTAATGTTGCACTTCCAAAGACAAAACCATCAATTACAAAATCTCGTCGCATTACAATTCCAGCAAAAACAGATTTTGAAGAATTTTGTTTGAAGCTTTCAGCGATTGCAAGTCCACGTACCCCCTTTTTTTCAAGATGTAGTGATCTCATGATTCTTTCTCCTCAAATACACACGATAGCTTAGTCCAGTAATTATCATAATTATTCCAGTAACTACTGACCACATTACAAAAGACGAGATTTCAGATTCATCCACAACCAATTATGAATTCCCAAACATCTAAAGTTTCGGCTTATGAATACTTGGAATACATAATTTTTATGACAAAACTTGAAACATCTAAATAGATTTGATACAGACTAAATTTATGCCTGAATTCATATGTCCTGATTGTGGAAAACGACTATTTCATGAGAATGAAACTACGTTAAAGATAGAAGAAAATGTTCATTCAAAATTCTGTAGAAAAGAAGGAGGATCTCACAGTTTTATGCATAGAGACCTTGCACATATGGAGACTTTTGATTCAGAAAGAGAACACGATACAGCTGGTACCGCTATTTTGAAAAAATAATTCCTATAATATACCTCAATTATATCCTAGGTCGGAGGATTCAAGTCAATTGTCAGAAGAACACCATTATGATTTAGTAGTTGTGGGGGGAGGTCCAGCAGGATCATCTACAGCATTTGTAGCTGCAAAAAATGGAATTAAAGTAGCATTACTTGAAAAAGAAAGTTCTATTGCACAGACAGTTAGAACCAGTGGAGTTACATGGATTCAAAGTATCAAAGAATTTGGAATTCCAAATGATTGTTTTAATCCAATTAGAAATTTTTCATTTTGTTCGCCAAATAATGAAATTACTATTAGTGATTCAATTCCAAGAGCAGCAGTTTTAGATGTAAGAAAAACATACAGATGGTTAGCACATGAAGCAGAAAAAGTTGGTGCAGATATTTTTCTTAAAATTAATGTTAATGAAGTGATAAAAAATGACAAAGGGGATATTGTAGGAGTAAGTGGAGCTGGACCTAATGGAAAAATTACATTTCATTCCAAAGTAGTAATTGATGCAAGTGGGTTTCCTTCAACAATTTGTAAAGCAATGGGTTTTGTAACTCAGTGGAAAAGATTTGGAGCAGGAGCTGAATATGAAGCAAAAGTAGAGAATGTGGATTCCGAAACATGGTGGTTAATGGTAGGAAAACAATATTCACCTGCAGGATATGCATGGATTTTTCCTTTAGGAAACAATATTGTGAGAATTGGAGTAGGCATAGGTAAACCAGAATCAAATGTTGACCCAACACAAAGACTAGAAGAATTGATGAGAAAGAAACTAGGTCCAATTAAAAAACTAGGAAAAATAACACCAATAGAATTTCATTATGGATTAATTCCAAATGATGGATTATCAAGAAAAACAGTCTTTAACAATTTGATACTTGTGGGAGATTCAGCTGGACAAGCAAATCCCCTTGTTTTAGAAGGAATCAGATATGCAATAAAATTTGGGAGAGTAGCAGGAAAAGTATCATCAGATGCAATAAAATCTGGAAAGACAGATGAATCTACGCTTTATTCATACGAAAAAAACTGGAGAAAAGAAATTGAGTCAAAAATCAAATCTGCGGGAAAAGTCCAAGACAGATGGATTGGTCTATCAGATGAAGAATGGGACGAAGAATTAGATATTATCAAAGAATTAACAGCTGAAGAATTTATTGATTTCATAAAAGCTGATTTCGGATTATCTAACATGATTAAATTAGCAACACATCACCCAAAACTTGCTGTAAGACAATTCTTCAATTTAGTGAAAGGGAAAAACTAATCATGCATGGAGTTAAAAAAACGTTTGATAAATGGGCTCAAAATGGCAGAGCAGAATTAATGGAGAAAGAGCACGGAAATAATGTCTCGAAATTTTTACAAACGATATCATTTGGAAAACCATTTACATTTCTTGATGTTGGATGTGGAAATGGATGGGTTGTAAGAAAAATTGTAAAAGAAAATAATTGTAAAAAAGCCATAGGAATTGACATAAGTAAGAAGATGATTATCCAAGCTAAAAAGAAACAGGGTAATAAAAAAGAAGAGTTTTTTCATACTGATGTTGAATCTTGGAATTATAAAGGAAAGTTTAATTTCATTTTCTCAATGGAGTCACTTTATTATGCAGACTCGATTGAAGTGTCACTTGAAAAAATCTATAAATTGTTGAAACCTAGTGGACAATTTTTCTGTGGAATAGATTTTTACTCAGAAAACAGAGCAACTGCAAGATGGGCAAACATTATGAAAATACAGATACACCTTCATTCAAAAAAAGAATGGAAAAAGTTTTTTCAGAATACAGGATTTGCAGTAAAAACAAAACACATCAAAGATTTGAAAAACAAAAAGAAATGGAAAAGAGAATTTGGGACCTTATTCATAATAGGCACTAAACCTGAAAAGTAAAACTCAAATGCGATAAAGGAACATTACTGTTATGTGAGCTGGAGCACGACACACTGCTACGGCAGAGGAAACTCCTCCCTCCATACAGGAAATGTGATCTGGGGATAGATAATCAGAGATGATTGGCAACGGAACAGAAAAAAATCCAATATGGCGCACAATGATGGCAAAACCTGAGATTTCCATAAAAGGAATGAAAAAGCCGACCCACATGGAGCAAGGCCAAACAGAACTCTAAGTTCCTGTACTAAGTTCAGGTAGGCCGCAAAGCGAAATATCGTGAAAACAGAAGGAGGGTTACTCCCAGCACACATAATTTTTTAATTTTAAAAAATAAGATTGAAATTAACGGTCTTAGGACAATTGTCCAACAGCTTCTTTACAAACGTCGGTTGTACATTTACAATCTGCACTACAAATACAATGACCTTGCATTGCACAATCACATGAGTAATCAGGATCGCCGCTATCTGCTTCACATCCACAGGCTTGATCTATCATGGTAGGGGTTGATGTTTGTGGTGGAGGGCTCTGTTGTTGAGTTTCTTCATAAACATTTCGGTGTTTTTGATAATCAGTATCGTCTTTTAATTGTGCCTCACCTCTATTAGTTTGATAACCACCAGACGATGCGCTGGTTTGATAACCTACTAATCTACCAGGATCAATTCCTGTTTGTTCTGATTTTATGTGTTTGAGAGATCTATTGCTATAAATAAAAAATCCAATTCCCCCAATAGCTGCCATTCCAGCCATACCATAAACAATCATAATTGGAAAGCCACCAGTTGAAGTTGTTGCATATCCCTCTGGAGGACGTGGAGTTATTCCTGCAATTTCAACTCCATCTAATCTATCTAATGCACCAAAACCAATTGCAGCTAGGTTACCTTGATCAGCTGATTGTACACTTCTAATAAAATATTTTTCATCAGACATAATTTCTGCTTCATAGATTTTCTCAATTTGTATTCCTTCTCTAATACTACTTTCTCCCATAGTCCAGCTAGAGACAACAAATCCACTAATGCTTTCATCTAATCCAAATGTATGAGCATCAACGTTAATTCCTGTTGGATCAAACAAAAAATGCCATTTAGTCATAGGTTGCTCTAAGATAAAGTCTGCATTAATGAGATTTCTGTTAAGAACATCTTCTGCTTCAGTTCCAACAAAGAACGTATAGGCTTGAGGCTCTTGGTCTCTAATCAAGTTTAATGGGATATTAATTTCCACACCATCAATTACAATTTCGCCATCAACAGAGAGTCCCCTCCAACCCAAATCAATCAAAGTTCTCTGAGAATCTTTTGTAATTACATAATTAGTTAATATTCCTTCCAGAATTACTTTATAATCAATAGATGTACTGATGTTTCTTGCTTTGAGGTGAAAATCATAAAAGACATTCAAGTCTGAAATTCTTGCTTGACTTCCATCATCAGCAATTCCTTGATTTAATTTATTCATTAGTTCTTGAACTCCAGGATTTGATGAATCAGCAGTGCCAGTCACAGTCCATTGTTTCCCACGTAATTCATCAAATAGATTTCCACCGTTTGGATATTCTATAAAGATAGTTTTTAGATAACTCATTTTAAATGGAGATGAATCTTTATCTGGGTTAATTCTGGCATCTAGTTGAGCTGCCCATGCAGGAGCAGTAGTACCTACAACTATAAGACTTACAAGTAAAACTGTTAAAATTACAGCCCTAGACACGAAAAAAAACATGGCTATTAAAGTAATAAACTTATCCGAAATACTGATCGGTACTTTTTGAAAAAGTAATATTGAGTGATGCAAGAATACTTTACAGTTTTAGGAGAAAATGGTATGATTACAATTTTAGCAGGGGGGACAGGTTCAGTTAAGCTAGTCAGGGGTGTAGTTTCCCAAGAACCAAAAGTCAATGTAATTAGCAATGTTGGAGACAATTATTGGTTGTATGGACTCTATGTATGTCCAGACATAGATACTATTGTTTATGGCTTAGCAGATTTACTTGATCAAGAAAAAGGTTGGGGGATTAAAAAAGACACATTCAACTTTTTGCGTCAAATGGAAGTTTTTGGAGAACCAACTTGGTTTAGAATCGGAGACAGAGATGCTGCAACACATCTAATTAGAACAAATATGCTAAAGAATGGAAGGAATCTAAGTGACATTACAAAATGGATGTGTGAAAAATTTGCAGTTACTGCAAACATCATACCAGTTACAGATAACACTATTGAGACAAGAATAACTACAGATAAAGGAGAATTACATTTGCAAGAATATTGGGTAAAACATAGAGGAAAAGATCCCATTCTGGGGATTCAATACATTGGGGCAGAGAAATCTCGTCCAAATCCTGAAGCTGTAAATGCAATACATGATGCAGACATGGTAATTATAGCTCCAGGAAATCCACTTACATCAATCGGACCAATGCTTCAGATCAAGGGAATCAGAAAAGAGTTATCAAAGATAAAGAAAAAGGTTGTAGCAGTTAGCCCATTAATTGGAGATAATGCAATAAGTGGACCTGCTGCAAAATACATGCAGGCAGCAGGAATAGAATCAAATGCATATGGATTAGCAAAGATGTATTCTGATGTTTGTTCAAACATCATTGTAGATACTAAAGATAGAATGTTGACAAAGAAAATTCAGAGTTTAGACATAAAAGTTTATGAAACAAAAATTACTATGAAAAATAAATTGGCTGAAGACGCATTAGCAAATTTCATCTTAAAGCAAGTACACGTATAATTTGAAAATAGCAGCAATTATTCCTGTTAAGACTTTCTCTAATGCAAAGACTCGTTTAGATCTATCCCCACTTCAAATAGAAGACTTGTGCAAAGTAATGTTAGAAGAAATCCTATACACAATGTCAATATCTCCACAAATTGAAAAATCAATCTTAGTAACAAGAGAGGAAAAAGCGATTGAGATTGGGAAAAAATTTAACACAATTACTATAATTGATGAAAAAGAAGAAAGTGTCAATGGTGCAGTTGCGCTTGCAGACAAGTATCTTTTAGAGAATAATTTTGATGCTTCAATTGTATTTCCTCAAGATATCCCATACATCAAAACTCAGGATATTGACTTTATGTTGAACTACAAGGCACCGCCGAATTTTGTAATAGTTGTGCCATCAAGAAGGTTTGATGGGACTAATGCACTTGCAAGAATGCCTATAGATCTGATGGAGACGCATTATGATGAGGACAGCTACAAGATCCACATGAATACCGCTAAGGAATACACACGAAATGTAGCAATGGTTTTTGTGAAAAGAATTATGTGGGATGTAGACAATATTGAAGATTTGGAATTTCTATTAGAACAAAATGAAAAGCCTCAGATTGCTGAAAAAATCAAAAAAATTTTAGGAACAAATTAATGAAATATATCAAAAAATAACAAAATTTGCTTGGCCCATATAATATAATCAACAAGCTTATAAGTAATAAATTAGAAAATGTTAAATATTATCATAAAAAGTTTTGGTGAATGTAATAATGGTTGAGAGAGTAAATGCAAAGGAGAAATGTCCTAGATGTGGACAAGGTGCTTTAGTCACCGATTCTAGTACTGGTGAGAATTTTTGTGGGAAATGTGGATTTGTGATTACCGATAAAGTAGATGAATCAGGACCAGAATGGAGATCATTTTCAAATGAGGGCGAAAACAAAAGTAGGGCAGGAGTTCCAACTTCACTTGCAATGCACGACATGGGGTTGGCAACTGTCATTAATCCTCAAAATAGAGACGCAACTGGAAAACCACTTACTGCTGCTATGAAAAGTACAATTGAAAGACTCAGAACATGGGATAGTAGAAGTCAGGTTCATGAACCAGTAGATAGAAACTTTAGACAAGCATTTAGTGAACTAGATAGACTAAAAGATAAACTAGCAGTAGGAGATGCAGTTATTGAAAAAGCAGCATACATTTACAGAAAAGCACTTGAAAAAGGACTTGTCAGAGGACGATCTATTTCAGCATTGATTGCATCAGCGCTCTATGCAGCATGTAGAGATACAGAGACTCCTAGAACATTAAAAGATATTGCACAAGCAAGTAACATTAAAAGAAAAGATATTGCTCGGTGTTATCGTCTATTGTTAAGAGAACTAAATTTAAAAATGCCTGTGGTTAATCCAATTAATTGTATTTCAAGAATTGCAAGTAAAGCAGGATTATCTGAAAAAACTAAAAGAAAAGCAACAAAAATTTTACAGAGAGCTGAAGAACTCAAAATTTCTGCAGGAAAAGATCCAATGGGATTAGCGGCGGCTGCGCTGTATGTTGCATGTGTAACACTTGGAGAAAACAAAACACAGCGAGATGTAGCTGAAGCAGCAGGAGTAACTGAGGTTACAATTAGAAATAGATACAAAGGCTTGAAAGTAGCCCTAAATCTCTAAATCAGAAACTCTTTTAGAATAAAATCTCCTAACTAATAATATACAAATTGATAGAGAGCCTGTAATCAAGAATAACAGTTCTAACAATGACATCAGTGAATGAGAAAATGCGGCCTCGATTGAAATAAAATTTAATTGAGAAATGAAATTTGCATATGAAAATATAAAATAATTTGTAGCCCAATGAATTAAAAGAGAAACAACAAAACCATATTTAAGATACACCCATCCTAAAATAATTCCACTTGCTGTAGCTTGAACAAATTTACCTTCGCTCCAAGATTCACCTAAAGCAATATGTGCAAATCCAAAAACAAAACCAACAAAAACAATCAAGAAAATTGCCTTTGTAGAATCATGAATATCTAAATTACCGGGATTCCATAAACATTTGATAAGATATTTTATAGAAGATTTGTGAGAATAAATAACAAATAGTGGAACTCCAATCAAGACTAAACGGAATCCAAATTCTTCCACCAATGGAGCAAGACTTACATAAAAAAACTGGATAAGATCATTGTCAACAAGAGGAGGAATAGTTACAATACTAAATTGCTCTTGAACAAAATTAATCAATATAGAAATTAAAACTAAAATTGAAAACCACTTTATCATATTAATCAAATAGTTTGAATTAGTATCATATTTTCCAAAAGAAATTATCGATGAAAGAGATTTCAAGAATCCATGTTTTGGGCCTAATATGGCAATTACAAAAAGTATAAGATAAAAAGTCCACAATATAACAAACACATCACCAATACTGATGTCAATTGGAGCTTGATACAGTTCTGTTCCATTAAAAAGTTCTAAATGAGTTAGAGGATACTCATAATTGATATCGCCACCAATTTCACTTTCAAAAACAACAAAAATTCCGATTGGAAATGAAACAAGAAGTAAACCAAAAATTACAGATACTAATGCTGTGAAAGGAATTCCAAGAGCTTGGAAAATTTTGTTTGAAGTTTGCAATTTCTTCTAATGTAGTTCTATACTATCTTCAGAAAATCCTAACCCAACCAATGTTTCTTTGATAGTTTCTCTATGATCACCTTGTAAGAAGATATATCCTTCTTTTGCAGTTCCGCCACAAGCGTATTTATTTTTGAGATCTCTGGCAACGGATTCTAAATTGTTTAGTTTAGGATCTAATCCCTCTATCATAGTACCCTTTTTCCTAAATCGTCTAGTTTCTAATCGAATTATAATTTTTGTGCTGTCTTTGGCAAGTTCACCACAAGCACACAAGTCATCTGGAAGACCACAAGTATTACAAATTACTGCCATTCGTTCGAAATCAATTCAATTCTACGCACTATTAAGCCTTGTTTGAATGCTAAATAGAAATTAAAAACAATCAAATTTTTTAGATAGGAAATCAAAGAAAGAGGATGTCAAAAGATCTCACAAAAAAAGCTGCTGAAATGTTGTTAAAAGGTGCAACATTGCTTAGTGAACGTTGTCCATATTGCAAAGGAGTGAGGGTAATGAAAGATGGATATGCATTATGCATCAATTGTGGGCAAGAACCTGAAAAAAAAGATATTCCAAAAGAAAAAACCACACAAAGCACAAAATCATCTTTAGAAGAGACATTAGAAAAAAAGTTGGAATCTGTATCAAAAGAACTTGAACAGGAAAGCAGCCACGAAAAACAACAAGAGATTTTAAAATCGATCAATTTGTTATTGGAAACTATAGAAAAAATAAAGAATAGACAATAAGGTTTTTATGTTAAAATCTTGATTTTTGATTTGTTATGAGTAGTAAGAAGAGCAAAGCAGCACCACTTCCAGCATCAAGTGGCGGTCTCATGAGATTCTTTGAAGATGAGACAAAGGGATGGAGAATAAATCCAAAAATCATAGTAACAATTCCTATCAGTTTAATTATAGTTTCATGGTTAATTGATATCTTTCTAGCTCCGTGAAAAGACAATGCAAAAAGCTTCAGATAATGTTTCAAATATACACAGCAAATTTTCTCTTACTCTAATTAACCCATCATCACATTACTTTTCTTTAATTGCCTCATTAATTGTTGCAGTAGCGATTACAGTTACAACATATTTAGGATATTTTGGTTCGGAAGATTTCTGGTTTAGAATTCCTCTTGTTGTAATGGTTTTAGCAATCACACAATTACTTGATACTAGATTTACAAAAAAGAAAGAATATTCTAAAGTACTTCACGTATCACTTTTTGCAAACTTGTTGTGGGTTGCAATTCTGTTAATGGGATTACTAGCAAGTGTGGTATTATCAAAAGAAATATCTTTGTTTTTTATAACATTGGGAATGTTTTTGTTTGCAAGTATAAGAATTGGTGTTTTTACAACTACTCTAGGAGTTACTATCAAAAAGATTTGGGCAATTTGTTTGATACAACCACTTGCAATGTTTCTAATATTAATTCCACAAGATATGTGGATTCCAATGCTTACAAATCCAATGGCATTAGGATACGGAATAGCATTTTTGATCATTGCTAGTGTCTGGTCATTATTAACGGATAAAGCAGGAAGACCTGGAATGCAAAGTACACATAAAACAATTCAAGCATATTTGGCTTCACAAAAAAATGACTTTACTGAGGCAGAAGAGTTAATGGAGCAACGCTCAAATAAGACAAAGATATCAACATCCCAAATTAGGTTACTATCGTCTAATGGGAATACAGAATTTAGGATGATTTTACCAGAAATTCATCCAGGTCCATATCATCCAGTGGGAGGAAGTAACATACCTTATCTAATTTATAAAAATTTCAATTCATCAGCTATGGTATTGCATAGCATATCAGATCATTCACTAAATTTACCCTCAAAAAATGAAGTAGAGATCTATCTAGAAAATCTAAAAAACAGTAAGGTAAAAGATGAGGGGCTTGTTTGTACAGAGCCAGTAACAGTTCAAATTAACAAAGCAAGAGTTATAGGTTTATTATTTGGAAAAAATCCAGTATTGTTTTTATCCTTATCGCCACATGGAATGGAAGACATTCCAAGTTACATGAAAACAGAGATAGAACAGTATGCAAAAAATCGAGATTACACAAGAATAATGATTGTCGATAGTCACAATGCTATGGGTTCTAAAATTTCAAAAGAGGATGGTGAAGACATGCTAAAGGCAGCTAAGTCTTGTTTAGACTCATTGATGACAAAAGAGAACTATCCAATTGAATTTGGATATTCAAATTCTAATGACATGGATGTCCGGACTGAAGATTTAGGAATGGGAGGCCTTGGAATAATATGTCTAAAAATCAATAATAAAAAATACTTCATAGGATGGGCCGATGCAAATAATATGGAAAATGGAGTAAGAGAGAAAATTGTAGAAAATTTTGCAAAAAGAGACTGTAATCTTTTAGAGATTTGTACATCAGACACTCATTATGCACCAGTTAAACCTAGGAACAGAAATGGATACTATCAATTAGGTTTAATTACAGATTCTGAAAAATTATCAAAATGGTTTTTGGACATTGCTGAAATTGCTGAAACAAAAACAACAACTGCAAAGTATGAAATATTGGAAAATCAAACAGATGTAAAAATTATGGGGCAAGGAATATTTGAGGACTTTTCCAAAGCACTTGATAACTCTTTGAAAATATCAAAAATATTCATGATTGGAGCAGTGTGTTTTTTCATAACTAGTTTGTTTCTATAGTCTTCATTTGATCAAGGTTTCCATAAAATTCATCAATAAATGAAGAAAATTGGAAAATAGGTACTATGGGTACATTTTGAATAAAATCTACTTTATCTCGATACAATGTAACAATTACAGGTACAGCGAAAGCCCCCTGAGTTTTTGTAATATAGTGTTTTGTTCTTTTAATCTGTTTTTTGACAACAGTTGTTAATGATGAAATACTATAACGCTTCCAATGTTTACAATCAATTAAAATTGCAATGCCTAATCTAATACCAATAACATCAATTTCCATTCTAGGTTTGGTCAAAATCATGTTCTTAATTACTGCAAAATCTTTTGAAGCTAAAATTGCTGCAGTCAAACCTTCAAAATCTTTCCAATCTAATGCAACTGAAATTTCATCAATAGGAAAACCATTCTGAAGTAGCGTAACAACAATTTTTAGTTTATCACCATCTTCAAAATAATATAAATTGTCTTGTTTTGTTCCAATGTTATTTTTTATGAATTCATCTAAAATTGTTTCTGAGTCCATAACATTTAGTTTTGTAACAGCAGAAAAATCCTCAACCGAAATTCCACCTGAAATAATTCCTTGTAATCCAACAATTATTTTAGGATGAATTTTCAACTCCATTTTTGAATTCACATAAACATATAGGTTTTATGAGCTTATAACTTCAAAGTATTATGATATAGATTTTATTACAAGTATTTTAAATTAGGATTATGAAAAAATTGCTAGTTCTCATACTAGCTCTTTCAATTGCAGTTATAATGTATAATGAATCATTTGCAGAAAAAAGTACATTTTTTGATTCAGTAAAATTCATTCAGTATCTAGATGAAAATACAGCGTTAGAAGAAGTACGGAATGGAAATCTAGATGTTTACTATTATACAATTTCATCAGACAGATTAGAAAATTATCAGGCAAGAGAGGGATTACAAGTTTTTGATTCCACAGGTGGATCATACAGTATTCTGGTTAATCCTGCTGAATCTGAAGAATTCAATCCATTTTCAAGCAAAGATATCAGATTTGCCCTAAATTATTTGATAGACCGAAAGTTAATCGTAAATGAACTGATGGGAGGATATGGATCTCCAATTATTTCTTACTATGGTCCATCAGATCCAGAATATCTTACAGTTATTGAACAACTAGAGGCATTTAATTTCAAATACAATCCTGTACTTGCGGAAGAAATCATCACTAGGGTACTGAAAGAAAGAGGAGCTGTCAAAATTGATGGTAAATGGCAAATTGATGCAAAACCAATAGAAATTAAAATTTTCATCAGAAGTGATGATACAGTAAGAAAATCAATTGGTGAAATTTTAGCATCTAAATTACAAAAAATTGGATTTACTATCAAAAAGGATTTTGGAGATCTGAACAAAGCATTTGTTGTGGTATATGGCTCAAATCCTTCTGATCTGAAGTGGAGTTTATACACTGAAGGGTGGGGACGCTCTGCGTTTGTAAGATACGATTCAGTAGGATTAGGACAAATGTATTCTCCTTGGTTTTCAACTATGCCAGGATTTAACGATCCATCATACTGGAATTATAAAAATGACAGATTAGATACACTTACTCAGAAAATATACACTGGAGGTTTTGAGTCATCAGAAAAAAGATCACAGTTAATTCAAGAAGCAGTTGTTGAAGGAGTTAACGAGTCTGTTAGAATTTTTTTGGCAAGTAAAATTGATCAATATGTTGTAAATGAAAAAGTTAAGGGAATAGTTAATGACTTTGGTGCTGGAGTTCCAAGTAGATTCACTCCCATTAATGCTCAAAGTAGTAACAATGAGTTTGTAATTGGTGTAAAACAAATCTATCAAGGAGCATGGAATCCAGTCATGGGATTAACTGATATGTATAGTAGACATATTTGGGGAATAATTTCGGATCCTGCAACATTCAAACATCCATTTACAGGAGAAACATTTCCTATTAGAGCAGAATGGCAAGTTGAAACTGCAGGGCCAAATGAGAAACTAACTGTTCCTCAAGAGGCAATAATTTGGAATCCGTATTTTCAAAAATGGGATTATGTTACTCCAGATACACTTGCAACAAGTAAAGTAACATTCGATTATAAATTTAGTAACTGGCATAATGGACAAGAAATGGATATCAATGATATTCTATACTCATTGTACTTCACAATAGAATGGGGAACTCAAATTGATGAGAATGATAGAACTTTTGATACAGAATTTACTCCAAGAACTTCTCAAATTATTCAAACAATAATTGGGGTAAATCCAATTGATGAGGATACGATTGAAGTTTATGTGGATTATTGGCATTTTGATGAAGGGGAGATTGCAGATTGGGCAGTACTGTGGAATTCAATGCCATGGGAAATTTCATCTGCAATGGAGAAAGCAGTCATGGATGGAAAAGTATCATTTTCAAGATCTGGCGCTACAAGCAAAAATGTGAACTGGTTATCACTAATTATTCCAACAGATGCAAATCTTATCAAAGAATATTTGCAAGAATTCAAAAATTCCAATTATATTCCTGCAGCATTAAAAGAAAATTATCAGAATTCCCAATATTTTCAAAATAGATATGATTCTTCAATAAAATGGATTGAAACAAATAATCATGCAGTGATAAGTAATGGGCCATTTTATTTAAAATCATATTCGCCAGAATCACGAACGATTACAGTGAGTGCATTTGATGATGATTCATATCCATTTAAAATTGGAGAATGGGCAGAATTTGAAAAAGCCAAATTACCAATCATAAAGAACATAGAAATGAAAAATATCATTCAAAGAGGAGAAGAATTGGAAATAAGAGTAGAGGTAGATAATTCAGATTCCATTCTATACTTTTTGACAAATACTGAAGGAAGGATGATATCATCAGAGACACTCAATATAGATGGAAATAGAATTACTGTTACTGTGCCATCAGAGAATACAAAAGATTTGGGAATAGGAGCAAACAACATCAAGATATTTGCAATTTCAAATTCTGTGTTGAAACCAGATTTTTATGAATCAAGTTTTCTTGTAACAGATGTTAAAGCAGAATTACCAACTAGTTTGTCTACCAACATAGAATTTACTGAAAACAAATCAGAGTATTGGATTTGGATAATACCAATACTGTTCTTTATTGGAGTAGGGGTTTATCTTAAGAAGCAATATCTATAACAATCTAAAATCTTTTAGAATTGATTCTATTTGGTCTTCATTTTTAAGTTTTGAATATTCATCTAAGAGGTTTTTGTTAAGGTCATAGAAAGTATGTCCCCATTTGAATTTATCAAGTAATTCCAGACCTTGTTCTTTGAAACCTAAAATGAATAATGAAGCAGACAGTGCTTCAGCAGTAGTTAGTTTGTTTAGTTTTGTATAATTTACAGGATTTCCTGCAAGTAATGGTGGAAGTTTTCGTTTAATGCCATTAAATTTTTTAGAAAAGATTTGATCTGTTAGATTCCAAGAGCAATCAATTCCAACAATAGAATTAATTAAAGATTTATCTTTAGGCAACAGGGTCTTTTCAGAAAAAGGATCTAAAACTAATCCTTTTTTACTAATTTTTTTGATGTTTTGGGCAAGACCAAATTTCACTATCTTGGCTGCTGTACATTTTTTTGGATCATCTTGAAAAAACATTAAAACTTGTAATTTCACTTCATTCAATAATAAAATGAACAGTATTTTGAATTTACTCTAGGGTTTTGTATGTGATTTTGTAATAGAATCGTGAAACTTGGTCATCCTTGATGACTTCAACGTTCCAATTTGCATCAGGTAAGAATTCAGTGGAGGATTCAGGTAGAATGCTGAATTTTTCTAGGCGTACATCCGGACCGCTATATCTCACATTAAGGCTAATTCCATCAACTTCAACAACATCATAGATTTGTCCCTGTTTTCTTGTGGATTCTTTAACTAAACAATCGGCATTAGGGCCAATAATACATATGCCAGTTGTAGTTGATATCTTAAGATTGACGTTTGATTCATCAGATCTTAAAGTTGTTATCAAAGAACCAGAAAGAACTCTGGGTGCAATGCTTGTATTGTCAACAATTTTTTCCTCAGTCAATATAGAAATTATTTTTCCAGGAATTCGGTTTTCTTTTTCAATCACAGTTTTCAATTTTAGAGTTTGAGGTTTTTCAATTACATCAAATTGTATACGCTTTATTTCAAAGTCAGCATCAACTGTTATTTCGTATGATCCTACCGCAGACATAGAATTAGGGATCATAAATTCATGAGTAAATGAACCAAAAGGACTTGTACGGATAGAAGTTACAGGACCAGCATGTATTCCACAACTAAAATTAGCACACGTGATATCAATATCTGCTTTTTGAATAACACTTACGTCAAAATTTTCAAGATAAATTGGCTTGTTTGAATTTCCAGTAATTATTACTGTATCACCAGGATGATATTCGGACTTGTCTGTAGAAACTAAGAGAGATAGGGGGTCATCAGGATTAAAAACAAAGGGATCAATAACTGTGAAAGTTTTTGTTGCAGTGTTACTCAAATATTGAGCTTTAACAACATAATTTCCATCGGTGAAGATAATGTTAGTAACATCAGTTTGAAGTGAATAATTTCCTGAAGTGTCAGGAAGTGCTGTAAAGTCAAGGGAAACAAGAACACCACTATTTACATCGGAGTCACCAGAAAATGAAATTGCAACAGAAGAACCAATATAACGAGAACCAGTTTCATAACTTGTATTTGAAAGTGGATTTTTGATTAATCCACTAATGATCATTTTATCGCCAAGTTCATAGATTTCTTTATCAAGAAAGATTGTCAATGGTTCATCAGAAGCAACATATTCATCTTCTTTAAAGTCCTCAACTACCTCAAAAGTTGTTAAATCAGCCTTATCAAAATATTCAGCAATAATCTCATAAGTTCCATAGTTAGGGTTTACAGTTGTAAGGAAAATATTAGTTGCAAATTCGCCGTTAGTTGGGAATAGGGTTCCACTATAGATAATAGTGCGTTGAGAATCTTTGACGGAAAATTTCATTCCCTGAAATGGAATTGTTTCTGTGGTAAAACCAGTAATTGAAACTTGTTGTCCTGGAAGGTATTGAGTTTTGTCAGTGGTAATACTAAATGAGCTATCTTCTTTAGTTTCCTGTTCAACTAATTCACTTTCTACAGAGAAATTTGTGTTTGCCGTAGCCCCAGCATAGTTAACAGATACATCATAGATTCCTTCATTGATTCCAAGAACATGATGTAGACTAAGAGTTGTCTCATAATTTAGATTGAGATCAGGATATAGAGTTACAGTTTTGTAAAAGTTACCACCGGAGATAATAACTAGAATTTGTTCAGGTTGAAAAAATGGTTTATAAGCAAAAACTTCAGAAATACTCCCTGTAATAATTGCTACATCACCAAATAGATATGAAGATTTTTCTGACGAAACTGTTACAGTAATTTCTGTTGGTTTTTGTATTTCTACCAGTTTTCCATTTGATAAACCGGTTGTAGATGTTTCAAATTTCCAATCATCATAACTGTCCAAGTCATAACCATCATAGATTCTCTGCCAAGATGTAAAGTCATTTTGAATATCAGAAATCACAGGAGTTTTATCAATAACAATTCCATTTTCATCTCTAAGTTCAACAGATTCATTAACATCTGTAAACCAAACAGTCTGATATTGATATGTCAAAAATTCTCCTGACTTAATTATTGTACCAGGAGAAATAGTCATTGTTTTTTTGATACCAGTTGTAGATGCAATTTCCCAACCACCTAAATCAATATCAGAATCAGTAGGATTGTAAAGTTCAATCCATTCATTTACATTTACTGAATCATCTCCAAAAGGGTTTATGTCTACCTCATTAATTACAACATCATCATAATTTGTCTGACCGTATGCAGGAACTATAATACCTACAAGTAAGAGTATAGAAAATACAATTGATAGGTTCCGATTCATTGCTGTTTCCTTATTTGTTTGACTAAAGGAGTCATTTTAGAATGAAATTGAGGAAAAGTTGAGCTTATTGTTAAAGTTGACCTCAGAAATCCAACTCTACGGGTATTGTTCATGCGTAAAATAGGTGTTTTTTGGCTTATATGAGATCCGTAGGAATCATTCTGGAGTGGACAAATTTCATACAAACCAACGTTGGATGAACTTATAGAATAAAAAATCGTGAATGAACTGAATTAAAATTGAACTATTAGGTATTTCTAAACCTGTAAGAAAGCCTATTTCATTAGAGTCATTGGAAGATATGTTCTCTGAATTTACTTAGTTGATGAATGAGAATGTTTTGACCAACTCTGAATATTTTTTGGGAAGATTGTAGTCAGATTTAGAATTTGAAGGCCTTCTTTATAGAATGCTTTAGTTTCGTTAAAAAATGATACATACCACTTTGCTAGATCTTCATCATCTTGAAAAATTTGCATGAGTCTTTTTACTCCCAATGTTCTTTTTCTTTTATCTAGATGTAATTTTGAATTATATAACAAGCTAGTGTAAAACCAGAATGAAATTTGATCAGCTAAATCATGTTCTGAAATACTTGCAAGATTTTTACTATATTTCATAGTAAAGAAAAGCATCAACTCGTGAAAAGGAGAACTAGAAAATTCAGCACTTTTTTGATCATCTAATAACTCACCTTTTGCTAAAATTTTCAAATTGTAAAGATCTTTTCCAATAATTGGTTTCAGATAATTCCATTTACCAAAAACCTTTGGAAGAATATGTGAATATTTTGAAGATAATATATCAATTTCATTATTAGTTGGTCTCAAGACATCCAAAGAATACAGTATTCCATGTAATGAAAGGCGGTATTTATCAGCAGGAGCTCGCTTAAAGCTCTTACCGTCTTTTACCACCAATCCTGATTGCAATATCCCTTCAGAAGATTTTCCTCTATCAACTCGTCCAATTAACAATCTTCGGTAATTCTTTTCTCTAGTTCTTACCTTTGAAATATCATTTTGAACCATTATTTTTGCCATATCCCAAGTGGTTCCAGTTCCACTTAGCATTAAAATTCGAAGTAAATGTTGTACATTTTGTTGATGATTTGTTTTTTTGATTTGAGAGGAGTCCCCGAAAAGGCGCTGTGCAGTAGGTCTAATATGAAACTTGTATGCTTGTAAATTTCCAAAAATACCATTTTGAGGTGATGAAGGCATACCGTAGAGTGTGGTCAATAGGATATAAAAATCAGAAATGTTAATGTATTACCGTGACATTTTTTATCAATTTACAGGTAATTTGATCATAGTTAGATCATTTGTAGGTAACTTGATTGTAAAAGTAGTTGGATTACTTGAGACAGATATAGTTCCTTTATGTTGTTCTATAATTTTTTTGCAAAATGGCAAGCCCAGTCCAGTACCTGAAGCCTTTGTTCTAAAAAGTGAATCAAAAATTAATGCCTCTGAAACTAACTACACATACTAATTACAATTTGGGCATTTCTTATTGATAATTTTAGAGCCGCATTCCATGCAGATTCCTTCTCCCACATCTCTTTCAATTGATTGTTTTCTCTTTCCTACGTACACTTTAATTCCAAAATACATGATTATTACTATAATAACAGCATAAAAAAGTCCCGTAAAGGGCGTCAAGCCAATCATAAAAAGCAAAAGCCCCACAATCAAAAGTATATCTCGTCTTTCAAATTTCAATTAAATCTAGACATCATAGAATTGATAAAAACATGCCGGAGCTCAGAACCAATTAGTTTACTTCATTTCAAAATCATTACTCTAACTCTTCTTCATTGCTCGGCAGTAGCACTGTGTAACAATTTGATAATAAGATAATGATTAGTGGTGGGATCGGCGAGATTCGAACGCGCGACCTCTGCGTCCCAAACGCAGAATCATACCAAGCTAGACCACGATCCCAGTAAATCCTAAAAGTTGCCCAATTTAAGCTTCACAGATATGAATTATTCAAATTTTTTTACTTATACTTGCTAAATTAGGTCAAATCGTACAAATTGTAATAATGTTCTACATTGAAGAACTAACAAGGGAACAATATCTGTCAAATATTGAGAATCAAAGTACTAAGGAAAGCAATGTAATTTCATTGAATCAGTTTATGAATCCGTTTTAAATCTCTTTAAATGTGGTTTCTTTAACTTAATTCTCGTTGGCAGTTACTAAACCCATAATTGAAATTGTAAATGTTGTAGCGTCTGCATCAGTTGATCAGAAATTAGATCTATATGAAATTACAAAAAAATTCCCAGACACTGAATATCACCCTGAACAATTTCCAGGATTAGTATTTAGACTGAAAAATCCAAAGACTGCAACTCTAATTTTTAGTACAGGTAAAATGGTATGTACTGGTTCAAAATCAGAGGAACTTGCTGTAAAGGCGGTAAATATTGTAGTTAAAAAATTAAGAAAAGGAGGAATTAAAATCAAAAAAGATGCAGTTGTAACTGTTCAAAACATCGTATCCTCAATAAACCTTGGAGGAAAGGTTCATCTTGAAAAAGCTGCACGATCATTACCTCGAAGTATGTATGAACCTGAACAATTTCCAGGATTAATTCACAGAATGCTTGATCCTAAAACAGTAATTTTGGTTTTTGCATCAGGTAAACTAGTCTGTACTGGTGCCAAGACAGAATCAGATGTGTATCGCTCAGTGCATAGTCTTCATAATCTGCTTGAAGAAAAAGACTTGATGATGTACGATTAGTTATACTATCTAATATTAGTACAGCAGTTTACAAGATCATTACAGAAAGTACAATACAAATTGGTCTGAATAGATATTATTTTTTGATCAAGTAATCAAATCCTTCTTCGATTGTGGGTAGTTCATATTTTTTGATTTGTTCCTCGACAAGCATTACAGAGATTGATTTGTTTTCAATATTCTTTCTATGTTCCAATCTTTGCAAAATAACATTCTTCGGAGTAACAAAGTACACTCCTTTGATGATGATTATTTTTCCATATTTTCTTGCCATTCCCCTGAGTTTCAAAATAAGACTGCACCTCATTTCAGAGCTCAGGTTAGTTCTGTCAATCACAAAATCCTTGTTGTTTCTTATACAGTAATCGATGTCCTCGTAAAAGTACTTGGTAAATTTCTTAAATATACCGATTGACTGTAACATCTGGAATGCTTTATCGTAACTTACTCCAAGTATTCTTGCCTGTTCTTCGACATATTTGTCTGTAGAACAAATTACCTGACCTAAGGTCTTGGCATGGGTTGACTTTCCGCTTCCGCTTGAGCCAACTAAGATTGTTGTTAACATTTTTCATCAATGCCATAAACATTCAATGGAAAATAAATTCTAACGTTTCTTGTTACTTTTAGAACCTTTTTTTGCTGAAGCACTACGTAAAGCTTTTGTTCATTTAGCCTTAAAAATTATATGATTTTAGACTTGTTTTGGCCTAATCTAATCACAAAAGAAAAATTTGATAATTTGCTACTAATGTTACGTTCAAAACTTTTGTTTTAATTAATTGTGAACCGAGAAAAGAGCCAAAAGTACTAGAAAAATTATACAAAATAGAAAACGTTGTGGATACTCAAAGCTAAGTCAAGTCTTCAGATAATCATTTTAAAGGCACTCAAAAGATCAAAAATGTGCAAATTGAGGATTATGTCAAAGCAGGAAAGATTGCTGCTGAAGTAAGAGAAGTAGTCAGAGTGAAAGACTGGATTGGAAAAACAGTTTATGAAATTTGTGAACAAGTTGAAGAGAAGATTAAAAAAAGAGGGGCAAAATGTGCATTTCCAGTGAATACTAGTATTAATGAAGTTGCAGCTCATTATACTGCAGAACCAAATGATCCAATTACAATCAAAGATACGGACTTGGTAAAAATTGATCTGGGTGTACAGATTAACGGCTACATTGCAGATACGGCAGTAACTGTTTGTTATGATGCCCAATTTGATGGATTAGTTCAAGCAGCGGAAGAAGCATTACGGAATGCAATGTCTATGATAAAAACAGGAATAAAGGTCAGTGACATTGGACGCACTATAGAATCTACAATTAAACAAAGGGGATTCAAACCAATTGCAAATCTTAGTGGACATTCATTAGAACAATACACAATACATGCTGGAAGATCTATTCCAAATATTTGGTCAATTGGAGGATTTTCGCTTTCAGAGAATTCTGCTTATGCATGTGAGCCATTTGTAACAACAGAACAAGGCGGAGGGTTTGTCAGAAACGGGCAAATAAAAAATATTTTTGCCATAAATTCACGAAAGAAAACAAAAGATTCTGAAGCAGATAGATTACTTGATTTTATTTGGAAGAATTTTAACATGCTACCGTTTGCGTTAAGATGGATCACAAAAGAATGGGAAGAAAAGAGAGCAAGAGAATTACTAGGAATTTTGATTAAGAAAAAAGCGGTGCAAGCTTATCCTATTCTTATTGAAGTAAATGAGCAAAGAGTTGCTCAAGCTGAACATACATTCATTCCAAATGAAAATGGAGTGACGATAACAACTATTGCTCAATAGTTTCACCAAATATTTTTTCAATATTTGTCATTCCATCACATGAAGTACATTTTGAAGATTCGGTAAATAAAACATCACCTTCGGCAAATTTTCTTTTTCTTAACATTCCACATTTTGTACATTTCTCAACAGTGTATGCAGTGGTAATTTTTTTCTTAGAGAACATCATTGAAGCACTCCAGCAGTATTACCTACGCCAATTATCACCACAGACTGACCCTGTTTGGTACTTTCTTGAATCATTTCATAAACTTGTGAACGCACATCATCAGCTTGATTAGCAATTTCTTTTGTCATCAAGGTTATTGATTCCTTAACCGATTGTTTAACCACTATAGAAAAGACTGGGATGTTATTTTTAGTTGCAATTGCTTCAATTTGAAATCGCTCAACTCCAATTCCACCAATTGCTGCGCCGAAACCTTGGGCAATAGATGCTGAATCTTCACCTTCCATTTTTAATGCAGCATCAATCATAATTATTGCATCAAGTTTGTTACTAGAAACAATTGTTTCTAATGCATCAGCAAGCCGTCCTACAGTAGAACTTGGTCCTTCAGCTTTTAAAAGAAACAATGTCCTAGTCTCAAATTCAGTTTTTGCAAGAACAGTTTGAAATGCAACTATTTCTTTTTCACATTCCAACATCATTTTTCCAACAACCATTGAACCAATTCCATCTCCAACAGGTTGTCCTGCTTTAAATGCAGGAATTGCTTCTTTCATTGCCTCCGCTTGCTCCATTACAAAAGGAAGAATCATCTGCAAAGGTAAAATTAGCGGATAGTTGTTTTGTTTTTTTGCAGTTAAAAACATGTGATTAATTATTTTGTAAATCATTTGTAATGAAGAAGCTATTTCAAGTATAGTTTGTATTTTAGTTAATTCAAAATCACTAATTTCTGGGAAAAGTGATTTTACATGTTCTCGAGTATAATCTTCTCTTGACCTAACCGTATGCCTTACTTTGTCAACTATGCCATTAGGATCCATGTCAACTGGCATAATAGTAAAATAATCCAAAAATCGGTCGATTTTTTTTGTTGGATCGTCTGTAGGTTTCAAAGTTTTTGTGACATAATCAATTAGTTCTTTTCTTGATTCTACTTTAAAGCCATAGAGTTTTTTAATTCCTTTTTTGATTTCACCAGAAGTAATGTACAATTGAATTCGTTGTCCATAAAACACAAAGAGAATTATCGGAATTATCCAGATGAGCATCATTATTGGATTTGTGTCATCACTCATCGCAAACAGTTGATCAAAATCAAAATTTGTAAAATTCACTAAACTCAACATTTGTCAGATCTAAATTAAATCATTCGTTCAAGTCTTCGCAAAGCAAAATAATGGCAGTGTTTTTATTATAATTTAGAGAGAAAAAACCAAATATGCCACAAACAAAACCTATTGTAAGCATAGAAAACGTAGTAGCTTCAGCAGATGTATATCAGAAGATGGACTTGAATGAAATCACCAGAACTTTTTCAGGTGTAGAATATCATCCTGATAATTTTCCTGGCTTAGTTTTTAGATTAAAGACTCCAAAAACTGCAACATTAATTTTCACCTCAGGTAAAATGGTGTGTACAGGTTCTAAATCTCCAGATTTGGCAAGAAAGGCAGTAAAGACAGTCGTACAAAAACTTCGTAAGGGAGGAATTCCAGTAAAAAAAGACGCTACTGTGACAATTCAAAACATTGTAGCTTCAATTAATCTAGGTGGCAAAATCCATCTGGAACAAGCAGCAAGAACATTACCAAGAAGTATGTATGAACCAGAACAATTTCCAGGGCTCATCCATCGAATGTTAGACCCAAAGACAGTGATTTTATTATTTTCCTCAGGAAAACTTGTTTGTACGGGTGCTAAAAAAGAGTCAGATGTTTATAGGTCTGTAAACAACTTACATGCATTATTAGAAGAAAAAGAATTAATGATTTATTAATAGTCCTATTTAATAGGACTTCCTAAAGGAACATTTTCATTTACTGTCAACCAAAATGGTTTATCGCCAACATCAGCAGCCAATAACATTGCATTAGATTCAACACCTGCCATCTTTTTTGGTTCCAGATTTGTAATGACAATAACAGTTTTTCCAATCATATCTTCAGGTTGATAGTATTGAGCACCACCGATAATCACATCCCGTAGATCATCATTTCCCAAATCAATCCTTCCTTTGATAATTCTAGATTTTCCTTCAATTGATTCAGCTGCAATAATTTTTGCAACTCTAATGTCTAATTTTGCAAAATCATCATACGACACATTTGACATAACAAACCCTGATTTTTCCAGTTAAAATGAATTTCGAATTTATTGTAGTTCTTTTTTGTCTAGTCCACTTGTTTCAATTTCATATTTTAGAGCAGCAGGGAGTTCTGTGTACTTTTTGTTAACAAGTATAATAATTTGATCTTCTGGAACATTGACTTTTTTTAACAATTTACCACGTTGATGAGCGTAAGCATTTTTCCAAAAGCTAGTACCGTCAAAAGTTTCGATTTTTGGCATATATTTTGAGGGTTTCATTTTCATTCAAATTAATTGACTGTGATGGAAGAATGGCAAATGTCATTGGAACTGGAGTTACTGTTCCGGATTTTAGGCATGTTGCCCACCACAGTCTATTTGAAAACAAGTAATGATCTAATATATTTAATGTGATTCGGAATTTTACCATTAATAGAAGGCACGGGCTATACCAGTATTGAAGGAATGGTGTAAATTCCTCCAAGAACCATCATTATTAACGGTCCTCAAAAATAAAGTCCATAATTTCAGTCTTCTCAAATATCACAACCTCAGGATAACAATTAAGTTGATACCCATTTCCAATTTTTTTCCACTTGAAATCAATACACTCTAAATCATATTCGTCAGGATGAGTATTTTCAAACTCCCAATCAAAAGCGTTTACTGTTGGTGGCGGATCATCTTTCGGGTACCCTTTTCCTTTAATCAAAGTCATCACTCCATCAGTAAGGTCAATCTCTGCGTATAGGGCATTTGGATACATGAAGTACACATTTGGATGATTTATGATTGCTTCATAGAATTCTATTGTTACATATTCATTATGTAACATTATAATTTTCTTATATTGGCTAAAAATTTCAGGATTCAAAGAAGCTGTGTAATCATCAATTAATGGGATTCCCAAATTGTTAAAATATACTAGTGCATTATTACTTGATGTATAGCCAAACCGAATTTTTGTATCAAGTTGTAAAGAAAGACATGATTCATCACAATCTCCCCTAAAAGTATCATAAAACCCTTGATAACGATAAGCATTTGCTGTTAATAGTGGTGCAACAACTAGAACGGATTTATCTGTAAATTTTAGTTTATCAATTATAGATATTGGTTCATCTTGTACTAGTGGTGCAACAACTTCAGGGGATGTATCTTGGGCATCATTCAGTTCTGAACCGCTACTTAATAGTATTGAAGCAATCACAACAATTGAAATACCAACTAAAAGTAATATTTTCTTGGATATAATTCTGCTTAATACTTGCCTCTATTTTCTTCCCACCCATGAAGATTATATAGTTAATGCTGAACAAATGTTCGTAGAACATGGCAACAATTGAAGTCGAAATAGAAATCAATGCTACAGTTGACAAAGTTTGGGATATAGTTTCAGATATAGATAACGAACCAAAATTTTGGAAAGGAACAAAAGAAGTCAAAAATTTATCGAAGGATGGCAACATAGTCAATCGAGAGATCATAATAGCGTTTAGAGATCAAAAATGCCTACAAGAGGTAAGACTTGAACCTAAAGAAAAAATACATGCAAAATTCACAAAAGGCATCATAAGTGGAGAAAAAATTATAACACTTTTTCCTAAAGATGAAAAAACTATACTTTGTACAGTTTGGGACATAAAACTAACAGGTATGATGGGGATGTTTACAGGCATAATTAAAAAGCACATCAAAAGTGGCACTGAGCAAGCAATGCAAAGTATCAAAGAAGAAATCGAGAGATAAATTCATGGAATTAATTATAGATGTTTTCAACTATTCACTAACTGCAATTCTAATTGGAGTTTGTGGAGCTTGGGTATTTCTCATCAAATCAATGGTTAATTCATTTAGATTTACACCATATCTTGACAAATTTGAAAATACTTCAAAATCAGCTCCCAAGGTTTCAATTATTATTCCAGCAAGAAATGAAGAAGAGTTTATCGGTAAATGTTTAGACACGTTAATTAACCAAGATTATGAAAATTATGAAATTATAGTAATTGATGATTCATCGGATGATGCAACAGGTAAAATAATTTCAGAGTATGCAAAAAAATATTCTAAAATAATTCCAGTTGCTGCAAGACCTAAACCTGAAGGTTGGATTGGCAAAAACTGGGCATGTATGGAAGGATATAGAAAAGCAACAGGAGAACTCTTGTTGTTCACTGATGCAGATACAAATCATTCTAAAAATATATTATCACTTGCAGTAGCACACTTGATTTCATTTAATTTAGATGCATTATCTGCAATTCCAAAAATGCTGACGTTTGACTTTTGGACAAAGATTACACTTCCAATGATTTCTACATTTTTACATACTAGATTTTCAGCATTGAATGTTAACAATCCATCAAAAAAAACTGGTTATTTCTTTGGAAGTTTTTACATCTTGAAGAAAAAGACATACGAAGAAGTTGGCATGCATGAAGGAGTAAAGCATGAAATTATTGAAGATGGTGCACTTGGAAAAAAAGTAAAAGAATTGGGATACAAAATGAAGATGGTAAGAGGAGAGCATCTAATTGGTGCTGCTTGGGCTCGAGATGGAAGTACTTTATGGAATGCGCTAAAAAGACTAATGGTTCCATTATATCTTCAAAATGGAAAAATTGCAATTGGTATTTTCTTTGCTGTATTATTTTTATTATTTATTCCATTTCCAATATTTGCTATATCTGCATCATTACCGATTGAAACAACATCTGCAAAGTTGCTTTGTGCAACTGCAGCAATTGCTTCAATTCTAATTTACATTGGTGCGATAATTGAGGTAAAAGTTGGACTTGATTTAAGATTGGTTCATGCATTATTTGCACCACTGGGGGGTTTAGTAGTAGTTTTAGGATTTTTGTGGGGACTGCTTCAAGCAAAGAGCACATCTTCTGTTACATGGAAAGAAAGAAGTTATTCACTGAAAGATCATACTCAAAGTTCAATCAGTGTATAGCAAGCCTTTTAGATAGAAAATGGAGAATAAAAAATCTCATGAACAAATCAGGTGTGTTTGTAGGTGGGGCGATAGGAGCTGTAATTGTTATTGTCATGTTTGTAGCATTATTTGTTTCACCACCAGAATTAATTAAACCAGAGATTGTGGTAAGTAATGGTCATACAACAAGTACAGTTGGAGAAGTAACTTCACTTTATTCAAAGAGTTTATCATTAATTGAGATTTTTGAAAAATCTGAATCAGGAGTAGTAAGAGTTAATGTGCAAAGAAATGAAACAGAGGAACAAACAAATGGGTTAGGTTCAGGTTTTGTTTTTGATAAAAAGGGGCATATAATTACTAATGCTCACGTTGTTGATGAAGCAAAAAAGGTTGTAGTTACATTTCTTGATGGTAGATCATATAATGCAGAAATTATTGGAATAGACGAGTTTACAGACCTTGCAGTAATCAAAGTCAATACAGATTCTACATTATTGCAACCACTATCACTTGGCGATTCATCTAATCTTAAAGTAGGAGAATCAATAGCTGCAATTGGAAACCCATTTGGATTATCAGGTTCTATGACTTCAGGGATAGTAAGTCAATTAGGAAGATTACTTCCATCAGGTTCAGGGTATTCTATTCCAGATGTAATTCAAACTGATGCTGCCATCAATCCTGGAAATTCAGGAGGGCCACTACTAAATATGAGAGGCGAGGTGGTTGGTATAAACACTGCAATTCAATCAACAACTGGTGAATTTACAGGAGTAGGATTTGCAATACCATCACAAACTGTTGTCAAAATTATTCCAACCCTAATTGAGAAGGGAGAATATAAACATCCATGGATGGGAATTTCGGGTCGTGATATTGATCCAGATCTAGCAAAAGTTTTGGGTCTAAAGGATGCAGTAGGGTTTTTGATAATAACAGTTGTAGAAAATAGTCCAGCTTCTAAAGCAGGATTAATTGGGTCTGAAAAAACCATTCAAGTTGAAGGAATCAACTATCCAATGGGTGGAGACATAATTTTATCAGTAGACGAAATTGAAGTTAGAAAGATTGCAGATATTTTGATACATCTTCAAAGAGCAAAATCGGTTGGAGATGAGATGGTTTTGGAGATTCTAAGAGATAATAGGACGACAGATATCACAATTATTCTCCAAGAAAGACCAAATGGAAATTAGTGTAATACAAGCATAAATACTTCTAATCAAGAATCTTTTCTGTTGAGCAAGCTTGTGTTAAACTCTGAGAGTTTAAACAATGTTTTAGAGAATAAAGTAATTTCTCGTCAAGACATTATGGAGATTTATCAAAATGCAGTAGAAGATTCTAGTGAGCTTTTTTCAGTTGCACAAAATTTGAGAGAAAAATTTAAAAAAGATTCAGTTACATTTTCAAAAAAAGTATTTTTCAACATTGTCAATCTCTGCAAAGATACTTGTTCTTACTGCACATACAAAGCTGAACCAGATGAGAAAAAATTATCTTTGATGTCAAAACAGCAAATATTAGAATTATTACAACTTGCAAAAAAATACAGATGTGTTGAAGCACTTTTTGTTACAGGTGAGCGACCAGAACAGAAATATCAAGAAGCAAGAGATTGGCTAAAGGAAAATGGATTCAAATCAACTGCTGAATATCTTATTCATGCATCAGAGTTATCATTAGAATTAGGATTATTTCCACATACAAATGCAGGTAATCTGAATTTTGAGGAGATGAGAGAGTTGAAGAAAACAAATGTGTCAATGGGAATAATGCTTGAAAATGTCAGTGAAAGATTAACAGAAAAGGGAATGCCACATTATTTGGCTGCAAGTAAAAGACCAAAAGCAAGATTAGAAGTATTAGAAAATTCTGGAAAGTTAGGAATCCCAATGACAACGGGACTTCTGGTAGGGATTGGTGAGACAATAGAGGAGATTATTGATTCAATTTTAGCAATAAAACAGCTACACCAAAAATATGGAAATATTCAAGAAGTAATTTTACAAAATTTTCAGCCAAAACCAGATACAATAATGAAGAATACACCATCAGCTGATGAAAAATATTTCAAAACAATTGTTGCGTTATCAAGAATCATCATGCCAGAGATGAACATACAGATTCCGCCAAATCTATCCCCAAAATCATATCAAAGTTTCTTATCAGTTGGAATAAATGATTGGGGAGGAATATCACCATTAACTCCAGATTTTGTTAATCCAGAATTTTCCTGGCCAGAAATTGACAAAGTAGATGAAAATTCAAGAAATGCGGGATTTGAATTAAAGTGTAGATTCCCAATATATCCTGAATTCTTTTCTTTTGTTAGTAAAGAGTTAAGAGACAAGATGTCAGTTATTGAAAATGGGGAAGGATTGGTAAAAGAGGAGTATTGGAGATGACCAGTAACATAGATTCGCTTTTCAAAAATGCAGACCCAATAGTATCCAAAATCCTAAACAATGCACTATCAGACAAGGAGATTTCTGTACAAGAAGGTTTGACATTATACAATACAACTGGAATTGACTTTCATCTAGTAGGGTTAGTTGCAGATGAAATTAGAAGAAGAAGAGTTGGGGATATTGTATCATATGTAGTTAATAGAAATATCAATTTTACAAATGTCTGCATCAAACAATGTGGTTTTTGTGCATTTAGTAGAGATTTTCGAGAGGAAGAAGGATATTTTCTACCAACTGAAGAGATTGTACGAAGAGCAAAGGAGGCACATCAATTAGGAGCAACCGAAGTCTGTATTCAAGCCGGACTGCCACCAGACATGGAAGGGGATTTGTATGAAAACATATGCAGAGAAATCAAAAAAGAGATTCCAGACATCCACATTCATGGATTTTCCCCTGAAGAGATTCTATATGGAGCAACAAGATCAGAGACATCTATTGAAGAATTTCTAAAAAGAATGAAAGAGGCTGGGGTAGACACACTTCCAGGAACATCTGCTGAAATTCTTGATCAGAAACTCAGAGATAAGATTTCACCAGGTAGAATCAGTGTAAAAAATTGGGAGAAGGTTATCAAGACTGCTCACAAAATGGGAATTAATACAACATCAACTATGATGTTTGGTCATGTGGAAACACTGGAAGACAGAGTAAAACATATTGCAAAACTGAGAGAAATTCAAAAGGAGACAGGAGGATTTACAGAATTTGTTCCCCTAAATTTCATTCCTGATGAAGCGCCAATGTACAAGCATCAATTACATGAAGGAATTAAAGATGGAGCAAGTGGAAACGACGTTTTACTTACACATGCAATTGCAAGAATTATGTTGAACAATTCTATTAATAATCTTCAGATGTCATGGGTAAAAGAAGGGCAAAAGATGTCTCAGTTATTACTTATGTGGGGAGCAAATGATTTTGGAGGAACGCTGATTAATGAAAGCATATCAACATCTGCAGGTTCAGTGCACGGTCAGTTATTAAGACCAAAAGAAATAAGAAGACTGATAAAAGAAATTGGGAGAATTCCAGCAGAAAGAGACACCAATTACAAGATTCTAAGAAAGTTTGACAATGAAAATGAAATTGAAAGTGAGCTTGACAAAGTTACAGACACTTCTCGATTCGGATCATATGTAGAATTAATTAAAATTAACAAATTTAATTATAAAAATCCAAGGAGAAAATGATTGTCTGCCTTAGACAAGGCATTGAATCATTCAAAGAACATAGGAATTAATGAATGTGAAATAGTTATCGTTAAAAAAAAGATCATCACTATTAGAATCACAGACTCTGAGATTGCTGAAATTAAACAAAATTTTAGTGAAGATTATGGCATAAGATTAATTCATGACAAAAAAATTGCATCAATTCAAACAACCAACCAGCAAGACATAGAGAAAGCAATTGATAGTGCATTTAAAACATCATCTAATCTTAAGGCAAGGGATTTTTGGGGAGGATTGCCACATGACACAACCCTTAAACAACTCGATAGAACATTTGATGAAAGACTAGAGAAGATTTCCGGTGTGGAAGTAATGGATATCGTACAAAATATGATAAATTCAGCAAATAGTGACAAGGTAAATACGATAACAGGATCGCTAAACATAGTTTCAGAGAATTTTGAGATAGCAAATTCAAATGGATTGCATCTAAATGAAAAGGCTACATACATTTCAGGAATTATTAACGCAGAATCAGAATATGGAACCTTACCAGTATCAGGAATCGGCCACGCAAGTGGTAGAACACTATCAAATTTTTCCGCAGAACAAGTTGGAAAGGATGCAAAAATTATGTGCATTGAATCAATAAATCCACAAAAAATTGATTCAGACAACTATTCTATAATTTTTGAACCATATTCAGTAGGAGAATTATTAGCGTTTGTTGTTGCAGCAAATTTTAATTTTAAAACATTTTCAGAAAAGAAAAGTTGTTTTTCAAATAATTTTGAAGAGAGAATAGCAATAGAAAAACTTAGTTTAATTGATGATCCTCACATCCCAGAAGGTATTGGAACAAAATCTGTAGATGATGAGGGAACAGAAACAAAAAAAAGGAATTTGATAGAAAAAGGAATTTTTAAAAATACTTTTTCAAATCTCTTTGATAGTTACAAAGAAGGAAAACAATCTTCGGGTAATGCATCTAGATCAGGTTCACCTATGGGAAGAAGTTCTGAACCAATACCAATGTCAGCACCACATAATCTTAAAATAAATCCAGGAGACATTTCTCAAGAAGACATGATCAAAGACACAAAACATGGATTGTTGGTTGGAAGGTTATGGTACACATATGCAGTAAATCCAATTAAAGGAGATTTTTCATGTACCGCAAGAAGCGGGATAAGAATTATTGAAAATGGAGAGATAAAAGGACCTGGAAAATCAGTGAGAATAATCCACAACCTTCCTACTATGTTAAAAAACATTTCAGAAATTGGGAACAACCCAAAAAACGTAATTCAGTGGGCATCACTTCCATCTATTGTACCAACACTGAAAGCTGAAAATATTATGGTAAATTCTATCTAAATGCCAAATTCAGGCATGAATTACTTGAAAAAAGTGACTGCCAGATATACAACATAACCAATAGTCAAACAGACACCCATTACTTTATTGATAATTCCAGTTTTTAAGGCAATTAGTAATGAAAGACCAAAGATAATCATTATTGCATAATCGACATAAGCATCAGATCCAATCATCACACCGCCAAGTGCAGCACCAACCCCCATTATCATCAAGATGTTATAGATATTACTTCCAATAATAGTTCCAATGCCGATATCGGTGTGACCTTTTCTAACTGCAATTACAGATGTTATTAATTCTGGAAGAGATGTTCCAATTGCAATTACTGTTAATCCAATAATTTTTTCTGATAATCCAAACTCTTTTGCTAAAATTATAGCATTATCAACTGTAAGAATTGCACCAACATACAAAAGTGCAACACCTATTCCAATTAGTCCTATAGATTTTAGACGTATGTTTTTTTTACCTGTTTCAATTTTCTCTTTATTTTCTTCTCTTTGCTTCATTGCATCTTTGTATGTATAAAATGCAAACACCCCCAATCCACCAAGTAGCAATACTCCATCATACTGAGAAAGTTCACCATCAATTGAGAGTAAAACAAGTAAAAAAGAAACTCCCAACATAATAAAAATTTCTTTTCGTAAAATAGATTTTCTTACTACAAGAGGAGCAAGAATTGCAGATATACCAATTACCATTCCAATATTTGCAATATTACTTCCAATAACATTTCCTAAAATAATTGCACTGTGTTCTCCTGCTGCAGCTACACTAGCAGCAAGTTCTGGAGTTGAAGTACCATACGCTACAATAGTCATTCCAATTACAAGATTACTAATTCTGAATTTTTTTGCAATAGTAACACTACCGCTTACTAGCCAATTTCCACCAAAACATAACATCGCTAGTCCAACTACTGTTAGAATTACACTGACTGCTACTTCCACAAAGAACTTTCAGATTTTGATAGTTTAAAGGAGATTATTCACTATAAATTCACAAACCTAACAATTGCAATAAACCTGAACTTATCTATCGAAATTCAGGTGTAAAAAAATCATCTGGATTGATCAACAAAACTCAAGTTAAAGATTAATAAAGTAATATACCGTACTATACGGTATGATGCGAACAAGGCTAACATACGTACCGCTAGAAGTGGCAGATCAATTCGAAGATTTCATCATAGAAAGAGGTGAACAGATACTTGATGCAGTAAAGGCAAGAACGAGAGATTACAGTACACTATCTCTATTGAAGTTGTTGTATCAGCTTAAAGCAAATCCTATGACGTTTACAAACTTGTATTCAAAGTCAAAGATCAGAATGAAAAAGTCATTTCTGAATTATCTACATTTGTGTGTGGATTACAACTTTATCAGAAAAGAACCAGTAGGACCAAATATGATCTATTCAATTACAGACAAGGGACGAACCATGTTGAATCTTTTTATTCATAAAGGTAATTAGACAGAAAAAATCGACGTAAACTGTGCAGAAAGAATTTCCTGAAGCAGAAGTCTTTGAGACAAAGAAAGTAAAATTAAAGAATCCGATAATTTTTGCAGGTTTTGTCGGAGCAGGCCTTGTTGGTCCTGTTGCAATTAATCACATTATTGAAAAATTAAAAATGGAACAGATTGGAGTGATGAGATCAAAGTATCTCCCCCCATCAACAGTTTTCATGAGAGGCAGATTACGTCATCCATTTAGATTTTATGCAAACCAAGACGGAACAATCTGTGCAATAATTTGTGAGATAACATTGAAGATGGAAGGACTTTACTGTCTTGTCTCATCAATTTTGGATTGGGCAGCAGAAAAAGGATCTAAAGAAATTGTAATCCTTGATGGAGTTGCAAGTACTGAACATGATGACAAGGCATACTGTGCAGCTGAAGAAGATCTAGTAAGAACAATGGCAGACAAAGACATCAGTGTGATTCCTCAGGGATTTATCACAGGCATTCCAGGAGGTATACTAAACGAATGTCTAGTAAGAGAAATTCAGGGTTTAACTCTATTGGTAAAAGCAAACAAGGCAGCACCTGATTCTGCTGCGGCAGCAACTCTGATTGAGGCATTGAATCGATTCTATGAAATGGATATAGACACAACAGAGCTTAAAGAAAATAAAGAGAGAATTAATTCAGAATTTGGGGAACTGTCTCAGAAATATGTAGAACATAGAGCAGAAACATCTGGAATGTACATGTAATCTAAACAATAGGCAAATTCTTATTCACAGCACAAACGCATCAAATTATGGCTCTGACTTACAAAAAGGCAGGCGTAGACATATCTAAAATTAAACAAAGCCAGGCAGCAATTGGTAAATTAATTGTATCAACTCACAAAATTCAGAAAAAAGCAAAGATAACACACGGATTTGGGCATTATGCAGGAATTGTAGAGATTCCAGGTGGAAAACTTTTGGCTACACACACAGATGGTGTAGGAACTAAAGTAGTAATTGCAAATATGATGAAAAAATATGATACAATAGGAATTGATTGTGTTGCAATGAATGTTAATGACATGATCTGTATTGGTGCAACGCCAATCTCATTTGTAGATTATATTGCTGCAAACAAAAATGATAAAAAATTATTTAAAAAAATTGTAGAGGGCTTGGTAAAAGGTGCAAAAAAAGCAGCAGTGCCAATTGTAGGAGGAGAAACTGCAATTATGCCGGATTTAATTTCAGGTAAAGGATTTTCATTTGATTTAGCTGGAATGGTTTTAGGATTAGTTTCAAAAAAAGAATTAGTTTTAGGGAATAAAATAAAATCAGGTGATGTCATAATTGGTGTAAAAAGTTCTGGGATCCATTCAAATGGTTATTCACTTGCAAGAAAAGCTTTGTTAACAAAATATTCTTTGAAAGACAAGATCAAAGGAGTTGGTGTATTAGGGAATGCATTGCTTACTCCTACAGAAATTTATGTAAAACCAGTTTTAGAAGCAAATCAAAAATGCAAAGTGAATGGTTTAGCTCATATCACTGGCGGTTCATTCACAAAACTACTACGGCTAAAAAATATTGGGTACGAGATCGATGCATTACCAAAAATTCCACCCATTATGAGTCTGATCGAAGAACAAGGAGTAAAACCTGAAGAGATGTACAAGACGTTTAACATGGGTATTGGTTTTTGTTTGATCTCACCAAAAAATGAAGTTAAAAAAATAAGAAAAATTTTCAAAAGACATAGAGTGACTACATATGAAATTGGTCATGTGAGTAAAAAGAAAGGTGTCTTTGTAAACTCTAAAAAAATAGCATAAATAGGCTCAATCTTAATCAAAATTGGTCAATTAGATTGCAGAAAATTATGCCAATAATTGGAATCACACTTGTTGGTGTAGTCGTTATGATGTTTACATTACCTCAAATGATTGGGTTAGAGTTTACAGTTGCAATGGCGATGACCATGTCAGTTTTGATGGGAATTTATGTGATTTTGGTCACTGAAGTGATACACAGAACAGCACTTGCGATGATTGGCGCACTAATTATTGTCATTGTTCTAATTTACACGGGTCTAATTCCTGCACATGACACTCTTGACTTTGTAATTGGCTCCATTGATTTCAACACAATTGGATTACTTTTAGGAATGATGATAATTGTTGGAATTCTTGGAGAGACAGGAATTTTCCAGTATATTGGAATTAAGGCAGCAAAACTGGCCAAGGGAAATGTATGGAAGCTTATGTTATTGTTGTCAGTTATTACAGCAGTTGGTTCTGCATTTTTGGACAATGTTACTATGATTCTTCTAATGGTTCCTGTAACCATTTCTGTTGCAAGAGTTCTGAACATAAATCCCATATCTATAATTCTTGCTGAAATTTTTGCATCAAACATTGGCGGTGCAGCTACGCTCATTGGTGATCCTCCCAACATCATGATTGCATCTGCTGCAAATCTTGATTTTATGAGTTTTGCATACCACATGACTCCAGAAGTTATTATCACATTTTTAGCATCATTAGTGATTCTTAAAATCTTGTTTAGAAAAGACCTTAAACAAAAGCCAGAGAATGTTGAGAAATTAATGCAAATTGATGAAAAAAAGGAAATCAAAGATTTTGCACTACTCAAAAAAAGTGCGCTGGTTCTTATCGGAGTAGTTATTGCATTTATGTTCCATGGAACTTTGGATTTGGAAGTATCCATTATTGCTCTAGCAGGAGCTGCAATTCTTTTGGTTATTACAAGAATTAATCCAGCAAAATCATTTACTCATGTAGAATGGCCTACCCTGATGTTTTTCGCAGGATTATTCATTATTGTATCAGGTGTTGAATTAACAGGAGCGTTGGAACTCTTTGCACATCAAATAGTTACAGCTACTGGAGGTGATTTTGCAGCAACGGCGGTCATGATTATATGGTCATCAGCATTTGCTTCAGCATTTGTTGACAATATACCTTATACTGCCACAATGATTCCGATTATTGAAAACATTTCACTAGACCCAAACATTGCAAGTTACTTAGAACCTCTTGATTTCAATCCTTTGTGGTATGCTTTAGCAATAGGTGCAGATTTTGGAGGGAATGGAACATTAATTGGTGCTAGCGCAAATCTTGTTGCTATTGCACTTCTTGAAAGGCACGGTTATCACATGGCGTTCAGAGATTTCATCAAAAAAGGAATGCCATTCATGATTGCAACAACAGCAATTGGCACAGGAGTATATTTGGTAAGATTGATGCTAAATGTATAACAATTTCTTTGGCTTTTTATTTGACATAATGAGGTATAGAGTATGGTGTTAGAGAAAGAATTCAAAATGAAAATAAGTTCGTTGATTGATGAATGCCTCATTCCTCATGGTATTCAAACACATGAATGTGAGAAGGAACATTGGAAGTTCAACTCTGAGGATGATTTCAAGTATGGTCACAAAGCGGGCGTAGTAATTGGAATAACTCTTGGATATTATATTGCAAAATATGGTAAACTTCCTGCAAATGAAGATTTGACGGAAATGACAGAAATGGTTGAATTACGTACAGATGAGATCAAAAAAAGTTTTTCAGACATACACTTTTTCTATAAAGTATAGAATCATTATAATTTTTGAATTTATTATAATGATCTAGTACCAAAAAATTGTAAATTTAATGAATGTTTAGATGTTCAAAATACAAGTCATATAGTCTTAAATTGTATAAAAAAATTGAAATGCCAAGATATGTCAACTGAAACTAACAATGATGCATTCATAACAAATATGCTTGCAACGATCAAAGAAATTCAAGGAGAGTTAAACGAATTAAAAATTATGAAAAGAAGCATTGGGAGAAAATCAACCAAAAGAAAGACAGTTAGAAGAACTGTAAAGAGAAAACCAGCTAGAAGAACTGTAAAGAGAAAACCAGCTAGAAGAACTGTAAAGAGAAAACCAGCTAGAAGAACTGTAAAGAGAAAACCAGCTAGAAGAACTGTAAAGAGAAAACCAGCTAGAAGAACTAAAGCTAAGAGAAAGACGAGCATGCGAAGATAGATTTCAAGTAAGCCAAGTTATTTAACGAATTTATGTCCAAATCAGTATGAGAGTTCATGAGTAAACTAGATTCTGTATTTTCCAAAGCATGTAGTGAGATCACTCAGAATTTGCTGACAATTAACGAGCCTAGCAAAAAGCAAGTAAAACAAGAAATCATAAAAATCTGTGCCAAATACTCACTTGAAAGAATTCCCAGGAATTATGAGATTTTATCAATGGTAAAAGACTCTGATTTTAATAAATTAAGAAAAGTTTTGTTGAAAAAGCCAGTTAAAACTGCATCCGGGGTAGCGGTGGTTGCACTCATGCCAAAACCATATGCATGTCCACATGGCAGATGTACATATTGTCCAGGAGGAATTGAATTTAATACTCCAAACAGTTACACGGGAAAAGAACCATCTACACTTAACGCAATTGGGAATGATTATGATCCTAAATTACAAATCACATCAAAGATTGACAAGTTGATTGCATTTGGACATGACACATCTAAAATGGAGATTGTAATTGTTGGGGGTACTTTTCTCTTTATGCCAAAAGACTATCAAGAAAATTTTATCAAATCATGTTATGATGCTCTGAACGGAACAGATTCAAAAGATTTGCAAGAAGCTAAATCAAATAATGAACATGCAACGATTAGAAATGTAGGATTCACAATTGAAACAAAACCAGACTATTGTAAGAAAGAACATGTGGATTTAATGTTAAACTATGGAATCACAAGAATAGAGATTGGTGTTCAATCATTACAAGAACGAGTTTATAAAATAGTTAACAGGGGTCACAACTATAATGACGTAATAGAATCATTTCAAATTTCAAAAGATGCAGGTTACAAAATTGTTGCACATATGATGCCAGGTTTGCCAACAATGACTCCAGAAGATGACATTACAGATTTTAAAAAACTGTTTTCTGATTCAGATCTACGTCCAGACATGTTGAAGATTTATCCATCGTTAGTAATTGAAAACACCCCACTTTATGAGGACTACAAACAAGGAAAATACATTCCATATTCTGATGAAGACATGATCAAGGTGTTAACAGAAGCAAAAAAGAATGTTCCAAAATGGGTCAGAATCATGCGTGTACAGAGGGAAATTTCTCCAGGTGAGATCATTGCGGGGCCAAAATCAGGCAATCTAAGACAAATTGTCCATCAGAATTTAGCTAGACAAGGGCTTTCATGTAGGTGTATCAGATGTAGAGAAGTAGGTTTGTCTAACAGAAAATCAGATGGGAAAGATGTGAAATTAAACAGAATAGATTATGATTCCTCAGATGGAAAAGAAGTGTTCTTGTCTTATGAGGACAAAAATGAATCTATTTACGGATTTTTGAGATTAAGAAAACCAAGTGTTAATGCTCACAGAGATGAGATACAACAAGACACTTGTATTGTAAGAGAGATTCATGTCTATGGAAAATCATTGAAGATTGGAGAAAAAGAAGAAAATGAGGTTCAGCATTCAGGACTAGGAAAAAATATGATGAGAGAAGCAGAAAAAATTTCCAAAGAAGAGTTCGATGCAAAGAAAATTTTAGTAATTAGTGCAATTGGTACAAGAGAGTATTATCAAAAGTTGGGGTATTCGTTATATGGACCATATATGTCCAAAATATTGAACTAGTGAATAGAAATGTCAGGGCAAGGAGTTATTGGAAAGGGAACTTGGATAGACAAACTATCTAGTGAATTACTTGAACGTGAAAAATCTCTTGGAAGAAGTTTAGATATTCTTAGGGTTGAAAGTGGTCTTGGTGCATCAGGCATTCCACACATTGGAAGTTTAGGAGATGCAGTAAGAGCATACGGAGTTAAATTAGCATTAGAAAATTTTGGTTACAAATCAGAACTGATTGCTTATTCAGATGATCTAGATGGATTACGAAAAATTCCAGAAGGATTTCCAGAATCTCTAGAAGAACACTTAGCGAAACCAGTATCATTAATTCCTGATCCTTTTGGATGCCATGAATCATATGGCATGCATATGAGTAGTATTCTTTTAGATGGACTTGACAAGGTTGGAATAAAGTATGAGTTTAGAAGAGCCGTTGACACTTACAAACAAGGATTGCTAAAAGAGCAAATCCATACAATCTTGCAAAACAGTACAAAGATTGGAGAAAAAATTTCAGAATTAGTAGGACAGGAAAAATATCAAAAATATCTGCCATATTTCCCTGTCTGCGCAAATTGTAATCGCCTATACACAGCAGAATCTACTGAATACATTGCTGATGAAAAGAAAGTAAAGTACACATGTCATGATGCTGAAATTGGCTCAAAAATGATCAAAGGATGTGGTCACGAGGGAGAAGCAGACATCACAAAGGACCTTGGAAAACTAGCTTGGAAAGTAGAGTTTGCAGCAAGATGGTCAGCATTCGATATCAGATTTGAAGCATATGGAAAAGACATAATGGATTCTGTAAAAGTAAATGATTGGGTTGCGGATGAAATTTTGGGATTCCCACATCCTCATCATGTAAAATATGAAATGTTCTTGGATAAAGGTGGAAAAAAGATTTCAAAATCATTGGGCAATGTTATAACTGCGCAAAAATGGCTAGAGTTTGGTAGTCCAAAATCAATTTTATTATTATTATACAAAAGAATTACAGGTGCACGAGAGCTGGGATTTGAAGATATTCCATCGTTAATGAACGAATATAATGAATTAGAAGATATTTACTTTGGAAGAATCAAAATAGACAACCAAGCAAAGATGATAAAATTGAAAGGACTCTATGAGTACGTAAATCTCCTTAGTACTCCAAAACAATCAAGCATACATGTTAACTACAGATTACTTATTGAATTAACAAAGATCTTCAAAGAAAACAGAGAAGAAAGAGTAATGAAAAAATTAGTTGATTATGGAGTAATAAAAAATTCTGAACCAGAAATTAAAAAACTAATTGAGCTTGCAGGAAACTTTTCAGATGAGTTTGATCAGCAAGAAAAAATTCAAGTAGATTTAGATAATTCCGCAAAAAAGGCATTAAAGATACTTGTAGATACGCTTGGTTCAGAAGAAGAGCCAGAAGACATTCAAAATACAATATACCAAATTGCAAAATCAAATGATGTGCAACCAAAAGATTTCTTTAAAATATTATATCAAATAATTCTGGGAACAACAAAAGGGCCTAAAATAGGACCTTTCATATTTGACATTGGTAGAAAGCGAGTAGCAAAAACACTTTCAGAGTATACATAATCATGGTTCATGGAGAACACAACAGATCAAGAAAAAATGGTGGATTTGCCCTGATAATTTTAGGTGCGTTATTGTTATTTCTTGCACCAAACATCTACCCAGAAATGCCAGGATTAGGCACAATGGCATTGTTTGGTGGAATAATAATCGGTGTAATTGGGTTTTACCTAAAATTTTTCAGAGACAGGGTTAAACAAGAGTAAAGAAAGATTCATCTTTTGGGAATATCAGTTATTGATATGGGATTTTTTAGTAAAAGAAATGTAGATGGGATGATTTCTGAAAAAAACGAAGAACGTGAACAAAAAGAAGAGCTTAAGACAGAAGCAGAAAATATTCAAAATGATCCTAGTGAAAAACAAGAACTAGATATCATCACAAACAAGATCCATACTGTAAAAGAAGAATACAATACTATAGTTAGTAACCTGATGTTAGTTAAAAAAGAACTTAATTACAAAAACATGGAACTAGACGCAGTTCACCTAGAATATAAAAAAATTAGAGATAAAATTAAAAATTTTGAGAAGATCAAAGACTCAGAATCAATTAACGAATTTAATAAAACTGAAAAAAATCTTTTAAAAATGAAACAAGAACTAAATAAAATCACAGAAAAATATGATAATATAAAAAAACAAGTTGAACAAGAACAATCTACACTCCATAACATCATAAACCAACAGACGGAATATCAAAAAGAATTAGATGAAGCAAGATCTAGACTGTACAATGCAAAAGAAGAGTTAGATAGAAAAGATAATTTTCAAGATATGAGTGTATTAACACCTAAAGAAAGAGAATTTATCCAAGGGGAAGGTTCAAAACAAAAAGGTTCTGCAGGGATTATTGAAGCTGCAAGTGTAGTAGTAAGCTCATTAAAGTCAAAACTCAATATGACACAAAAAGAATTAGAAGCAGTTCAATTACTTTTAGAAAAAGAGAGGAAAGAACATGAAAAAACCAAACAAAAATTAGAAAAATTCAAAGCATCAACAAAATAAATAGTAGAATTACAAACTTTCAAAATGCTTCTTCCATTTTGATTTTATTTCTTGTTCTGAAATTCCCATGTCATACAATGGAGAAGTCACTTCAGATACGTCTGAGACATCAACTAAAACAATTGAATTGATTGGACTCTTGATTCCCTTTTTTCTATAGTGGTTAAGAATTTCATCATACAGAGAACCATCTTTAATGATTCTGGCCTGGCCTTTGAATAGATAGCCCTTACGTAGAAGAGGATCAATTACATTAATTTCCACATTAGGATTACTCTGTAAATTTTTTATAGTATCAGGTGAACGAATATCTGCAAATGCCAACACTTCTGATGTCCAACCAATGATAGTTCCTTTTGGAGAAATGTTTGGTTTACCATCAATAGTAACAGTTGCTACATAGCCTAACTTTTGAAGATCCAAAAAATTCTTAATTTCTTGAGTAATCATAGCAACCGTTACTACAAATAACTGCAATGTAATTAGTTTTCAGGATTAGCGCATAACTTCAGTCATCCATTGAGAAAAGAAGAAAAAACCAATTCCGCCGCTGATAATTGCAATCCAAGAAATAATCTGTTTATTTTTAGACATTATGAAGATAATTGTCCAAACTCATTATTGAATCTAATTGAATTTTCCCAGACAGTTATAATTAGACTAGCACTAGATCAGCAATATTGGCAAGTATCAAAGATATTGGAAAATTCTTTATGTTTATTGCTGGCGGACTAGTGGCCATAATAGTTGGTTCTTTTATGATTCGAGGAACTATGCATATGTGGGACAACCCAGAGAATGGAAAAAAAGATGAGAAAGATAATGACTAAAAAACAAGTACTGCCAAACAACATTAGAATTGCTTCAAGACTCTTCAATTAGGAAATCACTTGACCAATACATAAAAAGGAGAATTCAAGAGATACCAACTGAAATTAAACAAACATTTCCAAACATCAAAAAAATTTGGAAGTGTGATGATGAAGCAGATTTTCTTTATGGATACTATGTTGGAAAAATTGAAGAAGGATCTTTACATTATTTGCTCAAAGCAACTCGTGCATCAGCTGGAGGTTATGTGGATACTTTTGAAATAAGAGGAATTATTGAAACGCGCAAGAAAGAATTGCAAGACACAATAAAATCTGCAATCAATTAGTGAAGTAAAAATACTACATCAATTATGATAAAACATGGTTGGGCCACAAGATGGAGGTTTTGGATTTGATCAATCTAAAAAATATTCAAGTGTAGATAATATTGATGAGGTGTGCGTTCAGTGTCAAGCAGGGCAACACAAAAAGTGTTTGAAAAAAGCAGGACAGCAAGAGGTTTGCGAGTGCGAACAATGCATGATTTATGGTTAAATTAAAAGATGGATCAGGTAATTTTTAATAATAACAAAAATTAAGATTTAATCTTGCCAAATCAATACATATTCGAATGTAAGTTCTGTGGAAAGGATTTTGGTACAAATGTCATAGATTTAGCATTACATATTGGCAGAGTTCATGACAAACCAAGAAATTCGTTTTGTTAGTTAAAAATTAAAGACTCGATAACTTGTTTTCAAGTTCCTTAATCACTTTTTGATATGAATCAGAAACATTTTGGGCAAATTCTTTGTGTGCTGAAATGATTATATACAAAGCCTCCTTGTAATTTGGATGTCCGTTCTTAATTACATCACATGATTCAAGGGAAGTTATATTACCAGTCACAGTTGCAACTGCTCCTTTATGATTGAATTTTATGATGCCACCAAAGGCCTCAATTAGCATGTAATCAGATTCTGCTTTACACTTGTAAGTAATCCTTCCAGTTTCAGTATTAAATAATTGTGTAACAGCACATGGTTTTCTTTTTACAATAACTGTCATGAAGTATGAAAAAAATATCCGGTATTAATGATTTTAGAAAAAAGATTTTCTAGGCAGTAGCATCAGTTGTAAAAGTTGTAGCAATTGCTGCTAAAGTTTTGTCAATCTCATTTATGGCAATCTTATCTCTTCCGATCAGTTCAAACTTTTGTATCAAAGTTTCAAACTTTGTTTCTTCTTGAACTTGTTCATTAACAAACCATTCTAGAAATGCATATGTTGAATGATCCTTATCTTTTTGTGAGATTTCAACCATCTTGTGAATTGCAGTAGTAACTGTTTGTTCATTCTTTAGTGCAGTCGTTAGAATAGACTCTAGAGATTTGAAATTACTTGCAGACGATTTTGTAGCAGAAATTACTGCAGAAATACCCAAATTATTCAGATAGTGAATAAATTTTAGCATATGTTTTCTCTCTTCGTCTGATTGTGCATAAAAGAAGCTAGCACCACCGTCATACCCAGTGACCTCACACCACGATGCCATTGCCATATAGCTATTTGATGCGTTTGCTTCTAGAGTGATTTGGTTGTTTAGTGCTTTTTGCATGTTTTTTGAAATTTTCATAATATTTTCATACTTGAATTTAATTTAAACAATTCTAATTATTCAAAATTAAAATCTAGTAAGAACAAACACTATTGCAAAACCGGATAAAAATATAATTCCTGCAAAACTCAAAATTTTTAACACCATTGAAGCCTGAGATTCTTTTGCAAGATGTTTGCCTGTGACTAGTCTGAAATTAAAAATGGTAATCACAGGAGATATTAGAAATGATAAAACAGTTGCAAAATCAACTAGTTCTTTTAAATTATTTTTAAATTGAAGAATGATTACAAGTGATCCAGCAGATAATACAAATAAGAAAATAACGTATAGCGGACGGAATTTTGTGCTCACTTTGTCCTCTTTTTCAGTAAAAATCAATTCTACAGTTCTCTTTAATGACCTAGGATAACCATCCAAAACAGCAATGATTGTTCCAAACATAACAGTAAATGCAGATGCTGCAATTATGATATAACTACAATCTCCAATTGTCTAAGTGTACAATGTTACTACTTTATGTGCAAAAAGAGAATTGTTGTTTGGCAAGTCTTCACCAGACCCATAGAAAATAAAAGAGCCGAGTGTTACAAACATTACTGCAAGAATTCCTGTTATAAAATATGTTAATCTGAATTCAAAAAGGGTTTCCTTGAGTTTGGGCCTATAATTTGTTTGTTTCATTCTTTCTAATGTCCATAAACTATTCCAGCTTGAAAGATCAACAGCAGTAGGCATCCAACCCATTAAAGCAAGTAAGAAAAAGATTCCAGAAGCATTCCAAAGTTCTTTTGGTACAAATCCTTCGACATGTTCTATTGGGCCATTATACAATACAAACAAGAAAGCAGAAACTGTAGAAACCACCAAAACAACAACTATAATCTTGATCAGACTGTCAAGAATATTGAATTTTCCAATAGCTAAAATTGCAACACATATTGCAAACAAAATGATTATGGTCCATTCTCCAAGAAAATCTATTCCAAAAAGATTTTCAAAAAATCCTGCGGCAACAAAGCCCACAGCTCCTGTAACAAAAAACAGTGAAGCAATAGTTAGTAGAAAATATAATCACAAAGCAGGTTTACCAAGTTTTTTGTAACCATCAATAATACTAGTTTGAGTAGAGTTTGCATAACGAAACCCATACTCAAAAAAAGGATATTTTAACAAAGTAACTACAATAACAAATCCTAAAATCATTAAACCAAAATATGCTCCAGCCCTAGTTAATTGCACTAAATGAGAGACGCAATGGTAGTACTTGCAAACAAAATTCCAGGTCCAGCTGTCTTTTAAAAACGAGATAATTTATCATTCATTATGCTCAAAAATCATTCTAAAATCTTGCATATAACCTAAAATTCTGTGAGTGAGAATGAATTGTATTGCAATTAGATAGTATTGACATTCCAGGAATCATCAACCCAAACACCAATAACTTTTGCACCTAAATTCCAGGAAGAAATAACTCCAATTCCTTTTTTAATCAACTCAATATGTTCTTCATTTGAAACTTGATTTGCTGCACAATCATAGTGACCTGATAAAACAATCAATTCAGATTTGTGAGCATTAATAGATATACTAACTTTAGTTTTAATTGATTCAAAAACAGAATTTTCTGTAATTGTTTTATCAACACCAGGTTCTGTGATTGTATCTACATAGTCAACTGAATAATTTTCTTTTATCCATTTTGCCAAGGGAATTTGTATTCTACCATCTATACATGAAACTGAAGTTGCAAATTTCCCCTCAACCATTAATAACCAAGCCTCAAACTTTTTATCATGAATTCAAATAAATGTTCTGCTTTAAAAATTATTTTTGATAAAGAAAGCATTTAGAGGTGTGATCGTTCACCAAACCGGTTGCCTGCATTAATGCATAACAAATTGTAGGTCCAACAAAATTAAATCCACGATTTTTAAGATCTTTACTTAGTTTCTCTGAAATTTTGGATGATGCTGGTAAATCGGATAGTTTTTTAAATTTATTTTTAATTGGCGTGTGATTCACAAATCCCCAGATATAGTGATCAAATGAGCCAAACTCTTCTTGAATTTTTAGAAACTGTTTTGCATTGTTAATTGCTGAAGTGATTTTCAGTTTATTTCTAATGATAGATTTATCGCTGAGTAGTTTTTCAACATGATTTTGAGTGTATTTTGCGACAACTAAGGCATCAAAATCAGAAAATGCCTTTCTATAGCCTTCCCTACGTTTGAGAATAGTAGTCCAAGATAAACCAGCCTGGGCTCCTTCTAGTATAAGAAATTCGAACAATTTTTGATCATTATGTTGTGGCCTACCCCATTCTTTGTTATGGTATGTGATGTTTGGTTCATCTTTTGCCCATTCGCATCTCTTTTTCATAATTTGTCTATCAGGTAATACAAAATATTAGTTGTCAAATATTAGATGAATTATGAAATTAAACCAACAGTTATTACAAATTAACAGAAATGTTCTGATCTGCTTTATAGTTTCAGCATCACTATCAGCAATAGTTGCTCAGCTGTTATCAGGTTATGAGAATTATCTAAACACGACCTTTACTATAATTTTTGGATACGCAATTTACTTTGGAATTTTTTCATGTTTGTTTTATTGCGACAACAAGGAACGCTACAAGACTATGAAATCAAGTTTAATCAAAAGAGAGTTGTTAGCTTTGATTTCATCATTTGGAGTAGGTGAAATAATTTACCTTGGAATAAGATGGCAGACACTATATTATTTTCTCGAGATTGGAATAGAACCATACTTAGCATCATTAATTTCAGAAATTATTTCAACTGCATTATACATGATAACAGTTACTGTGTTTCTTAGAAAGACAAAAACATTTTAGTTATTTTGCAAGCTGGTTAACTAAATCAGTAGATGTAACTAGTCCAACAATAGTTCCATTTTCAGAAACTGCAAGTTTTCGGATTTTTTTGTTAGACATCATTTGTGCAGCTGCAGATATTGGTTCATCGTGATTAATTGAAATTAGTGGAGAAGACATTATTTTTTCGACTAGAGTGTCAAATGGAAGGTTGTTTGCAGCAATTTTTGTTGCAAAATCTCTATCTGTAATTATACCAACAAGATTATCGTTTTCTTTGACAAGAACTGCACCTATTCCTCCTTGTTCCATCATTTTTGCTATTTGTACAACTGTAGTTGTGAGATTTACAGAAATTAGGGCTTTGGTCATAATATCTTTGACTAAAATAGAAGAGGAGTTAAAATCGTCAGGACTCACTACTACTTTTTGAGGCTGTGGTATTTAAGAAATAATAAAAAAGCGGGCTCGACCGGATTTGAACCGGTGACCTAACGCTCCGCAAGCGTTCGCACTATCCAAGCTGTGCAACGAGTCCGAAAAGTTTTGAAATTTACGCTTAATTTGGATTGCTATTACTCGGAAACTGTTTGTGTAAAGATGTAAGGAGTTTCTTCTGGTTCATGAAATGCCCAAGCAGTTGGTAAAGAAAGGGTTTGAACAGATTTGAGATTGTTTTTCTCAATTAATGTTCCCCATCCAGCCTCATTTTTTGGATCTAATTGATATTTTTGAGAATAAGTACCAGTAAACACCCAACCAGTATTTCTCTTAAGATCGGAGATTGAATTAATTTTTTTCATGACACCTAATGCTAACTGAGTTCCACCCATTTGTGGAAGACCACCAATGAAAAAGATTGGATGTGTTAGATTCAATGAAAAATAATCAAATGCTACTGCATCAGAACAATGTGGATGAAAGTCAAGAATAGTTAAAAGTTTTTGCAGTTCAACTAACATATCATCAATTTCTATGCTATATGATTCTAAATCTAAAATTTTTGCACAAAATGCAATTCGCCCATCTCCAGAGCCTATATCAATTATTTCGTGATACCCAAGATCTTTTGCAAGTAAGACACACACATATGCAGACATTATCCATGTGGGGTAAAATGGTTGATAGCTAGAATCATATTGAATACTGTTTAACCAATATTTATTGATGTCACCTTCATAAACAATGCAAAGAGTCCTGCCAATAATTTTCTCGTAAGAGTTGTAGTAGATAGGATTCTTTGTTGCAAACTGGTGTAATAATTCTAAATCTTTTTGTTTAATTGGAAACAAATCAGATTTTGAAACAGGTATTAGTTCTTGAATCTGACTTTTACCATCATAAATTTTTGTAAATTCTTTTTTCAAGTGAACTAGATTTTTGGCAATGTCTTCAATCATGAGACAATCCTTTGTCATATTGTTCTACAAATTCTTTAGTACTCATTTTTTGGCGCAGTTCTTCATAGAGTTTGGCTTCGTTTTCAATATCTTCTTTTGATTTTTGCTCCGAGTCTTCAGATTGTAAATTCTTTATAGAATCTTGAATGGACTTTGTAAGTTTTTTCAGAACCTGAGGGTGTATGCTGGAATTAAATTTCTCAGATATTACTCTCTCAATATCTATAATTTTATCTAATAATATTTTGTGCTCATCTGCTTGAAGTTGTTGTTTTAGTATGACTGCCATCGAGGAGACATTCATGATTTGAAAATAGGTCTCAATAATTTCATGTAGGGATAATTCGGATTTTGTTGTTGCATTATTGATTAGATTTTCTAGCTTTTCAGATTCATCATAAAACATACTAGATATATCATCAGCAGATGCCATATGGAAAAAATAATATCAAATTTTTAAAAATGTTAGTATTTGAAAAATTATGCTTCTTTTTCTGCCTTGTTGACAAAAACATAGTTCATGATCAAACCGGCAATTATTCCACCCAAGATTGGTGCTGCCCAATATATCCAATGGAACTCCCAGAACCCAGAGATTAATGCTGGACCAAATGTTCTTGCAGGGTTTACTGATGCACCTGTTAGTGGAACGCCAATTAGATGAATAAGGAAAACCATTCCACCAATTGTAAATCCATGCCATCCAGGAGACGCTTTCTTGTGAACAGCTGTCATAAAGATTACAGTTACTAAGAAGAATGTCAAAATTGCCTCTACTGCAAATCCAGAACCAATACTATTATTGATTAAATCACTTGGACCGCCTTGGGTTCCAAAGTTTACTTTGGCCCCAAGTTCTGGTAAAATTGCTTTAAGAGTAGCAGCCGCTGCTACTGCACCAATTAATTGTGAAATAATATAACCAACACCATCTGCAATTCCAATCTTTTTTGTAATCATCATTGGTATAGTGACTGCAGGATTAATGTGAGCGCCAGATACGTGTCCAAATGCATAGACCATAAATGCAATTGCGCCTCCGTGTCCAAGAGAGATGAATAGAACAGATTGTGTTGTTAGTTCTTCACCAAATGCCGAAATAGCTAAAATTACTGAAAGAGGACCAAAAAATACCAATCCATAAGTTGCTATTCCTTCAGCAAGGAATGCTCTTGGGTTAACCATTAAGCAAAAGCCAATCCAATTTCCATATAAAAGATTCGGACTAAAATTATGATCATCGTAGGTCAAAAAGTAATTAACTATGGACAAATTCATTTGATAATGTAATGATTTCTGAAGGAGGCCCTGTTCCGAAATTTGAGATAAATGATGCTAATGGTAACAAAGTAAAATCTAGTGATTTTAAGGGTAAAAAATATGCTATCTACTTTTACCCGAAAGATTTCACACCAGGATGCACTATAGAAGCTGATGAATTTTCAAAAGACTATAAAAAATTCCAAAAAGAAGGAATTGAAATTATAGGTATTAGTCCAGATGATGTTGACTCTCACAAAAAATTTTGTGAAAAAATGCGAATCAAATACCCACTGTTAGCAGACGTAGACAAGAAGGTTTCAAAGATGTTTGGTGTTTGGGGTAAGAAAAAGTTCATGGGTAGAGAGTACATGGGGATTATGAGAAGCACGTTTCTTGTGGATAAGAAAGGAAAGATTTTCAAAATTTATCCTAAAGTAAAGGCCGCGGGACATTCAAAAGATGTTCTAGAGGATTTCCTAAATTTAAATTAAAAATAAGTAAAAGAAAAAGTTGTAGAAAAATTAGAACCCTTTTGGAAGTGTACCTTTAGAAGATTTTGCTGCTTCTGGTGCAGGTTCGGGAGTTGATTCAAATCCTTTTGGTAAACTACCACGATTTGATGAAGATTTAGCTTTTGCTTCAGTTTCAAGCATTTCTTGATAGGCCTTTGCTTGTTCTATTTTTTCTTTTTCTAATCTTTGCATGTAATTGTTTTCATATTCTTCGAGAAGTTGTTGTTTTGATTTTCCTTCATTTTGTTGTGGTGGAGGTGCTTGTTGTGTTACCTCAGCTGGTTTTGGTGGTTCTGGTGCTTGTGCTTTAATCTCAATGCCTTCAACACTCATATTTACACCACTAAAACTTCCAAATGTTTTACCTGGTGGACTGTATGCTAATCTTTGTCTCGTTGCAAAGTATTGGTTTGATGGTTGTGTGTAACCTGTAACCTTTGCTTTTTGGTCGTTCCAGTTTGATGTTGGAACTTTTCCTACAGGAGCATGTAGTCTCACAAAGTATCTGTTAGGAGGTGGAACATAACCTGTAACCTTTGCTTTGTATTCCTGGAAAGAAGTCATTGTAGAATTGTTATATGCATCTTCTAATGCTTCTTGGAATGTTACTGGGGGGGGTGTTGTCTCAGCTGGTTTTGGTGGTTCTGGTTTAGGAGCTTCTGGTTTAGGAGCTTCTGGTTTAGGAGCTTCTGGTTTAGGAGCTTCTGGTTTAGGAGCTTCTGGTTTAGGAGCTTCTGGTTTAGGAGCTTCTGGTTTAGGAGCTTCTGGTTTAGGAGCTTCTGCGGGTTTTGATTCAATCTTAGCAGAAAGTTGATTTAGCTTTGCTTCTAATGCGGCAATTTTAGATTCTAGATCTCTTTTTGTGCTTGCTTTACTTTTTGTGCTTGCTTTACTTTTTGTGCTTGCTTTACTTTTTGTGCTTGCTTTACTTTTTGTGCTTGCTTTACTTTTTGTGCTTGCTTTACTTTTTGTTGCCATTCATTAGAGTAAATATTACACTGTTTATTTACATTTTGATCAATCCTAGATTTGGGCTTAAATTAATTCGTGAAAAACTGCAATAAATTGTACTTTTCATCAGATTAATCACATATTGTGAAAATGATCTAAAAAATCAATCAGGTTCCCAAAACTGCATTACGTACATACAATTGTTACATCTCCATAGTTTGACATGTATGCCATTATTAGTATCAGCGACATATTTACCGTCGTCCATCTGAAGGACTTTTGGAAGATAACTCAATTCAGAATTTTCAAGCCATTCGTTTTGTTGACAATTAGGACAGTTAATTCTAGGAACCATATACAGTATAGAAAATGATCAGAGAAGAATATTACTATTAAAAATAGAAAATAATGGATATTTTTGAATTAGAAACCTTTTGCAGGTGATTATTACAAACCAAACTTGATCAAGTTTTATATGCACAGATGAGATATTGGTGATAATGGACGACTTTGAGAAGGAATATCCTGACTTTGATTGGAAGAATATACCAGCATACAAACATCCTGGTGGTAGAAATTGTCCATGTCCAAAGCACGAATACATTAGAGAACAGATTCGTTTCACAAAACAAATAAATGAAAAAAGTAAAGAACCAGCCAGAGTTACACTCAAGTTTTGTCCCGATCACTATAGAGTATACATGGAAGAAGTGATCCCTGCAATGCCACTAAAATACAAAATTCTAACAAAGATTGCTCTAAAACTAGGAGCAATTCAAGTTGAACAATTAAAGTATATGCAATCAGAATTATGTTTTTACTGTAAGTTTGGATCTGGCGGTCATGACAGAAAGACTGAACTTCCACCAGTGTAGATTACTCAGGACTTAACAAAATTTTTGGTTTGTTTGGAGTATCATGATGACATCTCTTCCCACACAGAGGACATTTTTTTCTGTCAAGAAAGATACATTGACAGATATGAGAATCAAGATAGGATTTGGCAGAGTGATTTGGTTCGCCTGTTCCATTACAAAATGGGCATTGGGAACCAAGTAATTTTATAGTTCCATTTCCCTTGCAAACTACACATTTGTTATCACCCAATACTATTTTTTCTATAAATTATAACTAAAATACATTTGTTAAAAGAACTTTAAGAAAAAGCCACTTTAATGTAAATCCAGTTAAGCTTATACTTGAACAAACTTCATAGTCGTTGTGCCAATAGAAGACATTCATGAATTTATTACTGAACTTGAAAAGAATGGAGAGTTAAAGCGGGTCAAAACTGAAGTTGACTCAAATTTAGAAATTGCAGAAATATTGAGAAGAGAGATGTACTCTAACGGTTCTGCAATTCTTTTTGAAAATGTGAAAGGATACGACATACCAGTTTTAGGAAATGCGTTCGGATCTATGAAAAGATTAGAGATAGGACTTGAGATGACAGACTTTACTGAAATTGGTCAACGTATTGCAGATATGACTAAGATGGATATTCCATCAGGTTTTCTAAACAAAATTAAAAAACTTCCGGAACTCTCAAAGATGGCGTCATCATTTCCTAAAGCAGAGACAAGAGGACCAGTAACTGAAATAACATCAAGTGATGCATCTTTTGATGATTTACCAATTCTAAAATCATGGCCAAATGATGCTGGTCGATTCATTACTCTAGGATTAGTAGCTACAAAACATCCAGAGACAGGAGTAAGAAATCTCGGAGTTTACAGAATGCAGGTAATTGATAAAACTCACGCAATAATGCACTGGCAAAAACACAAAAGAGGTGCCCATCATGGAGATATTTCAAAAGATAGGGGAGAAAAAATCCCAGTGGCGATAATTATTGGAGGAGAACCTGCTACAATATTTTCATCAATTGCGCCAGTACCAGAAGGACTAGACAAGTACTTGTTTGCAGGAATTACGAGAAAACAAGGAATCAAAACTGTAAAATGCAAAACAATTGATTTGGATGTTCCTGCAAATGCAGAGATTGTTTTAGAAGGATATGTTGATCCAGAAGACACTAGAGATGAAGGACCATTTGGAGATCATACAGGTTATTACACACCAGCTGAACCATTTCCAACATTTACACTAACAGGAATCATGAGAAGAAAAGATCCAATCTATGTTACAACGGTTGTTGGAAAACCAATTCTTGAGGACGCATACATTGGAAAAGTTATTGAACGATCATTTTTGCCATTGATTCAAATGCTCCAGCCAGAAGTAGTAGACTATAGCATGCCAGCAGCAGGATGGTTCCAAGGATTGGCAATCATTTCAATCAAAAAGAGGTACCCAGGCCAAGCGAAGAAAGTGATGATGGGGTTATGGGGAATGGGACAACTCTCACTAACAAAGATGTTTGTTGTAGTAGATGATGACATCAATGTGCATGACATGAATGATGTTATTTGGGCAATTACTACAAGAACAGATGCAGCAAGAGATACAATAATTATCAATAATACACCAACTGACACTCTTGATCCTGCATCGCCACTTGTCAATCTAGGTTCCAAGATGGGAATTGATGCAACACAGAAAACCAAAGAGGAAGGATACGAAAGAGAAATTCAGCAGCAAGTAAAAGTTGATGATAAAACGAAAAATCTAGTTGATTCTAAGTGGTCTGATTATGGACTATGATACATTAACAGGATTGTAGAAATTATCTCTCTCTTCCACCTGATAACCAATCTGATGAATTGCATTGATGATTTTTTTATCTGTTAGTTCAGTTGAACGGGCACCGGTGCATGAAACAACTTCTTCTCCAATGAGTGTGCCACCAAAGTCATCAGCACCATACTGTAAAGCAAGTTGAGCCATGCCAACTCCATTTGTCAACCAAGAAGATTGAATGTGATGAATCAAGCCATCAAAGACTAGTCTAGAGATTGCAATCATCTTCAAAAGTTGAACTCCACCAGTTCCATGTTCAACCAAACCTTCTTCATGCATCAAAGTATTGATTGGTTCAAAATTCCAGGGAATGAAAGCCATGAAGCCTTTTGTTTTTTCTTGAAGTTTTACAATTTTGAAAAAGTGTTCAACAATATCATTTTTGTTTTCTACGTGACCATACATCATAGTTGCAGAAGCTGGTAATCCAAGTGAATGAGCTTCATCCATTATTCTAATCCAATCAGCACTAGAAATTTTCTTAGGACTAATGACATCTTTAACTGAATCAACTAAGATTTCAGCCCCTGCCCCAGGTATTGATTGTAAACCAGCATCTTTTAGTCGTGCCAAGATTTCTTTTGTTGAGGATTTTTCAACTTTTGCAATCATATCAATTTCAGATGTAGATAATCCATGAACGCCAACTTGTGGAAATTTCTTTCGAATCATTCTGAACGCATCTTCATAGTACTCTATTGTCAAATTTGGATTGTGCCCACCCTGAATCAAAACTTGACGGATCTTAAACAAATCCCATGAAGTCTTTACTCTAGATTCAATTTGATCTAGTGTTAATGTGTAAGAGTCTTCAGCACCAGGAGATCTATAAAATGCACAAAACTTGCAATCAGTGATACAAACATTGGTATAATTCAAAATAATATTATTTATAAAAGATATTTTTTTGCCAAATTGTTTTCTTACTAGATGCCCAGAAACAAGCCCCATAAGATGAATGTCGTCAGACTCTAAGAGTCTCAAACAATCTTCAGGTTCAGGTCTTTTACCATTAAGAGAATTATCTAAAATATCTTTGATATCGCTTTTTTGTATCTGTTCAGTAGTTTGGCTCAATTATTATTCATCTTTTTTAATTTCTATTTAATCCTTGATAGAAAAAAAGGAGTAAAAAAAAGAATTAAACTAAATGAATGATTTGTGCTTAATTCTAGGTAAACCTTAGTTAATGATTCACGTTATTTTTAAGTAGGGTACAAAAAGTAGATCAACACATGGTGTCAGGTAATCAGATTAGACTTAATCGAATTCTTAGAGAAGGAAAAATGCTTTGCATTCCAATGGATCATGGTATTTCAAATGGACCTATTGAGGGTCTTGAAGACCCCGCTTCTACAATTTACAAATGTGAGGGACATGGTCTCACAAGTGTAATTATCAACAAAGGAATTCTTAAAACACTACCTAAACCAACTAGTGTTGGGATTTTAGTTCATTTTTCAAGTAGTACTTCATTATCATTAACACCTAATCGCAAGATGTTAACTGGTACAGTAAAAGAAGCTGTAGCATTAGGTGCAGACGGTGTTTCATTACACATCAATATTGGTGGAAAAGAAGAGCCAGAGATGTTAGAACAACTTGGAAAAACCGCTGAGCAATGTCATAGATGGGGAATGCCATTATTGGCAATGATGTATCCAAGAGGTGAAAACATCAAGGATCCAAATGATCCTCAAATTGTTGGACATGTTGCAAGAATGGGAGCAGAGTGTGGTGCAGATATTGTTAAAACATTATACACTGGAGATGTAGATTCCTTTGCAAAAATTGTAAAGAGTACACCAGTTCCAATTGTTATTGCAGGTGGGCCTAAAGCAAAAACTGATTTAGATATTCTTCAAATGACTGAAGATGTTATGGCCGCAGGAGCTAAAGGTATTACATATGGTAGAAACATCTTTGCACATAAAACACCTGAAAAAATGGTAGAAGCATTAGCTGAAATAATTTTCAGGGAAGCAACAGCAAAGGAAGCATTGAGGAAAATTGAGTAAAACAAGAGAATTAATAATTACACCTAAAGTGTCTCAAGCACAATTAACTAAATTTCTTCCTCAATTAGAAGCTGAAGGAATCAAGATGGTGTATCTTGACCCCAAAAAATTAGGCAAGAAAAAAACAAAATTGTTAACAGTTTTTCCTTCAAGTGCTGCAAAGTATGTAGTCCTTGAAAAAGAAGGAGTATCTAAGCCTAGAGGCAAGAAAGTGGGAAGGAAATTCAAAGTATTTTCAAATGCAGATATTGAAAATATTCTTTCTGCTGCAAAGAAAGGATTAGACTTTGTTATAGTAGAAGTAAAAGATTGGAAAATTATTCCTCTTGAAAATATTATTGCTAAACTCCATAAAATACATACAAAAATTTTTGCAATTGCAAGAACAACAAAAGAGGTAAGAAAGATGTTTTCGATTTTAGATGTAGGAGTTGATGGAGTAATCTTTAGCACATCATCAATTAATGAGGTAAGAGAAGCGATGGTATACTTAGGAACAAGTAGTTTTGAGATGAGAACTGCGAAGATTATTGAGATAAAAGAAGTTGGGGATGGTGAACGTGTTTGCGTAGATACAGCTTCAATGCTTCACAAAGGAGAAGGAATGCTAATTGGAAATAGATCCAACTTTTTCTTTCTAGTTCACAACGAATCAGTAGGATCATCATTTACATCTCCGAGACCATTTAGAGTAAATGCAGGTGCAGTTCATTGTTATACTCTTGCTCCAGATGGTACAACTAACTATCTCTCAGAGGTTGAAACAGGTTCTGAAGTGTTGATTCTTAATTCTAAAGGAAATGCAAGAAGAGTAACTGTTGGAAGATCAAAAATTGAGCGAAGACCAATGTTAATGATCAAAGCAGCTATAGGAGAAGAAATCGGTGGAATTATTGCACAAGATGCCGAAACAATTCGTTTTGTAAAACCGAATGGACAATTAATATCAGTTACACATCTAAAGAAAGGAGATAAAGTTATGGTACATGCAAAACCTGCTATGGGCAGACACTTTGGAATGGAAGTTTCAGACGAATACATATTAGAAAAATAAAATGAAATACAAAACTTGCGTATCTATTGCAGAAAAAACTCCATACAAAATAAAACAGATATTGAAAATTGCACTAAAGAAATCAGATTATGCAGAAGTCAGATTTGATTTTTTAAAGATTGAGCAAATTCCAGAGGCATTAGAGACAATCAAAAAAGATCTGAAAAAAATTGTATGTACACTGAGACCGAAAACAGAAGGTGGAAAATTTCCAGGAAATGAAAAAGAAAGAATTGCCATTCTAAAATTAATTGCTGAATACAATCCTTTCTTATTAGATGTAGAATTTAACACGTTAAAGAGAAATTCATCATTGGTAAGATATCTAAAATCAACAAAGACAAAATTGCTTGTATCATGGCATGACTTTAAGAAAACTCCAAGTTCTGCAGAACTAAAAAAGAAAATGAATCAAATGACCAAATTCTCATTTAATGTGAAAATTGTAAGTACTGCAAAATCAACTAATGATTCCAGTAGAATGCTTGAGTTATACAGTAAAAAAGGAAGAAACAATCTGATATCATTTGCAATGGGGGATTTGGGCAGAATTTCAAGAATTTTGTGCCTGTATTTGGGTAGTCCATTCACATATGTTTCATTAGGAAATCCAGTTGCGCCAGGCCAGTTCAGTGTTGATGAAGTAAAGAAAATTACAAATCTAAAAAAATAACCAAATTAACAGTTGAGAGTTTAAATCAATCATGCACTCAAAAAAATAAGATGGGAAAAACATTTGTAGTAATTGGAGACCCAATTGATCATTCATTTTCTCCAAATATTCATAGTGCAGTATTTAGAGAATTAAATTTAGATTGTTCATATATTGCTTATAGAATTCCCAAAGGTGAATTAGAAGAAGGAATTGAAGGATTAAAAAAAATCAAAGTTGATGGATTCAATGTTACTATTCCTCATAAAGTTGAGATGATGAAATATCTTGATAAAACTGATGAATCATGTAGTCTAATTGGTGCAGTTAATACGGTTACATACAAAGACGGCATCCTTAAAGGATACAATACAGATATGGATGGGTTTCTAGAACCCTTTAAGAAAAAGGAATTGAATATTGCAAATACCAAAGTACTTCTTCTTGGAGCAGGAGGAGCTGCAAGAGCAATAGTTGCAGGATTTGCAAAAGAGAAGGCAAATAGTATAACTATTGCAAATAGAACACTAGAAAATGCCAATAATCTTTCAGAGTTTGCAAAAAAAATAGGATTGGATGCTAATGCAATCAAAATTGAAGATGTTAATGATTTAGTAAAAGATTATGACATAATTGTCAATGCTACATCAGTTGGTCTAAAGAATGAGTCAAGCCCAATTTCTTTAGAAGGTATCAATGAAAAAACAATTGTGTATGATATTGTATATATGCCAATGAATACAGATTTTATCAAAAAAGCAAAAGAAAAGTCGGCAATCATTATTTATGGATATGAGATGCTCCTAGGCCAAGCAGTAAGATCCTTTGAGATTTGGCATAATATGGAAGCACCATATAATGCAATGAAAAAAGCACTACTTGGAGGATTTTGATGGTAAAAGCAAAGGCTACGGTACACGGAGCAATTTCCCTCGTAAATGCGATTGCAATCAAAAAAGGTGCAACTTTAGGAATTGCATTAAAAGTAGAAGCAACAGTTGAGTCTAGCTCTGGGAAGGGAATTTTACTCAAATCTAAAAATAAAAGTATTAGCTCTCGACTAATTAATAAAACTGTTGAAAAAATTGTTTCAAAGAAAGATTTGGAACAAAATAAAATTACAATTACACTTGATTCTGAAATTCCGACTGGGTATGGACTCAAAAGTTCAAGTGCTATTTCATCGGCAGTAGCACTAGCATGTGCAAAGATATTCAAATCTAAATTTACTGATAGGCAAATTTTACTTGCAGGAGTTGATGCATCAATTGAATCCAAAGTAAGCATCACAGGAGCATTCGATGATGCATGTTCATGTTACTATGGTGGATTCAATGTTACAGATAATGCAAAGAAAAAACGAATTCATTTTGAAAAAGGCCCAACCAATTTAGTTGTAGTGATCTTCATTCCCAAAAATAGAAAAAGAGGAAATCTAAAAAATCTTAAACCTCTTTCGTCTGTATTTGAAAAAGCGTGGGAATTGGCAAGAAAAGCAAACTATTGGGAAGCAATGATCATTAATGGGTTAACAACTGCATCCATTTTAAATTCAGATCCTGAAATCATTACAAGTTTAATAGAAAAAGGTGCACTTGGTGCATCAGTTTCTGGAAATGGGCCTGCAGTTGCAGCAATAACAAAAAAAGAAAATGAGGCAAACATAAAAAAAGTATTTTCAGCATTAGAAGGAAACGTGATTATTTCAAAAGTTAGTAACAAGAAGGCTGAAGTTCATGAATTGTAAGGTCGGAAAATCAAAGATTTCAGGACAAGTGGTTTGTCCTCCAAATAAGAGTTACACACATAGAGCAATTTTTCTTGCATCGCTTGCAGGGAATAACAGTAGAGTTGATAATGCCTTACTCTCAGCTGATACTATTTCAACAATTGAGGCTTGCAAAAAATTTGGAGCAGAGATAGAAATCGAAAATTCGTCAATTATTGTCAAAAATCCGATTAAATTAGGTGTAAATGTGCCTGAGATCAATACAGAAAACTCTGGAACAACAATCAGAATTGCTTCAGGCATTGCTAGTCTATTTTCTGAAGAGATTATTTTAACAGGAGATTCTAGCTTACAAAAAAGACCTATGCAACCTCTCTTAGATGCATTATCAAGTATAGGAGCACAGTGTAGTTCAACAGATGGAAAACCGCCAATCAAAATCAAAGGAAAAATCACAGGAGGTAATGTTACAATTCCAGGAAATTTTTCAAGTCAATTCATCTCGGCATTATTAATCAGTGCGCCACTAACAGAAAAGGGGATTAACCTAACCATAGAAGGAAATTTGGTTTCAAAACCATATATTGATGCAACGATTGCTACAATGAGAAAGTTTGGAGTGTCGGTTCAAATATTAATCCCATACAAAAGATACAACATATCACCGCAAGTCTATAAAAGTACTACATTTACAGTTCCAATTGATTTTTCAAGTCTTGCGCTACTTCTCTCAGCAGCAGTACTTAATGGGGAAGAAATTATAGTCAAAGGTAGTATTGGAAACTTGCCACAAGGAGATAAAGTTTTCATTGATGTTTTAGAACAGTTAGGAGTAAATGTTACTATCAATAATGAAGAAATTAAAATCAAAACACCTGAAAAATTAAAGGGAGGAAGATTTGATTTAAGTAATTCGCCAGACCTTCTTCCACCTCTTGCAATATTGGCATTAAATACATCAAACCCAATTGAGATAGTAAATGTAAAACATGCAAGATTAAAAGAAACAGACAGAATTGCAATTATCTCAAGAGAACTTGTAAAACTTGGAATTAAAATTCAAGAAAAAGAAGATGGGTTGATTCTAGAAACATCAGAAAATCTAATTGGGGCAGAATTGAATTGTGAAAATGATCATAGATTATTTATGGCATTTTGTATAGCTGGAATGTACATAGGAAATTGCACTATAACAGATCCGGAATCAGTCAAAATTTCATATCCAAATTTTGTGGAAGAGATGAATAGCCTCGGTGCAAAAATTCAGGTTCAATAAAACAATTTTCAAAAAAATTAACTAAAAATAGTAAAAGGTTCTACCCAGTCGGTAAAAATCTGAAAATAAGTGATATAAAAAACAGCGATTTTTGTGCCTATTTTGACATTGATGTTCTTGTGATTGGTTCTGGGGCATGATTATAAACATCATTTAGCTTTGATAGTATGTTGCCTGGAAGTTCTATTGGTCAGCGTCTTGTTTTAACAAGTTTTGGTGAAAGTCATGGAAAAGCCATTGGTGCTGTATTAGATGGTTGTCCTGCGGGATTAGAAATTGATGAAAAAGATATCCAAAAGATGTTGAATCTAAGGAGACCTGGTCAAAATCTTATTTCAACTCAAAGAAAAGAAGGGGACATAGTTGAAATAATCTCAGGAGTTTTTAGAGGATATACTACTGGTGCTCCAATTACAATGATGATTTGGAACAGTGATCAAAAATCAAAAGATTATGAGGCTTTGAAAACAAAACTAAGACCAGGACATTCTGATTACCCGGCTATGATAAAGTATAATCACTTTAATGATTACAGGGGGGGAGGAAGGTTTTCTGGAAGATTAACTGCAACACATGTTATGGGAGGAGCTATTGCAAGAAAATTACTTAAAGTAACATTAGGAATTGAAACAAACTCATACACATCACAAATTGGAAAAGTAAAGATGGAAGGGGAATTTAATGAAAAAATGATTAGTTCAATTTACAAAAATGAAGTGAGATGTCCTGAAAATAAAACTGCTAAAATAATGAGAGCAAGTATTTTGGATGCAAGAAAAAAAGGAGATTCTCTTGGGGGTATAATTGAATCAGTTACAACAAATGTTCCTGTTGGATTGGGAGAACCAATTTTTGGTTCATTAGAATCAGATTTGAGTAAAGCAATTTTTTCAATTCCGTCTGTTAAAGGAATTGAATTTGGTTCAGGATTTAGTGGTTCAGAACTTTATGGTTCTGAAAACAATGACTTGTATACTATTAAAAAAGGAAAGATAGTAACAAAAACAAATAATTCTGGTGGAATTCTTGGAGGTATTTCTAATGGAATGCCAATAACTATGAGAATTGCTTTCAAGCCAGCATCATCAATTGCACAAAAACAAAGCACAGTAGATATTAAAACTAAAAAAATAACAACGCTTCAAGTTAAAGGAAGACATGACCCATGTGTTGTACCCAGAGCACCACCTGTAGTAGACTCACTTGTAGCCTTAACCTTAACAGATCATGCGCTCCTTGCAGGAGCAATTAAGCCTATTTTGTAAGAAAATGTCTGATATCAATGAACTTCGAAATAGGATGGACGAAGTTACACTGGAAATGGTAAAGCTACTAAAAACAAGAACAGAAATTGCAAAAGAGATTGGCGAAGTCAAAAAGAATATTGGAAAGGGGATCACTGATGAATTACGAGAAGGCAATTTACGTGAAAAAGTAATCTCACTATGCAAAAATATAGGATTTGATGAAACGATTGCAACAAAATATTTGAATTTTCTCTTAAACGAATCAGTAAAAGTTCAATCAATTAATAATCAAACACATCTTTCTATTTTTTTAAAAGCAAAATCACTTGAGCAACAAGGAAAGACGATTATTCACATGGAAGTGGGAGAACCAGACTTTTTACCACCACCTATTGTTAAAAATGCATTAGAAGAAGTATTTGACAAAGGATTTCTAAAGTATGGTCAAGCAAAAGGAATGCCAGTATTTCGAGAAGCACTTGTAAAATATATCTCGGATAAATTCAACACCAATATCACACAAGATAATATTATAGTTAGTCCGGGTGCAAGATTTTCAATTTTCACTGCAATAACTACACTACTTAATCCAGGTGATGAAATGATTGTCATAGAACCTGCATGGCCCGCATACAAGGACTGTGCACTAAATGCAGGAATTAAAGTTAGAACCATCAATACAACTCTAGATGAAAAATGGGAGCCATCTTTGGAAAAGATTGAAAATACAATTAATGCAAATACAAAAATGATTGTACTGAACTATCCAAATAATCCTACAGGAAAGATTCTTCCTGAAAAGTTACAAGATGACATAGTTGACCTGGCTAGAAAAAATAATCTATATGTGTTGAGTGATGAGATCTATTCGCAATATGTAAAAAGTAGTTGGAAAAGCATTCTAAGATACAGTTATGAAAAAAGCATTGTAACTCAATCATTCTCAAAATCCCATGCCATGACAGGATTCAGGATTGGATATGGTATAGCAGATATAGAAATTATCGAAAAAATGGTAAAATTGCAGGCATTATGCCTAACAAATGTATCAGAACCCATACAATATGTGGCAATGAAAGCACTTGAAGCAGATACTTCGAATAATACTAATATTGTTCAAAGCAGATTAGATGTATTGATACAAAAAGCAAAAGAGATTGGATTAGATTTTGTTAATCCAGATGGGGCCATGTACCTTTTTGCGAGAGTTAATCAAGATGGATTTGACGGTGTTCAATTTGCTAACAGTACACTTGAGAAGGGATTAGCGGTAGCGCCAGGGGAAGGATTTGGAAATTACAAAAATTTCATTAGGATTTCTGCATGTCAAGATGAGAAAATACTAATTGACGGAATGAATATACTAAGTCACATCATGAGTGAGAAACAATGAAGAAAAAACTTACAGTAATTGGTGCCGGAGGTCAAATGGGACAATGGTTTCTAAAATATTTTGCAAGTAAAAATTATGAAGTTACAGGTTATGATTCAGAAAATAAATTTTCAGGAAAAGACATTATAGAAGCAGGGTCTTTAGTTGGAGGAATTCTAAAGGCAGATTATGTTGTTTTGTGTACTCCTACAAGAAGAACTCCAGAGATTATCAGATTAATCTCAAAAGAAATGAAGAGGGGTACATACCTTATTGACATTTCATCTGAAAAATCCAAAGTTGCAGGATCATTAGCAAAGATGCCATCTAAGATTAATCCAATTTGTATTCATCCAATGTTTGGTCCAGGAATAAAAACGATCAAAGGTCAAAATATTATTTCAGTTCCAATCAAGGATGCAAAAACAGAGTTATCTGTTGCAAAATCACTATTTGAAGGAGCAAACTTTGTTACAATTGATGCAATTGAACATGACAAAAAGATTGCGGTGATTTTAGGATTGACTCATATGGTGAATCTAGTTTTTGCAAAAATTATCTCAAAAGATGAAAAGGTGAACTTGACAGAAAAAATGTCTGGTACAACTTTTAGAGTACAAAAGATATTAGCAGAAAGCATAATGACTGAGTCTCCAGAACTGATTGAAACCATTATTGCTAACCCGGAGATTCGAAAATTTGCGGAAGAACTGTGGAAAGATGTTGGAAGATTACTAACTGCGGTTCAAGAATCAAAGACAGAAGAGGTAATTAGTTACATCAAAGATGTTCAAGAGAAACTCGCTAAGCATACCGACACCAATGAATCCTACAAGAAACTGACAAAAATGGTCAAGGTCATTGAAAAATAACGAAAATGCGTTCAACTAAGATAGTTACATCGTTCATTAAGGATAATGAGAAATTATTGATTTTAAAAAGAAGTGATAAAGTAAAATCAATGAAAGGATTGTGGGCAGGGATTAGTGGAATAATAGAAAAAAATGAAGAACCTCTAAAAAGGGCAAAAATTGAGATTTTGGAAGAAGTTGGAATAATAGAAGACAAGATTACACTTGTTAGATCTGTGGAAGAGATGAGAATTAATTCGCCTCAGTATGAAAATCATGAGTGGGAGATATTTCCATTTTTGTTTGAAGCGAAAAATCCAATAATTAAACTAAATTGGGAAAATTCTGAATTTAAGTGGATAAACAAAGAAGAGTTGGAAAATTATGATACAGTTCCTAGTCTTCAAAAAGTATTATTCAATCTGTTGTAAATTTTGATTTTCTTTTTCATATTTTTTTTGCTGTGGTAACATCATATAGACACAAGCACCGCCACACATAGTGCAAGGAACATTATTTCCAGTATGTTGTCCAGTTCGGTTATGAATTTTAGCTGCTTTCTCAGGATCGATAGATAATGCAAGTTGTTTTTCCCAATTCAAAGTACGTCTGGCTTCGGTCATTTCCATATCCCATTTAATTACCTTGTCACGAATTTTTACAAGATCGCCTGCATGAGCTGCAATTCTATATGCAATCAATCCTACTTTTACTTCTTCTACATTTGGTAAAGCCAGATGTTCAGAAGGAGTAAGATAACATAGAAGATCAACACCTTCGCTTGCAGATACTGCAGCCCCAATTGCACTTGCAATGTGATCATGTCCAGATGCAATATCAGTTACTAAAGGACCAAGAACATAGTAAGGGACATCACCAATTAGAGATTTTGCTAGTCTAACATTTGCTGCAACCTCATTTAGTGGAACATGCCCTGGACCTTCAACCATAACTTGAATATCTTGTTCGTGTGCACGTTTTGTTAATCGAGATATATTGATCATTTCTTGAACTTGTAATTCATCATGAGAATCTAAAATTGAGCCAGGTCTAAGTGCATCTCCAAGGCTAAATGTTACATCATATTTTTTGGCAATTTCAATAAGATAGTCATAATGAGTCACGTATGGGTTTTCTTTGTCATGTTTTAACATCCATGCTGCAGTTATAGTTCCCCCTTTACTTACGATACCGCCATATCTCTGAACTTTTAGGATTCTTTTGGCAATATCTTTTGTAATTCCACAATGAATTGTGACATAATCAACTCCATCTTTTACATTACTTTCAAACGCATTTAGATAATCATCTTCAGTTAAATTCAAAGGATTTTTGTGAACCTCAATACCATAATTATAGGCTTCATAAATTGGGACAGTCCCAAAAGTAATTGGAGCGACATCTAAAAGAGTCTGTCTTATTTTTTTAACATCACCGCCATCACTAAGATCCATGATTGTGTCTGCATGATATTTTACTGCAACCTTAGCTTTTTCAATTTCTTCTTCCAAGTTTACATTTAGAGTTGATGTTCCAATGTTGACATTTACTTTAGTTTTAAGGCCTTTACCAATTCCAACATTATGAATTTTTTGTGGTCTTGTATTGTTACTTGGAATTATTATAGAACCACGTGCAATTTTTGGAATTAACCAATCAAGTGAAACATCTTCATCTTTTGCTACTCGTTTCATTTCATCAGTAGCAATACCACGTCGTGCAGCAGTCATTTGAGTTGCCATTAAATAATCTACGTGTTTACCTGATTTAAACAATCAAAAAGATTACAAAAATATTGATCGCTTATAATTTCTGGCACTATATTAAGAAAATTGATCGGTCTTATATGTCAGAATCACTATATTGTGATATTATGAGAGATATCAGAGAATGCAAGCATTGTGGTAGAGAGTTTTACAGTATGAAAGATGAATTTTGTTCTTTTGATTGTGTTACTGAAGCATCAACGTAATAACCAAAATTAGATTAAATGCATTTCCTGTTCCAAGGTTAGTTTTTCAGATTTGATTTTAGATATTTTATTTAAAATAGGTACGATAATACGCTCAGAATCAGAGGAATTTACAAAATTTTGTTTAATTTCACCAATTCTTTGTGTCAATTCAAGTTCAGCAAAAACTAATGAAATGTAATTCCGAAGTTTTTGATTTTCAGATTTTAGAGATTCTATTTCAGACGTGTTTATCATCTAGGAGGACTCCATCTCTCTTCAATGCTAGTGTCAATATTTTCAGAAATAAGATATTGCTTTCCACATTTGAAACATTGCCATAGGAATTTTCCATTACTTTTTGATTGATATTGCATTGGTAACAAGCAAGTTGTACATCGTAATTCGTCAGGTGTAAAATCATCTACCATAGGAATTTTAGTCATGATATAAAGCAAGTCATTGGAGTATAAAATAGATATCAAAAATCTCAATTATACATACAAAAAAAATATTTTAAAGGAAAAATAGATTAGTACTGAGAATAAGAAAATATTATGAATCTACTTTCAATTGGAGGTTCTGATCCTTCATCAGGTGCAGGTATTCAAAGTGATATCAAAACTTTTTCTTCATTTAACGTATACTGCCTAACCATAATTACTGCAATTACTAGTCAAAATACTTCAAGCTTTGGGATGATTGAACCAGTATCACAAAAAATTTTAAAAAATCAATTAGAGTCAGTAATATCAGATTTTAAAATTGATGGAATAAAAATTGCAATGGTATACAATTCTCAAATTATCAAAGTACTATATCATCAATTAAAGAAATTAAAAGTTCCAATAGTTATTGATCCTGTACTTAAATCAACTACAGGTGGATCATTAATTAAAAGTTCATCCATAGAAGATTTTCGAAAATTTATGATTCCTCTTGCTACAGTAATTACACCAAACAAATTTGAGGCTGAAATTCTATCAAAAACTAAGATTAATGCAAAAAATACGCCTAAAAAAATTGCAAAAATAATTCAAAAAATGGGTGCAAAAAATATTGTAATTACAGGGATTGAAACAAAAAATAACCAGATATCAGATTTTGTGTTAGAGAAAAACAACAACTATTTTATTTCTGGAGAAAAAATTTCTAAAATTAATCATGGTAGTGGATGCAATTATTCTGCAGCTATGATTTTTGCGCTTGCAAAAAATAAAAACATAAGAGAATCAGTAAGATTTGCTAAACAATTTACCTATAATTCAATAAAAAATTCAAAAAATTTAGGAAAAGGGATTGCAATTACACATATTCAAAAACATGATAAAATCAATTCAGAATTATCAGATGCAATTGGCCAATTTGCAGAAATCAAAAATATCTGCAAAAATATCCCAGAATGTCAAACAAATTTTGTATATTCTAAACAAACCCCCAAGTCAACAAAAGACATTCTAGGTATTTCTGGAAGAATTGTTAAAGCTGGAAGACAGGTAATAGTTGCAGGGAATTTAACGTACGGAGGTTCAAAACATGTTGCAACAGCATTGCTAACAATGAATAAGAAATTCCCACAAATTCGCTCTGCAATAAATCTAAAATATCAAAACGCAACCATATTAAAAATAAAAAAATCAAAATTATTAGTTTCTAGTTATGACAGAAGTCAAGAACCTAAAAATGTAAAATTAAAAAATTCTACTATAGAATGGGGAATAAAAAGTGCAATCAAAAACTCAAAAAAAGTATTAGATGTAGTTTATCACAAAGGAAGTTTTGGAAAAGAACCAATGATCATAGTTTTTGGAGAAAATCCAAATAATGTTTTAAAAAAAATTTTAAAAATTATTTGATATGAGTTTGGTCAGAATTCATCCTTGAACATAAATAGTCACATTCCAAATAGCATTTGTGAAAGCTGTTATTCTTGCTGGTGGATTAGGAACAAGACTTCGACCATATACAACATTTCTTCCAAAATCTATGTTGCCACTAGGTGAAAAACCAATTATGGAGCATCTAATTGATTGGACAAGGAAAAATGGTATCAAGTCAATTGTTTTGTGTGTTAGTTATCTTAGAAAAACCATTGAAGATTATTTTGAAGAAGGTAAGAGATTTGGGGTTAACATAGAATATGCAATTTCAAATAAACCACTAGCTACTGCAGGTCAACTCAAAACTGCAGAAGACTTCATAGATGATACTTTTGTTTGCATATATGGCGATTCAATTTTTAATTTTAGTCTTAGAAATATGATAAAACAACACATCAAGAAAAAGGCATTTGTAACAATGAGTCTAAATGAGTATAAAACTAACTTACCTTATGGGGTAATTGAGACTTCCAAAACTGGAAAGGTCTTAAGCTGGAATGAAAAGCCAGAAATTAAAGCTAATGTAAATATGGGATGCTATGTAATGGAACCTAAAGTTTTGGATCTTATTCCAAAAAACAAGCCATATGGAATGGATGATGTAATAAAAAAAGCCATGAATAGAAAAAAATTAGTAAGTAGTTTCATTACAAAGAAGGGATTTACAGATATTGGCAACAAATCATCTTACAAAAAAGCATATCAAGACTATATTCAAAAACTTGGAAAGATCTGAAAATAATAATGAGTGAACCAATCATCAGAGAATTAAGAAAAGAGGACCTTGGGAAGGGATTTCTAGCAACACTTGATTCATTAAGACAAACAAGTGATATTGAACGAAATAAAGCTGAAGAGATTTTTGAAAAAATTAGTTCAAACCCAGATCATGTCATAGTAGTTGCCGAATTAGATGGAAAAATAGTAGGAACCACAACACTTCTGATAGAGATAAAATTTATTCACAGTGGAGGATTAGTTGGTCATATTGAAGATGTTGTGGTAGATAAGAATTTTCAAGGACAGCGAATTGGTGAAAAAATTATGAAGTATCTTCTTGAATTTGCAAAAAATCGAGGTTGCTACAAGACAATTTTAGATTGCACGGATGATGTAAAACCATTTTATGAAAAACTTGGGTTTAAGCATATTGCAAATGAATTAAGATTTGATCATATCTAGAAGTATTGTTTTTTAGGTCGCCTTTTTTTTAGCTTCATCAAATAAGCCCCAACACCCATTACAGGAACAGACAGCACCATAAACAAAATTGGTGAATACTTTACAGAATCTGTAATATAATAATCATCAATTTTATCTAGCATTGAATAACAAACATACATTCCAACTAACAAAATTATTCCACCTACAATAATCATTCCACCAATTCGTTTTGAACCATAATGTTTCGACATGATGAAGGCAATTCCAGCTAAAATTCCAGCTGGTGCAATGCCAATGGAAATGAACTGCAGTATTTTTGCATCTGCTGAAAATGCTCTCAGAAATCCATCATCTTCAGGGATATTAATTAAAAAGTTGTAAACTGAAATCATTTCCCCTACAAACATTGCAAATAAACAAACACTGAGAATTGTAAGCCATGTCTCAGTTGCCATAATTCTAACAAATTTTAGTTGATAAATAAACCATTCAGAAAATCAAGTAATTCCAACTAGGTTAGCTAATTCTTTTCTACATGCTGCACCAAGTTGTTCTGCAGCTTGTTCAGGAGAGACATCATTTAAGAAAATTCCATATCCACGTTCTAATCCAGACCAAGGTTTTGTAATTGGATAAATTTCAAGATGCCAATGAATTTGTTTACTATTTTTCTTTTCAGGAGAAAGATGAAATACCAAATTATATGAAACATTTTTAATAGTTTTTGAAAGGCCGCCCAAAGTTGACCTTAGAATTAATGACAAATCATTGATTTCTTTTTGAGTAATTCTCGAGAAACTAGTGGCATGTTTTTTAGGAGAAATCCAAAATTCGTATGGGTAAGAGGGAGACCATGGACAAAATGCAATAAATCCATCTGTTTGAAGAACCTGTCTTGGACCAGCAGTCTCCTCATTTATGACCTGGCACATTGGACAAACACCTTTTTCATTTAGAATTTTGTGTGAGGCTTCTGCTTCCTCTTCAATAATTGGTGGGATTGTAGAAAAGGTTAGAAGATGAAGGTGCGGGTGAGGATTTGTATTCCCAGCTAGTTCACCATGATCACCATAAATTGAGACATAAGTTACCCCTTTTTGTGTATAGAGCCATCTTACTCTATCTTGAACAACGACTAGAACATTTGACCATTGTTCAATGTCAATTGTTGCAAATGTGTCTTTTTTATTTGGTGTTGCAACTACAATGTAATGATAACCATATGCAGGTTCGCTATAGAAGGGTCTCTCACTGTAAGAGTTTTCAGCTTCTATTGAAACAATTGGGTTTTTACTTTCAAAAACTCTAATTGACCAATTCTTTACATATTCATCTTCATTGTCTTGAAGACGTTGTAACATTCCCTCTCTTGCAACAAGAGACAAAACAGAAGGATTTGTCATAGATTCATTACCAGGAGCATAAGGAAATTTACTTGGATCAACAACTTTGTCGTCTTTTTTTGTAACAATCATGAAGCGCTCAGAAACATAACCCTTGCGCATATCTCCCATAATTATTATTGGAAGTAAATCGATGTTAAAATGTTTACTAAAGTATGATTAAATTACAAATAAAAAAAGTGCAATAGAATTTTCATAAAATTAGGTAAATCATAGTTTCATCAAAAATGTATGTTTTAATTTGATCGTGTATTCCGATGCAAACTTTAAAGGAAAGTATCAGAACTTGAATGAACAGGGAATATTATGGATAATTCTAATATTCATATGATTTACGTTCTTTTAGATGGAGTTGGAGATCTTCCACATCCGGATTTAGATGGAAAAACACCGCTAGAGGCTGCAAATACACCAACTTTAGACAAAATTGCCAGTAATGGATCAATAGGAGAGGTAATTTCTGTTGGAAAAGGAATTGCGCCTGAATCAGACATTGCTGTTTTCAACATGTTAGGTTACAAATTCAATTACACAGATTATGTTGGTAGAGGAGTGATAGAAGGAATAGGGATTGGTATTGACTTTAAGGACGGAGATTTAGCACTAAGAGGTAATTATTCTACATTAGATGAAGAAGGAATAATCATAGATAGAAGAGCTGGAAGACAAATTGAGAAAGAAGATGCAGATGGAGTAGCAAAAGAAATTGAAGAAAAGATCAAATTTTCACATCCGAACACATCAGTTGTGGTTTCTCCAACAATTGGACATAGAGTAACTGTTAGAATTAGAGTAGACTCTAGAAAACTATCTTCAAAAATTACCAATACAGATCCAGCATATAGTAATATTGGCGGCATGGGAGTAGCAAAAGCTGTTGGAGATTTCTTAAAAATTGAAAAATGTTTACCTCTAGAAGAAACTGAAGATTCTAAATTTACTGCAAATTTAGTAAATGAGTTTTCAGAGCAATCAATCAATATTCTGAAAGAGAGTAAAATTAACAAGAGACGACAAGAGCAAAATAAAAAGCAGCTCAGTTGCATTTTACTTAGAGATGCAGGCAACAAACTTCCAGATGTGATTCCAATTAATGAAAAATATGCTATGAAATTTTCATGCATAGTTGACATGCCAGTTGAGCTTGGAATTTCAGAAGTTCTCAAGATGAAAACATTTGAAGCTGGTGGATTAACAGACTATGAAGAAAAAGCAAGAGTTGCTGCAAAGGCAATGGAGACTCAAAATGCAATATACGTTCATCTCAAGGGACCAGATGAGTTTGGCCATGATGGAGACGCAGTTGGTAAGATGAAAAACATAGAGGAGATTGATCAGAGATTCTTCAAAACTCTTGTTGAAAACATTGATTCAAGTAAAGTTGCAATTATCATTTCAGCTGATCATTCAACGCCGTGTATTTACAAAGGGCATAGTGATGATCCTGTTCCAATTATAGTTTCAGGTGATTTTATAAAAAATGATGGAACTACAAGATTGACTGAAGAGCAAGCTAAGAAAGGAAGTATTGGTTTGCTTCAAGGAGCAGAAGTAGTTTCAAAATCTATAGAACTAATTAAATCTCAAATATAACTAAGTTGTTTGCTTGTTGCATTTCAACTGCTTTGTTTCTAATTCTGTCTAGATCTATTGAATTATACATGGAAGGTGAAGTACCTAATTTTTCTAAAACTCGACTTAGCATTCCAACGCCAATACTGAGTTCATCTTCTTGAGCATGAGCAAATGCAACTGCAAATAAAAGAATTCCTTGAATAATTTCTTTTTCTCGTCCAAAAGACTTTTTCCAAGAACCTTCAAATGCCTCATGACATTCCCAAAATCTTTCATTGTTAAAGTAGAAAATTCCATCTTTGACACCTTGATCTTTATCGATCTCTTCTTCGATGACATGTCTGATATTATCTATAGGTCCAATTGAGGATAGTTTTTCAACAAGTGCGTCAAGGTCCTCTTTTTCAACCCCCACGTCAAACTCTACAAATTTTGTGGCAATTCTGGCAACTCTTACAGACACATTCATGTCAGATGTAAGATCTCTAGCCTTGTTAATTATCTCACGGGAATGCTCAGGACCATAGGCTTTATTTTTGAAATGTAGCATATAGCGTTCCATGATATTAGTTTACAGGAATTTCTTAAATTTCTTTTCTAATTACAATCAAGGTTTATATGAAATATCCAAAGGATTTTTGGTACATGTCTATTATTGAGACCGTCACAGACGTAGATAATACCTTCCTATCAAGAAGAGAGATAACATGTAATTTTACAGGATTGGGAGGTAAACTCAAAAAACTTGAAGCAGTGGATATGATTACTAAGGAATTCAAACTAGATGGCAAGGTTGTAATTCCAATGGGATTAAAAAATCAGGTAGGAAAACCAACAATTACAGGAACTTTCTATGTTTATGATAATGAAGAATTAGCAAAAAAGCACATTAACCCAACAATTTTCTCAAGATTAGAAAAAACAAAAACAAAATTAGTTGAAGCTGAAAAAGCAACAGAAGAAGATACTACGAAGGAATCACCAGCTAAAGAAACAGAAGTAAGAGTAGATGAGAAACCTGCTGAAGAATCCAAAGAGGGTAAATCTGAATAATGGCAGGTAAGAAAGGCTCAAGTCCAAATGTTTACAAGTATTTCAAAATAGATGGAGATAAAATATCAAGACTAAGAAAGATTTGTTCAAGATGTGGAAAAGGTGTATTTATGTCAGAACACAAAGATAGACACACGTGTGGAAAGTGTGGACTGACAGAATTCAAATAATGAATACTGATTAGTTTACGTTGTTCTAGTTAATTATTCGTCTGTGCTGTCCTTTTCGTCTTGATCATCATTTCGTCTACTGGGACGTATTGGAATGAAAATTATTGTCATTTATTATTAAAATTACTCTCGGAATATAGTATAATTACTTTGTGAAGAAAAGATTCATTCAATTCCAACATGATTGATTTGAAATTATTTTTTGGGAAGAATGAGAATTATACCAAATCAACAGTCGGTACAAATATGGGTGCAAATACAGTTAACCATGAACTGTCATCAAAAAAGTGAAGCTCATCTTTGGAGATATTCTAAGACCAATAAAACACGTAGATGTCTAAAATGCAAATCTTTAATCAAAATTACCAAAGAAGAATTCGCCCTTAAATGGGGTATGGAAAAAAGAAAATAGTCAAGGAATTTTGGTAGTTGATTAAATTGAAAATAAGTTCTAACACAATAATTTCTATTGTAATGATTGCTGGAGCAATAATTTCTTACTTTTTGTTAATGAATTTTATTCTCTAATAAAGAAAATCTTGGTATACAAGACCTTTCGCATCAAAAAGTATGTGATTAGTCCACATTTTTTGTGGTACAACAGAATTTAAGTAATAAAAAATTATTTAATTTTAATATAATTTTTTTTTATGGATTTTAGAACTTTTTTCTTCTAGTTGTTCAATTTTTGAAATAAACGCAGGAACTAATTTAATTTTAGAAAGAGATTCTACAGATAATTTTACAGTATTAGTATCCAAAGAGATATTAGATTTTGGAAGATCTCTGTCAGCCCAAAACTTCATTACCTTGTCTTCAAGTTTAAAATCACGAAACCCAGCAGGGAATTTTTTTGTGATATGATCTAACAAAGTACGATCTTTAAAGACAACTCTAGGTTCAAACAGTCTAGTTTCATCACTGTAAACATTTTCAAATAAATTTCCAGAAATTTCGTCTGAAAGTAATTCCATCTTTGAAATTTTTCTCATTAATTCCAGAAAATGTAAAAACTCGTGTGCCAAAATTGCATGAATTGTTCCTTTGAGCCCATAAGCAACCAAAGGTGCAGAAATCTGGATTACAACCTGAAATTTTTCTTCAAACATAACAGGAATTGTTCTTGCAAACAAGATTCCAAACTCATAAGAATTTGGGTTGGGGGATGATATTACAAGAGAAGGTTCCACATAAGCAGTGGGAAATTTTATTCCTGAGGCTTTTTCAATTCTATTTATTCCTGCAACAGTGATAGGAAATCGTTCTATTATAAGATCATACACATCATCAGGAATTATTTTTTTATCATGTGCTTCTTTCAAACGTACTAATGGATCCAATATTTCTCTTCGACAGTTTTGGATGTAAAAATGTTGATTTGGTTAGGATCTAGGTTTTCCAGCTTTTGCTTTCTTTTTTCTACGTCTATCAGCCATTTGATCAGCATGTCTTTTGTGTTTATTTTTTTTTCTTATTGGCATATTTTTTTACGATTTCAGTGCTAGATAATTGTTATCATTTTACTTGGATATCAAGAAAATCAAATTGTTGGCATATACACGATGTATTAAGAATTTGAGAAATTCCAGGGAAGACATCATCACTATTCACAAATCTCTTAACCGGAAATCCCCCTTCAGCTATTATAAACAAGGTAAAGGTATTACTAGAATTCTTTTTGTATTTTACAGCGAATATTTTCTTCTCAGAACGCTTTCCAGATTTTTCATAAATTACTATAGGATGTTTTTGGAGATCTTTTAATTTTTTCAGATTTTTTGAATCAATTTCATCCTCAGTAGAAATTTTCAATTCTATTGATGAATTAAATTTAAGAGGATTTTTGGGAGATTCTGGGACAATTTTGAGATTGGTGATTTTGAGAAAATCAAATGTCAAATTAGTTAATTTAAAATTTCTTTTAAGAGGATTTTTAATTTTAACAAAAAATGGTCTGCCAGTACCTAAAACCAGACTAGATTTGTCTTCACCGCCAATCCATGTAAATTTAGCAGTAGAACCACCAAATTTTTTAAAAAGGAATTGAGAAATTATTCCTTCAATACTATCAAATTCAGAGATTCCATGAAAATGACAAGTTCTGCATCCTTTCCCAGAACAATTTTCACAAGACTTTTGCTTTTGTGAAATTCCTCTTAAGGTTTTGATATATCTTCCAGAAAGAAATATGGATTTTGAACGTATTTGACAAGATTCATCTTTCAGGTTTATTGTAAAAGTTACGTCTGGATCCAGAAAATCAATAGTTTTTTTTGTTTTTCTAGAAAATAATTTTCTTAATTCTTTGGAGATGTCAGTCTTCACGCTATCAATCCCTTTTAGTTTGTATTTTGAACGAATGTAATCATCCCTATCAATGATAGAAGGTTTGATCATAGCCCCCCCACTAAATGATGAAAAAGAATAATTTGACGAGACATCAAGCATCAATTTCAAAAAATGATTTAGATTATCAAATAGATTTTTACAGATATAGCACTTTTGAACACAGTTTGTATTTTTTCCAAGTTTTTTGCCAAGAAGTTTGTTTGATGAAAGATGTAATTGTTTTGAGAATAATCTACCTAAACAGTTGTCACACAATTCATATTTTTTTAGGATTTGATTTGCAATAGGGATGATTTTTTGATAATCAGACATGTTAGAAGAAAGTATTGTTTGTAAAATTATCCTAATCCCATTTTTCTAAGTGTGCCTTGCATTTGGCGTCCTTTCGAAGCTTTCATCATATTCTTGGAGTTTTTGTAATTTTTGATAAGTTCTTTAACTTCACCTTCTGGCCATCCAGAGCCGCGAGCGATTCGTTTGATTCTTGATGAGTTAAGCAAGTCCAAGGGATTGGCTTTTTCAGCTTTGGTCATACTTTGAATGATGTATCGCCATTTTTCTACTCTACCTTCCATCTGATCTAGTTGATCTTCTTTTACCATTCCTGACATTCCAGGTATACTCTCAAGAATTCCTTTCAGTGAGCCTACTTTGGTAACTTCTTCTAACTGAAATAAGAAATCCTCCATGTTCATTTTTCCACTAGAGATTCTTTTCATTCTTACATCATCACCTTCATCTTCTAATCGTTTTGCCAAATCCAGTACTGCTTGAATATCACCCATTCCAAGTAATCGTCCAACAAATCGTGTAGGAGAGAATTTTTCTAAATCATCAATTCGTTCACCAGTGCCAATGTACATTATTTGTGCACCAGTAGCTGCTGATGCGGCAAGTGCACCACCACCTTTTGCAGAACTATCCAATTTTGTAATAATTACACCGCCCACAGGAATAGTTTTGTGAAATGCTTCTGCTTGACTGTAGCATTGTTGTCCAATAGTTCCATCTATTACAAGTAATGCTAAATCAGGTTCTGCAACTTTGTTAATTCTAGCCATTTCGTCAAGCAAGTCTTTCTCTTCTTTGTGACGTCCTGCTGTATCAATTAGAATTACATCTAATGGTTGTCCTGCAAAATGTTTTAAACCATTTTTTACAATGTTAGGAGAATCTTTGTTGTTTTCTTCACCATACACTTCAACATTTGATTTTTCACACATTGTTCTAAGTTGAACTAACGCACCAGGCCTATAGGTATCAGCACCCACAACTCCAACTTTGTATCCTTGTCTAGTCAAAAACTTGGCAAGCTTGGCTGTAACAGTAGTTTTACCACTGCCTTGAATTCCAATCAAAATTAGCTTATTTTGCTTTCCAGGTTTGAAATCAAAATCAGATTCATTTCCTAGTAATTTTGAAAGCTCATCATAAAGGATTTTTATAATGTGATCCTTACGCGAAAGACCAGGAGGGGGAGTCTCATTTAGTGCTCGTTCTTCCAGTTGTTTTGTAATTTCAAGAACTAATCTAACATTTACATCGGATTGCAATAACGCCCTTTGAACATCTTTAGAGAGCTCTTTGATAAGTTCCTCATCTATTCCTGAAGATTTTAAAATCTTTTTGATTGCAGCACCTAAACTATCCTTAAGTCCATCAAGCATTGTAATTCAATCCCGCATCCATTATTTCAAACCTTCCTCTGTATCCATCCCATATTTTTTTGGCTTGATTAATTTTGATCGAATTTGAAAAGAGAGGACAGTCAACCACAAATGTTTCTGCTTCGCCTCCTTCAAAGTTTAAGTTGAATCCAAATTTGTCAGATAATTGTCTCAGAGTATCAATATCAGATTTGGATATTGTCTTTCCCAACCAAGTATCATCTAAGCCACCAGAAGACACAGTTGTCATAATAAAAACAAAATTAGAGTCTAGTAAATCATTCATGTATTGTTCTGGTTCAGTATTCCATAATGGTGCAACTGCAATCAAGTCTAATTTTGAGCAAAGAGTCTCAAATTTTTCTTTTTGAAATTGACTTTTGATTCCACCATGAACCAATCCTTCAATATGAAATTGTTCTTTAGCATTTTTCAATAAAGTCTCTAGTGCAAATAATTCATCATTAGTTTCATCAGACTCAGAGTTAATGGTTAATTGAGGAATTTTCATAGATTTGGATTGTAATTTTGTCCATTGTAAATTAGGATGATGTAGTAAATGACTTTCTTCGGATTTTGCAAAGACAGTTAGAAGACATGTAACCTTATGTCCTTGTTTTTGTGCCAGATAGATAGCAAAAGTGCTGTCTTTTCCACCTGAAAAAAGAGAACCGAGATTCATGATCTAAAAAATATTCAATTCAACAAACTTTTGAAATTTGTTGAAAATAGATGCTTCATTACTCATAATCCTCATCAAAAGTCAGACGGCTTTTCCGCTCATCATCAGCATCCACATTAGTTCTTAATGCGCATGATTTTAGTTTTATCCATAACAACCCAGTACTCGACATTTTGCCCATTTTCCAATTTGCCTTTAACTTCATCATCAATCATAGCTACATCAATTGTCTCAAATGTTTCTGAGTCCATTACTTGGATGGTGTCGCCATTAATTGAGATGATTTGACCAATTTTCTTGTTAATCAATGGAATGTGAATTTGCATGCTAACTGGCCCTACATGAGGTCTTTTTTGACCATCAAAGATTCCCTGGGCAACAATTCTTGCTTTTGCTGAACCGTGTTTTCCTGGTTTTGATGTATCATATTCAACAATTCTGCATGGCTCTCCACTTGGTTGATCAGAATGTGGTAATAGAATGTAAGAACCAATTTTCAAAGAACCAAGATCTGAGGGTTTACTCATGCAAAAACAGTTTTTCGGTGAATATTTAACTTTTCTAATTGGATAATAGTCTTAATTATAATCAGAATCTATTTTTTGGTAGCAGTTTGTATCAATGATTTTATTTTTATAATCATTTTAAAAAAATCTTCGTTAGGTTCAATACTTGCAACAAGTAGGTTACTATTGTCTATGGGAACGCTGATTAAAGTAACTTTGTCATATTCTAAAACTGAAGATCTCTCAAAACCAAGTTCGTGGGATAGGTTTTGAGATTTTTCCCATTCCCACATCGAGTAATGAATGGACATTTTCAATTCATCAGGGGACAAATATTGTTTTATTCCCTTTTGTTCCAAATTATTAATTAGAACCCCTTTTGTATTAACGACTCCCGCAAATCGTATCTTTGAATCTAATTCAAGAATATTTTTGCACAGTTTATCAAAATCCAATGAAATTTAATGGTTAATTGATTATTAAAATCTAATTCATCAGGAAGTAAGTAATTAAATTCTAAATCTAAACAGTTTCAAGTTTTTCGATTCCAAAAACTATACCATAATAGTCTGAATAAGAAATATCAGTGAGCCTAAGATTAAATTTTTGTAAAATTTGTTCTATTTGGGAAAATTGTACTTTATTTTGATTTGTTTTGATTTTGATATGACCATCTGTCAGTAATTTCTCCCAATCGGGGTGATTATCCACTATAAAATCAAAAATTTCATCATACTCTTCAAGTTTATTTTCATTCAAATTTATTTTCAAATGTCAAGTTCAATTTTAAATCTTATGGAGTAATCCTTGTCTTAGGCATAGATAAAAAGAAGAGATTGGGATTTACGTTATGTCTCACAGACCAGATTCTAATAGAAAACTATCTATGAAGACTAGGCTCATTTTCATTGCAATAATGTTTGTTATTATCAATTTGGTTTTCTATTTTGGATTTGACTCTTCAGATGAATCAGAATCTCTGATTGAGATAGATGACAGAAATTTACTGAACTTTGAAAAAAATCCAGAGATGGAAAAAGAAATGACAATTTCTATCAATCCATAGTCTGTACTGTGTTAGTCATCTAGAAATGATGATGCATTTGTCTTTGTTCCAATCCTTCTTGCTCAAAGTGATTATGAGTTTTTCCCCCATCATGGTGAGCATGAACTGTTCCGTCAATATGACAATGTGTGTTGTCAATCAAATTCTTCATAAACACATCATCGACGTTTAGTATTATGTTGGTTGCTTCAACTGCAGTTTTGAAAACTTGTTGTTTTACTACTACAGTTTCTATAATTTCAGAGGATGACATATCGGATATTTTTCTGATGTTGGAATTTATCCCATACCATTTTATTTTTCCATTAGACTTTGCAAGTTTTGCACGAAATTGTGTTAATGTATCTAAAACATCCATTCCCAGATTATGTGCTAATGTCAATGGTATTTCTTCTACAGCATCTGCAAATCGCTCTATGGCAATCTGTTCCTTACCCTCAACAGTTACAGCACGTTTTCTAATTTTTTGTGCTATAATTCCTTCAACTGAACCAGCACCATGTACAATAAACGGATTTTCAATAAAATTTCTTAGTACATAAAAGGCATTCAAAGCATTTCTGTGGAATTCATCAAGATATCGTTTTGAGCTTGCTCTCAATAACAAAGTTATAGATTTTGGGTTATTGCCACCCTCTACAAAAACCATTTTGTCTCCACCTACAGTTTTCTCATAAACTTTTTTTGCAAAACCTAATTCATCACTTGATATTTTCTCTATATTTTTACAGGTTTTAGCGCCTGTTGCTTTTTCTAGCCACCATAAATCATTGTATTTTACTCGTCGCATAGAGATAATACCTTTTTTTGCAAGAGCTTCTTGAACAAACTCATTAACTCCTTTCCTTGATATCACTACATTAGCTCCTGAATCTACGATATTTTTTACAAGAGCAAGCAAGTCTTTGTTTTCTTGATTTAGAAATTGGCTCATTTGTTTTGGTGATTCTATCTCTATCTCTGCCTCTGTTCTTGTCCTCATTGTTTCTAATGATTCATTAATTAACAAAATCTTAGCGTCTTTGATAGTTTTAGGCATTGCCGAGCTATCTATTGTTTTGTCAATAACTGTACCTTTAATCAATTGTATTTCTGAAACATTTCCTATTTTTTCTTCAATCTTAATGTCGTCGATATCTATCTGTCCCTTTTCCAAGTTGGCAATAGCACATATTGCTTCAAGGATAATATCTATAATCTTTGTATTTTCTTCTTGTAAATCAAAAATTGCTTTTCCCTCCAAGCATGTAGTTAGTAATTGTCTCATTGTTTTTCTATCTCTTCTGTTTGATTTTATCTTGATTTCATCTAATGTTTGTAAAGCATAATCAAGGCTCCGTTCATAACCTCTTGTAATTGTAGCAACAGGAATTCCAATTTTTAATAATCCTTCAGCATGGCTGAGTAAACTACCTATCAAAATAGCTGTTGATGTTGTACCATCTCCAACATGAGTATCAACTGTGTTAACAGCCTCAATTACAGATTTAGCTGCCGGATGATCAACATCAACTTTTCTCAAAAAGGCACCGCCATGAGATGTTATGGTATCTTCTCCAATAATATCGATATACACTTTTTCCATACCACGTGGACCAAGAGATGTTTTAACTATTTCTGTAACAAGTTTACCTGAAATTAGATTATACATTTGTGATTCTTGTAATCCAACACGTGAGATATCTTGACCAAGTAAACCAGGATATTTCATCACTTTTAGCCTCGTTTTAGATATTAAAACATACTTCCTAACAAGTTTAATTTAGTAAAAAAAAGACTGTAAAATCAATTGAACAGTAATTTGTATATTATTTGATTTTGCTACGTTGTATTCTTACTTGGGATGTCTTCATTAGGTCCAGGTGTGCTAGAGTCAGGTCCTCCTGCACTTGTTGCTGTAGTATCTTCTTTGAAGTGTTTCAAATCTTCTCCTGAAATAACATCTTCTTCTGGTGGGACATAATCTCTGACATCATGTCTTGCTTTACCCGGATACTTGTTTTGGGTTGCAAGGGCTACTATGATAAACAGAGCAAATGCAATGATTGGAGGTATCATTGTATCCAATCCTGCCTGTGGAAATTCAGTGATATCTTCTGGCATTATAAAGAAGAAAGCTAATCGTATTAGTGAACCTGCAACAAGTGATACAACAGCTGCTGGCATGTTTGCCTTTTTCCAGAATAACCCAAATGTTAGAGGAGCAAATGCTCCAGCAAAAACTATGTCAAATGCTAAGATAAGATAAATTCCTGGGGCAGGTATAAAATAACCAATTGCCAATCCAACGATCATCATTGGAATAATTGCAATACGAGTAACTTTGAGTAGTTGACTATCACTCCAATTTGGTTTTTGTTGCCATCGTCTTCTGATAATTCTCTGCATCATATTTCTGGAGATTACACTGGATATTGCTAATAGTCCTCCACTGGCAGTAGACATTGATGCTCCAATTACTCCCATCAGTATTGCTGCGCCAATTGCAAACGGTAAGATTTCTGTAGATAACAAAGGTAAAGCCATGTTTGGATCAATATCTATTGGGAGATAGAAGAATGCTACAATTCCTAGCATGCTTGTAGGAATTACTGTAAACATTGTTAGTGCTCCACCCATCAGTGCACCTCTCTGTGCTGTTTTCGGGTTCTTGGCTGAAAATACCCTCTCCATAAAGTCAAGCGCAACTATATCACCCAATCCTAGTGCAAGAATTGCTCCCCAATTGATCAGCGCTCCATTAGCCACATCGTATAATCCCGAAAGATCCATAAACTCTGGGGGGGCGTTGTTGTAAATGACATCCCAAGGCGTATCTGCGAAACCTCCGTAAAAGAATAGGAATCCAGCCCAGAATGCACCTATTGCAAGATAAACTTGGAACAGATTTGTATAGGCTGATGCAAATAGTCCGCCAGCAATTGTGTATATCACTACAACTATAGCTGAAATTGCAATACCATAGAAATAATCTATACCAAACACAACTTCTAAAATAAATCCACTAGCAGCTAAATTACCTGCAACAAGAATTAGGAAACTAATAATCATAAGAATACCAGAAAGGCCTTCTGCTCCATTTCCAAATCTTCTAAAATAGAAATCTGGTAACGTAATCATTGACATTTTGTTTAGGGGTTTTGCATAGAATGCAGCTACCATAAACAGACATAATCCTAAACCAATAGGAATTACTGCTCCGGCCCAAAATCCAAATTCAAATACAAGTGCGACATTTCCTAACGATGAATTTCCATCAACTGCTTGTGCTGCAAGCATAGTTCCAACCATAAACAAAGGCAAACTTTTTCCTGCAACGATCAGCCGCTTTCCGCTGTTTTTGACTAGTTTACTTGCAAATACACCAACTACAAGCGTAATGATTATGAAAACAGCAACGGCAATGCCAAAACTATCCATTTCCACCATTACTTGATTGAATTTGACAAGCTATATTAGTATTGAATTTTTCAGGTATAGTACGTTTTATGAGGAATAATTTAGACGTATAGTACATTTAATTAAAAAATTTGTGTAAATTTGGCAATTTTGATATAAATTTAATTTTACAGATATATTATTTTGTAAAATAATGAAAGTGTGAACTTGTTATCACTAGATCGTAAAAATTTGTAATTACATTTTCATTTCTAAAATTTAACTTAAATTAAAAACTCAAAATCTTATTAAATTAATCTTCTTATGCATAACGTGGATAAACAATATGCTGTTGCAGTTATTCTAATTATCTTAGGACTCGGTCTAAATCAATCTGGTTCATCCAACCCGTTTTACAGTGGTCTTGGCATAGGAATCATAGCAATGGGAACATTTTGGGTATTAATTCGATTAATAAAAGAATTGAAAAAAAAGTAATTTTAACTTTCATAATTCATAAAATAATATTAACATTGAATAGATCTATTTTGTATGCCAGGGAAAGGATATTCCACTTTTGGTATGAAACCTGTAGTTACAGCTAGATTACAAGAAGCAACCGATAAAAGTTATCCTGGAATGTTTCTACCTAGTACTTTAATCATCATAATGAATGAAATTAAGAAAGGGTATTACTCAGTTGAACCTCATAAAATAAAATTGGAACTATCTGGCCGCTATTACACCATAACTATTAGATCTGATGTTAAAGAATGGCTAGTAGAAAATCATGAAAAACTTGGGAAAGAATATGAAGAAAGATACAATGTAAAATGCTTTACAAAATTTGTATGTTATTTTATCATTAACATGCTTGAATCAAAAAGTGATGCTCAAAACCATGCTATTAGTCTAAAGGAAGCAGATTTTAATTGGCTTCATGTAGAGTATAAAAAACAGAAAAATAATCGTCAAGGAATTTCTAGCTTTGAACGATTTGCAGATAGCTACATTAATGAATTACTTGTAAAGATTAAAGCAGCAAAAGAAATCTTAACACTGTAAATATCATTTGTTATAATCTAAATTTTTAAAACATTAAAAAAATTAGAGTGGAGTCATAGTGTCAATTAATCGTGCGTTAACTACATGGCCATCTTTTTCTTGGATTTCAAGGTCTACAGTATATTTCAAACCATCTATCATGAAATTAACTTGAACGTCCCAAGCTTCTCTAGGTCCTTTTTCAGGAATTTGAAATGTTTCATTAACTCTAAAGTCTGTTACATCTCCATATAGTGCATTAATTATTCTTCGAGATTCTCTATCAATGTCCTCTTGTGTGCTAACACTCTGCATTACTAAATCTTACAGAGAACGAATATAAAAATATTCTAAATTTAATTTTCGTTTTTTTCTATAAGTATCATAATTTTGTAAGTCTTTTTAAAAATGAATCTTTTTTCATTTTGTCTAATTCTCCTTCCACTTTAAATCTGTGAAAAATTGCAGTTTGATTATTTGGATCAAGTTCTATTGCTTTATTGTAACATTTTAGAGATTCTTCATATTTTTTTAATAATAAAAGTAATTTTCCCTTATAGCTTATTGCATATACGTAATTTGGGTTGATTTTTAATGCTTTATCACAGAATTCAAGGGCCTCATCATATTTTTTTGTGTGTTCTAGAAACCATACCATTGTACACAAAGCAACGACATTTTTTGGTTCAATTGCTAATGCACATTCAAAATTAAATCTTGCTTGGCCAAACTTTTTCAATTGAGATAAAGATGTTCCTTTACTATAAAGTGCTCTAACATTATTAGAGTCATATTCTAAAATTTTATCAAAGCACACTATGGCCTTTTTGTATAGACGTGTTCTATCCAATACTATTCCTTTATTAAATTGGGCATCAGTACATTTTGGATCAATTTTTAGAGCCTCATCATAAAACACAAAAATATCTTTGTTCGAAAATCCCGCAAAATCAAGCGTCCATCCTTTGGCCACTAGTGCTTTAGTGTTTTTACTATCAATCTCTAAAGCCTTGGTGTAGAATTTGATTGCTTCCTCATGTTTTCCTTGCTTTGTACGCTTTTGTCCTTTTTCATATAGAATATTAGATTGTCTAGAATCTTCATCAACAGCTTTTTGTAAGAATAGCATTGCTTCTGAACTTTTTTTTAATCTTCCCAGAATCAAACTTTTACTGTAAAGAGCAGCAGAGTTTTTTTGGTTGTTCAACAAAACTTGATCAATTATTTTTAGAGCTTCCTCATTACGACCTAATTTACTAACACACAATCCCATAGATGCTAATGAATCAGAATATTGTGAATCGATTTCAAGAGATTTTTTAAAAGAAGATATTGCTTCTTCGTATTTTTCTATCTTTTCTAGTGCAAGACCTTTGTTGTACAAAGCGTCTAGGTTTTTTGGATCTACAGATAAAACATTATCAAAACAGATCATAGCATGTTCAAAATTTTCCATTTTGTATAATGTTGTACCTTTATGAAATTGAGCCACAATATTTTCTGGTTCTAGAGAAATAGCCTTGTTAAATTTTGAAATAGCTTTTTTAAATTGACTGTAATAAACTGCTGTTAAACCTTGATTCAAAAAATACCATGCATTTTTTGAATTTTGTAATATCATATGGATATTTCACTCAAATGCTATTTTTATAGTTAAATCGTATATTACACATTGTTTAATTTTTTTTTTTGTTATATGATGATTTTAAATAATTAAAATATAAGATACGTACTTTACTTGAAATCTTTAATTATCAAAGTTGTAAATAGAATTTGATTTAAGATGGGCATGGAATTTTATGGTGATGATTTTCAAGGTGCTGATGTTGCACCATTTATAGGAATTAATACATTTTTACACCTTCCTTGGATAAGGACACACAAAGAATTACTTGAAGCAAAACCTGATGTTGCAATTATTGGGGAGCCCTTTGATTTTGGAACCACTATTCGCCCCGGAGCAAGATATGGACCAAGAGCAATTAGAGCTGCTTCTACAATTCCATCACCTCCATTCGAACGATTCAATATTGAAACTGGTGCAGATCCGTTTGGAACTTTTCGAACAGTAGATTATGGTGACGTTATAGTTTCACCAGGCGATGTAATAGAATCACACAAGAGAATGACCATAAAAGTCAAGGAAGTGTTAGAAGCAGATGGTATTCCTGTAATGCTTGGAGGAGATCATTCAATCACTTATGCAAACGTTAGAGCTTTTCAGAAAAAATTCAAAAATATTGGTATGATTCATTTTGATACACATGCTGATTGCGCCCCACAAGGACTAACTGGTTTCAAGTATGATCATGGAGCCCACATTAGAAGAATAATGGAGATGGGTTGTCTAAAAGGAAAAAACTATTCGCTAGTAGGTCCAAGAGGATATTGGCCAGGACGTGATTTGTACAAATGGATGTCAGATCAAGATTTTCAATGGTTTACAATGCTTGATGTTGAAGAATTAGGAATTGATGTAATTGCAAAGGAAATAGCTGACAGGGCAAATGATGGAACAGATGCTGTCTATCTTAGTTGGGATATAGATTCTTTTGATCCTGCTTATGCACCAGGTACTGGAGAACCTGAACCAAACGGACTTACATCAAGAGAAGGTATTAGAATGATACGTCTATTATCAAAATCATTTGACCCTGATCGATTTGCAATGGATTTGGTAGAAATTGCTCCTGCATATGATGTCAGTGATTCAAGTTCTTACAATGGAGGTATCACATCTGGATTGGGACAAAGACTAGTTATCGAACTATTAGCTGGATTGTCATTAACAAAGAGAGGTTTGGATGGAGGAGACCCTGTAAGACCAAATGCGTACAGGGGTACTGGAAACACATACAGTTTTGGCAATCCAACGTCTAAAATCCCAAAGAGAGATTAATGAAAATTGAAGTATTGGTACAGGGAGATCCTGATATCAAACCATTTACTAAAATATATCATTATGAAAAATCTCATGAATTAATTTTCTTTGAATCTACACAATTAATCAAAAAACACCTTTTAAACAATATGCGGTTAAACATAAACGAGACACTGGGGTTGTTTGTTGCATATGTCATAAATTCATTAAATGAACATAAAACAATCAGCGAAATTCAAAAACATATTCCAGAACTTCTTTTACCACATCAAGTTATGATTGGGGTTCCTGAAAGCTTGAGAAAATTATCTTTTACAATTACAACAAATGATATTGATAGTGAACAAATATCTATTACAGCACCTATACGAATTGATCAGTATTTTTTTGATGAACGGAAACAGATAGCATATGAGTAGTGAGATGATTGATTGAAACAATAATGGGAATGTTACAAGCCAACAATCCTTTTTTAATAATAATTGCAGGTCTGATGATTGGGTTAGTACATGCTTTTGAGCCTGATCATCTTAGTGCTGTTTCCACTCAACTATTAAGAAATAATGATAATACTACTGGTTCAAAAAAACGAGGCTTAAGGAGACTAACTATCAATTCTTCTTTAAGAGGAGCACTTTGGGGAATGGGACACACATCCAGTATCATTCTAATTGGCTTATTGATTGCCGGTTTATCATTAAACATACCTGATAATTTTTTTGTTAGTGCCGAAGTTGTTGTTGGTTTTATGTTGATTATTTTAGGAATTTTTACGTTTACAAACAGAAGTATTTTTAAACAAAAACATATTCATCCTCACAAACATTCAAACGGAATTTCTCATACTCATCTTCATACCCATAGTGAAAATCACAGACATGGTCACAGAGCATATCTAATAGGTTGTGTTCATGGAATTGCGGGTAGTGGTAGCCTTGTAGCATTAACTGCTTCTACAATGAATGGTTTTGATATGATGATTTATTTTTTAATTTTATTTGGTGCAGGAAGTATAATTGGAATGACTGTTGCCAGCGGGGTTATAGGTTTACCATTTATTTTATTATCAAAAATAAGTTCTATAACTAAATATCTTAGATATGCAATAGCTAGTATAACTTTCATTATTGGTATTAATATTGTATTTTCAATCGGATTAGATAATAAATTATTTTCATTTAACTAATATAGAATTTAAAAAATTTTAAAACAAGTTGTAAAGTCTAGACATAGAAACTTTATCCGCTGGATCTACAGTTGCAAGTTTTCCATCAACTTTAACCTCATATGTTTCAGGATTGACCTCAATATTTGGAGTGAGATCATTATACAGCATATCTTTCTTACCAATAGAACGACAGTTTCTTACAGGAACTAGTTTCTTTTTTGAATTGATTTCGGATTCAATACCTTTGTCTAGTGCTAGTTGTGATGTGAAGATTACAGAAGTAGAATGTTTTGTTTGACCAAGGGCCCCAAACATAGGACGATACAGAACTGGTTCAGCAGTAGGAATTGAGGCATTTGGATCCCCCATAAGTGAATATGCAATAAAACCGCCTTTAATGATCATTTTTGGTTTGACTCCAAAGAATTGAGGGGACCAAATTACAATATCAGCTAATCTTCCAGGCTGCAGGGAACCTACATAATCAGAAATTCCATGAGTTATGGCAGGATTTATTGTGATTTTGGCAAGATATCTCTTTACTCTAAAATTATCATTTTGGGCATTGTCTTCTGGTAAAGCGCCAACCATCTTTTTCATTTTATCAGCAGTCTGCCAGTTTCTGGTTGTAACTTCTCCAACTCTCCCCATAGCTTGACTATCGGAAGACATCATACTCAATACTCCAATATCATGTAGTACATCCTCTGCTGCAATAGTCTCCCCTCTAATTCTAGACATTGCAAAAGACACATCTTCAGGAACTGATGAGTTTAGATGATGACAGACCATCATCATGTCAAGATGTTCTGCTAGTGTGTTAATTGTGAAAGGTCTTGTAGGATTTGTAGATGAGGGAAGTATGTTTTCTTCACCTGCAATTTTTATAATATCTGGAGCATGACCACCTCCAGCTCCTTCAGTATGATATGTATGGATTGTTCTTCCAGCAATTGCCTCAATGGTATCATCAACAAATCCACATTCATTTAGAGTATCTGTATGAATTGCAACTTGAGTGTCAGTTTTATCTGCAACCCGCAAAGCAGAATCAATTGTGGCAGGAGTTGAACCCCAATCTTCATGTAATTTTAGCCCACAAGCTCCTGCTTCAATTTGTTCAAGTAATGCAGTTTCACGAGAATCATTTCCTTTTGCAAGAAATCCAAAGTTCAGTGGTAATTCATCAACGGATTCAATCATTCTATGTATATTCCATTTACCTGGAGTGCATGTTGTTGCATTTGTTCCATCAGCAGGGCCAGTTCCACCACCAATCATTGTAGTAGTACCATTACAGATTGCATGTATTGCTTGTTGAGGAGAAATAAAATGAATATGTGAATCAATCGTTCCAGGAGTACAAATTGTATGCTCGCCAGCAATTATCTCAGTGTTTGAGGAAATTATCATATCAATTTCATCCATGATATCAGGGTTGCCAGCATTTCCGACACCAATAATTTTTCCATCTTTTATTCCAATATCCGCTTTGACAATTCCCAAAATAGGATCCATCACTATTGCATTAGTAATCACAAGATCAAGTGATTTTGTTCTAGGTACTCCACTTGCTTGTCCTTGTCCATCTCGTATGTTTTTTCCTCCACCAAATACAACCTCATCACCATATTTGATCAAGTCTTTTTCAATTTCAATAATCAATTCAGTATCCGCAAGACGAATCCTGTCACCTACAGTAGGACCAAACAAATCAACATAGGTTTTTCTCGGAATGTTTAGAGTCATAATGTAAGCCCCTTGAATCCTTGTTCTGTAGCTTTTTTGAATGCCTCATTTTGTTTTTCTTCTAGACTTCCATTTACCAGACCGCTAAAACCATAAACAATTTTTTCCCCACCAAATTCTGTTAGTTCAATTTCTCTTGTATCTCCTGGTTCAAATCTTACTGATGTTCCAGAAGGAATGTTGAGATGACAACCGTAGGATTTTTCTCGTGGAAATTCAAGTGCTTTATTTACTTCAAAAAAGTGTGTATGTGATCCTACCTGTATTGGTCTATCGCCAGTATTTTTTACACTAACGGATGTTATAGATTTTCCCACGTTGGCAATTATTGGCTTATCAGATAGAAAGTATTCACCAGGAATCATATTTCTCACACAACAGGGTCATGGACTGTTACTAGCTTTGTTCCATCTTCAAAAGTTGCTTCCACCTGAATGGAATGAATTAGTTCTGCAACACCAGGCAACACATCGTCTTTTGATAAAACATGTTTACCAGAGCTCATAAGTTCTGGAACAGTTCTTCCATCTCTTGCACCTTCTAAGATATGATCAGCAATAATAGATACTGTTTCAGGATGATTGAGTTTCAGTCCTCGATTTTTTCTTCTACGAGCAAGTTCTGCTGTAACAAAAATATTTAACTTTTCTAATTCTCTAGGAGTAAGCATCATTGAATTGAATGGTGTACAAGAGTATTTAATCATTAAAAATATTACAAGAATCTAACAAAGTATAACTTTGTCAAAAAACAAAGTTACTTGTGTTAGAAGTTAATTCACCAATAGGAAATATTTTTCTTGATGAAGAATTTAATGAGTTAAAAAGTGGAAATTTTGAAAAGCTCAAAATCTCACGAATGGAATTAGAAAAAAGAATTTTGAGAAGAAAGACTGATCGTGGAACAGATGTTGGTTTGAATTTGGAACCAGGAATAAAACTTCGTCATGGAGATGTCATTAAAAATGGAGACATGAAAATTGTTGTAGAGCAATTACCTGAAAAAATAATTACTGTTAGACTAAAAAATAAAAATATGACAGATGTAATGGTTCTTCTAGGACACATAATTGGAAACAGACACAGACCTATATCCATTAAAAGCAATGAGATTTCATTTCCAATTCAAGCAGATTCAGAAAAGGAAGTATTCACAAAATTATTTCAAAGTATTATTAACCATATTGAAATTATAGTAGAAGAACGAATATTTTCCTCTCATTCAGGAGCTAATGTACATGAACATTGATGAGATAGAACAAGAATTGGGAGTAATGCAATTATCGGACTCGTTTTTTCCAACTGGTATTTTTGCTACTTCAAATGGATTAGAATTTCTGTTCACAGAAAAAAAAATTAAAGGGATGATAGATTTGATAGAGATGATTAGAATCAACATTATTCAACAGATAGGACCATCAGATTGTGTTGCACTTGCAAATGCGTTTGATAGTGCGAACAAACAGGATTTTGACAAAGTAGTTGAGGCAGATAGTATGGTTTTTGCCACAAAATTAATAAAAGAAATCCGTAGTGCATCAGTAAGATCAGGTGTTCAACTAATCAAATGTGTGTCAGAATTTGTAAAAGATGATAAAATTTTGAATCAATACAAAAATAATGTAATAAAAAACAAAGCACATGGAGTATTTCCGGTGTCATTTGCGGTTTGCTGTAATGCATTGAAAATCAAAAAAGGAAAAAGCATGACGATGATGCTATATGGTTTTACTGTTGGTATTGTAGGCGCAGCACTACGATTAGGATTAATTCAGCATTTTGAAGGTCAAAAAATTATTCACAGTATAAAACCAATTATCAGTCAAACCATCAAAGAATATTCAAATAAATCACTTTTTGAAATGTGGCAATTTGCGCCTCAAGTTGATATTTTTCAAATGTCACATGAAAAGATGGATTCTAAAATGTTTATTACATAAAAATTGGTTTTTTCATCATGACTCACATTCCAAGAATTGGTATTGGAGGACCTGTCGGTTCAGGAAAAAGTATGCTTATTGAACGATTGGTACCAATGTTAGCTGAAAAGGGATACAGTGTATGCATAATCTCAAACGATGTGATTTCAAAAGAAGATGCTGATAGAATGAGAGCTAATTTGGCTACGAATAGAGGATTACTTCCAGAAAATTTAGTTATAGGTCTTGCAACAGGTGGATGCCCACATACTGCAATTAGAGAAGATCCATCCATGAATCTTTCTGTAATAGAAGAAATAGAATCAAAACATACTGATCTTGATCTTATAATAATTGAAAGTGGGGGAGATAACATTACAACTACGTTCAGCCCACTTCTTGCAGATTATTCTATTTACATAATTGATGTTGCAGGAGGAGACAAATATCCAAGGAAGGGAGGTTTAGGGATTGAGAGTTGTGACCTTTTAGTGATCAATAAGATTGACTTAGCTAAGATGGTAGGAGCAGATCTTGATGTTATGAAAAATGATGCAAAAAAGATCAGAAGTGAAAAACCATTTGAATTTATCAACTGCAAAACTGATGAAGGGGTAATGAAAATAACTGAACATATCATTCATGATGTTTTGCTTGATTCTGTACCAAAATCAACAATTACACAAGAGGTGTGATTATTGAATAAACTAGAATATTTTACGCCAAATGACATACCAAAGGAAATCCAGATCTATGAGGCTAAAGTAAAACAGTTAGGAGTTGGAAAATCAGGAAAAGTGGGCATTCTTGACTTGGAACTTCAAAAAGACAGTACAGGTAAGACAGTTGTTACAAGACAATTTTCTCAAGTACCATTACAATTTCAACGAGTACTATATCCCGAAAACTCACTTCCAGAAATGGCGTATCTTTATGTCATGTCACCATCGGGAGGAATTTTACAAGGAGATAGATACAGGATTGATGTATTATTAAAAAATAAGGCCATTGCCCACATGACGACTCAAGGTGCAACTAGTATCTACAGTATGAACACAAATTTTGCATCACAAATTGTAAACATCACAGTTGACGAGAATTGTTATCTAGAATATATCCCTGATCAAATCATCCCACACAAGAACTCTAGATATTATCAAAAAGTGAATCTCAACGTACACAATAACTCCACCTTAATTTATTCAGAAATTTTAACTTCAGGACGAGTTGCTATGGGGGAATCTTTTGAATATGACATCTGTTACCTGAGAACACACTGTAAGAATCAGGATAAGAAAATAAGATTTATAGAAAATGAAAAGATTGAGCCAAAAAAACAAAGGTTAGGAAATTTTGGAATATTAGGAAAATATAGCATAGTCGGAACAGTTTACATCTTGACCAGAAAGGAAGATGTGATTGAACTGGAAAATACCATAATCAAAAACATTAGAAATACGGATATAGTATCTGTTGGGATGTCTATTCTTCCAGATGAATCAGGGATAGTCATCAGAATTTTAGGAAATAAGACAGACAGTATTTTTGATGTTGTTTTTAAGACACTTGAAATTACTAGAAAGAAAATTTTGGGAGCATCATTTACTAAAATAAGAAAAAATTAAGCAAAATACAGCGAAAAAATTTAACTTTTTACTTTAGTTGTTCAAGAAGTGAGAGGCTCATCAAATTAGTCATTATCAATCCTTTTCTGTTTACATCACGTCGTGTTTGATCACAATATTTCTTTACACTTTGATGACTCTTTTCACTTGTAACTTCAATGACTACAATATTTTCAGAGTATGGAAATGTAAATTTTGAAGGGATTAAACAATATGTATCCATGTTTCCAAGTCCAGCTTTCTCAATTTTTGCTCTTTTCAGTAAAATGTTTGCAATTTCTTGCAAGTCTTCTTTATTTTCTCCATATTCTATATAATATATGGAGACAAAATTAGTTTCTCCTTGAACTTCTCTTTGGAAGAGAACGTCTTTGATATTAAATACAAAAGCTGTTTTTTCTTGGTTGTGTATAGAAAAATCTTCTGATATCTGTGTGCTATCTTTGAATTGGGCTAGAAGATAATGATTAGTAGAATTAGAAAAATATGGTTTGCTTTCACTAGAAAATGTACCTGTAACAAAAAATAGTTTTTCTATATTTTTTGAATTAATCCAAGATTCTTTTAGCTCAATCGATTCATGTGTGTGCAAATATGGAGCACAGACATAACCAGAATAAGATAGTTCTAGCTTGGACATCAAATCTTCAAAAACTTTACAGAGTATTTATGCGTATAGTGCGTTTACGATCATATAATCTAAAATGCCTACGATAGTTTTTTAATAGTATAGATCTTCGTTTTCCTTGTCCCAAGCTAGCTCAGCCTGGTAGAGCTTCCGGCTGTAGTTGTTGGCTTTAGATGGCTGACCGAATAACAGCATATCAGGCATACAGAAACCGGGTTGTCGAAGGTTCAATTCCTTCGCTTGGGACCACAAGGTTTTCTATGAATAAAAATTAATTTTGAAAATAATAAAAAGATAGACGGGATTTAAGAAAACAAATATGAGATCTTAAATTAAAAAATTCAATGCCTATTCTGTTTTTTTGACTTTTTGAGCTGCTGGGCCTTTTTGGCCTTCGCCTACTTCAAACTCGACTTTATCGCCTTCGTTGATGAATCCTTCAACATCTGATTTGTGAACAAACAGATCGTCTCCACCTTCTCTTTCGATAAAACCAAAGCCCTTAGTACGGTTAAACCATTTTACGGTGCCTTGTTCCATTTAGTTTTGAAATAATTTGTCGCTATATTAACTAAGTTATCAAAAGCAGATCAAGTAAAAGGCAATAGTGGCTAGAAATCTTTAGGAATATGATTTTGTTCCTTTAACCATGTTACTTGAGGAAGTGTAAATCTCCAAATAATATCCCCTCGTTCCTTTTCTTTAAAGTCCCACGGTGCGATAATCACAATATCATTATCTCTAATCCAAACTCTTCTCTTTAGTTTTCCTCTAATTCTACCACGTCTGGTAATATTATCAGCACATTTTATCATGACATTTTCGCCTCCAAGCATTTTCAATACTCGTCCAAAAAGTTCACCTTCTTCAGGAAGGCGGATCTCTTTAAGAGCACTTTCATTTTTTACTTGGCGCTTACCCATAAGTATCATTCACGTTCTGAGCATATAACTGATAGGGTAATTTCAACCAAAAATTCAAAAGGCACTAAAACTTTTGTTATGTATGAGTGGAGATGCATGGTCAAATCTAGATAAAGTTGATCAAAAGATTATAGAGATTCTCAATAACAATGCAAGAACACCATCAAAAGAAATTGCAACAGAACTTGTAAAGTCTGGTTATGATGTTTCAGATAGAACAATCAGAAAAAGAATAGAACGTCTTGAGAAAAGTGGAATCATAAAAGGTTACAAAGCGGTTCTAACAGATGTATCTGAAATTAACAAGTATTAAGCTATATTGATGAAACTAAAACCATCAAAATCATTTGAAGCGGTAAAAGATTCTATCAAAGAATTCATTACAAAATTAGACAATTATCTTCTAGTAGCAAACATAGATGGAGAATGGGATATGTTAGTAATTATTCAAGTAGATTCTGCTTGGTTTAGGAATAAGTTATGAGCAGTAATGAATTGTTTATTTTTAAGTTGTGTAACTGCAATCTCACAACTTACAATTGAATCCAATATCCAATGGTTTTATTTTATAAGATTTTGTAATGAAAAATCAAACTATGGGTTTATCACAGCACGGCCAATGATTTTTCGTGCTTTGAGATCTTTCAAGGCAGTATTTGCCTCATCGAGAGTATATCTTTTTGATATAACTGGTTTTATTACACCTTTTTTTGCTAACTCAATCAATTCAACCATATCATTATAGTTACCAGTGTAAACGCCCTGAATAGTAATTGATTTGAGTGGAATTGTTACAAGTGATATTTCTAGAGAGCCTCCAAAAAGTCCAACAAGTACCAGATTTCCCCTTTTTCGTAAAACTGCCAGTGCTGTTTTTACAGTTTGAGGAGCATTTACAAAGTCAATAACACTGTCAGCCCCTTTGCCATTACAAATAGAAATTATTTTTTCTACTGGACCTCCAGTTCCAGTAGAAATAGACCCAATTACATTAGTATTTACAACAAAATCCGCACCCATCTTTTTTGCAGTTTCAAATTTTTTATCATCATTATCAATGCAGATAATTTTGGCTTTAGTTATTGCTTTTGCAAGTTGAATTGCCATCAGTCCTAAACCACCAGCCCCAATTATCAGCAAAAATTCTGGTGAATTTGCATTTGCTTTTTTTACAGCAGTATACGCAGTAAGTCCAGAACAAGCAAGAGAAGTTGCTGAGTCTGGATCAACACCATCAAGTTTTGCTAAATATTTAGAATGAGGAACTAAAGCATAATCAGAATACCCACCATCTTGAAAAACACCCATCGATTTTGGGGTATCACATAGATTTTCATTTCCTACTTTACATGCAGGACATTCTCCACAACCTATCCAAGGAAAAATTAAAACTTCGTCACCTTTTGATATTCCAGAAACGGCATCACCGATTTCTTCAACAGTGCCAGCAATCTCATGCCCTGGAGTTACAGGATATTTTACACCTCTATCTGTAACTTTCATAAATTGTCCATCTCCAAGATCATAACCACCCTCCCACAAGTGTAAATCACTATGACAAACACCTACAGATTGTACTTTAATTAGAACCTCATTTCCTTGAGGTTTTGGCGTATCAGATTCTATAACTGCAAGAGGCTCATTTGGGCCTATGATTCTGGCAGACTTCATAGGGTGATTTTTTGTCATAACAATATAAGAGTTGACTGGAAGTGAGAAAAAAATAGAGCCCTAAGATATTATGGAATATGACGGAAATACTCTTGTGAGTGACCCTCAAACTCCCAATAGTATTTCTCAAGAACCAGTGAATATTCTATTCAGTCCCTCATCTGTTGCCAAAAAAGATGTTTGGGATATTGACTTGATTCAAATTTTGAATTTATTAATAAAAATTCTAGAAAAATCAGGTAAAAAAGATTTTAAAGTTGCAGGAATGGCAGCGTTATCATCATCATTAATCTATAGAATGAAAGTTGAAAGTATTTTTGCATTACAAAGAGCAGCAATGGAGAAAAAACCAATGCACCAAAGAACAGATGTAGATATTCAATTAATTGATATTCCGTTTAGGCATGAATCTACATATCCAGTTTCATTAGATGATTTGCTGGGATTACTTCAAAATCTTATTGGTACAATTGCCAATCCTCAATCAAGAAGAAACAGACGATTAGAGATTGAGCCAATTGAAGCGCCTGATTTTAATGAATATTTCATTTCACTTGAAAATATCATTGGAAAATACGAAGACTTGGTAATGAAAAAAATTTCATTAAAAGGATTTGGGTTACTTCAAGACATCATTACAGAACTAGATGAAATTGATTCAATCAGATGTTTCTTTGCAATATTATTTTTGGCCAGAGACCAAAAGGTAGATCTTGAACAAGTTGAAGACGACATCAAAATTACTGTAATAAAAGAAGAATTAACAAACTGATCAATAATGAAGAAAGGATTTCTTTAACTAGATTTTAGGGGAGAGATAGATAATTGGCTAAAATAATGAATATAGATGAAGCGACGGCAAGAATTGAAGCAGCACTTTACTCAGCTGGCAGGCCTCTCAGAATAGAAGATTTAATCAGAGCCTCAGGCACAGAATCTAGGACAAAGACGCTAGAATCACTCAACAACATTATGAAAAATACAAAGTCAGCATTCAAAGCACTTGAAGTAGTCATACTTCCCGATGGATCATACGTATTTCAGTTAAAGCCAGAATACAGCTCTACTGTGAAAAGATATGCTTCAAAACCTGTTCTTCCAAATGCGGCACTAAAGACATTATCTTACATTGCATATAGTCAACCAATCTCATCAAAGCAATTAGTTGAAGTGAGGGGAACAGGTGTTTATGCACATCTAAAAGAATTACGACAATTAGATTACATCAGTCATCAAAATGTTGGAAGGCTAAAAATTTATTCTACAACAGAAAAGTTCCAAAAGTATTTTGGAATTCAAGGAGATGTAGAAGATCTAAAACAAAGACTTTTCTCCAAAGTGAGGAAAACAGCTAGGATGAGCCAAACAAATTTCACCCCCCAAATTGTTACAGAACTAAACTAGTAGATTTTTTGATGCAGGCTTAATTTTTTGCGTTTTGTATAAATTAGAGTAATTCAGACAAGTTTTTGTGAAAAAGTGTGTAGAGAATTTAGCAACCAGTAAAATTACTGGAGGAAGAAGACACCCACTTAGAACTAGACGAAAGTATGAAATTGATAGATATCCAAATGAACCTATCAATGGAGCTCAAGTAACAATAACAAGACGAGTACGTGGAAACAATAGAAAGACAGCTTTGAAAACAATTGATTTTGTTAATCTATCTACTGGAGATGCTAAAGTAAAGAAGACAAAAATTCTCAAAGTTTTAGAGAATGCTACAAATAATGATTACAAAAGACGTGGCATCATTACAAAAGGTGCCATACTAGAAATACAAGAAGGTAAGTGCAGAATAGTTTCTAAACCAGGACAAAACGGAATAGTTAACGCAGTTTTACTAAAGGAATAAAATGAAAGATTACGAACATATCGTAATCTGGTTGGATTATTTTAATAAAAATTTAAAAAAATCAAAAGGGAGGAGACAAGGATTAGAAAAATGTATTTTTGATCCTTCATTGAAAGAGTTGATAGATGCAACAAAAGTTGCGGGATTTGAAATTACAGAGTCTAATGATAAAGTAAGATTTCCTAAAAGACCATTTGTCAGGTCAGGGTATGTTGTTTTGCCAAAAGGATCTCCCAAAACAAAAATTCTTAACAAAATTTCTGAAAAACTAATTTTGAAAAGGTCCAAACAGTCAAAATAAAATCAAATCTAGCTCTTAACTAAAGTAAAGTTGACAGAAGTCTATGATAGTAATACCATGTTAGCATTTTTAATTGCAGGAGGTAGGCGAAATAATGCACCTAGCCGGAAGTGGCAGGGTAATCATCCAACTATCTAACAAACTAGTTGAAGGACAAATACTCTGTGATGAGAAAGGAACTAGAGTTGCAAAAGTAATGGAATTGATTGGTCCAGTAAGAAGACCCTTTGCATCTGCAACTCCGTTAACAAACAATATCAAAAAATACATTGGCAAAAGTGTTTTCGCAATTGAACAACCTCCTGTTAGTACACCAAAAAAATTTAGGAGAAGAAAAAAATGAATATAGTAGAACCCCAAAGCTGTCCTGAATGTAAATCAACATTAGTTGATGACATGCAGAATGGTGAAATAATCTGTTCTGGTTGTGGCGTTGTAGTCGCTGACCAGATTGCAGACTTTGGTCCAGAAACAATTAGTTCGAATCTTGAAGACAAAATGAAGCTAGCAAGAGCGACAGGACAAACGACTTATTCTCAACATGACTTGGGAATAACAACTGAGATCTCACTTGGTACAAAGGACTTTAGTGGAAAAACAATCAATCATGAAGTTGCAAATCAAATGCACAATCTCAGAAAATGGCAACAAAGAATACGAGTTTCCTCGCCAAGAGAAAGAAGACTTGCAAATGTTTTAGCAAAAATGGGCGAAACATGTGACGGTCTTAATCTTTCAAAGAACGTATTGGAAACTGCTTCTATGATATACAGAAATTTGGATGGACATGTAGATGTAAAGGGAAAATCAGTAGTTAGCATTACAGCTGCTACAATTTACATGGCATGCAAACAATGTGCTGTAATTAGATCATTAGAAGAAATTTGCAGAGGAATGTGTACAGCAAAAGATGTCAAATCAAAAACAAAACTTGCAGCAAGATACTATAGAATCATGGTAATGGAAATGGGACAATTTACAGCCCCAGTTGTAACCATGGACAAATACATCTCAAAGATAGCAAATATGACACAGACTGAGGTTAGAGTGGAAAGACTAGCCTTGGAAATTGCAGAAAAAACCAAAGATAGTAGCATTTCAGATGGAAAAGCACCAAATGGAATTGCAGCAGCATATCTGTATGTTGCATCTGTCCTGCTTGGACAAAACATACTTCAAAGAGACGTTTCAAGTGTTGCAGGAGTCACAGAAGTTACTATCAGAAATAGATGTAAAGAGATTCTAACAAGTTACAAACTCAAAATTACTTTGAGACCATCTCTGACCAAAAATTAATCCCCCCCCTTCATTTTATTACAAAAAATCTCCGTTAGGATTAGCTAAATTTCGTCGGCATTATATAGTGAAACAAAATAGAGCGCAACATGGCAGTATTAGAAATTATAGATCTTCATGTATCAATAGGAGATAAAGAAATTCTCAAAGGAGTTAATCTAAAGACAGGCCCTGGAGAAGTACATGCTATTATGGGACCAAATGGTTCAGGAAAAAGTACACTAGCTTACACATTACTTGGACATCCAAAATACAAAGTTACTCAAGGAGATATTTTGTTTGATGGTGAAAGCATTTTAGGTTTAAAGGCAGATGAAAGAGCAAGGAAGGGATTATTTTTAGGATTTCAATATCCAACAGAAGTTTCAGGTGTAGGATTTTCTCACTTTCTTAGAACAGCTTACAACGCTTTAAGCAAAGCACTTGAAGGAGACGACAGAGAAGTCTTCATTACAGTGAGAGAATTTCAAAAATATCTAAAAGAAAATCTAGCGAAAGTGGGATTAAAAGAAGAATTCCTTTCAAGATATCTCAATGAAGGATTCTCAGGAGGAGAAAAGAAACGTGCAGAAGTTTTACAGATGGCAGTGTTAAGACCAAAAATTGCAATTTTAGATGAACCAGATTCAGGTTTAGATATTGATGCGGTTCAAGCAGTAGCAAAAGCAATTAGTCAAGTATCTGGCGAAAAGGCAACTACAATTATAATTACTCACTATGCTAGAATTCTAAAATTCTTAGACAAACTAGACTTTGTGCATGTATTTGCTGATGGTAAAATCATGAAAACAGGTGATGCAAAACTTGCAGATAAACTAGAAGCAGAAGGCTACGAGTGGGTCACAAAACAAAAGCCTAATCAAATTTAAACAGAATATTTTTTCAAAAAACTATTGATTTACAAAGTTCAAGTAGAATTTTCTAAAGAATTTCTAGAAATAAAAGACAATCAAATTAACATTGGAATAAAATCAAAACCAATCAAAGGAGAAGCTAATAAAGAGATCATCAAAAAATTGGCAAAACATTTTGGAGTATCAACTGCACTTGTGTATATAAAATCTGGTCACAAGTCCAGGCAAAAAATTATCGAGATTTTGCAATAGATAATCTAGTTTTCTGTTTAAATAGGGTTTCAAGATTGGAAAAACATGTCAGAAGATAATGATCAATATTATTTTAATTTCTCATTTTTCAAAGTAGATCCTAAATGGAGATGGATGGCAGATTTGGCAAAAGAAGAATCTGCAAAAGAAGTTGAGAATATAATTAAAAATTCGGGGATAATGTTTAGATCTTATTCAAATCTAGGATTAAGAGACGATACAGACTTTTTGTTCTGGTTTGCAGCAAAGACAGTTGAAGAAATTCAAGCAGTTATTGAAAAATTGTACAAGACAGTATTTGGAAAATACATCATACCATCAATCACATACTTGTCATGTACACGACCGTCAATTTATGCAAAAGAAGTAAAGACTCACGGGTTTCTGACAGGTAATGAACCAAAAAAACACGTAATTATTTATCCATTTACAAAAACAAGAGAATGGTATCTGTTACCAAAAGAAAAACGCCAACAGATAATGGATGAACATATTGAGGTGAGTAAGAAATACCCACAAATTGTACTTAACACAACATACTCTTTTGGAATCCATGATGAGGATTTTCTGTTAGCATTTGAAGTAGATGATATTAGAGATTTTCAAGATCTTATCATGGATTTGAGAGAGACTAGAGTTTCAGCATATGTCAAAAACGATATTCCTATGATTGTATGCGTTAAAAAAGACATCATACCTCTAATTATTAGTATGGGCTAAATTTATCACAAAAATTATTCCAACATGTATCAGAATCTCAAAATATTTTCCTTATAAAACTAAATATCAATAATGCAAATCTTGGATAAACATAAATGATGAAATTTCAAATGGGAAAACAGTTTTGAAAGGTACGGGAATAAAATTAAAACAAAAGGAGATAAAAAAATGAATTACAATAAACTAGGAAAAACAGACATCAAAGTATCAGAATTAGGATTTGGAGCATGGGCAATTGCTCTTGATTGGTGGGGCAAAAAGATTGAAGAAGATGAAGCAAAAAGAATGCTCAAAAAAGCATACGATGTGGGAATTAATTTCTTTGAGACAGGAGATATGTACGGTAAAGGAAAAAGTGAGAGATTGATTGGTAAAGTTTTTAAAGATATGAGAGACGAGATTGTTATTTCTACAAAGTATGGTTATGATTTTGAAGGAGTGGAGCAAATTGGACACACTGAGCTTCCACAGAAATTTGATGAAGATTTTACAAGAATGGCATTAAGAAATAGTTTAGAGAGACTACAAACAGATCATCTTGACATGTATGGTTTGCATAATCCAAAACTTAACCACATAAGAGATGATTCAATTTTTAATGTACTTGATAGTTTCGTTGCAGATGAAACTATCAAAACATATCAAATAGCATTAGGTCCGGCAATTGGTTGGACACAAGAAGGTCTAGAAGCGATGGATAGACCAAATCTAAGTGCAGTTCAAACAGTATACAATATCTTAGAACAAACTCCAGGAAATGAATTATTAAGAAGAGCTGAGGAAAAAAATGTTGGAATTTTAGTTAGAGTTCCAGAAGCATCAGGAATACTAACAGGAAAAGTAAATGCAGATACTAAGATTGATGAAAAGGATCATAGATCAGTAAGAAAAGGAGAATGGATTAAGGCATCATTAGAAAAAGTTGAACTGCTCAGACCCATTGCAGAAAGAAATGGGTTAAACATAACAGAATTGGCAATGAAGTTTATCATGACAAAGAAAGGATTTGCGTCAGTATTTCCTACAATGATCAGTGAAGAAGAAATTATTAATTATGCAGAAATGACAGATGGAAAATACATTTCAACCTCAGATATGAAAGAGATTGATGAATTGTACAATACATGGCCTTCGTATGAATTAAAGGCGACACCTCAAGTAAATTAATCATCAAATGGTCATTCCAATAGATTCACAAAAAACATTAGAAGTAATAGAGAGAATGAAGCTTGCCAAAATTGGCAAGTATGATAAATGGGAAGCAATTATTAAAAAAATTAAAAATGAACAGCCACTAAACCCTGAAGAACTTGAATACCATACGAATCTAACAAGAATTTACAAGGATTCAACCATTACTAGTAGAAGTAAGATATATCATACAAAATTGTCAAAGGAAGATGAAAAGCCACCATGTAAATTATGTGGCAAAAATTCGCTATACTATTGTAACATGAATGATCAGTATTTTTGTTCAATTCATGTTGTTGGACATGATGAAAACGAGTTCTAGGAAGCAGTTATAGTCTCTTCGAAAGTAAAGGATTTTTCTACGAAATATTCAACTCGTATTTTTTTGAATTCACGAGAACTAAAGAGGATGTCATAATCAGGAACTTGGATTTGTTCTTGTATTGTTTTTGCCATCTCATGTGCCTCATCATGGGTTTTGCAATGAATCATTGAAAAAACATTGTATGGCCAGTCAGAGTATGTAGGTCTTTCATAGCAATGACTAACCTGAGGAAATGCACCTAGCTTTTCTCCAACTTCGGATATTCTATCTTCAGGAACTTTCCAAACTATCATTCCATTTGCAGTAAATCCAACTTTTCTGTGTCTTAAAATTGCTGCAAATCTTCTCATCACTCCAATATCTTCATAATGCTTCATCTTGTCAAACAATTCATTTTCAGTAATTCCAAGATTTTTTGCAGCCTTTACAAATGGCTCATCAATTATTTCCATGTCTTTTTGTAATTCACGGATAAAGTTTTTGTCTTCTTCTGTGGGTTCAAATTTTACATTTTTAATCTCTTTTTTCTTCTCAGTGGGAGCAATCTCATGTTTCTTTTCATCTACCATGTCTAGTTTTACACCAATCTTGAATAGTTGTAGAGTAGGAAGCATTCTTACCTTTTTGATTCCCTTTAGTACGTTAAACTTGTCAACCTCTGTCTTCAAATCTGCACCAGGTGGAACAGCCAAAGTAAACCAAAGATTAAACTGATGTTCACGTTCATAGTTATGGCTAACACCAGGATGGCGATTAATTTGACTTGCAACATATTCTAGTTTATCATGTTCAATCTCCATTGCAACTAGAGAACTTGTGTAACCTAGCTTTCTGGTATCAAAAATTGCACTTAGTTGTCGTAAAATTCCAACTTTCTTTAGATTATTTAGATGTTCTTTGATAATTTTGGGAGTAGTATCAAATTTTTTAGCAATTGCATCAAAAGGTCTTGTTACAAGTGGAAATGTTGATTGAATTTCATTAAGGAGTTCTTTATCCAATTCATCCAAGGAAGTCAATATGTCAGTAACTTGTCTGTTCAATTAAAAATGTAGCTAGGATTTTACGCGTTGATTTTTAATACATAAATAGAAACTGAAGTCCTTTTGATCGATGATAGTTGATCTAAATCTTTTGGGTAAAACAGTAATTGTCATCGGAGGTGGTAATGAGGCACAAAAAAGAATCAATTCCTTGCTAAAGCAGGATTGTAAGATTCTAGTAATTAGTGATTCGGTCAACTCACAAATTAACAAATTAGTAAAAGCAAACAAAATTAAATTAAAAAAACAAAAAATTCAGGATACAGAATTTATTTCAAAACTCAAACCAAATATGATAATTACAACAACCAATAACAAAAATCTTAATCAGAAAATTATCAATAGTGCGAAAAGAAACAAGATTATTGTATATAGTTCTGATAATCCAGAAGACAGTGACTTTTCAAATCCTGCAATAATTGATTTTGAAAATATGATTCAGATAGCAATTTTTACAGGTGGTCGTAGTCCAGCGATGTCAAAGAAGATTAGAATTCAATCAGAGAAAATATTCAAGAAGATTATTACAAAAGAAGACATTAATCAAATCAAGATTCAAAAGATCGCAAGAAAACTAGCAAAAGAAATTATTCCCACTCAAACTCAAAGAAGAGAATACCTACATTGTATTATAACTGACAATAAGGTTGAACAGTTAATAAAAGACGGTCAGTTAAAAAAAGCTGAAAAGAGAGCTGTGACAATACTGAGGAATTGGAAATGAATCAAAATATCATCAATGCACGTGTAACTTTTCGTAATTCACCAATCCACATTCTTGAAAAGTTTACAATAAAAGATGTGGAAAATGCATATGAGCAATTCAAAAAGCACTCAGGACTAGATGAATGTGTAATTATTCAAACATGTAACAGAATTGAGTTGTTTGGTAAATCAAAAACATATGATCTCGACAAAATCAAGAAGACGTGGGCATCACTTACTGGACTTGATGAAGAGATATTTAATGAAAACTTGGAGTTTGTTGAAAATAAAGAGGCACTTCATCATCTGTTAAAACTAACATCAGGATTAGACTCGATGGTGTTAGGTGAAGAGCAGATTCTGGGTCAGATAAAAAATTCCATTACTTCGGCTAGAAAAATAAAAGCATCTGGACAGCATCTCAATACTTTATTTGATAAGGCAATTAGAATTGGTACTAGGATTAGAAACTCTAGTGGAATTGGCCGCGGTGGGATTTCAGTGGGGTCTATAGCAGTAAAGCTTGCTGAAGAAAATATTGATGAATTAAAGACAAAGAAAATTTTGTTGATTGGAACTGGAGAAGTATCTACTCTTGTTGCAAAATCATTACAAAGAAGAGGATATGCCTTTGATGTAGCAAGCAGAACTGTTCAAAGATCACATGCATTTTGTGAGACAATGGGAGGAACCCCAATTAAATTTGAAAAAGTTCTTTTAGGATTTGAAAATTATAATGTGTTGTTTGTGGCAACAACAGCACCGTATTTTCTTGTAACACATGAAAGAATCATTGATGCCATGAAAGATAAGAACAAAGGAATGATGATTTTAGATTTATCAAATCCTAGAACAGTAGAGGAGAAAGTTGCAACTATTAGCGGTGTAAAATTGATGAATCTTGACCAAATTGCAGAGATGGTTGAAAAGAATATGAATGCACGATTAAACAAGGTGAAAACCATTGAAAATATAATTAATGAGGAAGTATCTGTATTAGAAGCCTCAATGAAAAGACTAGATGCAGAACCACTTGTAAAAGATGTTTTCAAGAGCATAGAATATCTTAGAGAAAAAGAATTGCAAAAAGCACTTCAAATGCTTGGTGAAAAAGATGAGAAGAAGATCAAAATTATTGAGGAATTAACAAAGGCAGTTGTTGAGAGTATTGTTTCAACTCCAATGAACAATATCAGAAAAGCATCAGAGCAAGGCAGATCTGAGGTAGTGGAGATAGCAAGCAACCTGTTTGACTATAAAAAACAGAACCAGGTAGACTAGGATTATATTTTACCCAAGAGAATTTCTAACATGTCATTTCCTTCCAGACGTCTTCGTAGACTGAGAACATCTGAAAAAATGAGAGAATTGGTTCAACAGACTACGCTTTCTCCAAAAGATTTCATTTGTCCGGTATTTGTTCAAGAAGATCTTAAGACCAGAGTTAAGATAGAATCAATGTCAGAAATTGAGCGACTTCCTTTAGATGACATTAATGATGAAGTGGGAACCATTACTGATTTAGGAATTCCTGCAATCATGCTTTTTGGAATTCCAACTAAAAAAGATGAAGCAGGATCTTCTGCCTTTGATGATAACGGAATTGTTCAAAAGGCAATTGTTCAGATCAGACAAAATTTTGGAGATAAAATAGTGATAATGGCAGATGTTTGCCTTTGTCAGTTTACATCTACTGGACATTGTGGAATTGTTCAAGGAGACAAGATTGATAATGATACTAGTCTTGGCACACTTGCGAAGATTGCTGTCAGTCAAGCAAAAGCAGGAGTTGATACTGTATCACCATCTGCAATGATGGACGGCCAAGTTGCTGCAATAAGAAAGGCGCTTGACGAAGAAGGATTCAAAGATGTTTCAATAATGTCACATTCAGCTAAACATCGTTCAAACTTTTATGCACCATTTAGAGATGCCGCGGAATGTGCACCAAAGTTTGGAGACAGAAAAACATACCAAGTTCCATATACAAATGCTAGAGAGTCAATGTTGGAAGTAGAGACAGACATTGATGAAGGAGTAGACATTGTAATGATTAAACCAGCATTAGCTTATTTGGATTTAATAGCAGAAACAAGAAGAAGATTCAATATTCCTGTGGCAGCATACAGTGTTTCTGGGGAGTATGCAATGGTAAAAGCTGCTTCGCAACTAGGTTACGTAAATGAAAAAGACATTACAGATGAGATTCTATACTCAATTAAAAGAGCTGGAGCTGACATGATTGTAACATATTTTGCAAAATCAGCCTCAAGGTTTCTTCAAGAATCATGAGAAACGACGAACGTTATGAGATTCAAAGAGCATTTGACCAATTGCCACATATTGTAGGCTCAAGTTGGGCAGTTATTTGGTTCAGAATGAAAGAAATCAAAACACCCACTAGAGAAGAATATCGAGAGAAAGTTCTTGAATATCTAAAGATGATTGAGCCAGTCTTTTACTCTTATCCAAAAGAAGAAGAATTTGCATCTATTTGCAAGTATATTGAATTGAGAAAAAATGATGCATATGAGAAGATAATATCAGGAGAAAATGAAGATGTTGAAAAGCGATATGACAGATATGTGGATTATGGCTAAAGTTCCTGTTTTAGATGAGTAAGAAATTCTTTTAGAATTCTAGTTCGCTTCTTTGCCTCTACTTTTCCAGATTTTGTGTTCATTAAAGATTCTAGTTTGAATAATTTTTGAAAGAAATGATCAACTGTCCAGATTTTATCATCTGGAATTCTTCTTTTACAAAAAGGATCATCAATGTTGTAAAATGGTCGCTTTAGTGAACCTCCTGTAGCAAAAACTCTTGCAATTCCTATTGCCCCTAATGCATCTAATCTATCGGCATCCTGAAGTATTTGTCCTTCAAGGGTTTTAGGAATTTTGTTTTGTGAAAAACTATGATCACTAATAGCATCTAAAATTATTGTTATTTCTTCTTTAGAGAAATTAAATTTTTCAAGTATATTTTTTGATTTTTTTGCACTTTCAATTGAAGACATTTTTGAGTGTTTAGCAGATTTTAGATATGAAACTATATCATGTAGCAAAGCTGCACTCAGAACCAGCTTTTCATTTGCTTTTTCTTTTTTACAGATTTTTTGGGCATTTTTGTATACTCTCATAGTATGTTCAAAGTCATGAGCAGAATCGTTTTCCGTTCTTTTTTTTACTTCATTCTTAATAGAATCAAGAACATTCATTTAGAATCTCCACAGTTTTGGTTTGATAAATTTTATTTTCCTCTGAGTAATTAAAACAGTCCAGTTTATTGATGCAAAAAGAACAACCATTCCAATTCCAACTCCATCAATTAATAAAATTCCAGTAAGACGGTCTTCAAAGATTTCCAGAAAAGGTGTCAAAACCGCGTTTCCAAAATATATCATAATAATATAAGAGACAATTCTACCAAACCAGAAGCCAACATAGATTCCAATACTCTTTGCACGCATTAAACCGTAGGTAATAAACAACATATTACTTGGAAGAGGAGTCGCACCAAACAGAAAAGATGCTATTACATAACCGTACTTTTTATTATTTAGATAATTACCAATCATGTCAAGATTAGATTTTTGCTCTTTCCCAACAAATTTTCTAAAATATCCGCTAATCTTTTTTAGAAAAAACCGGCCTATAGTTGCTCCAGTTGCACCTACCACTGCAAGAAGTATGACATTGAGGTTAGGATCAAGAAGATAGAAGGATGTCAAGATAATCCAGCTTGGCGGCATTAAAATTGGCGCAGCGTTTACTCCAATCAGAATTAGAAAAATTCCAAAATACGAATATTCTCCAAAAATTTCAAAAATATCCATCATCTTTCTAAGATTATCTCATTTTTTTTGTTTCTAAATCCTTGTATCAATGGCAGTCATGAAAAAATTTCATTATGATCTAAAAAACTAAAAGAATTACAAGTTTTTCAAAACAATTATCACAGATTATGATAAATTGGATCAATTGTTCAATATCTTTATAAGGAAATTATGCCTATATTTAATATGTCTAATATGGTTTGGAAGTGTTTTAGATGCAATCTTTCATTTAAGGACGAAAATTTGGCTGAAATGCATAAAGAAATTTCAAATCATTCAATTACTAAAGTAAAGACATTAGTTGTATAATAACTAGAAATTTTTTGAATACTATAATTTTGATATAAATTTAATGCAGAGGGTGGGATTCGAACCCACGAACTCCTGAGAGAAGGGATTTCTTATTTTGAGGATCTTGAGTCCCTCTCGGTTGACCGGGCTTCGATACCTCTGCAATGAGATTGAATAATGACCGATATTTTTCGATTGCTAATATGATTAATTAGAAAAAAGATCCATTGTTTTGTAGGTTTTTTAACAAAACTTATAATTGTGCGAATTTGATTCAAAAATACATGTCAGAATTCATACCAATTTCAGAAGCAAAAAAAATGCGGAGTGGGGTTAATGTTGAAGCCGAAGTTAAAAGTAAAGGAGAATCAAGAACTGTAAATCTCAAAAGTGGAGGAACAATTGATGTCTGCGATGCAATAATTTCTAACGGCGAAACTGAAGATGACCAAATGAAACTCACATTATGGGGTGACGACATCAAAGCAGTAAATGTTGGAGATAAAGTTGTCATTACAAATGGATATACTAATGAGTTCAAAGGAGAAGTTTCCTTAACAAAAGGTAAGTTTGGTAAGATGGAAATAAATCCTCAATAAATCTGAAGTTTCTTAGATTTTAATTTCGTTTTATTATCTAAAAATTAACGCCTAGATTTCTTTTTAGTTGGTCTCTTTTTAGCTGCTTTCTTTTTAGTTGGTCTCTTTTTAGCTGCTTTCTTTTTAGTTGGTCTCTTTTTAGCTGCTTTCTTTTTAGTTGGTCTCTTTTTAGCTGCTTTCTTTTTAGTTGGTCTCTTTTTAGTTGGTCTCTTTTTAGTTGGTCTCTTTTTAGCTGCTTTACGTTTCTTTGTATCTGCTGCTTTTTTAGCTGCTTTACGTTTCTTTGTATCTGCTGCTTTTTTAGCTGCTTTACGTTTCTTTGTATCTGCTGCTTTTTTAGCTGCTTTACGTTTCTTTGTCAGGAGTTCTTGGAATTTTCCAGATACTTTTTCTAATGCTTTTTTAGTAGAATCCTCTGCTCGGGTTCGCCTTTCTAATTCTTTTACAAACTTTTCAGCAACCTTGTGACTCTTTGCCATAGTTTCACGTAAGGATGGTTTTGATTTAGATTGTTTTTGGATTTTTGAAGTGATCTTCGATTTAAAATTAGAATATTGAGTAACATCGTCTAAAATCTTTTTTGCGGTTTTTTGCCTGCTTTTAATTTCAGCAATTAGTTCTTGAACACTGTCATTTAAAGATCTTAATTTTGCCTCATTTTCTTCTTTTTCTTCAGGATTTTCTGAGAATTCTATCTCTTGCTCAGTCTGTTCGATTGCTTCTTTTTCTCGTGTCAATCGGTCCTCGGCCACAGCCACTAGCCTTTCAATGCTTTCTAATTGAGAGGTTTTTCGAGTAAGGATATCAGATGTATCAGAAACATCTTCACGTTCAGATTCTATTTTTCTATCTATTGAATTTAGACCTGAAGAAGAACGTCTTTCAATAGAACGGGTTTCTTTGAGTTGTTTTTCAGCTTTTTTCTTTAGCTTTGTTGCTTCCTGTTTCTTTTGACGTAGTTGAATTACTAGTTTTTCTAATGACTCCACGATTGAATCAAAACAAGGGAGTCGGTTAAATTGTTAATATGATCAGGATTTGACTTAGCGGTTAAGAAAATTAACTAACTTTGATCGGTAAAATTGTTTTTTAAAAAATATTAGTTAAGAGATTTCATTAAAATTATGGATTTTCATCCAAAAGATTTGCCAATATTAAAGACATATGTCCTAAAAGACGAAAAAGATGCGTCAGATGCAGTTAAGGATATGGTTAAACTTGGATTCAAAAATAGAAAAGAGGGATTTAAAGTCTTGATGCCAAAAAAAACAAAGCTTGCAAAAAGAATTGGATACGCTATCACAACAGGGGTAACACAAGGATTAAGACAAAAAAATGAAATTCGAGATATCAAATATTGGACTTATCACCATGATGAAGATCATTTTGCAATAGTTTTGATAAGTAATACCATTTTGGAAGAATTAGGTTTTTGATTTATCAAAAATTTGGTAAAGTTTTGTTTTCTTTGCCATCACCCCAGCAAGCAATATTCCAATAACGGCACCTCCAATGATATCCATAGGGAAATGTTGTAAGACATAGATTCTGCTAATTGAAATCATCACAGGATAGAGAAATAGCAAATATGCACCTCTAGGGAATCGCTCTGAAAGTGCATAGCCCAAAATTATTGCTATGATCATAGCTCTTGCTGCATGACCAGAAGGATATGACGCATTATGGCCACCTTCACAAAATAATGCATATGTATCACGGCTAATTTCTACAGGAAATGGCATCCCCTCATATTCAAAATCAGGTCTGTCTCTATCAATTCCACATTTGATGTATCCTGTAAGTAGTGTTGAAAGCACAATCAGAATCATCAGAGTAATTCCAATTCTACGGGTTTTTCGAATAATTAACATCAAAATTGCAAATGCCATCATCCATAAAACCTCGCCACTTTCTGTGACATATTGCATAGTGAGGTCTAATGTGGGATTTCCAACATTTTGAGAGAAAAATGAAATTACACTTTGATCAAAACTTTCAGTTACTTCATAGTATACTAAAGCAGAAAGAACTAGAAACAAAATTGTTAGTAGTACAAAGGAACGTGACCTGATATCAAAAATCCAATTTTGCAATTAATTAAACCTCAATTACGTCGCTTTTAATTTTTATCAATTGATAAGTTTTGTAAGTGTAAATCACTGTTTAGAAATAAGATTTGAGAAAATAATTCTGATCGGCTCAAAGAATTTAACCAAGTGCATAATAGAAAAATCGTGAAGGTACTCACACTAGATGATTTTGACTTGAAAAGTAAGACTGTTTTTTTGAGAGTCGACATGAATTGCCCAATAGATCCAGAAACAATGGAAATTTCAGGTACCAAAAGAATTGAAGAAACTGCTGAAACTTTGAATTCATTAAAAGACGCCAAGGTAGTGGTTGCATCACATCAAGGTAGGGTTGGAAATAAGGATTATACTGGAATGGACAAACATGCAAAAGTTCTTGAAAAATTTATGAATAGAAAAATAAAATATGTTGAAGATGTAATTGGTGAAGCTGCACAAAATGCTATCAAGAATCTAAAAGATGGGGACATTCTACTTTTAGATAACCTGCGATTGTGTGCTGAAGAAAATTATGAGTTTAGACCTGAGAATGCCGCCAAAACAATTATGGTTAGTCGTTTATCCAAATTATTTGATCTTTGCGTGTTAGATTCATTTCCAAGTGCTCATAGATCACATCCATCAATTGTTGGTTTTCCACAAGTTTTACCAGCATGTGCAGGAAGAATTGTTGAAAAAGAAGTTCGAAATCTAGATGAGATTATGACTGTTGCAAAGGCACCACATGTGATTGTTCTTGGAGGTTCAAAAATACCTGATAGAATTGAGGCAATCAAGTTATTGATTCAAAACGGTCGCGCCGACCATGTTCTCTTAACAGGATTGATTGGAAATGTGTTTATGCGTGCGCAAGCCAGAATCAAATCTCCTCTAGGTATCAAAATGGAAGATGAGGTCGTAGCAAAAGCACACTCTCTGATAGGTGAATATCCTGATGTTTTTGCTACACCTGTAGATATTGCAATTGACAAAGATGGAGAAAGAGTTGAAATGGATGTCAGAGAGATGGGCAAAGGTGATAAAATTTATGATATAGGTCCAAAGACTGTTGAGTATTATTCAAAAATAATTTCAGGTGCAGGAACTGTATTTATCAGTGGTCCAGCAGGATTTTTTGAAAAAGAGAACTTTAGTTATGGAACAAACGAACTACTAAATTTAGTTGCAAACTCTATGGCAACAACAATTGTCAGTGGAGGACACTTAACATCTGCGCTAAAACAACTAGGATTAGCAGACAAAATCAATCATAACAGTACAGCAGGAGGTGCCTTGGTACTTTATCTTACAGGAAAAAAGTTGCCAATGATCAAAGCACTTGAAGATGCTGCAATTAAATTCAGATCTAAATAGAAGATTTGCAAGAAGGATTAGGACAAGTTCTTTTTTCAGATGTCCCAAGATAGATGTCTTGGTTGCAAGCATTACAATGAAGTTTTTCAACAGGATCAAATAGCTTTAACCAGATTGTAGTAAAGTTCTGTGCAATGTTTCTTGCAAGACCAGAATTACAAATTTCATTGAATAAAGGTTCAAGGTCATCAATAATCCAAGACGGATCAATGTCGTCATTTTTTTTTAGTATCTCAAAAATTTCATCGTTCGTGAATTTAATATCAACATCATTGAACTTTTCAAATATTATTTTTCTTATTTGTAGTACAACTGGGATTACAGGAGTAAAATCACTCATGCTAGTATAGACTTGCTGCGTCTTCTTTTAATTTATCTACATCTTGAGAATCATCAAGATGTTTTGCAAGATATGTGTAAAGAGCAGATTTGAGCACTTTAAGTGAAAGTAAAGCACATTTTATTCGTACAGCCTGAAGTTGTTCAAGACCTAATTCACTTAAAATATCATTTTTCTCAATTTTTCTTACATCATCAAGGCTCTTACCTTTTGTTATTTCAGTTAAGACTGAAGAGCAGGCCATACAAATCGCACAACCTTTTCCAGAAAATTTAATATCAGTAACTTTGTTATCATCAATTTTCAAACCAATATCAATACTATCACCACATAATGGATTTGAATCATGGAATATTACATCTGTATTTTTGAAGAATGAATCTTCAAGCTTTCTCTGATCTTCGGTTTCGTAGTTTGTGGGATTTCTTGAATAATCAACAATCATCTCATGATAAATGTCTGCATTGCCACTCATAATTTAAACACCTTAGCTACTTTATTTAATGAATTCACAAGAGCATCAATGTCTTCTTTGGTATTGTAAATGTAAAAGCTAACTCTGGATGTTGCAGCAACATTTAGTCGCTCCATCAAAACTTGTGCACAGTGATGACCAGAACGAACTGCTATTCCTTCCCCATCAACAATTTGTGCAACATCATGAGGATGTACATCTGCAAAATTAAATGATATAACGCCACCGCGTTTTGAAATATCCTTTGTGCCATAGATATGAATTCCTTTAACTTCAGATAATTTTTCTATAGCATATTTTGTTAGCTCAACTTCATGTTCTCGTACATTATCCATTCCAATCTTTGTAAGATAATCAATGGCAGCTCCAAATCCAACAACATCCGCAATATTTGGAGTACCAGCTTCAAATTTGTATGGTAAATCATTCCATGTAGCCTCATATTTGTGAACTTCTCTAATCATATCACCACCGCCATGAAATGGATTCATAGTCTCTAGGACGGATTTTCTTACCCACAAAACACCGATTCCTGTGGGACCTAACATCTTGTGTCCAGAAAATGCAAAAAAGTCACATTCTAGTTTTTCAAGGTCAACTTTCATGTGAGGTACTGCCTGAGCAGCATCAATTAGTGTGAGGACACCTGCTGCTTTGCATTTTTTAATGATTTTATCAGCATCAGTAATTGTTCCCAGAACGTTTGACATTAGGCTAAAGGTTACAAGTTTGACTTTGCCTGTTGCAAGATATTTATCAAGATCATCCAAGATTAACTGTCCATCATCATCCATTCCAATGTATTCTAATTTGGCACCTTTTTCTTTTGTAAGAAGTTGCCATGGCACAATGTTGCTGTGGTGTTCATATTCAGTAGTAACAATAATGTCACCTTCTTTAATGTGAGATCTACCCCATGCATATGCAACAAGATTAATTGCCTCAGTGGTCCCCCTAACAAAAATAATTTCCTGACGATCTTTTACATTGATAAAAGTAGCAATTTTATCTCGAGTTTTTTCATATGCTTCAGTTGCTTCTTCAGCTAAAGCATACACTGCTCTGTGAATATTGGAATTATAATTCCTGTAATAGTCACTAATAGAATCAATTACTTGATTTGGTTTTTGTGTTGTAGATGCATTATCAAGATAGACAAGACGTTTGTTGTCTCTAACAGTTCTTTGAAGAATTGGAAAGTCTTTTCTCAAATTTTCAAAAGTTGATCGTGTACTTTGCATGTTTTAAACCTCTACGTAAATCTCGTTGTTATCTATTTTAACATTGTACACCTTGAGTGGATTTTCAGCAGGAAGGTTTTGTGGTTCTCCATTCTCTAAATTGAAAACAGAAAGATGTAACGGACATCTTACACCGTCTTCACTTAGAAATCCAGTAGAAAGATCTGCATTAGCATGAGTACAGATAAGATCCGTTGCATGAATTTTTCCTTTGAGATTGGCTAGAAGAATTTTCTTATCACCATGAGTAAATCCAAAAAGTTGGCCTTCTTTTACCTGCTCTAAATTGCCAGCCTTAATCCATTCAGACAAAATAATCACCTATACTTGTAGTGTTGCTCAATTTCGGCGTTTTCGTTGTAGCGAGTCTCCTCAATTTCTACAAACTTGGCTAATTCCTCATCAGTGTTGATTGACAGTTCTTTATTTTCCCATTTAGACTCAATCAGATATGCAATCCATGCTCTTACTTGGAAAGACATCTTTCTTGAAAGTGGTTCTAAGAATCCTTCAATAATTGTACGTTCAGCTTCTGCATAGCTTAGACATCTTGTGTTAAGATAGAAGAGTTGTTCTTCATCTATTTGGGCAACAGATGCAGAGTGAGTAGCTTTAACATCATTAGTTAAAATCTGCAACCCAGGGATAGCATCAGACTTTGCATCTTTATCAAGTAGAATAGAACGACTTGATAAAAATGAATTTGATTTTGATGCGTTTTTTTCAATTCTAATCATTCCTTTGAAAAGAGATTTTGATTTATTTCGAAGAATTGATTTTTCAACAACTCTGCCTTCTGTTGATGGACTTGCATGAGTCACATTAGTTTGAATATCAAATGATTGCTCATTATTTCCAAAGATTACTTCAGAATCATTACATGATGAACCAGGTCCATTTAGAAAATACTCGATCTTGTATCTAGATAACATTGCACCAAACAAACCAGAATACCAGTTAATCTTGGCATCTTGAGCCAAGTCAGTTCTTCTTGTGCAGAAATTAACTGAGCTTTGATCCATCATTTGTAAGGTGGTAATGTCTAATTGGGCATTTGGTGCGAGATTTGTATTTAGTAATTCTAGATATGCTTGTTGTTTTTCTGCTTTTGGGGAGTATAATTCCTGAATAATTGTTGCTTTACTACTCTCATCTGCAAAAATAATATTTCTAGAGATAGTAGAGATCCCATCTTCTGATAAACAAGACAAAATATGAATTGGTTTTTCTATTTCAAGATTTCGTGGAATATGAATGAAAACTCCGGAATTAAATGCAGCATTGTTTAGTGCAGTAAATTTGTCTTCATTAGAATTTGATGCCTCTAGTGCTTTTTTTACTAAATCAAAGTTATTTTGAATTGCATCCGCTAGAGAAGAGATTACAAGTCCTTTTGATTTTAATTCATCAGAGACATTGATTCTGTAGGTGTTGGTTCCAATTTGAATTATACATGTTTCATTTTCTAACTCTCCAAGTCTTTTTTGAAGAAAACGAGGAACAGTGTCAGTAGTAGAGATAGATAGTGAAACTTGTTGTGGATCCATTTTTTTTGCATCAGTGTATTTATTGTAAAGGGGAGATATTTCAAGTGGTAATTTCTCATATATAGATAAAGAATTTTGCCTGTATTCTTTCAGCCAATTAGGTTCATTTCTTGATGAAGAAATCTTTTCGATATGACTTAGGTTAAGTTTTGAAAGAGTTTCTTGGGACATGATTAATCAACGTGTAATTGGGAGTCTATCCCACAGAGTCATCCATTTCTAGTTTAATGAGTCTGTTTAATTCTACAGCATATTCCATTGGCAATTCTTTTGTAAATGGCTCCATGAATCCATTGACAATTAGAGTTAATGCTTCTTCTTCGTTAAATCCTCGACTCATAAGGTAGAAGATTTGTTCATCACCAATTTTTCCAACTGTTGCTTCATGAGTGATTGTTGCATCCTCCTGATTGATTTCCATGTATGGATAAGTCTCAGTACTTGATGTGTCATCAAGTAATAATGCATCACATCTTACAGTGGCTTTAACATTTGTAGCACCTTTTGCTACGCTAAGTAATCCTCTGTAAGTAGAACGACCATCTAGTCTGCTAACGGACTTTGATGTAACTTTAGAAGTTGTGTTTGGTGCAAGATGAATCATTTTTGCGCCTGTATCTTGGTGTTGTCCTTTACCGGCAAAGGCAATTGATAGCGTCTCACCATATGCTCTTTCACCTAGAAGATAGATTCCAGGATATTTCATTGTTAATTTACTTCCAATGTTTCCATCAATCCATTCAACTGTTGCGCCTTCATATGCATAAGCACGCTTTGTTACAAGATTGTAAACATCGCTACTCCAGTTTTGGATTGTCGTATATCTTAGTTTTGCATCTTTGTGTGCAACTAGTTCTACAACAGCAACGTGAAGTGATTCTGAAGAATAAACAGGAGCAGTACAACCTTCAATGTAATGTACTTCTGCACCTTCATCTACAATGATTAGTGTTCTTTCAAATTGACCAATGTTTTCTGCATTAATTCTAAAGTATGCTTGTAAAGGCATATCGACTTTGACACCAGGTGGAATGTAAATAAATGAACCACCACTCCAAACTGCACTGTTTAGTGCTGCAAATTTGTTGTCCTCTGGGGGAATAATTTTACCAAAGTATTTTTTGAAAAGCTCTGGATGTTCTTTTAGAGCTGCATCAGTATCTAAAAATAGAACTCCTTGTTTTGCCAAATCTTCTCTTAGACTGTGATATACAACTTCAGATTCATATTGTGCGCCAACACCTGCTAAGAATTTCTTTTCAGCTTCTGGAATTCCAAGTTTTTCAAAAGTATTTTTGACTTTTTCTGGAACATCATCCCAGTTCTTTTCTACTTTCTCTGTTGCTCTCATGTAATAATAGATATTTTGGAAATCAATAGCACTAAGATCACCACCCCAAGTTGGCATTGGTTTTTTCATAAAAATTTCATAGGAACGTAATCTAAAATCAAGCATCCATTGTGGTTCGTCTTTTAGTTTACTGATCTCAATTACAGTATCCCTAGACAGACCTTTCTTGCTAAGGTGAACATACATTTCTGTAGAGTCTTTAAAATCATATTTTGAATAATCCATGTTAAGACTTTCAGTTGCCATGTAGGAAATAACCCCGTTATATTATAAATACATGAGGAAAAATAGGCAGAGCTAAATAGCTTGAGCTAAAATCTAGAGATTAGCAAATCTAACTAATCTGAAGAAAAGAATTTAGAATATAACAAGGCAAGAAAAAGCGGTGAAACTGGAAACTATCAATTTAGCTGGTAATCTACAAATCTGCAGAATCTTAAATGGAATGTGGCAAGTCTCTGGAACTCATGGGCAGATTGACAAGCCAACGGCAATCAAGTCTATGATAGACTATCACAATAAAGGATTTACAACATGGGATTTAGCAGACATTTACGGACCAGCAGAATCATACATTGGAGAATTTAGAAGACAATTAAACTCAGATCAGATAGCAAACTCTCAAGCACTAACAAAATTTGTTCCGAATCCAGGTCCAATGTCAAAAAGTATTGTAGAGCATTACATTGATCAATCTTTGCAAAAAATGAATACAGATACTTTAGATTTAGTACAGTTTCACTGGTGGGATTACAATGATCTTAGCTACATTGATGCAATTGAGCATTTGTTTTCCCTTAAAGAAAAACAAAAAATAAAACATGTTGGGCTGACAAACTTTGATACAGAGAGAGTCAAAATAATGACTGAGAAAGGATTTACGCCAATATCAAACCAAGTGCAATACTCCATACTAGATCAAAGAGCAGAAAAATTGATGGTACCATTTTGCCAAAAGCATGAAATCAAAATATTAGCATATGGAGTACTGCTTGGAGGATTTTTCTCTGAAAAATACCTTAGAACAGATGAACCAACTAGAGCAGACCTTGACACTGCAAGCCTTCAAAAATATTACAACATGATTCAAGAATGGGGAGGATGGAAGTTGTTCCAAGAATTACTAAATACATTAGAAACTATTTCAAAAAAATATGATTGCAGCATTGCAAATGTTGCTACAAGATTCATTCTAGATAGACCAGCAGTTGCAGGAACAATTATTGGTGCAAGACTAGGAATTTCAGAGCACATTGAAGACAATTACAAAGCATTTGACGTAAAGTTAGATTCAGATGATCTTTCCACAATAGCTTCAGTCACAACAAAAGCAAATAATCTCTTTGAGATAATTGGAGATTGTGGTGGGGAATACAGATAATTTTATTCAGTGTTGTTTTAAAACTGTCAAGGAATTTTTCATTGAGTCAAATGCGCCTGCAATAGTATGAACTTCTGCAACAGTGTTTTTTACATTGAACTTTTTCAATTCATCTGCAGTAAATGGTCCAATAGACACTACAGATAGTTTTACAAGATTATTAAGCAAGGTTTCTGAATCATAGTCTTTTGACATTATATCGAAGAATCCACAAACTGAAGACACGCTAGTGAAAATTACACCATCCACTTTACCTTGAGAGAATATTTCACGAAATTCATTCCATTGAGTAGTATCTCTAAATGTACATACGTCATACAAATGAATCTCCAAAACATCAATTCCAATCTTGTTTAGTAATTCTTTCAAAAACGGAGTGGATGCACCACTGCGTGGAATAATTACCTTTTTTCCAACTGCATGAATAGTAGTAAACTCCTCACCAATACCAACTGATGAATAGATAGTGGGTTGATGATTCACTTTGACTCCTTCTTTCTCAAGTGCAGTAGTAGTTTTTGGGCCAACTGACATTACAATAGTATTTGCAACTGCTAATTGCAATTGCTCAAACTTTCCAACTTGTTTTGCAGTATCAAATAGTAGTTTGACTGCCTTTGAGCTCATAAAAACAGAATAATCTGGATTGTACTTTTCAATTGATTCCAAGAATTCATCAACAATCTTTTCACCCTTACTTACAAGTTCAATTGTAGGTAATGTGATTGGCTTTGCGTTATTTTTTTCGGCAAGCTGAATAAATTCAGTGGAGTCATCTTTAGATCTAGTGATTGCGATAATTTTTCCATCAAGCATTATTTCCACCCGATAGTTTTTGACAAATCAACAACTTTTCCAATAATGATGTTAGTGGGAGATGAGATTTTATTTTCTTTGACTTTTTTTGCAATATTCGTTACAGTTCCTTTAATCATTTTTTGTTTGGAAGTGGTTCCATTTTGAATTACAGCTACAGGAGTTTTTTTGTCCATTCCACCAGCAATAAGTTGTTTACATATAATATCAATTCGGGATAATCCCATCATTATCACAATAGTGTCTACAGATTTTGCAAGTCTTTTCCATTTGACAACTTCCTTTTTCTTTTCAGGATCTTCATGTCCTGTTACAAACACTACTGATGACGAGTATTTTCTGTGAGTTAGAGGAATTCCAGCGTAAGTTGCTGAACCAATTCCAGAAGTAATTCCAGGGACTATTTCATATTTTATTTTATTTTCTTTGAGAAACTCTGCTTCTTCTCCACCACGGCCAAAGATTATTGGGTCTCCACCCTTTAACCGGACTATATTTTTTTTAGATTTTGCATATTTTAGCATTAAATCATTAGTTGTGATTTGATGAGTGGTATCATCTCCCACTGCTCTTCCAACATAGATTTTTTCTGCAGATTTGGGTATCATAGATAGAATTTTTTTGCTGACCAATCTATCATACAAAACAACATTTGCCTTTTGTAATAATTCAACTGCACGCAATGTAATTAATTTACTATCTCCTGGTCCAGCTCCAACAAGATACACTTTTCCTGTCATGTCTTATTCCATTCCTCTACTTTTTCTCTCCAATTTAATGCAAGTTCATTTACACCTTTCTCACGAAGTTCTTCTCCAGCACTTTTGCCAATGGATTTAGGATCTTTTTTATTTCCGGTTTTGTTAACTTGTAATGATTTTTTTCCATCCACAGAAAATACAGTTACAGTCAATGTCATTTCAAAACCATTTGATTTTGCATACGCACCAACTGGAAATCTACATCCAGAATCAACAAAGTCAGACAAAGCACGTTCTGCTTCAATTTCTAATCTAGAATCAGCATCTTCAATTTTTTTAAGCATAGATATTGTTTGATAATCATCAGCTCGTGCAACTATTGCAATTGCACCTTGGCCAGGTGATGGAGAAAAATCATCGATTGATAATATAGAGAACTTTACATCAACTCCCAATCTAGAGATTCCTGCTTGAGCAAGTATTATTGCATCATAGTTTTCCCCTGATGCTTTTTTAATTCTAGTTTCAATGTTGCCTCGAATTGGTTTAACTATGACATCAGATCTCTTTCGAATTACTTGCACAGCACGACGAAGTGAGCTTGTTCCAATTACTGCTCCTGATTTAATAGTCTCAAGTGTTGATCCATCTGAAGAGATAAAGACATCGTTAACTACTTCTCTTTTGGGAATACAAGCCAAAATAAGACTATCATCTATTTCTGAAGGAACATCTTTGAGACTATGGACAGCAAAATCCACTTCCTTTTGTGCAACTGCTCTATCAATCTCTTTTTCAAAAATTCCTTTCTGATCTATTGTAAATAATGGCCTATCATCAGTATCTCCTTTTGTTGTGATGGTTTTAATTTCATATTCTGAATCAGGATTTACTTTTTTTAATTCAGAGATAACCCAATTTGTCTGTGCTACAGATAATTGACTTCCTCTTGCGCCTACTATGTACTTCAATTTTTCACCGATTTTAATGCAGCATGATATGCATCAAGTGTTTTGTTTAGATCATATTCAGTATGGGCATCAGATAAGAAAACAACTTCAAACTGTGAAGGTGCAATGAAAATTCCTTTTTTTAGTAAGGTTCTGAACATTTTTTGGAATTTTTTTGCATTTGCATTTTTTGATGTCTTGTAATCAACAACAGGTTTGTTAGTAAAGAAAATCTGGAACATTGATGCTGTAAAATTAATCTGGTGAGGAATTCCCATATCAGTAGCCATATCATCCAAGGTTGTGGTAAACAAGAGATTGAATCTTTCAAGTTTGGAATAAAGTTTGTTTTTTATTTTGTTAATTGTCTTAATTGAACTAATTGCAGCACTAACAGAAATAGGATTACCAGCAAAAGTACTTGCCTGATAGACTTTACCTCCTGGAGAGAGCAAGTCCATAATCTCTTTTTTTCCACCAACTGCAGCAATTGTAAACCCGTTGCTCAAGGCTTTGGCAATTGTGGTTATATCAGGTTTGATTCCAAAATGTTCCTGAGCACCACCAGGAGCTACTCTAAATCCAGTTACTACTTCATCAAAAATTAATGGTATATTATTTTCTTTAGTAATTTTTCTCAGATCAGAAAGAAAGTTCTTTTCAGGTAAGATCAAACCCATGTTAGCTAAGATTGGTTCAACAATTACTCCTGCAATGTCTTTATTTTTTCTAATTATTTTTTTGAAATCTTCAATGTTATTGTACTGAACAACCAGAGTATTTTTTGAAACTTCATCAAGTATACCATCAGAAACTGAAATTCCATTATGTGCAGAACCAGAACCTGCTTTTACCAAGACAGAGTCATGTGCACCATGATAGCATCCTTCAAATTTTATTATTTTTTTCTTTTTTGTAAATCCACGAGCTAATCTAATTGCAGTCATGGTAGCTTCACCACCAGTATTTACTAATCTTACTTTGTCAATTGATGGAAAATTTCCAATAATTAGTTTTGATAATTCTATTTCAGATTCAGTTGGAGTACAATAAAGAGTTCCTTTCAAAAGTTGGTTTGAAACAGAATTTATGATCTCTTTTCTTCTATGTCCCAAAAGTAATGCACCATAGCCATTGCAAAAATCTATGTAACGATTATTGTCTTCATCCCAAATGTATGCACCATTAGATTTTTTTGTAAAGAATGGATATGGTTCAAAATATCTAACAGGACTATTAACACCTGATGGAATTACTTTTTTGGCATTATTGAATAATTTCCTTGAGTTTGACAATATTTTGATGTATTATGGGTCATTATTATTCGTAATTTGAGGCTTTTTGCGCTTGGAATTTGTTACGAAAAAGAAATGCGGTAATAATTGTTCCAATAAATGGTGCTGTCAAATACAGCCATAAATCACTTAATGATCCAGATAATAAAGCAGGTGCAAGTGCTCTGGCAGGATTCATTGAAGCCCCCGAGATAAATGCCAAAAACAAAATATCTAAACCAACAATGCCTCCAATTGCAACACCACTAAATCCCCTCAAGCCTTTTGTATAAACAACATAAAAGATCACTCCCATTAGCATTGCAGAAGCTAATACTTCAACAGGAAATATCAAAAATATTGAAAGATCATGGTTTGGTATATTTACACCAAGATTTGCCTTTTCTCCAACAAAACTCAAAATAAAAAAAGAACCTAAGAAGGCACCAATTATTTCTGCTGTAAAATAATATACAATTTGGATTTTTGTAATGTGCCCAGTAATGTAATAACCGATAGTTACTGCTGGATTAAAATGAGCCAATGATATTTTTCCAAAAGCATACACACCAATGAGTAATGCAATAAAAGGTGCAAGAGCTGCAAATGAAATTCCCAGATTACCACCAAATACTTCAGCATCATAAACAATTGAGCCAGTAGCAAAAACTACAAGGAGGAAAGTTCCAATCAATTCTACAATAAAAATTTGTAAATTTGAATAGACCATTAGCTGTATTCCTCAAGAGAATCAATCAGATTCATCACCTTAGTTTTAATTTGATCACGAATTTTTCGTACTTCATCTATTGATTTTTCATTTGGATCAGAAATATTCCAATCAAGTACTTCTTTGACAAATAGTGACGGACAAGATTCTTTGTCCATACACTCCATGTTGATAGTTTTAAATGAACTTTCAATCATGTTATTTGATAATAGTTTTGGTTGTTGATCATTAAGATCAATTCCAATCTCTTTCATAACTTTGACAGATAAAGGATTCAGTTGAAATGAAGGAGTTGTTCCAACACTAATAACATTGAATTTTTTTGGTGCATATTTTTTGAAAAATGCCTCAGCCATTTAGCTCCGTCCAGCATTTTCTACGCACATAAATAAGATATTTGTAATGTCAGTCATTAAATTAATATAAATATTAGTTTATATAAATTTAGGTTGATATGAATGGAATTAGTCTTTTAAAGTGCATATGTGATGAAACAAGATTTGAAATTTTAGAATTATTACAGAAAAACAAGGAACTCTGCGTAAATGATTTTGTTAAGAAATTAAAAAAAGACCAACCACTAGTGTCACATCATCTAAAGACATTAAAAAAATGTGGAATTGTCAAATCAAGAGATGAAGGAAAAAAGGTTATGTATACAATTTCAAACAAGCAATTATCAGAACTAATATCAAATGTCACAAAGACAAGCAAGGAAATTCCAGTTTTATGCTCTAAGAACACTTGTTGTTAAAATTTTTCAGTTCTTACTACGCTAATATCGTTTACATAAAGCACTAAAGCAAAATTGGCAAACATTGTTCTTGAGATCTCCTCGACAATATCCGATAATTTATCTTCTCTCATAATTACTTCAACTTTGACATTTTTTTCATTTTTGAAGCCTTGACCACGTAAACCACGTGCTCCATTTCCTTCTACTTCATAAGTTGTGTATCCGGTAATGTTATGTTTTTTTAAAATTTGAATAATATTTTTTTGTGCAAGAATTTCACATGTAACAGTAAGTAGTTTTACTTTATAGAGTTTCATATCTAATTCCATGTGATATAATTGAATAAGTCTATCGATCCTTCAACATCATGTGCAATAGATGAGACAATAAACATGATAGGTAGTAAGATAATAATGTTGTAAGGAAATGTAATTCCTAATGCAGATGTAATGTAAAGGCTTGGTTTTGCTTCAGGTATTGCATGACGTAATATTGCAGGTGCTGCAATAAATGATGCACTAGCTAAAAGCAATCCAAATAAAACTGCACCACCTAAACTCAATCCCATCGTGGTTGCAACTAAAACACCTATAATTCCATTAAATGTAGGCATGATTATAGCAAATGCAATAAGAAAAGCACCCACTTTTTTAAGATCACCCAATCTTTGACCAGCAATAATTCCCATCTCAATCATAAAAATAACTATAGCTCCTGTAAACATTTCATCAAATACAATTTTGATTGAGCTAAAACCTTCCTCACCAATGATGTAACCTATTACAATACATCCAAGCAAAATAACTATTGCTTTACCAGTAATCGATTCATGTAATACCTGAGAAAGTTTTGTCTTGGTTTCTTGTATTCCAATTTCAATATCAGATACATCATCATTTGTGAAAGACTGTTTTTTTGCACGAATTTGTTTTGCGACTGCCATGTTTGTCAAAAATATTGCCATAATAAACGAGATTGGTTCTAAAACTGCCAGAATAGCTGCAAGATATCCCTCTGATGTAACACCTTGATTCTTGAGAAAAGACAAACCAACAGAAAAAGTTACAGCCCCTACTGCACCATAAGTTGATGCTAATGCATAAGAATCAAAGAGATTGAATTTTCCTAGTCTTCGTAGAATTTGATAATGATTCAAAGTGAATAAAAGTGAAATGCCAATTGCAACTAACATAGGAATTAACATGTTCTCAAATCCAGCATTTCTCATCTCTATTCCTCCATGAAGTCCAATTGCTGCAAGAAGATAAATTGGTAAAAATTCTGAAATTGCTTCAGGTATTTTTAAATCAGATTTTATTCTGGCAGCAATAATTCCAAACAGAAAGAATAGAATTATTGGAGTAAGAAGATTTGATTGTATTAGTTGTAAAACTTCCATTTGAATATTTCAAAAAAAAATTGCTGAAATAAAAATCAAGACGTTATTCCAAAATCAGACAAACAGGTAAATCAAATAGGTAAATCCAATTCCAAGTCCGGCACTGCCAGGAATTGTAATAATCCATGCAAAGACGATTTGCCTTCCTACTTTCCAACGTACAGCACGTTTTCTTCGTGCAGCACCAGCACCCATAATAGTACCAGTAATAGCATGAGTTGTACTTGCAGGAATGCCAAGAACAGCAAAAACTGCCAACATCATTCCACCTGCAGTTTCTGCTGCAAATCCCTGATATGGTTTGAGTTTTGTGATTTTTAGACCAAGTGTTTTAATGACTTTGTATCCACCAAAGAAGGTACCCAGTCCCATTGCAGTAGCGGCTGCAAAGATTACCCATAGTGGCATTTCAAGTTCAGGTATCATTCCAGATGCAAATAAAATTAGAACAATGATTCCCATAGTTTTTTGTCCATCATTTGCTCCATGTGTTAGAGCAAACCAAGCTGAAGAAATTATTTGTAATCTACCAAAAGTTTTGTTTACAACTGCAGGTCTACGATTAGCAAATATTGTAATTATTAATCCTGTCAATAAAAGACCAAAAATTAGACCACCTATTGGAGCAATAACAATTCCTGCAAATATTTTACTCAGACCACCAAGAACTAATGTTTCAAATCCCAGCCCTGCAATACCTGCACCCATTATTCCACCAACTAATGAATGGCTATTAGAAATTGGCAACCCAAAATATGTACATAGTACACTCCAGCTTATTGCACCTGCCAAGCCACCAACAATCATGTAAACTGTGATGTCATCAGGACTCACAATTCCTTTTGCAATAGTTGTTGCCACTGCCACACCAAAAACAAAAGGTCCTACAAAATTTGCAATTGCAGACATAGTTACTGCATGAATTGGTTTTAGAACACGTGTTCCAATAACTGTAGCAATAGAATTCGCTGAATCATTAAATCCATTTACAAAATCAAAGATTAATGCAATGATTATTGCTGCTATTGCTATTTCAATCATGGAATCATCTTAAGTATATTTCAGAACAATATCTTCAATAACATCTGCAACATCTACACATCTGTCTGATGCAGTTTCCATAGTTTCATAGATATCTTTTAGTTTAATGATTTGGATTGCATCATTAGTCTCAAATAGTTCTTTGATAGCTTCTCTATACAGATCATCAATAGTGTGCTCAATGTCACTAGTATTTCTACAGTGTTGAATCATGTCTTTAGTATTTTTGATATGTTTTAGTTTTGAAATCATATACTCGACTTCTTTTGTAGCTTTGACTAGTTCCTGAGCCATTTGTTCACAGTATGGTGGAGAAGTAGTGATTTTGTAGCTATATACTCTTGCGGCGATACCATCCATAAAATCAATCACATCATCAATTTTTGATGCAATTCTTTGCATGTCCTCACGATCTAATGGAGTAATGAATGTCTTGTTTAGTTCTGTAAAGATCTCACGCGTTAAAACATCTGCTTCAGTTTCAAGTTTATGGATTTTTTTTCCTTGTTCAATATTACTAAGATCCGAGAATAAAACTACTACGGCTTTAGAGGTTTCGACTGCTTTTTTTGCTAAATTATCAAGAATTGTTAAGAGTTCTTTTTCATTAGATTTTATCCAAGATAGCCACATTACCATGATTAATCAAATGTATATTTAGAATTAAGGTTACTCATCATAGAGTCTATTGTACTATATAGAAACAATCTAGCTTGCACAATTTAACAACAGAACATTTCTGAAATCAGTTGGAAAATAATACCGATCAGTTAGATACCACGACAAAATTAGAAAAATTTTACCAGAGTTAGCAATCTAACAATTTTTGCCAGCATTATGTCAAAATGGCCTGTTTACTTCACGTGTAAACACATAGCTTGCAATGCCAGCCATTACAAGTACAAATGTAAAGAGGACACCAAGGCTAATTATTATTGGAATTCCACCTTCAGACACGCCGGTCATCATTTCCCTTACTAGTAAAATGGTGTAGGTAACAGGATTTAGTTTTGCAATCATAGCAAGCCAGTCTGGTAGTAATTCCAAAGGGAATAACGCGGGACTTATCATAAACAGTGGCATTCCAAGAAAATTAATCACCCCCCAAAAGGTTTCTTGAGATTTTGCAGTAGCTGCAACCATTACAGAGATTCCTGAGAATCCCAACGAAAACAAAATAACAATTCCCATGATTGGGATAATCATGATAGGATTTGGAAAATTAACTCCTATTGCCAAAGCAATTCCTATAATCAAACTAGCTTGCAAAGCTGAAATCAAAGAAATTGCAGACATTTTGCCTAGAGCAATTGCGGAACGAGAAATTGGCGAAGTCAACGCCTTGTTCATAAAACCATATCGCCTATCCCATAAAGTATTGACACCTCCAAAGATGCTAGTAAAAATTGCGGTAAGAATAATGACGCCAGGTGTCATAAACTCAATATATTCTCCTTGAAAACCAACGGACTGAATTAGTGGTTGAGTTCCCGAAAAAGTATTTCCAATTACAATAATCCAAATTGCAGGTTGAATTAATCTAATTAAAACTCCACTTCTAGATTTTTTGTATCTCTTTAACTCCCTCCAAAAAATTGTATAAGTATCATACATCAAAGTATTCATGCTCGTAACCTCTTCATTTTTGCATGCTCACGTTTCTGATTAAACATAGAATCATCATCCCTAATTTCATGTCCAGTGTAAGAGATGAACACATCATCAAGAGTGGGTTGAGTAAGAGAGATAGAAGTAATTTTGATGTTAAGTTTTGATGAAATCTGGAAAATTTTTGGAATTACTTCTGTGCCATTTGATGCAAAAAGAGTTAGTTTAGACTCATCTTTGTTTATCTTGTTAACAAATTCAATTTTTTCAAGCTCAGATAAGAAAGAATCACGGTTTTCTCCTTCTTCAAATATGATTGAAATGACTTCGTTTCCCATCGCTTTTTTTAGGTTTTCTGGAGAATCAATCACCTGAATTTTTCCGTCATCAATTATTCCAATTCTGTCACATAGTTGATCTGCCTCCTCCATATAGTGAGTTGTTAGAAATATTGTCATCTTAAACTCATCATGGATTTTTTTAATATATTGCCAAATTTTTCTACGAGTTTGAATATCTAATCCAACAGTAGGCTCATCAAGAAACAATACCTTTGGTCTATGCAAAAGGCCGCCTGCAATATCCAATCTCTTTCTCATACCACCGGAATATGTTACAACAGTTTTGTCTTGTTTGTCAGTGAGTTCAATTAGAGTTAAAATTTCATCAATTCTTTTGTCAATTTCGTTTTTTGGGATGTGATTGAGTTTTGCTTGCAGCAGAAGATTTTCTCTTCCAGTTAGATACTCATCAACAGTTGTTTCTTGTTGAACATATCCAATATTTTGTCTGACTTGTTTGGCATTTGTTGCTACATCAAAACCAGAAATCAAAGCTTGTCCAGATGTTGGTTTCAACAATGTAGTGAGAATCATAATTGTAGTACTTTTTCCAGCACCATTAGGTCCTAAGAATCCAAAGATCTCTCCATTTTTTACTGAAAGAGAAATATTGTTAACAGCAGTTACATCCCCAAATGACTTTGTGAGGGATTTTATTTCTATCGAATACAACATGTTTGATCGCATTTTTCAATTATAAATTGCTAAGTATTGATTCAGTCGATCCTCATAAAAAATTTAAAGAGTAATTTAAGAATTTACTTTATGAAAGGACTTTGTCATAAATGTCAGTCATCAAATGTAGAAATAACAGTTCAAGAAGGAATTCCTGTTTGTGTAATATGTACTAAAAAAACAGATTAATCAAAAAGTGTTATTTTGAAAAAAGAAGTGTGGAAGAGATCATTTAAAATTCTTGAATTCTTCTTTGGTCATTCTTAAAATGACTTTTTCTCCCACTCCCCAAATTTCTGATTTGGGTAGAATTTTAGAATGTAGCAAACCATAACTCACTTCAATTGATTTTAATTCATTGATATCAGGATGTCTATGTAATAGTTTTACTTTACCAATTTTATGGCCATCAATATCAACAACTGGAATTCCTGTTCTAACAGTGGGTTGACTGAGAAGCAATGTTTCCTCAGAAAATTTGTCTATTTAATCCTCAGAAAGAAAATAGTCTTTATTGAATCCTTGATGGATTGTCACGCCAGATACTGTAATAGTATCTTGGTTAATGTGTATGTGTTTGACTTTACCATATTCAATTCCGTCTCTATCTATGACTTTTTTTCCAGTAAAGGTATCTGCAGTAACTAATTTGTTAGACATTCCTTCTAGTTTTACGGACATAATAGTAAATGATTAGATTTCCTTATCATTCCAGATATCAGCAATTCCTAGCAATGGAATTAAATTACTTGACAGAAAAAAATTATGTGTGGAGATTAAAGAAGATTTGTTCCGACCAATTCTCACCACAAAAGGCAGAAAAACAGGAAAACAGCATTCCGTAATGCTTCGTGCAGTCAACTACAAAGGAAAAATCTATTTTTCTAGACACAAACCAGATGGAGACTGGTTTAAAAATGCCTTGATAAATTCTGAAGTAAAAATAGAATACAATAATTTTATTTTTTTAGGAAAGGCAAAGTTAGTAACAGATGAAGAACTAAGTAAAAAAATTTCCCAGTTAAAATATCCGGGTGAAAAAAAAGCAAAAGAGAAGAGGGTAACAATTGAAGTCACGCTTAATTCCAATTAGTGGTGATGCGGAAAGCCTGAATGAAAATTCAAGTTCCAAGATGTTTGCACCTGATTACAATCGCTGGAATGGATTCTATGTATTTGATTTGAACAGTTCAGATGGTTTTAATCTCAAAGGAATCATTACCCACTCTGCAGATGACTCACGTTATTATGGAATGGGAAATGCAAGGACATTCTATATTGATGATGTCTTGTATACTGTATCAGAAAGATATCTAAAGATGAATTCCTTTAATGACCTAGAAGAAATTAATTTAATAAAACTAGAAAACACTGGAAAATTTATTGAGTATCTTGAGGAAGAGATTCTACGTTAAGTCACACCAGATGAACTATTGTTGTAACTCCTCTTCTGTCAAATTCAACATCGTTCTCAACATCACAGACAGTTACCGTAAATGAGATAACATCGCGCTGTTTGGCATTTTCTGCATGAAGTTTCAGATGTATATCCATCATTTCAAGTTCTTCAGTAGGTAAATCAGTTTCATCAAAATATGCCCCACAAGTTGATTCTATTCTAAATCTATCATCTTTAAAATGAAACCCAAGTTTAGTTTTTCTTCCCTTTCTTCCACTTGCTTTAACGATAACATCAATAATTCCAGGTTTTGTTTCAGTAAAGCTAGATTTATGATTTATAAAAATTCCAATCTCAAGGGGTTTACCGGCAGTTGATTCGGCCATCTTTTGGATTCCATCGTTCATAACAATATCAACTGCTTTGATAGATTGAGCAACCTTTGCAATCCATTCATTTGTTCTTGTAATGGTTGCGCGAATTCCTTCACGTCTTCTTTTGTCTTCATCCTCAGGCAATTTGTAATAATCAACCCATTCCTCATAGTTATGAGAAATATCTTCAATGAAATCAATGCAAGTTCGTCTGTATTCATCAACATTAGTAGTTCTCTCCGATTCATCATCAGTTCTGGTACCGTCATAGCCTTGTGGCATTGCCATGTTCTAGCTTTAAACTAAGTTCTAAAAAAACCAATCCTGACAGAAAATTAATGATTATAAAAGGAATTTTCATGTGATATGATGATGATATTTTCTGAATTGACTTCTGATCTTCAAGCTCAACTAAAAAGAGACATGGCACAAATCAGATTCCTTATAAAGAAAAATCAGGGGATGGCATATACTAGAATTGTGGAGATTGGTAAAGAAGTTGGCAAAAAATACAATATCAAGCTAGTAGTAAATTTTCCAAAAGAAGGAAGGATTGATGAATTTGACATGTATGGAAAAAGGGATTTGAGTTTGATTATTGATTATGAGCGAAAAAGATTTCCGATAGATAGAGAGTTAATCAAACAAAAAGCAAAAGAGATGCTTGGAGATATAAAAACTGAAGATGCATACATGTATGAAGGTAAAGAGGGAGTAAGAGTCTTCACAGATAATTGGAAGATTGACATCTTGCCTCATTCACTACACATCTGGACAGAATTTAATGAAAATGTAACAGCGTTCTGTGATTGGTTAATGGAAAATGTCTATCAGATGAAAAAGAAGGAATAAGTCTTTCAATTAGAGGTTTTCAAGTTCTTCAAGTAATTCTTTGGCCTCATAGTTTTTTGGCTCTAAGTTTACAATTCGCTTACAACAATCTATTGCTTCATCTTTTTGTTGCAGGGCCAAATGAACATCAGTTTTGAGTTTAAGTGTTTCAACATCATTGTTGTCTAGTTGAAATGCTTTTTCATAATATGGAAGTGCTTTTTTTGGGTCTTCTAAAATAACGTAAACACCTCCCATGATAAACATAAAATCAGGATCATTGGAGAATTTAAATTCCAAACGATCTCCTAATTCAATGGCTTCTACATATTCACCTTCTCTGATTAATTTTTTCAGATGGCGTTTTGGATATCTAAAAATACTTACCATTATTCACTCGTTATTTTTTAATATATTTTATCAATTTGAATGTAGATAATATCAAGAAGAAATAGTCATAATTCCTTCTTTGATCAAAAATTGAAGGCCTTGAATAAAAGAATCGTCATCAATTGAACCATCAGCCCACCAGCCTGCATTGTTTTTTATCCATGATGGAATTTCATTGGTACCACTACCAATACCTTGTGTAGTTGGAGGAATCTGCATAATTCCTTCTTTGATCAAAAATTGAAGGCCTTGAATAAAAGAATCGTCATCAATTGAACCATCAGCCCACCAGCCTGCATTGTTTTTTATCCATGATGGAATTTCATTAGATTTTTCATCCAAGTCTTGAGTGGTTGGTGTAGTTACAATAGATTTTTCATAGAGAGGATTCTTGTCTATTTCAATTTCTATAGTAACATATCCACCCATTTTGGCATCAGGGATTTCATATTCTGGTCCTGTGCCATGAACAAATATTACATAGCGGACAAGTCCTGCGTCTTCTTCTACTGGGAGAAGAATATGAACCTGACCGAATCCATTAAACAGTTCTGTTTTTCCAAGGTCTTCTGCATATGAACGCAGTTTATTCCCATCCTCATCCAGAACCCAAATATCATAATGAAGCTGATCTATAAATTCAATATCATTATACGGATTCATGAAGTTAATTTTCCAGTCAATATTACAGCCCTCCATAGGAAATTCTGGAGCATAATTGTACTGAACCAGTATGGTATGATTAGGTTTTGTAGTAACATGTTTACCGATATAATTAGGAAATTCTGTAGTGCATCCAAATAACTCTTCTTTTGGGATTGTTTCTACAACATCTTTGAAAGGATCATCCATTACATTTTCTTGATAATCTAACAAAGTGTATTGATGCATTATTGGAGGAATGCCTGTGGTAATCCAGGTATAAGTTATTGCTTTAACAGGATAAGGAAAATTATCTACTATCCAGATTTCATTCCAATCACCACTATACCAACCAACAACAATTGTATCAACAGTTCCCGCAGGAACAATTATTGTTTCTTCTCGTATTGGAATTAATTGAGCACCACCAATTGCACCTATTTTTCCCCATGCAGGAGCTGTGAACTTTTGTGGTCCATGAATTCGATCACCTTCAGTTCCAGTAGCAAAAGCACCTAACCAAGCCAAAGAAGACTTGAATGCTATAGCATAATGAAAGAGATCATCATCAAATGTTATAGGTTCAGGAGAAGTTTTACCAAGACCCCATGAACCTTTGATGATCTTATTGCCATCAATGATTACAACTCTTACATCCCATAATGTTTCAGTTTCATGTGATATGGTTCCCTTGATCCACATTTTCAATTTAATAGGTGCACAGTCGTTAAGATCTATTTCACACATAGAATATTCAAAATAATCTCCATCTTTGAGGCCCTCACCCAAATACCACGAACCTTCAACATTAACACCACCAGCTGTACCAGTGCCCTGACCATAAGAAAGATTTGAAAACCCAAAACTAGAGACAATAGTCAAGAACATAAATACAATAATAAATTGATTCACGAGAATAATTACGAAATATCCTAGTTAAACGTTATTCAGATTTGTAAAAAATGAGAAAAATGGATAACAATATGTTATTCAAATAAGCAAATATAGAGGAAAATTTACTTAAATTCAGAAATGTGTGAATGCCCAAAAGTTCACTTGTTTGAAGTAGAGTTCAAAATGGATGGAATGACTGTAGTTCCAACGCACAAGAACTGTGGATTTGCACTAGACGGAAAACAAGCTGACAAGTTCCAAAAAGAATTAGTGAAATCTTGGGGTTTTGAGGAAGAAGAAGATTAATTTAAAAAATAAAAATGAGATTGTAATTGGTTGTCTTATACTGATGATAATTGTCCGACAGCCTCTTTACAAACATCGGTTGTACATTTGCAATCTGCACTACAAATACAATGACCTTGCATTGCACAATCACATGAGTAATCAGGATCGCCGCTATCTGCTTCACAGCCACATGCTTGATCTACCATGTCAAACCAGTAATCTTACTTGTTTTAAAAGGTTAGCACCATATACTAGAAATTCACGCTTTAGAGACTATCTCAAGTATCTCATTACAGGATTTCTGGACAAGTTCTGCTTGTTGTAATAATAAATTAGAATCAGATTCAATATCAAAAGCAATCTTCAGAATATAGATGAGATCTTGATTCCTGTTCAAAGTATCCTTAATTTTTATAAAATTCTCTTTGTTAATATAACCAAAATAGAAGTAGCAGTCAGAAAGCATTGAATTTTTTAAAAAGTAATCATGTTTTTGCTGAATAATTTGAGAATGGTTATTTTTTTCAACTAAATCAGAAAATCCAATAGTTGACTTTAGCATACGTTCAAGCAAAGTTGGAGTAGCTCTTTCAATTCCAACTGTTTGAGTGACAACTGAGATACGCTCATTAATTGGACTTTTTCCAAATTTTCGAAGCAAGTTTAGCATATGAGAAGGACTTGTTCTGTGGTTGTTTAAAGAAGATATGGCATCAGCTAAATAGTAAGAAGCACATTTTTGCCAACATGGAGCAAAAACATCAGATGTTTGAATTGCTTCTTTAGTTTTTTGACAACAAAACATAGATTCAATTAAACAATTTTTTGCAAAATCAGTAAAGAGTGAGGAACGCTTTTCGTTGATTTTTGATAATAGCATACGTAAATCCCATGATTCATCTTGAATTATCTGTAGTTTGTCATATTGAAGAAGTTTTTTTGATAGAGTTTCAGACAAGGAAGCATGATGAATCATTACAAACTCATTTCCAGATTTAACAATTTTTTCTGGTTCTGATTTTTCATCAAAAACAACAATGTCATACTCACATGAATCAAAATGTAAATCAGTAATTCTACAACCGCCTAAACCAATTGGAAAATCAGATAATCCGTTTTCTGCTACGAATTTTTCAATATCCATGTGATTGATATATTTGATTTTTCTATAAAGGAATCAACTTACAAAGTTTTACAAATTCATTCAAGCATTTCCTTTAAATTGAGATTGAGATTGTTTTTTATCAGGCTCCTATAGTGTAGTCCGGTTAAGCATTTTGGCTTCTCAAGCCAAAGACTCGGGTTCAAATCCCGATGGGAGCATAACATTTTTGGTGTAATACTAACTCTGGAGAAGATTGCAGATTTTTTTATTATATTATGTCAGAATTTATCTAAAATAATATAATCACTAAGGATGAAAACTTAACGTGGTCTCAGGTATGCAGTTAATGGAGAAGGTTTTGTTTAAGATAGCAAAACAGTGGATTGCAGGTGATACTGTTGATGATGCGTTAATCGCAGCAAAAAGTGCATACAGTTTACGAAGACATGCAATCATAAACAAATTAGGGGAGTATCATACATCAAAAAAACAAATCAAAGTAGTTTTAGAGGAATATCAAAAAATTGTAAATTCCTTTAGAAAATGGAAAATTCGTGGGGCCATTTCAATAAAGCCAACACAAATTGGTCTTTCAATTAGTCAAAAAGAATGCAATAGAAATTTTGAGAAAATCATACAGAAAGCTCGTAATGCGCATGTTTTTGTTTGGTTGGATATGGAATCATCAGAACACACAGATGAAACCATAGAGATTTATCATACATTCTTTTCAAAATATGAAAGATTAGGGATTGCCTTGCAAGCTAATCTCAAACGAACAGACAATGATCTAAATGATTTGATAGGCATGGGTGCAAAAATTCGTCTAGTAAAAGGCGCATACAGAGAAAAAGCAAACATAGCATTCAAAACAAAAAAAGATGTGGACAATAATTTTATAAAACTAATGAAGATATTATTCAAAAAAGGTAATGAATTTGCTATTGCATCACATGATACCAAAATTATTCAAAAAGCACAAAGTCTATCAAAAAAGTATCCCAGAAAATTTGAGTTTCAATTTCTAAAAGGTATAAGAGAGGAATTCAAGTTAGATTTAGTCAAAAAGAAATTTGTTGTTTCAGAGTACATTCCATATGGTGTAAATTGGTTGCCATATTCAATTCGACGAATCAAGGAAAGAAAAAGAAACATACTATTACTGGGAAGCTCGTTGATTCAATCACATCGTGTCTGAGTCTGAGATCTCATAAACTGTTGCAAATAGTTTTCACCACCAGCACCCTTTCCAGTAGAACCTGAATTTTTCCATCCAACAAAGGGCTGACTTGAAACCAAAGCTGCAGTAGTTGCACTAGCAAAACGATTAGTGTAAACTACTCCAGCTTGAATTTTTGAAAAAAACTCATCTAACTGTTTTTTATCATTACTAAAAATACCGGCAGTAAGACCATATTCTGTTTGATTTGCAAGTTGAATTGCATCATCAAATTTATCATATTTTTGAATGCATAAAAATGGCAAGAATAATTCTTCTTTTACAAGTTTATGTTCTTCAGGTAAATTTGTAACTATTGTAGGTTCTACAAAATAACCATTTTCAAATTCTGGTGAGGTCAATACTGAACCTCCCGTAAGAATTTCTCCATCTTTCTTTGCCATGTTTACAGCATTTTCAAATTTTGTTTTTGCTTCTTTGTTGATCACAGGACCTAAAAATACATCCATTTTCCAGGGCATTCCAATTTTCAAGTTTTTTGTTTTTTCAACAAGTTTTGAAATAAATTGATCTGCAACTTCGTTTTGAACATAAACTCTAGAGCATGCACTGCATTTTTGTCCTCCAAATCCAAAAGCAGCATTCAATACACCATCAGACGCTTTTTCTAAATCAGCATATTTTGTAACAATTACAGGATTTTTTCCCCCCATCTCAGAAATGAAAGGTTTTGAAGTAGATTTTGTAAATTCTTGAAATCCTTTCATCCCCACTTCGCGAGAACCAGTAAATGCTATGCCATCAACATCAGGACTTTCAATCAGAGCTTTTCCTACAATACTTCCAGAACCTGTTACAAAATTGATTGCACCCTCTGGAAGTTTAGGATACAAGATTTTTGCAAACTGAAATGACGATAATGGAGTATCGCTTGCAGGCTTTAGAACTGTAGTGTTTCCGGTGATCAATGCAGCAGTAGTCATTCCTATTGCAATTGCGGAAGGAAAGTTAAACGGAGCAATTATTCCCCAAACACCATAAGGTTTCATGATTGTTTGTGTTTTTTCATGAGGGTTTGGATGAAAAGTATGTTTACAAAATCCATCATTTTTTTCTAGTTGTAATGCATAAAATCTCATAAAGTCAATGGTTTCATCCATATCTCCCATAGATTCAATACGATTCTTTCCATTCTCAAATGTCATTATGGCTGCCAAAAAGAATTTTCTGCTGGAAAAAATATTGGCGCAGTCTCTGAATATTTCAGCTCTTTTTTGATATGTAGTGTTACTCCACTTTTCAAATGCATTTTTTGCACAAGATATAGCATTTAGTGTGTCATCTGTAGATGCTTTTGGAAATTCTGCTACTACAATTCGAGTATCTGAAGGGGAACTTGCTGTAAAACAATCATCAGAATAGACTTCTTTTCCATTAATTATTAAGGGATATTTTTTTCCAAGCTCTTTTTGTACTTCGTCTATTGCTTTGTCAAAATATGCATGAAATTTATCGGTAGATTTACTAACTACTGCTTTACCCCATGTGTATTCATTTTCAAATTCAGACAAGTCATATTTCACCTGATGAGTAAAGCACCTCAGAAATTATCCTAGAAGCCAAATGTGATGTTCGATCTTTTACATCAAAGCTTGGACAGACTTCCATAATATCCATGCCTATAATTCCTTTCTTGGCTATTTCTTTTAACAGATAAACCGCATCGGTACTGTTCAAACCCATTGGGACCGGAACAGAAACACCCGGAGCATATGCAGGATCAACACAATCCATATCAAATGAAACATACACTTTATCGCCCAATCGGTGTAGTACTGAATTTGTTACTAGTTTAATTCCATGCTTTTGTATATCAAAAGGAGTAATTACTTCTAGATGATATTTTTTGATATTATCCAATTCTTCTTGTTCTGGAGTTCTAATTCCTATTTGAACACTAGAGGCAATTTCAATATTTGACAGAACATCATTTACAACAGAACCGTAGTAGTTTGTAGTTGAACTTACAAAGTCAGGATGAGCATCAAAATATACCAAAGAAATTTTTCCATGTCTTTTTGCCAATGCGTTAATTATTTGTCTAGAAATAGAGTGATCACCTCCAATTGAGATAGGAATTTTTGAAGATGTAGAAATTTTATCATAGATATTTTCAATCTGAGGCCGATTAATATTTCCGATATCATAAACTTTTTTTTCAGAGCCTTGAAAAGGACGCCCAAGAGAGATTTTCCCGTTCCGTTCAAAAGAGTCACGAAGATTAGATATTTGACGAATTTTGAATGGTGCTTCTTCGGTTCCTTTTCTTAATGCATGTGATTCTGATTCATCAGGAATGCCAACTATGACAAATTCTGCGTCATCAAAATTTTCAGTGTTAGCCCAACAAATTCTTTCCATAATTAGTTTACAATATTACTAAATTTGTATTTTTCATTCAAAGATTTCAAGATAGTTTCTTTAAATAACAAAATCAAGGCTCATTATTATTGGGTCTAAGAGAAATTGAACTCCAAGAAGAATATCGTTCAGACAGAAACGACATTGCATCAGAATTTTTCTTTCCTTGCCTAAGTAATTGTATTGAGTATAATAGATGCGTTGACTTTTTGTCGATTCAGACGTTAGCTACAATATCTATGGCATTTGATAATTTTGTTATGGGTAAGGCAAAATTAAGAATTGTTACAGGCCACAGATTTAGAGCATCAGATCTTAATCTATTTACAAAAATCTTTGATGAAAAATACACGAAATCATTTGAAGGAAAACAAATCAAAAATACCAAAATTGAGAAAATTGCAAAATTGTTTGACAATGGTCAAATTCAACTAAAGATCGCAATCCCAAATTCAGAACAAGTTACAAATTCATTTTCAGAAAGAATCGGAATATTTAGGGATGAGCATGATCAAATTGTTGCATTTACTGGTACTTCTAGTGAATCATTTTCTACTCAAACAACAGATTTTGAATCCGTAGATGTGTTTACGTCATGGAATGACAAATCAAGGGTTGAAAGAAAGGTGAAAGATTTTGAGGAGCTGTGGGAAAACAAGACAAAATACGTACAAGTTTATGATTTTATGTATGCAATAAAAAATAATCTTTTAAAATATTCATCTGAGTGGCTATATCAGGATTAAAGCTGAAATGATTCTTCCAATCTAGCTTTGTTTTCATTGAAATTCATTCTATTGATTTTATAATAGATAATCTCGCCACGACGTTCAATGACTGCAATAATTGGTTCTTTGCCCATCTGAGTAATCTCTTCAATCTTTTTCTGCAGATTGCCTATCTTTTCTTGTTGTCCTTCATTAAGACCAAAGATTAGAAATTTTGCTCCCTTTTCTCCAAAGTGTCCCCTTTCATAAACTCTAAAGTCAGAACCAAACCCAAAACCGTCCTTTACAACATAACCGCGGTTTCGAAGATCACGATATATCAAAAATTTGGTTAGAATTTCAGGATTTGTTTTTTGAGAAAGACTCATGAAAGAATTAAAATCAATTTGCTTACTGCCCTTCTTTAGAACTAGTCTTTTTGCGTATAGTAAGTAGAGAGTCTCAAATTGTTTTAGGAATAATTTTTCTTTTTCGATTTCGCCATATCCCTTTTGTTCTAGTTCATGAATCATGTTCTTATCAGAGATGCAAGTTTGGCCTGAAATTATCTCGCCCTTGACTAAAGGAGTTTCTTCCATGATGAAGAGAAAGCCAAAGGATTTCCATATAAGCATTAGATAGTAGGAACAAATGCTGGTTAACCGTTAAAATATGGGCATTCTGGTTTGAGGATGTTATGCATGGTGCCAATTACAGAAGAGGAAGAGGGCAAGCTTATACCAGAAAAGAGTACATTAAAGGTAAACCACAGATTAAAATTGCAAAATTTCAAGGTGGTAAAAGAGGAACATATCAATATCGTGTTCAATTAAGTCTCAATGAAAAGATGCAGATCAGACACATGGCAATTGAATCAACCAGATTGGCAGCAAACAAGACATTAGAGAAAACAACTGGCGAAACAGGTTATTATTCCAGACTTAGAATTTATCCACACATTCTTCTAAGAGAAAACAAACAGATTGCAACTGCAGGAGCAGATAGAATTTCAGAAGGAATGAGAAGATCATGGGGTAAAGCCACAAGTTTAGGTGCTAGAGTCAAACACGGTCAATGCATAATGGAACTATATGTTAATGGTAATGATCATTTAGAGGCAGCAAAGAAAGCACTCAAAGGTGCATGTGTAAAATTAGCAGGTACTCCATCAATCACAGTGTTAGAATGGAACAAGCCGTCACCATAAATTTTCTAAATTAGATTTCTTGGTTTTGAGTAATTCTAAAAATTCTTCAAATTCTTCTTTAGTGGGTTCTCGATTAAGAATTCTTTTAGATTGATAGTAAAAGGAGTTGTAAATTCTACCTACTACAATACCTAAAGCAAATGATTTTGAATTATCTATGTTTGAAAGAAATTGGATTAATTGTTTAATTTCATCCTTGTTTGAAATTGTATCTTGAATTTTTTGCTCCATTTTCTTTAGAAGAATTTTATCCATAATGTATCTTGTTTGAAATAGTTAAAAACAGTTTAATATCCAAATTTAGCCTCTAGGATTGTTGCAGTTATAGTACAGTTTGGTTAATATTCTAGCTTGCCAAGTTAGTGACCCGGGTTCAAATCCCGGTAACTGCACCATTTATCTTTGATTTCTTTGCTAATCCATTCTGAATAATTTCCAGTGCATCATGAGCTTTTTCTGGTCGAGGCAATTGAATCATAAACACATTATCTTTTCCGTAATGAGAATGCGGAGAAGAGAGTGCTAGCATAGAGGTTTTTGCAAGAGATTCAAAAAATGAAAGATCAGATTTTGCGTTAACTAAAAATTTTTCAACAATATTTCCTTTTGAAAATGTTAAAGTAATTTCAACAAAAACATTTCCTAATCCATCTTGAAGAATATTTAGATCAGTATTAATCGATAAAGATTGTCCAGCAACTTTTGAGAGCATTTCATCGTATTTTTTCTCTTTAATGATAATGCAGGGGGTTTTTTTACCATCAAAATCAAAAGTGGTAATTCCATCATGAACTTGATCTAACAGTCTCTTTAGCTCATCAGACATCTTCTTTCTTTTCTATTGCAGGAATTATTTTATCACCAGCTTTCATCAAAAAAGGTGTAATAATTGCGGTAATTATAGAAATCATACCTATCATAGGGAACAAAAAGGCACTAACTGCACCCATATCTGCACCAACCTTTACAATTACAATTGAGAATTCGCCTCTTGGAGCAGCTAAGGAAAATGCAGAACGAAGTGCCTTTCCACGTTTTTGTCTAAATATGATATTTCCAAGCATATTACCTCCAAATTTCATGCCAATAGAAACTGCAATCAAAACAATAGCTATAACAATGTAATTTTCAAGCTGGGAAACATCCATCAGTGCACCAACCGAGATAAAGAATATGGCTACAAACATGTCTTTAATTGGACTTGAAAGAAGTTTTGAGACTTCGGCTGATTTGGATTCAGCAACAAGCACACCTGCCAAAAATGCTCCAATTGCTACAGATAATCCTACAATGTTTGCAAATAACGCATATCCAAAACAGAGACCAAGAACACTAAGTAGTAAAATTTCACGATGTTCTGTGGCTGCAACTCTATCAATTAGTGGAGGAATTACACGGGTTCCAATAGTAAATGTTCCAACAATAAGAGCAATTGCAACGGCCACTACTGCAATAATAGATTCTATAGATACAGTTCCAACTAAGGCAATAGATTGTAATGAAGAAATCAGAATGACTGCAATTACATCTTCAACAATTAAAATACCTAGTACAAGTAAAGAAGATTCTTTTTTGATTTGTCCTGTATCCTCAAAAATCTTAACAATAATTGCAGTACTTGATATTGATAATGCTGCGGAAATAAATAATGCATCCATGAATTGTAGTCCAAGCAAAGTAGACACGTAAAATATGACACCCATTGTCAAGAATAATCCTATATTTCCAATTCCAATTGCCTTACGACCAATACTTTTGATTTTTGAATATGGAAATTCAATACCGATTACAAAAAGAAGTAAGATGACACCAATTTCAGCAAAAAGATTCAATGCCTCAATATCAGATAAAATTCCTACACCGCCTAAAGCACTAGTAGGACCTCCTTCAGGTAAAAGCCATGACCAAAATGGAGAGAGAGGACCAAGCAACATTCCTGCAAATAGATAACCAATGATCAAGGGTTGTTTTATTTTAAAAAATGCAAGTGTAACTATAGCACCAATAATCATGATAAAAGCTAAATCAGTGATAAAACTAGTGTGAGGAAGCTCGGGAGTTATCTGTTCAATTAAAGTAGTAACAGTATTATCAATAGTGTTTTGAATTTCACTTGTATCTAATTGAAGTAGAATATTTTGCATAATATTATTTTTAAACAAATTTGTTTAAAAATGATCACACATTAAAAATTTAGAAATTAAATTAGTAGAATAGTAAATAATTGAAAACAGGCTCGATGATTATGTTTACCTCTTTATTCCAAGTTATTCATTATCAAATGCAGAGTGATGATTAGGTCATCTGAATAAAATGTAGAGATATGACCTGGGGTATCTGACTGCATAATTGGTTACGTTGTAATTACCCGATTATTAATAGTACGGTACTATACCGTACTATATGATTCAATGTGAATATTGCACAAGAGGGTTTATTGATACAGCGAATGGTTTGGCTGAAAAGACCTTTCATGAATTACTTCATGAGCCACAAGTTGTAAACAAGTAACTCTTTACCTTTTTTATTTTAGAGCTAACTTTTTTTATCATCAAATTTTTAATTTAATCTATATGGCTAAAAGAACTGCAAAGAAGAAAACAACTAAAGCAGTAAGCCAAACAAGAAAAATTACGAAAAGGGAACCAAGTCCATCAGTATTACTCAAGAATGTTGCATCATTTTCTGATTCTAACAAGGCTTTGCAAAAAGAGATCAAAGTCATGTCAAAAATTTTTGGTGAAAATCAAAAGGTCCTAGTATCAATGAAAGGAATGATAGATACATTAACATCTACATTAGAACACATTCAAAAACAATCAAAACAAATTAACACCATAGAGGCAGACACACAAAAACTATACTCCGGATTAAGTCAAGTAAGAGCACAATCTAATCTAGTCCATAAGATCAATGACCAAACTGCTAAATTGCAAGAAGAAATAAACAGAATTTCTGATTTTCAAAAATCATCAAAGTCAGTATCACAAGAAGTAAGAGATAGTGTAGATTCAATTAAAAATAATTCTCAAATGATTATCAAAATTGCTCAGAGGATTGATGATGTTAGAGATGAGCTCAGGAAGGTTTCTGGAAAAGCAGACTCATTTTCAGAGATTAGTTCTGAAATAGGTAAACTAAAAAATAGCATAGAAGAGATTTCAGGAAAAACTGGAGTAGGAGTAGGAACTCAAATTATTGAAAGTCTTAAACAAGAACTTGGAAAAATTGTTGAAGGAACATCATTTACTTCAAATCTTAATACTGAATTAGAGGCAATTAAGATCACAATTGATGCAATATCCTCTAAAGCCTCAAAAATTGATTCATTGGGAGGCGTAATTGATGGGCTCAAACAACAGTTTGACACTATAGTGCTAAAGACAAATTCTGTAGAGGGTTTAAGCTTAGAATCTATCAAAGAACTTGAAGGTAAAATTAATAGTATTGAACAAAAAATGGCTTCGGTTTCAGATATTGTAAAAAGACAGGATGCATCAACTGCAGAATTTCATAAAAAATCTGAAAAATTATTTGAAGAGATACAAGCAGTCAAAAATGTTACAAGCAAGGCATCAAGTGATTCATCACAAGAGATGATGGTATTGTTAAAGCTTTCAGAATATCAATCAGGTATCAGAATGAATGCAGAATCAAAGTATGGAGATGCAAAAGATCTTGAAAAGATGGCGTCTCAGACTGCAAATATTGTTAATCTGTTTGATAGAATTTCAATAGAATTAGATGAAAAGATTCCACTACCTTATGAAGTAAGACAATGGGCAATAAGTAAAATTTTTGATTGTGCAGACAAGTGGGAGATTCGATTTAGTGATGTGTATTCAATTTTAACAAATGCGATTGGAAGACACATGTTTAAAGAGGCAGTAAGAATTCAGCAAGTAAGAGACATTTATGGAATTAGAGCAGTAGATGAAATTAGAAAAGATCTGAATATTTCTTAAACTCCTAGTTCATCAGCTTCTTTGAGTTGTTCTTTCTTTCTTTTTAATGCAGTAAAGATAGCCAATATTGCAACAACCCAAATTACACTATACAGTACGTTTGGAGCACTAACATACATGTACGGAGTTGCATCCATAATGTTGATTCTTAACTGTAAGGCCCTATCACTAACATCGATCATTCCTGTATGATATGCAGAGCTATCCTTTGGAACAGCTGAGATTTTCTCAACACCTGTAAGCATAAAGTTCACATCATTTTGTATTCTAATGAAATTTGTAGAGTCTGTAGGAAATATCCAAACTGGATTTTTGGCAATAACGTCACCATTTGTATTTGTTGTTTCAAGCAGATTTGGATTTTCCATTACAATATTCAAATCTTCTTGAATTGCCACCAAATGGGCACGAATTGCGACAGGATCAGACGAACCAATAATTCCATCAAGATGTCCTCTCATCCTATCAAGAGGGTAAATGTCGGTGTTGTAACCAGTGATTGCCATAAATCCTCCAAAAACAATAATCCCAATAATTCCAATCATGGAAAGTTTGTAAACAATTTTTGCCATTTTCTCGTTCTTAGTCATTACGTGGTTATCACTTGATTTATTTCTTTGAAATCGCGTATGAGATAGACTCATGTAGGCAATATAGAAAAATCCAACAGTTTGCAATCCAATAATTGGTACAAATATAGGATTGTTTGAAAAGATCGAAATAAAGATTGCCATAATTCCATATACACCAAAAAATATTTCCAAAAGAGTAGTTTGTGAAAAAGGTAAATTGTATGCCTTGTCTCGCCAATCATCATCTTTTGTTATGATTCCATATTTTGGAGTTCTAAGAAATTCATTTTTCTTCCCAAGTACTGCATCAAAGACTGCAACAGTGTTGTTTACGGATAGTCCAGCATTGTAGACTAACAATGCTGGCAGTATCTTTGCTTTTGACTTCCATGACTTGTGATACATACCCTGCATAATCACGAGGTATGCACCTGGCCCCATTACAAGATATACTGCAATTGTTATGACAGGAAGAAAACTAACCACATAAAGATTAACTTGCCCTGCTAACAAAATTGGCAATGCCAAAAACTGTATCAGCATTAACGGAAAAACAATATGGCGAGTCAGTTGGATGAATGCTTGAATCTTTGCTTCAACTGCAACTTTTCGTTTAATGGTAATATCAAAAAGTAGTTTTACTGCACATTGAATAGAGCCTTTTGCCCAACGGAATTGTTGTCTTTTAGCTGCATTCATCTGAGCAGGAAGTTCTGCATCAACTACAATGTCAGGTAAGAATATACATTTCCATCCTTTCATTTGTGCTCTGTAACTCAGATCAAGGTCTTCAACTAGTGTAGCAGTATGCCAACCTCCAGCATCTTCAATACATTCACGTTTCCAAATTCCAGCAGTGCCATTAAAATTCATGAAGAGGTGAGAATTGCTTTTTGCTTTTTGTTCGATAAGAAAATGAAAGTCAAGAGCAAGTGCCTGTGCTTGAGTAATTGTAGAGTAATTTTCATTTACATGTCCCCAACGGCATTGAATAAGGCCAATGTTTGATTTTGCAAAGTAGGGAATTGCTCGTTTGAGAAACCATGTTGGAGGAATAAAGTCAGCATCAAATATAGCAACAAATTCGGAATTTGTTGTCTGCATAGCGTGTTTCAGAGCACCTGCTTTGTATCCATCTCTTGTTCCACGTCTTACATGTTCAATTAGGAATCCCTGTTTTTTGTAATCATCAACCACATTTCTAACCAATTCAACAGTATCATCATCAGAATCATCTAACACCATAATCCTCATTTTTTCTTTTGGATAATCTATGTTACATACCGCATCTACAAGTCTCTTTGCAACATACTTTTCGTTGTATATTGGAAGTTGAATTGTAATTGACGGGGTTCCTAGATCAACAGTAGGCAAAACATCTTTTCTTTTTCGAGAAAGAAATGCCAGATAGTAAAAATTGCAAGTATATGCAATAATTATGATAGCTGATATAATAAACAAATCAAAAATAAACATAGTGAAAGGATTAATTGCCATATCCCTAATTTCTCAGAATCGTGTTTCGATATTTATACTTGCAAAAAATTGAAACTATTTTATCTCATAGATCTTAATTGCTTGGGGTGGGCAAACACCTTCACAAGCAAGACAAAATATGCAATCAGGTTCTTTTGACATTAATGGTTTCTTATCTGATGCAGGGTTTCCTGGAGTGTCAAACCACTCATAAACATCTACGGGACACGCTTCAATACATCCACCATCTGCAATACAGATGTCATAATCTACTGAAACAAATTCTCCCCAAACTCCCATAATTCCATTGTTTGTACCTCTTCGTCCCCAAGTTTTGATAGTATATCCAGCTGCGTCATATCCTGCAGATAATTTCATTTTTGATTTGTATTCAACATCAATTGGGCCTGGTTTAGCACCATCTGGAATTTCAATTTCTCCTTCATCTTCTTCACCTTCTTCTACTACTTCAATGGCTTTGGCTTTTGCACCAAGGACAATTTTTGCCAAAGGAGTAAGCTCTTCAAGTTTTTGAATGGCAGCAATCTCAGAAATTTTTTCGGTTTTTACATAGTAAGAAATCATCTTGTCCGCCAAGATAGTGTTACGTAAAATAGTGTCAATTACCATTTTTGCAAAATGATCAGCTTTCTTTCTGTAATCTTGAACCCAATTAGGGTCACCAAATTTTTCAATTGGAAAAATTTGATAAATAATATCAACTACTTCGCCAGTAACAATTTCAACTGTAATAGATAACTCAACTTCTTCGTATCCTTTTGCATCAGGATCATTCTTGTTTTGTTCTTGCCAGCGATATGTTGCATAAATTCTATCAGCATACATATCCATTTCAAATGTCTTTTTGAGTCCATCATGTATTGATTTTATTTCTGCTGGATCTACTAGTTTAATTGGTAGTCTGTAAAGTCCAATTTTGTACCCATGTAGTGGATAAACACCACGTTTTGCAGTTGAAGCTTCCATTGTCCATACTCGATCTTTTAATAGTAATGACATCCGATTTTTATACCTCTAATTTAGTTAAAAATGTTTGTCAGTCATTATCATCTGGGCATGTAAGTTCTCGAAGTTCGGTGTATTTTTTTTCCATTGCTTCGGCGTGCATCATTACCTGTGATAAATCATAAGAATTCTTGGGAAAATACCATCTTATAGGAACCCAGTGTCCAATGCCATCCATATCATGAATCATTCCCTTATCAGCTTTGACGTTTAGTTTTTCATCTATAGATGTCTCTTTTACAGTAAGACCTCTTTTGGTTTTGTCTTCCATGATAAAATCTGTGTTGCTGTCTTTGATAAAATAAAAAGAGCCTTTCTTTAGAACAGGAAGGTCTAGAAGCAATTTATTTTTCCACAGGATTTCCTATCATGTTACCCCATTCAGTCCAAGAACCATCATAGTTCCGAACCATTGGATATCCCAGTAGATATTTTAGAACAAACCAACTATGTGATGATCTTTCTCCAATTCTACAATAACATATTACATCTTTGTCGGGTGTCACACCTTTTGATTCATAATTTTGTTTTAATTCTTCAACTGTTTTGAATGTTCCATCAGCATCATTAACTGCAGTTGCCCATGGAATATTATTTGCGCCAGGAATATGTCCACCCCTTTGTGCATGTTCCATCGGATATTCTGGAGGAGCAGTAATTTCGCCAGAAAATTCAGCAGGTGATCTTACATCAACCATAACAGAGTCTTCTCTTCCCAATATTCTGTTAACATCGTATAGATAAGCACGTAATCCTTCATCTGGAGGTTGTGCGTTGTATGTTGTTGATGTCATTTGTGGTTCATCAGTTGTGTAATCTTTGTTTTCTAATTCCCATTTTTTTCTTCCACCATTCATAATCTTTAGATTTTTATGTCCATAGTATTTGAAAACCCAGAAAACAAATGCTGCAAACCAATTGTTAAAGTCACCATAAAGAATTACTTCAGTGTCTGAAGTAATTCCATTTTTTGACATTAATGCTTCAAATTGTTTTTTGTTAATGATATCTCTTGTAACTGGATCGTTAATGTCACGTTTCCACCAGATGAGACTAGCGCCATTAATGTGACCTTTTTGATATCCATTTACTGGATCATAATCAACTTCCACTAATTTCATATTATCATTAGGTGGATTTTTTGATACCCATTCAGTATCTACTAAAACTTCGGGATGTGCGTAACTCATAATTTGTACGGATATGTTTTCATACTTAATTGTTTTTACAATACATAAAAAATATCATTTTTATGTTAACAGAATTCAGAAGAACTGCTTGAAACTTCAAAAAGTTGCAGTGATTAGTAAAGTTGGTTCGAAAGAATCAGAACAAGCTGGAAAAGATGTTGTAAAAAAACTTTTGGCAAAAAAATTGACAGTCTATACAATTTCACCAATTGAAGTAAGGGGAGCAAAAAAAATTGATACGTTAGAGGAATTAAAAAAGGTAAAACTAGACCTTGTTATCACTCTTGGTGGAGATGGAACAACTCTTCGAGTTTTTAGAAACCTGGTGAATGAAACACCAATTCTAACAATCAACGTAGGCGGAAATAGAGGAATTCTATCAGAGATAACAATTGAAGAATTTGATGAAACAATAAATCAAATTTTAAAAAATAAATTCTTCTTAGACAAAAGAATAAGAGTAGTTGCGTCTTGTGGGGGAAAAGAATTTCCACCAGCATTAAATGAGATCTACATTGGTAGAACAAACTTGACTAAAACTGCAGAAATTAAAATAAAATTTCAAAATGATATCGTAAAACAAAAAATGGATGGAGTAATTATTGCAACTCCTAGTGGATCTACGGGTCACTCGTTTTCATTAGGCGGACCAATTTTGCATGAAAGTTTGGGTGTTTTAATTATCACCCCTGTTGCACCAGTATACAGATTAGCGTCAATTGTAGTACCAGATGAAAAGATTGAGATTACATGTTCTCATGACTGCAACATTGTGATGGATGCACAGGTGATCAAAGCTGCAGGATATGGAGAACCAATAATTATTAAGAAATACAAAAAACCAGCGGTCTTTGTAAGATTGAAAAAACGAGGACTGAGACAAATGAGTAAACTTGGATTTTAGAATTTTAGATGCCAGTGCATTTTATGCAGGAGTTCCATTTAGATCATCTAATAATTACTACACCACATCTCTTGCTTATGATGAAATCAAACACATAAAGAAAAATCATGATGCTCTTGGAACTTTGCTTGAAACTAAAAAACTGAAAATTAGAGAGCCAGACAAAGAATCAACAGCGGCTGCAATAAAGGCAGCAAAAGATACTGGAGATTTTCCACAGTTATCAAAACAAGACATTTCAATCATTGCATTATGCATTGAAATGAATGGTGAAATAATTAGTGATGATTTTGCAATATCAAATGTAGCAAAGAATTTAGGTTTAAAAATATCGCCAATTATGACTCAAGGAATAAAAGATGTTGGAAAATGGGTTCACTATTGTCCAGCATGCAGAACTAACTATACTAATAAAATAGAGTGTCCAATATGTGGAACTCCGTTAAAAAGAAAATTACTCAAGGGCTAATCACTTTCCGCACCATTCAATAAATGAACTGCTATGTATCATGCAAAGTTTTTTGGTTAGACTTTTTGAGAAATTTACTTGTAGATTCTAACATTTTTCTGATTTTCTTTGCTCGCGCTTCACCTAATCCTTCAACTTTTGCCAGCTCAGTAGCAGTTGCAGTGAAAACTTTGAAGGGAGTTCCAAATTTCTCAAGCATTCTAACTGCAAATTTCTCTCCTATTCCTGGCAAACTGCAAAGAACTGAAAGTTGTTGCTTTTGTAAATCAGAAGATTTTTTGATTTTCTTCAGATAAGGACCCTTTGGAGAATCTTTTCTGGAACATAATGACACTAATAATTTAGCTGTATGAATTGCATTAGGAGTAGGAATTACTGGAATTTTAAAATCAAGAACAACAGTAGAAATAGCCCCATAGAATATCAATGGATTCTCAGTGATTTCTTCAATTTCGTCAACATTTCCCTCTATCAGTACAATAGGATATTGGAAATGTTCTTTGAGTCTAGAACACTGATCAAAGAGTCTTCCATCAAAAACAGATGACATTAGATCACGAATGCTCTTTCTCTCTACAATGGTTTCTGGTGCAACAATATAATCACCTATTGGAAGTGTCTTCATCTCAACGTTCAAGCCAACCGACTTTAGAAGTTCTGGAATTCCACTTTTCCGCTCTCTTTCGTCTACAATTATTCGAAGGTTTTCTAATTTCATACATACTGTTTGTAAAGATTTGTTAATATCTTATTTGAAATCAGTGTTATAGATTACTTTCTAGGATTATTTTCTAGGATTATTTTCTGCTGGTGGAGATTTTGTAGAACCAGCTTTCATCATTTCATTAATTTTTGATTCTTGTTCTTTGAGAGATTCTTTGACACGAGTTTCTTGCTTTTCAAGAACTGTAACACGTGTTTTTGCCATCTCTTGTTTTTCTTCTAATTCGCTAATCAGTTCTTGTTTTGTTGATTTAATCAAGACAGTACCGGCATGTTTGAATACCACATCACTATCTGCTATTTTCTCTAATTCCTCAAGAGCTTTTTCTGTTTCTGCTTTTTCCATTCCAAGATGTTGTTTTTGAGTCATGATAGATTGGAGGTTTTGTTGAGATTGTTGTAATTTCATTAGTTGTTCTTGAAGCCATGGAGGCATTTGTCCTGCAGACATAATTTACCAAAAAATTTATTTCATTATATCTTTACCGATTCAATTGAATCATAGCTGACTTGGATTAGTCTAAGTGTAGAGTTAAGATTTGCTCTCAAGTGAGGTAAATGTTCAGATTCAACTGAGATACTAATCTTTTCATTAAATTTAATCTCAGTCTTTACAGGATTTTCTGGATAAAATTCGTTGTCAGTATTTACAGAATCATAAATTGCCCTTGTTTTGTCATTTGCGTCAATTATTATTTTTGCACTAAAGTTTAATGTCATATGCAGTTCCAGCTACTTTAAGGCCACATTTTTTACAAGACCAAATTCCCACGGCATCTCTACCAAATTTCTTTGAACCACATTCAGGGCAGGCTCGCTTTTGTTTTAGTTGAAAATGGATTTTTGTATACTGCTTCCTAAGCTTAATTCCATATCTTGCACCTAACCCTTTTAGAGATTTTTTTGCTTTTGCCATTTTATTGACTTCCCTGTTGAGCTTCTTTTAATTTCTCTCTAATTTTTGCGCCTACTCTGACAGAAATTTCTCCACACTGTACAATTTCTTCTTGTGTAAATCCATCACTTCCACCTTTTTGCAAAGCACAAATGTTTCCATCAGAATTAGTAGTAATTGTAATTCTAGCATCCATGCTATCCCACTCATCTCCATTTGGATCAACAATAATGTGATTTCCAATCTTGCCCATAGTTACAGATGCAGGAATTGTTGTGGTTGGTAATGGAGATTCTTCGCCGTCAACAAGTGTTGGTTTATCATCAACCATGGTCCATTTTGGGGTTGTAGATGTAAGCAATGCAGCAGTAGCAGCATAAGAGCATGCATCAAAGAGATTTCCATCATAATCGATAACTACAATATCAGCAAATACACCAACAACTGATTTGTCTTTTTCAATAACTAATTGTGACAGATCAATCATATGACTTTCTCTAATTCCCCTATCAGTAACTCGTGCCAATTCAATTACATGAGGTTGTGGTGGTCCAGTTTCAACAGTAGGATGTGAAAGTGGCAATAGTTCAGCAGTACATATAAAAATTCCTTTGTCACCCATATCTGGGAAAGGTCTGTCTGGTTGAATTTTTACTCCACATAAAACTTCGGTATCACCAAGTCGCACTTTTGCTGAACCGTTTGCTTTAGGAATTGCATTAGTTTCAATTGATATTTCTCGTGGTTCATCTAGTGCTCGTCCGTCTACTCTTTTTCCTTGTTCCAGTAATTCAAGGATTTGTGTTTTTTTTAATTCATCAATAACAGAATGTGATGCCATTTCTAATCGCTTCCATTTCCAAAGTATTTGTCAGTGAGTGCTTTCTTTTGTAATTCATAAACAATTTTACAGCCATTGACCCCAACTTCTACGCATTTTTTATATTCCTCAGGAGTTAGGATACCATCTAATTGTAATAACGTAATTTTTTTAAGATTTGGCATGTAACCAATTGGCATATCTGCTTGACCTGCTTGGTCCTCTTCATTGTTAACATCAAGAACTATAGTATCTGCTACTTTACCTGAAGCACATGCTGCAACCAGATCTCTCATTGGGATTCCAGCATCTGCTAGTGCAACAGAAGCTGCAGAGAGTGCAGCGCATCTAGTACCACCATCTGCTTGCAAGATTTCGATAAATACATCAACTGCTGTTCTTGGAAATTTTTCTAACATAACTGCAGGCTCTAATGCCTCTTTGATTACTTTGGAAATTTCAATTTCTCTTCTTGAAGGAGCGGGATTTTTTCTTTCAGTAACAGAAAATGGTTCCATATGATATCTAACTCGTAAAATTCCCGTATCTGTATCAGACATGTGTTTTGGATGAACATCTCTTGGACCAAATATTCCAACTAGTATTTTATTATCACCAAATTCAATGTAAGCAGATCCATCCGCGTTTTTTAATACACCAGCTTTAATCGTAATTTTTCTTGTTTCGTCGACTTTTCTTCCGTCACAACGAATTCCATTTTCGTCCAACAGGACCATTGTTGCTTCTCTTCCACCCATTATGATTCACTCTTTGATTCTAACATTTTTTTCACTTGATCAGTCAAATTTGCAACGTGTGCTTTCTCATTAACCATTTGAATGGCTTTTTTAGCCTTTAATAATCCCTCGTGGGATTCGCATGAAACCACCACCCATCCATTTTGACCAATTGTTACTGCAGCATTAGTTGCCTGTTCTATCATCTGAATCATGCTACCTCTCTTTCCAATTAGGCGTGGAACCTTACTTGGAGAGATTTTTACCAAGGTTCCAGAGTCGATTTTACCTAAATCTCTATCAGAAATTGTTATCAGTGGATCTCTTGTTCTATCAAAATTAGCAATTCTTGCAGCAACAAGATCTCCTGTTTTTAGTTTTGAAGAAAGTTCATCAGCATGAGCAGAAAAGTCTCGTCCAAAGACATCCTGTGCTGGTAAGAATCCAACATAACAAGAATTGATATCTAATTCCCATGACAGTGACGTATGAGAAAGGACTTTGCCAATGACTAAGTCATCAATTTTTGGAATATATTTTCCAGTTAAGGGAATTACTCTAACAGAGTCATCATAAATTTCAGAAATTCCTATAGATGTAGAAATTATCTTATTTCCTTCAAGTATAACATTTTGTTCAGGTCTAAAAGGTCCTGTAGTTACCAGATCACCTGGAATAACATATTTTCTTTTATTTTCCATTACTTAATTACCTCAACTGAAGCAGAACCTTTGGTTATAGAACCCAATTTATCAATCACGTTTGGCCTTGCTGCAGCAGGTATTTCTAGTATTGCTTTCAAAGAACCGTTATTTTGCCATTCTTCATTTTTTAGAGAACCTACAGATTTGAGAACAGCATATGATTGAGATGCATATTGTGCAGGAATAATAATTTCCAATTGCAGATTCTCAGATTTAAGAGCAATAATTGAACGCAATTTTTCAACAATGTCTTGTACTTGTTCGTCTACGCTTTTTTGAGGATCAACTGAAACTCTGGCATCTTTCATTGCTTGCTCAACTCTTATTGGAGGATGAGGTAAGTGAGTTTTAGGATCTACGTATGTCTTGGCGACAAACTCAACAATCTGTTTTTTCTTTTCATCAATCATTTTTCGTCTTTGGTCAGTTGTAAGATTCAGATCACCTTTCTGAAGAATTATCTGAGCAATTTCAGTCTTGTCTTCAGTTTTGAAAGCCTTGAGTAATTTTTCATTTCCAGGCTTTGTGCCTTTTCCCGAATCAGTGTAAATTTCCTCTGAAACCAAAACTGCAGAAACATCCTTTTTCTTGCCTAGCTTGTAATCCAATGCTGGGTCAGGCTTAACCAAAATCTCAAATTTTTCTCCCTCAAAGGAATATCTAACTACTGTAACATCAACCATTTCTAAAACATGTATGATAATTTGGTATTTATCTATACGTAAAACTAGCTAGATATTTATGGGGACTTTGAAGATTTTGTTCAAGATTTGTCATCTCTAGAAGTGGTTAAGAAAGATAGTCAAAAAATATCTGTAAAACTAAAAGGAGTTCCCATTCAATACGCAAATGCACTTAGACGCATCTGTCTAAATGGTGTTCCAATCTTTGCAATTGACACAGTAGACATTATAGAAAATTCTTCGGTACTGCCAGATGAAGGTTTGGCACATAGATTAGGGTTAATTCCAATAACAACCGACTTGTCTAGATTTAATGAACCATCCAAATGTGATTGTAACAGTGAATCTGGTTGTTCAAACTGCAAAGTCATGCTAGTTTTAGATACAGGAGAATCAGATGTGACAAGAACTGTCTTTTCAAACGAGTTATCCTCTGAAGATGATTCGATAAAACCAGTTTCAGATAAAATTTCAATTGTTCAGCTAGCTCCAGGTCAACGAGTTAAAATTGAATGTTACGCAAGACTTGGACGCGGAACAGATCATGCTAAATGGAACTCAGCAAATATTTCAACTCTTATAGAGACAGACAAAAAAGATGAAAGTATACTCACTGTAGAATCAACTGGTGCTCTAGATCCAGAGAAAATTATTCTTGCAGGTGTAGACGAAGTGAGTAATAGATTAGGCGAATTCAAAGAAATGATTAATCAAATCAAAGAATAAACCAAAAAGATACATTATATTTGGGTTTTAAACCGCATTATTCACATGACTAATCAAGTGGTTATACGTATGGCCAAAGATCTAAAAAAGGCATCAATCAAAAATGATGCTCCAATTTGGGCAAAATTGGCAAAATATGCATTAAAGCCATCCATTGCAAGAAGAGATATCAACTTGAAGAGGATTGGTCAGCTAACAAAAGAAAACGATACAGTAGTCTGTCCAGGAAAAGTTCTTGGAACAGGTAACGTTCCTCACAAAATTACATTGTGTTCATTTTCAATTTCACATTTTGCTGCAAATAAAATCATTGGTAGCGGTGGAAAGATTATTAGTTTTTCAGATCTTATTGAGCAGAATCCTACTGGGAAAGGAGTAATGCTGCTTGGCTAGTCAAGAAACAGTTGTTAGAACAGATAGGCCAATTGTAGTTGATGCAACAAATCATATTGCTGGAAGATTATCATCAAATGTAGCAAAGTTACTAATTAATGGAAACAGAGTTTCAGTTGTAAATTGTGATAAAATTATGATGAGTGGAACAAAAAGTAATCAAATCAAAGAATATAGAGAATTTTTGGAAATTAACAGTGTTATTAATCCAAAACATGGACCAGTACATTACAGAAGACCTGATACAATTATGGCAAAAATGATTCGTGGAATGTTACCATATGATAGAAAACCATCAGGTAAAGAATCACATCAAAGACTTAGAACTTACATTGGTTCTCCAAAAGAATTAAAATCATTTAAAAAAATTCAATTTGAAAAAGCGAAAATTAAAAAATCTACATCAAATTATACTACAATGGCAGAATTATGCAGAGTAATAGGATGGACTGAATGACAACTCCAAAAACTGAAATTTATTTTGCAACTAGAAAAACAGCCAGTGCACATGTCTATATTACAAAAGGACGAGGTAAAGTTAGAATTAACAATGTTCCAGTTGAAATGATTCCACAAGAAACTGCTCGTGAAGTAATTTTGGTACCATTAGAAATCACAGGTGATTTGAGAGAGAAAATAGATATTTCTGTTAGAGTGAGAGGAGGAGGTTTTATGGGACAAGCCAGTGCTATTGCAACTGGAATATCAAGAGCGCTTACAGGATGGACAAAATCTAAAAAAGAACCAAAGGAACATCCATTTCCAAAATCTACTAGGGAAGATCTTAGAAAACGAATCACAGAATTTGATAAATATCTAATAAGCGGAGATGCCAGACGAAAAGAACCAAAGAAATTTGGTGGACCAGGTGCAAGAGCAAGAAAACAAAAATCCTACCGTTAGACTGTGAAGGCTATAATTTTAGCAGGCGGTAAGGGAACTAGAGGTAAACCTTATACTGAATATTTTCCAAAAGCAATGACCCCCATTAATGATAAGCCATTGATTGATTATGTTATAAAATATCTAAAATCATTCAGTTTTGTAAAAGAGATTATAATAATTTCAGATTTTAATGGATTGGGAGGACAAATAAAAAACTATTATGGAAATCAAAAAAATATCACTTTTGTTCAAGATTCACAAAGTGGTACAGGAGGAGATCTACTACATATTGAGAAAAAGCTCAAAGGTGAATCAGAATTTTTGTTATGGTTTGTAGATAACTTGTGTGCAATAGATCTAAAAAAGATGAGAGAATTTTTCAGAGAAAAAAATAGTTCTGCATGTATTGCAACTAGAACAAAAAGAAGAGAAGAAACAGGATTTGCAATTGTAGAAGATGGAATCATAAAAGAATTCAAAGAAAAACCTGTTATGAAATTGCAGTTATCTGAATGTTTAGGCATCTACATACTTGGAAAAGACGTCATTAAACGAATCAAGGCAAAACAAAAACAAAATAAGATCAATCTATCATATGATATTTTACAACAGCTGTCAAAAGAAGGGAAAATTAGTGCTTATGACATTGGGAACAAAGAATGGATTGATGTAGAATCGCCTATGGCTCTAGAAAGAAATGAAAAAATGGTAATGAAAATTATAAAACAGATGGGACTTTAGACTTTCTTTCAAATTCAGATATTTTGTTTTCAAATTGTAAAGTTTGTGCAATATCATCTAAACCTTCTAAGAGAATTTTTTTCTTGTAAGGATCTATCTTAAAGGATATCTCTTCAGAAGAAGTTTTGATGATTTGTGTTTCCAGATCTACTTCAATTATATCTACTTCTTGTTGTAGTTTCTCAACTATTTTTTGATCTAATGAAATTGGTAAAAACCCATTTTTGAAGCAATTACTAAAGAAAATATCTGCAAAAGAAGGTGCAATGATTACAGAAAAACCATAGTCTAAAAGTGCCCAAATTGCATGTTCCCTGCTGGAGCCACACCCAAAATTATCTCCTGTTACCAAAATTTTAGAATTATTATATTTTGAATCATTTAAGACAAAATCAGGTTTAATCTTCTCATTTTCATCATATCGCCAATTATAGAACAAAAATTTGCCAAATCCAGACTTGTGAACCAATTTCAGGAATTGTTTTGGAACAATTTGATCAGTATCAACATTTACTTGATCAAGTGGAGTTATGATACTCTTTACTTTTTTGAAAGGTTCCATTCTAACTCAGATCCAATTCTCTGACATCTACAAAGTGTCCTTTAATTGCAGCTGCTGCTGCCATCACAGGACTTACTAAATGAGTTCTTCCACCAGTTCCCTGTCTACCTTCAAAATTTCTGTTTGATGTACTGGCACATCTTTCACCAGGAGACAAGATATCAGGATTCATGCCAAGACACATGCTACATCCAGCTTCTCTCCATTCAAAATTTGCATTAATGAAAATTTTGTCAAGACCTAGTTCTTCAGCTTCTTTTTTTACCATCTGAGAACCTGGAACAACCATAGCTTTAACATTTGTTGAAATTTTTTGTTTTTTGATAACTTTGGATGCTTCAATGAGATCTTCTAATCTTGCATTTGTACATGATCCGATAAACACTCTATCGATTTTAATGTCAGTGATTGGAGTTCCGGGTTCAAGATCCATGTACTCGAGGGCTTTTTCTGCACTTTTCTTTTGATTAGGATCACCTTTGGAAAATTCATCAGGAGAGGGTATTGATTCAGTTACATCACAAGTCATTCCGGGATTTGTACCCCAACTGACTTGAGGTGCAATGTCACTAATATTCAAAGTAAATTGTTTTTCAAATTTTGCGTCACTGTCTGTTTTTAGATGTTCTTTCCAGTTATCAACAAGGGATTCATAGTTTTTTGGGGTGTATTGCCTACCTCTGAGATAATCAAAGGCCTTTTCATCAGGTTCAATCAAACCTGCACGTGATCCAGCCTCAACGGACATGTTACAAATGGTCATTCTTTGCTCCATTGAAAGATCAGTGATGCCCTGACCACGATATTCAATTACAGTACCAGTTCCTCCCCCAGTTCCAATATTTTTGATAATTGAAAGTACTATATCTTTTGCAGTAACTGCATGGGGATTCTTTCTTTTTCCCTCTACTTTAATTTCAAATGATTTTGGTTTTTCTAACCATAAGGTTTGCGATGTTAAAACATGTTCAACCTCACTAGTTCCGATTCCAAGAGCTAATGCTCCAAAAGCCCCATGAGTTGATGTATGACTATCACCACAAACAATTGTAGTACCAGGCAGTGTGATTCCAAGTTGAGGGCCAATCACATGAACAATTCCTTGATTAGGACTATTAATATCAAATAATTTAATTCCAAAATCTTTACAGTTTTTTTCCAAAGTTTGGATTTGGACAGCTGAAGTTTGATCCAATATAGGAAGTGACCTGTCATTTGTTGGAACATTATGATCCATTGTAGCGATAGTTAAATCAGGTCTTCGAACTTTTCTTTTATTCATACGTAATCCATCAAAGGCTTGAGGTGATGTTACTTCATGTACAAGATGTCTATCAATATAGATTAGAGAAGGACCATTTTGTTTTTCAACAACAATATGAGACTCCCAAATTTTTTCAAAAAGAGTTTTTCCCATTTTAATCCTGATCTGGCTTATACTTGAAGAGACCACCTGCAGCAATTATCTTACCGATGATTTCCGAAAAGGGTTTCATTTTGTATGTCTGATGTTTAGTAATGTTTTTAATTTCATTAGTAGATAGTGAAATATCTATTTCATCACCTTCTGAAATTCCATCATATGCATCTTTATCAATTTCAATTGGTAACAAAAACGCACCATCAACTGCATTTCGATAAAAAATTCTTGCAAAAGATAATGCAAGTACGGCCTTTATTCCAGAATGGGACAAAGCAATAGGAGCATGCTCACGAGATGAACCACATCCAAAATTTCTACCAGATAAAATAAAATCACCTTCTTTTACCTTAGAGTGAAAATCAGGATCTAATCCCTCCATGGCGTGAGTTGCAAGTTCAGCATAATCATGCACTTTTAGATATTGACCGGGAATAATTACATCAGTATCAATATTGTCTTGGGCATATTTTATGATATTTCCTTTCATTTCAAATCCCTCGGATCAGTGATTTTGCCAGTAACTGCAGAGGCTGCTGCAACCAAAGGAGACGAAAGATATGTTTGTGATTCAATATGACCCATTCTGCCTGGAAAGTTTCGATTTGTAGTGCTGATACAGATTTCATCTTTTGCCAAGACACCCATATGAGCACCACAACATGCTCCACAGGTTGGAGGTCCAATTGTTGCACCAGCATCTAAGAAAATTTTCAAAAGGCCATTTTCCATGGCACGTTGATAAATTGAAATTGCTGCAGGTAAAATTTCTGTCCTAATCTTTACTTTTCTTCCTTTGAGAATTTTTGCTACTGCTACCAAATCTTCGTATTTTGCACCGGTACAAGATCCAATGTATGATTTATCCAATTCAACAGATGGAGCTTCTCTGACAACTGAAATATTATCAGGAGAAAATGGTTTTGCAACAAGAGGTTCCATCTCTGAACTTTCATATTCAAATACTTTGGCGTATTCTGTATCATCGTCACCATTAACTAAATTTACATTTGTGGCTCCTCTACTAGTAAGATAATCAATCACTTTTTGATCTGGTTCAACAATTCCATTCTTTGCACCTGCTTCAGTGGTCATATTACATAATGTTAGTCTGCTTTGTACAGACATTTCATCAACTCCACTTCCACCAAACTGCATGGTTCTATATGTACCACCATCAGTTCCTATATCCCCAATTATTTTGAGAATCAAATCTTTAGCCATTACATGATCTGGTAATTTTCCATTTATCTTGAAGTAGTAAGTTTCTGGAACCTTAAACCAAATCTTTCCATTCAATAAGACATAAGCAATATCAGTATGTCCTAATCCACAAGCAAATGCACCTAAAGCACCAGTCGTATTAGTGTGAGAATCTCCACCAACATAAACATCACCTGGCATTACCAAAGCTTCTTCATGAGACAATGTATGACAAATACCGTATTGCCCCATACCATATTTGAAATGTTTTTCAATTCCATATTTTTTTGTAAAGTTAGATAATTTTACAATATTTTCTGCTGAAACTTTATCTGCGGAAGGAACAAAGTGATCTTCTGCTACCCAAACTTTTGTAGGATCCCATAATTTATCAACCGAAATTCCTTGATTCTTTAGTTTCTCAAAGACTTTGATGACACCCGGTCCTGAGACATCATGAAGCATTACCTTGTCAACATTAGCAAAAATAACATCATCTGGAGAGACTTTAGATTTCCCAGATGCACGTGCAAGAATTTTCTCAACAATATTCATAAACACAAAAGCTTGTTCTGCAGATTAAAAGCTTTTCAGAACAATAAAAAAGAAAAGAAGTGCTCAGAATATTATGAACCTAACCGTTTTACCACTTTTAGCAGAGAGAATGGAAGAAAAATTTGATGTTTTTGAGGTCTTAGTTGAAACATTAGAAAAAAATAATACAAAATTACAAGATGGAGATGTTTTAGTAATTTCAACAAAATATATCTCAAATTCACAGGGAAGGATTATTGAATTACAAAAAATCAAAATCTCAGATGAAGGTTCAGAAATTTCAAAAAAGTTTCGGTTAAAACCTGAAATTGCTGAAATTATTATCAGGGAGTCTGATAAAATTTTTGGCGGTATTGCTGGATTTGTAATTACGTCAGCAGATAACATAATGGCACCAAATGCCGGCATTGACAAATCTAATGTAAAAAAAGGAAGAGTAATTCTATATCCAACAAATCCATATCTTATTGCAGAACAGATTCACAGAAAAATTTTCTTAAAATTGTTTATTCATGTTGGAATAATTCTAGTTGATAGTAGATTAATGCCAGCAAGAATTGGGACATCAGGAGTTGCAATAGCATGCGCCGGGATTGAACCAGTTTTAGATATGAGGGCAAAAAAAGATCTTGACGGTAATCCATTAAAAGTAACATTTCAGGCAGTAGTTGATAATCTTGCAACAATTGCAAATCACAAGATGGGCGAAGGTGCCGAGTCAAAACCATTTGCCATAGTTAGAAATTCAGGTGCAAAACTTACGGATAGAGAAATCAATCATTCAGAGATGGCAATATCCCCGGATCAATGTGTTTACGTTAGAGGATTATCAAACCCTGTAAAGATCTAGAATTCTAGTTTATTCTGCTTTAAATAGAGGTTTTTTGGAAACGAATTATGGAATATGTTACAACATATCCAAAAACAATTTCATTTCTTAATGGATTAAAACACAAGATTGATGTTGATAATAAGAAAGGGGTTGAACAACTTCATGTAGTTGTAAAGAAGAGTTTTGATGAATTGACGAAAATTTTTATGAAGGAGGGATTTACCAAGGTAAAATTTGAGCATAAGCAACCAGAACAAATTGGAAGTGGACTTAATCTAAAGTTAAAAAAACCATGGGAAATGCACATTAGAATGGTTAATCTTAAAAAAGGATTAATCGGAATTCATGCAGAAGTAGAGGTTTCAAGAGACTATCTTCAACATCTGTTCTCTCAGAGAACCCCAGTCATTTATGAAGTCGAAGAGATTCTAAAAAAATACCAGGTAGAGTATAGCATTTGGCATGATAAAATAAAGAAAAATGTCCACGTGATTTTAGATAACTATAAAGTTAAACTTGCATCACCGAGTCTTCCAGTATTTGCATGGAAGCCAATGGTATTTGTAATTGTGACTGTTGTTGCTTTTTATGGTTGGAAATATTTCAACACAATTTTATAGTTTAAACTCCCAGAGTTTCAGCTTTGGTTAATTCTAAAAATACCTTATCTCCAACTGCAAGACCCATGTCTTTGTATTCATGCATTTCGAGTTTTAATTGAGTAGTACCACTTTGCATTCCCGTACCACCAGCAAACATTTTGTTTAGATCCTTCATCATATCATTCATGTTTGAAAATCCCATCACTTTTGGGGTACCAAAAGAAGATTGTGGGTTTTGAGTTCCTTCTTTAAGATCTTTAATTGAGGATAATGAGACTATCACATATGGTGCCCCATCAGGTGCTGCATCAATACTTTTTACTACATATTCTTTCTTCATGTCTGAAATAACTAACTCGTACCATATAATTTTAATTTTAAGGTGAATTTGACCCAATATTACTTGGTTTGAAGCTTTAATTACAATTTTTATGATTTGAAATTATTGCCAGAAAAGTTGAAGACAACATTACGGTATTATGGGATTTCGCCATGGGAAATTCAAGTTCTTTATGAATTTCTAAACTCTCGTTTCACTGTCATTCAAGATGAAATTGAACCAAATGATGAGAATTTTGTGAGTTTCTTAGAGGTTGAAATTCCTCTTCTATTTAATGAAGCATTTTTTCAATGGTTTGATTTCAAGCGATGGGACAAAGTCAAAGCGCTTTTCAAAGAAATTAAAAGAAGAAGGGGTGGTAGAAACGCTTTAAAAATTATAATCAGTTTTTCTGGAAATCCGAAAATTATTTTTACTGTTGATAGTGAGGACAGACATTGGTTCAATAATGCTGTGGAGAAAATTGATTTTGTTTTAGAATTATTGCCATATCACCTTGATCCTAAAAAACTACCATCAGGAATTTCAGAAATTATGTACAAGTTTGATTTAAAATCAGTTAGGTGGCGTATTGATACAGTATCATCTGAAAATAAGAAATATATTTTCAAGGAAGATTCATGGAAAGAGATTACTTGAGATCTTTCTGTAACGGTTCTAACAATTTATGAAGTTCTTTGTATTTTGATTCTATAAATTCCAAAGCAGAATCTAGTCTCTTGGATTTTCCATACTTGTAACGAATGAGTTCACGGTGATGCCAATATGTTTTTCCTTCATCAACTAAGATAGTTGTAAAATAATCTGTTCCTTTCAAATTATCAGGAAGTTTTACATCATAAGGAAATAACATATCTACGATAAACCACTCATCCCCGTCAGGATAATCAGAACCAGTCTCTATATCAAAAAATACATGAAGCAGATCAGATTGCATTAGACCATCACCATTTATAGAAGGATGTTTAACTGATGATTTTTTAAAATCTAGATTAATCAGTTGAGGTTCAAAGAAACCTTTGATAATGGATCTTCTAAATATTTTATTTGGGTCCTTTATGTTCAATATCAAAATAATCTACAAACTAGTCTATAACTTGTTAGGTACCAAGGTCATTTGAATGGTAATTCCAATAACTTTATCATCATCAAACATTGGTAATTTTCAAAGTTGAATTAAATAAGAAGAAAGTTAGAAATATCTATTTCTTTGACTTGTTAACAAATGCCGTCATACGTTCTTCTCTATCAGGATGAGTAAAACAATTTCTCCAAGCAAGTAGTTCTATTGAAAGACCAGTATCAAGATCTGCATTTCGTCCCTTGTTGATTGCAATTTTAGACATTTGAACACCCATTGTAGAGTTTTTAGCTATTTGTTGTGCCATTTTCAAAGCTTCTTCTTGTAATGATGCAAGAGGAACGACTTTATTTACAAGACCAATCTCTTTTGCTTCATCTGCTTTGATTATTTTTCCAGTGTAAACAAGTTCTTTTGCCTTTGCTATTCCCACAATTCTCATCAATCTTTGTGTTCCACCCCATCCAGGAGGAATACCAATTGTTACTTCTGGTTGACCCATTCTTGCAGTATCTGCAGCAATTCTAATATCACAAGACATTGCAAGTTCACAGCCTCCACCTAAAGCAAAACCATTAACAGCTGCTATAGTTGGTTGTTTAACTAGTTCAACAGTTGAAGTTACAAGTTGACCAGTTTTTGCATACTCTACTGATTCATCTGCAGAAATTTTTGACATATATTCAATATCTGCACCAGCAGAAAATGCCTTGTCTCCTTCACCAGTCAAAATAATAACTTTGACATTATCATCATGGTTGAGTGCTTCAAAAGTTTTGATTAGTTCTTTTGCAACATCAGTATTCATAGCATTAAGTTTGTCAGGTCTGTTAATTTTGACTGTACAAATGCCATCAGAAGTAGATGTGGTTACTAGTGACATGATAAATTTCCAAGTTATTTGAGACTTAAATGTTCTCTATTTTCCACGTACTTTACCCCATTGAGCTAATGCAGATGCAGCTGCAATCCAAGTTCGAATGTCCTGGTAAACTGGAATATTGTGTTTCTCAACCAATTTTATCATTTTTTCAGTATATGGGCCACCATTACAGCCAACTAGTATTGGTTTCTTTTTTTTCTTTGAGAAATCATCAAGATAACCAACAATTGTTTCTTCAAGTGGATCATCTTGGAAGACAAACCATGGCATAGCAATGTCAATATTCTTTTCATCATAAAATTGCTGAATGACAAATCGGTAGTCATCTGCAGTTGCACCACCACCTACATCTGCTGGATTACCATTATGAATAGGAACAGTTGGTGGAAAGCGAGCCTTTATTTTTTTGAGAAGTCGTGGCGACAGCTTTCCTATTGTAAGACCTAATCTTTCTAAATGATCAATTCCACCAATCATTGGACCGGCACCATTACTAGTCATAGCAATACGATTACCCTTTGCAGGAGGTTGCCATGCTAGCGCCTTTAAGACTCCAACTAGTTCTTGATAACTATCAACTGAGATAATTCCTGCTTGTTTGAATGCACCCATGATAATAGCATTTGAACCTCCAAGAGAACCTGTATGTGATGCTGCTTGTTTAGCACCAAGAGCAGTTCTTCCACTCTTCCAAATAACGATTGGTTTCTTCTTTTCTTTCATTACACGCTTTGCAGTATTGATGAATTTTCGTCCATCACCAAATCCTTCAACGTATAATCCAATTACTTTTGTTTGAGGATCATTTGCAGCATACCATATCATGTCTGCTTCATCAACATCAGAGCGATTACCATAACTGATCATTTTTGATAAACCAAACAAATCAGCACTTTCTAACATACTAATTCCCATGGTTCCACTTTGTGAGAAAAATGCAACATTTCCTAATTTTGAACGTATCATTCTATCTTGTCCTTGGAATGCGCAATCAAGTCTATTTGCTGCATTAAACATTCCAATACAATTAGGACCAATTACACGGATTTTGTGTTTTAGGGCTAATTCTTTTACTTCAGCTTCCATTGCGGCCCTGTTACCACCAAGCTCTTTACCGCCACCAGAAACTATTACAACATTATGAATTCCTTTCTTAGCACATGTTTTCATAATAGATCCACATGCTGCAAGATCAATACAGACAACAACCAGATCAATCTTTGCTTTTATTGCATCTAATAATGGATAACATTTGATTCCAAGAATTGACTTTTGTTTAGGATTAATTGGATACACTTTACCTTTGTAATCTTGTTTTCCAAGTGCATCTAATACAGAATTACCAATCTTTCCAGGTGTTGCAGATGCGCCAACTAGTGCAACAGCCTTCGGAGTAAAGAATGACTCCATTGATGTAATGTTTGGTTTAGCTTTTGAGATGGAATTTTTCTTTACCGTATCATTAAGAATAATTTTTGCGTCTACTACAAAGTAAGATTTTGGATAAACAATTACTGGGTTAAAATCAATGCTATTGAAGTGGTCAGCATTTTCTACTCCTAGTTTTCCAATTCTAACCAACATTTGTGAAACCATATTAAGATCAATTGGTGCGCTTCCTCTGAATCCTTTGAGAAGTTTTGATCCTTTGAGTTCATTTATCATTGATTTTGCATCTGAAGTTGTAATTGGTAGCATTCTAAATGCGACATCTTTCATCACTTCTGTCATGATGCCACCTAGTCCAACCATAATTACAGGACCAAATTGAGAATCATTTTGAAGACCAACAATTAATTCAACACCTTTTGGAACCATCTTTTCAAGAAGTATTCCTTTAACTTCAACTCCTTTCTTTTTAGAAAGGCGACCATACATGTCATTGAATGTCTTTTTTACATCATTGATATTTTCTAATCCAACTTTAACACCACCGACATCTGTTTTATGTAAAATTTGTGGTGAAACTACTTTCATTACAAGTGGAAAGCCAATCTTTTTTGCTTGTTTTGCCGCATCCTCAACAGTGGTTACAAGTGCAAAAGGTGGAACTTTAACACCATAACTTTTGAGGATTGATTTTGATAATTCTTCGGTGATGATTTTATGTTTAGTTTGAATAATTTCTTCAAAAATTTTCTTTACCACAACCATGGTTCAATCGATAAAATCAAAACTAAGTATATTAAACTTTGGTCAAAGATTGAATGATGATTTGAAGTTGTTGTAAAAATTCTTCATATTTGATTTTACAGTTAAAATATTTTCATCAATATCTGATCGAATTTTTTGTGGATTGATATAAGGAATTTTTTGTAGTTGTTCTTCCGTATTATCAAGCCAGAAATTGACCATATCCTCATTTACCTCCAAATGAAATTGTAATCCAACTGCGCTTTTGTATTGAAATGCTTGATTCAGATAATGTTCAGACGAGGCTAATCTAACTGCGTTTTCAGGTAAATCAAAGGTATCTTCATGCCAATGAAATACAGTAAAAGGATTTTTGAAGCCAGAAAAAAATGAGGTGTTGTTATGAATTTTTAGATCATTATAAAATCCAATCTCCTTTTTTGGTCCACTGTATACTTTGGCACCAAAAGTTTTAGCAATTAGTTGAGAACCCAAACAGATTCCCAATACAGGAATATTTTTTTCAACACAGTTTTTGATAAGTTGTTGTTCTGCTTGAAGATATAGTAAATCATCATTTGCACTTTCAGGTGCTCCTAAAATTATAACAAGTGAAAAATCTTTCTTAGGAAGTGGTTCATGTTTTGCATTAACTAAAGTAATCTCAAAGCCATCATTTTTGAGAAGAACGCCCAAATATCCAGAACCTTCACTTTTATTATTTTGTACAAGCAAAACATTAGACATTATTTTCTATTGAGAAAAGTGATTAATATGTTAAAATGAATTAAACAATGTGCTTGTTACAGAAGAAGAAGTTATAGAGTTAAAGAATTTTATTTTTCAATTAAACTCTATGAAAGATAGTGTGGTAGTTGTTGAAGGAAAAAGAGATTCTATTGCATTAAAAAAACTTGGTTATTCGGGTAAAATTTTAGAATTTCATAGATTTGGAGGAATGATTGACTTCGCTGATTCAGTTTCAAAATATAAAAGATTGATTATTCTTTTTGACAGAGACAAAAAAGGTAGAACATTAACTGGAAAAACAATTCAACTATTGCAAAGAAGAACAAAAATAGATCTTTCTTTTAAGAAAAAACTTCGAGAAATTACTAAAGGTAAGATAATGTTTATTGAACAACTAGTTTGTTATGAATCATATCTAGCCTAAGTTTATGGCCAAATACCTTTTTGATTAAAGGCTTCTACTACTCTTTCAACAGCCAAAACCATAGCAGCTTTTCTCATGTTGATTTTGTGTTTTTTAGAAATGGCATATGTATCCTTGAAACCTTTTGTGATGTTTTTTTCCATCTTGTTTGCGACCTCATCAAATGTCCAGTAGTAACCCATGTTATTTTGTACCCATTCCAAGTATGAGATACAAACACCACCAGAGTTGGCCAAAATATCAGGAATAAGCAAAATTTTCTTTTTGTAAATAATTGGATCAGCTTCTGGCAATGTTGGACCATTAGCAGCTTCTGCGATAATTTTACATTTAAGATTCTTAGCAATCTTTGCATTGATTTGATTTTCTAGTGCGGCAGGAACTAAAATATCACATTTAGTAGTAAGTAATTGTTCAGTTGAGATTTTTTTACTTCCAGGAAATCCAACAACAGAGCCTTTCTTTTGTTTGTGTTCTAAAATTTTACTAACCTTTGCACCATTTGGAATAGAAATAGAACCTTTAGAATCACTAACTGCAATTACTTTAGCGCCCATCTTTTCAAGAGATTCTCCTGTAAATGTTGATGCGTTTCCAAATCCTTGTAAAACAACTTTGGCACCTTTTAGATTCAGTTTCAATTGCTTTGCTGCTTCTCTTACACAATATGCTGCTCCTAATCCTGTTGCAACATTTCTTGCAAGGGAGCCACCCATTGAAATTGGTTTTCCAGTAATTACAGCTGGAGTATGTTTATTTCCATTTAGTTTGCCAAATGTATCCATGATTTGTGTCATCTCTCTACCTGTTGTGTAAACATCAGGTGCTGGAATATCTTTTTCAGGTCCTATAATTTCAGAAATTTTGAATGCAAATCCTCTTGTTAATCTTTCTAATTCTGCATCACTAATTTTTTCTGTTTTTGGGTTTACATAGATTGCACCCTTTGCGCCACCTAGTGGAATGTCAACAACTGCACATTTCCAAGTCATCCATGAAGAAAGTGCCATAACTTCACGTTCCATGTATTCAACTCCACCTTCTGGATTAAAGTAACGAATACCTCCTTTGTATGGACCTCTATCATTGTTATGTTGACTTCTAAAACCTGTGAAAATTCTAATTTTACCATTATCCATTTTTACTGGAATCTTTACTCTCAAAACTTTGTTTGGCATTGCAAGATATTCACGTAATCCTTTATCTTTAATCCCAAGAATATCACATGCGTCATTAACTTGTTTAGTTGAATTTGCAAAAGGATCACTCTTGAACAAGTTAATCTTATTTACTAGTGTCAGATTATATATTTTTGGTTGAAAATTTCTGATCGCAGTTTCAGAACATAAAATTATAGATAGACCTTTTTGTAATTCATCTTTCTAGCTAGTTTTTCAATTGCTTCATCAAGGGCACTGATATTAATTTCAAGAAAATTTGACAAGTGGAAAATTGCTCCATATTTTTCGCCAATTTTTGACACCATATTATTTTTCTCTAATACTTTCATGTGATGTTGAACTGCTTTGTAATCAAGATCAAGTATCTTAGCTAGTTGATGTGTGTTGTATGGTTTATCAAGTAAGTACATAATAATGCGTAATCTAGTAAATCCACCTCTGGTACTTGTAAACAAGTAAAGCAACAGCTTTCTAGTTTGCTTGTCGGGTTTTCTTTGCGTAGAAGTTGGTCTTGATCTAAGTATTTCTTTGAATTCTAAGAGTTGACTAGTCATACTATCTTAAAGGAATTAAGGCCAATTTTGCTTAAAACTCTATGTCCACATCTTTTCCATATTGTAAATTTCAAGCAAGATAATTACGCTTAAATTGACTGAGAATAAACTCGTGATATTATGATGGCATCACGCGGTTACGATATGACTCCTACTATGTACTCTCCAGATGGTAGAATATACCAAGTAGAATATGCCATGGAGACTGTAAAAAGAGGAACTTTGGCAATTGGCGTGTGCAGTAAAGAAGGAGTTATCATAGCAGTAGAAGAAAAAGCTCGAACATTACAAACTACAGGTATTACACAAAAAATTTTTCAGGTAGATTTCCATGTTGGAATTGCCGCTGCAGGATACATCCCAGATGCACGTATTCAAGTAGATAATGCAAGATTCTTTTCACAAGGAAATAGAATGACATATGACGAGTCTGTTGAAATTGGAACAATTGCCAAATATTTAGCAGATCAATCTCATCAGTTTACACAATATTCTGGAGTACGTCCAAATGGAGTTTCATTGATAATTGCAGGTATTGATCAAAAAGGAGAATCAATCTACGTAACTGATCCTAGTGGAACTTATGTACAATATGCAGCAGTTGCAATTGGAGCAGGTTCTGACGATGTAAACGACTTTTTGGAAAAACATTACAAACCAGACATGAGTATAGATGATGTATCATCTTTAGCTATTGCTGCAATTAATCTAAAAAATGAACAAAAAGATAGAATAGATGACATTAAAATGGCAAAGGTTACAACTAAAACAAAAGTTTTCGAGAAAGTTTCTGAATCTGATTTAAAGAATTATTCTCAAAACGTATCAAAGTTTAGTACAGAATAAAAGCTTTAGATTTGAAAACTATTCAAACAAGTATTCATAGACGATAAATTATGGGTTTAGGAAGTTATTGGGGCGAAGTAATGGATGTACTTCGAGAGATTATTCCTGTTTATGATAAAGTAAATTCTATCATTTCACTGGGTAAAGATGGCGAGCACAGAAATCGTGGAATTTCACAAAGAGTATTTCCAGGTAACAAAATTTTAGATGCAGGTTCTGGTTTCGGTAATATGTCAAAGGTCGCATTAAAACAAACTAATGGAAAAATTTCAATCACACTTTTTGATCCTCTAGTACCTATGCTCAAAAACACAAGTATGCATTTTGAAAAATTACCAGATATGGCAAATGGAGTTTTTGAGCACATTCCATTTAGAGATGAAGAGTTTGATGCAGTTTTGTGTGGATATTCATTGAGAGATGCAATCAATTTGAGAATTGCAATTTCTGAAATTCATCGAGTATTGAAAAAAGATGGTAGATTTGTTATTGTTGATTTAGGAAAACCAGATGAGGCATTTATCAGAGCAGGTGTTTCATTTTATCTAAGATGTATTCTCCCTATTCTTGCATTTATTGCAGGAGGAAGACTTGGATTAAAGTTTGGAACACTGTATGGTACATTCAAAAGATGGCCTCAAAACAAAAAGCTTGAAGGATTATTACTAGAAAAATTTTCTAGAGTAGAATTTGAGAAAGATCTTATGGGTGGGGCAATAATGGTTGCCGCATACAAATGAGCAGAGTTCTGATACTAGTCAACATTACTGCCTTAATCATAGGAATTTCATATGGATTACATGGACCAATTCTTCCCATTTTTGCAAAAAATGTTATTGGTGCTACGTATTCTGAACTTGGATTAATTGGATTAAGCAATTTTATCCCCTACATGTTCATTCCACTTTTTGTAGGAATTCTCATTGACAGGTTTAACAGTGGATATCTACTTGCATTGGGAGTTGCAATCAATTCAGCATCAATCTATCTTCTATCAATAGCACAATCAGTTCCAGAAATCATGGGATTCAGAATAATGACAGGAGTGGCTCATGCGTTTTTTTGGCCACCATGTCAGGCTATTATCGCTACTGAGAGTTCAGAGAAAAACAGAGTAAAAAACATCTCATGGTTTACAATGTTTTTTGTTATTGGATTTATGATAGGTCCATTACTAGGCACAGTATTCCTTGATGGTCTTGATATTACCTACAGAATTCTATTCCAAATTACAGCATTTATTCTAGCTACTGCAATAATGGCTGCACTCATAATCTCAAGAAAAAGAGTTAGAACCAATCACGAACGATTCTCTTTTTCATCAATTAAGGAAATGAAAAAATTTCCAGAAGTGATAATTTTATTGATTTTCTGTACATCATCTTTTGGAATAATTCTCTCAATTTATCCAGCATTTCTAAATGACAATGGAATGGCAGCTACGGATATTTTGTTACTATATTTTGTTTTTGGAATATCACGTGTTGTATCGCTGGCATTAGTTGGAAAGTTTGCAAGAAAAACAAGTCAGACTTTGATTGCTGCAACAATTGCAGTATCAATTGGATTAGCCATATCAGTTGTTGCAGATTCAATCATTATTTTTGCAGCTTCATTAGTTCTAATGGGTTTTGGGTTCAGCATATTTTTCCCCTTGACGTTAGAAATAATTTTGAGTAAAACTAGAAAGGAAATTTCAGGAAAAATAATTGGCGCATATGAAACAGTTTTTGGAATTGGTTGGGCAATAGGACCAATTATTGCGGGTCCAATCACACAATCATTTGGAGATCAAACACCATATTTGATATTTAGTATAGTAGGAATAGGAGTTACACTTCTTGCTATAATATCAAGAAAGAAACTGGAGCCACGAAGAATCCAAAGATGAAATTGATTGTTTAGGCATAAACATAGAACATTACATTTAATTTCAAATTGGAGCATAATAGAATATGCTTGATTATTCATTGAATATAGCTGGAAGCGAATGGATGATTATTATTTTTGTTGCAATAGTTTTGATTTTAGGAACAGGAAAGCTTCCTGGTGCTGCAAAAAAACTTGGAAAAGCTGTTAATGAATACAACAAAGCAAAAAATGAAATTCAAGACCAGATGAAGGAAGTATCAGATCAAGTACCAAAAATTTCAGGACCAGTAGAGACAGAACGTGAAAAGTTAGAAACTATTGCTAAGTCAGTTGGTGTAAATATAGAAAAAACAGATGATGAGTTACGAAAAATGATTTCTGAGAAGATGGGTCAAAAGAAAAAAGATGATTCAGAAAATAACTAAAAGATTATTGTGATTTCTTTATTCTGTACATATTTTTATCAAGTCGTTTTTTGGCAAATTTGTAATAGTCAGGAACTATTTCAAAACCAAGAAATCTTCTGTTAAGAGATTTGCTTACAACTGCTACCTGTCCTGACCCAAGAAAAGGATCAAATACAATGTCTTTCTTTTCACTAGAATATTCCAATAATTTTTTAATTAATTCGGAAGGAAGTTTAGTTGGGGTTTTTTCATAGCCAGTCCAGTATTCTCTTTTGATATCCCATACATCCTCTTTGTCTTTGTAATGAAGACTTCTTCCATCTTTTGTTTTATCATCTTTTTTAAACCTAGAAAATGGGAAGAATTTTCGCTTTTTGTCATTTTTACAGACATAAAGACAATGATAATGAGAAGTAACAAATTTCTTTTTAGTTACTACGCCAAATTGATATTTCCAAATTACATGGTTAATAGTAACAAATCCAACATCGTCCAATGCTCGCAAAATATCTTTGAGGTTATTCCATCCTGAAAAAACATACATACTCCCTGAATCTTTTAGAATTCGAAAAACTTCACTCATCCACGTAAATGAAAAATCATAGTAATCCTCTGGTTTGATTTCAGTGTATCCAGATAGAACCCTAGATGAAGTTCTGTTGTAATTTGCTTTTTTTGCTTTAAAGTTAATGGCAAAAGGAGGATCAGTAATAACAAGATCAATTTTATTTTTAGGAATTAAATTCATTCCTTCAATACAATTCAAATTGTAAATTTTGTTGATTTCGATCTTTTTCATTTTTAAATTCAAGATTATTTCCTAGCTTAATAATGTCATGGGTCAATACTAATGATCAAACAATAAATCACTAATCATTTCTTATCAAATAGATCTTGAAATTCTCATGTCCAAAATGTAAGTCAAAAATGGAAATTCAGAAAACATTCAACAAAAAAATGCATATATCTTGTGAAAAATGTGGTATCGAAGATCTATTAGAATTTTCAAAAAATGTTGATGAGGTATTTCTTGAATTTCTTTCAAGGTTTGATCAAGGCTTAGTTACAGAAAAAGGACTATCAGAAGAGCTAAAAAAAGAAGGAATTGTTAGGGGAGAAAATGAAATAAAAGAAATGATTGGTAAAAACAAGCCAGATAAAATCACAGAAGAGATTCTGTTTTCAAAAAAAGACTATATCTCAGAATACAAGGTTTTGAAGAGTCCTGAGCCTAAAATGGGCTGTAAAGTTGAAGACCTTGGACTAGATGAATCCATTTCTGATCATCTAAAGGAACTAAAGATAGAACAATTTTACAAATTTCAAGAAGAGTCAATTCATGAAATTATCTTTGGAGAAAATGTTGTAATTGAAGCACCTACTGCATCAGGAAAAACTGAGGCATTTTTAATTCCAGTAATTCAAAGAATAAAAAAAGATGCAAGTGATGGAAATGTCTTTGCAATTTTTGTGTATCCGACAAAAGCTTTATCACGAGATCAATACCCCAAAATTCAAAAATTTGCAGAAAAGATTGGAATTAATGTAAAAGTTTTTGATGGTGATACAGAACAAACAGAAAGAAGAGAAATTATTGAAAATCCGCCACACATTCTAGTCACAAATTTTGATATTTTACATTATCACCTTTGTCATCAGACAAAGTTTTCTTCGTTATTATCATCAACAAGAGTTCTTGTAGTAGATGAAGCACATGTGTATTCAGGAATTTTTGGATCAAATGTTCATTATATCATTAAACGACTCAAGAGGATTTGTAGAAACAAATTACAGTTTATTGCAGCATCAGCTACACTTGATGATGCAAAAGAATTTTGTCAGCAGTTGTTTGGAGAAAAAATGCAAATTATTCATGGTTCTGGAAAAAAGGGTCAGACAGATTTTGTAATGTTGTTTCCATCTCTTAGAACTCAAAGAGCATTGATGGTAGAACTGACAAAGAAATTAACTGAAAAAAATCACAAGACAATGGTGTTTAACAACTCGCATCTAAACTCTGAGTTATTAGCAATACAAGCAAAAAAACAAAAAGTCAACATCAAAGTTCACAGGGCAGGTTTGATGGCAAATTATAGAACTGCAGTTGAAAAACAATTCAAAGAAGATAAGCTGCAGGCAATTTCATGTACTCCTACGCTTGAATTAGGCATAGATGTAGGTAATGTTGATTGTGTTATATCATCCACTATTCCAGTAAACAGACTAATTCAAAGAATTGGAAGAGCAGCAAGAAAGGGACAAAGAGGATATGCATTTTTGGCGTTGGGAAACGATCCTATATCTCAATACTACAAGAATCATCCTGATGATTATTTTGAGGACACTGAAAAAATATACATAGATCCAAAGAATCCGTTTGTAGAAGAATTTCAAGTCTTAGCAATGGCATGTGACAAACCAATTTCCAAACATGAACTAAAAGAACATCAAGAGATAATAGAGCACCACATAATCAAAGAAAATCTTCTAGTTGTTAATAATAGAATTATTCCAAATCTTAACAAAATTAGTTCTATGTTAAATGATTACAGTATTAGGGGAATTGGGAAGTCTATTGATATTTTCCTAAATGAAAGAAAGGTGGGGGATAGAATATTACCAATTGCATTAGAGGAGCTACATAAAGATGCAATCTATTTTTTGGCAGGTATTCGTTACAAAGTAAAAGAATTTGACTATCCCAGAAAAAATTATGCTAAACTAGAAAAAATTCCAAGAGATTATCCATATTATACAAAATCTCTTACAGAAGAGTGGCCAACAATTGAAACTGTTTTTGAGAAAAGAAAGGCAAAGGGTGTGGAAGTAGCATTTTGTAAATTGCATATTCAAAAGAAGGTTTATGGTTATGTCAATATAGAACTAGGACAAGAGATTACTCAAGGAGAAAAAGTACTACTTGAAACTCCACTAGAGTATGATTTTGTTACCAAGGGAATTGTTTTTCATGCACCAAGACCTCTCAAAGTTATTGGGAAAGCAGAAGATGAAGATTATACTGAAGCCAGTGGATATCATGCAACAGAGCATGTCGTAATTGAGGGAAGTAATATGATCACAGGAGGGGTATCTCAAGACTTGGGAGGCATATCTTTAGGTACTTCAGGCTTGATTTTCATCTATGATGGAGCAATAGGAGGAAGTGGTGCCACTAAAGCATTGTATGATAGATTTGAAAAAGCCCTTGAGAGAAGTATGTATATTGTAAAAGAGTGTCCATGTGAAAACAAATCTGGATGTCCAAGATGCACGTTCTCATATAGATGTGGAAACAATAACGAATACTTGCACAAATATTCTGCATTAGAGATTCTGGAGAGAATTAGTAATGGTGAAAAAACAGAGCTGATTGATTCTACTGAAGGAGATAGACCATTAGTATGATAAATCAAAATGGGATAAATATAACAAAAATCTAGCACAGATATGGAAAAAGTAGCTCTTGTCACAGGTAGTTCATCAGGGATTGGATTAGAAACTGCATTAGCACTTGCAAGGGATGGTTTTCACACTTTTGCAAGCATGAGAGATATTGGAAAGGCAGTAGAGTTAGAACATTCAGCAAAAAAAGAAAATCTTTCAATAGATGTAATAGAACTAGATGTTGACAAAGAAGAATCAATAGTTTCTGCAATCAATAAAGTGGTTACAGATGGAGGGAGATTGGATGTCTTAGTAAACAACGCAGGATACGGACAGTTTGGATGTACAGAAGATGTATCAATTGATGATTTTAGAAAACAGTTTGAAACTAATTTCTTTAGCATTGTAAGAATCATTCAGGAGGTATCTCCAATTATGAGAAATCAGAATTCAGGAATAATCGTAAACATTAGTTCAGTTGTTGGCAAAATTGGATTACCTTGTTCTCCAGCTTATATCAGTTCAAAGTTTGCATTAGAAGGATTAAGTGAGTGTCTCAGATACGAACTTGGTCAATTTGGAATTAAGACTACTTTAATTGAGCCTGGAGTTACCAAGACAAACTTTTACAATTCAATGAAGGTTCCGGAATCAAAAACTGATCCTAAATACAAGGCATTAACTGATAACATTCTTGCAGGTCTTAAAATGATGGCAGAAATGGGAACCGCACCATCTCAAGTTGCCAATATCATAATAAAGGCAATTCACGATGATGAGATTTTGCCACGATATATTGTGGGATCTGATGCTGCCATGTTTATGGAAGCAAAAAAGATGAAAACAGATCTAGAATTTGAGAAATATATGAGTAAAGAGCTATTTCCTAGCTGATATCGCACTTGTACGTTAAATTGATATACACATAGAATACAGTTTTTGTAAAGTCCGCAATTTTGAAGTGAAAAGAATGAAATGGGAAACTCTACAGCATAATGGAATCTTATTTCCCCCTGCCTATGAAACACAAGGAGTTAAGATAAAGATCAAAGGAGAAAGTGTTGATCTTGACTTAAACCAAGAAGAAATGATTTACCAGTGGGCAAAAAAGAAAGATACGCCATACGCTCAAGACAAAGTTTTTCAAAAAAACTTTACGGCAGATTTTGCCAAAACTCTGAATTCAAAATTTAAAAAAATTTCATATAAAGACATTGATTTTTCAAATGCTTACAAAGTAGTTGACAAGGAAAAAGATCTCAAGAATATGATGACTAAGGAGGAGAAAAAATCTCTTGCTGTTAAAAGAAAAGAACTGCGAGAAAACTTGAAAACAAAATATGGAATTGCTATCATGGATGGAAAGGAAGTTGAAGTTGGGAATTACATGGCAGAACCGCCAGGAATATTCATTGGGAGAGGGGAGCATCCAATTCGAGGAAAATGGAAATCTCGTGTTTCTGCAAAAGATGTTACACTAAACCTTGGAAAAGAAGCAAAAGTACCTGAAGGAGAATGGGGTAAGATTATTCATGATAAAAATTCTATGTGGTTAGCTAGTTGGATGGATTTTCTTACACAGAAAAGAAAGTATGTCTGGCTTGCAGATTCTTCTGGATTAAAGCAAGATAGAGACAAGGCAAAGTACGAAAAAGCAGTAAAACTTGCAAAGGAAATTGACAAAATAAAAGACAGAATTGTAAAAGATATGAAAAGTAAGGAACCAAAAATCAGTAGAATTGCTACAGCATGTTATTTAATTTACAGAACTTCAATGAGAGTAGGAGACGAAAAGGATCCAGATGAAGCAGACACTGTGGGTGCTACAACTCTTAGAAAAGAACATATCAAAATAACTGCTGATGCAATTGAATTTGATTTTCTAGGAAAAGATAGTGTTAGATGGCAAGAAACAATAATAGTCGAAGGCCATGACAAACAATTTCAGAAAAATCTAAAAAAACTAATTGAAAAGAAAAATCCTAAAGACGAAATTTTTAATGACATTACTTCAAGACATGTAAATGCATATTATTCCAGTATTGTAAAAGGACTTACTGCCAAGGTGTTTAGAACATATCTTGCGACAGCAGTTGTCAAAAACTATCTTGTAGAACATGACAATATTAAAGGAAAGACAGCAAACGAGAAATTATACCATGCAAAAATGGCAAACCTTGAGGCTGCCAAAATGTGTAATCATAAGAGAACCATTCCAAAGACATTTGATCAGGTATTAGAAAAGAAGCGAGATACTATCAAAAATGCTGAAAAAGATCAGCCTTCAAAGAAAACTCAAGAGACTCTCAAAAAAGTGGAATCAAGTCAGCCAAAGACTGAAACTCAAAAGAAGAATAAAGAGAAAAGAATCAAGACATTAAATGAACAAATCAAAAAGCAAAAACAGAAGCACAGAGAAAGAGTAGAAAAGTTAAAGCTACAAATTGATTTATCTGAAAAAACCAGAGATTACAATCTTGGAACATCTTTGAGAAATTACATAGATCCTCGGGTTATCAAGGCATGGACTGATGAGGTAGGTGTCGAATGGGGAAAATTGTATACAGCTGCATTACAAAAGAAATTCCTTTGGGTAAAGAATGAGAATACAGAGTGAAAGGATCTAAAGTAAAAATCTGAAACATTTTAGAATCATTTAATTTCCCAAATTTTTCAGGCATATACATGCCGGGGTAGCTCAGCCTGGTTAGAGTGCCAGTTCATTTGGTAAACTCTAGCGGTTCTCCAACTAAGGCAATACTCATAATCTGGAGGTCGCGGGTTCGAAACCCGCCCCCGGCATTACAAGTCTTGTTCATATCCTAACTAAACTGAAGAAAATAATTAATCGCAAAATATCTTAGTGCTTAAGATACTGAATTGCTGAAGGAATTATTTTATTCGGTATCGTAGTATGGCTAAAACTGAATTGTGAAGATCTAGCTTTGTAATTATTTTTGGAGAAACTGCAAACTCTATTCTAGTGGAATTATTCCTAGCAATCTCTAGCATCTTCATTATACTCTTGAATTGAGAGTTGGTATGATAGTTTGCAGAGACGATTAGCATATCTACTGCTCCAATCTCCAATGCCTTGTAGATAATGTCATTTCTCTTCGCAGTTAGTCCTTCTTTGAATAGTTTTTCGTATTTTTCAATAATCTCTGTGACATATTTTCTTCTATACTGGTACAAGTGATGGATTATTTTCTTATAGATATCATGAATAGGAGTAGAAAAAGACAAGTCTTTTACAAATCGACATTTATTTGCTAACTCCGAATCTAGCTCACCATAAAATTCTGTTTTTGCAGGACCAATTCCACCTAATAGAATTAATTCAGAATCAGAGTCCATGTTCCTGACTTTAGTTGCAATTTTCTTAAAGAAGACATGAATCTTTGTTTGTCTTGCCCTTAGGAATCTCCCCTGACTCTGTCCACCTTTTCTATGTCTACTTCGTAGATCAATTCGAAGCTTAGCTTCTTGAATTATTTGACTACCATGAAATTTCTGTATTCTTGCAGATTTTTGATCAAGCGTTACTAGCAAAACATCATGATTAGTTTTGAGAATATCACGGAATGGCTTGATGTATGGTCTTTTGCTTGCCATGTAGATATAGGGAAGTCTCTTTGAGGTTCCAATTTCTTTAGTGTGTACTTTGCCGTTCGTTATCCATCCAAAAATACATAGAGTCTTTGCAAACTTGCCTGCCGAGAAAGGACTTTTCCTAAGGTGTGTGATTCTTTTTTCGATTTCTGATTCAATTATTTCAAATGACTCATTCCTCTTTGTTTCTCGTAACAACGAGATGGTTTCTTTCCCCTTACCATATGGATAGTATACAGATACACATGGAGAATCAATCTGTTTTATCTCATAGAGGAATTGATTCAGGGAATACCACTCTATTGATGAGATCTCAATAGATTTGAGATTGTTTTTCACAAGTTTTGCTTGCATTGTGTTCTGTTATTTTTATAACACTTCAAAAGCATTTTTAAAAGTATTTGGGTTTGATTTGAGTTGTGACTCTATAATTGATTTTGAAAATTTGTGCACTTTCATCATATGTGTTGGAATATCATCACATTCTTTCTTACAGGTTCTACATAGATACTTCATATCAGATCTAAAGTGCTTTTTAGGTACTATTAGAACCATGTGTTTAATTCTTCTAAATGTAACAAGATTCTGAGCCTAAATAATCATACTCGAGTTCTTTTTTCTAGATATTTTTCCAATTAAATTAAAATTATTTCTAGTTTGATATCTTCATAATTCCTTCTTTGATCAAGAATTGAAGTGCGCTAACAAATTCACTATCTGAAGAGTTTCCATCTACCCAAACACCGGTAGTGAACTTAATCCAAGATGGAATTTCATTAGATGCCATATCAGAACCTTGTGCGGTTGGAGGAAGTACAATAATTTTATCTGCAATAAGGAATTGAATTGCATTGATAAATTCAGTATCTGAAGAGTTTCCATCTACCCAAACGCCTGAAGTAAACTTAATCCAATCAGGAACTTTGGCAGTAGCAGGTAATTTTTGTTCCATAGATGTGTCATTGGAACTTATCACAAATGACATTTTTTTTACTACTGATTGAGAACTTCCATACTGAGCTTTAACAATATATTTCCCATCAGAGAATTTCTCATTTAGTGTTATAGTATGTGAGAATGTGCCATCAATATTGACTGGAGTTTTCTTAGTTGAAATAAAGTTGTTATTAGAATCAAAGATTGAAATCCGTAAATTTCTGTTTTCGTCATACTTGTTGACATTTCCAGAAAATGTTATTGTTTCTCCAAGATTGTATGATTCTCTATCAGAGTATATCTCTACAGTGTAGTTGTTAGCACTGCTTTGTACAGGAGGAGCACCATAACCAAAAGCCTCAGATCCTAATGAAGTTACGAGAAATAATGACACTGTAGTAATGATGAAAATTTTGTTAAATCTAGTAATCAACACTTTGTATATTTTTCCTTAGGAGTAACTAAACTTTTGGTTTACTCACTGAATGTATTTTTATTAGGTATGAATAAATCCCAAAATATCATGAAGATAGCAGTTATGGGAATGGGAGTAGCAGGCTCTTATCTCATGGCCAGACTAAAAGACTCTGAACACGAAATAGTAGGATATGAGAGAATGGTAGAAGAGAGACATGACTCTATCTGCGCTTGGGGAACAATAAAGTCAGAGCTAGATAAGTTCTGCGAAAAGACTGGAAGAAATTTTGATGACTTTATGATTCATGAGGGAAAAACCATGAAAGTCAAGATGGGTAATGGTGTAAAGTTTGATATTGGATTACATGGATTATGTACGTATAACAAATTAGGATTAATCAAAGATTTTATCAAAGATTCAAAAGTACTTTATGGAACAGCACCAAAGCTTGAAGAGCTAGAAAAAGAGTATGACATGATAATTGATTGTACAGGATTTCATAGAATTTATCTACCAAAACTAAAAGAGGATTTCTTCTTGCCAACATACGAGTACAAAGTTGAATATGAAAACGGCGTACCATTTGATGACTTTTACTTGGAACCATTCCCAGGAATGTCTGGATACTTTTGGTATTTTCCATTAGGGGAGAAATGTGCACATATTGGAGCTGGGGATTACAAAAAGAACCACGTAAAAGTCACTGATGAGTTCTTGAAAAAATATGGAGGTAAAGTTATCCAAACCAAAGGACGTCCAATTAGATTGGCCACACCTGATAGATGCAAGCCATTCTATTCAGGAAAAGTAGTTGGCGTTGGCGAATCAATTGGAACAGTCTTTGCAATGTTAGGTGAGGGAATTATTCCATCAATGCAGTGCGTCGATATTTTCCTAGATAACATGCATGACTTTGCAGCATATGAAAAGGCAGTTGATAAACACTTTAAGGTATATGCTAAGGTGTTTAATTTTGTTAGAAAAAAAATCCACAAGGACTTTAATTTCTTTAAGGCATTACCTGACTTTATTGCAATATTTCTATACATGAAAAAGCATGAAAAAAGATTTGGGATGGATATCAAGATTAGTAATTTAATGAAAGTGGCTAAAGCCTAACTAAAACTAACTAAACCCAATCCATCTCTATTAGTACGGTTAGAAGCCATATTGTAATCGTAAATAATTTTAGAGTATTCCTTGAATTCTTCCTTCATAGGATCTAAACTCTCTGCAAGATAAAATCCTGGACAGTCACCAGTAAACTGAAAAGTTGCATGCACACGGGCTTTTCCTTTCTCGTTTTCCAGCCAAGTACTAAATGGATAAAGATAGCATACTCCAGGTCTGTCAGGATGCATGCTACAGTCTCCCTCATTATCTAAAAATCTACATGAGATATGTGTTCCATCATCTGCTTCAGTTTCATCTTTCTTTCTTTTTAGATTAATTGTAGTCATTGTTGTCATTTGTCCTGATGGCCCTGGTTCTTGATAAGTTACAGTAAGTGTTTCATTTTTTATAAAGTCTGAAGTGTTTTGATACTTCAAACCCTTCCCAATAGTAATTAGATCATCAGAGGTTAACGGAAGTCTACCTTGTCTATTACAACAGTTGTGACAGTCAGGCCAATAGCATTTCCATAAGATGTACTTCTTTTGAGAATTAAGATATGGCACATGAAAGATTACATCTTTTACTTTTATGGTATAATCAGCTACATCAGTAACTTTGCCTAAAGTGAATTCTCTTAATATTGGATCAATATCCCAATCTTTTTCTAACAAATTTAATGATTCTTCAATTTCTTTTTGAGACAATCAAGTTATAACATATTTTGCAGATTTTATTAATGTAGTTAGAATTAAGGGATTTCAGTAAATGATTATATTCTAAAACACCAGAATTTGTTTTGGTAGCCCGATAGTCTAGCGGTCAAGGATTCTGCCCTCTGGATCTCATGAGTGGATAGGCGGAGACGGCAGTTCGAATCTGCCTCGGGCTACTGAAAAAATGTCTATCTTGATGCTTGTGCTATACGTTCTAACTCATTTTTCTTCTTTACAGAAGGAGCATTTGAGTCATTATTAGATGCAAGTATGAGTTGTTCAGCCATATGTTCTTCAATTGGTTTTGGGTTGGAAAATGTTGCCTCTTTAATTGCATCTGAGATGAATCTTAGAGCCAAGTCAACTCTTCTGATTGGAGCAACATCAACTGAGACATGATATACAGTTCCACCATAAACAATTCTAGTAGTGTCTTCGTTTGGAGCAGAAAACTCTACTGCTCTAACTAAAACTTCAACTGGATTTCGTCCAGTTTTTAGTGCAATAATATCAAATGCAGTTTTTACAGTATTGAGAACTTTGATCTTTTTTCCAGTCATTCTTCCTGTGTTCTTTGCATATTTCTTTCCAAAGTGCATTGTCTTGTTGATTAATCGTTCAACAAGGTTAACATCAGCTTTGTTAAATCTCTTGAGTGCTGAACGGCCAAAGGTGTACGGCAAAATTTGTTTTCTCAACGAGATTGCAGTCTTTAATCCAGGATCTTTGACCTCAATATCTGACAAATCCCATTTCCTAAATAATAACAAATTCTTTGTTTGTGCCATTTCTATCTCCTTGGTTTCTCTTTCTTACCAATTACCAACTCGTGAAGTGACGTATCATTAACTTTGAAAACTTTGAATCTAACGCCAGGAATATCTCCCATTGCACCACCTTGAGTTGCACCCATGCCTTGAATGTGTACCTCATCGTGTTCATCAATAAAGTTCAGTGCACCATCTCGTGGCAAAAATGCTGTAACGGTTTTACCATTTTTAATTAATTGAACTCTAACACATTTTCTTATAGCAGAGTTAGGTTGTTTTGCTGCAATACCTACTTTTTCTAAAACAATACCTCTTGCTTGAGGTGCACCTCCTAGAGGATCAGATTTTTTATCAATACCAAGTTTTCTTCTCTTGTAAGTAGAGATTGCCCATCTCTGTTTCTTTTTCTTAGCGGTCAAAACCCTACCAGCAAATAATCCAAGAGGTGATTTTCTCATATATTATATCTCCAGTGTTGCCCTTTCAGGACTGTTAATCAGCACGTTTGTAATGTTAAAATATCGTTTTGCAAGTAGCCTTGCTTTCTCAGCATTCCTGCCTTCTCTTCCAACAACAATTCCTTTCTTTCTTGGGTCTACTATAACAATTGCCTGTTTTGACCCATCTAGTCGTGTACTTATTTTTACTTCAGAAACTAGTTTTGAATTAAGTAAATTAGTCAAAAATTTTACTGGATCTTCATCAAATTCTACCAACTCAACATTTCTTTTGAGAATATTTTGTAATGATTTGATATGAACACCGCCTTTGCCAATTGCCAAACCCATTTTACCAGAATTAACTACAAAAATTATTCTATCTTGTTTTTCATCTTCAATACAATCACGTGCAGTGGCACCTGTAACATTTTGGAAAAGAGATATCATACGCATTTGTTCAGTTGTGATTTTAATTGCTTGTGTCATAAAAAGTCCTATTTATCTCCAAACAAAAATGTCTCATTTAAACTTAGATAAAATGAAATACAACTATTCATTTTTTTCCTCAGCTTCTGTATCTTTTAGAATTGATTTGATGTTACCATCAGTTATTGATGTAAATGAAAGTGTTGAAATTCTAAATTGCAAGCCGCACAATCTACCCAATGCGACTGATGTTCCTCGAAAGTTCACTAATGGCACTTTTTCTCTTTTTGCATCTAATTCAATTTTCTCAAACATTTCTTTTTTAACTGATTGAGACAATACAACTAGCTTGGAATTTTTTACAGAGTTCAAAACTTGTTTAGCTCCAAATGTTAACTTGTCTTCTTTGAGAGCATCTTTCAATGATTTTTCAAGTATCTTACTCATGTGTTTACCTAATGACAATCGTCTTAACAGGGCTTTATACGTTTATTGAAAAATCAAGCATAGTTTAATATAAAAAACTTAGTTTAGAAAACCAAATAGAGAACCTAAAGAAGAAAATATACGACTTAGTTCTTCAAAAAAGTTAGTTGATTTTTGTTCATGGAAAATATAATTATTCAAGATTGAAAAAATGGTTAAGTAAATTCAAGTCTTAATTTTTTTTGAATTTATCAAAGTGGTAAAATGTCATTTATTTTTTTTATAATTTACTTGTTTTTTGCAGAATTTTTTAAATTCTGGTTCTTTAATTCCTGTACAAGATTACGCACACTTTTTTTATTCCAATATGGTGAACGACATTTTTGTTTACCACATGTGCCTGGCATTTTTTTTTTTTTGAGAATACCAAATATACCCACACCTATTACATTCATGCCGTCAATATTCACCATCAACTTTTAGGCTCATGCTATACCTGTACAGAAGTAGTATATACATAATAAAATTTGTCAAAGATTAAATTTAATGTTTGATGGATAAATTTCTATGATTAGTCTTTATCCATAGAGATAGTTAAAATGTTATCACCACGTATCAGAATCTTTCCAAGTTTTTCAGGTTTTTCAGCAGATACATCTTCTGCATCTTCCAGGGTCATATTCATGTGGATGTCAAACTCTTTGAGGATGCCTTGAATAGTTTTGGTATTTCGCAATTTGAGTGTAACAAGTTTGTCTTTAGTGTTATTCATTAATGTTGAGATTTCATAAGACATAATTATTCACTTGATAGTTTAATTTTTGTTCCTCATTTTTTCTTATTCACTTGCATGTATAAATCAACAGTACCACTTCCAATTGGAATATTGCATCCAACAATTACGTTTTCGGTGATTCCTTTGAGTTGTTCTACTTCTCCAGCAAGTGCAGCGTGTGCAATTGTTGGCACTGTAATTTCAAATGCAGCTCTTGCAAGAACACTGTCTTTAGTGCCAGCAATCCCATGCCTACCAATTTGTTGCATATATCCTCTTGAACACATCAAGTCAGAGACTAACATAATGTATCTATTGTCAACTTCTAGTCCTTGGTCCTCTAAAGTATGGTTTAGTTCATTAATTAATGAATTTCTTGCAGCTTCAATGCCCAAAGTTCCTGCAATTTCAAAGACATTGTTTGTTCTAACATTTCTTTTGTCAATTCCTTTGACTTCAAGTACTTTCGCAATGTTAGAACCAGTTGTTTGGATAACCCATTCATCATCCTTTTGGACTAATGTAACACGCTCAATATCTGGAACTCCTTTAACTGTAGTATTAAGAACTTTATTTCTAATTGCAATTGCTGTTGCAGTATCAACTTCATCAATTAATTTAAGGACAATTAATTCGCCAGTTGTCTCAATCTTAAATTTTTTATTTGATGAAAGTGCTGCCTCTACCTCTGCAATAGTGCATCCTCTTTCTCTAAGTCTTTTTTCGCTCAAAATTAGTTTGATTTCAGTAGAATAATCAGTTTCAGTATCAGCAATTAATGCACTTACTTTAGTTTGTAATACATGTCTTGCAACCTCAATTGCTTTTTCTCGTGATTTTTTATATTCTTTTTCAAGATAGATGTCCATAGTTGGAGTAACAGGTTTCTTTCTTGCATCAACTAATTCAATTAGTCTTGGAAGACCCAACGTAACGTTTCTTTCTTTAATTCCTGCAAAGTGGAAAGTTCTCAAAGTCATTTGAGTGCCAGGTTCACCGATTGATTGAGCAGTGATAATTCCTACTGCTTGTCCAGGTTCCACTTGGGCTTTGTTGTAAAGTGCAAGTCCTTTCTTACATACAATTTCTGCACCTTCTTTGCTTAGGTCAGAATCATGTAAGGCATCAGTTAGAAGTGAAGTTAATCTTGGATTGAGTGTCTTTGTGTATTTCTTGGCAAGAGTATCAATTTCATCTTTTGTAGCTTTCTTTCCAGAATCAATAATAGTTTGAGACTCAATTAGTCTGCTAGCGTTAAATGCTTCACCATGATCACTTTTTGCTACATCTATTCCATCTTCACCATACATGAATTGAACAATGTGACCGTGTGGATCTCTTACTGTTCCATCATATTCTAATCTAATGTGTTCTAATGCGTTAATTAATCTGCGTTGCATGTAACCGCTTTGTTGTGTTCTAACTGCAGTGTCTACAAGTCCCTCACGACCTCCCATTGCATGGAAAAAGAATTCTAACGTAGAAAGGCCTTCTCTATAATTGGATTTCACAAATCCGTGTGCATCAGGATTAGGATCATGTTCCTTGAAATGTGTTAAGGCTCGATTATGGAAACCATCATGTAATCTGTTTCCTCTTCTTGATTGCTGACCCAAGGCACCTGCCATCTGACCAATGTTCAGGGATGAGCCTCGAGCACCAGTTGTAGCCATAATTCTTCCTGCATTAGTCTCATCAAGGGATTTGTCTGCAGTAGATCCTGCTTTGTCTCTTGCCTTACCTAGTTCGTTGACAATATATGCTTCCAAGGCCTCCTCGGGTCTCATACCTCTTGTGAGTTTGAGAGTTCCTTTCTCGTATTGATGAGTCAAATCAGAGACTATATCATAAGTTGATTTAATATCATCTTTAATCTTTTGTACGTCTTTTTCTGGAACTTCAAGATCACCATAACCATAGCTGAAACCATAAGATGTAATGTATTGTTTAACCATAATTAGAATAGAGTTAAGGAAGTTTTTACCAGCTTCATTGCCATAGTCTTTTGCAATTCTATGTAACACACTTTCTGGTTCTTCTGCGCCAATTGAAGCTTTATCAATAACACCACTGATTAGTTCACCATTTTTAATTACAACATCTTTTTGTTTACCTTGTGTTCCCTTGGACCATTTTGATGTGAGGACATAGTTAAAGTCTTTTGGAAGAAATAATGAAAATAGTTGTTTTCCAGTATATGCTGGTCCATCTTTTGTTTTAGTAGCAGGTTTAGGTAGCGGATCAGTATAACCACCAAGCATAGCAAGGTTTGTAAATTCTTTGACAGTAAGAGTTGTATCATCTTTAGTAAGGAGATATGCACCAGTAACAAAGTCTCTTAGTGCCCCAATAATGGGACCTCCATATCTTGGAGAGATTAATTGATCTTGAACTCTCATCAAAAGAATTGCTTCTGCTCTTGCTTCTTCACTTTGAGGAACGTGAAGGTTCATCTCATCACCATCAAAGTCTGCGTTGTATGGAGGACATACAGAAGGATGCAATCTAAAAGTCTTACCTGGAAGTACTTTGACATAATGAGCCATAATAGACATCTGATGGAGTGATGGTTGTCTGTTAAACATCACAATATCACCATCTGAGAGATGTCTTTCAATTAGATATCCAATCTCAAGTGTTTCAGCAATTGTAGAGCGATCTTCTACAAAATCTAATCTGATCTTTACACCGTCAGGTCTAACAATATAGTTTACGCCTGGGAAATTTTCAGGTCCATTAATCACAAGTTTTCTCATTCTATCAATGTTCCATTCTGTAACAATTTCAGGAATAGTTAGTTTCATGGCAACTTGTTTAGGAACTCCAACTTCAGATAAATCCAAGTTAGGATCTGGAGAGATAACAGTACGACTTGAAAAGTCAACTCTCTTTCCAGATAATGAACCTCTGAATCTTCCTTCTTTTCCTTTTAATCTTTGAGTTAATGTTTTAAGAGGACGGCCAGAACGATGATGTGCTTGTGGGATTCCAGAAACTTCGTTATCAAAATATGTTGTAGTGTGATACTGTAACAAGTCAACTAAGTCTTGAACAATAAGTGGCGGAGTTCCTGCATCTTTACTTTCTTTTAGTCTTTGATTAACTCTGATGATGTCAACCATTTTGTGGGTTAAATCATCTTCTGATCTTATTCCTGTTTCAAGAATAATTGATGGTCTAACGGTTACTGGTGGAACAGGAAATGCTTGAAGAATAAACCATTCAGGTCTAGCAGTAACAGGATCATAATTCAATAATTCTAAATCTTCGTCAAGTATTTGTGTAAATCTTTCTCTAATGGTAATTGGAAGTAATCTATGTTCACCAATTTCAGTTTTCTCAACAAAGATTGTTGGCTTTGTAAAGATTAACTCGTATTGTGTTTTTCCACAATGAGGACATTCTTTTGCTTTTTTTGCTTTCTCTATAATTTGTTCTGGAATACGTTTTTGAGAAATTACAGTGTAAGCAGCATTTTTAGTTTTGATTTTTTTGAATTCATCTAAATCTTTTTGAGGAACTTTGAGTCTTGCACAAGAACGACATGTTGATTGTAATAGTTTGTAGATGTTATCAATAAATGCAATATGTAAGATAGGCTCTGCAAGTTCAAGATGTCCAAAGTGCCCAGGACATCTTGCAGCTGTGTTTCCACATGTTAAACATTTTTGTCCAGGCTCAAGAGTACCAAGTCTACCATCCATAAGACCTCCTTGAACAGCCATTCCATCTTCATCGTATGTTTCTGGAGCAGTAATTTCAGCAACAGAATATTTTCTAATTTCGGTTGGAGACCATACTGAAAATCGAATTCCGGCAATTCTTTTTATTGTTTGAATGGACATTAGACCTTCTCCTTGATTAATAATCGTGGTGTAATGTTAAGACTCTGCATTTCTTGTAAGAGCAATTTGAATGCATATGCTACAGATACGGATGATACTTTGGCTTTATCACCACAAACTCTACAAACATATTTTCTTTGTTTAACATCATGGTAAGCTACCAAACCACATCTTTCACATACAAAGATATCAGATTTGTCAGACTCATCAAGTAATCTATCTTTTAGGATCATTGAGGCTCCATAAGCAATCAAACAGTCTCTTTCCATTTCACCAAATCTCAATCCACCGCCTCTTGCTCTTCCTTCTGTTGGTTGTTTGGTTAACATCTGAACTTGTCCACGTGCTCTAGCATGGATTTTATCGGCAACCATGTGATGTAGTTTTTGATAATATACAATTCCAATAAAGACTTCAACTGGGAATGATTTTCCTGTTCTTCCATCATACATAATTTCTTTACCAGAATATTTGAAACCATGTGCATCCATCACTGGTTTGACTTCATCCATTTTTTCTCCCACAAATGCAGAACCATCAAATCGTTTTCCACGAAATGCTGCAGCTTTTCCACAAATTGATTCCATCATCATTCCAACTGTCATTCTTGAGGGGAATGCGTGAGGATTAATCAAAACATCGGGGGACATTCCCTCAGCTGTATATGGTAAATCTTCTGCTTTAGCTAAAATTCCAAGTACACCTTTTTGTCCGTGTCTTGATGCAAACTTATCGCCAATCTCAGGAATTCTCATATCTCTTGCTCTAACTTTGTACATTTTTCCACCTTCGTTTGATTGTGTCATAACAACAGTATCTACAACTCCTGTTTCAGAGGGTCTAACACCAACAGAGGTGTCTCGTCTGTATGGACCAGTTGATTCAAACTCTCTATATTCTTCCATAAATCGTGGAGGACTAGTTTTACCAATCAAAATATCTCCTCCTTTAATTGTAGATTCGGATGCAACAACCCCATCTTCTTCAAGTAATCTGTATGCGCGTTCTCCCTTGTAACCTCTAATATTATCTTCAGCATTTGGAATTTCAAAGTTATCACGCATTCCACCGGGGTATTGTTTTGCTTCAGCATCATAGATTCTATAGAAGAAAGATCTTCCTAATCCTCTATCAACGGATGCTTGACTAAGTACGATGGCATCTTCAATATTATAACCATCAAATGGCAATACTGCAACAATACAATTCTGACCAGCTGGTCTCTCCTCTAATCCTAAAAGCTTCATTGCTTTTGTGTTAACAATTGGAGTTTGTGGATATAACATAAAGTGTTGCCTAACATAGGTACTAGTATTCATCATTGGTGTAGAGAATCCTAAACTTTGTTTTGCCATTGCAGATTCATATGTATTTCTTGGAGACTGATTATGTTCAGGATATGGAATAATTGAAGCACCTGCACCAAGAATTGCTGGTGGAAAGACTTCAAGGTGAGTATACTTCTTTGTATCTTTGTCATCTAAAGTAACATAACAGTTTTCTTCTTCATTTGCATCAATCATTTCCAAGACTCCCATTCTCAAAAGATCAGTCCAAGAAAGTAGTTTCTTTGTAATTTTATCCAGTAGTTCTTGGGTTAGTAATGGTTTGTTATTTTTGATAATGATTAATGGTCGTAAGACACGTCCTGCATTGCAATTTACATATAGTCTTTTTGTTGCAACCTCAACATCAGATCTATGAAATGAAACACCTACGTGAGAGTGAATTTTTGAGTTTCTTCTAAGGTTTCTAAGTGATTCAGCTAGTTCTTCACCATCTTTATAATATCCAATTAGACGACCGTCAACAAATATTCTGGTTCCATCTTTTTTCAAATCTTCTTTGGCATCAAAGAAATGTACAGTTCCAAGATCATATAGTTTTTCTATAATTTCTTCAGAGGGAACATAAACCGAAATAATTCCAGATAGTGCCAAGTTTTTTACCAAACCACAATTCGAACCTTCTGGGGTTTCACTTGGACAAATTCTTCCAAAGTGGGTTGCATGCAAGTCTCTTGCCTGAAAGTTTGGTTGTGTTCTACTTAGAGGGGATTGAATTCTTCGAAGATGGCTAATTGTTGAAAGATAGTTAGTTCTATCAAGTAATTGAGTAACACCAACACGTCCTCGTCCCCAATTTCCTGTTGCAATAGCGTTGTTTAGTTTATCAGTAATTATTCCTGGACGAATTGCTGCAGCAACTGCATTAATTCCACGTTTTTGGCCTGATCTTTCTAATTGATATTTCATGTCTCTTACAAGATTTCTAAATGCAGTTCTAAACAGGTCTGCCAACATTTGTCCTGCAAACTTTATGACTTTGTTTCCATAGTGGTCTTTGTCATCAGGATTAATCCATCCAAGTTTTAATTCTAATAGTTTACAAGCTGCTTCACCTAGGAATTGAGCTTTTTCTTTTCTGTTTTCTGGATGTTTACCCAAGTGTGGCAACAATCCCCAATCTAGTAAAGTTTCTGCGCGTTTTATCTGGAATTCTTCTAACATTCCAGGTGCGATTCTTTTACTAATGTAGACAATTGCATCTTTTGATGTTGGAACATCACCAGCTTTTTCAAATGAACCTTCTAATTCATCTTGAATTTCATCTACCAATGAAACTACTGCAGCAATTTCTCTATCAGATTCTAATCCAAGTGCTCGCATCAATGTAACAACTGGGATATCAACTGGGGAGCCAGGAATTCTAGCAACAATTAATCCATCGTTTTTCATGACAAGTTCTAATTTTGCACGATAACCGACAATTGAAGAATATACTTTAGCCTTAAAAACAATATTTCCACCTACAGTTTCTCTATCAACAATAATTTTGTTATAAGAAAGATCTTCTAATCCTACAATGACTCTTTCAGAACCATTGATGATAAAATAACCACCTGGATCTTTTGGATCTTCTCCGTGTTCAATTAATTTTTGAGTGGAGAAATTATGTAAGATGCATGCATTTGATTTTGCCATAACTGGAACATCTCCAATATGAACAAATCTAGATTCCAAAGTTTTTCCATCCTCTACAACACTAGCTTCCAGCATTACAGGTGCAGAGTATGAAACATTTCTCAATCTTGCTTCAGCTGGTGATATATGAGTAATAGAACCATCAAGTTCCATCATTCTTGGTTGTTGTAGCTTGACTTTACCTAGTTGAATTTTGTAAGGATATTCAGAGTTTTCAATGTCTATTTTTTCAACTTCATTAATAATACTTTGAAGACCTCGGTCTAAAAATTCATCAAAGGAATTAAGATGTTGACGTGCAATACCCTCACGTTTTAGGATATCTTGAATTACTGGCCAGCGTTTTATAGAAGGGTGCACCATCTATAATTCCACCACATATCTGTAATAGAGACTCTCACCAGCAGTTGGACTTTTTCTGGTAATCTTAATCATATCACCTGGTTTTACACCAAGTCCCAAAATTGCAGGATCATTTACAAAGATTAATGGTAATTCGGTTGGTTTACAATTATATTTTTTTAGAACTTGTTCAGCTTCTTGTTTGGGAATTATTTCATGTTTTGGCACATAGATATGATCAGGAACTAGAACCTGATTTTTCTTAATTGCCATCTACAACACCTCCATAAGGAACATTAAATGTAACAATAAAGAATACACACAAACTGTCAAAAATTCACGTTCAGGTTAATATATATCTAGTCTGAAATTCGTTACAAGAAGTGTTTTTTCTTGTTTGTCAATAAATTTTTTCATAACATTAAATAATGTAAATTTAGGCGTAAAATTGATGAAAGCTCATTTAATGGTGTTTGCCTTATCTGCAATTTTGATTGTAAGTACTGGTATGACACCAACATTTGGAGATATACAAAGCTCGATTGTTATTACTACAGACAAAGCATCCTATTCAGAAGGTGAAATAATTCTAGTAACAGGAGAAGTTCAATCTCTGTATGGTATTCCAGTAAGCATTATTGTTAAAGCTCCTAATGGGAACTTGGTATCAATAGCACAAATTGATGTTGGTGCTGATAAAAAATTCAGTACTGAAATTACTGCTGGAGGGGCATTAATGAAAGTGGAAGGTACGTACACAATAACAGTTCAGTATGGAAATGTAAATCGAACAGCAGAAACATCATTTGAATTTGGTGGTGTAATTGAAGATCAAACAATGAAAGAAACTACTGGAGAACCCATTATGGAATTTGAATCTGAGATAACGGATACTACAGTTTCAGTTCAAGGTTCTGTTGATTTGGTAGGATATGAGATTACAGGCGGAAAACTACTAAGTATCATGACTGATGTGGATGCAAAATCACTGATCATTTTAATTGATGCTACAGACGATGGTTCACTGACGATCACAATTCCTAGATTGGTGTTGGATGCAGTATTTGAAAATGGTGAAGATGATGAATTCTTTGTCTTGGTCAACGACGAAGAAGTAGACTTTGATGAAATAATCTCATCAACAGATAGAATACTTATCATAGCATTCCCAGCAGGTACTGAAACGATTGAAATAATTGGTACCTTTGTGATTCCAGAATTTGGTACAATTGCAGCCATGATTCTAGCAGTGGCAATTATCTCAATAATTGCAATTTCTGCAAAATCTAGACTTAGCATCATACCAAGATACTAAATTTCATCTTTTTTCTCTTTTTAAATATACATAAATACCAAAGATATTGGATTGAATTAGGATGAATTTTAAACGTTCTACAACAACAATGGTAATAGCTATTATGGCGCTGTCATTAATATCAATGACCTCAGTTCAGCAAGATGTTTTTGCTTCAGGTCCAGGAATGTCGATTACAGCTACAGCCGATCAAGGCTCAAATACTATTGCTGTTACAGGTATGACAGCCTTAGCTTCTAATGATGTTACATTTGTAGTAAAATCTCCAAGTGGAAATAATCTAGTCACTATTGCTCAGGTAACACCAGATGATGATGGTAATTTTACAGTCATATTCAAGGTTGGTCAAACATGGAATGAAGATGGACTTTATTCTATTACAGCAACACAAGGTCAATCATCAATATACACACTAACGGTTTTTGTTGAAGTAACAAGTGGTATGACTGAAGAAACTTCTGTAACTCAATCTACTTTAGAGATGGAAAGTATTCTATCAATCCAAACAAATGTTGATAAATACACAGGACTCGAAATTTCTGCAGATGCTGTTGAGGGATCTACAACAATTGAGATTACAGGATCGACTGATAGAATAAGTGAAGGCATTACATTGACTGTAACTTCACCAAATGGAAATATAGTATCCATTGCCCAAGTATCACCAGATGTTAATGGAGAATTCACTACTGTGTTTACCACAGGAGGACCATTATGGAAACAAGATGGAAACTACATTATATCTGCACACCAAAATGACGATGAAATGTATAATGTTTCAGTTACAGTGGAGATCATAGATGGCGTTGTAATACCAGAATTTGGTACAATTGCAGCCATGATTCTAGCAGTGGCAATTATCTCAATAATTGCAATTTCTGCAAAATCTAGACTTAGCATCATACCAAGATACTAAAATCACAATTTTTTTCATTTTTTAAATATACATAAATAGAGATGGCTGTAAATCGCAATAAGATGAACAGCCGTACGTCGTTCGCGCTACTAGCAATTTTGACTGCAGTCGCTACTTTAACCATGTCATCAGCATATGCTACTGGGCATTATCAGGAAGCAGGTATTATGTATCCTGAAGAAGCTAGAGCATTAGCACAAAAGATGCTGCTTGAAGATCGTCCAGTATCTGTTTGGACAGATAAAACAGATTATGAACACAATGACATGATTATGGTAACAGGTCAAGTAGCACACATATCTGGATTTCCAATTACAGTTACCGTTGTAAGTCCATTAAACTCCATTGTTACAATTGATCAACTCACTGTAGCAGAAGATGGTAGTTTTGAGACTACTTTAAACACAGCAGGTCCAATGTGGAAATATGATGGTACCTACATCATTAAAGTAAATTATGGCAGTGCTGAAAAAAGTAACAAAGTAAAAGTTGAATTAATTGGCGGAGTTACATTTGAACCAGATTACTCAACACCAACAACAGACAAACAATGTAGTGTTAATGAAATATCTGCAGATGGTCATTGTATACAATATAGTATTTCAGGTGGAATGGTAACTGGTGCAACACTCAATACTAATGAAAATTCAATTGTAATTAACATCAACGCTGAAGATGATGGAACATTAACAATAGACCCATCAACAGTTCAAGAAGGTACCTTCATGGTGCTAGTTGATGGAGAAGAATCAAATGATGTTGAAATTGACGGAAATACTGTTACTGTAATGTTCCCAGCAGGAACAGAAGAAATTGAAATTATTGGTACCTATGTAATACCAGAGTTTGGTACAATTGCAGCCATGATTTTAGCAGTAGCAATTATCTCAATAATTGTAATCTCTTCAAAATCAAGACTTAGTATCATACCAAGATACTAAAATCACAATTTTTTTCATTTTTTCATTTTTGATAGTAAAGGAAATATAGAAAACGTGTGTTTGAAAACTTGTGGAAATCAAAATATTTTATACTTTGATATCTTTACTAATAATTTCTACTGGAACAGTTTTTGCACAAGAACCTCTAATTAATATTCAAACAGATGCGAGCCACTATGTTGAAGGAGATATAGTTGTAGTTTCAGGAAGTGTATTCCCTGTTTTACCAAGTACACCTATTGTGTTACAGCTCTTTCTGGAAGAAGGTCTAATAGTTATTGCACAAATTACAGTAGCACAAGATGGAAGTTTTTCACACATAATAACTGCAGATGGTCCATTATGGAAGAAACAAGGAGATTACTTAGTGAGAGCTTCATATGAGGCTAGTGGGGGAATTATTGCTGAAGTCGAATTTAGTTATTCACCAAAATCAGATTCAATTGAAACCAAAGACCGTTTTGAAGTAAATGCAGGAAGTAGTGGAACATTTGATGTAAATTACTCCATCAGAGGTGGTACCGTTAAAGACATGGTAGTAGACCAAGATATTTTTGGAATAACAATACAGATCGAGTCAACAGACGAAGGAACTATTTCATTAGATTTGCCTAGGGATTTCATTGGTGCTGAGAAACAAAACGGTAAAGATGAGAAATTCATAATTCTAATTAAGAATATAGAAAATCCAGATGGAGTATATGTTGATTATGAGGAATCAGTACTACATTCAGATTCCAGAGTAATAACAATTAATTTTGAAGAAGGAGATTCAGATATTGAAATTATTGGAACTTATGTAGTTCCCGAATTTGGCACTATTGTAATGATGATCTTAATTGCAGGCATCATGACAGTAATTCTAGCATCTAGAAACAAATTTCAAATCAAGGTTTAGATTTTAGAACGAAAGAATATTTTTCTTTATACGGAGAAACTGAACGAAGTTCCTTCACTACTTTTTTAAGAACACTAACTGTTTGTTCAATTTCTTTTTGATTATTAAAAATTCCAATTGTCAGTCGTAAGGAACCAGTGATTTGTTCATGCGAAAATCCCATTGCTTGTAAAACATGTGAAGCTTTTTGTGTATTTACAGAACATGCAGAACCTGTGGATGCTGCTATGCCATACTCATCAAGTTTGATTATAAGATCCTCACCATTAACTCCAAGAAATGTAAAATGAGCATTATTTGGCAATCTAGAATGAGGATGACCATTCAAAATTACTTCAGGAATTTCATTTAATACTTTTTCAACTAGGTTATCTCGTAATTTTTTCATTTTAGAGATATTTGCATTTAAATTGTTTTTTGCAATTTCGCATGCCTTTCCAAATCCAACAATACTTGCAACATTTTCTGTTCCAGAACGCAATCCACGTTCTTGACCTCCACCCAAAATGACAGGAACGACATCAACACCATTTTTGATGTATAATGCACCTATTCCTTTAGGGCCATAGAGTTTATGAGAGGAAATAGACAGTAAATCTATACCTAATTCTTTGACATCAATTGGAATTTTACCAACTACTTGAATTGCATCAGTGTGAAAAGGAACTTTATGCTCATTACATATTTTAGAAATTTCAGAGATTGGTTGGATTGTACCAACTTCGTTATTTCCAAACATTATTGAGACAAGACTGGTTCTTTCAGAAATATGGTTTTTTAGATCTGAGAATTCTACCATACCAAACCGATCAACTGGAAGATAATCAATATCAAATCCATTTTGGGCCAGTTTTTTACATGGCTCCAAAATTGCATCATGCTCAATTGAAGACGTAATGATTTGACTAGATGGATTTTTCATAGATATTCCTCTTAATGCAGTATTGTTTGATTCAGTGCCACCAGATGTGAACAAAATTTCAGAAGGTTCTGCATTAATTAGAGATGCAATATGTTTTCTGGCTTTTTCAATTGCTTTGTGAGCTAACCTACCATAACGATGTAGAGAGGATGGATTTCCATACTGCTCTTTGAGGTAAGGTAACATTGAATTCAAAACATCTTCATGAATTTGAGTTGATGCTGCATTATCTAGATAAATCAATCCACAATCACATTAATTTTTCCTGGTTTATATCCATCCTGATCAATTTCTACTGCAGAAAATCCAATCATCTTTAACTTTTTAGTAATTTCATTCAAAATGTCATCGTTAAATAATGATATCATAACTTTGTCAACTTCAATTTTTGCACTACCGTTAAGATCTCTAACTCGAACTTGTTTTACATTTGTAAGTTGTTTAACAATTGTTTCTCCAAATTCTATTCTAGTTAATTTCTCAGCTGTGACTCTTTGTCCCCAAGGAATCCTTGATGCCAAACATGAGTTTGATGGTTTATCATAGACAGATAATCCTACAGATTTTGCACATTCTCTGACTTGTAATTTTGAAAAGTTTGTTTCTACAAGGGGGCTCCTGATACCATTTTGTTTTAAAGCTTCAATTCCAGGTCTATAATCACCTAAATCATCCAGATTGGTTCCATCAACTATTACTCTAACATTGTGTTCCTTAGCTAATGCAATCAAATGATCTCCTAATTCCATCCTACAATGAAAACATCGGTTAGAATCATTTTTGGTAAATTCTTCATTTTCAAGTTCATTATAGTCCAAAAAGAGTTGTTTTATTCCTATTTCTCTGCATATTTGTTTGGCAGAATGAAGTTCTTCCTCAGACAGAGTTTTGTAATCAGCAGTAACTGCAATTGCTAAATTTCCTAATTTTTGAAAAGCAGCATATGCAACAAGTGCACTATCAACACCACCTGAAAGTGCAACCATTACTTTGTTTTTGGATTCAAACCAATTTACTAATTCATCCAGTTTTGTCATTATGAATCCTCTAGTTTTTCAATCTCTTTTCTTAATAATGATTCTGTCTCTTTAATTGATTTGTCAATTGTGTTAGAGACATTCTTCAAGTCATCAAATTCTATTTTAAAATCAGTTTTTCCTTTAAAGAAGGATTTTTTGTAATTTATTTGAAAAGATTTACCATTCAAAGTTATAGAAACAGTATGAATTGTTCTAGGAACAATGAATCGATTAGACTCAGAAATTCGAATTCCCAAGGTACCAGTTTCAAGTACTAAGGTATCAACTATTTTTTCGACATTTTCATCACTACAAATTATAGATACAAGATTTGTAGGTCTTCCTTTCTTAGTAATTCCATGATAAATTGAAATGTCTTTTGCACCTTTTTCCATAATTTTTTCAATTAGATTTCCCAGAATTTCTCCTGAAACATCATCCACATTTGTTTCAAGGATCTTAACTGAATCAATATCAAAATTATTTCCAGAACCTCTAACAATTTTTAAAACATTTGAAAAAGTTTCAAAATCTTTTTTTCCGGCACCATAACCAATTGAGACTATTTTCATGGAAGGATAATATTCCACAGAATTATTTGTCAGATTTAATAAAATACAAGCACCAGTAGGAGTAGTAAGTTCTTCATTTGCAGAATTTCCTTTAATAATTAAATTTGAGTTTTTGAAAATTTCAAGAATTGCACTAGCTGGATTTGACATAGTTCCATGTGAAAAAGTTACATTACCTCCACCAACCGAGATAGGCAAGCAAAGAATTTTTTCATCAAATAATTCTAAATCTTCCAAAGCAATTGTAATACCAACAATGTCAACAAAAGTATCGATGCTAGATGCTTCATGAAGGTGAACGGAATCTTCAGGAATTCCATGGATTTTAGATTCGGAAGAAATTAGAGTATCAATACAGGATTCTGAAAATATTTTTGCTTTTTCTGAAAGTCCAATATCTTGGACAGAATCAGTAATGGCCTTTTTGATTTCTGAGCCTTTTCTTTCGGCAACATCTTCTTCAACTTCTAAAATTAATTGAATAGCTTGAATTCCGTGTTTTTGAATTTTTTGAAAATCAATTTTTTTAATTGATGAATTTGAGAAAAATTTTTCTGATTGTTTAACTCCGTTAATTATCTTATTTTTATCAGCGCCTAAATCTACTAAAGAACAAAGAAGCATATCTCCAGATATACCTGCAATCTGTGGATCAATAACAAGAACCATTGATTAAAAATTATCAAAAATACTTATAAATTCGCCTAATAGGTAACGATTTTCATTAGATTTAATTATTGAAAATCAACAATGTTTTTCATGATTACTATAATTGGTTCAGGTAAGGTTGGTGGAAGTGCCGCATTATTCTCTGCATTAAAGCGATTAGATGATCAAATTTTGTTACTAGATGTTGTTGAAGGACTTCCACAAGGAGAGGCAATGGATATCAATCACATGTTATCAGAACAGGGAATTGATGTAGAGGTAAAAGGTTCTAATGATTATGCAGATATGAAAGATTCAAACATTGTTGTAGTTGTTGCTGGCTCTGGAAGAAAACCAGGAATGACACGAATGGATCTTTTGAAGATTAATACTTCAATTGTTAAGAGTGTAGTTGAAAATATCAAAAAATATGCCGATAACGCCATAATAATTCCAGTTACAAATCCACTTGATCCAATGGCTTACATCACTTACAAAGTCTCAGGATTTGACAGGAGTAGAATATTTGGAATGGGAGGAATGCTTGACTTGTCAAGATTCAAACAATTTATTCATGAAGCAACAGGACATTCTCGCGATTCCATTAGAGCATTAGTAATTGGTGAACATGGAGAAAATATGTTACCATTACCAAGATTTTCATCGATTTCAGGAATTCCATTATCATCTTTTCTTCCAAAAGAAAAATTGGATGAATTAGTTCAAAACACAAAACAAGTTGCAACCAAAGTTATTGAATTAAAAGGTGCCACAATACATGCTCCAGGAAACGCAATTTCTGCAATTGTTGAATCAATTGTAAGAAATAGAAAACAAGTCATTCCAGTTTCAACATACCTTGATGGAGAATACGGTCATTCAAATGTTACAATTGGAGTTCCAGCAATAATTGGAAAGAAAGGTGTAGAAAAAATTATTGAATTAGACCTAAATGATGAAGAAAGGCAAGTCTTTGAAAAAGGAGTAGAGAGTGTGAAAGGTGCTGTCTCAGGTATTGAGATCTAAGCCTTTTTTTATCCAAACAAGGAAAAACTATCATTGGAAATTTATGAAATTTTGGAATCATTGAAAGAAGGAAAAATTTCAGTTGATAATGCAAAAAAGCTTCTTTCGTTATATTCTATTGAAGAAGTAGAGGGATTTGCCAAAATTGACATAAACAGAAGAAAAAGAAGAGGCATTCCAGAAATAATTTTTGCCGAAACTAAAGAACTAGATGAAATTAAAAAAATTATTAAAAGAACTCTAGAAAAAGCTAACTCAGTAATGATCTCTAGAATTAAGAAAAAAGACTATCCAAAAATTCAAACATTTGCAAAGAAACTAAAAGTAAAAATAAAGACTGGAAAAAAATCATCAGCATTATTGTTATTTAAAAAACCTATAAAATTTCATGGAGGAAAAGTAGGAATACTCACTGCTGGCACATCAGACATTGGAGTAGCAGAAGAATCCAGGTTAATGTGTGAGGCGATGAACTGTAAATGTATTATAAGTTATGATGTAGGGGTTGCAGGTATTCATAGAATTTTTCCAATTTTGAAAGAAATGATAGAAGAAGATGTGGATTGTATTATAGTGGCTGCAGGAATGGAAGGTGCTTTGGCTACACTTGTATCGACTATGGTTGATATTCCAATCATAGGAATCCCAACATCAGTAGGATATGGATACGGAGCAAAAGGCATAGCTGCCCTTGCATCAATGCTTCAAAGCTGTTCATTAGGATTATCGGTGGTGAATATAGATAATGGAATTGCAGCAGGTGGAATTGCAGCAAATATTGCAAACAGATCTATCAGAAAAAAATGAAAAAATAATCCTAATTAAAATTTACAAACGAATTAGCCAAGTCATCCTCGTAAATGATATATAACATACCTTAACGAGGTTTTGTAATTGGCTGGCAAACGTGTTGTACTTACTGCTGATCGTAGTTTAATGACAAATTATAGAGGAAATTTTCTGTATGGATTTATTGCATGTGGACCATATGAGGTTCTTCCAGAATGGGTTTTTGACAAAGTATTTTGTCCTTCAGTTGAAACAGACAAAATAACAGGTGAAGTTAAAGTTGCCCAAGTTGGATTAAGAAGGGTCGAAAGTTCATTGCTTCAAGGTGGATACAAAAGAAATGAAGTATTCCTTGCACACCCTGAAATGTTACACAAATCAATTGGGCCAGATACCAAAGTTGTAGGAATTAATGTAATGGATCCACTAGGAATGGCTCCAGTTACAACAACAATGTCACCAGAAAAATTATCTTATGTTGCGATGAAGTTCAAAAAAATGTGTGCCAGCATTATTCAACTCAAAAAGAAATACGGTTTCAAAGTTGTAGTTGGAGGTAATGGCGCATGGGAGTTAGCTAAATCCGATAGAATGAAAATTCATGGAATAGACACAGTGGTAGTAGGTGAAGCTGATGAGTTAGCAATAGACTTGTTTCAAGATCTAGAGAAAGGAGATGCACCAGAACTAATGCATTGTTTTGTTAGAAACCTTGAAAATATTCCAGTTATTGAAGGTCCTACAATCAATTCCTTGATTGAGGCAATGAGAGGTTGTGGAAGAGGATGTGACTTTTGCGACGTAAACAAAAGATCAAAGAAAGATCTTCCATTAGAAAGATTGCAATATGAAGCAAAAATTAACTTAGATTATGGATTCGATTCAATTTGGTTACATTCAGATGAAATGTTGCTTTATGGATGTGACAGTAGAGACTTTATTCCAAACAGAGATGTCATCACTGACTTGTGGAAAGGACTCAAAGGGATAGGAGCAAACTTTATTGGAACTACACACATGACGTTCTCAGGAGTTGCAGCAGATCCTACATTAATACAACAAATTTCACACATCAATAAACAAGATGAAACAGGAAGATGGCTTGCAACAAATTTGGGAATTGAAACAGTATCACCAGCATTGGTTAAGAAGCATCTTGGTGTTAAAACAAAACCATTTTCTCCTGAAGAGTGGGGAAGTGTTGTAATGGAAGGTGCAAAGATTCTAAATAAGAATCACTGGTTTCCAGCTGCAACAATTATCATTGGTTGGCCTGATGAAACTCCAGAGGACAATCAGTATACTATTGATATGATTGAAGACTTTAGACAGATGAACTTTAGAGGATTAGTTGCACCATTACTTTACCAAGACTTTAGTGAAAAGAATTCAATGCATTTTGGAAATTTGAATGAGGCCCAATTCACTCTATTTTGGAGATGTTGGGAAAACAACCTACGTGTAATTAATGATATTATTCCAATTATTCTTAGAAACAAATCCTATGGTCCACCAATGAAGGTCTTCATGTATGGTATTCTTAGAGTAGGAACATGGGCAATACTGAGATATCTTAGAGGGTTGTGTAAAGATCTCTTCAATGGACGAACCCCAGAAGAGATCATGGATAAATATGCAAGAAGTAGATCAGTTACTGCACCTATAATTCAAACAAAGAAATTATAGGTTTTCAATAGCAGTGTCTGCTATAGTATTTCGTTTTGGTGTTAGAGATACAAAGTAAACTTTGTCTGCTCTTTCAATCGCTTCAACTTTTTTGTAAGAATTTGATTTTAAATCAAATTCATAAATTCCTGGTTCAAGTGAACCCTTGGCATAAATCATCAGATATGTCTCTCCAGTTGGACTAAGTGGAATAAATGACATCACATATCCTTTGTAAGAATTTACTGGCATTGTATTTTTCATTGGAGGAGCTGCAGATGCCATATACATGAAGACATCTTCAATTGTATCAAATTCTTCGTATTCAATTTTCACAAAAATACATAACGTGTTTCAGTATAATAACTTTCTAACTAAAATAAAATTAGATAGAATTATTTTCTAGATTTGAAATGGTTGTGAATTTTGAATCCAATTAATGCTGGTGCTGCAATATACATTCCCAAATTGAGTGCAATTACAGAAATTCCAAGTCCTAGAACTTCAACTTCTGAACCATCTTCAGCCAATGTCATAATTGATAGTGTTGAAACCATTGGAGTGATAAAGGCTCTCACTATTTCTTGGAACATTGGGTTTTCTCTTTCCATATCAGCAATTGTTGGTGAGAATGAATAGTATAATTGGTTGAATCCAGTCATGAATGCTGCACCAGATGCAGTACTCATTACAGTGTTATCTCTAATTTCTCTGAGGAATTGTACTTGGGGTGCTAATTCAGTTCCATATGCAGCTGTTGCAATTAAACAACCTCCACCCTTTGCTTCAGGTTCAGTTTTAATTACTTGACAAATACCATTTACCAATTCAGTTCCAGGTCCACATGTAAGTTCGGGTTCTACTGGTTCTGGTTCTACTGGTTCTGGTTCTACTGGTTCTGGTTCTACTGGTTCTGGTTCTACTGGTTCTACTGGTTCTGGTTCTGTTGTAATAACTGACTCTTCACCAACGTAATTAATTGTAATTACATTTGTATTTCCACCATATTTTGCTTCAATAACATAATCACCATTTATTTTCCATAGCGGACCGCCTGCTACAAAATTAAATTCAAAAGAACCATCAGAATTTGGAATTAATTGTCCAATACCCACACGACTTTTTCCATCAGGAGTTACGACTGTATAAGTAAGTGCGCCAGCATCTAGTGATGAAGAATCATAATCTTTAATATTTCCAGAGATAGTAACCTGATTACCATTTGCATAAATTGTCATATCAGACTCTAGAAATAATGGAGGAATGTCATGTACTTCGGCAAAGACAGAACCATTTACACCATAAGATAGAATTGAAATAGATAACAATGCAAACGCTAGGAACCCTGTAAACCTCATTTTCATTTTAAATCTTAGTTGAGAGTATTTATATATTAAATGAAATAAAAATTGACCAGATTATTTTAGAATTATACCTTTTTTGACTAAGTATTGTATTAATTGAACAAAGTCTTCATCAGAGATTAGATCGTCAGCCCACCATTTAGCATTGTTTTTGATCCAATTAGGGACTTTTTGTTCAATTACTGAACTACGTTCTGTAGGAGGAAGTATAATGAGTCCTTCTTCAATTAGATCTTCAATTCCGCCAATAAATTCAGAATCAGAAATTAGAGTTGAAGACCTCCAATTGGTGTTGTTTTTTATCCAACATCTCAAAATGTCGACTAATCACAGATAACATTGTCGTAGCATTTCTTCTTAGAAACTTGTAATACATGATAAGAAATATCAAAAAATAAGGAAAATGTTTGTTCAAAGGACAAGAGTTTTACAGATTTCATTTCTAGCTATTTTTTCGGCATTTGTAGTAGAGTTAATTTTTGGTTTAGTCTCAAACAGTCTTGCTCTGATTACAGATAGTATTCATGCATTGTTAGACAGTGTCGTTACTATTGTTTTACTTTTGGCAGCAAGATGGGCAATCAAACCTCCTGATGCAGAACATACCTACGGACATGGAAAAATTGAATCATTGGGGGGATTGATTGGAGGAATAGCAATTTTTCTGATTGCCTGTTTTTTTATTTACGAATCGCTCAACAGATTACAAAGTCCACTACCAAGTATTTTGCCAGGATTATTTGCAATAATTGGTGGGCTGTACACAATAGGAATTGATATTTTCAGAATAATTCTGTTAAGAAAGGCCATTAAAAAAATTGGAGGTGCAACTCTCAAAGCAGATTTTTACCATGCATTTATGGATCTTGGTTCTACAGTAATTGCAATTGTTGGAATAGTTTTGATTTCATATGGATTCTATTATGGAGATTTTGTTGCGGCGTTGATTTTAGGAGGACTATTAGCAGTACTTAGTGTTAAGCTAATTTACAGAACTGCTCTTGATTTGACAGACATTATTTCACCTGAACTTGTTAAAAATGTTAGAGAGATTGCAATGTCAACACAAGGAGTTATTGATGCCAATCCAATACTGATGAGAAGATCAGGTGATACATTTTTTGTAGATATAACGATCTCGTTAAGAGGAGATACTAGTTTTGACAAAGCACATGAAATTAGCAATTATGTTGAGAGGAACATAAAAAACAAAATTTCAAATGCGGCAATCACAATCCATTTTGAACCAAATTGGAAAGATGTCCCACTAGATGTAAAAATATTAGATGTTGCAAAAAGTGTTGATGGTGTAAAAGATGTACATAATGTTAGTACACACAAAACACAAGGAAAGACATATTCGGATTTACATGTAATGGTTAACAAAGATATCAATTTATTATTAGCCCATAAAATTTCTGAAATTGTTGAGCAGAAAATTCACAAAAATATACCAGAAATTGAGCATTCTACTATCCATTTAGAGCCATTTGTGACAGTGCCTGAGAATTTTAATTTAGAAGATGAGATCGTGGAAGAAGAAATCAGAACTGTTTTAGAGAAATATCCAGAAATTAAAAAAATTGGTCGTATAATATCTTTGAATTTTGAGAATATTCTCAAGATAGACATTGACTGTTCATTTGATAGGGAATTGTCAATTGAGAAAGTTCATGATTTAACATCAAAAATAGAGCATGTTATTAGAACACAAATCAAAAATGCTGTAATAACAATTCATCCAGAACCAGACTAAACCAAAATACTTGTTAGATACATTACTAACATTCCTACTGCAAAACCAGATACCACAGCAGCGCTTGAAAGATTTTTGTCACCTTCTTCTCGTATCCATTTCATTATTACAACAATTACTTGAAAAATAGCTCCTGCTCCTATTGCAAGAAAAATCACTGAAGTAAATGGAGAATAAACAAAGCCACCCACCCATGCACCAAAAATGGCTGGAGAGCCTGCAATCAATCCCATAGCAGCCAGTTTTCCAAGCATCAATTTTCCTCTAGACATAGGTGCAGCAATAGCTATACCTTCTGTAGTATTATGCAAAGCAAATCCTACAATCAAAAATGTGCTAAATGCAATAGAACCTATACCAATAGCCGCACCAATAGCAAGTCCTTCACCAAAATTATGTATACCAATTCCAATAGAGATCATTAATGCAATTGCAACGGGTTTTGTAATTTTTAAAGAATCAGCTTTTTTGACAAGTTTATCTCCAAAATAATACAATCCGAGAAAAGACAACACTATAACTGTGGCAACAAGTAAAGTACCATTAAAGATTCCAGCTAAACTTTCATCAGAAACATCAATTGCTTCTTCAATAGAATCAATTGCTAAGAAAAACAATAATCCGATAGTCAATGCCAAAAAGAAATGGTATTTTTGCTTGCTTATACGCTTGATAAAAGGAAGCCACAGCAATCCAATCATTACAGGAATAATTCCAACATAAGTTCCAATTACTGCAAAAAAGATTACAAGATCAAAAGATGGTTTTAATGCAGGTGCAGCTGCCTCGATTTCTTTTTCAAACCTAGTACCATCTTCAATTGTAATTCCAATTATATATGGTTGTGCTAGATTCCACTCATATGGAATTCCTACTAGAGTTGTTTCAAATCTTTCTAAAAATCCATCAGGTTCAACTGCAGCTGCCCGTATTCTATCATTTACATCTGCCATTACCACTTCTACAGGAATAGGTCCGGTGTTTCTAACAGTAACTTGAATTTCAGAATCAACAAAATCTACTTTCTCAATAGTTATTTCTGGTAGAGGTATACCAAAATCTAATAAATCAGATCCAGGACCAAAAATGTAGAGAATCAAAATAACAAGAAAAGCAAATGGAATTATTCCACTTATGAAAAGTTTTCCTTTAGATGAATTATTACTAAGTTCCATACTTTATTTCCTGTATATTTTTTTCTTGATTATCTTTAACAAGGAAAATTCCAACCCAGCCTTTCTCTGAGAATTCGACTTTATGGGCATGGAAGAGGTACTTGCCAGGATACTTGTATTCAAATTCTATAATTCCACGATCTCCCTGAGAAAAAGTTACAATATCAGTAAAAGACGAGGGTTCACTTTGTGTTCCTATAGGATAGTAATTGAACATATTTCCATGTAAATGGAAATTATTGATTGGATCAAATTCTAAAATATTAATCACATATAGTCTAACTAGTTTATGTAGATCAATCTCAATTGGTTTGTAAAGATGATAAAAAGGAATTGTGTTAACAGCGTAAAAATTATTTTCAGTATCAAAGTCTGTATCAAATCCATTTAGTATCATAACCATTTCATCAGCTGGTTCTCTACCTTCTTTTGGATCTATAATGAAAGCGCCATACAATCCACGAGAAACATGTTCTTCAACAGGGGCAACATGACAATGATACAAATGAACACCTGCAGGACCTGCAACAAATTCGTATGTGAATTTGCCACCAGGACCTACATTTTCAAAAACACCATCCATTTCAGCTGGATGTGTTCCATGAAAATGAACAGTGTGAGATTTTTCTCCATTATTGATAAATTTGACTCTAATTAGATCTCCTTCTGTAACACGAATTGTAGGACCAGGTGTAGCTCCATTGTATGTCCAAACATTAAAGAAAATACCTGGAGAGATTTCCATTATTTTGTCATCTTCGGCAATTAAAGTAAATTCTCTTAATGTGGTTCCATCTGAAAGTTGTGAGACTTTACCATAATTGAAATCTCGCAGAAAAGAATCTGGGTCAAAATCTAGCGGTTCTCCAGAGTAGTCAATTGGATTAATAATTTCGCCAGTAGTTCGTATAAGGGCTCCTGAAGATGTTACAAGTGTTTTCTGTTCTAATTCAACTTCAGAGAGTGTGGAAAAAACCACAATCATAGAAAGTCCAATAATTAAAGCAATCATTAAGATTACAGCATTTGAACGAGTTTTTTTCAAGATATATAAAAAAAGAAAAATTCTTAATTTAAATTTACCCTAAGCTAATTTTTTTAGTACGATCTAACTTTATGTACCAAATATTTACAAATTTTAAAAAAATTACGTTTAAACTAAAGAAAATCAGTCATAGTTTGTGCAAAAATTAGGAATAATACTAATTTGTTCAGTGGGACTAATTGCAATAGGATTAATTTTGTCGGTTTTAGGAAATCAGATTATCCTAGAAGGAGTTAGTCAAGGAGACGGGAAAGTAAGTTCAGATCAAACACTTGTAATTTCTGTGGATTTTGTTTCAAAAGATACATCAGGAGTTTTTGCAGTACAAATAATAGAATTCAAAGACAACACATTTTCTGCAAAGGTATTAGATCCATTTGACAGTGAAATTATTTCTCAAACAATTAATGAAGAAACTATTGAGAAGGGATTTGATGTTTTAGAGACTGGAACTTACAAACTGATCATTGAAAGTACTAGTAATGAAGAAACTCAAATGTTTGCAGCTATAGGGCCACTTCCAGATACTGGTAAGAAATCACTCGGTTTTGTTTCAGTGTACATACTTGTTATTGGAATGGTTGGATTAGTAGCATCTGGAATCTACGGAATTAAAAATAGAGTAAGATCAGTTTAGATAAGTATCCATTTTTTCAATACTGTTGATGGCAGCATCAAAGTTTTCACTATTTTCAACAAGAGCACTAAGTTTATCAAAATTGGCAGTAAATAAACATCTTTTATCATCAGAGTTTTTGGAAATAAATTCATATTCTATCAAATAAGAGAGTCTTTCAAGAACCTCAGATTCAGATATGGAAGCTTGTTGGGCTAAAAACGAACATTCTTTTCCACTATCTTCTAGTTCTGCTAATATTGAAGATGTTATAGGATCAAACATGCAATCTATAACTTTTTCTCGATCAAATGTTTTATCCATCTCCCTAAAATAGAAAATTTGGAAATTTATAACTTTTCAAATGGAACGTGCCCAATAAGATAATTAGGAAAAAGATATTCACAGAATCATGCAAAAACTATGCAATAAAGATCCAACTGGGAAAGGAATTCACTGTTTTTGTATAGATATTGACGCTCAACGAGGAGTCAAAAAATGCTGTAAATGTAATCTGTGGAATGTACAAGGCAATGACTGGACAGAGGATGCGGACTTTAGATAATTTGAAATGAAAAAGATTTTGTTATTGCGAATAAGGACAAAAATCATTAGAAAAGAACATTTGAAAAATCACCTAATTTGACGCCTAGTATGGTTTTTATCGGGGTTTCTTTGAATTTTGGAATACTTGAGCAGTCAAGAATATAGACATATTGTAAGGATTGTGGGTAACGATATTCCCGGAGAGAGAAAGTCGATTGTAGGGTTGACTCAGATCAAAGGTATTGGATACAACTTTGCCACAGCAATTCTTGATACTCTAAAAATTAACTCAAATTCCAATATTGGTAATCTTTCTGATGCCAATATAAAAGCCATTGAAAAATTAATTTTAGATCCAATTGGAGGAAATTTTCCAACATGGTTTCTTAACAGAAATAAAGACATTGAAACCGGAGCAAATTTGCATTTGTTAACGTCAGATATTCCATTTACATTAAGAAATGATATTGAAAGAGAAAGAATAACTGCAAGTTGGAGAGGTTACCGTCATCTAAGCGGTCTAAAAGTTAGAGGGCAAAGAACTAGAACTTCAGGTAGAAAAGGTGGAGCAGTTGGTGTTGCCAAAGGTGGACTAGCATCTCCAGTAAAGAAGGGATCTCCAGGAGCTCCAACAGCAGATGCAGCTCCAGCTAATGAAGCAACAGTTCCAGCTGATGCAGCAACATCTCCAAAAACAGAAGAAAAGAAAGAAGCACCAGCGGAGAAAACAAAATAGGTGTTTTGAATGGGAGATCCAAAATATCCACGTAGAGTTTGGAGAAAACCAAAGAGACCTCTTAATTATGAACTAAAGATGGAAGAACTAAAAACTCTTGGCACATTTGGATTAAGAACTAAAAGAGAATTATGGAAAGCACATACAGAATTATCACGTGTGAGACATCAAGCAAGATCATTGCTTGCATTAAGACAAGAAGTTAGAGAGGAAAAAGAACCAATCCTAATGAAATCACTTGCTAGAATTGGATTAGTAAGTAGTGATGCAACATTAGATGATGTACTTAACCTAAATGTAAATGATTTACTTGCACGTAGATTACAAACTATTGTTTCAAAGAAGCTTGGATTCAAAACACCATATCAAGCAAGACAAGCAGTAATTCATGGACACATAATGATTGGGAACAGAAAAATAGACATTCCATCATACACAGTTACAGTTGGAGAAGAAGGCGATGTTCATTTTACACCTGAATCTAAGATTCCAGAAATGTTAGAAAAGACAAAATCTGAACCTGAAGCAGTGGAGACACCAGCTGAAGCAACTTCAAAAGATGATGGTTCTTCAACAAAATAATCGAAAAAATAGGCTTATCTGTAAATAATCCCAAAATATCAGAGAGAATAGTTATGTGTTCAATTATTGGTTACTCTGGAAAAGAAATTGCAGCACCCATTCTTGTAAAGGGATTAAAAAGAATGGAATATCGGGGATACGATAGTGTGGGAGTTGCAACAGAATCAGATAATAAAATTGAATTAAAGAAAGGTACAGGAAAGGTAAATGAAGTAAATTCAAAAATTCATTTAGATACACTTCCAGGAAAAGTAGGTATTGGTCACACTAGATGGGCAACTCATGGAAAAGTGACCGATATCAATGCACATCCACATTCAAGCAACTCTGGAAAAATTGCAATAGTACATAATGGAATTGTAGAAAATTTTGAAGAATTAAAAAAACAATTAGAAAGTGAAGGGTATAATTTCAAAAGTGAAACAGATAGTGAAGTTATTGTAAACTTGATTCAAAAAAATTATGAATTAACTGGAGATGTCAAAGAAACAATTATGAAAACAGTTTCAGAAATTAAAGGACATTATGCATTTGTTGCAATGTTTGAAAATGGTCAACTTGCAGCAGCTAGATTTCATGAACCATTAATTGTTGGAGTCAGCAAAGATAATGTCTTTTTATCAAGTGATGTTTTAGGATTTATTGAATATACAGATAATGTAATTTATATGAAAAATAGAAATTTTATAATTTTAGATAAAGAAGGATTCCAAATTTTAGATTTTAATGGTAAAAAGATAAAACACGAAATTACAAAAGTTTCAAAAGAATTTGGAGATGCATACAAAGGAAATTATGCACATTTTACATTAAAAGAAATTTATGAACAACATGAAACAATTTTGAAAGCTGGAGAAAAAACAGTTGATGCAATCGAAAAAACAGCTGACTATATCAAACATGCAAAAAATATCTACATTACTGGAAGCGGAACTAGTTATAATTCTGCACTTATTGCAAAGCAAATTCTATCAAAATATGCCAAAATTAAGGTAGAAGCAATCATTTCAAGTGAACTCCAATTTTTGCCAGATATTATTGAAGAAAATTCTATTCTAATTGCAATATCTCAAAGTGGAGAAAGTGCAGATGTCTTAGATGCGGTAAGAATAGCAAAAAAAGAAAATTGCAAGATTATCTCTATTATTAATTTACTTACATCATCACTTGCACGCAGATCAGATGTAGTGATTGGAATGAACTGTGGACCTGAAATCGGGGTTGCAGCAACAAAAAGTTTCACATCACAACTGGTAATAATCTATAAAATTGTGCAAAAATTAACTAATAACGATATAACAATTAATTTTGAAAAGTTCTCTGAATCTATTTTACAAATATTAGAGAATCCAACAAAAATTCAACAGATTGCAAAGGAATTAAAGGAAATTTCAGACATTTACGTTTTAGGTAGGGGAATAAATTATCCTATTGCAATAGAGGCAGCACTAAAACTTAAAGAATTAACATACATTCATGCAGAGGGAATTCCAGGAGGAGAATTAAAACATGGACCTCTTGCATTAATGGATTCAGATGTATTTGTGATAATTATGAATCCAAATGATTCAACATATTCAGATACGATAACAAGTGCAAGAGAAATTAAAGCCCGTGGAGCAAAAATTATTGGAGTTTCAGATATAGAAAGTGATGTTTATGATTATTGGATAGAAATTCCAAAAATAGATCAAGTGTTGTATCCAATTTCAGAAATTATTCCAATTCAATTGTTATCATACTATGTTGCACTTGAAAAAGAAACAGACCCGGATTATCCTAGAAACCTAGCAAAATCAGTTACAGTGAAGTAAATAATCTGTGATATTCTTTTTCTGCCAACTCTAAAAATTTTGCAGAGTCATTTCCTGTTTTGAGCATAGATGAAATAATACTACCACCTGCACCCACACCTTCTTTTGCAAATCCTTCTGAAAATGCTCTTAAACCAGAATATTGTGAATTTTTCAAACCTGGATTTACAGAAATTGCAGGAATATCTGAAATTTTTGGGACTAGGCTCTTGAAATTTGCACTTTCATCGTCTGTTATGTAAGAGGTTGTTCCAATTGCAGTATTTTCTTCATTAAATCCAATTTTTGATGCAAATGCTAATACTGCAGTCATTTGGGTTCCACCAGCCAACATTACTTTAGAAACATCAGAAGCAGAACTCAACATTCCTGCAACAAAAGGAATCATTGGATCTCCAACTTTTGCAACAATACTGTAAGGATGATCAGAATTAATTCTTTCAAGTGCAGAATTAACAACTTGATTTTTTAATTCAATAGGATTATTTGGAATGCTAGAACTTACTTTAGCATCAAAACCAAATGCTCTTAATACAGCTAATGCTGTGGTTGTTCCACCAGGAATACTTTCACCAATTATCAGACAATCAGTTAGAGATGCCATATTTCTTCCTACAATTCGACCATACTCAACTGCATGAGATACTTGAGAATCTGTCATAGCGTCTTGAATTGAAATATTTTTTCCAAAAGACAATCCTGTTTCAATGAAGGGTAATTGAGGAGAAATTTTACTACCAGCATTAATTGTTAAATGAGGAATGCTTGACGATTCCAAGGCAGTTTTAGTTAATAGCCCAGGGGTTGGTTTTCCATCAGGAGTCATTGGAATATTATCAATTGTTTTACAATAGCCATAATGAAGATACTCTGCATCAGCTGGGGGAGTAAATTGAATTGAATTCTTGTCTGCACCTGCAAAAGTGATTCCAGAAATTTCACAAGTTTCAGTATATGAAATTACAAATGAAAAAAGGAATCTTCCTGATTTTATTGTTTCAAGAAAATTTTCAGCCTTTTCAATATTACCAAATAGTTCAAAATTTTCCAAAAAGAGTTCACTGACCTATCATTTCAACAAATTGTTGTTCAGTTCGTTTTTGCATTACAGGATTAGTGATTTTTTCTTGTCCAATAGTTGATGTTTTTGAATTGCCATAATTGTGACCAGAATATAATACCAAATCATCATCTAAGGTATAAAGAATGTCAAAAAGACTATGATAGAGTTCTTTTGCACTTCCTCCAAGCAAATCAACTCTACCACAATTTCCAACAAACAATGTATCGCCTGAGAAAATTTTATCATCGCCTATTAGGCATATACTGTCCTTAGAATGTCCAGGAGTATGAAGGACTTTTAATTTTGAATTACCAAATTCAATATAATCTCCATCCTTTACTGTTATGTCATGTTTTAATTCAGAAAATTCATGCTGAATGATAGGAGCTTTTGTTGATTCAGTCATTGCTTCATTTCCCATCGTATGATCAAAATGATGATGTGTGTTTACAATGTATTTGATTTTTAGATTATTTCTTTTTATGATCAGTTCTAATTCAACAAGTTCCCATGATGGATCAATAAGGATTGCTTCATTTGTATCCTCATCTTCAACAATGTAGGTAAAGTTCTGCATGTTTCCAACTTGAATTTGGTGAACTTTCATAGAATACCCTCTTCAGCTTCAGGTGGGATTCCAATTTTTTCTACATACAATTCTCCTGTCAAGTCTTTTCTTTTAGGAATTCCTTGTTTCATTTTATGAAATGTAACTGTCATGTCACATTTTGTAAAGATATTTGCAGTCGCTCCTGTTTGTGGATTTAATCCAGATGGCACATCTACAGCAAACTTGTAGCAATCTGTTTGATTGATATAATTAATTGCAGAGGCATATGGCTCTCGAATTTCTCCAGATATTCCAGTACCAAAGATACCATCTATTATAACATCTGGTTTGAAATCAAAGTCAAAAGAATCTCCGGACATTAGTTTCACAGATGGCATTTTCTGCAAAATAGACCAATTCCAATTACTTTCCTCAGTTTTGATTTTATCAGGAGTGCCAAGAAGCATTACTGAAACTTTTGCACCATAACCAGCTAAATGTCTTGCCATTACCAAACCATCGCCGCCATTATTACCCAATCCTACAAAAATCAGAATATTTTTTGATTCTACATTTCCAAGTTTGTCAACTAATCGTCTAACTGATGTAGCACCTGCATTTTCCATCATGAATTTTTTTAGAAATCCCATGTCATGACCTTTGTTTTCAATTTGATACATTTGATCAACAGTAATTTCCATAATTTACAAGAAAATCATATCCAAAATAAGAGCTTTGGGAATATTTTTACCCCATTAGTTGGTGGTACACTAGGAGTTCAGGTGCCAGATCCATTATCATTGCTTCCAGGGGAATTACGATTCCCAATAGATACTGTAGGATTAATCCTAATTACAATTGTTGTGTATGTGTTTAGTGAAAAAATGATTCGTTCACCACTTGGAAGAATGCTTAGAGCAGTTAGAGATAATGAAGTAGCAGCTGAATCGCTTAGAAAAAACACCACACAAATAAGAATTAAAATAATTATGGTATCTGCAGCACTTGCGGCTATAACAGGTGCATTGTATGCATTTTATGTTGGTGGAACAATTGCCTTTGCATACGATAGAGCAAGCTGGACTTTTTGGCATTTCTTATGATTCTCATTTGAGGATTAGCAAACAACAAGGGAATAATTATTGGAACACTTCTCTTTGTTACACTACGAAAATTCATCATATTTTTCAAAGATTCATTTCAAGAATATGTTCCATTTAATGTTGTTTGGCTGGACTTTTTATTGCTTGGAATTATTTTACTTGCAGTTTTATTATATAGACCACGAGGGATTTTTGTTGAAAAACCCACACCAATTATAGATGTAAATGACAAATCATTAGGATTGAAGAAGATATTTAATTTCTTTTTTAAATAGAATGCCTAGAAGAAAAAATTTCAAGATAAGAGATTTAGCAAACGACTTTATCCTAGTTTTTAGGCATTATCAAACATGACGTTAAAAAATGTAAAACCATCACTGAGCAAGATTGCAAAATCTTTAGAAAATATTCAAGATTCAAGAGAATTTCTATTAAAAAATACAAGAGAAATAATTATTCTTTGTAGCAGATCAATTATTGCTGTTCACAAAGGAGATCTGAAAACTGGGAAAAATAATTTGAAACAAGCAAACAAATTGTTGAAGAAATACAAGAAAAAAGCAATAGGTGGACTTAGAAGATACCTAATCACACCAGAACAGGAATTTGTAGAGGCTGCATGTCTTATTGCGATTGTTGAAAAAAAAGAAATTCCTTCAGACAAAAAGTTGTCAGTAATGCCAGAATCATATGTTTTGGGGTTGCTAGATTGTGTAGGTGAATTGAAAAGAAGGGTGTTTGATGAAATTAGAATTGGTGACATTGATGAGGCTACAAGAGTTTTTGAAGTAATGGAAAATTTGTATCTTCATCTTTACACTTTTTCAATGTATGATAAAGTGGTGAAAGAGGCTAGAAGAAAGATCGATGTAAATAGAATTCTAGTAGATGATGTCAGATCTGCAATTACAGAAGAGAAAAGGCGAGCTGAACTAATTAAGGCATTACAAAAACTAGAGAAATAGTTTTCATAATTGTATATGCGGGCGATGGGATTTGAACCCACGAACTCCTGAGAGACTAGCCCCTCAAGCTAGCGCCTTTGGCCAGGCTGGGCGACGCCCGCAACAAAATTTCCTTGCATGGTTTTTATAATCCTTGATTACTTTTTCGTTCGTATGTTAATTCCAGTTAGATGTTTTACATGTGGAAAATTACTTGCAGATAAATATGATGATTTTCAAAATAGAATTAAAGTTGGAGAAGAGCCAGGTAAAGTTCTTGATTCTTTAGGAGCTGAAAGATATTGTTGTAGAAGAATGCTTTTGACTACTGTCGAGACAATTCAACAAGTAATTCCATTTTATGAAGCAATTCAGAGAAGAAACCTAGAAGTTCAATCTGAGTTAGAGTAACTTGACAAGAATTTCCTCTATTGAAGGACGGATTCTATACAATAGTAGAGGAAGTAAAACAATTGAGATAGATGTTAAATCAGAGGGAAAGTTTCTTGGAAGAGTTTGTGCTCCATCAGGTGCTAGTGTAGGAAAATATGAAGTAGTAAGTTTTCCTAATGGAAAACCAGAAGAGAGTCTTAGAATTTTACAAGAAAATTCTCAAAAATTTATAGGGTTAGAATCTTCAGATCTCAAAGGAATTCACGATACTCTGAAAAGTTTGGATAATTCTACAAACTATTCAAGAATTGGGGGTGCACTTGCTTTTGCAGTCACAATTGCATCTATTGAGTCAGCAGCAAAAGCAGCAGAGCAACCATTATTTGAAATACTTTCACCAAAATCCTCATTTAAATTTCCATTTCCATTAGGAAATATTTTGGGTGGTGGAGCACATGCAGGACCTGGAACTCCAGACATTCAAGAGATTTTGATTTGTGCAACAGGTTCAAAGACTATAGAAGAAGCTATTGAAACTAATTTGTCAGTACATAAAGAATTACGCCGTGTTTTAGAAAAAGAAGATCCTAACTTTACTAATGGAAGAGGGGATGAGGGAGGATGGGCACCAAAATTAGAAAATCAAAAAGCACTAGAAGTTTCTGCAAAGGCTTGTGAGAATTTAGGATTTACTTTAGGAAAAGAGGTCTCTTTAGGGGTAGACTTTGCATCATCTACACAATGGAATGAAGAAAAACAAAAGTACGTTTACGACAGAGCTGGATTTGAAAATTCTACTGGAGAACAGATTGATTTTGTGGCAAATATTATTGAAAAATACAAATTGATTTTTGCAGAAGATGCTGTCCATGAAGAGGCATTTGAAGACATGGCAGAGATTACGGCCAAATTCCCAAACACTATGGTTACAGGAGATGATTTGATAGTCACAAACAAAGACATTCTGACAAAAGCAATTGGTTTAAAATCATGTAATGCAGCAATTTTAAAAGTAAATCAAGCAGGAAGTCTTTATGATGCTCTTGAATTTGCTAATGTTGCAAATCAAAACAATATCAGATTAATTACATCACATAGATCTGGCGAGTCTATTGATTCACAAATATCCCATATAGGAATTGCAACAAAGTCAAAAATGCTCAAAGTTGGTATAATTGGAGGAGAAAGAATAGCAAAACTAAATGAACTATTACGCCTATCAGAGCATGATTTAATACGCGGTATGGCAGAGATTTAAAATCGTTATGAGTGAACAAACAGAAGCAATAGACATCAAAAAGAAAATCCTAGCTACTGGAATTAGAGTAGGAACTCAAGTAAAGACAAAATTTATGAAACCATTCATCACTAAAGCCAGTCCTGAAGGACTTTACATGCTTGATTTAGACATAACATTAGAGAAAATCAAAGCCGCAGCCAAATTTATCAATAGATTGGGAACAGACAAACTCATTGTATGTTCAGGCAGACAATATGCAGAAACACCAATTGAAAAATTCTGTGAGATGTTAGATTCTAAGAAACTTATTGGAAGATTCATGCCAGGAACTTTGACAAATCCTTCATTGCCATATTACATTGAACCAAAATTAGTCTTAATTTCAGATCCACAAGTTGATGAGCAAGCAATCACAGAAGCAACTAATGCAGGAATTCCGGTCATAGGAATTGCAAATACCGATAACATTACATCAAAACTGGATGTAATTATTCCAGCAAACAATAGAGGAAGAAAAGCTCTAGCAACAGTTTACTGGTTATTGGTACGTCAAATTCTCATTGAAAGAGGAGAACTAAAAGAAGATGAATCAATGAAATATGAAATCGATGATTTTGAAACAAAGATTACAGAAGAGGAAATCGAATAAATCAATCAAAATTCCAAAGTGTTTACTTGAAATCTAAAGCTTCTGCGCCAGGGAAAGTTATTCTTTTTGGAGAACATTTTGTAGTATATGGAGTAAAAGCAATCCTTTGTGCAATCAACAAGAGAGTTACTGTCACAGCAGAAAAGATTGAAGGAGAGAAAATTTCTATCAAATCAAACATAGGGGATTTAATTTTAGAACCAAACAAGCCTGTTTCAGAAATTAATTCTCCACTAAAACCATTTTATTATTTAGCAAACAAAATGTTACAAGCACAAAATCAAACCACAGGGATTGAGATTATAATAGAATCAGATATTCCAATCGGAGTAGGTTTAGGCTCATCATCTGCTTGTTGTGTTGCAGGTGCTGCAGCAATTTCCAGATTATTTATAGAAACATCCAGAGAAGAAATTCTTGAACTTGCAATTGCAGCTGAAAAAACAATTTTTCAAAACACATCAGGAGCAGATTGTACTGTTTGTACATATGGAGGCATTATGGAATATGATAAGAAAAATGGATTTACTAAAATAAAATCTAAGCCTGATTTTCATCTAATAATTACAAATTCAAACATAAAACATTCTACAGAATCAGTAGTTGCAAGAGTAAAGCAATTCAAAGAAGAAAATAAAATAGAATTTTCCAAGTTATGCAATGATGAATCAAAACTAGTTGAAGATGTTTTGAAGTTATTGACTGGTAATAATATCAAAGAATTAGGTCAAAAAATAATTCAGAATCAAGAGTATCTTGAAACAATTGGAGTTTCAAATGAAAAATTGAGAGACATTATCCAAGTAGGACAAAAATCATCGTTTGGGGCAAAAATTACGGGGGCAGGTGGAGGTGGATGCATCATTTCCTTGACAGATGAATTAAATTTGGAGCATTCTATCAATCAATTCAGAGATAAGAATTATGAATGCTTTTCAGTAAAAATTGATTTCAAAGGACTGGATACTTTTTAATTGACTACATAATTTGGAACAGCATGATTCTAATAAAATTAGGTGGCTCAATTATTACAAATAAAGAAAAACCATTATCAGTTAGAAGAAAAACAATAAACAATCTTGCTAAGAGTTTGAAGAAAATTAATGAACCGATGATTATTGTTCATGGTGGTGGTTCCTATGGACATTATTGGTCTGTAAAATATAGTATGCATACTAAAGAAAGAAAGTACGACCTTAGAGGAGTTGCAATTGTAAAAAATTCAATGATTGAATTAAACAAGATCATTTTGAATTCATTGTTAAAAAATAGATTGAATCCATATTGTCTTCCACCAACAGATTTTATGTCAGGAAATAAACCGATTTCAAAAAAAGTTAAAGAGATTGAAAAAATTGCTAAATCAGGCTTAATTCCAGTCACATATGGAGACGCATTATGGTATGGTCAGAAAAAAACATACATTTTATCTGGTGACAAGATTATGACTTATCTTGCAAAAATTCTAAAACCAAGACTTTGTATTTTTGTTTTAAATGAAGATGGATTATATTCTGATCTCAAATCAAAAAAATTAATTTATGAATTAAGAGATAAGCGTCATTTAATTTTAGAAAACAAGATGGACGTTACTGGTGGAATGACTAGAAAAGTTGAGGAAGCCTTAAAGATTGCAAAAATTGGAATGAATGTCTTTTTTGTAAATGGCAATAAACCTGAAAGAATTTTGAAAGCGGTTAGGGATAGAAAATTTGAAGGAACACTATTTAGAGGAAAAAGAAATGTCTGAAGAATTTGTCATTTTAGTTGATGAGAATGACAATCCAATTGGTACTGAAGAAAAAGCAAAGTGTCATTTGCCAGGTGGAAGACTACACAGAGCATTTACTGTTTTATTGTTTGATAAGGATGGAAATCTAGTGCTTACAAAACGAGCAAAAGAAAAAATGCTGTGGCCAGGCGATTGGGATGGTACATTTGCAAGTCATCCTAGAGAATCTGAAACTTATGTATCATCAGGGGAAAGAAGAATGCCAGAAGAATTAGGAATTGAAGGAAAACTAGATTATTTGCACAAATTTGAGTATCATGTGCCTTACAAAGATGTAGGTTCTGAAAATGAAATTTGTGGAACATTGATTGGAATAATTGACAAAGCTTCAGAACCAAAAGAGATTGAGGGAGAAACAGTTGAAATTAAGTGGATTTCTGCAAAAGAATTACTTTCAGAATTAAAGACAAATTCTCAAATTTATTGCCCTTGGATGCTTATTGCTTTAGAATTACTTGACAAATCTAAGCAATCCATGCTTGAAAAGTATGAAAGTATCTTATCTACATGGATGAATAGGGAAGTTCGTGAGGGATTGAATGAAGCAATCAAGACTCATCTACCAAAAGACAAATGGAGATTGGTAAATGAAAAAAACTAAGCAAATTGAAAAAAATGCAAAAATAGTAAACAAGTATCTAAATTCAAAACTAAAAGGAAATCCAAAGAAACTCTATGATGCAGCAGGACATCTGATTGTTCATGGTGGAAAAAGACTTAGACCATACATGGTAATTAGAAGTTGCCAAGTTTTAGGAGGAAAAGTTTCCAATGCAATGCCAGCAGCAAGTGCTATAGAAATGGTTCACAACTTTACTTTAGTTCATGATGATATTATGGATAATGATGAGATGCGTCATGGAGTTCCAACTGTACATAAAAAATTTGGAATACCAATTGCGATTCTAGCTGGTGATGTTTTATTTTCAAAAGCATTTCAAATAATTACCGAATCAAAGTTATCAGCAAATGCTACTACTAAATTAGTCTCTAGACTAGCTAAAGCATGTGTAGATGTATGTGAAGGTCAGCTGCTTGATGTAAAGATGGCAGACGAAAAGAAAATTCCAACCCAAGCAGAGTACATTACAATGATTTGTAAAAAAACTGCAGCATTATTTGATGTATCATGTGCAATGGGAGCTATTTGTGCTACAAACAAATCTAATGACATTTCAAATCTCTCATCATTCGGAAGAAACTTGGGAATTGCATTTCAGATAACTGATGATCTCATGGGAGTAATGGGAGATCCCAAAGTTACAAAGAAACCTGTTGGAAATGATCTTAGAGAAGGTAAAAAATCACTTCCAATTCTAATGGCAATAAAATCAGCTAAAGGCAAAAACAAAAAAACAATTCTAAAGGCATTTGGAAATTCCAAGGCAACAAGAAATGATCTAAATAAGGCGGTAAATGTGATTCGCTCTCTTGGAATTGAAGAAAATGTTAGAAAGCAGGCTCTAAAATATGCAGGGAAAGCTGAAAAATCGTTATCAAGGTACTCAGGCTCTGCTAAAATAGAACTAATTACATTATTAGATTTTGTAGTAAAGAGAAGTGTATAGTTACAATAGGTAGATCTAGTATGGATGAAGAATTAAAAAAAGAAATTAGAAAAATGGCTCTTCAAAATGCATTTGAGCATGGAGGACAAACTCAAGATAAAATAATTTTGGGAAAAATTCTTGGAACTAAACCAGAATTTAGAACAAAAGTAAAAGAAATTACAGGAGACATTTCTGAAATTGTTGCTAATGTAAATCAGTTATCATCTGAAGAACAGAAAAAAGAAATTGAAGAAAACTTTCCAGAAATTTTAGTGCCTAAAGAAAAAATTGAAGGGAGAGTAGGCCTTCCAGAATTAGAAGGTGCAGAACAAGGAAAAGTTGTTACAAGATTTACTCCGGAGCCAAATGGATATCCACACATAGGTCATGCAAAAGCAGTTATCATTAGTTCAGAATATGCAAAGATGTATGGTGGAAAATTTATTCTAAGAATGGATGATACAAATCCAGAAGTAGAGAGAATGGAGTATCATGCAGCCATTAAAGTTGGGTTAGAATGGTTGGGAATTGAATGGGATGAAGAAAAGCAGACTTCAGATGATATGGAAATATTTTATGAGAAATGTATAGAGTTACTCAATTCTGGAAGAGCTTATGTTTGTACTTGTAAAAGAGACAACATAAGCAAGAACAGAAGAGAAAGAAAAGCATGCAAGTGCAGTATGGGAGATATTGACAAAAATAATAAAAATTGGGAAAAGATGAAAAAAAAATTCAAACCGGGTGATGCAATTGTAAGATTCCGTGGAGACATGAAAGCAGATAATGCAGTCATGAGGGACCCAGTATTGTTTAGAATTATTGATGAAAGTCATTACACGTTAGGCAAAAAATATAGAATTTGGCCTAGCTATGATATGTCAGTAGCAATAGAGGATAGTATTAGTGGAGTCACACATGCATTGCGTTCAAAAGAATTTGAACTAAGAAAAGAGTTGATTTATGCAATATTAGATGCGTTAAACATGAGAAAACCATACCAGGGATTTTTCTCTAGGTTAGAATTCAAAGGAATGCCAATGTCAAAAAGGCTCATCAAGCCTTTGATTGAAGAAGGTAAGGTTTCATGGTACGATGATCCAAGACTACCAACTCTTGAGGCACTCAAAAGAAGGGGAATTAGACCTGAAGCCATCAAAAAATTCATCATGTCATTAGGGTTAACCAAAGCAGATACTCTTGCACCATTTGATGCACTTGAAGCATTCAATCGAAAAGTTGTTGATGCTGAGAGTACAAGATTGTTCATGGTAAGCAATGCAAGAAAATTGACAGTAAAAAATTTACCAATCTCGTCAGTTGAAATTCCTAATCACCCAATTAATGACATGGGCAAAAGAAAAATTGAGATTGATGGAAATTTCTATATTTCTGGAGATGATGCACAAAACATCAAACAAGGAATGCAGATCAGGCTTTTAGGATTAGGAAATGTTTCCATTACAAAAGCGGGCACAGAATTTGAGGGGGATTTTATTGGAGATGGAGAAACAACAAACATACTAAAAATTCAATGGGTTTCACAAAAAACTGCACATAAAATTAAGATGATTATTCCAAAAGTATTATTCATTGGAGAAGAGTTTAACGAAGAAAGTTTAGAAGAATTAGATGTTTATACAGAACCACATTATCTACAACTAAAAGAAGGAGAAGAGATTCAATTTGTCAGATTTGGATATTGTAGAAAAGATTCACAGAATCAAGCAATTTTTACACACAAGTGATCAATTATGAAAATAGTACGATTGTTACATGGAAATAATGAAACATACGGTTTTGTGAAAGGTGACAAAGTAGCCACAAAAGACGAGATTATTTACCAAACAGGAATTCCAATTCCAAACAATGTAAAAGATTTTCTTTTTGATGGGTGGTATGATGAAATTAAAAACAAAATTAAAGATTTACCATATGAAGAAAGTATTTCAAAATTTAAATTATTGTCACCAATCCCAAATCCAAACAAAATAATCTGTTTAGCATTTAACTATACGGACCATGCTGAAGAACAAGGACTCCAAGCACCCAAAGATCCTGTCATTATAATCAAACCACGAACAACACTAACTGGTACCGAATCAGATATCATATGTCCAGATTTTGTTTCACAGCTAGACTATGAAGTGGAATTAGCCTTGATAATTGGAAAAAACTGCAAAAATATCAGCATAGAAGATGCATCAAGTGCAGTTTTTGGATACATGGTATTCAATGATGTCTCAGCTAGAGATATTCAATTCAAAGATAAGCAGTTTACTAGAGGGAAGAGTTTTGATTCATTTGCACCATGTGGACCATGGATTACAACAGTTGATGAAATCCGAGATGCCCAAAATCTAAAGCTAACAACCAAAATTAACGGAGAACTAAGACAAAATGCTTCTACAAATAAAATGTTCATTAAAATCCCAGAAATTATTTCAAAAATTTCTAAGGTAATGACCTTAGAAAAAGGAGACATTATTGCTACGGGAACACCAGCTGGAGTAATAGTAAATAATCCAAATGCAGTATTTTTGAAGGATGGGGATAAAGTGGAGATGGAAATTGAAGGTCTTGGAATTTTAAATAACACAATAAAATTTGTTAGATCAGATTAAACTAAAGATTTCTTCATTAAATGAAATGAAATTCTATGTTCTAATGAATCAAAAAGTGGTAATTGTTCTTTAGTCAAAATTTGTATTCTTTCATAGCTTTTTTCAATACCATAATTTTGTAAAAAGGAAATTACTTGTAATGTAGTGTTTTGTGAGCCTGAAAACAATGTAACAATTAAAGTGTTATCAAAATGCTCAGAATCAGTAAGAATTGCAATTGATTCTTTGCCATCTACATTAGATTTAATAATTTTATTTTGTTGATAAAATGTAGATAGTGTAGTATCATCAACTGGAAGCCATCTCCAAGATTTTACATAATGGGTATATAATTGACGATTTAAAAACTTCCCAAAGTGAACATTATAATTTGAATTTCTTTTTGGCATAAGAGAGTAGAAATTCCAAGTTTGAAAGATATCATAATCTAAAGAGTTTGCCATAGTGATAGATGAAGTATTTTCAGTATCAATTAACATAAAGGAAAATGAGATATTTTTTTCTTTTCCTACGGATTCAGTATGTTTTACAAGTTTGGATGCAATTTTTTGTCTACGAAAATTTGGATCAATCCTAATTCCTTCAATCCAAATCTGATCTTCTGAGTAAAATGCATGACAAATTCCGACTGGAAACTGTTTTTCAAATATGAACAAATTACCTTCGGATAACCAAGAATCCCAAACTTGATCTATATAATCTCCCCAAGAAAAAGTATCTATGCAAAATTTCAAAATTTGAATTTTATCTAATGAATTTGCTTCTCTGATCATCATTGTCACTAAATACAAAAAAATATTAAGAATGATCAGATAAAAACTAAAATGGGAAAAATTATAGCTGGTAAAATATCAGATATTCCTCCTGGAAAAATGATTAAGGTATCTATTGATGGAAAAGATATCTTAGTTGCAAATATTGATGGTGAATATTGTGCAACAGATGATACTTGCACTCATTCAGGTTCTAGTTTATCAGAAGGTAAATTGGATGGATCCACAATCACATGTGGTTGGCATGGAGCACAATTTGATTGTAAAACTGGAAAATTAGTTAAATTTCCGGCCAAAATTAGAGATTTGGCATCATACAATGTTGTAGTAGAATCAGACAACGTGTTTGTAGAGATGTAACTATATACCTCTATTTTTTAAGAAAAGGTGTAAAAAATGGTAGATGACGCCCAAAATAAAGAATCAATGAAAGGAGCAATTGAAACATTAAATCTGATTGCTTCCAATAATTCTACTCCAAGAACAATAAAAAAATCAATTTCAGATTTGGTGATAGATTTGAGTAAAGAAGAATATTCACTTTCAGTCAGAGCAGCAAATACAATTAGTCTACTAGATGATGTAACACAGGATCCCAACATGCCTTCATACGTAAGAACACAGTTATGGCAAGCAGTTTCAAAATTAGAAAGTATAAGAGAATAAATTCTATCGTGTAGAAATAATAATATTGAAAATTGAAGAATATTTAGAAACACTTCCAGAAAATTTACTTAGTGGAGAAGATGTCCAACTCCCAAAAAAATCTTTTAGAGAAATTTTTAAGTTTGCAGATGTAGGAAAAAGGGATGTTTTCTATCATTTAGGTTGTGGTAACGAGATAGGAATTGAGATAGCAATAAATGAGTTCAAAGTAAAAAAAGCTGTAGGAATAGATAACAATCCTAAAAAAATTCAACACGCAAAAGAAATTCTTGAGCAAAAAAATATTCAAGGACAGTTAATTTGTAATAATATAGAAGAATCAGACATTTCAGATGCTTCTGTGATTTTATTTTGGTTTACAGATGATAATTTAATTAATAAAATGTTAAAAAAATTTGAAAACCTAAAACCAGGAACAAAAATAATCACAATTTGGGGGCCACTTATAGATTGTCTTCCAGAGAAAGTAAATTTTCCATACATTATCAACAAAGTACCATTCAAAAAAGCGCAAAATATGCAAGAGCAGGTATTGGCAATTTTTGGTGTTAAATGTGTAGATTTTGTAACAGCATGGGAATTTGCAGAAAGGTACACAAAATCCATTGGAGCTCCTGAAGTTAGTAACGATCGGTTTTTGACAATAATACAAACATTAGTAATTTGGATTAATGCAAAAAAACTAGGAGTGGCATGTGGTGAAGAAATTCCAGAATCTATTCAAACTTATATCAATATCATGAAAATGTATTTTGACATCGATTTTGAATATCTTTTAAAGGAATAATCTGTATAACCCTTTTATTTTGTTTTGAAGTGAAAAAAATATGGAGGCTAGAATTAACATCAATGTTTCTGCAATAGATTATGATAAAACAAGTAAAGCATTAACTCGACAGTTATCTCTTTTGGAAGAAATGGTTCACAGTAAGGAAGATTTTGCTATGACTGATTCAGAATTTGCTTTTGGTTGGCACTTTTTTGTATTAAGTGTAAACAAATCACTTGTTGAAAAATTAGTAGAAATAATGGGACCAGATTTTAATAAATTAAAGGGGAGAGGGGTTGAAAAGAAATTTCTCACATGGTTAACAAAGAACGTAGAGACACAGTCTCCTCGATTCAAGCTTGCTATCAAAGAAGATATGGAATCTAGTAAATTCGGTATTTTCTAAAAATTAGGTAGGAAAAAAGTAGTAATTTTAACTATTAATCCAACCTAGCTTTTTGAAATATGCAAACATCAAGATCGCAGGAATTGCTGATGCAATAATAATAATTATGAATGCTGTAAATGGGCCTAAGATCATAAAATCATCTCCATTTCCACCTGGCACATTAACATTCATTCCATAAAATGTTCCAATTACAGTTGATGGAATTGCCAACGTGAAGATAATAGTTAGTACCGCAAGTACTTTGTTTGTTTTTTCAGTACTCAGCACAAAGTCTGTATCTTTGTAAATTTCCATAGTTTCTCTGGAGTCTTCTAATGTTTCAATTACTTTATCTATATGATCAATTATGTCATCAAAAAACAATGTAAGTTCTTGATCCTCTCTTTCAGAAAATCTTTTAATGTTTTTTGCAATTTCTAACACAAATTTCTTTAATGGATTAACAATTCTTCTTAATTTGTTAATTTCTCTTCTGAGTAAAGCAATACTTCTTGCTACTGGTTTTGTTTCATCAAATACTCTATCTTCTATTTCATCTAGATTTGCAATAATCTTTCTAGACGTATGTAAAAGATCATCCACCAGCACATCTATGATTTCATGAAGTAATACCCCGGATGATTTTCCTAATAGTCTATCTTTTCTTTGTTGATCCGAATCTGTTTTACATATTTCTATCAATTCAACTAAGGGTTTTAGATCTCCTTGATGGACTGTGACCAGGAAATCTTTTCCAAGGAATATGGATAGCTGGCTATTTTTTGGTATTCCTACTTTTTGTGCTAGTGGTGGAAAATGTAGAATTACAAAGAAATGATCATCATAACTATCTAGTTTTGGAAGTTCAAATTTGGTCATGCAGTCTTCAATGTTTAGTGCATTGAAATTGTATTTTTCAGCTAATTTTTCAACATCTTTCCTATCTGGATTTTGTAGATTAATCCATACAAATTTTTCCCCTGGTATAGTCTCCATTTTACTTTCAATAGAAATCTCTACTGTTTTTCTACCTGAATGTAATCTACTAGTAATGAATCCTCGTTTCAAGTCGAAAAATACTCTAGTACAACAAATTTAAAGCGATCGCTGTTATTATATGTGAAAATTTTAGTTATAAAATTGAAAAACATTCTTGAATTTGAGGCTACTTGAATGGAAGTATATAATTCATCCCAACCCATGTAAGTCCAATTGCTATTGCCATTGCAATCCACCATAACCGCATATTTCAAATCCAAACTAGTCAATAATAAGTCTACAGTATAATTTTCAGATAGAAATCAAAGATTATTACAGGATTAATAATTTTTCTTTCTGGTGGCCTTCGTAGTACAGTGGCTAGTATAGAGGATTGTGGATCCTCGGACAGGGGTTCGATTCCCCTCGAGGGCCCACTAAAAATTTCTGAATCACAAAAATTTTTCTAGAAACTTTTTCTAAGAAAACAAATTCCACTAAAACTATGATTAATTCTAGATAAACGCCCTAGATAAATACAAGAAGATTTAACTTAATTTATGGTCAAAATAAGAGTCCGTTCCGGAAGAGGAACAAAAATTATTGAGGTTGACAGTGATGCTTCAAAGTGGACCGGTGCTGAGTATAAAGCGATCCAAGAATCAAGGAAAAAAACAGCAGCAAATACAATGGTCTCTTCAGGTAGAGGAACTGGTAGAAGAAGATTAGGAGATATTCCTGAACCAAAAACCAGACCAGATTACAAAGGTACAATGACTTCAGGTAGAGGAACAGGTAGAAAAAAGAAGTAATAATTACTCGTAAAATAACCTATTTTTCATTTTTAAAATTTTTTTCTTTTTATTATTCGCTATATTTGATTATTCTATATTTTGATGTCAGAATTTCCAGCTTTAAGCTTTTCCCAATCTGCAAGGAAGTTTTCTAAACCAATTTTTGTCAATGGGTGTTGCATCATCTTATCCAATACTACAGGAGGTAAAGTTACTACATCTGCTCCAATTTTTGCAGCATCAATTACATGTATTGGATGACGAATACTTGCAACAAGTATCTTAGTTCCAAAATTATAATTGGAAAATATTTCTTTGATTTCTTTAATTAGATGCATCCCATCTTGGCCAATATCATCAAGTCTTCCAATAAATGGACTAACATATTTTGCGCCAGATTTTGCAGCAAGCAAAGCCTGATTTGGGGAAAATATCAATGTAACATTAACAGGAATTCCTTCTGACGAAAGTGATTTACATGCTTTCAAACCATCAGGAGTCATAGGAACTTTAACGACAACATTATCTCCATATTCACGAAGACGTTTGCCTTCCTCCATCATTCCAGAATATTCTGTACTTACAACTTCAAGACTTACATCACCTTTGATAATTTTTGTAATCTCTTTCATTGCATCCTTTGGATTGCCTCCTTCCTTAGACAATAAAGAAGGATTAGTTGTGATTCCATCTAGTAATCCCATATCATTAAATTTTCTAATAGACTTTAGATCAGCAGTGTCAAGAAAAATTTTCATAACTTTTTATTCCTAATTTCTCTGACTTGTTTTGCCATATTAAAAGATGTTATTCCATGCTTTTCGAAAAGTAAGGGAACTTCGTTATCTCGAGCTGATTCTCCAAACATATCTTGAGCCCCAATTCTCTTTATTGGTATAGGATATGATTCAGAAACAGATTCTGTAACAGCAGAACCCATTCCCCCAAAAATATTGTGCTCTTCAGTAGTAACTATACAACCTGTTTCTCTTGCTGCTTTTTCTAAAATTTTATTGTCAATTGGCTTTATTGAAAACATATCCAAAACTCTACAGGAAATTCCTTCTTGCTGTAATGATTCAGCTGCATCTAAAGCCATTCTAACAGTAATTCCACATGCTGCAATAGTGCAATCAGAACCATCTCTTAGAGTAATACCTTTTCCAATTTGAAAATCTTGAGATTCTGAATGAACTATAGAAGTTTTTGATCTTGCCATTCTCATGTAAAATGGTCCATATTCATTTGCCATTAAATGAGTTAATTTAGAAACTGAAATTGTATCAGCAGGAATGAAAACTCGGAAATTAGGAATAACTCTCATTATTGCAATGTCTTCAAGTTGTTGATGTGAACCACCATCAGGCCCAACAGATAATCCTCCATGAGACACAACTAATTTCACATTAAGGCCTTGCTTCCCTTGTGGTGAAGGATAAGCAATATTATTTCGAATTTGATCAACTGCTCTTCCTGGCAAAAATATTGCATAAGTACTAGCAAAAGAAATTTTTCCAGATGCTGCTAATCCAGCAGAAACTGTAACAAGATTTGCTTCAGCAATACCGACATTGAAAAATCTATCAGGAAATTCTTTTCCAAAGCTAGAGGTCTTCAGTGAATCAGTTGTGTCGGCACCTAAAACTACAACATTTGGATTCTCTTTTCCAACTTGAATCAAAGTTTTGGAGTATTCTGAACGCATATCAGTCATTATTAGTTCATTCAAATGTATCCTGCCTCCTGTGCAATTTTTTTAATTTGTTCTTGTTTTTCTCCTACAATATGCAAACTAATCCATTTGTTTACTAAATCAGATCCGCCTAATTCGTTGGCTTTATCAAGCAAAATACTTCTTCTAGATTTTAAAACCTCAGTTCTAAAGTCTCTAATTGCTGCTCGTACATCTTGCTGTCCAATAATGGCACCCCCTCCAACAAATACACGAGCACCATCTGCAAAAAGTGAGCCAATATTTTCAAGATTTACTCCTCCATCAGCCTCAATATAGCCTGAAAAATTGTGTTTCTTTAAAATAGAATTCAATCTAACTATCTTTGCGTGTGTTTCTTCAATGAATTTCTGACCAGATTTTCCAGGAACCACAGACATTACAATTAATTGATCAAGTGAAGATAAGAATTTGTAAGACCATTCAGGTAATTCAGTATCAGGATTTATTGCAAAGCCTACACCAACTTGATTTTGTTTTAGTAAATCATGAATTTCTCCAAAACTAGATTCATCAGTTACTTCAGCATGAACTGTAATAATGTCACTACCTGCATCAATGTAATCTGTAACATGTTTCACGGGTTCATTTATCATTAAGTGTAAATCAAATGGAATTACAGTAAGATGTCTTAGCTCTTTGACTTTGTCATGATTAAAAGTTTTGTTTGGAACGAATTGACCATCCATCACATCAAGATGAATATAATCGGCTCTACTAGAAACACATCTTTTAATTTCATTTGCCAGATTTGTCATATCTCCGGCAATAATAGACGGAGCAATCATGAATTGTGAATCCAATTCATGATTAATTATAGGAACTACATCAGAGTCAGGAGCTTTTCCATGCCATTGTGGATTATCCTCCATGTGTTCTACGGATTTACCTTTAATTGTTCTTGATATTATCATAGTAGGAATTCCTTTTGTTGCATTTGCTTTTGCAATGGCAGTGTCAATTTGTTCAACTCTATGTCCATCAATTTCAATGACATTCCAACCAAAGGATCTCCACTTATCACCAGTCTTCCAACGTGATGCATCTTTCCACATTTCAGAAAGATCATCACCTTCTAATTTTTCATCTAGTGGCATTATTTTTTCAGTATAGGAATCTTGTTGAATGAAATTTCTATCAAGAAAAGCAGTAAGATTGTCAAGCTTGTATTTTGCAGCCATCATAGCAGCTTCCCAAATCTGACCCTCGTTTGACTCACCATCTCCAATGATAGTGTAAACATGGTAATCTTTGGAATTAATTTTTGCTGCAAGTGCAACTCCTATAGAATAAGATAATCCTGTGCCTAAAGATCCACCACAGAATTCCACACCAGGACATTTTAGGTCAGGATGTCCCTGTAATTTACTACCAAATTTACGGAGAGTTTCTAGTTCAGATTCTGGGAAATATCCTGCAACGGCCATGTTTGAAAACAAACCAGGAGCAGCATGACCTTTAGATAAAACTAAACGATCCCGGTCTTCCCACTGAGGATTATTAGGATCAAATTTCAGATATTTGTAAAATAAACAACCTAATATTTCTGCCATAGAGAAAGAACCCCCAGGATGCCCCGAACCGGCAATATTAGTTGCCTTAATCACTAACTTACGGGCTCTAAGAATATTTTTCTTAATTTGATAATAATTAAGTCCCATATTGATCATTATCTTAGTAAATTTAATAAAAATCTATTTCTGAAAAATTTTAATTTGATCGCCACTATATAATATTATGGAAATAAAAGAAAATGTTCCAATTGTAGTTTTTGATAATCAATGTTACTTGTGTGTGAAATTTGCAAAATTTGTTGATTTTTTTGCAAGAGGTAAAATTACGATGGTCGGACACTATTCAGATTTTGGGATAAAGATAAGAAATGAAATTCTAGATGAATCTGCTTTAGATATGTTTTGGTTTATTGATAAAAAAAGAGCATCTGGTGGAAGAGCAGCATTATTTCCATTATTAAAATCAATTTTTTCTAAAAAAACTGAAAAACCATCAACAATGAGAGTTAATGAAAGTTGTCGACAAGACTGCAAAACTGTTAAAGCAGTTTTTTTGAGATCATCAAGTCTTTTCACAAATAGCAAAAAAATAGATCTCTAGTAAATCTAAATAAGACTTGAAAACTTCGATACGCATAATGAAGGTAAAAACTGAAAGTTCTACAAAAATGAAAACACAACTTCTTTGTGGATTTGTATTAGAAAATTCAAACAAGGTTCTAGGATTAGGAAAATTTGATGTTAAAACATCCTCAGCAATTAATCAATCTCTAAAAGATATGGAAGGGAAATTAGGAAAATTAAACATTATTCCAGTACCTGGAAAAAAATCTGCTCAAAGGATTCTACTTGCAGGACTAGGAAAAAAAGAGAGTTTAACAAAAGATACTATCAGATTAGTCTCAGGTAAAATTGCACAAAAAGCAAGAGAGTTAAAACTAAAAGAATTTTCAATAATTACACCTCCAAGTTTTGTAACTGATCAAATTTCATCAGTTACTCAGATTGTAGAAGGTTCAAAGATGGCTCTTTACAAGTTTGATAAATTTAAGGCAGAGAAAGCAGATAATTCACCAGATCTAACAATCATAGTTTCTAAATCAAACAAAGTCTCACAAGCAATCAAAACAGCTATTATTGTTGCAGATGGTTCCATATTTACAAAAAGTATTGCCAATTTACCTCCAAACGAATGCACTCCAAATACATTAGCAAATTTTGCAAAAATAATTTCTAAAAAGAACAAGATAAAATGCAATATATTTTCTAAATCTAAATTAAAAAAGAGAGGTTTTGGTGGAATTACGGCAGTGGGGCAAGGAAGTAAAAATGAACCTAAACTAATTGTTTTGGAACATAATCGTGGACCTAGTAACGAAAAACCAATTGTTCTAGTTGGTAAGGCAGTAACATTTGACACTGGAGGAATTTCGTTAAAGCCAGGAGAAAAGATGGACGAGATGAAGTTTGACAAATGTGGAGGTTGTACAGTTCTTGGAATAATGAAAGCAGTTTCAGAATTAAAACTACCAATTAATGTTATTGGAATTGTTCCATCAGTTGAAAATATGCCTAGTGGAGAATCATATAGACCAGGAGATATCATAAAGTTGTTTAGTGGAAAAACTGCAGAGATTCTTAACACAGATGCTGAGGGCAGGTTGATTTTAGCTGATGCGTTATCATATGGAGAAAAACACTATTCACCAAAGGCAATTATTGATTTTGCAACTCTAACTGGAGCATGTATCATAGCATTAGGTAATAATGTATCAGCAATAATATCAAATAATGAAAAACTAACAAAGAAAATCAATGAATCTTCTAAAAGAACAATGGAACAAGTTTGGGAGCTTCCATTAAATCAAGACTACATGGACATGATAAAATCAGAAGTTGCAGATATGAAAAATATTGGAATAGGGAGAGCTGCAGGAACCATCACTGCTGCAGCTTTTTTGAGAAATGCAATTGAAGATACACCATGGATTCATATTGATATTGCAGGAGTTGCATGGACACAGATAGCTACTAAAGAAAAATCATACAATCCAAAAGGTGCTACAGGTTTTGGTGTGAGATTGATTCTAGATTATTTACAAAATTTGTAAAACTAATAACCTCTACTATTTCTGTCAGGTTTTCCAACATTTGGATTTCTAAAACCATGTTTTTCCATCATATGATTTAAAAATCTAATATCATCTGAAAATGATTCACCGCATACAGTACAATTTGACATTGAAATCATAATAAAACCAATTTATTGATTATTAAAAGATTGATTGAAAATTATAAAATGCCAGCACTGTTGCTTCCCAAGGGCTCTCGCATCTTAGTAGCACAACAGCGACATCAGGTTTGACTTCCAAGTTCGGAATGGGATTGGGTCGCACCCTAACGCTATGGCCGGCTTGAAAAATTATGTCTGATTCTCATCTATTAATGTAACGCAAGATTTCAAATATGCTCAAAATAGGTATAAAGCAAAGAAAATACCGATTACAATATGACACACAGGGTTGCTGTTTTAGATAAGGAGTTATGCCAGCCGAAAAAATGTGGTTTAGAGTGCATAAAGTACTGTCCAGTCAACAAATCAGGCGCAGATTGTATTGTTCTGAATGAAGAATCAAAAAAAGCCCAGATCGATGAAGACATCTGTAATGGCTGTGGAATATGCGTCAAAGTATGTCCATTTGATGCAATAACTATTGTTAATCTTGCAAGTGAATTAGCTACAGACAAAATTCATCAATATGGTCCAAATTCATTTCGGCTATTTAGATTACCCACTCCAAAGATAGGGCAAGTTGTTGGACTATTAGGAAGAAATGGAATGGGGAAAAGTACGGTAATAAACATACTATCAGGAAATTTAAAACCAAATCTTGGAAGATATGAAAACCCACCTGAATGGGATGAGATTTTAAAATTTTACAGTGGAACTGAACTTAAACAACATTTTGAAAAAATTAAACAAAAACAAATCCGTGCATCAATAAAACCACAACAGGTTTATCAAATTACACAAGCATTTGATGGAACAGGAAAAGAACTTCTTGAGAAATATGATGAAAGAGGTGTATCCAGAGAGCTAATCAAAAAATTGCAACTAGAAAATTGTATGGAACAGAGTTTGAAGGAACTTAGTGGAGGCGAACTACAAAGAATAGCAGTAGCAGTAGCTGCATCAAAAGATACAGAATTTTACTTTTTTGATGAGCCATCATCATACAATGATGTTTTTCAAAGAATAGGAGTTGCTAGAGTAATTCAAAGTTTAGCTAGAATTGGAAAAAGTGTCATGGTAGTTGAACATGATCTTACATTATTAGATTTTCTCAGTGACTTTGTTGAAGTATTATATGGTGAACCCGCCGCATATGGAATAGTTTCAAGCGTTTTATCTACCAAAGTAGGAATCAATGTTTTTCTTGATGGATATTTACCAGCAGAAAATGTTAGATTTAGAGACAAGAAATTTTCTTTCGATGTATCCTCTTCGACTACGGATATATTTCAAGAAGGAAGTGACATTGTAACTTACCCAAAACTTGAGAAAAAATATTCTTCATTTTCAGTAACAATTGAGCCTGGTCGAGTAAGAAAAGGTGAAGTTTTAGGGATAATGGGCGCAAATGCTCTTGGAAAGACAACTATGATGAAGATGATTGCAGGAGTTGAAAAACCAGATTCTGGCAGTATTGATAAGAAAATAAAGATAGCATACAAACCTCAGTATCTTCAAAATGATATTGATGTAGAAGTTGTAGCATTATTAGATAAAGCAAATGACAATCCAGTTGAAGGTAGTCTTGAAGAAGAACAAATACTTGAACCATTAAAAATTAAAAAACTTTACAATAAATCTATCAAGAATCTTTCTGGAGGAGAATTACAAAAAGTAGCAGTTGCATCATGCTTATTGCAAAAAGTAGATCTGTATGCATTGGATGAACCATCAGCATTTTTGGATGTAGAGGATAGGATTGTAGTAGCAAAATTTTTACAGAAATTTGTTCGTTCTTTTGGAAAATCAGCAATAGTAATTGATCATGATTTGCAGCTGATGGATCTGGTTTCTGATACAATGATAATCTTTGAAGGAGAATCAGGAGTAGTTGGTCAAGCTACATCTCCAATGCCAAAAGCTAATGCTATGAATAGATTTCTAAAATCACTTGACATGACCTTTAGAAGAGATGAAAGAAGTCTCAGACCTCGTGTAAACAAACTAGAAAGTAGATTGGATAAAGAACAGAAGGCATCTGGAAATTATTATTACAAACATTGACTCGAATGTTAAAAAAGGCTTTGGAAAATACTCTCACATCAAAAGAAAGTGACGAGTTAATCTCAGCATTTGATCAAATTGGAGATATAATCATCATGCGAATTCCTGATTCTCTCTTATCAAAGAAAAAAATCATCGGCGAAACTTTGCTAAATGAGGTAAAAGTTGCTAGAAGTGTTTTTTATCAAGTATCAGATGTTGAAGGGGATTTTCGTACAAGAAACCTAGAGATTCTTGCAGGGGAAGACAATACTGAAACAGAATACAAAGAATTTGGTTGTAAATTTTTAGTAGATGTTGAAAATACATTTTTTTCACCTAGGCTTTCTACAGAGAGGGAAAGAATTGGAAATTTAGTTCAGGATGGAGAGGTAATGACCAATATGTTTGCAGGAGTAGGAATGTTTTCCATAATGGCTGCAAAAAAGAAAAAATGTACTGTTTATAGTCTTGACATAAACCCAGCTGCATCAAATTTATGTGTAAAAAATATTGAATTAAACAAACTTGCTGGAAAAGTAATTTCTATAAACGGTGATGCGTCAGAAATCATCAAAGAGCAATTAGTTGACAAATCTGATAGAACGTTGATGTTGCTACCTGAAAGATCTGATGAATTTTTAGAATCTGCAATTACTACGACTAAAAATGGAGGGATTATTCATTACTATTCACATATTCATGCTGACAAAAAATCAGAAGCTGGAAAACTTTCAGAAGAACACTATCTTCAAGTTACACCAGTACAATCAAAAATTCTAAGTTCAAAAATTGTCAGAGCAGTAGGTCCTAGATATTATCAGACAGTAGTAGATGTAAAAATTTCAAAATAGATTAATCATCTGATGTGATTGATGCAGATGAAGGTTTTGTTGTTGCCATGACATATCCAATCCATGCAACTACTCCAAGTATTCCGCCTGCAATCATCAATACAGATAATTGTAATACAATAGGACTCCATTCAGAGAGCATCAACAAATATGCATAAATAAAAAATCCACCAATGCAAAGCACAAAAATTGTGATGCCTGTACCTTTACGCTTGTTCATGAAAAAGAATTTTACGTGAGTTATTTATTGGTTTGAACTAATTAAATTCAATTGCCATGAGATATGCATCTTCACCATCTCGATAGTAAGCATTTAGTTGTTGTCTAATAACAAATCCAAGTTTTTCATACATTCTCACAGCCTCATTATTACTACATCGTACTTCAAGGTGGAATTCATCACATTTTTTTAATTTTATGCCCTTGATGGATTCTTCAACAAGTACTCGTCCAATTCCTTTCTTTCTATAATCATCAAGAACTGCAACAGATACCATGTGGCCTTTTTTGACAAAACCTAATTTCTTAAAATTAGAAAAACCATATTCAGTTTTACACATAATATAACCAACATATTTTCCTCCAATTTCTGCAACTATAAATGCCTCAGGAATTTCTGCAAGTAAGCTTTCATAGAAATAATCAGAATAGTGCTCAGGAAGTGTCTTCAAATTAATTTCCATTATAGGAATCAGATCGCTTATTTCTGCTCGTCTTATACTACAGTTACCTAATTCTCTAAGAATTACTTGCATGAAATATGATACGTATATCAATATTTAATTTTAAACCAGAAAGCCATTTAATGGAAAGATTTAGTCTTAAAAAGATGGAAGAGAACGCACAAGAAGGAATTATTTCCCTAGTCAATTCCATATTTGAGGTCAGCGATTTTACAAAAGCAGAATTTTCATTAGAATTTAAAATTGAAGATTTGGAGTTCAAATCAAAGTTTGTGGATTTAGCAAGAAAGTTAGAAAATATGAGTTATGTATGTAAATTACAAGAAATAGAGGGTGCAAAATTCATCATCATTCAAAAATTTGCTGTAAAAAAACAGAGAAAGTGGTTGAGCAATACATGGACTCCTCGAATTTTGTTTGTCATTGTCATTTCATTTGTGATGATTGATGGATATTATAGAACGTATGGAACAAATTCAATTGTAGAGATTGGAGATCCTCTAGAGATAGCAGGAATCTATACATTATCACTGTTAGGAATTTTAGGGGTTCATGAGCTTGGTCATATTGTTGCTGCTAAAGCACATAAGCTAAAAACAACTTGGCCTTACTTTATTCCAGGATTGCCTATACTCGGCATTCCAACATTTGGTGCATTTATCCAATCAAAAGGATTGACTATTAATCGAGAAATTTTATTTGATGTTGCTATTGCAGGTCCTATTGCAGGATTAGTAATTGCAGTAATAGTTTCAATTTATGGAGCATATACTGCACCAGTTATAGAACAAGCAGTTGCTGCAGAATTATTTGCTGAAAATAGATTGATGGAATGGAGTCAAGGAGAACCATTGTTAATGTCTGCTAGTTTGGCAATGTTCGGCAAAGGAGGAGCTGGGTATCAAGTTATTATGACTCCCATTATGTTTGCAGCTTGGATTGGATTTTTAATTACGTTTTTGAATTTACTTCCAGCATGGCAATTAGATGGAGGTCATATGGCAAGAACTTTACTAGGTCAAAAGATGCACAGATATGCAACTTATGGAAGTATGGCAATTCTTGTTTTGTTAAATTATTGGTTAATGGCAATATTAATTCTAATAATGAGTTCAAGAAGTCCTAGTGCATCCCCATTGGATGATATTTCACCACTTTCAAGAAACAGAAAATTTGCATACATTGGAATCGTGGTATTAGCAGTTTTGTGCGCACCATTACCATCAGGTTTTTGGTCTAGTATTTTACCTTAACAAAAGTCTAGCACCATCTGTAACTACTACAACTTTTTGTTTCGTACCTTGTGTTTTAAGAATATAATCCAGAGAATACTTAATTCCTTGTAAAGAAATCATGTTAAGTTTCTTGGCATAAAATTCAGGAAGAATAGAAACTAAACAAATTTGAAAATTCTTTTGGACTTGTGAAAGAAATAACAAGTCTTCCATTCCACTAATGTATTTGATAGGATTTTCAAGTTGTTCTAAAGTTAATCTACCTTCAATGTATTGTTGAATTGCATCAGAACCTAAACCACTTTTACATTCAGCTACTAAAATAGCAAGACCGTCTTTTTTGATGGCATTTGCACAATTCCAGAGTGAAGAGAGTGATTTTCCAAGATTGTCATTACTTGAATCTTTTCCAGTACTAATTACCATAGTTTTGTGGTGATCTATATCTTTGATTGAATGTGATTCCATAATTTTTGTTTCAGAAAGAGTTTCAGAAGGATGGCCTATAGAAAAATCAATTATACCTTCAGAATTTGCAACTATTTCAATTCCTTGAATTTCAAAATTATTGGTAAATTTTTTGGATTCTTCCAAACTTTCAGGGTATTGTCCAGGAGTAGGAAGATTTCCTTGTCTTTTTGCATATGCTGAAAGCATAGATTCTAAACCAAATTTTTTGATCAGACGAGTTGAAATGGTTTCATAACCAAATAATCCATCAAATTCCATTTCAGCAATGAATACAAGATTTGAATTTGAAATTTCAACATCATCAAATTCATTGATTGAACTTCCTTCAGGTAATCCTGCTTTGACTAAATTCAGGATTTTTTTATCAGCTAAAATTTTTGGAAATGGTTTTGATTTTTGTTCACATAAAGTAAATAGTGATGAAATGATTTTTTGAATAGATTTGGAATTATGTAAAACTACAAGTTCCATTGGTTTGGATAAATCAAGTGTGTTAAGTTTTTCATTAATCACTGAATCTTCCAAAATTTTTCCTTCAGAATCAATTTTTTGTTCTAAATTCTCGGCTCTTATATCTAAAACAACGTCTGTAATTCCATAATTTAACCAAATTTCAGGCATAACTCATACGCAATACAAACCAAAATAAATCCAGTGTAGTTAATTTTGGTATGGAATTTGTTAAAGAGTTTGCAACATTTTTGCATCAGAATAGCATAATAAAATTTGGAGACTTTACACTTGCTAGTGGTAAAAAGAGTTCATACTATGTAGATTTGAGGCTAGTTCCAAGCTATCCTCATGAATTTAGAAAAATGGTAAAATATCTTGAAAATGAGATTGCGCAGAATATTGGATTTAACAAATTTGATTCCATTGTTTCAGTGCCAACAGGTGGTTTGATAATTGCATCAGCATTAGCTATAGAAACTGTCAAACCACTAATCTATGTAAGAAGTAAACCAAAAGATTATGGAACTTCAAAATCAGTTGAAGGAAAAATTCATGAAGGAATGAAAGTGATTATGATTGATGATGTTGCAACTACTGGGGGTTCAATTGTAAATGCAATTAAATTACTAAAAGAAGTCAATATTTCAGTAACAGATGCATATGTAATTGTTAATAGAATGGAAGGGGCTGATGAAGCTTTGTCTGAATTAGGAGTAAAGATGCATTCAATTCTAAATATTTTACAAATTACAGAAGCATTGTATGAACAAAATTTTGTGGATGAAAGTATTTTAGAAAAGGTAAAAAATCAAATCGGTAAATGAGTTTTGGCAGCTCAGACAAATGCCTTCCAATCATCATTCAGATATAACTCTGATTCTTCATTGCAGCCAATAAATTTTAGGTTAGCTTATTTTAAAACTAATAGAAATAAAATGGGCCCGAAGGGCTTCGATCCCTTGGCTCACCGGTTATGAGCCGGTTACTCTACCAAGCTGAGTTACGGGCCCTAAGCAGATGAATTTTTTCTTAGGTATAAAATGTTATGAGATTAGCAGTATTCTTCATAACAACTATCAAGCAACAAGTTTTGTGCAGAAATAGATTTGTCTGCAATTTCAAGCAAGTTGTTTGAATCAATTGAAGATTTTTCTAGAATATTTCTCCATGATGCAGTATGTCTAATGTCAGCTTCAGTATGGAGTTTGAAGTATTCGGTAGCTCCATCATTAGTTAGCCCATAAAATTCTGCTAATCCATCAAGTTTTGTTTGACTGATTTTGGGAATTTCTTTTTCAAAAGCATACATTGCACATGCACCGCCTTCAAAGGTATTCATTAATTCATTCAAATCAGACACAGCTTTTTGGGTTTTGGTTAATCCAGTGTATGAAGTTAGTTCATCTTCAGATACACCAAGTTCTCCTGCAAAGCTAATCCATGGTTTTACATGTTCAGATTCTTCTTGTTGGTTTGCAATTAATTCACTAACTACTGAATCAGGTGCTTTTTCAATAATTAAAGTCATAAAAGATGGAACTACTTTTACAAGTTGAAAATATTCTTTAGAATAGCCTGCTAAAGATTCTTGCATTAACTTTCCATCAGACCACATCTGGTAGAATGGATGTTTTAGTAAACTTCTTTCTTCAATCATTGCATCAATTCTTTTAATTATATTCATGTCTCCTCTCCAAATCTACTAATAAAAAATCTTTGTGGTTTACAAAAGATTTTATGGTCAAAATACTGAATTTTCTTGGGTTCCTGTGGTGTAGACCGGTCAAGCATTTTGCCCTTTCAAGGCAAAGATCCCGGGTTCAAAATCTATCGATGAAAATCCCGGCAGGAGCACCAAGATTTATTTACTGATAACAAAGTTTTTTGATTAGGTTATTTTGGATAGAAAAAATATCGAGATTAATCCTTTACTAGAAACTTATGGTAAGTATATTAAAAAAATAGATCAGGCTTTAGATAATGAGTTAGATCTTTATTCTGAATCGGAATTCATAGAACCACTCAAGTATTCATTAGAGGGTGGAAAACGTATCAGACCAATAATTCTGACATTAGCTGCAGAATGTGTGGGTAAAATTGATGAAAATACATTTTCAGCATCTTGTGCAGTTGAGTTTTTACACATGGAATCAATTATCCATGATGACATTATTGATAATGAAACTATGAGGAGACAAAAGGATCCATTCCATATCAAATATGGATACAATACTAGTGTCCTTACAGGAGACTTTGTTTTGGGTTTAATTCTTGCAATATCTTCTAGATTAAATAATCCTAGAATCACAAAAGATTTAGCTACCACTGCTATGTTGATGAGTGAAGGAGAAATGATTGAAAGCAGACTAGAAACTAGTGAAGATGTTACATTTGCTGATTATCTCAAAGTAATTGAATACAAGACAGCAACAGCATTTGAGGTTGCAGCTAGAACAGGTGCAATTATTGCAAATGGAACAGAAGATCAAATTGAAGCATTAACTGGATATGGTAAAAACATTGGAATTGCATATCAAATTAGGGATGATTTGTTTGATTGGAAAAATGAAGACAAATTGTTTAATCTTTTAATTAAAAAAAGTTTAGATCCAAGAGATGTTTTTGATAAAATGGAAGAGATGTTAAAAGAATATTCTGAAAAAGCAAGAGCTTATTTGAGAAAGCTTCCAGATAATGATGCGAAGATAAATCTAGATAATTTAATTAAGTTTACTTCATTCAAGGCATAAGGTCTAAACTAAGTACTGGAGTTGCAAATTCTACAAATTGCATGACAGGTTCTGGATATACGCCAAATCCTATCAAGAAAATCATTGAGAAGATCATTATAGCAATAATTGATTTTGGTTCTTTAACTCTCTTCTCTCTTTCTCCTTCAAAGTACATCTTTCTTGTGATCCAAGCATAGTAAGCAAGAGACAATGCACTGTTAAGTACGCCAGCGATTGCAAGCCATGGTGCCCACCATACTACAGAACCAGCATCTAATGCACTACCAAACAACATCAATTTACTCCAGAATCCTGCTAGTGGAGGAACACCAGCCAGTGCAAATAAAGAGATAACCAAAGCTAGAGCAGTAATTGGCATTCTTCTTCCAAGTCCCTGTAGTTTATCCAGATTAGTTACCGCAAGGGTTGTTACAATTCCTGCAATTGCTATAAAGGCCATGCCTTTCATTACTGCATGATTTAGAATATGATACAAAGAACCTTGTAAACCAAGGGAACTATATGGTGCAACCGCAAGCCCTATCAAAATGTATCCAGCGTGTGCAATACTAGAATATGCCAACATTCTAGTGAGATTCTTTTGCATGATTGCAGCAATGTTACCAATTGTCATTGTCATAACTGCAAGAACGCCTAGAGCTAATGTCCAATCAAGATTTAGAACAACCATTCCAAGAACAATTATTCTTATTGCTGCAGCAAATCCTACTTTCTTTGTTCCTGCTGCAAGAAGAGCAGCGATTGGTGGTGGTGCTCCTTCATATGTATCAGGAAGCCATTGATGGAAAGGTACAAGTCCCATCTTGAATCCAAATCCTGCAATAAACATTCCAACTGAAAGTAAAGCAAGTGGTAAGAAAGACGGATCAAGTGTTGAATAACCTTGAATAACTTCTCCAATGTTTGTGGAACCAGTTAATCCATATGCAATTGAAATTCCGTAAACTATAATTGCAGATGATAATGCACCAAACAGGAAATACTTTAAAGCAGCCTCATTGGAGCTTGGATTCTTTTTGATAAAGCCAACTAAAATGTATGTTGGAAGACTCATGAGCTCCCAGGCAACAAACAACATAACCAAGTCAGTAGAATATGCTACTAACACCATACCAATTGTTGCTAGTAGAATTAGAGAATAGTATACAGCCGGAGAGTTATGTTTTCTCATGTAATTGAAAGAACCAACAGTAGTGAACAAAGCAACAATTAGCATTGCAATTGCAAAGAATCCACCAAATGCATCATCGACAAGTACATCTTCGGAGAAAAGAGCAGATGCTGCTACATTATCATTTATGAATTGGTATCCAACATAACCAATGGATACAATTAATGCTGCAAATGCAATTACGGCATAAAATGAGTTAGAACCTTGTTCTTTTCTGGCAATGCTAATAATTGGAATAAGAACCCCAACTGTTCCCAAAATTGCCATTATAACCAATGGGGTGGAAGTAATTTCTAACATTTCATCAATCTCCTATATCAACAATATCAGAACTACGAATAGTAATCCTGCTCCAAATACGAATAGATACGATTGTGCGACGCCTGTTTGTGTTCCTTGGACAACTTTTGCACTCCATCCAACTGCTTTCTGGAATCCATCGTTCATACCATAATCTATAGCTGTCTTTTCAAAGTACCTGAATACACCTCTTGACAACCATAATGGTGCTACAACAAAACACCAGTATATGATAGCATTAAGATACCATCTGTTTAAGAAAAATTTGTGAATTGCATAAAAGAAAATGTTAGAATTTACAAATTTTACAGGATCAACCCATCTACCAATATAGAAGATGTAACCTAATCCAGCACCTATAGCAAATGCTGCCAATGATGAACCAAGTGCAACAGGATTAAGGCCTTGTAAGAATTCTGGTAGAATTGATGATTCTATTATAAGATGTTCAGTATGGATACCATAGGAATTTTCAAGAAAGTCTACAAACAAGCCGTGAAGTCCTCCTTCTGCTGATAATCCAACAAGACCAACTCCAATAGTAAGAACTGCAAGAATGCCATATGGAATCCACATTGATAATGGCGCTTCATGGATATGATGTCCTTCTTCTTCCATCTTTTCGATGTGTTTACTCGTCTTTCCAAAGAAGACTAGCCCCATCATCCTTACAGTATAAAATGACGTTATTGCTGCGGTAAATACAGCAATTGCAAATAGTGGCATTGCCCATTCATTTCCAGATTCATAAACAGCAGCAAAGATTGCATCCTTACTCCAGAAACCTGTTGTGATAAATGGAGCACCCATCAACCCAAGACCTGCAGCCCACATGAACGCATAAGTTTTCTTCATCTTTTTTCTTAGACCACCCATATCTGTCATAAATCGAGAGCCAACAGTATGCAATATAGCACCAGCTGCCATGAATAATGAAGCTTTGAACATTGCGTGAGAAATTAAATGGAAGAATCCTGCAGTGTAACCATCAACATATTGATAAGATAATCCTGCAACACCTAATGCCATCATCATATAACCAATTTGTGAGCCAGTAGAATAAGCAAGAACTTTCTTAATTTCAGGATTGACCATTGCTTGTGTTGCAAGTAATATTGCTGTAATTGCACCAATCCAAGCAATAATCTCAAAGAATTGATTAGCAAGAATTCCTGCTGCTCCTAATGCAAATACAAGAGGACCTAGTCTTGCAACTAAGAACACGCCTGCTTTAACCATAGTCGCTGCGTGAATCAATGCAGATACAGAAGTAGGACCAGTCATTGCTTCTAACAACCATTCATTTAGTGGGAATTGTGCTGATTTTCCCACAGCTCCTCCAAAGAGTAAAACAAATGCAGGAACCAAGAGTCCTTGAGAGGCCATTGTAACTGCCCATTCGGTATCTCCGACTAATTCTTTTAATCCAAAAGTACCTGCATACACAAATATCAAAAGCATACCTGCAATCATCATAACATCACCAACTTTGGTCATGATGAATGCCTTCATACCAGCATGAGTTGGAGAATAATAGTCCAACATACCAAGAACAGTACGTCCTTCAGTACCAACATGATCTTTCTTCTTGTCACGATACCAAAAGCTGATCAATGCATAGGATGCAAGACCTACACCTTCCCATCCAAAGAATAGTTGAAGTAAGTTATCAGACATCACGATTAACTGCATTGAACCAATAAAGAACATCATCCAGAACCAGAATCTTGTAATGTCTTTATCGCCTTTCATGTATCCTGTACTGTAAATTAAAATAAGAAATGAAATCCAGCCAACAACGTTTGACATTATAATGGAAAGTGGATCTGCCAAGATACCAGCTTTAAGACCAAGTGATTCTATCCATGGAATTTGATGATGTATTTCACCAGCCTCTAAAGCAATTGGAATCAATGATGCTGCAGATAATGTGCTCATCAAAGCAAATCCAATTGCAATATATCCAGTTGCATGTTTTGATAAGTGGCCAGTTGAATATTTTGATAATTTAGCAATTCCAGGTATGATTAGAGCTGCAGCAAACGGTAGTATCCAAACTAACCAAGCACTAGTTGCTCCAATTTCAAATCCTAGTAATTCAGTTGCCATATTCTAAACCCCCAAAACCCCACTCATGTACGGAATTATTGATTTATAGAAGATGTCAGGATAAATCCCAAGCACAATAGAAAATCCTGCTAATACCATCATTGGTACAACCATGTACCAACTTCCTTCTTTCACATTTTCAAGATGTTTAGGAGTTTTGCCAAAGAATACACGTTTTAGCATCCAAAGAAGATAAGACATTGTAAGAACAGTTGCAACAAGACCTAAACCGAATCCTACTGCTCTAAGTGTAGAACCTTCTTCAAGTGCAGTCTCTAATGCACCTGCAAAGAGAATCCATTCTCCCATGAAACCACTGGTTGGTGGAATTCCCATTATTGTCAAGGCACCTATTACTGCACATACTGCTGTGATTGGCATCTTTCCAGCTAATCCTCCAAGTTTAGAGATACTTCTGGTTCCAACTTTAACGATAATAACTCCAGCCATCATGAAGAGAATACCTTTTCCAATAGCGTGTGTTACATACATCATCTCTGCACCTGTAAGACCAAGTACAGAAATTGTACCAATACCAAACAAGAGATAACCCATTTGACTTATACTAGAATAAGCAAGAAGACGTTTCAAGTCATCTTGCATCAATGCCATTGCACCACCATAAATCATTGTAACAAGACCCCAAATGTAGAACCATATTGAAAGGTCAGCAAATGTTGCAGGTAAGAATTCAACAATTAATCTGAAAATACCATAAATGCCAATTCCGATCATTGCCGGAGACAATAATGCACTAATTGGTGTTGGTGCAGCACCGTGGACATATGGAAGCCAAATGTGGAACATAAAGACCGCTAGTTTAACACCAAGACCTAATGCAATCGCAACTGCAGAAAGCATTGCAATGTCTTGAGGAATTTCTGATTCATTAATATCTGCAAAGTCAAAACTTCCAACGGAAAGACCAATCATTAAAAAGCCTAACAGTAAAACAACTGCACCTGAGTGAGTCCAAAACAAGAACATTAAACCAATCTTTCTTCTATTACCTGCACCCCAAAGAGCAACTAAAAAGAAACCAGGAATCAACATGATCTCAAAGAATACAAAGAACTCAATCAGGTTTGTTGCAAGAACTGTTCCAAGCATTCCAACTGCAAAGAGAAGATAAAGTGCAAAGTAAAGTCCTGATTTAGCATTTACATAATTTGAGAGATCAGATGATTCAACTATTGAAGTTTGTCCACTTCCAGATGTGTTAATGTTACGTTCTTCTTCATATTGATGGTGGAATATATGAATCATGTATGGTTTGGAGTAGAGTACTAAGATTGTAGATAGAACATAAATCATTATTGCAAATGGTGATGCTAAACCATCTAACAAGAAACCAAACTCACCAAACTGGGTTGTCCATGGATAATGTTCTTCTACAGTTCCAGAAAGTGCAGCATTAACTATTAGAATTGTTGCGTAAAGCAGGACTGCAAATGTAACCCACATTGCGGGTGTGGGACCTAATTTTCTTCCAATAATGTAGACTACTGGAGATAATAGGAGTGGCAAGAAAATTGCCTGTAATAATGCATATTCCATTATCCCTTCAAACTCCTAAAGTCTGCAATATCGATATTTTGATACATACGGTAAGCCACGATAATTAACGAAAGTCCGACTGCTACTTCTGCAGCTGCAATTGCAATTGAGAATAAGGCCAAAGTCTGACCGCCACTATCAGGTATAAATCGACCAAATGCGACAAGGTTGAGGTTTGCAGCATTGATTATTATTTCAATTGCAAAGAGCATTCGAATAAAATTGCGTTTTACTGCAAGACCGTAAATTCCTATACCCAATAGAGCAATAGATACAAGTGTAAAATCAATTAGCTCGTTGGCCATCTTCCACATCCACTCGTCTAGCTAAAACTAATGCACCAGTTACAGTACTTGCTAAAATTAAGCCCATCAAAATCAATGCAGGCCAATAATATGTTACAAAGTCTGTACCAATATCTCTAAAATCAACTGGGGGTTCATCAGTAGTTATTGTTTTGATTCCAGAATCTATGAATATAGCACCTAATGATACCATTATCAAAAGCATTAATCCAATTCCTGCAAACTTTCTTCTCTTATCTTCAATTTTTTTGAAGATAAGTTCTCTTTTTACAAGCATTACAGTGAATAAAATTAAAACAGCGATAGAACCAACATAGACTGCTAGTTGGAACAATGCAACAAATGGTGCATCTAACAATAAGAAGAATCCAGCAATTCCACCAAGAGAACCCATCAAGGCGATTGAGCCATAAATCAATGATCTCATTTCAAGTGCAGCAATTGCAGAACCAATTGTAATTACAGCTAACGCAAGAAATGCAATATCAGCCATGTGATGCGCCTCTATCAGTAATTATAATGTCTACATCTTGTGCAACGTATGGTTTTACCTGAAGTTGAGCAGGAGTATAGATTAAACCTTCTTTGGAAAATGAACAAAGTTCATAGTCATTAGTCATGTAAAGTGCATAAAATGGACATGCATCTACACAAAGACCACAGAAAACACATTTACCATAATCAATCTGAGGCATGATTGCTTTCTTGTTGTGTTTATGTTCTTCTGGAACCTTTACCATTGCAATTGCTTCAGCAACTCCTTCACATGCAATAGCACATAATTGGCAACCAGTACATTTATCATGAAATAACATATGACGTCCCTTTAGCCCAGCAATTCCAACACCAGTTGAAGGATCATATTGATATCCATCACCTACAAACTTTAGTTTCTCTTCAGGGTAACGAAGTGTAAATCGCTTTATTGCAAGATGCTTAATTCCTGAGTTTAGTGCACGGATGATACCTGTAGCAGTTCCCATTATTGTAATCCTCCGGGTCCCAACACTCCAGAGTAAAGCAAACCTAGTGCAATAAAGATGTTAATGAAACAAAGTCCAATAAGTTTACTCCAACCAAGATCTAGCAATATATCAACTCTAACTCTTGGGAACACACCTCTTGGCAATATTATAAAGAAGATTACCCCAGCAGTTTTAAGAACAAACCAAAGTGTTCCATTAAGCATTTCTTGTGTAATTGTATTACTAAGTAATGATTCCAATCCATCAAGAGTGAGAGTAATAGGACCCATTTCAATTCCTTCAGTAATAATTTGTTCTGGGAATGCAGGTACAATCATTGGACCATTCCAACCACCGAGGAACAAGACAACAAACAAGGCTGCAAACGCATAAAGTTTCAGATAGGATCCCAGTTGAACAAGGCCATACAGCATTCCAGAGAGTTCTGTCAACCAGCCGGCTACAATTTCACTTTCTGCTTCTGGTAAGTCAAATGGAATTCTTTCTAATTCTGCAAGCATTGTAATAAAAAAGACAATAGCGCCAATTGGCAAAAATACAATCCATGGGAAATTAGATTGACTTTCTGTAATTTCAGACAAGTTTAGAGTTCCAGTTAGCATAACAACGCCCAACAGAGACAAGATTAATGGAATTTCAAATGAAACCATTTGGAACAAGGCTCTGATTCCTCCAATGAATGGATACTTGCTGTTTGCAGACCATGCAGAAAGAATAGTAATGATTGGGAAGAATCCAATTACTGCAAAAAATGCAAGTAATCCCAAGTCTATATCTGCAACTACCCAACCAGGAGCTACAGGAATTAATGCAACAAATGCAGCTGCAGTTGCAACAAAGAGTACTGGCGCTGCCCAGAAAATTGGTTTGTCAGCTTTAGCAGGAATAATAATTTCTTTAGAAATTAATTTCAGTCCATCACCCATTAATTGTAAAATACCTTCAACTTTTCCACAGTAGAAAGGACCGACTCTTAGTTGTAGTTTTGCCATCATCTTTCTTTCAACAAAAATTACTGAAGCAGCAAGTAATGCTGCAAAACCAAATCCAGGGAATGCTATAACTCTAAAGATGTCAGTTGTCAAGAATGCATGAATTACTGGAATAAGACGTGTAGGATTTACTAAATATGAAAGTGCAAGGAATGGTGTAAGTAATTCTCCATCAATTATAGGCAGATCAATTAGAAGTAAAATCATAAAAACTGCTGGAAGGCCAGCTAAAACAAATATCAACAAGATCCAGAAGATATTGTCAAGTAGTGATTTGATAAATCCACTTAGTTTGAAATTTGGTGCAATAACTGACATTTACCTATCCGCTTCCACTGGCCAATAATTAAGACTCCAATAAACTGCTGGCATGTTACCAAGTTTTTCACCCTTGAGAAGATATGGTAATGCAATCAAGTTTCTAAAGGAAGGAACACTCAACTTTAACCTGTAGGGTTCTGGTTTGGCATCAGAAACAATATAGCAACCTAAAGAGCCTCTACCAGATTCTACACGTTTGTAAACTGTATCAAATCCTTTCCCTTTTGGATTTGGTTTAAGTTTAACTCTAACAGAACCAGACTTTGGGATTTTTTCTAATGCTTGTTTAATTATTCTACAACTTTCCATCATATCAAGCCATGGAACTTTAGATCTTGCATAAGAATCTCCTTCTTTCATCACAATAGATTCAAAATCAAACTCATCATAGACATCATAAGGCTCCTTCTTTCTTACATCAAAATCAACACCACTTGCACGAAGTACAGAACCAGTTGTTCCAAGTCTAATTGCATCTTGTCGTGACAGTACACCAGTATCTTTAGTTCTTGAAATTAGAATTGGGTTATCATAAAAGACTGCAGCATATTCTTTGATACGTTTTTCAAAATAGTTAACTTGACGTAAACAAACATCTTCGAAATTTGCTGGTAAGTCGTTTCTAACTCCACCAGGAACAAAATGTGAGTGTGTAACTCTAGCACCAGTCATTTTTTCCATAAGATCAATTAAGAGTTCACGATCACCTGTAGGCCACATGAACATTGTAGAATGTCCTAAGAAGATTCCATAAATTGCAAGCCAATACATTATGTAAATACATCTGTTTATCTCAGCTCCAATAACTCTAAGATATTTGGCACGTTCAGGAACTTCAATACCAAGAAGTTCTTCAACTCCTAAGACATATGGATATAATATATTACATGAATCATGGATTACTGGTCTTTCTAAGTGAGGAATGTTTGTGATATAGTTTCTATATTCTGCCATTTTTTCTTCTCCACGGTGGACATATCCAGGATCAGGATCACATGCAACAATATAGTCACCATCAATTTGTATAATTAGTCTCATGTGTCCAGAACCAGGGTGTTGTGGTCCAACATTAAGAGTCATGATTTTCTCATCAACTTTTTGGAGTGCTAATCCAGGTGGTAACCAATTTGATGATGATTGATCTATCTGTTTTTCTGATGATGCTAGTTTGATATCTCTAGGTAATTCTGTAGTCATCTCTATCTTCCCTTTATTGCAAAGTCTTTTCTAAGTGGCGGTATGTCTGCCCAATCTTCTGGCAAAAGTAATCTTCTATTATCAGGATGACCTTCAAAGTAAACACCAAACATTTCAAAAATTTCTCTTTCATGAAATTCTACGCTATAAAAAATATCTCTAAGAGTAGGAAGTTTAGTTGCATCATGTCCAGGTATTGGATTTTCTTCTCGTTGGGCTGTAGTGGATAAAACTAGAATCTGACTTGCTAACGAGGGATCTGAGTAAGAGCCTATGTGATAAACAACGGCAATTTCTTTATTTTGAGGATAATCTACACCTGAAACTGATTCTACGTGATCATAGTTTAGTCCATCACGAATGAATTTTGCAACATCATGCACGTTTTCTCGACTAACATTAATTCCAACTCTATCTTTTTTTACAAATGCAACTTCGACTTTATCGCCAAACTTTTCAACGATTTTATCAGAAATATCTTTCTCAAACTTAGGTAATTCTACTGATTTTTCTTCTGGTTTTTTTACTACAGGTTTGGTTTCAGGTTTGGTTTCAGGTTTGGTTTCAGGTTTAGAATCAATTGCTAGTTTTCCAGAATCAGAACTCATTATACAATCGTCCTAGCCTTCATTCTCTTTATTTTCTCTTGCAGTAAAATACATCCTTGGATGAGAGTTTCAGGTCTAGGTGGGCATCCTGGAACATAGACATCAACTGGAAGTATTCCGTCAATTCCTGGAAGTACATTGTATGAATCAAAATACAATCCTCCAGTAATTGCACAAGCACCCATAGCAATTACATACTTTGGTTCTGGCATTTGATCATAAACTAATCTGAGACGTGGTGCCATTTTTCTTGTAATAGTTCCTTGAACAACAACTAGATCACATTGTCTAAGTGATCCAAATGCTTCAATGATACCAAATCTTTCAACATCATATCTAGGACTTGATGCTGCACCAAATTCAACACTGCAACAAGCTGTTTCAATGTGGACAGGCCAGAGTGACCAAAGTCTACCCCAGTTGATGGCGTAGCCCAGTGGTTTACCGATTGCTTTTTCTAAAATATCTCCTAACTTCCCTACAAAAACATTTGCGGTTTCGGGTGTCATTAAATCTTTAAGCAATCTTTTCCCCTATCCTCGTAACTGTAATTAATATAAAAAACTACCATATTCTTCGTCTCCCTGATTGATACAGTGCAAATGCCATTGCTCCAAACATTATAGCTAAAAATCCCATTATGGGTAAAGTTGCACTCTTTGGGAGCTCCAAAAGAGCACTTCCCCATGCATACAAGAAAATTGCCATGACATCAAAGACTACAAACATCAGAATGTAAGGATAATACTGCATCATAAAGTGAGTTCGTCCTTCTCCTGATGGAACTTGACCACATTCCATTGGCAAAAATTTAACAGGATTGCTTCGTTTTCTTGGTGAGATCATTCTTGAAATTACTAATGCAGGTGCCATCGCTGCTATACCAAAGGCAAACATCAGCACCACTGTACTATAACTGCCCGCTAATTCCCCGACCAATTTAGCTATTTGCCATAATTTTTGTATAAAAAGGTATGGTTACTTTTTTCGATCAAATTTTAGAAAAAACAGTTTTTGAAAACTACTTAAAAGGATAATGGCAAAAAATTATCGTGTCATTAAATATCGGAGATGTTGCTCCTGACTTTGAACTTCCAGATATAGATTTGAAGATGCGGACTTTGGATGAATTTAAAGGGAAAAAAATTGTTCTGTCATTCATAGTTGCTGCAAGTTCTCCAGTTTGTGAAGTCGAGCTGTGTACACTTAGAGATTCCTGGCAAGAGATTTCAGATCTTGGTGCACAAATAGTAGCAATCAGTAACGATGGACCATTTGCAAATAAAACATTTGCAGAAAAACATAACTTCAATTTCCCATTGTTGGGGGATTATAACAGTAAAACAATTCGTAATTACGGCATATTGATGAAAGATTTACTTCACCTTAAAGATTACAATGCTGCAAAACGTTCTGTATTCATAATTATGGAAGATGGAAAGATTGGTTACAAATGGGTTTCAGAAGATCCATTAAAAGAACCAAACTATGAAGAAATTAAAAATTTTCTGAAATAATAAAAATTTCTTTTTATTCTATTTCTGCAATAACGTCGCCTTTAGCAACAGTTGCAGTTTCCTTTACTTTAATTGATTTTATAACACCATCTTTGTGTGCTTTAATAGCTACTTGCATTTTCATTGACTCTAAAGTACAAACAATATCACCTTTCTTTACAGAATCTCCATCAGTAACTGCAATTGATACAACCTTTCCGGGGATTTGACTTTTCAAAGCTAATTGTGCATCACCTGTACCACCTCCACCAGTATTTTTATAAACAATTTCATCAAAGTGAGCATGGATGTTTAGAGTAATTGGAACATTATCAATAACAAGATTCATTTCATTTGTAGATTGTTCAAGATATTTTGCCCTGTGATATTTTTGGTCTAAAATAAATTCAATTCCTTTTGAAGTCATATTTAGAATTTTTAATTTATGATCATTATCGTTAATTTTAATTACATATTCATTATTACCAAGATTTTCTGTTATCTTTCCTTCAAATGATTTTTCAATATCTAGTATTTTATAATCCATAATTCATTAATTCAATTTATTTTTCCAATTGGAATTATTGATAGCATTGTTTTGTATACGGCTCTTAAAGTATTCAGAATAAATTATTGCAGCAGCCAAAGCTGCTTCGCTTTTCTCTTCTTTTTCTTTCTTAAGATCTTCAGTTAATCTATCAATCATATTGTGACGCTTAAGAAAATCAGTAGATAGTTCTCCATTTTTGTACTCATCTGAATTTAGAATTGTTTTATAGAGAGGAATGGAAGTTTCTACACCTTCAATGTAAAAGTCATTTAATGCTGAAAGCATTCTAGTTCTAGATTCCTCAAATGTTTGTCCCCATGTAACAAGTTTTGCCATAAGTGAGTCATAAAATGGAGAAACTGAACAACCAGGATATAGATAAGTATCACATCGGACGCTTGGTCCTGCTGGAATTATTACATCTGGAATAGGGCCAGTAGAAGGAGCAAATTCCAAGAATGTATCTTCCGCATTGATTCTACACTCTATTGCATAACCATTCATTTTGAGATCACTTTGTTTGAATGGAATTGGCTCTCCATTTGCAATATCTAATTGCAGTTTGACCAGATCCAATCCAGATACAAGTTCTGTAATTGGGTGTTCGACTTGTAGTCTTGCATTGATTTCAATAAAGTAGAATTCTCCATCATCAGCTCTTAGAAATTCAGCAGTTCCTAGGTTAGTATAGCCAACTGCATCAGCTGCTTTACAAACTAATTTACCTATACGGGATCTTGTTTCTTCATCAACAACAGGTGACGGAGTTTGTTCAATTAATTTTTGATTTCGTCTTTGAATTGAGCATTCTCTTTCAAAGATATGAACAGTGTTACCATGAGTGTCTCTAGCCATTTGAAATTCAATGTGTCGTGTCTTTTCAAGAAATTTTTCTACAATAATGGCAGATTTCCCTACTGATGCCATTGATTCCCCTGTAACAGATTCATAGCCATCACGTAATTCTTTATCAGTATTTACTATTCTAATTCCACGACCGCCACCACCATAAACTGATTTTAACATTATAGGATAGCCAATTTTATTTGCAATCTTTTCTGCATCATCAACATCTTTTACTAGACCAGGACTACCTGGAACAGTTGGAACTTTAGCTTTTAACATTGCAGCTTTACATTTCATTTTGTCACCACAAAGATCCATTGAATCTGCAGATGGGCCAATAAAATTAATTTTATTTTTTTCACACAGTCTTGCAAAATCATCATTTTCAGAAAGAAAACCATAACCTGGATGAACAGCATCTGCACCAGATAATAGTATTACTTCTAAAATTTTTTCTTGGTTCAGATATGATTTCACAGGAGCTGCTTCTCCAATGTGATATGCTTCAGTAGCTTGTTTTACGTGTAAAGAATTGTAATCTTCATCAGAATAAACTGCAACTGTTTTGATTCCAAGTGCTCTACATGTTCTAATTACACGTAAAGCAATTTCTCCTCTGTTTGCGATAAGTACTTTTTCAATCATAGATTGATGTTTCCATGTTTTCTAGGTAGTTGTTTTTCTCTTTTGTTTTCAAGCATTTCTAGTGCTTTTATTAGCATGGGTCTTGTTTCAGCTGGATCAATTACATTGTCAACAGTTCCATGAGATGCAGCAACGTAAGGATTTTCAAATTTTTCTACAAATTCATCAATTAATTCTTTTTTAAGTGATTCAGGGTCTTCGGCTTTAGCAAGTTCTTTTCTATACATAATTTTTACGGCTGCTTCTCCACCCAAAACTGCACATCTTGCAGTGGGCCATGCATAGTTAATGTCAGTTCTAAGATTTTTACTTCCCATTGCAATGTACGCACCACCATATGCTTTACCAATAACTAGTGTGATTCTTGGAACAGTAGCTTCACAAAATGCATAGAGTAATTTGCTTCCATGTCTAATGATACCGTTGTGTTCTTGATTAGAACCAGGCATGTAACCAGGAGTATCTACTAAAGTAATAAGGGGTATATTAAAGGAATCACAGAATCTAATAAAACGTGCTGCTTTGTTTGATGAATCAATATCAAGTGCACCTGCAAGATGCATAGGATTGTTTGCAATAAATCCAACAACTCTACCATTCATTCGTCCATAACCAACTACAATATTTGGTGCAAACAATTCATGCACTTCAAAGAATTCATGATTGTCAACAATTGAGTTAATGATTTCTTTCATGTCATAGGGTTGCAAAGGATTTTCTGGAATTATGTTAATCAGATTATGATCCAGTCTATTTGGATCATCATCAGTTTTAGTTTTAGGTGGTTCTTCAGTATTATTTTGTGGAAGATATGAAAGTAATTTTTTAACGTAATCCATACACTCGTATTCATTTTTTGCAACGAAATGAGCAACTCCACTTTTTGTAGCATGTGTTATTGCTCCACCAAGATCTTCAAATGAAATTTCTTCACCTAATACAGTCTTGACTACATCAGGTCCTGTAACAAACATAGTTCCTATCTTATCAACCATAATTACAAAGTCTGTCATTGCAGGAGAGTATACAGCACCACCTGCTGAAGGACCGATACTAGCAGTAATTTGTGGAATTACTCCAGAAGCTAATTGATTGTAATAAAAGATATCTGCAAATCCATCAAGACTCAGAATTCCTTCTTGAATTCTAGCACCACCTGAATCCATTATTCCAATAATTGGACATCCTGTTCGAAGTGCATGATCTATTAGTTTAGTAATTTTTTTAGCTCCCATTTTACTTAATGTTCCACCAAGTACAGTAAAGTCATAAGCAAAGACAAAGATTTGTCTACCATTTACTGATCCATAACCACAAACTACGCCATCTGTAAAGAATATCTTTTTTTGCATATCATATTCATGATAATGGTGTGTGACTAATAGATCCATTTCGGTAAAAGTACCTTCGTCAAGTAAAAGATTGATTCTTTCACGAGCAGTTAATTTACCTTTATCATGTTGAGCTTTGATTCTATCTTGGCCCCCTCCTTGTAATGCTATATTATTTTTTTTAGTATATTCATCAATCTTCTCAGAATGCATAACAGTAATCTAAAGCATGAGGGTTTCCTATATTAATTTAATTTGGTGATAGAGACATTATAAAATTTTTACAAAAATTCAAAAAGTATCGTTCATTTTAGAAGTTCAGGAGTTAATAATTAGAAATTTCTTTTTTACCGATTTTTGGTAAGATCTAAAAGCATCTTTTTCCTCACTACATTTCTTACATATACATAATTGAGATACGTTTGGAATATCACAATTTTCTTGAAATTCGCATTGAGGACAACCAGCAGGAGCACCACATACTACGCATTGCAGTTCATTAATTTCAGCACATTTTTCATGTTTTACACCTAATCCTTTTGCCCACAATCCAATTTCATTGACTTTGATTTTTTCATTACATACTAAACAAGTTCCTGGAAACTTCATAGGAATTTTTCTCCAGCTCATTAGATTAGTTCAATCTCCTTTTCGATAATATCACCAAAAGTTTCTTCTATTTCTAATTCAAGAGTTTTATTTTTAATGCAAAACAAAACATATGGCAAACAAAGTGTTACAAAAGTACTAGAAGACAAATGTAGTTTTTTTGCCATAACAGATGATAATGACTTTATTTTGTTTCTGTCCCAACGAATTCTATTAAGTAAAGGCCATGAAATATTGTATTGTGAATATCTTATTCTATCATCATTTTGATATAATTCTATCAAAACGTCATTGAGATAACGTAAAAGTCTCCAATTCTGAGTTTTCATAATCTTGCCATAAAGCATGTCAGCATTTGAGATAATTTCTAGATATTTTGCAAGCGCTGTATTATCTAAATTACTTGTGATGATACTAGAGTAGAATGCATCAATCTTTTTTCTTGGATCAATTTGCATGGAATACAAAACCCCTCTAGCTTCTTCAATTGAATTTGCTTTAAAGAATGCATTTACTCCATCTTCAACATTAATGCTCTCAAAAGATGTTTCAGTTTGAGGATTAAATCCAGTAACTAAAGACTGAGTTAGATTAATCATAGAGCGGATATCTCCATGTGATTTGCCAATAACTTTGATTAAAGATCCAGGGCTTAGTTTTGCACTTTCTTTTTTTAGAATATTTTCAAGATATACTCTCAAGAGACGAGGAGGAAGTCTTTTGAAGTAGATTGTTTTAACAACTTTTCTGATACTTTTCATTTTGTCTTGAGTATCATCGTTTGCAGCAAGAACAATAGGTACTGTAGGTTCTTTTAGAATGTCAACAAGAGCTGCAGCGCCTCCATAATCACCACGACCGTGAATACCATCTACCTCATCAACAAATATCATTGGAGTTCCTAAAACACTCACATTACCTAAAACAGGTGTAAGAATTTCATTAATTCTAGATTTACTTCTAACATCACTGGCATTAAGTCCAATCATATCATATTCAAATTGTTTTGCTAGGAGATAGGCAATAGTAGTTTTTCCAATTCCTGGAGGTCCAACTAGAAGAAGTGGTTTTGTTCCTTTCTTCCATTTTGCAAACCATTCCATTATTGCGGCACGAGATTCTTCGTTTCCCACCATGTCAGAAATAATCTGAGGTCGATGTTTTTCAGACCACATCAATTTTATCACTTTGGAAGTTTAGATTCAAACTCTGACCATTTATTGGCCTTTAGTAATTGATTGTACCAGTATTGATTATAATGTTCTACAGTCAAAAACAAAAATTCTAAAAATTCTTTGTGAGAAAATTCCTCAGGTAACATTTCAAGAGTAAGGCGAGCATCTTGTAAATACAGATTACTTTTTTCTAAAGTGACTTCAAATCCTTTTTTCACATCATTTGCTAGTAATGAATAGTAAAGTGGCCAAGAAGGTATTTTTATAAATCCATTTTTAATAGAGTCTTCAATTTCGTTTCCACATCCAACACCTTCTGCAGCTCTTGCCATGCCTAAATAGAAAATTTCACCCAATGGTCTTTCTGCTAAAGCCATGTTTCTACCAGCAGTTCCCATAACTGCTCGATATTTTTTGTAAGACAATGTCATTTCTTCTTCAGTAATTTCAGTTGGTTTTGATTTTAATTTCTCATCAAGATACTGTCCTATTCTAGCATCCTTGAATCCATCTTCAAATTCTTTTAGAACTTGTTCACCACCCTTTGAAATTTTATCTCGGGCTAATTTCAAGATGTATGGATTCATTAGTTTATAATCATCAAGAAATTCCAAATCTTCATCTTTATCTACGATTCTATCCATTGGTTCACTTAGATCAATTGCTAAGATATGTCCCTCAACTACATTCTGTTTTAATTGAGGATCATTTCTTCCAGCATATTCTGCTGCACCATCAAATAACGCATTAAAAACAGGAAAGGTCATTTTTACGAAATTTGAATTTAAAATTCGAAGCACTCTATCTCTTAGTACATCAAGGCGTTCTAATTTTGATTTGATAGGCTCAATTTCAGATGCATTTAGTATTATTTCAGTAGAACCTACTTCGTCACCGAATGCTTGCTGAGTAGAATTTGGGTTGGTATCTGATTTTATTTCATTTAGAAGACCCTGTGCAAATCTTTCTGCAAAGTTAGGAAATTCTTTTTCTGTTTCTTCCTTGTATTTTTTAAATAATTTGTAGCCTTTCGATTTGAACAAACCTTGTTTCAATATTTGTTTTCCAGATTTTGTGCTCATCAAAGCTTCTTTACTTACAACAGATTGATCCTTACCACTCACAAACGTAAACTTCTTTGTTGTTATTTATGCTTTCAAAACAAATGTTTACTTGACTTAAATTACGAAATATTAAATATTCATTATGGAAGTAATAGAAATTCTTCGTGAAGCTTCAAATAGAATTTATGAAAATGTAAAAGATCTTGCCGGTACTGAACATGCTGCAGGAGATTTTGGTAGAGGTGCAGGAGGAGATATTTCACGAAACATAGACATTGTTGCTGAAAAAACAGTTTTAGATTATCTTAAAGAAATTAATTTTGAATGTATTGTTTTAGGTGAAGAGTGTGGAAGAGTAGAATTGTCAGACAATCCTAAAGGATACATCATTATGGATGCAATAGATGGTTCTGCTAATGCAGTACGTGGTGTTCCTTTTTTCTGCAGTTCATTAGCATTTGCAACTGAGAATAAACTAAGCTCAATTACAGACGGGGTTATTACAAATCTGGTAAATGGAGAAATGTATTGGGCTTCAAAAAATAAAGGTTCATTTTTCAATGAAGAGCGAATTAAAGTACATAATAGTGATCCAATTTACAAAATAGTTGGCATCAACATATCTGGGGCAACAGTAGACTTGATGAAACGATTACATCCAATATTTGAAAATCATAACCACATAAGACATTTTGGTGCAAATGCCTTAGAAATGGCATTATTTGCGAGAGGATTGATGGATATTTTTATTGATTTGAGAGACAAAATTAGAATACAAGACATTGCCGCTGGATATCTAATTGTAAAAGAAGCGGGTGGATTATTGTTAGATGCAGATTTGAATCCACTTGATGCTGATCTAAGTTATGATACAAGAGTTTCTTTTATTGCAGCTGCAAATCAGAAAATTCTTGATGAAATAATGTCGCAGATCAACCCTTGATTAGGTTAGAATAGAAAATTAAATTATTACAAGGGATTTCACAGTTTTTTTATACTTTGAAACAATAATTGAATTTTTTGAATGGAATTATAAAAGAAATATTTTTATCTAAAGTCGAAGAAAAACTTGTTGTATGGTATTAGAGATGAAGGCAAAGGTCACCTATATGGAAATGATAAAAGAAGATCTTGTAATTATGCGAGTAGTTCCAGAAACTGGAGTGCCAAATTACAGAACTGGTCAATTTCTAACAATGGGTCTTCCAATACCAGCTGAAAAAAAGATAGTTAGAAGAGCATATTCACTTGCATCACATGCAGGGAATAGAGATTATTTTGAATTTGTAATTAGATGGGTAAGAAAACCACTTCCAGGTCGTGTTACAACTGAATTATTTTATCTAAGTGTTGGTGATGAAGTATTACTAGGATATCCTACTGGAGCTGCATTACGAATTAGCGAAAAGTTACCTAATGGAGAAAAAGACAATAGAAGAGTAATTTGTGTTGGTGGTGGAACAGGATTAGCGCCATTTATTGCATTTGCACATCATTTCCATGACACTAATGACAAAAGAGAATTGATTATTTTGCATGGAGCTAGTTATATTGATGAATTAAGTTACAGACGACTTTTGACAGGTTATGATGATGAAAGTAAAAAAAGAGGAAGTGATCAATGGAACTTTAGATATAGAGCGGCAATCAGCAGACCAAAAGAATACTATAACAGATCTTGGTCTGGACCGGTAGGCAGAGTAGAATCATTTTTCAAGCCTGATAAAAAAACTGGATTATCACCAGTGGATGAAATGGTAGGAGAAGAAATTACACCAGACAATACAATCGTATACATTTGTGGATATCAAGGTACTATTGATGGAGTGATTGAATATCTTGGTTCAAGAGGTTTTGTTACTGAACATGAAAAGAATCCTGATGGAAGTTTTGGAATAAAGTTTGAATCTTATGGATAGAAATATCTTTCAAAAAAATAATTAATTTTCATTTTTGGGATCAAAGCTAGTTTTTAGCAAAAAAGACAACCTGTGGATTTTTATATCCTAATATTTTCTGTAAAATATGGCAAAACTCACGTGTGGAGATTATGGTTTTGAGTGTGATTATGTGTCTGAAGGAGAAATGGAAAGTGTTATTGAAGATTTTAGAACACACATGGATGATGTACATGGGATAGATTATTCCAAGGAAGTTGTAATGCAGTTCCTCTTAAGAAAAACAGGCGCTTAAGAGAATTAACCATCAAATCTTTTCATTGTTGCAGATAAAATAGGAACTTCTTTTGTAATAATTTTTTCAACTGCAGGAACAATACTCATTCTAGCTTTAACACTTTCTTCATAAATTTCATAAATTTGATCTTTAAACAATAATTTAATTCCAGGAAGTGCAGTAATTCCTTCTTCAACAGTTCTAGGATCTGACAAATCTAAAATTAGTGTACCTTTTTTCTTTTCTTCCATAACCAATCGGATTCTATCATAGGTAATTAAGAAATAATCACATGTTGTTGCAACAAAGATAATATCATATTTATCAAAACCAGTCAAAACCTCATTAAAGTCAACAGGAGTTCCACTCAAGAGTGTTGTAAATCCAATTGCACGATCAATTGTTCTACTCGTGACATCGAAGTTGATGTCCTTTATCTTCAAAGCTTTTGCAACCATAGCAGCAGGCTCACCAGTACCAATGAGTAAGACTTTTTTCTTGGCATCAAGTCCTGCTTTCTCATCTACTAGTTTAATTGCAATATCACCAAGAGAGATAACTTCCTTTGCGATTCCAGTGGTATCTCTCATTCTGAGAGATAATCTAATTACGCTTTCAAATAATTTATTGAGAATTTTACCAGAGATGCCAGCACTCTTTGCCTTAGCAAATGACAGCACAATCTCATCAAATATTTCTTGTTTACCTATAACAGGAGAATCTAATCCAGATGCTAAACGTAATAGATGAAGGTATACATCATCACCTTTGTATACTTCGAGAGTTTGATCAAAATGATCAATATCATTCTGGTCCAATGAAGACAGAGGTATCCAAGTATCTTTAATTTGGTTTAACACAAGAGTTCTTCCTTCAGGTCTTCGTGCATCAGGAGAATCAGAAGTTTCAACATTACTTACTAAAAAGATTTCAACTCTACTTGATGTTTGAATAATGATACATTCATCAACACCAGAAATTTTTTTGAATTCTTCAGATGCTGCAATTACATCTTTAAAAGTAAATTTTGATAATGCATGTAGAGGTACATTTTTGAAAGTGACTCTGGCATTCATTACATCAAAATGTACGTGACTCAAATCATCACCATTAAGATTTTATCTTCTCCCGTCCACCTTTTGCAGTTCGGAAAACATTCATTCCAATGAAAAAATTTTCGTGTAAAGAGTTTAAATAAATTATATCATTCTTCGCGTTTTGGATTTGTTTTTCAGTAGATTCAGGATCATTTTTTAATTTTTCAAGTCTTTGGCTTGTTTCTTCTAAAAATTCATCAACTGCGTGTTCATAATTTGAAACGCCACCAAACTCAGGACTAAGAACATGTTCAGGAACATAATTAGGAGTTACATCTGTGAACTCCTCAGCTTTTCTTGTAATAGATTCCTGTTCTTCCGCTGAAAGGATTGGTCGTGGGAATCGGTCTTTCTTATCTAACCAAAATTCTGGTTCGCCCATCTCTCGTCTGAAGATTTCCTCACCTTGTCGTTTGAACGTGTGAGTAGGGGCCTTTACTGCGTCTTGTTTTACTTCATCAGCAATTGCCTTGTATTCTGCTTCTGCTGCAGCTTCTGCTTTTTCTTTTGCAGCTGCTGCTTTTTCAATAGCTTTTTGTAGGGCAATTTCTGCTTTTTCAGCTGCTTTAGCTGCTGCATCTGCTTTATCTGCTGCGTCAACTACCACTTTTGCATCTTTTGTAGACTTGGCTTTTGTAGTTTTTTCTGTAGATGGCTTTTCTGATGATGAATCTTCTGTAGGTTTTTCTTCTACTTTAGATTCTTTTTTTTCCTCAGACATCAAAATTTACTATTATTGCCTGAATTTTAATATTCTTGATGAGAAATCATTCATCATTTCTTTTTTGAATAACAATATCTGCAAATATCATTCTAATCGGAAGTAAAATGATTTTTTGCTAACTAAATTTTGTAAAAATTATGGCGCCCTCGGCGGGATTTGAACACGCGTCTCAGCCGTGACAGGGCCGAATTCTAGACCGGGCTATACTACAAGGGCACAAATACTTTGAATCAAATTGCCAGATTAAAAGTTTCTGTCACAACAAAAAATTTTGTAAAAGACTAAATTATACACCTAAAGTATTTTTCGTAAGGGTCTATGGCGCAGCCAGGTAGCGCACCGGACTTTTAATCCGGTTGTCGAGGGTCCGAATCCCTCTAGACCCGTTACTTTTCTTTATTACAGTTATCGAATTATTTCATTAACTTGTTTTTCCAAGTTTTCAATAGATAAATTAATTTTATTTTCTCTATTAGTAATAGTTGTTCTATAGTTATTGATCTTTTGAATTCTATCAGAGATCATTCTTTTTTGTTCATCATATCCTGATGAACCATATGATTTTCTATCTTTTAAAGAGGAGATAATAGTTGTAGAGGAGATAATTTTTGAAACGATTTTTGGATTTACTTTAGTACCAACTACAGATTTTTTGATTTCTGTTGAAGTCAATTTTGAAATAGATTTTTTTGAATGATATGCCATTTGGACCAAAACACCTGTAATTTTATGCGTCACTCTAAATGGAATTCCCTCTTGAACTAATTTTTCAGCAATATCTAGTGCAATAAGATTACTTGATTCAGTAACTTTTTTCATTTGTTTTTTATTCACTTTCAAAGTAAGGAGTATTGATTTTAAAATTAACAGTGAGCTAATAGATATTTTTGATGTGGACCAAATAGATGATTTTATTTGTTGTAAATCACGTCCATAACCTGTTGCTAGTCCTTTGATAGTTGTTAGAATTGCAGTTAAGTTTCCAATAACTTCAGCAGTTTTACCCCTTGTTAATTCCAAAACATCTGGATTCTTCTTTTGAGGCATTACGCTTGAAGGAGATGTAAATTCATCAGATAGTTCAATAAAAGAAAATTCAGATGTAGACCAGAGTACAAAATCTTCAGATATTCTACTTAAATTAGTCATCAAAATTGAAATCATTGCAACATATTCAGCCACAAAATCACGTGTACTTGTTGCATCAATTGAATTCTCAACAAGATCATCAAAACCTAACATCTTTGCAGTGCTATGTCTATCAATTGGTAGACTTGTTCCCCCAATAGGTCCTGCGCCAAGTGGACTTTGGTTAACTCGTTCAAAGGTTCCATAAAGTCGTTGAAAATCTCTTGACAAAACATCTGCATGTGCCAAAAGATAATGAGAAAATAGACCTGCTTGAGCTTGCTGAAGATGAGTGTAAAGTGGCATTATTGTTTTCTGGTGATTTTTTGCCACAGAAACAAGAGCTTCAATAGTATCTAGAAGACAATTGCAAATGATATTGATGTCGTCTCTAATTTTCATTCTAATATCTAAAGCAACCTGATCGTTTCGTGACCTTGCAGTATGCATTTTTCCCCCACTTGCCATTCCAGCCTTTTTGATTACTAGTGATTCAATTAATTCATGAATGTCCTCTGCGCCAGATAATGAATCAAATTTTTCTTTTTTCAAATGTTTTAAAGCTAACAAGATTTTTTTTGCATCATTTTTTGTTATGATGTTTTTTTGATATAACATCAAAGTATGGGCTTGGCTTCCAATAATATCATAGAGTGCAATTTCAGAATCATCATCTATTGATGAAACATAATCTAAAGTAATGCCACTCAAATCATTTCCTAGACGTGAGCGATACATTACCTAAGGTTTTAGAATGGTTATATATAGCATCGACGCTTTTGCCCACATGAGTCAAGATATCAAATTACTACGAGTAAAAATCTTCGATGAGCTATCAAAGATTGTAGATCCAGAAATTAACACATCAATTGTTGAATTAGAATTAATTGATGAGGTTGATATCAATGATAGTAATGTTAAAGTTGATTTACATCTTACTAGTCCATTCTGTCCGGCAGTTTTTGGTTTTAAGATTTGCCAAGATGTTCACGATTATCTTTTGAAGGTAGATGGTGTTGATGATGTTAAAGTAAATGTTTCAAATCACTTTATGGCAGAGCAGATTAACAATCAAGTAAACAATAGCCCAAACCCAAAAAAACTTAGTTAACTTCTAAATCCTAGTAAATAGCCTCGAAGCAGTTGTATTCCCATTGCAGGATCAACTCCTTTTGGACATACTTGACTACAAGACCCAGCAAAGTGACATCTCCATATTCCATGAGGTTCATCAATCATCTTAAGTCTGGAATCTTTGCCCTTGTCTCTGCTATCTGCAACATATCGATATGCTTGAGCTAATGCTTGTGGTCCAACAAATGAAGAATCTGTTGCCATTGTAGGACATGCAGAATTACACAAACCACATTTGATACAATTGGCAAATTGGATATATTGTTCTACTTCTTTAGGAGATTGTAAGAATTCTTTTGCATCGGATTCTAGTTCCGTATCATCTCTAATTAGATATGGTTTAATTTTATGATGGGTCTCAAACATTCTTTCAAACTTTACAGCCAAATCACGAATAATTGGAAAGTTACTCATAGGTTCAACTGTAATAACATCAGAGTTTAGTTCACTAATTTTTGTAAAACATGCAAGTTTTGGTTTTCCATTAATCATCATTCCACATGAACCACATGTTGCTTGTCTACAAGAGTAGCGAACAGCTACTGAATGATCAAAGTGTTTTTTGACGTCAAGAATTGCCTCCAAAACAGTTGTCCATTTCTGATATGGAACAGTAAATTCCATAAATACACTTGAATCATCATGTTTGGGATTATATCTTGAAATTCTAAGTGTTATTGATTTAGAAGAAGATAATGGTGTTGATGCTTGTTCCTCTGCAATGCTAGATACCTGTGCCATTTCTATACCAACCCCATGTTAACCACAATAATTGTTCTTGAACCGTATGCTATTAATCCAATCATTGCAGCTAGACAACCATAAGAAACGGCTTTTTCATAAATTCTTCCTTGTTTTAATTCCAATAAAATAACTCTAAGACCATTAAATCCATGAATTGAAAGTAAGACAAGTATTAATTCCAACATTATAGCATATGGAACGAATTTGTAGTTGGCAAGAACACTTTCATACTCTAAGGATTCTGCAAATCCCTGCGTAAGGCGCATCAAAACGTGAACTGCCACTAGGGCTACTGCTGCAATGGCAGTTCCATAGTGAATTTTCATGATTGTGCTTTCTCTCATCTTATTCACCAAACAATACCGCTAGTCCATACATCATTGCAAATGCTGCAAGAACAATTGCAGAATAGATACCTATCTTATGTCTGTAATTTTGTGATGCTGGCTCATATGGATAATCAGGTCTAGCAGGTTTTCCTACACCAACTCCTCCATGTCCTAACATCACTCTAATTCCATTAACAGTATGAAATACACACATTCCAATTACAATTGATAAAATAATATGTCCTTCAGTAGTTGATGTCATTTCTAACAATTCATCCCATCCAACTTGTCCTCTCAGAATATTACTTGTTTCATAAATGTGAGCTACAAAATATGCCAATAATCCTAACCCACTTAATCGCATTAACAAATATGCAACTCGTTCGATTCCATAGCGACGTGGATTGGCCATTCCTCCAATGCCCTCTTTGTGTTCGTCTTTGGTCATCTAATATTTTCTCTCCACTGGCTTGTACTTAGTAATTGTTACTGGAAATGTTTTCATGATTGGTTCATTTGGATCATAGTAAGCAAGTGTATGATGTAAGAAGTTTGTATCATCACGTTTAGTATAATCAGTTCTTGCATGTGCACCACGAGATTCTTTCCTGTTAATTGCACCAATCAACACAACTTCTGCTACTCTAAACATAGAATCAAGTTCCATTACATTTGAAAAGTTAGTGTTATACTCTTTTGCCTTATCATCAACATGTTTCCAAGTCTGCTCTCTAAGATCACGAATCTTCTTGAGACCTTCTACTAAATCAGTTTCATTTCTGTAGACATAGGCCTTTTCATTCATAGTATCAGTAAGTTCTTGTCTAATTTCATATGGATTTACATCACCACTTCCTCTAAAGATTCCATCATAGATTCTCTTTTCTTCTGCTTCAACCAAACTATTTGGCCAAGAAATTGATGGAATTCCTTTTTGGATATATTCTACTGCCAATTCTCCAGTAATTTTACCCCAAACGATACATTCCGAGGTTGAATTTGCGCCTAGTCGGTTTGAACCATGAACACTATTACACGCAGCCTCACCTGCAGCCCAAACTCCTTGCATTTGTGTTGCACCCTGAATATCAGTATGAATTCCTCCCATCATATAATGACAAACAGGTCTAATGTCAAGTAATTCTTTAGCAGGGTCAATTCCAGAAAATTTGATAGAAATTTCTCTAATTCCACCTAGTTTCTCTTTAATCTTTTCATCCCCAATATGTCTTAAATCAAGTTTCATACAATCAACCCCAGTTTCATGTTTGAATCCACGACCTTCTTGAATTTCTGTCATTATTGATCTTGATACAATATCACGTGGAGCTAATTCCATTTTACTAGCTGCATAATTTTTCATAAATCGTTCACCTTTGTTGTTAAGTAGATAAGCACCTTCACCTCTTGCACCTTCTGTGATCAAAATTCCAGATGGTAAAATTCCTGTTGGATGAAATTGCACAAACTCCATATCTTTTAGTGCCATGCCAGCACGAAATCCCATATCCAATCCATCTGGAGTTGATGACAGTGCATAAGTTGAAAAGCTGTATAATCTTCCAGCACCACCAGTTGCAATGATAAGAGCTTTTCCTTTAATTATGTAAAATGTACCAGAAGATAATTCAATTGCAGTAAGTCCCATGAATCGTTTTCCGTCATGAATAATTGATGTTGCAAACCATTCATTGAGATATTCTATATTTTCATATTTTTGACATGTATCATACAAAGTTTGCATTTCAAAAAAGCCAACTTTATCTGATGCATAAGTTGCTCTTGGAAAACTATAACCACCAAAGTTTCTTTGATCAAGTCTGCCATCGTCTCTTCTAGACCATGGCATTCCCCAGTGTTCTAATTGATGAATTTCTTTTGGTATTTCTACACAAAGTTTTTCAGCAACATCTTGGTCTGCAAGAAAGTCACTTCCATATATGGTATCATAAATATGGGATTCAATAGTATCTCCTTCATCTTCAAAAAGTACTGCTGCAGTTCCTCCTTCTGCAGATACAGAATGAGAACGCATTACTTGTAATTTTGAAACAATACCGATTTTGAGATTTGGTCCTTTTTTTGCAGCTGCTATTGCGGCTCGTAAGCCAGCAAGGCCAGAACCACATATTATCAAATCAAATTCGATGGAATCAGTCATTTTTCAGACAAACTTGCTTTGAGTGTGATAAATATGTAGTAATTAAGAGGAGAAATCTCAAATATTAAAATATATCACTAGTGATATCACTAGTGATGATTTCGGAGTGGTTTCAGAGAGTAGGAAGTTCAATTCCTAGAGGGTTTTCTAGATATTTTATTTTAGAATTATTGAAAAAGAAAGAACGTACTGGAAAAGAGATCATCGATTATGCAGTTGAACAAAGTAACGGAATTTGGAAACCATCTCCAGGATTGATCTATCCATTATTAGGTCGATTACTAGATGAGGAATTAATTAAAGAAACTAAAGATGGAAAATATCAACTAACAAAGAAAGGAAACGAAACAGCAGCTGATGTAGATATGATAAACGAGATTGTTAGAAAGCAATTGGAGGTTTTATTTAGACTTAGCAACGTAGGAAGATTTGTTGCCATAGATATATTAGAAAAGATTTCAGCAATGGGTTCTATCTTAAGTTCAAATTTTACTCATATGACTGATGATGAAACAAAGAAATACAAACATTTTCTTGAATCAGAATTAAAGAAAATTCAAGGAAAAGAAGTACAGAAGAAAGGCAAAGAAATTAAGATCGAATAGCAATATAGAAAATTATTTGAAATTTCTCAGAGAATCAAATCTAGATAATGTCTATAAAATAATATCGAATAATTTTTGATTAAAATCATAAATAATTCAGAGAAAGAACACAATTATGAAAAATTTAAGAAATATGTTAAAGTCAAAAAAACCACTTGTTATTCCAGGAGTTTATGATGCATTAGGTGCAAAAATTGCCCAAAAAGTTGGATTTGAGGTAATGTTCCAAACAGGTTATGGTACATCTGCAACTCTATTTGGAATGCCAGATTATGGATTTATTGGAGCAACAGAAACAGTAGATAATGCGAGACGCATATGCAGAGCAGTTTCAGTACCTGTAATCGTTGATTCAGATACAGGATATGGAAATGCTTTGAGTGTATGGAAATTAGTAAAGGAACTAGAATCATCAGGAGCTGCAGGAATTTTTCTCGAAGATCAAAGATGGCCTAAAAGATGTGGACACATGCAAGGAAAAGAAGTAATTTCACAAGAAGAATACACTGAGAAATTATCAGCTGCACTTGATGCAAGAGAAAGCAAAGATTTCATAATTGTTGCAAGAACAGATGCAAGAGCTACTGAAGGATTAGATGTAGCTATTGAGCGTGGAAAACAAAATAAGAAAACAGGCGCAGATGCAATATTTGTGGAAGCCCCAAGATCATTGGATGAAATGAAAAAGATTGGAAGAGAAATCAATGCGCCATTAGTTGCAAACATGATTGAAGGAGGAGCTACACCATTGAGTTCGGCTGAAACATTAAACAAGATAGGATTTAAAATAATTCTCTATCCACTATCTGTTTTGTATGCTAATACATTTGCAACCATGAATATTCTAAAAGAATTAAAGAAATCAGGGAATACTACAAAATATAAACAAAAAGTTGTGAATTTTGATCAGTTTAATGATTTAGTTGAACTTCCAAAGTTCAGAAAGATGGAAAAGAAGTATAGATTTTCTAAGAGAAAATAAAATAAAAAATTTCAAGTAAAGCGTGTTTATTACGAGTTTCTCTTTACTTCAATTTCTATTGTTGAAACGTTTCTGGTTCTGCCGTCTTGTGATTCCAATGCTTCTGAGCCGATATTAATTGCTCCGATAGTATAGCCTGCACTTTCTGTTTTTCGTGCAATAATTTGAGCTACATCTACAGCGCGACCTATGCTCATTCCTCTAGCTTTGATGTAAACGGCTGGTAAGTTTGCCAATTGAATTAATGTGGATGTAACATATGCCATCAATGGTTTCTTACCTATGAATATAGTATCTCTGTTTCCTGAAGTTTCTTTAGGTTTAGAAGACTGTGTGTTTTCTGTAGTCTCTTTAGGATCAGAAGACTGTGTGTTTTCTGTAGTCTCTTTAGGATCAGAAGACTGTGTGTTTTCTGTAGTCTCTTTAGGATCAGAAGACTGTGTGTTTTCTGTAGTCTCTTTAGGATCAGAAGACTGTGTGTTTTCTGTAGTCTCTTTAGGATCAGAAGACTGTGTGTTTTCTGTAGTCTCTTTAGGATCAGAAGACTGTGTGTTTTCTGTAGTCTCTTTAGGATCAGAAGACTGTGTGTTTTCTGTAGTCTCTTTAGGTGTAGAAGACTGTGTGTTTTCTGTTGACATGATATTCAACCATTTAAGGATAATTTAAATCTAAAAGAATTTTTTTACGATCTATCAGAATTTTTTGAAAAATTTGAACTATTATTAACTAGAAAAGAGTGATTTATTCAGAACTTGGAAAATATTTTGAAAGTTTTAGAATTAGGAAGTTCTGAAGAAAAAATTAAGATTTTAGAAACTTTAGATAATACAGATAATCCAGAAATTTTAGAAAAAATAATTTTAAAATTAGATGATGATGATATTCAAGTTAGAGGAGAAGCATTTAGTTCGCTTGTATTAAACGAAAATAAAATTTCAAATTTCTTAATTAAAAGTTTGAATTCTACAAGTAAAAATATCAGAGGTTTTGCATCATTAGTATTAGCAAATAGAAATGAAATAACTGCAATTCCAGAAATTATAAAACTTGCAAAAGATGAACGTTCTATGGTCAGATCATGTGCGATTGGGGCACTGGGATATCTTAAAGCTCAAGAAGCTAAAGAAATTTTTCTTGAGTCTTTATTAGATTGTAATTTAGAAGTAAGAAAAAGTGCTATTCAGGCAGTTATTGATCTAAATATCACAATTTCAGAAAAAAAAATAATGGAAATTATTAAAGAAAAAGATCTTAAAATAGAAAAATTACTTTCTCAATTAAAAAAATATAGTGGACCGGAAGGGATTTGAACCCTCGATCCGATGCATGCCATGCACCTATCCTACCGGACTAGACGACCGGCCCAATAATCAGAATTCTGATCGAATTACATTTTTCAAATTGGTTATTAACGTTTAGTGGTCTAAGTGAAATATAGTATGAAATTAACACAAAAGATATTTAACCATAATTATCTTGATTGAATCGTTATGGTGGTAGATAACAAAGCAACTGTCACATATGTTCAATTACTAAAAGAGGATCTTGTAATCATTAGATTAGTTCCAAAAGATGTTCTAGTTCCAGAATTTCAAGCTGGTCAATTTATTACATTAGGATTGCCAAATCCTCTACAAGGTGGAAAGATTGTTAGACGAGCATATTCAATTGCATCTCATCCAGAAAATACAGATTACATTGAGCTTGTAATTAGATGGGTAAGGAAACCACTACCTGGCAGATTAACTACACAGTTGTTTAATCTAAAAGAAGGAGATGAGATTCTTTGGTTAAAACCTTCAGGTAAAGCACTAATGATTAATGAAGAACTTCCAAATGGAGAAAAAGATAACAGAAGAATTATTTGTATAGGAGGAGGTACTGGTCTTGCACCATTTGTCAGTTTTGCACAGCACTTTCATGATACTGGAGACAAACGAGAGATTATAGTTTTACAGGGTGCTAGTTACGTTGATGAGTTAAGTTACAAAGATTTGCTAACTTCGCTTGAAGATGACAGTATTGCTAGAGGCAAGGAAGAGTGGAACTTTAAGTATAGAGCAGCAATCAGTAGACCTCAAGAATGGTTTAACAGATCATGGGGTGGTCAAATTGGAAGGGTTGAAACATTCCTAAGACCTTTGGAAAATGGCAGGTCACAACTAGAAGAATTAATCGGTGAGGAAATCACCAAAGATAACACAATATTCTATATTTGTGGTTGGCAGGGAACAATAGACGGTGCAATGGACTTTTTAAAACCAAGGGGATTTGTCACAGAACATGACAAACGTGAAGATGGAAGTTTTGAAGTCAAATACGAATCGTACGGATAGAATTTTTTAAAAATCAATCATTGAAATATGAGATTTTTCTAGGGAATGTAATTGATTACTGCACTATATCTTGCACATCTAAATCCAGTAACTAATGCACATATTGAAATTATTTCAGATCTGAAAAAAGAAGCTGACATTGTCAAAGTCATGCCTGTAGTTTTCAAAGATGAAGACAAAGAGGTTAACAGTAAAAGTTTTCCATTTAATTTTGAAACTAGAAAGAAAATGTTGATATCTGTTTTTGGAGATTCAATTCAAATTACTGATGATTATGCATTTTTTGCTCCATTTAAAAAATATCTTCCTCCATTATTGAGACGAAGGTCATGGAAGTTAAGAAAACAGATCCTTCAAGGAGTAGAAGGGGATTTTTTTTCATATACAGGTGATAAGGCTGAAGGTTACATGCTAAAAATGTACAGACTAAAACCAAAGATAGGAGAAAGAAAATCACTTTCTGCAGCATCTGTTAAAGAAAAATTGTTTGATGCTGCACTTGGAAAAGAATCTACATGGAAAGAAGATGTACCGGAAAGCGTAGCCAAAATTATAGAAGAAGATTGGAAAACAGTAGAGAAATTTGCAAATACCGAAGACATGACCAGAAGAGTTGTAGGAATGAAATTTCCTAAAGAAGGTTGGTCAAAATAAATAGAGATTAATACACTTACAGTAAAAATTTTCATATGAAACTTCCACTTTCAAAATATGTTTGGTTTGATGGAAAATATATTCTTACAGAAAAGGCTCAAGTTCCAATTACTACTCATGCAATTCATTACGGAACATCAATCTTTGAGGGAATAAGGGCATATTGGAATAGAAAGAATCTTCACATATTTAGACTGGATGAGCATGTAAAGCGATTTAGGAGATCAGGACAGTTTTACAACATTTCGCTTAATTTCTCTGATAAAGTCATTAGTGATGCAATTATAGGAATATGTAGAAAAAATAAGATCAAGAAATCATGTTACATCAGACCATTTTATTTTGTAGGAGATTATGGAATAAATCTATATGTAACCGAAAAGGCTCCTACAAATGTTGGAATTTTTTCATTTCTTTTTGGAGATTTATTTAACAAAAATGGAATTTCAGCAGGAGTTGTATCTTGGAGGAAATTCTCAGACAAGTCTACTCCCACACAAGCAAAAATGGGTGGAAATTATTTGAATTCTATTATTGCAACACAAGAAGCAAAACGAAATGGTGTTGATGAAGCAATTTTGCTTGATCATAATGGAAATGTTAGTGAAGCACCAGGAGAAAATATCTTTATTGTAAGAGATGAGCAATTGGCAACACCATCACTAGCGTCATCAGCGCTTGAAGGAATTACTCGTGATTCAGTAATCAAAATTGCAAGAGATTTGGATATTGATGTCGTTGAAAGAGACATTGCAAGAATAGAATTATCCATGTCTGATGAGATATTCCTGACTGGAACAGCAGCTGAAATTACTCCCATCATAACAATGGATTCAAAAAAGGTTGGTAATGGTAAACCAGGTGTTATAACAAAGAAGATGATGAAAGAATACACAAACATAGTAATGAACAAAAATGATAACTATTCTCATTGGTTAACTACGGTGTATTAGATGAAAATTGTTCAAATCGGAGTAGGTGGATGGGGTAAAAATCATACCAGAATTTTATCGCAATTAGGTGTGCTGTCAGCTGTCTGTGATACAGATTCTCAAAGAAGCAAAGAATATGGAGAAAAATATTCTGTAAATCATTATGAATCACTAGATGATCTACTAATTTCAGAAAAGTTTGATGGAGCATTTGTAGTAACACCTACATCAACTCACACAGAAATTGCAACAAAATTGTTAGAGGCAAAAAAACATGTATTCGTAGAAAAACCAATGACATACAAATCTGAAGATGGTGAAAAACTTGCTAAACTTGCAGAGAAAAATAAAGTGATTCTAACTTGTGGGTATATTGAGAGATTTAATCCGGCCGTAGATGTTGTAAAGAAATTTGTCAAAGAAAAGAAATTTGGTGAGTTAGTGATGCTAGAATTTCACCGTGAAAATAGAATGCCTCTTCATATCAAAGATGTTGGAATCATTTATGATACTTCAGTTCATGATATTGATACTGCAAATTGGTTGTTTGATGATATGCCACATGTAGTATTTGCAAGAGCAGGTAAAATAAAACATGAACATGAGGATTTTGCAAGCATCATGCTAGGATACAAAGATGACAAAGTTGCAATTATTTCATCAAACTGGATTACACCAAAAAAAGTTAGAAAATTCAATGCTGTATGTACAGACGCGATAATTTCTTTAGACTTTATCACTCAAGAAATTATTGTAGAGAAAAATGATAAAACAGAAACTGTTCAAAACGAAAAACAAGAACCATTGCTATTAGAAATTCAAAGTTTTCTAGGAACAATTGATGGTAAAAATGAACAAGTTGTCAAATCACAAGAAGCGGTCAACGTCACAAAGATTGCAGAAGCTGCACTTTTATCTAGTCAGAAAGGAATACCAATCTATCTAGATCTAAAATGAACAAGACAATGATGGATATTTTGGCATGCCCAATTGACAAAAATCATCCTTTGGAATTATTTGAAATTAAAGAGAAAGATAGTATAGTCTACGAAGGAGCATTATTTTGCTCAAAATGTTCTCGATTTTATCCAATTATTGAGGAAATTCCAATAATGCTACCTGATGAATTAAGAGATAAAAAACAAGAGATTGAATTTCTAAAAACTAACAAAGATAAATTACCTGAAAAAATTATTACAAAGGCAAATCCATGGCATTTGTGAGATAATGATTACAAATTTTATTTCTGAAAAAGCAAAGATTGGTCAGAATGTGCAGATTTGGCATTTTTCATATGTTGGGGATAATGTAGAGATTGGAGACAATGTCAAGATTGGTTCTCTTGCACATATTGATTACAATGTAAAGATTGGTGAAAACACAAAGATAGAAGGTCAAGTGTACATTCCGCCTCTATCAATAATTGGAAAAAATGTCTTCATCGGACCTGCTGCTACATTAACAAATGATCCTTATCCCATGTGTAATAAAATGATAGGAGTTACAATTGAAGACAATGCAATAATTGGTGCACGTGCAGTAATCAAAGCAGGAGTTACTGTAGGAAAGAACAGTGTTGTTGCAATGGGAGCAGTTGTAACAAGAGATGTTCCTGAAAACTCTGTTGTCATTGGTTCTCCAGCTACAATCAGATACACTAGAGAGGAATATGACAAGAAGCAAAGAAAGTGGAAAGAAAGTTAGGATTTTATCTCTTTTCTAAAAATCAAATTTTTCAATTTAGATAAAATTAAAATCCATATTACAACTAGAATGATTGCAACTATTGCTTTAATTATAGATCCAATAAACCGATCAAGTTCACCAAATCCAGAAATAGAGAATGGTCCCAGTATCATGACAGTAATTCCACCACCGACAAGTATCAAAATCCACATTACAAACAAAAATCCAAAGAGACCAAACTTCAAAGAGAAACCCCCATCATAAATGCAGTAATTATAGCCAAAATTCCTGAAAATATAGCAAGTTTGAAGATTACAAATCCAACCTGTTTTTCAGATAATGCTTTTGATGCAACAATTAACCTAACTAGTGTTATAGGTGCTGAAACATCATCAGTAGACTTTATTTTGAGTTCCGAGGTTAATGAAGTAGGATTTTTGATTTGTCTGTGTTCTGTTATTTTTTTTACGCTAGATAGGAACAAAAATGAGTTGATAATAGCAGGCAATAATGCAATTGCTGCAATAACTTCTATACCGCCTACAATTGCAATTGTTCCATACATTGCACCAAAAGTTAGTGCGCCAGAGTCTCCAGGAAAAATCTTACTTGGAATTTTATGATATTTGTAAAATGCTAATGAAACAAATCCTAGCGGTAAGCTAGCTATTGCAATTTCATAGTTTTGTACTATAAACAAACAGATTGATAATGAGAAACTTGCGATTACCATAAATCCGCTGGCAACCCCATTTAGAACATCAATAGAGTTGATTGTATTTCCTGTAATTGGAATCATAAAAACTATCAATGCAAGATATAGTACTGGAATTTGTACTGTTCCAAATAAGGGAAAAGCAAGATCTGAATTATATGCACCAAGTGCAATGATTGGTGTTGCTGCAATTGCAAGGGCTACTGGTTTGAACCAACCGCCCATTACTTTTCGATCATCAACGTAACCAATTACAAAAGCTGCAGACGTAGTAATAATTATAGCAAGAATTTCATTTAACTGTAAAAATGCATAAAGAACAATTTCTGATGCAATAATTCCTGTAATTATAGATAGACCACCTGGTCTTGCAACCATTACATCTTCTTTTTTGTTCACATCTTTAACTGTAAGATTTCTTTTTTCTAGAAATTTAATTAATGGAGGAGTCATTAGAAATACGACAAAAAATGCAACTATACAAGAAGCTACCGCTGGAAGTATTAATTCAATCAATTATCTAACCTTTCGTAATTCAGACTTTATGTTATCTGCAAGGGCTGAACCAAATTTATCTATTTCTGCTAATTTATTCACTGGAATCTTTGCTAAATCATCTAGATTCTTAATTCTATGTTTATATAGAATTCTGGCTCTAATTCTTCCAATTCCTTTAACCCTAACAAGTTCAAGTAATTCCTCTCTAATTCCATAAACGATTCTTTTTCTTAGATTGCCAAGTTCCTCAAGCAAATCTGCCCTCTCAACATGCTTGGAAATCTCCCTAAGACAATATAAAAGCCAATTTGCCGTTTCTACCATCCTATGCATGTCTCCTGACTCTACTCCAAAGTTATCAGAGAGAGATAATTCTGAAGATTCTGTGATCCATGCATGTAAAGCTAAAAGACTTCTTGAGCAGTCATATTCTGAAATTTGTTCAAGCAATTCTGAAGAATTATTTTCTATCAAAAGACTGGCAGATTCATAATCCTTGTTTCGAAGTGAGAATTTGGGAAAAAATTCCTCGCAATTTGAGATTAAATGTAAGAATCCAAATGTATGTTTTATGTCTTGAGATACATTTTCAATAGCATCTCTAAAGTATGTTGCAGTCAAGGGATCAATATACAACATTGATGTCTTTTTTCCAAATTCGGTAGCAGCAAATCTTTCACCTTTTTTAATTATCAAATTTTCACTGGAAAGAAAACGTAGAGAAATATCAATTGCAAATTTTATTGTAGGTTTTCTTGATTGTAATCCCCCTAATGTTTGCAAGAAAAATTCCAAGATCTCATCTTTTTTAATTCCAGGATGTGTAACTATCACACTAAGTATATGAGTACGTAAAGATTTGTCATCAGTAATCTTTGAAATTATTGGCTCTGGTTCTCCATTAATATAATAATCAATTAGAGCCTCAGTATTTCCATTTCCAACAATTATTGCTTCTCCATAATCATCATATTGAGGTCTTCCAGCTCTACCACAAAGTTGTTTGTATTCTAAGATACTAATCGGTCTATTTGCTCCAACTTTTGCATTATACCTATTAATGTTTGAAATTACAACTCTTCTTGCTGGAAGGTTAACTCCAGCAGCTAAAGTTGGTGTGGATGACAGTAGTTTGATAGTACCTTTACGAAATTCTGTTTCTATTGTTTGTCTGCAGTTTTGATTTAATCCTGCATGATGAAATGCAACGCCTTTTTTTACAAGAAACGCTAATGTCTTTATTAATTCTGTATGTTCATTTTCTAATAGAATTTTTTTGGAGGTTTTTTGTAATTCCTCCAAATCTTTTTTTTCTAAAATTTGAGAGATAGCATCTGCAGCTTTTGTTGCAAGTGACTTTGAGCGATTTCTAGTCTCTGCAAATATTAGAGATTGACCTCCTTCTTTTACTGATTGTACGCCTAAATCGATAGGAGTTCCACATATACTACGCTCAACTGAAAAGACTTTACCATTATTCATAGTAACTTCTCCTGCATCACAAACTCCTTCTGATAGAGGTACTGGTCTCCAATCATTTTTTACTAGTATACAACCAAGCCAATCTGCAATTTCATTAGAATTTGTAATAGTAGCACTAAGACCAACAATCTGAGGATTTGTTTCCAATAATTTTAGCTGTGTAAGAATCATCTCAAGTGTTGGACCTCTATTTTCGTCACCAATCAAATGGACTTCATCAGCAATTACAAGTCCAATTTCCTCAACCCACTCCATACCATGTCGTATAATAGAATCCATTTTTTCGTTTGTTAAAATTAACACATCACTTTTCTCCAAATTCTTTTCAATGTTTTCATAGTCTCCAGTAGATATACTGACTTTGATTTTTTTTCCTAGTGCAACTTTTTCTAATTTTTTAAACTCTGAGAATTTTTCAGCAGCTAATGCACGTAAAGGACTAAGGTAAATCACCTTGCCATTATTCTTGGAAAGATAACTAATCATTGCAAGCATTGCAATCAGAGTCTTTCCACTTGCAGTAGGAGCAGATACCAAAATGCTTTTTCCATCTAGTAATCCAGACTTAACACTATCAGCTTGTGGAGGATATAATTTTTTATAACCTTGTGATTTTAAAAATTCAATTGCAGTGTCGGGAAGATCTAGTTTATCTATTTTCATACTCGGTTATAATGACCGGGTTTTGATTCATAAATAGATGCTTCTCTGAGCATTCTTCTGATGTAGTTTCTTGCCTCATCTTTGGTAAATTTGTCACTCTTTTCAAGTTCCCGGACAAACATCTTTTCTTCTACTGGCACCTTGCTATCACCCTCAAGACTTCTGAGAATATCCATAAATAATTGCATCTTTGAAATCTCACTTCTAGGTTTTCCTTGTAATACTCCAAGATCTACCTTTCCAGTATTGACATCTACCCCTGCATCTTCAAGCATACTCTGAAGCAAGAAGATTGCACGCTCTGCATCTTCCAGTTCTACCTTGTCTTTCAATAGTAATCTCGCTCTTGCCGTGGCGAGTCGGATAATTCCTTCTAGTTGTCTAGGTGTAACTGTAATCATTTCCTCAGATTCTACGTTTCGCATCTGGAGATAATATTCAAGGATCTTTTCTTCAGCCTCTTTTGTCATGTTAGGAATACCACGTTTTGCGTATGAGAGATATTTTGTTAGTAAATCAATATCAATTACAGAACGTTTGTCTGTTCCTTGTGGAGTAAATCGCTCTATAATGTGTCTAGCAATTTTTTCATCTTTTTCTTTACTTGGAATGTCTCTTACAACAAAAATCAAATCAAATCTTGTAAGTAATGGAATTGGTAAGTTTACATTTTCTGTAATGTTTTTGAAAGGATCGTATTTTCCATACATTGGGTTTGCTGCAGCTAAAATTGAAGTTCTAGCATTTAGTGTAGCTACAATACCACCTTTTGCAATACTTACTGATTGTTGTTCCATAACTTCGTGTAAAGCACTTCTGTCTTCTGGTTTCATCTTATCAAATTCATCTATACATACAAGACCTTGGTCACCAAGTACAACTGCACCTGCTTCAAGCATCATAATTCCTGTTTTGTCTTTAACTATAGCAGCTGTAAGTCCTGCAGCAGTTGAACCTCTACCAGAAGTGTACAAACCTCTTGGTGCAATTCTTGCACAAAACTTTAGCATCTCACTTTTTGCAGTACCAGGATCTCCAACTAGAAAAACGTTGATGTCTCCTCTAATCTTACTTCCATCACCCAATATTTTTTGATTAGCACCCACAATAAGTAATATGATAGCTTCTTTGATTATTGAATGTCCATGAATGTGGGGAGCAAATGAGTCAATTAGTCTTTGATACACATCAGGACTTTGACTTAATGTTTTGATCATTTCTTCTTCTTCGGGAGAAACTTCATCTTTTTCTACTTTACGAGATAATTTTAAACCATGTCCACCCAAGAATTCAATGTTATTTCCTTCTATTCTTAATCTGTATAATCCACTATGACCTCTCTGAACACCTGCAACTGATTCTTGTTCGATTCTTACTATTCCTGTAAGGATTATTCTGTCACCGGGTCTAGCATTATCTACCAAATCCTGCCTAATTGTGATGTCAATATAGTGAGGAAGTTGTCCTGGAGGTAAATCCTCAGGAAGTTCCTGTAATCTAAGAAGTTGAAAATCAATAAACTTGCTTGCTTCAGTTTTTAATTCAAAATCTCGGTGTTTACAATTTGGGTTATCACATACTACAGGGGTTTTAACATCCATCCCTTTAAGCTGAATTACTTTGGTAGAATGTTTATCAGGACAAACAAAGACTAGTTCTTTTGCAAGAGGTTTTACTTCTGATGCTCTAACTACCATTCCTGAAACGCTTGTAATTGTTCCAATAGTTTCAGCATTGATTTGTCTGAGGCTTCTCTGAAGTGGATAATTTACTAGTCTAACACGAACTTCATCTTTGATTTTTTCAGCATAATCTGGAAATCTTGTTTGTAGTGCTTCTTTGATTGCTCTAGAAAATGCATCAAAGATTCTATCAGGACTTTGAGAAAACAAGTTTCCAATTTCTGGTTCGAAAACTAAATCATTGTAATCAACGACAATATATTTTGCATTTCTAGGCATCATCTCATCTATTGCCTCTACATACTTGTAGCTGCCAGATTTATCTTTGAATCTAGTAAGGAATTCTTTTACTTTATCTGATAATGCAGAATCTGTAAATGTACTAATTTGAACTTTGCTCATTTAAATCTCCTCTTATTTGTCTTTCAAACTCTACACTGTTTTCATGGATAGTTTTATAGAAGATATTTTCTTCAACAGTCAATTTGTTGTTAAGTTCAGAATTTAGTTTGATAGAGTCTGCTATCTTTACTAGTTTACCTCTTCTCATTCTGAATAATTCTAACATCATGCTTTCAACTTTATCAAAATCGTCACGATTTAATTGTTTCATAGATTCTTTTAGTTTGATGTAAAAGTGAGGATCTAATGTAGAAATTTGATATTCTCCCACCATTTTTTCTTTTGATAAGGCTTGCTTTAATTCAGTAACCATATCTGGAGAATTTAGTGTTGCCAGATTATTTTCAGATAGTATTTTTCCAATCCACTGAGGCATGTTAATTACCTCACCAGAAGTTCCTTCAGTCTTTATTCCTGCAACATTAAATTTAAAATCACGATTAACTGTAACCTTAGTATCATTTAGGCGATGTCCAACTGAATGCACTTTTTTCATCTTATCTATTTCCATGTGAGATCATTGATCCGCCTGATGATCTTCAAGTTGGGATCCGTCAATTGATCTGATCAAACAGGTCAACACAATTGATCCTAATTGATTTCAGGCTGATCGCTATTCACGTTTGATTAATTTTAATTTTTATTCAGGGTATTGTCACAATAACCAATTCGGATTTATTAATGGGAATTAAACCTAAAGTTTCATGTCTATTACTGGCATGTGGGTAGAAAAATATCGGCCAACAAAACTTTCAGAGATTATTAACCAGACAGAAATTATTGGTAGCCTAAAAGCTCTAATCAAAGATCCAACAGACATGCCTCACTTGCTCTTTTCTGGTTCTGCAGGAGTAGGCAAGACCACTACAGCGTTATGTCTTTCAAGGCAAATCTTGGGAGATTATGCTAAAGACTACACACTTGATCTAAACGCATCAGATGAAAGAGGTATCGGAATGGTTAGAGAAAAAGTAAAGAAATTTTCAAGATTCGCAGGAATGGTTGATGTTCCATTCAAGATTATAATTTTAGATGAAGCAGATGAAATGACTTCAGATGCTCAAACTGCGCTTAGAAGAATTATTGAAGATGCAGCAAAAATTTGTCGATTTATTCTAATTGCGAATAATGTGTCCAAAATAATACAGCCTATTCAAAGTAGATGTGCAGCTTTCAAGTTCACATCAGTTTCTGAGCAAGATGTTATTGCCAGACTAGAAGAGATTGCTAAAAAAGAGAAAGTGAAGACAGACAAAAAGGGTCTAAAAGCAATTTATGAATATACAGATGGGGATTTGAGACATGCAATTAATCTAATGCAAGCAACTGCAAGTCTTGGTGGAATTACTGAAGAGAATGTAAAAGCATCAGCGGGACTAACAAAAACTAGTGATGTTGATGAAGTTCTAAAAATTGCACTATCTGGGAAAGTTACTGAAGCAAGAGAGAAGATGATAGAATTGATCAAAGTTTATGGAATGTCAGAATCTGATTTCTTAAAGTATCTCAATTTAGCTGTTTTCAAATCAAAACATGGTAAACTATCAGATATTTTACAAGTAATTGCAAAATATGATTATAGAATTTTAGTTGGAGCAAATTCTGAAATTCAGCTATCTGCGATGCTTGCAGAGCTTGCAAAATTAGAAAACTAACTCATAAAGCATCTAAAGACTTTAGACTTTTACATCTGTTTCTGATTGTCACTTCAGTAACACCTGCAGCTATAGCAATTGTTTTTTGGGTTATATTCTCACCAGTTTCCATACTTGAAAGATATAAGGCAGATGCTGCCATTCCCATTGGATCTTTTCCAGATACAATTTGTTTTTCTTCAGCTTTTTTGAGAAGCTTTGATGCAATACGTTTAGTTTTTTCTGATAAACCTATCTGACTTGCAATTCGTGCAATACACTGTACTGAATCTACTACAGGCATCTTCAAGTCTAATTCTTTCACTAACATCCTGTAACAAATTGCGAGGTTTTTTCTTGTGATGTTAATTGTAGTCGAAACATCATTAAGAGTTCGTGGAGTGCCAGATTCACGACAGGCTGCATAAAGTGTTGCAGCTATTAATCCTTGGATTGATCTTCCCCTGACAAGTTTTTTTTCCAGAGCTTTTCTGTAAATATAAGCTGCTTTTTCAACTATAGCATCTGATAGGGATAATTTCTCTTTCATTTTAAGTAGTTCACCTAATGCAACTTGGAGATTTCTATCAGCAGAATCTTTAGTGCGACTTCGGCTATCCCAAATTCTTAACCGCTTAATGGATGATTTCATGGATGAAGATAATGGATTTCCAGAAGAATCTTTGTTAATTGGACTGATTATTGTACTAAGACCCTGATCATGTCTCGTTAGTGAAGTTCTATCTCCAGTTCTTGATTTGTTTGTGCTGCTATCTGAGAATGTCCTTTCTGGTCCGTGATTTTCTACTCTATCAGTAATTACAAAGCCACACCTACCACAAAACATTTCACCGGTTTCTTCATCAGTAATTATTCTGCTTTTCCCACATCTTGGACAACTTTGCTTTTTTGATAGTTGTTGTTGTGCCATAGTTACAATCATGTTATATGTAATGTCTAATAAATCGTCAAAATCTATTCATTCTAAGTAATCATAAAAAATAAAAACGCAGAGAGAGGGATTTGAACCCCCGTATGCTTGCGCACACAGGCTCTCAAGGCCCGCGCCCTACCGAGCTAGGCGACCTCTGCAAAAAATAGTGCAGAAAAGTGATTAAAATTTGTTGAGGTAAATAGAAAAATAAGAAAAAAGAAAAAATTTCTTTAATCGTGAGCGTGTGGTCCGCCACCACTTGAAGGCATTACCACAAATGTACCAGCTGCTTTCTCGTGCCATTCTTGATTTCCTGCTTCAATAAGAATTGCTCCTTGAGGACAAATTTCTTGACATGCCATACAAATTGTACAATCATGTTCTCTGATTGGTTGTGATTTGTCTGAAGCATCTAATCTTTCAGATGCTTCTGTAAGGCCTGTACCTTCAAAGGTTGCATCAAGACAATCTGCTGCTGGAATATCTTTCTCTGTTCTATACCACTGGAATGTTTGAACAGGACATACACCAAAGCATTCACCTGCTGCAATACATGAATCCCAATCGACTGCGACAGTAGTTCCATGAATTCCTAGGGGAACCATTTCTTCTCCATGTTCTTCATAAGCTGCCTTTACATCATCATTTGAGAATGCTTTGCCGTTTGGATCTCCTTTGCCCCAAATCCAATGAAAATTCTCACCATCTGCATGACTCGTCTTTCCTTCTGGTTTGACGTCATTGTGACAAAAGTCTTCTGCTATAACTAAGTCTACCATACAAAGGTGATTTTAGAATATTATTTAAAGCTAGACAAAATTAGTTGAGACTAAATCTCAAATAGTATAAAATACTACAAAAAGAAAAAATTTCTTTAATCGTGACCGTGTGGTCCGGCACCACTTGAAGGCATTACCACAAAAGTTCCTGCTGCTTTTTCATGCCATTCCTGAAGACCTTGATCAACTAGAACAGCCTGAGGAGGACATACAGATACACATGCCATACACCAAATACAATCATGTTCTCTGATTGGATCTGCTTTGTCTGAGAAATCTTTTCGCTCCTCTTTTACATCACTACCTGTTCCTTCAAAGGTCTCATGAATTGCATCAATTGCCGGAATATTTTTTTCGGTTCTATACCACTGAAATACCTGTACTGGACATGCCTCAATACATGCACCATCGCCTATACAAGAATCCCAATCAATTGCAACCATAGTACCGCTAACACCTAGTGGTACCATCTCTTCTCCATTTGCTTTGTAAGCAGCTAACGTCTTATCATCCTTTGATGCTTCAACTAGTCCTTGTGATGGCCAAACAAAATGAAAATGCTCACCATCTGCATGCTTTATCTTGCCGATTGGTTCTTTGTCAATACAAAAATCTTCTAATATTGGCATACTATAATTTTAATTTAATTTTTATATAAGTATTGGCAAAGTTTGTTCAGACTAATTTTAGATCGCATTAAAAATTAGAAAAAGAAAAAAATTCTTAAATCGTTTGTATTTTCAAAGTCGTCTATTTTGATAGAGTTCTAGCTGCGTTCTCATGGGCTTCTAGATTTGACTGATCAACTAGAACAGCCTGAGGAGGACATACAGATACACATGCCATACACCAAATACAATCATGTTCTCTGATTGCATCTGCCTTGTCAGTTAGATCTTTTCGTTCGTCTTTGACATCACTACCTGTTCCCTCAAAAGTTGAATTAATTGCCTCAATTGCAGGAATATCTTTCTCGGTTCTATACCACTGAAATACCTGAACTGGACATGCCTCAATGCACGCACCATCTGCAATGCAAGAGTCCCAGTCAACTGCAACCATGGTACCACTAACACCAAGTGGAACTTGTTCTTCTTTTCGTGTTGCATATGCTGCTACAACATCTGCATCAGCTAACGCTTCAGCTTTTGATCCATCAGCGTTTGTTGTTTTACCTGGACCCCACATAATATGGAAGTTACCATCCGAGAGTGAAATCTTTCCTATTGGTTTTAGGCCTTCAGGGAAATTTTCTGCTATTGGCACGAGCGGATTTCAATTTAGATGTAATTTAAAGCTAGATAGGAATCAAAAATGGTTATCAATCAGGGATCAATTACGAATAAAAATTTCCTTACGTTCATAACGATCTATGATCAATTTTGGAAAGATGGATATTTTTAAATTTGATGTTTATCGGGGACCAAATCTTGGAGTCTACATTAGTGTTAATGACAGTGTGGTAATGGTTCCAATGGGTTATGCAAAATCAAAAGCAGAAAAGCTTGCAAAATATCTTAATGTAGATATTCTTTACACATCAATTGCAAATACCAGACTAATTGGAATATTATCGGTAATGAACAACAAAGGAATCTTACTTCCTAAAACTGCATATCAAAATGAGTATGATTTATTGAAAAAAGAGACCAATCTTGAAGTTGGTGTATTAGATTCAAAATTCACTGCACTTGGAAATGTAATCTGTGCAAATGATAAGGGAGCAGTTGTGTCACCTTGGTTGTCAAAGAATGATTGCCAAACCATTAAGGATGTTCTTGGAGTTGATGTAATTCAGAAAAGAATTGCAGGATTCAATCAGACAGGAGTAGTTCTTATCGCAAACAATACTGGCGCTGCAATACATCCAGAAGCTGACGAAGAAGACATGAAGACTTTTGCTAATATATTAGGCGTGAAAATAGAGCAGAGTTCAATTAATAATGGTACTCCATATGTTTCGTCTGGAATTCTTGCAAACAATCACGCACTAGTTGTTGGATCATTAACTACTGGTCCTGAGATTATGATGTTGACTAGGGCTTTTCTAAATTAAGAATAGAGTTTGGATCTTCGGTAAGTTTTTCCAAAGATACTACTACTTCTTTTCCATCAATCATATCACGTAGAACAACATTTCCCTCTTCTAGTTCTTTTGGTCCTACAATAATTGAGAATCTTGCGTTTGTTGCTATCTCCATCTGTTTTTTTAGGTTACGTCTTGCCAAGTCCATGTCAGTGTGAATGTTAGCTAGACGTAGTAATGATGTAATGGAATGTGCAACTTTTTGCATCTCGTCATTTGTGTATAGTACAGCAACTCTGTTTTGTTTTAATTCTGGAATGATTCCTTGCTCTTGCATTGTTAGAATGATTCTCTCAACTCCACCAGCAACTCCTGTAGCTCCAATGTCTTCTCTTCCAAATGCTTTAGTTAGGGAATCATATCGTCCACCACCAGCAAGAGCCCCCAACGTAGAGTTTTTGTCAAATACTTCAAAGACAATACCTGAATAGTAATCTAATCCCCTAACTATTCCAAAATTAATTCTGACATTTGATACGCCTCTATTCTCTAGAGAGTCAATCAATAATTTTAGTTCACCCCAAAACTCTAGTTGCGATACATCAAATACTTTTTCAACTTCTGTAATACTTCCTTTAATTTGGGAGAACTCTAGAATTTTTTCTAGTTTATCTATTTCATATCTGTCTTTGAATTCCTTTAAGATTTCATCTTTGGATTTTTTTGCAATTTTATCTACTGCTCGTAAAATATCAGCTACCAATTGTGGTTCTCTGGAATCAAAAATTTTGTTAATGTAAGACTCTACAAGATTTCTGTGATTAATGTCAATGGTGATGTTTTTGAGTAATAGTGAATCAAATAGTCGAGATGTCAATTCAATGATTTCAGCCTCAGATTCTATGGTAGGCTTGCCATAAATCTCAATATCCCACTGGTGAAAGTAGCGGTATCTTCCCTTTTGGGGTTCGTCATATCGAAACACTCCACCAAAGCTTGAGATTTTTGCCGGAAGCTTCATTGACTTTTGAGATGCTGCATATCTTGTCAGACCAACTGTTAAGTCATATCGTAGTGCTACTTCTCTATTTCCTTTGTCTTTGAAAAAGTAGATTTCGTCTTTGATTGCTGGACCTGACTTTGTCTCTAATACTGATAAAAGTTCAATTGGTGATGGAGCCATAAATGAGAATCCATATAGATTGCAAAGTTGTTTGAAATGATATCTAATGTGCTCAATGTTTGCGTTCTCTTTTTCCTCAAAGTCCTTCATTCCACGTGGTAGTTCCAAGATGATTACTTGTTGAATGGTTGGGATTTAGATATTTCTAAAAATTGATGAAATTTTGATTGATTTTATCTAGTTTTTAGATGTATGTGATATGTATGTAATTTGTACGTGATAATCAAACTAAATATCAGAATCATCTACAAGTTGTATGAGTAATCTTAAAGCTACATCAATTGATCATGTAAATATGAAAGTCAAAGATTTGGAGAAAAGTGTAGAATTTTACAAAAATCTTTTTGGCTTTGAGATAAAACAAGAAGAAAATCCAAACAAAATAGATGCACCGTCAAAAATTATTGGAAATGATGCAATCAAGCTTTGTATGTACGAAATTCCTGACATGTCACCAGAAGGGGGAATCGCTCACTTTGGATTCAATATTGCGAATTTTAATGAAATTATTCAAAAATGCAAAGAACAAGGTGTTGAGGTACTTTATGGAGGTATAGTAGATTGGGATAAATCAAAATCTGTGTACATTGTAGATCCTAGTGGTTATGAGATAGAACTGGGTGAAATTTCTGGTGGCGGACTATAGAAAGTAGTTTGTTGATAATCCAAGTTTATGACTATAGTTGTTGTAAAACTTTAAGATCATAATTAATTATTATATTATGATTTGAAAAAAGATCTAGTTATTGGAATAGGTGTTGGTGTTCCAGTAGTAATTATTATGATTTTAATTGGAGGTGGAGGACACACATCACTTGATTTTGAAAGAGAGATTGAAAAAGTCATAATTGAAGAACCAAAACAAACAGAACTAACTCAATCTTTATTACAGGATTGTTCAGGAACTGCTAGATGTATCACTGGAACTGTAACTAAAATTGTTGATGGTGATACAATTCATGTTGATGGAGAATCAGTTAGATTTGCATTAGCATCAGCTCCTGAATTAAGTGGATACGGAGGAGTAGAGTCTAGAAATTTTATCCAAACAATTTGTCCTATTGGGTCTAATGTAATAGTAGATGAAGATGACGGTCAGACTGGAGAAAGTTTTGGTAGAATGATTGGGGTAATTTACTGCAATGGCATGAATCTAAATGCAGAATTACTAGATGCAGATTTGGGATATTTGGAGAATAGATTTTGTGATTCCAGTGAGTTTGCAAGTGATCCTTGGGCTCAAAAACATGGATGCTAACTATGCAGAACCTGCAGTTACACCCAGTACCAGGATCTCTTGTACAGAATTCGAAATCTTTTCATATCTATCCATATTGCCATTATATGACTGTGAGATGTTGACTAGTTGCATGGTTTGTATTAGTTAGATTTTGACATAAGGACTATGGAATTTTATGTATATGATCGGATCCAAAATGGAAAATACCCAATTTGATGTTGTTCAACCTATAGGGACCAGAATAGAAACACCTGAAACATAGACAGAATCAATACAATCTATACCAAATGTAAACAATATAGCTGAATTAACAAATAATAAAATTTATACAAAATAACACACAGATGTTAGTTTGCTATTAGATCTAGTTTATTATTGAATTTAGCATATCGTTAATGAAGACTGAGGCAACACATACCACCACAATACTCTACTATCGTGTTACGTGGTACCGGTTCTTTTGTATCTCGTAAAGGTTAGTTCCAAATCTTCAGTCTTCTAAATTTTTTCAATGTACACTAAAAGAAGATATACTGGATTTTGGACATTCTAATTATGAAACCTCAAAATATCACTAACATTTTTTATGGCATTCTTGGATTGGGAATTCTGATATATGCAATAAATCATATTTCAACATGAATATTCATTGGTCTATAGGGCATTAATTATACCACTTGAAAATTACAACTAATGCTATTATTCCTAGCACTACGGGTAGAAAAAACCACGGAAGATTCCTAGGTTTCACAGAAGAAAATATAGAATATTTTGTAGTATCTGGTTTCATATCATTATTTAGCAAGAATAATCTTTAACATTTTCTAAACTCTTTTTATTTTCACTATAACCCAGTCTTTTAGCCTTAATCTTTCCTAGGAATTGTTCTCATGATTTGCAATATGTTAAGGTGTAATACTGAAGCTTATACTCAAGTCATGTTTTACCACTTTGAAGAGGGGAGTCGAAGTCCTTACTGTAAGCAAATCATGAGGTTTTGTGTTAATCATACTAAATTGATTTGCAGAGAGGGGAGTTTTGTCAGAGTTCAGGTGTTGAATTGAGAAAGATTGAGATTGGAATCAAAGACAAGGACTATCTTGATTTTCTTTCGATTTGTATTGAAGAGGAACTCTCAGTGGAAGACAAACTCAAAAATATCATTCGATATCATTTGATAACTTATAGAAATAGGAAAAAAATGAGAAATGAGAAATTACTTTAATTTTTAGTAAATACTTTGTCTTCCTAAAAATGACCGAAATGGACTAGAAAATATAAGGAAAATTCCACTCTTCTTATGTTTAAAGTTCATGTAGTTAATGTACGAAAGTCCTAATTCGTGTTTATGGATTCGTTGCGACAGGATAGAGCGTGTTTCAACGATGACCTTGTTTCACATTATCAAGTATATTGATTATGTAACCATTGGTGAATGGTAATTTTTGGCATTATACATGGTGTTGTAATACAGTTGAATGTTTCAAACTCATCTACTAATGGAACAAAAAATATCACTAATACAAAAATCACAATTCCGATAATTATGGCTGGATATGAATACAAAATTACTAGTTTAGTCCTATGGCTTCAGCAAAGTAATAGCCTGCAAGAATAGTTCCAGCAGACCAAACACATGAACCTGCAAATGTGTACATTACAAACTTTGGAATTTTCATTTTTAGCAATCCAGCTGGAACAGATATCATTTCCCTCATTACTGGAATCATTCTTCCCAGAAATACTGCCTTGTCCCCATATTTTTCAAACCAAATCTCAACTCGTTCTAGTTTTTTTTCTGATACCTTGATATATTTTAGATAACGAAGTAAAACCACTCGTCCAAGTTTTAGTGCTATAAAATAGATTGCAGAGGTTCCAATGGTTGCACCAATTGCGCCAAGAATGATCATAGGAATTACACCAATTAATGAAATCCCCTGTTGTGATGCCAAGAATCCTGCTGTTGGAAATATTGCTAGAGTAGGAATTGGTGGAATTATTGTCTCAATTAAGGCAGCTAAAAAGATTCCTTCATAGAGATGATCTCCTAAAAATTCTGTAACCCAAACCAAAAATGAATCAAAAGGCTCCATTTGCTTCTGGCAATAAGTTCCTACTAAATTACCTTACGAGCAGAAAATGACACTGATTAGTCATATTTTATGTCTAAAGATTTGTTGTAATCCACCTAAATTAATAATTAGAAATATTCCAAAGTCTACAATTGAGTTACAAGTTTCTAGATCATGCAACTGACGCAATAATTGAGGTTACAGCAAAAGACCTCAAAGAAGCATTTTCAGTAACAGCTGATGCAGTAATTAATCTAACACTTGATCAGGACAAAGTAGAAGAAAAAGATCAAAAAGAGTTTTCAGCACAAGGAAAAGATCTAAGTTATCTTCTATTTAGTTGGTTAGAAGAGATTACTTTTGTTCTGATTACTGAAGGATTTGCAATAAAGAGAATAGAGTTTGATATTGAGAAAGATGAGGGTTACAAAATAATTGCAAAGGCGTATGGAGAGTCTCTTGATTTTCATAAACACAATTTCAAAGTGGAAATCAAGGCGCCAACATTTTATGATATGGAGATTAGGCAAGACAAAGGTGTTTTTATGAGATTTTTACTAGATTTGTGATTTTGGTAAATTATTCTTTACATTAAACAAGAAGAAATTATACACGTTTTTTAAAAATGAACTCTGAGAATTAATATTGTGCTAATGAAATTAGGATTATTTGCAATATTTTCACTATTTGTATTAATGATAGTACCAATTTATGCAGAGGTTACTACAATCACTTTAGAAAAAATTTTTTACATTGTTGATGAAGAGATCTCATTTTCTGGAACAGAAAATGAAGGAGATAAAATGGTCACGGTAATTGTAAAAGACCCTAATGGAAATCCAGAAGTGCTTAGTGATTTTTCAGATTCTGAAGGAAAATATGAGACAATTCCACAAAGTGTAAAAAATATTTTTTCAATAAATGGAATTTACAATGTAACAGCATTTGTTGATAAAATTGAAGAAGGTATCACTATGCAGTTAGAGTTTGACGGAGAGAAAGTTTTCAAGGTTCCTGACTTTGTGTTACAACTAAAATCAATTTCAGATTATTCAGTTGAAGTAGAAAAAACAATTACATTTACAGCTAGTCTTGAAGACAGTTCAGTTGGGGATGTAGTATTTAGTTTACGTAATCAACCTATAGGAGCTACAATTGATCCAAGTTCTGGGAAATTTGTTTGGACTATACCAGGAAAATATGGAAGTTTCCAAGATGTAGACTATAGTTTTGATATTGTTGTAAATAGTGAAGCCCAAGAAGACAGAGAAAATATCACAATTACTGTAAAGAAGGCATACGATGAACCAGAAACAACAGAACCAGAAACAACAGAACCAGAAACAACAGAACCAGAAACAACAGAACCAGAAACAACAGAACCAGAAACAACAGAACCAGAACCAAAAGAATTAGAAATTCCAGCTCCATTTGTTGATGAAGCAAAGGAACCACAGAGTTATGTTGACAGATACATCAACGAGGCCAGTTACAAAAAGTGGTTTGATGATAATTATCCAGAATACTCCTCAATTTATGAGGCTATAGGATTAGAAGAACCAATAATTGAAGAACCAGAGTTTGGTGAATGTGGTGAAGGAACAAAGCTAATTGATGGTAAATGTACAATTGTTGCAATACAAAGTAAAGGTGGAGGTTGTCTAATTGCAACTGCAGCATATGATTCTGAGATGGCACCACAAATTCAATTTCTCAGAGAGATTCGTGACAATCAGTTAATGAATACTGATTCTGGCATATCATTTATGACAGGTTTTAATCAATTCTATTATTCATTCTCACCAACAATTGCTGACATGCAAAGAGAAAATCCAATATTCAAAGAAGCAGTAAAGCTTTGGATAACCCCATTATTATCATCACTATCAGTAATGTCATATGCTGAATCTGAATCACAAGTTATAGGATATGGAATTGGTGTTATTTTGATGAATATTGGAATGTACTTTGTAGCACCAGTTATGCTGTTTTATGGAATTAGAAAAGTTAGACGAGCTAAGTTTTAATCACAATACTTGGCGATCATCATTATGGGAAAACTAGATAAAAATCTTAGAATTTGTGGTGAGTGTGGTATTGTATATACTTCTGTTAGCTTTACAAAATACATTAATCAGTGTCCTATATGCAAATCAAAAAGATATGAGATAATTATTAGAAAGTCAGATAATGATTAATTTTTAAACATAGATTTTTTAATAGAACCAATTTTTGAGATATGTTGTCTGAAGATCCAGAAATTGAAAAAATAAAGCAGAGAAAACTAGAAGAGATGCTCAAACAGCAGAGCCAGCCTAGAATTGAGCCTGGAATTGTAGATCTGAATGATTCAAATTTTGATCAAATAGTATCAGCCGAGAATCCAACATTAGTGGATTTTTGGGCAGAGTGGTGTGGTCCATGCAAGACGATGCATCCTGTTTTTGAAAGCCTATCAAAAAACTACCCAAAAATTAAATTTGCAAGAGTCAATGTTGACAACAATCAAAACATTTCAATGAAATTTGCAGTTCAATCAATTCCTACATTTATCATGTTCAAGTCAGGACAGGTTGTAGATAAAATGATGGGAGCAGTTGGCGCACCAGGAATTCATATAATTTGTAAAAAGTATTCAAACTAGTAGGCATACACTGGTTCTTTTTCTCGTTGAATCCTAACTATTTCATTTAGAACTTTTTGTTCTTCAGGATTTAGTTTATGTATGAATCTGTTGAGTAATTGTTTTGCCTCATGTGATGGTGGAAATGTATAGAATACTTCATCTTCAAAGATTTGTCTACCGATTGTTACATCTTGAACAGAACAAGCAACTTCATCTCCTGTTTTTGCAGTACTTACTGTTTTTTTATCAAGCTGAAGTTGATGAATATTTCCAACCGTTCTTCCAGTCATATTCATAAATGGAATTTTATGCTTTAGGGTTCCTACATCTACACGAATTCCAAAGACTGCAGGATTATTATTTCGAAAAACCATTCCTTTTAGGAAAGTAAATTTTGCGACTGGAATTAATTCTGAAAAGATTGCATCATCTTCATTGGCAGTGTCTTCTTCAACCCATGCATTATAGTTGTCAATTAAACTATAGATTACTTTATCTGCAAATACTTTGATATGACTGTCTTCGGATTCTTCTTTTGCATCAGGTAGAACCTTTACATTAAATGACAAAACAACTCCAAGATGTCTATCTTTTTCTTTGATCGCTTTTGCCTCTATGACATCTCGTCTATTAACAGGACCAATGTCGGCTTTGGCAACAGGAACTTGTGAGCGTCTAAGCATCTCAAGTATAGCCTCAAGTGAGCCTATAGTATCACATTTGAGGATAATACCATCAGTTTCAGTGTCAATAAACATAGATTTCATCTCAGATTCGATGAGTTTAGTAAATTTTTCAATCTCTTCATCATTAGATGTAATGTAGAGAGTACTGCCTGGAAGAACTCCTTCAAGATCAGGTGATGCGATTTTCAGCCCAGCTGCTGCATCTACTTGTGTAACTGGTTTGAATTTGTCCCGAGGATCTCGCATCTCATCAAGAGGTTTTGGCAAAAGCAACGCCTTCGGTTTTATAGCTATTACAGAATCTCTTTTAGCTACAACAATACTGTTCTCTTTTTTGATTGTTCCATCAATCAGAATAATATTTGCTGTATGTCCTAATCCAATCTCATCCTTTACCTCTAAGACAATACCACGTGGATCTTTTTCTTCTTGATTTAGTCTTTTTTGAAGATATTGTTGTGTAAGTCCTACTAAAATACTGAGCAGTTCTGGAATCCCAACTCCAGATCGTGCAGAAATTGGAACTATTGCAATCTCAGATTTAAAGTCCTTAACACGGTAAAATGCTTCTGATTTATATCCCAAAATGGAAAGAGTACCTACTATGTCGTAGATTTTTTGATCAAGATCAGTTTGTACTGATACGTCTTGTTCTTTTAATACCTGCGAGATAAATGAAGATTCAGATTTTCTCCATCCAGAAATTTGATCACATTTGTTTAGTGCTACAACAAATGGAACTTTTCTGTTCTGTAAAATTTTCAAACTTTCATTTGTTTGTGGTTGAAATCCACGATTAACATCAACTACAAGAATTGCAATATCAGCTGCTGAACCTCCTCTTGAACGAAGGTTTGTAAAAACTTCGTGTCCGGGAGTATCAATAACTAAAAGTCCTGGAACCTTGTTTTCAGATTGTTCAAGTTTTTTGTATAAAATACCACATATTTTTTTGATGGTCTCAGTTGGAATAAAGCTAGCACCAATATGTTGGGTAATTCCACCTGCTTCTCTACCTTGAACTCCTGTACCACGAATTTTATCTAGAAGAGATGTTTTACCAGAGTCTACGTGACCAAGAACTACCACTATGGGCTGACGAATTTGCAAAACAGATCACTCAAATGCTACCCTCGATTCGTGATCAAAACTTTCTTGTGAATCTGATGCATGAATAATATTTTCACTAAATCCTAATCCAAAGTCTCCTCTAATGGAACCAGGTTCTGCTTCAAATGATTTAGTTGCACCAACCATAATTCTAGTAGCAGCAATTGCATTATTTCCTTCAATGATTGCTGCAACTACAGGTCCTGATGTGATATATGATATCAATTCACCAAAGAATGTTTTGTCTTTGTGAACATCATAGAATTTCTTAGCCTGTTCTGGAGTAAATGTAAACATGTTTAGTTTCAAAATTTTGAATCCTTTTCTTTCAAATCTTAAGATAACTTCGCCAACTAAATTTCTAACTACTCCATCTGGCTTTACAATGAATAGTGTTTTTTCAGTCAATTTTACTTCTTTCTAATTCCACCTTTAACGTGTTTCTTAGTCCACTTTAATTTTCTTGGATCACGTTTTAGAACTAGTGCATTTTTTTTACATTTAGAAGAACAAAACCATAAAACAGTTCCATCGTTTTTAGCAAGCATAGTACCAGAACCTTTTGGAACAGGTCTATCGCAGAAATTACAAGGTTTAGCTAAAAGACTCATCTAATCACCTATTTGATCTTCTTTGCTTCTCTTTCTGTTTCTCTTAGCATAAGAATCTCTCCTGTCCTAACAGAACCTTTGACATTTCTTGTAAGAATTCGTCCTTTATCATTTCCTGTAAGAACTTTAACTCTAACTTGAATTACTTCACCAGCAATACCAGTTCGTCCAACAATTTGAATAATTTCAGATTGAACTACTTGATCAGTTGTAGAACTCATTGATCAGTCTTGCCACCTTTAATTTTAGAAATTGTTTCTATAATTTGATCGACGATATGTTGTGCATCACCAGCATCCAAAATCGCTGCAGCCGCTGAAGTAATCTCAATGCCTAATGAATTACCTAATTCTTGTTTAGTTGGAACAAAGACAAATGGTGTATCCTGTTCCTCACATAGAATTGGAAGATGAGCAACTACCTCTGGTGGTTCAACATCTTCGGCTATAACGATTAGTTTGCTTGAACCACGTTCAATTGCCTTGGTGGCTTCATTAGTTCCTTTCTTAACTTTACCACTTGAAGCAGCAACTCTAAGTGCCTCCAAAATTGGACTTACAAGGTCCGCTGGTGTCTCAAATTTAACGTAATAAGGTTTTCCCATACTTCGTCACCCTAAGGTTCATTCTCCATTCCATTCATCGATTCGTTTGGTATTAAAAGTGTTATCGGGAAATTATAGACTTTACTTTATTGAGATATTCAGACATCAAAATGTCTAGTTTCTCTTGACTCTCAGCTTCGGCATAGACTCTAACAATTGGTTCGGTTCCGCTAGGTCTAATCATAACCCAATTTTTAGGATCAGTTGTAATTTTGATACCGTCAGTTGTATCAGAGCCAGGAAATTCTTCTTTTAATAAAGAAATCAGTTTTGAAGCATTTTCAGGAGAACATGAAACCTTGTCTTTTGTAGTGAAAGAAGGAGGTAAATTGGCAATCTCATCTGATAGAGATTTTCCTGTAGCCAAAAGGTCAAGCATTAATGCCAAAGTCATACAACCATCTCTGACTTGATTGTGCTTTCCATACATGTACCCACCATTTTCTTCAAATCCTATTAACGCATTAGTATGAATCATCTTTCTTGATACTTCAACGCTACCTATTTTGGTGCGAATAACTTTTGAATTAAATTTATCAGCTAAAACTTCAATATTAGAACCTGAATTCAAACAAGTAACAATTACAGAGTTTGAATTTTTCTTTAAGATATGCTGAGTAAGGGCTAGTGCAGATTTATCACCAGTTAATATATTGCCCTTATTGTCACAAAAAATACTTCGATCTCCGTCTCCGTCAAATGCAATTCCAAAATCAGCATTGTTTTCTGTCACAGTCTGTGAAAGTTCTGAAAGATTTTGTGGTGTTGGTTCTGATCCACGTCCTGGAAATTTTCCATCAATATTCTGATTTACAAGAAGGGTTTCACATTGCATCATTTTACAAAAATCAGGTGCAGAAACTGCCTGTACACCATTTCCTAAATCCAAAACAACTTTAAAATTTTTTGATTCTATTAATTTAGAATCAATTTGAGATACAATTCCTTTTAGATATGTTTCAATTGCTCTTTCTTCTTTTCCTGTAGTACCCCAATTTTCTGTATTCTTAATCCAACTTTTTTGCAGATAGATATCTTCAACTACTAATTCATCTCCACGTGAAATCTCAACCCCATCTTTTGCAGTAGGTTTGATTCCATTGTATTGGGGAGGATTGTGAGAAGCAGTAATCATTATTCCACCAGAATATCCCAAAGTCTTCACTGCAAATTGAAGACAGGGTGTCGGAACAATTCCTACAACATTGCAATCAATTCCTATTGAATTAAGAGCAGAACTTACAACTTTGGAAATTACTGGACTTGATTCTCTTCCATCAAAACCAATTAGTACTGTTCCCTTTTCAAAGTAAGTTCCAATAGCTAAAGTCATATCGTGAACAAATTCTAATGTCAAGTCTTCAGAAAATACTCCACGAATTCCATTTGTTCCAAAAAATTTTGCCATGATGTTATTCAATAATAGATAAATTTGTGTTTAATGGCATGTCCGTTGCGGGAGTCGCCCAGCCTGGTCAAAGGCGTAGGGCTTAGGACCCTATCTCTTAGGAGTTCGTGGGTTCGAATCCCACCTCCCGCACCTTTTTGATTTCTGTGAATGATTAATAATGAGAAAATATCCTACAAAAAAAGTCATGAAAAAGACAGTAATTGGAATTACAGTAGTTGGAAAAGACAAAGAAGGAATTGTAGCTGCATTTACAAATTTTGCATTTTCAAAAAGTGGAAACATTGAGAAAGTAAATCAAAATGTAATCAAAGGTATTTTTGGAATGTATCTAGAAGTATCCTTTTCAAAAACAGTTGATGTAAAGAGATTCGATGCTGAAATACAAAGTTTAGCTAAAAAAGAAAAGATGGATGTAAGTACACATCATGAAACAAATTCGCAGAAAAATATTGCAGTATTTGTAACTAAAGAGACACTTTGCCTTAAAACAATTCTTAGTAATGCAAAATCACTCAAAGGAAAAATCTCAGTAGTAGTTAGTTCAGAAAGGACACTTGAGCCATTAGTAAAGAAGGCGAAAATTCCATTTGTTGTAATTCAAGAGAAGGATCAACAAAAGGCAGAAGAAAAAATTATTGAAATATGCAAAAAATATGAGATTGACTTGATTTCACTTGCAAGATACATGAGAATTCTTAGCCCTAACTTTGTTTGGAGATACCCAAATAGAATTATCAATATTCATCCAGCATTATTACCGGCATTCCCAGGAGCGCTGGCATATGCACAAGCTTATGAAAGAGGTACAAAAATTGTGGGGGTAACTGCTCATTATGTTACAGAAAACTTAGATCAAGGACCAATCATCTTCCAAGATTCGTTCAAAGTAGATCCAAATGATTCATTAGAAAAAATTAAGGCAAAAGGACAAAGACTAGAAGCAGATACATTACTTAAAGCAATGAAGATGCACCTAGAAAATAAACTTGAAGTTCGTTGGAGAAAGGTTCACATCAAATCCAAGTGAAATAAATGGTAGATATTCAAGCCCAATTTGATCTTAATCTTAGAAAATCAATTAAAAAGAAAAAACAAGTGGCAATAATTCCAATTGGTTCAATAGAACAACATGGTCCACATTTGCCCATATCAACTGATTCAGATATTGTAACTGAAGTAGCAAAAAGACTATCTGAAATGAAGGGGTATCTTCTTCTTCCAACAATCACTTATGGAGTTTCATTTGAGCATGCACCGTTATTTAATTTGAGTATTAGAGAATCAACTCTACGTACGATTCTGATTGATTTGTGTTCATCACTTTTAATGAATAACATCAAGACAGTTTTCATAATTAATGGACATCATGGAAATCTAAAATCAATCAAAAATATTGATGTAAAGCTCCAAAAAATTTCAAAAAACAAACTCAAAGTGTTTCCATTATCATATTGGCATTTTATGAAAAGAGAATTTGATCATGCAGGATTTGTAGAGACATCATTAATGTTAGCAATTTCAAAAAATGTCAAAATGAAATTAGCAAAAAAAGGATTAATCACAGATGGAATGAAAAAACAAGAAATTAAAATACTTGGAAAACTAGCTAATCAATCATTTCCTAAAGCTACCAAAAACGGAATTTGGGGAGATCCTACAAAAGCAACAAAAAAGGATGGAAAGACGATTTTAGCTGAAATCATTAAAAATCTGGGAAAAAAGTGTCAAACTTGCCTTACTGAGAGAAGCTCATAGTTTCACCAATGAATGTTTAATATAATCCCTCAATATCAAAGCCAATAAGTGAAATAGATGTCCGTTGATATGGCAGTAAAAGTATTGGATGAGAGTATCAATCAAGTTGTATTGATAAAACTCAAAGGAAACAAGACAATTAGAGGTAATCTACTTGGTTTTGACCAACACATGAATCTGCTTCTCGACTCTTCAGAGGAAGTCCCCGCTGAAGGCGATACTAAAAGCCTTGGAACCATTGTAGTCAGAGGAGACAATGTAGTTATGATATCCCCTCCACCACCAGAAAATAGGTGATTTGAGATGGTAAAAGGCACAACTTCCATGGGTGGTTTTACAAAGAAAAAAGTTCACATCAGATGTAGAAGATGTGGTAAAAACTCGCTTCACAAACGTCACCACCAATGTGCAAGTTGTGGATTCCCAAAGGCCAAACGCAGAAAGTATTCCTGGATTAAATGGTATACATAGATGCAAGAAATTATTTTAATTCTTAGTTCATTAGCTGGTGTAGCTACAGTTGTTGCTGCACGAAAAATACCAAGAGGTAAAAATCAATTGCTTAGTCTTGGTGCCAGTTCACACATTAAAAGCCAAATTAATTCCCTAAAAATTGAAAAAGATATTCTAACTAAAACAATTACAAGACTATACCAAACAGACTCTAAATTTTCTAAAATTCAAAAGGATAAACTGTTACTGAGATATCAACACCAGTTAGGAATTGTTTTAGCTAAACTAGAAAAACTTGAGCAAGCAAGTCAACATCCAGATTTGGGTCCAATAGGTGATGGTTTGATCACTTTGATGGATCAAAAATTATCAAAACTAGATGATAGATTATATGAGATTTCATCAAAGATGGCAAGTACAAAAACTGAAACGCCAAAGACAAAAGAATCAGAAGTGAAAAATCACGAATCAAAACCATTCAACTTTGAGAAACCAAAAGAAACAAAGATGGAATCAATTTCAATTCCTAAAACAAGTTCAAGGCAATCATTTGAATTAACTACTTTGACAAATATTCTAAGAAAAGATGTAAAATTCCCATTATTGATTGATGTAGAATCAAAACAAGAGATTGTAAATCCAGTGCAACAATCAAATGTAATTCAATCTGAAATAATTAAACCAAAAGAAGAGATTGTACAAGAAATTGTTCAACCAAGAGCAAAAGTTGAAGATAAAATAGAGATTATTCAGTCATTTACGCCAAAAGTGGAGCCAGTATTAGAAACCAAGCCTGATATTGACAATGAAGTTGCAAAGATTACAGAACATAAAGCACTTCCAGAACCAGAATCAGAACAAAAACCCAGACCAATAACATTAGATAATAACTTTGATGATGATGCAGATGACTTGGATAAAATCAAAGAAAATATTATGAAAGTCATGTCAAAGCTTGATCAAGCAGAGGTAGAATAGTTGTCCTATGATGATGCCATTTCGGCATTGTCAAATAATGCACTAAAATTTGTTAAAGATGATTATGTAATTGGACTAGGTAGTGGTAGAGCTGCTACTGTACTTGTAAAATCACTTGCAAAATTAATCAAACTAAAAAACTATAACATTAAAGGAATTCCGACTTCGCTACAAATCAAATTGGTTGCGGAAAAAGTAGGAATACCTCTAGTAGAAACTGATCAAGTAGATCACATTGATGTTGTATTTGATGGTGCAGATCAAATTAATTCTCAAAAATTTGTAATCAAAGGTGGAGGAGGTGCTTTACTACGAGAAAATATTTTGTTTAGTCTTGCAAAAAAAGTTGTAGTTATGGCAGACAAAACAAAGTTTGTAAAAAATTTCACAAGAAGTGTTCCAGTAGAAGTTCATCCACTTGCTAGAAATTCAGTAACAAAATCTATTAAAAAGTTAGGAGGAGAAATACAACTACGTTCACTAGATAGAGGATATCCATTTTTTACAGAAAATAGTAACATAATTTTAGATTGTGATTTTGGAACGATAAAGAATCCAAAAGCACTTACTCAAAAAATCAAACAAATAACTGGAGTTCTAGAATCAGGAATTTTTCTTAGAAAGCCAGATGTAATTTACAGAGCCAAAACGGGTGGCAAATTCGATATTCTATAAAATTTTTCTGAAAATCTACTTTTTGCCAAATTTTCCTAGTAGTGGGACAAAAATATAGTTCGATTGGTTTTTAATTTCAACTATTCCCTCAGAGGTCTTTTTTAACAAAACTAATGATTGAGAAGAGTCTCCCACAGGCGCAATTATGAGTCCATTCTCAGCTAGCTGTTCAAGCAATGGTAAAGGAATTTCTGTACATGCTGCAGTAATTATGATTTTATCGTAAGGTGATGATTGTGGATAACCCAAACTGCCATCACCTAAAATTACATGAGTATTATTCAGTCTGAATTTTTCTAAATTTTCTCTTGCAAATTTTACTAGTTCTGAATGAATTTCAACAGAATAAATGGTACCTGTTCTTACCAAGTAAGAAAGAATTGCAGTCTGCCAAGCAGAACCAGTACCAATCTCAAGAATTTTTTGCCCATCTTTAACATCTAGCCACTCAGTCATTCTTGACACAACTCCTGGTTGAGAAATGGTCTGATCTTTCATAATTGAGAGAGGTTCATTGTCATACGCTCTGTCTAGTTCAGATATAGGGACAAATTCATGTCTGGGAATGTTTCTAAATGCAGATTCAACGTTATCATCATTAAGGTATCTAGAATCTTTTAGAAAATTGATTAAATTGTTTAATCTCATCTGATATTTTTTTTCAATATTAATTATATTCAACTAGTATAGATAGTATTTTTTATGATTTAAACCCAATTTGTTGTTTTAAAAATTAGTTAATTTTTCGTTCAACTAGTTTACCATGACCAAGTTTTCCAATTATTTCAAAGTCATCAGCAACTATTTCTCCTCTAACAATTGTTTTAACAGGCCATCCTTTTAGATTTCTTCCTTCATACACAATATAGTCAGAAAAGCCTCCAAACAAATCAGATGTTACTTTTTTTTCTCTTTTCAAATCTATCATAGTTATATCTGCATCAGAATTCTTTTCTAATGTTCCTTTTTGTGGATACATTCCAAAAATTTTAGCAGCGTTTTGACTTGTAAATTGCACAAACTGCTCAAGCGTGATCCTGTTCTGATTTACACCATCATTTAGTAATATTGGAATGACGGTTCCAATTCCTGGAAATCCTGCCAATGCTCCCCAAACATCATCTCCTGCTAGTTTTAGTTTAAGTTGATTTGCAACATGATCTGTACCAATAGTATCAATTTGATTCTTTGAAAGAGCATTCCAGACTGCTTTATTATCATTTTCTGTTCTTATTGGAGGCATGACTTTAGCGAGATATCCTTCTTGTTTATCATAAGATAATGAAAGATAGTGAGGACAGGTCTCAACAAAAATTTTTGTTCCAAGTTTTTTTTCTTCTTCAATTTGTGCTAGTGCTCGCTCTGAGCCAATGTGAGCAAAGTAGATCACACAATCATAATCTCTTCCATACTTTGAGACGGTCTTAATTGCTTTTGCCTCAAATTCTGGGGAACGACTATTAGACCAGGCAGATAATCCATCTTGGTTTTTTTCTTTGGCAGTTTTAATTCCACATCCACATGATTCATAGTCTTCGGCATGAACAAGTATTGGGCAACCAAGTGAAGCCGCAGTCTTCACAGTCTGTTCAACTATTTCATTAGTAACATTTACTTGAGATTCAACAAGTTTGGAGGAGTTTGGTGGTATGTCCATGTATACATGACCAACTTCCCCACCTAGATTCATGTAGATTTTGAAAGATGTGATTCCTTTTTCAACACAAATATTCATCTCGTTGATTTGTTGGGGAGTAAAAACAGATGCATGGATTGCATAATCAATATAATGACTGTAAGATGATGCGTCAAGCTGAGCTTGTAATGAGTTAGAAAATGGATCTTTTAATCGAAGCATTCTCATCATAGTAGTTATTCCACCAATTGCTGCAGCATGTGATTCAGTTTTTGCTGCTTCATTTATTGGAGAATATACACCATAGTGAACATGAGTATCAATTGGACCGGGAACAGAGATCAATCCATTGCCATTGATTTTGTTGTCACAAGCTGGAGTATCATTTGTAAACCCAACAATTTTTCCCTCATCAATTAGAATATTTTTGTCAATCATTCCCTGGGGAAGTATAATGTGTGAATCAGTAATCACAGTATCATACGTCATCTGAAAATTTTATACTTGGCAGTCTATTATGCGTTGAGATAATTTATTCTTGCATTCCCATTATAATTACTTAATCATCAAAGTCTTCTTCATCCGTTGATCTTCTAGATGGCTTAATGGGAACAAAGAGTATTGCCTTGTGGCCTATCATGCTAATAGTATAGTAGTCTATAGCATAAAGACTAGGGAATTTTTTCTATGTTTTTGGATCCAAAACGGTATTTCCATGTTTTATGAACAAAAGAATACTGTGTTTTCGTGTTTATTGAGAAAATGAATAAAAATACAACTAAAAGAAGTGATTCACGGGCCGGTGGTTTAGGGGTATAATGCCTCGTTCGCAACGAGGATGTCGAGGGTTCGATTCCCTCCCGGTCCACTTTTCTAGAAACTAATATACATAAATAAAAAAATTTAACGTTATGGAAGCTTTTGACGGTAAAAAAGCCGCAACAGATTACATGTCAACACATACTTTGGCATTTTCAACTCCAGAATTAACTCTAATGAGATTTGCGTTTTGGTTAGGAGATTCAGTTCCAGATCCAAAAAATGAAGGAAAGGGAATTCCAAGAATGATGACATTTTTGACGGAACAAGATTTTGAACCCGTCATAATTGATGATGATGTATTCGTACCATCAGGTGCAATTGGTAGTACGGCATTTCTTGGAAACGCCTACAAAGAAGAAAAGAAAGACGGAAAGTTTTGTTCTGAATGTGGCGCAACTCTTTCAGCAACAGCAAAGTTCTGTCCTGAATGTGGTACAACACAAGAATAAGAAAATAATTTTTGAGTTTTAATTTTATGTTTTAGAACCACACTTTGTGCAAAACTTTGCATTTGGTCTTAGTTCTGCACCACATGAAGAACATCCATTTCCATTAGATGCTGTAACTGTTCTAGGTATCAAACGTGGATCTGGTGATGGTAAAGTTCCAGGGTCTCCAAATGTTTCTTGTGCAGAAACAATTCCAGGTGGACCTGCTCCCCCAACTGGATTTTCAGCAGTTCCTGCTCTTGGTGGCATTCCTGCTCCACCTGCCGTCATTCCGGGATTTCCCATTCCCGGCATCAACCCAGGAGACTGTGTATTTCCAGAACCAGCGCCCATTGCTTTTTTCATCTCAAATATTACTTTGATCGCTAAAAATTCTAATGCAGAATATGCTACGACATAATCACCTAGTTTTTGGAAGAATTCTTTGTCACTTAGTTGACCTTTCTTGTACATATTGTTAGTATCTAGAAATGTTTCATAGTATCCCTGAGATTCATCAAACAAACTTTCTAGTTTTTCATATAGCATGTTTAGTGTATCTACTTCACCAAATGACATGAACTCACTCAATTTTAGGAATATTAATTACTTTAGGAACAAAGAAGAGGAAAAATGTGCTTGGGATTTATGCAAGTGCTCTATCAATCATATTTTTGTATGATTCTTTAGAAGCAGCGCCTACCTGCTGGCTAACTATTTCACCTTTGTTAAGAATAACTAAGGTTGGAATACTAAAGACATTATATTTTGAGGCTAATTCATTAGCCTCATCAACATTAACCTTAACAAATTTCACTTTGCCTTCATAGTCTTTTGCCAGTTCTTCAACTACTGGACTCACCATTCTACATGGACCACACCATTCAGCCCAAAAGTCTACAAATACAGGAATGTCAGAGTTTATCACATCGATTTCCCAAGACTTTGTATCTGAAACTTGTGTAACTGCCATTGTGCTATTGTTTTATTACTCGTACCTAAAAACGTTCACCAGAATTAACACTATATTTTTTGTTGGAAAATTAATTTTGATACATACTTAAATGACGTTTTGATAAAAATCAGACATGAGTTCTGAACTTAGGCTTAAAAAATTAAGGGGTTCCGGAGGTTATGTTATGGCCCAAGTTACTGATGAACAACAAGTGAAAGGAAATCTTGGCGGTCCTGATCTGTTTTTAGCTCCAATTGGTAGATTAAATGTAGAAACAATTACTAAACATTTTTGCAATACTTGTGACAAAGAATTTGAGGGTCCTCCAAAAATAGAATTTGAGAATCCTAATGAAGAAGTTGCAGAAAATCTAATTCTTGCAGAAAAAGGACAATACATTTGTAATTCATGTAATTCTTCAATTGCAGAATATAGAGTATTCAAGAAACAAGACGAAGCAGGGGAAATTGGAAGTGCAAAACCAATAGAGGAAGTTCAAAGTACACCACAACAAGTTCAAAGTACACCACAACAAGTTCAAAGTACACCACAACAAGTTGAAGAGCCAACAACAAAAACTCCACAGGAAACAGTTACAGTACCAGGTCCAGCAACTTCAGTCACTTCAATTGAAGGAAGAGTAGTATATGATGAAAATGCTAACAAGATTGGAATTGCAAAACAAGTAGGTATTGATTCTACACAGTCAATGGTTCTAGTATTAACTAAAAATGATGGTACTGAAGGCAGTATTCCATGGAACAGTATCAAAAAGATTGGAGAAATAATTCTTCTAGGAAATCCAGAAGCTGCTTCTCAACCAGGAAAATGCTCTAATTGTGGATTTGGAAATAAAGAAGGATCTAAATTCTGTGAAGAGTGTGGAACCAAGCTCTAATAGCTAACAAATTTAATCAATGAATATAGGCGATGATGTGATTGGCAAAAAGATCTATCTCAAAAGGAGTTATCAAAGATATCGTTATCGTTGGGGTAGGGGTTTTAGTAATTTGGTTTGGTTTAACATTAGCATTTGGAACACAAAATCCATTTTATGTAGTTGCAAGTGGAAGCATGATTCCAGAATTAGAAGTATATGATGTCTTGATAGTTCAAGGACATGAGCCTTTTGAAGATCTTGAGATAGGTGACATTATTGTATTTAATCGACCTTCAGACCATAACAGAGTAATTGTTCATAGAGTAGTTTCAATAATTAATGATGATCCTATAACACTTAGAACAAAAGGAGATGCAAATCCAGCATCAATTCCTGGAACTGACTTTCCAATCACTGAAGAAGAGTATATAGGAAAAGTAGTATACACACTTCCACAGGTAGGATATATCACACAGTTACTAAAACCACCAATAAACTATGTCATAATTGTAGTTGTCATAGGGATTATGGTTGTAAAACAGATTACAAAGAGGAAAAAGGAAAAAAAGATTACATTCTCAGATCAATTAGATTCAGAAAATCAAGACACAATTAAAGAATTATCAGATATTGATAAAATAGAAAAGGATTCTGAATATTCTGAACATGTAGAAAAATCTGAGATTACAGAAGACAAAAAAATAGATTCAGATGAATCAACTAAAACAGATGATAAAACACCTGAGAAAGATAAAGAAGAGTAAATTAAATCCGTTAAAATTCATGCAAACAGGTTCACATTATGCCTAGAAAAAAGCAATAGATCGTCCTGTTTGCTTGGTAACATTATTATGTAAAATTAACTAAAAAAGGATCCGGAGAAATCATCAGTTCCAAGAGTAAGATCACTTATTGACTAGCATAAAATAAAATTTTGAATTCAAATTTAGCGATCAGATATTGTGAAAACTAAAAAATTATTTCAGCCTATAAAATAGATTCTTTTGTTTGAAATATTCTGTCAAAGTATCCAGAAGGTTCTGATGGTTCTTCAATATCATTAGTGATGCCAGCTAGTTTCTTTGCAAGATTCTTTTTGTAGCCGATCTGCATCTGTCTTTGCATCTGAATTCTTTGTGCTTGTGGGGAACCTGCACCGTGCATAGATTCTGTAAGATATCCCACAGAATTTCTTCCAAGTGTCATGTTTTCAATTAGTCTAAGAATTCTCATTCTGTTTTCAACATCAACGCCTTTTCTTCCTACAAGGAATCTTTTGAGTAATGGACCAGCCACTGGATGTCTAAAGTCTTTTTCAGATGGAAGAGTTACTACCAGTCCACCTGCAATGTCTTGTGCAAGTCTAGCAATCTCATATGGAAATCGAGTAACGTTGTGTTTGCAAACTTGTGCAAGCATATCTTCATTTAGATATACACCTGATTTCAGCTTGTGTGCCAAGTGAGAAGATGCAATTCCTGCACCGAAGATTGTTTCATTAAGATGAGTCATCTCAACAATTTTGTCTTTGATGTGAGATACATTTGGTACTCCATTATAGTCAGCAATTGTTGCTGCGGCACCAATGAGTACATCACCAAGTCCTGTTTTGCATACATAACTACGTCTATGATAACAAGTAAAACGCTCTATTAGCATAGACGCATATTCATATTCTCCATTCATGAAGACTTTGTCCCATGGAATAAACACTCTTTCTAATATCATCAAGGCTTCTTGCCCAGCATATTTTGCGTTACCATCATCAATGTCACCTTCTTCCATACTTCTAGTGTCACAAGACTGTCGACCATAGATGTAAGTAACTCCTTTTGCATCTGCTGGAATCACGCCAACAAATGCCCAGTCTTTGTCATTTTCTGTTAGTCTGACTGTTGGCATCAAAATTATCCAATGTGAATTAATACAACCAGTTTGGTGTGCTTTAGCACCAGATACATAGATTCCTTTATCATTAGTCTCTATTATTCTAGTAAACATCTCTGGATCATCTTGTTCTGATGGCCCTTTACTTCTATCACCTTTAGGATCAGTCATTGCACCACCAATTACAAGATTTTCTTGTTGAATCATCTTTACAAAATCTAAGAATCTTTGATGATAGTTTGTTCCATGTTTTTCATCTATTTCAAAAGTAACAGAGTGTAAAGCATTCAATGCATCCATTCCAACACATCTCTGGAAACATGTTCCAGTGTTTTGTCCTAATGTTCTTTGCATTTTATTCTGTAAAACTAAATCTTGTGCACTTTCTGCAATGTGTAAAAATCGGTTAACTTTCAATCCAGTAATTGAAGAGTCAGCAGTAGCTAGAGATTCGTCACGTACTGCAAGATCATAAGTTTCTGCAACTGCGTTAATTGATGGTCTAATCATTGGATGATCAACTGGTTCTTTTACTAATTCTCCAAATAGGTAAACTACAAGATCACGGCCTCTCAAACTTTGGATATAATCATCGCCGGTTCTAATTGTCTTTAAGACATTAGCCATGAACAATAAGGTCTTTTATGATGTATAAATATTCTAGATAGGTCAGAGCAGAAATTTAGGAATGAATTGTTCTCAGAGTCCTATTCTGACATCTAGAATGCGACAACCATTTCCCTTCTCCATTACTAGCACGGGATTCATGTCTAATTCTTTGATCTCATTAAAATCAGAAACTAATTGAGATAATCTCTGAATGCATTCAGAGAGTTTTGAAATGTCTGAAGGTTTTTCTCCTCTTACACCTTGAAGGATTTTTTGTGTCTTAATCGAGGCTATCATATCGTCTGCTTCTCTGTCAGTTACTGGTGCTAGCTTGAATGTAACATCTTTGAGAACTTCTACATAGATTCCTCCCATCCCAAGCATAATTACTGGACCAAATCCAGGCTCAAGTTTTGAACCAATGATTAGTTCTTTACCACCTTTTATCATCTCTATAATCAAGACACCTTTGATCTCAGCTTTCTTGTTGTAATTTTTAGCATTTTTAATAATTGTTTTAAATGCAGTTTTGAGCTCTGCATTATTTGTCAAGTTTACTTTAACACCACCTGCATCAGATTTGTGAATAATCTGAGGTGATACAATCTTCATCACTACTGGATAACCAATCTTCTTTGCAATTTTTACTGCTTCAGCTTCTGTTGTAGCAAGCGCACTTGATGGTAGTGGTAAACCATATGCTTTGAGAATTTCTTGTCCTTCTTCTTCTAATAGATTTGGTCTCTTTTCTTTTTTAGCCTGATCAAAGATTTTCTTTACTTTTTCTTTGTTTACTTTGAATTTAGTGATTTTTCCAGTTGGAGCTTTAAGCCAATTAGAAAATCTAATCATTGCTGCAAGAGTTCTGATTGCTCCCTCAGCATATGTGTAATATGGAACATTTCCTTTTGCCAAAATTTCTCTGTTGGTAATTCCTTCATCTAATCCCATCAAACTTGCAAGCATTGTCTTTTTGTATTTTTTTGACATATCAACAATAACTTCTGCAAGTTTATCATAATCTAGAGTTCCAGAAGGAGTACACATCGTGATAACAGAACCAACTTTTGGATGTTTGAGTACACGGTCCAAAACATTACTAAATCTGTTAAAATCAGCATCACCTACAATATCAACAGGGTTTCGAGAGCTTCCCCAAGGTGGAATTACCTCGTCAATTTTTTTCCTAATACTTGAAATGTCTGCCATCTTGATTTTTGTCTTAGAGCATGCATCAGTAGAGATGATTGCAGGGCCACCTGCATTTGAAACAATTACAAGATCGCCATCTGATGGTAGTGGTTGTTTAGAAAATGCTGTTGCATAATCAAAGAGCTCTTCCATAGTATCAACCCTAATTGCACCAGATTGTTTGAGCACAGCATCATAGATTTCATCTGAGCCCATCAAGGCTCCAGTATGAGACATTGCAGCTTTTGCGCCTTCAGGACTACGTCCTGATTTCAGAACAAGAATTGGTTTTTTGAGTTTTTTAGTAATATTTTTACAAACTTTAAGGAATTCTTGACCATCACCCATGTCTTCTAGATACATTACAATAACTTCGGTTTGTTTATGATTTGCAAGTATCTTTAGGATGTCAACTTCACTCATTGAAGCTTTGTTTCCAAGACTGATCACTGCAGAAAAACCAATTCCTTGGGCGCTAGCATCTTCAACCAATGCAGCACATATTGCACCGCTTTGAGATACAAGTGCAATTTTTCCAGATTTTGGTGTAATTTTAAGAAATGTAGAATTCATCATTGTCTTTGGATCAAGATTCATGACACCAAGACAATTTGGTCCAATGATTTGGACTTTGTATTTTTTAGCTATATCCTTGAGTTCTTGTTCACGTTTTTTGCCTTCTTCATCAACTTCTTTGAAACCAGCTGTGATGATAATGACGCCTTTAATTTTTTTCTTGCCACACTCCTCTACCACTTGTGCAACCAATGTGTTTTTAATAACAATAACTGCAAGATCAATTGGTTTTGGAACATCTAAAACACTCTTGTATGCTTTTTTGTAAAAGACTGTATCTCTTGAAGAACTAATTGGATAAACAATTCCTGTAAAACCATTCATAATGTTTGAGGTTATAGTAGCTCCAACACTTCCTCTTTTGTCAGATGCACCAATTACTGCAATTGATTTTGGTGATAAAAAGACAGACTCTGCCATGTAAGTTGGATCTAAGGATTTTATATAATAAAGTTATTCATAAAAATCTCTGCTCTATGATTTTTTAGCTTCCCAGCATTTTTCCTGCTAGATTCTCTTTTCTAGGAATCCATACAATTAAAAGATTAGAAAATTTTCCCATAATACCCCACGCTTCTCGTGCCAGAATTCTAAGTTGTTCATTATTAATTGCAAATTCATGATTTAGTTGATTTACAGTATTTTTAGAATCACTGTAAATGGTAACTTGATCATTAGAGTCAACAAACTTGTTTAATGCAGAAATTATTGCCAAGTATTCAGCTTGATTGTTAGTTAGCTCTGGTTTTTTTTCATAAAATGATTCTCCCGTTTCTTTTACAAAGTATCCATATCCACTACTAGGACCTCCAGAACCATCAACATAAACACTAATTTTCATCTTTATACAACTTCACTAACTTTACATTTAGATTTACTACAATCAAAAAAATCACTGCAGATATGCTTTGAGATATAATTGATGCCAGGTATGGATCATAGTCTATTGTTAGAAAATAGTACTGCAAACCCCATCTAACAATAGTATAAACAACTTCAGCGATTCCAAGAGAGGTAACTAATTTTATGAGATCATGTTTTAGTTTTACAGTATCAGTACCACCAGATTCAATACGATATTTTTTTCTATTATCAAAATAGTATAACACACCGAAAACTGAAAAGTAAACGGAATAATCTGCAATTGTGGTATATGTTGAGTTTAGATAGTCTTCTTGATCAGATAAAAGTTGGGCAATAGCTGCAGAAATAATTATTGATGTTAAAATTGCGATTATAATATTTTTGTTAAGTTTAAGATAATCTTGTAACACAGTTTTAATTATTTTTTGTTACAATTAAACTAACGTCAGTCCAAAGTAATCTTTAGGAATATTATCAATCCTGCAAGTTCTGCAATTCCTACTCCTAACATATATGGGAAAATTTCATTAGAGAAAATCATCTCCATTGAGAAATAAGCTAGGCCACCAATGACATTATGTAAAAACAACATCACAGTAACAACAATCATACCTAATGGAAGCTGTGCTCGTGTCTTACCATACATTTTTCCAAAAATAGCAATCAAAATTCCAAGTATGCCCATATTTGCAATTGAAACAATAGACAAGACTAGTGAGGTAGATTCCATTTAGTGAAAAACACCTCTTGAGCTTTTATGTACTTTTGTCCAATTTTCTTTCAATTTCTTCAAATGCCTCTATATTTACTTTAAGAAAGGTGGAAATGAAAAATGAATGCCATATTTTTCTCCAACCTTAATGATCATGTTATTTTTTTCAAGTACCCTAACGTGATGTTGAATAGCCTTGTAATCTAGACCCATCTCTTTTGCTAGTTGATTAGTGTTAAGTGGATTCTCCTTTAGTTTTGAGATAATTTTTAATCGATTCAATCCTCCTCATGAAGCTGCAAATACAAACCAAAGCAGTCTTTTTGCGTCAGGATCGTTTGTCATGAGTAATGAAAATTCTTCTAGTTTACTACTAAAAGGTATTTTGTGGTTAAACCATAATAGAAAGTATAAAAAACACAATCAAGCAATTTCTTTGAAATTAAATGATGTTAAACTACGATGCCCCATTGTATAGACCGCCTTCAGAATCAAAGTCATTAATTTTTCAAATAACAATAGGTTGTTCATTTAACGAATGTTCTTTTTGTGATATGTATAGATCAAAAGAGTATTCTGAAAAAACATGGGATGAGGTGAAAGTAGAAATTGATATGATGGCAAATTCTTTGCCTGACACCAAAAGAGTATTTCTTGCAGATGGAGATGCATTGAATCTTGACTCAGAGTATATGATAAAAATTGTAAAATACATTAAAGAAAAATTTTCAAAACTTGAAAGAATTTCCTGTTATGCAATGCCAATGAATATTCTAAAGAAAACACCTGAAGAACTAAAGAAGATGAATGAAGCTGGGCTGGATATGTTCTATCTAGGAATTGAAAGTGGTTCCGACATAGTTCTAAAAAAAGTAACAAAGGGAGCTATTGCAAAGACAATCACAAAATCTGTCAACAAGGCAAAAGAAGCAGGTTACATAATGTCATGCATGATAATTTTAGGATTGGGTGGAAGAACATATTCTAAAGAGCATATCAAAGGTACTGCTGAAGTGATTAGTGCATGTTCGCCACAGTATGTGGGGGCTCTGACTTTATATCTGGAAAAGGGAATAAAGCAAGAATTTCTTGACAAGTTTGAAGAACCATTCATTAGAATTAATGATGATGAATCATTAGAAGAGCTTCATGGTTTGATTAGCCAGATAGAAACCAAAGACGAGATTGTTTTTCGAGTAAATCATGGTTCAAATGCATATACAATCAAGGGTACTTTCCCACAAGACAAACAAAAAATGTTAGATAGAATAGAATGGATGAAACAACATCCAGAAGTTATGCGTCCAGAGGGACTACGAGGATTCTAAATTAAAGATTATCAATTAAAGGCTTAAGATTTTCTGGTAGTTCTGGTAATTCAGTGTGGCTTTCGTTGTTTTGAAGGTTTTCAGGACCTATGCGTCTAATTCGTTGAGTTCCAATAAGCGTATCAATATTTCTTTGAACATCTTTTTCAGATAAAATATCCTTTAATTTTTCAATGACAATATCTTCATTTTCATATTTTTTGATTGCATACTGAACAATAATCATTTTTTCATTCATTGAATAGTCTGCCATTTGAAAATACTAATTTGTGTAGAGTAAAAAACATTACCTGTTATTTACAGAGTTTCTTTTCAAGTTCATCAATTTTTGGAATACTTGTAAACTCTAATTTCTCATTGATGACTAATCCTGGAGCAGTAAAAATAGGATATTTTTCTAGATATTCTGGTTTTTCTGTGACGTCAATCAAATCATATTTTACTCCAAGTTTTTCTAACATTTTTTCCAAAACACTGCAGTTTGAGCAACCAGGAGTAGTTAGAACTTGCACTTTCATGACTCTTTAAACTGTTCTGGGTTTTTCTCAAACGCCCATCTACATGAAGCACAACAAAATCGATATTCTTTTCCATTATGAACAAGTGGTTCACCTTTTTCTCCTACTTCCATTCCACATACAGGATCTTTCATGCGATTACCTCTCTTTTTTTCTTGATCAAATACCAAGCAATTGGAAATGCGATGAGGGATATAAACAAAAGTAATACAAGTTCTTTAGACATTTCAGCTTGACGTTCGTGTTCATGCTCACCCATTTCAAACTCAGATGGAATTGGAGTCATTGAAACAATATTGTTCCATCCAATATGAATAATTGTGCTTTCATACCATTCATGTCCGCCAGGAATACCATTGATTATCAAAAATGCACCAATAACAATTAACATCCAACCGGTAAGTTTTTCAATTTTTTCACGATTTATTGTGATTCCTTTTGTTGCGTTTACTCCAATAATTGCAAGAACTGATAACAAAATTAGAGGGATTGCACGACCCACACCATGTACTGCTCCTAAGCTTGCGCCAATCTCTACACTTCCAGTTCCTGCAACATAGATTAAAAGCCAATAAAACAATGGGTTTGGACATCCAACACCAGCATTACCCAATAGTAATCCCATGAAGAACGATTTTGAATAATCACCGCGATTTTGGATGAATTTTGGAGTTCCAGAATATGCTGGTAACTTTAATTCAAATAATTTCAATTGAGACAACCCAAAAACAAACGCTGCAATTCCTGCAATCAAAAACATGTAACCTGAAATATCATCTAAATCAGCTGTTTGTCCAACTGCTCCAATACCAATACCATAAAGTGAAATTGTGATTGTAAGACCTGCGCCAAATAACAGTGCCATTGTCAGGCCTTTCTTACCACCTTTTCCCATGCTAAGTGGAATTATGATAAAAACAAGTGGAAGTGTGCATGGCAGAATTATCATTGATAGTCCTGCAAGATACGAGATGATTAACCAAGAAGGATAAGATAGTTCTTGACCTGCGCCAATTGCAATTTCATTTGTTGCAGCAAAAATTCCTCCAACAAAAATTAGCGAAAACATGACAAACACAACAAAAATCAGGGACTTTTTTGCACCTATTTGAGATGACATGGTAATAGTGATTTTATCAGATATTTAATTAATAATTAAGGTTAGAACGTTCAACTGGGAATAATTTTACTTGAATTTGATCAAGAATGTTAGTCATAAAAAGATAGAAAACATATCCAGTTGATCCTTGAGAGTGGGATTAAATGAATCTTATTTTGAATATGTTATCGATCTTCTATATTTTCTTTGTAAAAAAAATTAATAAGTAGATCTAAGTTAATGCGGAATCCCTTTTATGATAGAACTGATCGTTAAGGCATACCGCATTTACGAGTATATTCTTATATTGCATAAATAATAACATCATATTATGAGTAAACGTGTTACAATTATGATTGATGAAGATCTTGACAAAAAACTCAGACTCCGTCAAGCAAAAATGATTCAACAAGAACAGACATCATATAGTTATTC
>JACATG010000013.1 GCA_013390905.1 Marine Group I thaumarchaeote | reverse complement strand
TTTAAATTTAATTTATTTTTTTTAACTTCCGGAATTTTTGATAAATCTTTCCAACTTTCCTCTTTCAAGGGCACATATTTATCTAATAAATTGCGGACATATTCTATTACTTTTTTTCCTCTTATTGGGTTATAAGTCTTTCCTCGCAATGCTTCTTCAGTTTCAGGAATTACATCGGTGCCATATAAAGAATCATATAAGCTAACCCAACGTGCATTTGCGGCATTTAGTGCATATCGTGCATTTGAAATTGGAACTACTAATTGAGGACCACAAATATTCGATATTTCATTATCCACATTTTTTGTTTTGATTTTGAAATCTGGACCAGATTTTTTTAAATAGCCAATTTTTATTAAAAACTTTGCATATTTTTTAATATTAATTTTTTCACCTTTTCTATCTTTATACCAATCATCTATTTTTTTTTGTAATTTTTCTCTTATTTCTAATAATTTATTATTTTTGGGTGCTAACTCATGAACATATTTATCAAATCCATTCCAAAAAACTTCTTTTTTAATTTTAGTTCCAGGTAACAATTCGTTGTTTACAAAATTTAATAGTTTTCCTGAAATATACAGATTTTTGATTTTTATATATTTTTCTTTCATACTAACTCCCTACCCCATCTGTCTTTTTACCTGAGAGATTTACCCCTTCGGTGAGACATAGTCTTCTTTCCAGAGTTAATATGTTTAAGGTCCTTTTGCCTGAGAGTTTCCGGGGCGGTTGCTCCTTCGGCGCTACAAACGTAGTCTCTCCCTTAAAAATAAACCTTATTCTATTATGTTAATTGACAATAATCTAATAATATTTGAACATTTTCTGGCCTTTTTTTTGCTATTAATTAAAAATGTTTATATTTGAAAATGAAAAATTATTTAAACTTTGAGAACGATATAAAAGATCTTGAAATTGAATTGGATAAACTCAAAGATCCCTACAATCAAGAAGGCCTGTCGGAGGTTGATACTGTTAAAATATCTAAAATCCAATCAGAAATTGATAACAAACTAAAAGAAGTATATTCAAAATTAGATTCTTGGCAGACAACACAAGTTGCACGACATGAAGATAGACCCAAGTCAAAATTTTTCATTGATAATTTATTTGAAGAATTCATACCATTAGCTGGTGATCGCTTTTATGGGGAAGACAAATCTGTAATAGCTGGATTTGCAAAATTTAATCAAACCTCAGTTTTAATTATCGGCCAGGAAAAAGGAGATAATCTAAACACAAGAATTGAAAGAAATTTTGGAATGATGAGGCCAGAAGGATACAGAAAAACAATTCGTTTAATGAAACTAGCTGATAAATTTAATATTCCAATTATTTTGTTTATAGATACACCAGGAGCCTATCCAGGTGTTGGTGCAGAAGAAAGAGGGCAAGCCGAAGCTATAGCAAAATCTATTGAGTGTTGTATGGAGCTAAAAGTTCCAACAATATCAATTATTATTGGTGAGGGTGGATCTGGAGGAGCTATTGCACTAGCGTCATCAAATAAAGTTTTAATGTTTGAAAATGCGATTTATTCAGTAATTTCTCCCGAGGGATGTGCAACAATACTTTGGAGAGATCCAAAAAAAACATTAGAAGCAGCAGAAGCAATGAAGCTATCATCAAAAAATCTTTTAGGACTAGGAGTTATTGATGAAGTAATTTTTGAACCAACAGGAGGAGCTCATAGAGATAAAGATATATGTCTTATTAATGTTAGAGAATCAATTAGAAAAAATTTAGAGGAAATGAAGTTAATGAGTCGAGATGAAATATTATCTCATAGAAAAAATAAGTTTTTGTCTATAGGCAGAAGCAAGGGTTTTGCTAGCACTTTAGAAACAGACAAAAATTTAACAATGAAAAAGAACCCATTACAAGAAATATTATTAAAAGTTAAAAAATTTAGATTCCACTTTATAATCGTGTTTTGTTTGTTAATCTTTGGACTAATTTACTATTTGTTATAAAGAGCCACAGCAATGTTTGTATTTTTTTCCTGAACCGCAGTAACAAGGTTCATTTCTTTTCATCTTTTTTTTATTAGGATTTATTTGTGTTGCTTTTTTTTCTGTACTTTCAATAGGCTCTTGAGCGATACTAAGATTAATTAATACTGCAACTAGATCTCTTTTTAATTTTTGCAATAAATTTTCAAACAAATCAAAAGCTTCCTTTTTGTATTCTATTAAAGGATCTCTTTGGCCATAAGATTTTAATCCTATCACTTGCCTTAACTGTTCTAAATATTGAATATGAGACTTCCAACTCATATCCACAATTTGTAAAAAAAATCCTTTTTCAATTTCTTGAGTTTGATTCTCTCCTAATAGTTTTATTCTTTCATTTCTTTTTTCTTGAAAACAACCCCATAACACAAACTCATGAACCCAATTCAGATAAGCATTTTCATACCTGATTTTTAGAATTTTCTTTTAATCCCAATTACAACTATGGCTGGAACTCCAAGAATTTAGCTTAAACAAAACCTTAGTGATTAAATAACGAATTTGCATATATTGTACATGAAAAGGAATATTTTTCCAGCATCTATTTTCATACTAGTTTTTATTGCAATATTATCCTCTTCTGATTTTTCCTTTGCTCAAGAGGAACATTCTCTCATGAGCCATGATGACGAAATAGAAAATTCGTCAGTTGGTGAACATATAGAAGAAGAACATTCATCCCATGAAACTGAACTATCAATGGAACAAATGGTAGACACATCAGAACATGAATACATGGGTGACACTCTAGAAGAGATCCATATACACAATAGCATAACTGCAGTGGCAGCACAATGGATTGGAGTTGGAACATTACTTGTTGCTGCTCCTGTCTTTGCAATCAGAATGAGATCTGCAAACAAACTTTCCTACAAATATGTTGTACTGACTTTGGCGTTAGGAATTGGAATTATGCATGTTCTGTTAGCTCCAGATCATTTGATATATGCAGGAATGAATCACGGAATATTCTTTGGAATTCTAGGTTTTGCTCAAATTGGATTTGGTTTGTTATTTATTGCTAAACCCACACGAAGATTAGCTATCATCGGTATTGTTGGTACTATGGGAAGCATAGTTTTGTATTTCATAACAAGAATGGTTGAACTTCCTGAACCATTTGGAGCTCCTGAAGGTATGGATCAAATTGGAATAATTACAAAGATATTCGAAGTATTCTTGATAGTTATTCTAACATATCTTACAGTATACCTCAGTAAACAGATGCCTATTGGAATTACAAAGGATGCACAAAAATAACCAGAAATTAACTTTGTTGTAAATCAAAATAATTTATTCTTCAATAGTATCTAAAACAAAAACTAATGTAGAAATATACTAATTTCTCGCTGACTAATTAAAATTAATTAATAAAATTTCTCTGAATTTTAAAAAAGGATTTATTTCAGTTCATGACGAATTCTATTCATTAAACCCATCGGCCAGAATTCACGGGTTGCGGTTCATCATCATCTTGTTCGTCACTGTTTTGTTCAGTTTCATTATCAGATTGCTCTTCTTTATTTTCAAATACTGATTTCAATTCATTAAACTCTTCTTTAGTAATTTCACCTAATGCTAATCTTTTTTGTAAAATTTCTAAAGGTGATTCAGTTTTAGTTTCAGTTGATGTTATAGATTGTTTTCATTGAATTTGTTTTAGTCATGAATATAATAAAAAGAGCACAGAAAATAAAGTAACAACAAGAAATATGGTTTGTGCGTAAAAAATTGGGATAAAATATTTATGTTAAAAAAAGTCGATTTTAATACTTGAGCAATACTATTCAAAAAAATCTAGATTACAAAAAATATGTAGTATCCTCTAAACTTCAATATTTTAAACCACATGCCACTAAAATTCAGAAAACATTTGCTGAAGAAATATCTTATAGTTTGAATAGAGATTCTAAATTTATCGATCCCAAGTACTTTTATGATAATAAAGGCTCAGATTTGTTTAAAAAAATCTGCTCTTTGCCTGAATACTATCCTACCCGAACTGAAATTTCTATCCTGAAGCAACTACGGGATGAATTACCATCTTACCTTGATGAACATTTTCGATTAGTTGAACTCGGAAGTGGGACATCTGTAAAAACTAGGTTGATTCTTGATATTTTAGTAAAATTACAAGATACTATAGAGTATTTTCCGATAGATATCTCTGAAATTCTTACGGAAAGCTCTGAACAATTACTAAAAGATTATGATAGACTACATATCACAGGATTAATTGACACTTATGAAGATGGTTTAAAATTTCTTAAAACCTTTGATGACAAGAAAAATTTGATAATCTTTTTGGGTTCTAGTTTTGGTAATTTTTCTCCAAATGATGGCTACAAATTTTTACAGAAAATAAATTCTACAATGAAGCATGGTGATCTCTTTTTGATTGGATTAGATTTAGTTAAAGACAAACAGATCTTAGAATCTGCGTATGATGACTCCCAAGGAGTTACAGCAAAATTTAATCTAAATATTCTTTCTAGAATTAATGATGAGCTTGATGCTGATTTTTATTTGAAAAACTTTTCACATTATGTAATTTACAATGAAGAGGAACAAAGAATTGAGATGTATCTAAAATCTCTTGTTAATCAATCAGTTATGGTATCAAAATCTAATCTTTTATTTAATTTAGAAAAAGATGAATTAATTCTTACTGAGCATTCACATAAATACAAATTATCTCAAATTAGTAAACTACTTCATAGTACCGGATTTAAAATTAAACATACATGGTTAGATAATAACAATCATTTTTCATTAACCTTGGCATCAAAAAATTAGATGTCTTCTGCACATCGAAAGCCTGAGAATAACCATCTTTCATCTAACCTGAAAAAATTTCTGTAACTTCCTCTTATTGACATTTTTGGCGTTCCAAATGATCCTCCTCTCAAGACTTTTTGGTTTGTAAACCATTTGTCATTATATTCATCAAATCCTGTTCTGAATCCTGGGTACCCATTAAATTCTGATGATGTCCATTCCCACACATCCCCAATCATTTGTTGACATCCTGCAGGGCTTTTTCCAGCTGGATAAGAACCAATTTCGGTTTGTGCCCAAAAATGCGATTCTAGCAAATTAGCTTGTTCTAGTGTTGGTTCTTCATTTCCCCATGGAAAAATTGCCTTTGCTTGTTTTTGTTCGTCCCAACAAGCTGCTTTTTCCCACTCAGCTTCACTTGGAAGTCTTTTACCTGCCCACTTGGAATATGCATCTGCTTCATAAAAGCTAACGTGACAAACTGGTTCGTTTGGATTTATCTTTCGTTTTCCTAAAAAGTCGTGAACATACCATTGATCCTCTTTAATCCAATACATTGGTGCCTTCCAATTATTCTCTTTAACTTTTTCCCAACCATCTGACAACCAGAACTTGAAATTTTCATAACCATTGTCTTCAACGAATTTTAGATATTGCTCATTTGTGATTGGATAAGTGTCTATCTTGTAATCATTTAGAAAGACTTTGTGTTCGGGTAATTCTATATCATAAGAGTAACCTGTTCCGTTATACCCAATTGAGTATAATCCTCCTTTTATTGAAATTGACTTTTGTTCCACTAGAAAACCTTGTGGCCTTGTAATTTTCTTAACAGGTTTGTAAACATCAGCTAAAATATGTTGCAGATCATATGTCAAAAGCTCTTGATGTTGACATTCGTGATGAAATGCCATTGTTAAGAGATACTTTGCTTTTTCATCAACTCCTGAATTGATAAATTCTCTGACTCTGGTGTTTATTGTTTTAAAATATTCCATGATTTGATCCACTGTTGGTCGTGAGGATATTCCACGTTCTCCTTTATCATGAGGTGTACCAAATTGTTGATAATAGGAGTTTAGATATTCAGAAAATTCCTTGGAGTAAAATTGGTAATTTGGATTGGTTTTACTCATCACAACTTCGTATAGCCAGCTTACGTGTCCAATGTGCCACTTTGGTGGACTCGTATAGAATGCAGTTTGAATAACAAAATCATCTTTTTCTAGTGTTTGAACTATCTCTAGTGTTCGTTCTCTAGTTGTGTTGAATAACTCTAAGAGGGTTTTGCGTGATTTTTGAGCTGAAACTGTTGCCATGAATATTTCAGGAGATAATTCCACTTTATACTTTATTCAATATCCCCTTGCAAAAATTGGAACAGAAATACTCTGTTCTTGACAGTACATGCACTTTTCATTTGTATTTCCACTACCAAATGGGATAACTCTGATGTCTGCTCCTGTTTCCTCTTTGATTTTTTCTTCACATTCTGCTTTTCCACACCAAGGAGCGCTAAAGAAACCTCCTTTCTCAATTTTTGATTTAAATTCATTATAGTCTGAAATCACATACGAATTTACATTTGCTTGTTCTCTGGCAGTTTTTAACATGGCTATTTGGATTTCATCTAAAATTGTAGAAATTTTTTCAATTTCAGTAAAACCCAAACTTGACTTTTCACGATTATATCTTTTTGCTATAACAACACTTTGCTTTTCTATGTCTTTAGGACCAATCTCAATTCGTACAGGAACTCCTTTTAGTTCCCAATCATTGAATTTGTACCCTGGAGATAATTCTCTTCTATCATCAACATGAACTCTAATCTCTTTTGACTCTAAAATTTTTCTAATTTCTTCAACTTTAGGTAATACCTTATCCTTACCATCATCATTTTTGTATATTGGCACAATTACTACTTGTGTTGGTGCAATCTTCGGTGGTAAAACAAGACCTTGATCATCACCATGAATCATAATCATTGCTCCAATTAGCCTCCAAGAAACCCCCCATGAAGTTTGCCACGCAAAATGTTCTACATTATCTTTGTCTGCAAATTTTACTTCAAATGGTTTTGAAAAATTCTGTCCTAGAAAGTGTGATGTGCCCATTTGCAGTGCTTTTCCATCAGGCATAATTGATTCCATAGTAGTTGTATAAACTGCACCTACAAACTTTTCTTTCTCACTCTTATTTCCTGTTATTACCGGAATTGCCAACTCTTCTTCAACAGTATTTTTATAAATCTCTAAAATTTTCATCACTTCTTCTTCTGCTTCTTCTCGTGTTGCATGAACTGTATGACCCTCTTGCCACAAAAATTCTGATGTTCTGAGAAATGGTTTTGTTCCTTTAATTTCTGCTCTTAGTGCGGAATTCCAAAAATTCATCTTTAATGGTAAATCTCTCCAACTTTGAATCCATTTGGAATACATTGTGTATGCTAATGTTTCAGATGTTGGTCTTAATGCAAGTCTGTCTCCAATTTCATTATCTCCTGAATGAGTTACCCAAAATACTTCTAGGTTGAATCCTACAAAATGTTTTTGCTCTTTTCTTAATAGTGACTCTGGAATTAGTATGGGCAGAAACCCATTTCTGATTCCATTATTTGCAAATTTTTTATCAAATATACTTGTTAATAATTCCCAAATAGAATATCCATCTGGTCTAAGTACAATGAGTCCCTTAACTGGAGCATAATCTGCAAGTTTAGCTTTTAGAACTATCTGTGTATACCATTCACTGAAATCTTCTTTTTTTGAAACTGTAATTCCAATGTCTTCTTTAGTCAAACTAAAATTCAAAGAATTAATTTAACTAATGAGCCTTTCGTGAGAATTTTGATGTTTTAGATTTATTTGAGTGTTAAAGAGGGTCACCTTTGCAAAGCACTTTACCCATTACTCTACTTTGGAAGTTTGGACACACAAAACATTGAATGAATTGGATATCTTCTTTTAAAACTGGGCACTCAACATACTCTAGTTTCATTTTCTTGAGCATTTTGGGGCTAACTCCTTTTAGCTTTAACTTTCCTTTCTCATCCATCATTCCTGATTCTTTTAGCTCGCTTTTTACATTCTCTGGAAGTTTTTGTTTTTTTTCTGTAGCTTTAATATCAACTTCGTATTTGTGTTCTAATTCGCCCATATTACATTCTTTGACATTCGGTGATTTATTACTAGCGTTTTTCAGATCTCAAAAAAGTTTAAACTTTAATATAATTAACAATTTTTTTGAAAGTTAGAAACCAATTGCTAGTAATTTTTGACGTTGAAGGTGTTCTGTATGATGAAGAATATCTTCCCCTTCTTTCAGAAAAACTCAACAAAGAAGATGAGATTTGGGCAATTACTAAACAAGGAATTCAAGGAAAAATTAACTGGGAAGATGGACTTAGAACCCGTATTACTGCTCTGAAAGGCCTTGATAAAAAAATCTGTCAAGAAGTAGCTGATTCATTACCTATTATGACTGGTGCAAAGGAAGCTTGTAGTATCTTAAAGGCTGCTGGATGGAAACTAATGGCAGTATCTGGGGGTTTTACATTGATGATGGAAAGACTACAAAAAGAATTAGATCTGGATTATGTCTATTCTAATGAATTAGTATTCAAAGATGGAAAACTTGATGGTGTAAAAATTAATGTTGATTCTGATAAATCTAAATCTGCAAAAATAAAAATCGCAGAATGGGGTGAGGAGAAAGAAGACATTGTTTGTGTTGTTGATGGTGCAAATGATGTGAAATTGTTTGATATTTGTGGTCTAAATATTGCTTATAGGGCTCAAGATTTAGTCAAGGATTTAGCTACTACCATTTTGGAAGAAAAAGATCTATCAAAAATTTTGGATATCATTAACAAACACTTTAAGTTAGAATTAGAAACTACACCTACTGCATAAACAATTTTTTAGTCCAATCTCTTAGATACCTTAATTGCAAATTATTCCACTTCACATTGAAAAAGAGATTGAACCATCAGATGATATTTCTGAATTAATTTTATTGTCTTCTGATCTACGTGAGGGGGATATTCTTATTGTAGCACAAAAAATTGTTTCAAAACAAGAAGGAAGAATTGTTGATTTGTCAACTGTAAAACCTTCATTGTTATCAGAAGGTATCGGTTCTCAATATCAAAAAGATTCTAGAATAATTGAATTAATCTTATCTGAAACAAAAAGAATTGTTAGAATGAAAAATGGAATAATAATTGTTGAGACTCATAATGGTGTAATTTGTGCAAATGCTGGTGTTGATGAAAGCAATGTAAAAGAAGGTTATGCAACTTTACTTCCAATTAATTCTGATATCTCTGCACAGACAATACGTAGCAAAATCAGAGAACAAACAAACAAAAATGTAGCAGTAATAATTTCAGACACCTTTGGTCGTCCTTTTAGGATGGGTCAAACGAACTGTGCAATTGGAATTTCAGGATTGAATCCTATCTTGAATTATGCTGGAACATTAGATTCTTTTGGAAAAATTTTACGAATAACGGAAATTGCAGTTGCTGATGAACTTTCTTCTGCTGCTGAACTAGTTATGAAAAAAGCCTTAAAATGTCCTGTAGCGATTATTCGTGATTATTCATTTAAGATTGAAGATCATGTGATTGATGAATTAATTCGTCCAGAAAACGAAGATCTTTTTAAATGAGATTTAAATTTTTTCAATAGGATTATAATCTAAAAAGAAACATTTATTGTGAAAATTGTCAATTAAGACTGAATTACATTGTCATAACTCCTTCTCAAATTTTCATCTTGGTTCTAATGAACCACCATATGATTGTGATATTTCAATCAGAGATCAACTAGAACAGTCATATGAATTAGGATTAGATGTAATTTTTGTCACAAACCACAACACTCTGGATGGGTATGATCAGTTATTAGAATACAAAAATGATCATACCAAATTCAAAAACATTAATGTTTTTCCTGCTGAGGAGATAACAACTGATACTGGTGCACATGTTCTAGCATATGGAATTCATGATACAATTGCAGCAGGAATCTCTCTTGAGGAGATAATTGACGAAGTAACAAAGCAGGGGGGAGTATCGTCTGCTCCTCACCCATTTAGCCTAATCGATGCGCTACGTGAAAGTGCCAAAAAATGTGACATGGTTGAGGTTTTCAACAGTAACAATGTCGATTTGCTATCCAATGCACGTGCAGCTCAATTTGCATTGGACAATAACATGATTCAGGTGGCAGGTAGCGATTCACATATCTTATCTACTCTTGGCAGATGTGTTAATGTTATTGATTCTGAAAATAATCTTGATGATATTTTACATGCAATGAAGCATGGTAGAATTGAAATTTCTCAAACTGGGTATACATTAGAAAACGAAATGCTAGACCATCTTAGATACCAAATTAACACTTCAAGAGAATACATAGCAAACTATATTTCTGAACATTATCCAAATTCAAAATGGTTCTCTACTCTATTGCTCAAAATTTATGATTCATATCCATATAGCCCTATGTGGCTCTTGTCTTACAAAATTATGCTTTACTTCCTGAAACGAATTTCACGAAAAATCAATTTCCAAAATAAGGATCCCAGTTTCATGAAAGAGAGAAACCTTGCAACTATGTTCAAAATGTCATTGTAAATAATAGTATGATAAGCTAAATTAAAATAGATTTTAATATGACAAAACACTCTCGTTGAAATAGATAGTAATGTCTGAATCAACTGAAAAAAAATTAGACGCAACTGGATTATTTTGTCCTGAACCTGTGTTTAGAACAAAAATTGCAATAGAAAGAATGCAAGTTGGCGAAACTCTAACTGTTTTTGCAGATGATCCTGCATCTGAAGATGATATTTCAAGATGGGTTACAAGAACTGGTCATGAATTAGTCAACGTGTCTAAAGATGGAAATGTGATTACATTCCAAATTAAAAAGGTGAAATAACCCGAATCATGACCACTATTACTGATACAGATGTATTAAGTCGAGTAGGCAACACATCTCTTGTAAAATTAGATTCCCTTTCTCACAATAACATAGAGTATTTTGCAAAATTAGAAGGTAACAATCCATTTGGTTCTGTTAAGGATAGAGCTGCATATTGGATGATCAAAGATGGTGAAGAAAGAGGAATTTTAAAAAAAGGAAAGAGCATCATTATTGAACCTACTTCTGGAAACACTGGAATTGCGCTAACAGGAATTGCCAATGTGTTAGGTTACAAAGTTGAGATAGTTATTCCAGAAAAAGTTAGTAATGAAACTAAGGAAATTATCCGGAATCTTGGCGCCAAAGTATTTGAGACCAGTGATGATCTGTGTCCAAAAGTTGGCGCCGGAACTGACCAAAGTATTGCACTTGCAACATCTATTGCATCATCCAGACCTGATACATATTATTCTCCAAATCAATATGCAAATGAAGCAAATTTCCGAGGACATTATGAGGGAACAGGTCCTGAAATTTGGAAACAAACTGAAGGAAAAGTAACTCATTTCTTTACAGGTGTTGGTACTGGAGGTACAATTACTGGAATTGGCACTTTTCTTAAAGAAAAAAACCCTAATGTTAAGATCATTGGATGTCAACCACAACAAAATCACCTGATTCAAGGATGGAGAAACTTTGAAGAATCTGCAAAGCCAGACTTGTTTTTGAAAAGAGAACATGTTGTAGATGATTGGGTTTCTGTAGATAACGATGAAGCGTTTTCTGTAGTAAAAGAAGTCTTTGAAAAAGAAAAACTCCTAATCAGTCCATCATCTGCTGCGGTTTATGCGTGTATGAAAAAATATCCTATTGAAGGAGATGCATGTGTAGTTGGAATTTTTGCTGACGATGGAAGAAAATTCAGGAGTGTTTATGCTACACAGAATGTTATGACTGAAGAAGAATTTGATAATACTCTCAAAGAAGCAAAACACATGTCTGAATTGGCATACTGATTGTAATTACTCTAGAATTTTCTTTAGATGTTTTTCATAAAATTCTCTAAATGATGTATTCATGTCCTTTTCATAATGTATACACGTGTTGCTGTGTTCAGTAATTTGTTCTCTGATTTCTTTACTCCATTTACTCTGTTGTTTGTCTTTCGAGTCCATAATTGATGGATTTTCTTTAATTTTTTCCATAACTTCTATTAATTTTAATCCAAGCTGGCGAAATTTACTGGTACTTAATAGAAATATTTGTGATTCCTCCTTGTTAACTAAATTCATCAAAGAGTATGTTTGATTGTAATATTCCATGCCTTTTTCATTATATTTTTTAAAATCATCTATTCTTTTTTGCCAATACTCTTTGGATGGTTTTCTCTCCACCTTGTAGCTGAACTGAATTTTACCCAACTCCATTCCTAAATTTGCCAGTTTCTCACTATGTTTTTTAGCTGATTTTTTTAGTTTCTCTTGATCTAGGCTCACAAAATTCACTATCCATACTTACAATAAAGAGTTTAGACCTTTAATTTTTTCCAAGCATCAATAGATTTTTTAGAGTAAAACATAATGCATTTCTCACAGAATGAATCCCACTCATCTATTTCTAATTTCTTAAAAAATCCCAGTGACCATTTGTATGTAGGTTTTTTTCTATATTGAAACTGTTGAATAGTATAGATATCTTTCTTAAAAAATTTGTACAAACATTTTTTGCATTGTGCATTCTTCATTCTTGTTTGTCTGCACTTTCTGTGAGATATTTGTCAACATCAATTGCTGCCATACAGCCAAACCCTGCGGCAGTAACTGCTTGCCTGTAAGTTCTGTCGTGTACATCTCCTGCAGCAAAAACTCCTTCAACGCTAGTACTTGTCTGGTTCTTTAAAACTACATATCCTTTATCATCTAATTCAATCTGATTTTTGAATAGTTCTGTGTTAGGTACGTGTCCAATTGCAACAAAAAGACCTCCTACATCGAGTGTTGTTTCTTCATTTGTTTTTAAATTTTTTATAACTGCTTGTTGCATTTTTTGGTCTCCTTTTATGTCAATTACTGCTGAATCCCAATGAAAATCTATCTTTTCATTGTTAAATGCTCTCTCTTGCATCACTTTACTTGCACGTAATTCGCTTCGTCTATGAACTAAATGAATTTTTGTAGCAAATTTTGTTAGAAATGTTGCTTCCTCTATTGCTGAGTCCCCACCTCCTGCAACAACTAGTTCTAAGTTTCTAAAGAAAGGACCATCACATGTCGCGCAATACGAAACACCTTTTCCAGCAAATGTCTGTTCTCCCTCCAATCCCAATTTTCTTGGATTTGCACCTGTTGCAACAATGATTGCACGCCCTTCGTATTCTTCAGTTGCTGTAAGAACTTTGAAAGGTTTACGTCTAAAATCTACATCAACTGCAACATCATCAATAATCGCTGTTCCCATTTTTTGACATTGTTTTCTCATATCTATCATCAAATCTGGGCCCATTATCGCATTCTCAAATCCCGGATAATTTTCAACTTCAGTGGTATTGGCTAATTGTCCTCCTGGCAGTATTCCTGATAAAATTAAAGTATCATAACCTGCTCTGGAACAATAAATTCCTGCGGTATATCCAGAAGGACCTGCACCAATGATGACTACATCAAACTTTGTTTTCTTTTCATTTGGGATTTTTGGACCATCATCTTTTGTTTCAAGTACTGTTGCACCCTCGTCTGCTGCCATCATGATAATTGACCTTCTTATGCTTCAATAATTTAAGTGAATGTCCTCTTTAGGCTACACATAAGACTTGTATCTATTGACATGACTTTTTAATTTATTTAAAATTTCTTGATGATTTTTGCAAAATCTTTTGTTTTCTAATTGTGAAAAAAAAAGATCTTTTTGCCAGTGAGCGTTAAATAGCCTGCAATCTCTATGTACACAAAATGCTTCTCCTGTTTCATAATAAATTATGGCTTGTAATAGATACCCTTCTGTGATTTCTGATATTCGTGAATCATGATATTCTAAAAATTTGCCGGTATATTTTTTTTTGATTTCTTCTACTTTTTTCTCAGAAAAATTTGTCATTAGATCTAGATAATACTGTTTTGGTTTTGCTGGAGCTTCTATTATTCCTGTTGTTGAGATAATTGTAGGATTGGATCCAATTAATGCTCTTGCATGATATCTAAAGTCACTCTCATCAAATGTACATGTAAGCTTATTTGTAAAAATAATATGTAGGACGTCTATCTTGTTTTCATTCATTGGAATTAGTTCAGTAATTGCATTATGAAATTCAAATCCATCATATAGTGTCATTTCTTCTCTCTCGGACATGTCTTTGTTTTCCAATTCTATCCGTAAATCTTCGATCGAAGGAGCATGTTTTTTAAATGGTTTTTTTAAATCAAAAATTCTGCAACCTGAAATTTTTTCCGATATGTCTTTACTCAAACCTTGAAAGATATTTTCTCTTATCTCAATTTCAACTGGAAATGTTTCTATGAGAAATTTTTTTAATCTCTCTAATTGAATTTCAGGAACTGTAGGCTCATCATATAGGATAATTTTACTAGTTTTCAATACGATATTTTTGCTGTAACGGCTTATCTTTCTAACTCTTTGATTTTTGCTGCAGTAATCTCGGCTGCTCTTTTTCCCGAGAATAGCATTGAACCAAATGTTGGACCCATTCTTGCTAGTCCATGTGTTTCAGTAACTGACATGCCGGCTGCAATAAGTCCTGGAAATACCTCACCTGTTTTGTGAACAACATGTTCCTCACCTTCATTAACATACATTGGATTCATTCCTTTCCATTCTACTAGTCCTCTATCTACCAATCTTTTTACTGCTACAGAATCATGACCTGATGCATCAATGATTATTTTTGCTTCCAAAGCAATTGGATCAACACATGTTATGTTGCGTGGTAATGCTGAAACTGGCATCCAATTGACAACAATTCCTGTCACTCTACCATTTTTCATAATCAAATCATCAAACTTTGTAAGATTTAGGAATTTCACTCCCGCATCACATGCAGCTGCAATTAACTTTGATACTGCATGTGGTCCTGGTGTTAGATACAATCCCTCTGAAACTTTTTTATATGGAATTCCCAATTCATCCCAAATTTTTTGTGCAGGTTCTCTTACTGTGACCGGATTCATCATGTATCCTCCTAACCAATAACCTCCTCCAAGGTAGTTGTTCTGTTCAATGACAAGAACTTTGTAACCCATGTTTGAAAGCTCCCTACTTGCTGTTAATCCCGCGGGCCCTGCACCAATAATAATAACATCTGAATCTGCTCTATCAATTAAAACTTCATGAAATTCATTTACAATTGCCCGTGTAATTTCAACTTCACGTACATCTGTAAATATTTTAGATGATTTTTCTGCAACTGTTGCTTCTTGCATGTTGATGTTCATTCTCTGAACCCATTAATACGTTCTCACAATTTTTTTAAAAAATTAGGTAATAATAATTGGTAACTATTGATAACTTAGTTTTGGTTTTATTAACAAAGCATGAGTAAATCAGGCATGGATTCAAAGTTCAGTGAGGAGGATTGGCTAAACAAACTCGAAAGAAAATCGAACTCTTCAAGAACCAAAACCGTGGCTAAAACTTCTCTAAAAACCTTTGATCTGTTTTGTAAAACTCAGGGGGTTTGTAGAGATGAGATAATTGAGCAGTACAAGAAGTGGTTCAACCCTCCCCTAATCCTGAGGAAGTAGTAAGACCCGACATCGAGTCGATTTGCTTATCTCTCGATAGATTCGTCGAATTCATGACCAAAGAACATGAAATTGACGGCAGAGAATACAAGAAGAAGAGCTTGAAAACAATCACTCTCTACTTTGGGTTCGTGAAGTCATATCTTAGAATTTGTTGCAAAATCAAAATATCAGTTGAAGACATAAAAGATTACGTAACTTTCCCGACTCAAAGAAAAAACCCTCGTATTCCACTCGAATTAAGACAGCTTAAAGAAATAATGGCAAACTCAACTAGATTTGCATCACAAAGATGGTATTTCCAGTAATAATGATTGGACAAATATCATCATTTTATGCAGAGCATGTCATAATGATGAGGAAAAAACTGTTCCTAAAAATAGGCATAAATAATTTCAAAAGAGTTTAGAATCTAAAAGGTTTTGTATAGATAAGAAATCTACTTTTTCAATTTAGCTTTCTTTGATAAAGTAAATTTCTATTGTATACTTATCTGGGTCATGAAAATAAATTCCAGCACCGCTTTCGTCTCCTCTTTCATTATCTATGGATATGTTTTTCTCCTTCAGCCAATCTTTCCATTTATTCATTTCATCGTTGCTATTGACATCAAAACCAAAGTGAATACCTTTAATGTTTATTTGGTCACCTTCTTGCAAAGTTAGTAGATCTTTACCGCATCTAAGAAAACGAAACTGTGGTATTCTATAAGCTTCTTCCATACCAAAAACTTCGCAGTAAAACTTTTCTGATTTTTCTAGGTCTGAAACTGTGATATTAACATGGTTTATACTATTCATTTTCATTTCAAATCACCTTAATTCCAAATTTTCTTTATTATTCTATTATTTTAGGAATTTTCAAGATAATTCAATAAATGTCCTGTTTTAGAGATACAATTTAAGTGTAAATCTTTAGAGGCTTGAACCATTTATGGGGTTAAAAATAGATGCAGAGTAACTAACCAGTAGTCAACCTTTTTGCACACTATATTGGTTCCATATAGGCATGAATTATGAAAACTAAGATGTACTAGTTGTGCTGAAATATTTTGTGGAAATAATTGTAACTGTAGGTGTCATGAAATTAAGGAGTGGAAGAAGATAGATTGAAAATAAATAGAATTTCTGCAGTAACATTATTTGTTAACGACATGTACAAATCTTGTAAATTTTACTCAAGAATACCAGGTTTTAGACTGGTATATGGAGGACCTTCTGTTAATTTTTCTACCTTTGAAGTAGGTGAAGAGGAACAAATGTACCTAAATCTTGAATTAAAAACTGAAAATAAAAACAAAGATTTTGGAAGGATAATTTTTTACACAGATGATGTTGATAAACTATATTCATATTTGAGTAGTGACCAAGATTTTGCTGAACTTACAACTTTTGAAAATGAGCCAACCACAGCTGATTGGGGTGAACGTTTTTTTCACTTGAGAGATCCAGATCACTATCAACTTTCTTTTGCCATGCCCATTACATCTAAAGAAAAATCTCTAGTAGACCATAATTAGAAAAAAATATAAATTTTGTAGGTTTAAAATTTTAAATTACAATTCACCCTAATTATATTCATCATCACAAATCCACAAATTCAAACAATTATTGAACAGTTATGTTTTGGTAGAATACTTAGTGAAAACTCGAGAAAACATGCAAAACATCTTGCTTTTATTAGTATAGATGATGCAATTATGATGTGTATTAGTAGTTATATTGCAACGAAAAATAAAGATACAATATCAAATGATTTTGATATTTGGTTAGACCTATTAGAAAAAGATAACAAGATTACAGTATATGAAAAAAATGATATTAAAAAATATCACAATGCACGAGAAAATATACTGAATCAACATGATATGCTGATGATGGAAATTAATGAGAAATACATTGTATTATTAAAAATACTTTTAGCTTATCTATTTGACTATCGCTTATCAAAATCAGATTGGGAAAAAAGAATTAAAGAATACAAACAGAAATTAAATTTGTAAATGTTACAGATTTAGGAGAACAAAAAGAGTTTAGAATCTAACAGTTAGTGCAGGTTAGATGTCTTGCTGTACCGATTGGATAGTAGATGTAAGACGCCCCTAGCATCGATTCTACTCTCCAAACTCCATCAACAACAATGTAAGCTTCGATAGTATCTTCATACAACAATCTACTTCCATCATACCAGATATACATCAAATCATCAAGCCAATTCCCATATACGGTTTTAGCTGTATATACTGATAATAACACCCAACCTTCATAATCATCATTTTCTTCAATATTCCGTATAGAACCTGTCACATAGATGATTTTTCCTATATAGTAATCTTCATCTCTTAAAATATCCTTATAGTCCCATAAAACAGCTTGATCTTTCAATTCTTTAACGCTAAGTTGAAACACATCTGTTTTTTCATTTTGTTCTGAAGGAATTACAAGTATGCCTTCTTTTACAAGAAACTGTAATGCAGTAATAAATTCTGAATCGCTAATATCACCTTCAACCCAAAAACTTGCAGTAGATTTTATCCATGTTGGAATTAGTCCTTCTTCTGCTGAAACGCTAAGTGCAAGTCCTATTCCAAAAACAACTGCTATTGCTATAATTATTACAGGTTTCACATATTTCCTTTCTTATTCTATTATTTTAGAAATTATTTTTGATAACATTAGATTATATAGACAGAAAATTGTCGTTTTTTTATGAATTTATTTAGAAAACAAACTCAAGAAACGAGTCTAGTCTGTAGAATATGTAAAATGGAATTTACAGACTCCGAAAGAACTGTACGACATATGATTAAAGCTCACTCCAAACCACAAAAAACCAAAAAATAGAATCTAAGTAAATGGGTATTTTTTCAATTTATTTTTAGTCATGGAAAAAATAGACGTGAATAGATGTTCACAAGATGTGAGATAACATGATTTGATAAAAAATCATCAATGATAAAATGTGGAGTTGGTTCTTCAAAATATTTTACTTTCAATAATATCTAAAACAAAAACTAATGAAGAAATATATCAATTTCTCGCTGACTAGCTTATTAAAATTACTCGGTTAGGTAATACTAATGATCTCAACTTAATTGAGATTAGTAATGATCAGAAAAACAGGAAAATTATGTACTATGCTGAAAATTTTTCTCCTAAAACCTCCATATATCATAAATTTATAACTAAATTCAAAGGAATTTCTTTGTATTGACCGTATCTAATCTAAAACAATCTAGACCTGACACTGCAAAACCTAAAATTAATTGGTCTAGAGTTGAGGAAGCAGATAATTTTGCAAAGACAGTAAAACTGTACCGTCAAGGAAAATATGACGAGGATAGTTTTAGACGATTTAGACTTCAACATGGGGCATATGGTACCAGAATGACTGGGGACTATGCCATGGTTAGAATAAAAATTCCTGCAGGCGAAATTTATCCAAATCAACTTGAAAAAATATCTCAACTAAGTGAGCAGTTTTCAATAGGCAGTGCACACTTTTCAACAAGAGAAAACATTCAACTGCATTGGGTAGTCCTTGAAGATGTTTCAGAGATATTTAGAGGACTTACAGAAGTTGGCTTAACATCAAGAGAAGCATGTGGGAATACAATAAGAAATGTGATGTGTAGTCCTTTGTCAGGTGTTTGTCCTGATGAAGAATTTGATTCAACTCCATATGCACTTGCAACAGCAAGATTCTTTTTGAGAAATCCTATGGTTCAAAACCTTCCACGAAAATTCAAATTTAATTTTACATGTTGTGAGAAACATGGAATGGTAAGAATGGTTGATGTTGGATTAATCCCACAAATCAGAGAAGTTGATGGAACTACTCAAAGAGGTTTCAAAATTTTCCTTGGTGGTGGATTGGGAAATAAATCCTTTGTTGGATATCAATTAGAAGAGTTTACTCCTGAGGAAGATTTGGTTTATACTTCAATGGCAGTATTGAGGATCTTTGATAGACTTGGTGATAGAAAAAATATGGCAAGAAATCGAATGCGGTATCTTGTAAATGATATGGGGTGGGAAAAATTCCAAAATCTAGTTCTAAAAGAAAGAGCAATTGTAAGAGCTACTCAATCAGTAATTACTCAACTAGAAGTCATTCATACTCCAAATGAAATCAAACGACCAATTAGAATTACTGATGAAAGTGGCACATCCATTACTGACGGTTATGCAAGATGGCTTAAAACAAATACTGTTAAACAAAAACAAGCTAATTATCGTTCAATCTTTATCACTCTTGAAGCAGGCGATATTACTGCCAGCCAACTTAACGCATTGGCAGACCTTATTCGTGACTTCTCTTCTGAAGGTAAGGCAAGATTTGGGTTTGTACAAAATGTGGCATTACGTTATGTCCATGAAGATGATTTACCACGTTTGTATTCCAATCTTCTAGAGTCAGGACTTGCAAAATCCGGTGCATTAACAATGACTGCTCCAATTGGTTGTTCAGGAACAACTTCTTGTAATCTTGCTTTGACAAACTCACACAGACTGGCAAAAGAAATTCAAAGAAAATTACTCGAGTTAAAATTTGATGAAGATGATGATCTGAGTGATTCTTCTATTAAGATAAGTGGTTGTCCAAACTCTTGTGGTCAACATGGAATTGCAACTATTGGTTTCTTTGGAGGTGGAGGACGTGTTGGAAAAGATATGTATGCAAATTATCAGATGTCTTTAGGTGGACGTTCTGATGGTGATACAATGTTGGGCCTAACATGTCTTAGAGTTCCTGCAAAAAGAGTAATTCCTGTAATTCTGAAAATCATTGAAATATTCAAACAAAATAAGAAATCTGACGATACTCTTCAATCTTGGATTCATAGAGTTGTAAATAACAATGAAGATACTGAAATAAAATCCATTAATGATATTAAAAAAGTTTTAGAGCCACTAACAATTCCTCCGACAAAAGAAGAGGATCCTGATTTTTACCTTGATTACGGTGATGATACAAGTTATCACACAAAAACTGGTAAGGGTGAATGCGCTGCTTGACAGATTCTGGTAAAATAACAACGGATATTGATTCTTTACGTTCAGAAATAAGAGACAAAAGTGTTCGAGTAATTGATGTAAGAAGAGAAGATGATTACAAACAAGATCATATTCCTACTGCTGTAAATTTACCATTGGCAAATCTTCTGTCTGACGATAGCCCAGAAAGTGTTTTGAAACTTATGAACAGTATGGGAATTGATAATGAAACATCAGTTGTCGTTTATGATGATACTTTTGGTGCTCTTGCATCAAGAGTAGCTTGGACCTTTGAATATCTAGGACATTCAGATGTCACTTTGCTTGAAACCACTTATAGTAATTGGAAATCCCTTGAGTTGGAAAGCGATTCTAAGATTCCAGAAATACAACCTAAAGAACACACTTTGAATTTACAACCAAATATTCTGGCAACCGCTGATTATCTGCAAAGTGCAAAAGAACGAAATGATGTAATCCTGATTGACAATAGAGAGCGCCTAAATTTTCTTGAACAACATATTCCTGGAGCAATTAGCCTTCCCTATCGAACACTTGCTACTAAAGATAAAATTTTACGTCCAAAAGACGACATGAAGCGATTACTTGAAAATCGTGGCATTACTGAAAATTCAGAAATAATTACCTATTGTGGTAGTGTGGGCACTCTTTCTGGATTAGCATATTATGCATTAAAATCTGCAGGTTTGTCTAATACAAAATTATATGTTCGCTCTTTCAAAGAATGGAAAAATCTTCAAAAGCCTACAGAAAAACAAGAAGATGCGAGCTACTGGGATTTGTCTGCAGAATAATTAAGAAATCTCATTTCTGAGTTTTTTAGTAATTGTTACTTCTATATTATCGAACAATGTTAACATTCTATCTTTATTATCCACTAGATAATCTTCTCCTCTATCTTTTAATCTAATCTGCCACAATCTTATTTCTCTATGTTCCTCCATAAACATTTCAATCATCTGTTCACCTGATTTTGTAACATCAGTGAATTCCTCAAAAACATTTATGGCTTTTTTCACATCTACTTCTTCAATTGCTTCTTTTGCAGATTGAATGGCTTGACTTAATTCTTTTAAATTCTTAATTGGTCTTGGTATTATTTTTCTTGTAATTCCAAATAATCCTTTCTTCGCTTGACCCATTCTTTCTGCAACGTTGGGCGCAAGATCAAAAATTGGAATTTTTTGTAGACCATCACGTTTTTCATTTTGTACTATGAGTCCTTTTTCTTTTAATTTTCTTAATCCATCTTCAGCATCCACTCTATCGAGATATGTTGTCCAAACTATTGCGCCAATTGTGTGATACCCTTGTCTAACTGACTCCAAAACTACTACTTCTTGAATTCTCTTAAATCCATCTTCAATTCTTACATTTTTAAAGTCAAAGTCTCGAATTGATCTTCTAGCATTTTTAACATCAATCTCAATTGAACGTTTCAATGCCTCTAATGACTCTGGTACTTGATTTAGTAATGATAAGAAACAAGCTTTGTTGTACCAAGCCATTCCATAATTAGGGTCAGACTCGATTGCTTTTTCAACTGCATCTAATGCTTTGGCCCATTTTTTTTGTTCATAATATACAAGTCCTTTAAGATTCCAAGCTTCTGGATTTGTAATATCTATATCTAAAACTTTATCATATACTGTTAATGCTTCAACGTGATCATCTAAATGAAATCTTGCATAACCTAACTTCATCAAAACATCAACACTGGCAGGATCAATTCTTAATGCCAGTTGAAACATCTCAACAGCATCTTCTAGTTTTTCGTCAGCCATCAAATTAATTCCTTTTTTATATAATTTCATACGATTATAATCTGGATTAACTAGACTAGTCTTTTTTACTTCTTTTTTTTCTGATTTTGATTCATCTGTTTCCTTTAATTTTTTTCCAAACAGTCTTTTCATTATTCTCAAATGCAATTTATCTAGATAAATACTATCCTTAATGAGCCTAAAATTGCTCATAATGTATTTGGAATAAGATCGTGCGATCTAAATACAGAAATACTTGGAAATCACACAAACGAATGTGTCATCTCAGTCACGAGTAGAAATCTATGGACAAGCACCTTTTAAACAATCAGGTGTTTATGAAGCCCAAATTGCAATAACTGATAGTAAACCTTCTGACGATTTAATTAAAACTAAACAATTCTCATCTTTGTGGAAAGGTAACTTTCACCTTAAAGTAAAAAATGGTATATTTTCTGAAACCATTGGTTCTCCAGAAAACCCTCTTCCTTCATCTATAAACGATCTTGACAAAATTTGGATTGTTGTAACTGATCTATTCTCTACATCACATTCTGTATTTGATGTTTCTTTGAAAAAATCAAAACAAAAATTACAATCTGAAACTAAAACTGAAACAACTCCTGAAACTCCAAAATCAACACGTTCTACAAAATCAACTTCTAATGTTAGTTCTATTGGAATTCAAGGTACACCAGGTGATAAAGGATCATCTGGTATCCAAGGTACTTCAGGTGATAAAGGTACTCCAGGTGATAAAGGTACTCCAGGTGATAAAGGTACTTCTGGTGACAAGGGAATTACTGGTGACAAAGGATCTACTGGTGATCAAGGAGATAAGGGTGACAAAGGTATTGCTGGTCAAATCGGTGACAAAGGAGAAAAAGGACCAACAGGCCAACTTGGCCAACCTGGCCCAACCGGATTAAAAGGTTCACTTGGATCCGAAGGAGAGAAAGGTCCAACAGGTCCATCTGGCGACAAAGGAGCATCTGGATTAAAAGGTTTTTCGGGAGAAAAAGGATCAACAGGTCCTCTCGGTGACAAAGGTCCACTTGGTTTGGTTGGCCTACCTGGAGAGCATGGTAGCAAAGGTTCAGAAGGTACATCCGGAGAAAAAGGTCCACAAGGTCCACAAGGTCCTGCAGGATCTAAAGGACTTACTGGAGTTCCAGGTCCGCAAGGAGAAGAAGGAGAAAAAGGACCAATAGGCACAATTGGAGAAAAAGGTCCAACAGGTCCAATTGGTTCGTCAGGAGAAAAAGGTCCCCAAGGTCCGCTAGGCTCTCAAGGTGAACGTGGTGTAACAGGTCCCTCTGGAGAAAAAGGTCCACAAGGCCCACAAGGAATTCAAGGTCCTCAAGGTGAACGTGGTCCAACAGGTCAAATCGGTTCATTAGGTGAACAAGGTACATGTGGAGAACAAGGCCCAATTGGTCAACCTGGTCCACGAGGTCCACCAGGTTCACCAGGAGAAAAAGGTACGACAGGTGGAATGTCATCTGAACAAAAAACAATCTTCAAAGAACTATTAGAAATTTTGACAACCAAAAATATCATTACAACTGAAGAACAAATTAAACTAATGAGTTATCTTTACTAATCTGGCTGAATAGGTAATTACAATGAGTGAAAAACCAAATAAAATTGAATTTAAAATATTAGATTATAAACGATTAGAAAATGATTTTGTATCTTTCGAATTAGAAGATGGAACTGTCGTTAAAGTTAAAGTTGATTTAGATAGAGTTGGAAAAGCTGCAAATTATAAAAATCCTGATGGTACCCCTCATTATGCAATTAGTACTGCTGTCAAATTATCCATTATACCTTCTGATAAAAAATTCTTAGTAGAAAGAAAATCTGTTACAGGAACAAGTACACACCCTCCGGGGCAAATGTTTAGTTAACACTGATCAAGAATTCAGAAAAAGAGAAAACAATTCGTCGTCTAGATGGCGATTGTTAGTTTGTAGACTAGATTATTGTCTTTTACGTTTAGCCGCTTTTCTTTTTGGAGCCGCTTTTCTTTTTGGAGCTGCTTTTCTTTTTGGAGCTGCTTTTCTTTTTGGAGCTGCTTTTCTTTTTGGAGCTGCTTTTCTTTTTGGAGCTGCTTTTCTTTTTGGAGCTGCTTTACGTTTAGCTGCTTTTCTTTTTGGAGCCATTGTTCAGTCGACATTTTCATTGTTTTTCAGTGGTTACACTAAAGAAAATTACACAAATTGATAACAATTTATCACGTAATTTTTTTACCAAAAAAATTTCTTTTGTTTGAATTTTTTTAATAAACACTTTCTGCCGATGGCCTTCTGCCTTGTAACCAACTAGTTTTGCCACAAATTGTACATTTGTATTTCCTTCTACGCTTATATGTTGCCATATTTGGAAGAAAAATTAGCTCTTGTTTTGTTTTTGTCATACAATATCTGCACCATCTGTGCTCAATTTCTCGTTCCATGTTACATTTTTTTGAATTATGCTCCACGTTTCTTGATTATTGTTAAAACATCCTCATCTAGCAAAATATGAGTCAAACCTACTCTTTGTCCTCCAAATTTTACACTTTTACCCCAAACTAAACCAAACCTAAAAGCTCTTTTCATTCTACGATGAAGTTTGTTACAAATATCTTCAACTGTATCGCCTTCTCTTGCAATTAACGGTTCTTTGAAATCCGTTTCTCCTCCTTTTGGTCTCATGTAAATTCTAATAAATTTTAATTTCTCATAGATCTTCTCTTTTAGTAATTCAATATTGATATCAGAATTTGCTGATACTTCAATTACTTCTGATTTGATTTTCTTTTTCAATTCTTTTAGAAACTTTTTGTCAACTAAATCTACTTTGTTTACAATTGTAATTGATTTTGAATAACTGATATTTCCAGCAATATAATCTGCTAGTTGTTCTGATGTGACGTCTTCTCTAATAACAACACGAGCACTAACAATTCCATAAAGATGTAAAATGTCTTTGAGATGTTTCTCTGTAATTTTTGTGAGTTTTACCTGTTGTGCAACTGCAATTCCACCCATTGATGCTTTCTCAATTGTAATGTTTGGTGGTAGTTGATTGAGCCTGATTCCAATATTGCCTAATTCATTAACTAAAACATTTTCGTGATACGGCTGAAATACATCCAGCATAAGTAACACAAGATCTGCTGTTCTTGCAACTGATAAAATTCTCTTTCCTAATCCTTTACCTGTAGATGCTCCTTTGATTATTCCAGGAAGGTCTAAGACTTGGATTTTTGCACCTCGATATTCCATCATGCCTGGAACTACTGTAAGTGTTGTAAATGTAAAAGCACCAACCACAGATTTTGCTTTTGTCATTTTATTCAATAACGTAGATTTCCCAACACTTGGTAATCCAATAAACACAACTGTTGCATCACCTGATCTCCTAACATCAAATCCATCAGATTTCATGCCTGATTTTTTAATAATATTTTCTTCTTGCTCTCTTTTCAGTTTTGCAATTTTTGCTTTGAGTAGACCTATGTGGTGCTCTGTTGCTTTATTGATCTGAGTTTTTGCCATCTCGTCTTGAATGGCTTTAATTTTTTCAGGAATTCCCAATACTATTCATCTCTTGCAACATTTACTTCAAATAAAACCGTATTATTTATCGTACGTAGCAAATATTATTTGGTTTGCAAAACACTTTCTATGAAAAAGAGAACATTTGCGGTAGATATTGATGGCACAATTACTGAAAATGGTGGAGGAAGAATACATTTGGATGCACTTGACGCATTGAGATGTCTAACTAGCATGGGACACAATGTGATTTTTGTAACTGGCCGTTCTTCTGTTGAAGGATTCTTACTATCTGTATTTGGTGGAACTACAAAAATTGCTGTTGGTGAAAATGGTGGTTGTATTACTCTTGGTTCTAATGAACATATTTTATTAGGGAACATTGAAGAATGTAAAAATGCATTTGAAGTTATCAAAAATAATATTGAGAACGTCAAAGAAAAACCTGTTTTTCCACGAATGACTGAAGTTGTTTTACAAAGAACATTTGATCTAGATCTTGCAAGAAAGATAGTCGCAGAAAATAATCTTAATGTAGAACTATCTGACAGTCAATATGCTTACCATATCAATTCTTCTGGAATTGATAAGGGTACAGGATTCAGCAAAATCATGAAGAAATTTTCTATTTTACGAGAGGATGTTATAGCTATTGGAGATAGTGCAACAGACATTCCATTGTTTAAAGTGGCAAAAACAAGTATTGCTCTAGGAAATGCTTCTGAACAAGTAAAATCTGAAGCTACCATGACCGTTTCTGCAAAGGCTGGTGATGGTGTTCTTGAGGCATTAGATAAATTAGCACCTAAATTATCTGAGATGTAAGATGGCATTCAAATCAATTATCGATGAAATTGAAAACAACCTCAATAAGATACTCAATGACCTTTCAATATCTGATGTCAAATTTACAGTTGAACCTTCAAAACCTGGTTTTGGTGACGTCAGCTCAAATATCTCATTTTTACTTTCAAAACAACTTAAGAAGAGCCCAAAAGATATTGCTGAAATGATATCCGAAAAATATCAACATTGTTCTAACACCCTTGTTTTAAAAACTGAAGCACACCAATCAGGATATCTGAATTTCTTTGCTAATTGGAAAAAATTAAACCAATTGATTTTATCCGAATCTTATCTTGATGAATTTGGTGATGTTGATATTGGAAAAAATTCTACGATTGTAGTTGAACATACAAGCGTAAATCCTAACAAAGCTCTTCACATAGGACATATTAGAAATATTATCATCGGTGATACTCTATCTAGAATTTTAAAAAAAGCAAACTACAAAGTTAGTGTTTTAAACTATATTGATGATTCTGGACTTCAAGTGGCTGATTTAATAGTTGGATTCAAACATTTTGGATTTGATCAAGAGCCACCTAATGGAAAGAAATTTGATCATTATTGTGGCGATGATGTATATGTTAAAACCACGGAAAAATATGAGTCAGATTCCAGCCTTGAAGAAATTAGAAAAAATATTCTCAAAGAACTTGAAGATAGTAATTCTGATACTGCCAAATTTGCAAATAAAATTACGCGAAGAGTTTTGGTAAATCAACTAGAAACATGTTGGAATCTATCAGTTTCTTATGATTGCCTTAATTTTGAATCTCAGATAATTCGTTCTGGATTATGGAGTAAAATCTTTGAAAAAATCAAGGGAATGAATCTGGTAGAATTTGAAAATGAAGGTAAGAATGTGGGATGTTGGGTCATTCGTGGCGTAGATAAAGAAGAAGACAAGATAATTGTTAGAAGTAATGGAACTGCAACATACATTGCCAAAGACATACCTTATGCTGCATGGAAATTGGGACTAGTTGAAGATCCTTTTCATTACCAGAAATATGAAAAAAAGCAACCACATTCACGAGTTTTATGGCAAACAACTCTGGATTCAAACAACGAATCTGTCAAAAACTTTACTGGTGAAAAAGTAATTACTGTAATTGACTCAAGACAAGCTAGATTACAAAAAATTATTACATCATTAATGGCTAAATTCAAGTCTGTATCCGATGCATATGTTCATCTTAGTTATGAATCAGTTACTCTAAGTGCTGAAACTGCAAAATCTTTGGGATTAGATACTGATGGAAAACAAGCTCAGATGTCTGGAAGGAGGGGGCTTTATGTTAATGCTGATTCTGTCTATGATTTGTTAAAAAAGAAAACAATCGAGGAAACCAAAAAAAGAAATCCTGAAATGGATTCTTCTGAGATTGAAAAAATTGCTCATCATATCTCAGTTGGCACACTACGATATGAGATGATAAAGCAGGATTTAGATAAAATAATTACATTTGATTTAACAAAATCTCTTAGTTTAGATGGTGATACTGCACCATACATACAATATGCTCACGCTAGAGCTACCAGAATATTAGAAAAATCTGAACGTAGTCCTTCAATTGAGGTTGATTTTTCTTTACTACAAGAAAAATCTGAACTTGATTTAATTAAAACAATCGGTCTGTTTGATATTCATGTCCGTGACGCTGTAAATAATTTATCTCCAAAAGTTATTGCAAGATACTGTCATGATTTAGCTGTTGTTTTCAATTCGTTTTATGAGCATGTCAAGGTTTTAGAATTGAGTGATGCACAATTAGAAAATTCTCGTCTTTGTATTGTGAATTCATTTAAAATCACTCTTGAAAAGGCATTAGATCTTCTTGGTATAGTTGCTCCTGATAGAATGTAATGTCCTAGAGAGACAACAATGTTATCCCCAAAGTATTGTTCAGATTCTGGAACTCTTAAATCCAATCTCGACGTAATTATTTTATGAAACCTCAATCATGTAGAAATTGTGGAAAAGAATTATGGCAAAATCAAAGAGTTTGTCCTCAGTGTGGACGTGATAGAGAACAAGATGATCCAGAATAATCATGTCTCTTTTCTTGGTGAATGAAAATGAAAGAAAAAATTATTCTTGATTCAAATTTTAAAGTGGCTATGGATAAACTTGATGTCCTCAAAGACAAGCTTGCCCTATCTGATATTGGCATGAAAAAGAATCAGCAAATGTAAATTAAATTATTTAGTTGATGGACCCTTGTTCAGTATGTAAGCAAGAAATAGGAAAACCCCCAACATCATTAGAATTGATCCCAAAAGAGTTATTTGTATTTCAGTCTGGATAAAAATTAAACTTACTCCTAAAATGGTAATTATGATAGATGCAATTAGCAGAATATTTTTTTTCATTTCTTTTCTACCTCGATAATTATTACTGGTTTCACTAACAAAATACGGTCATTAGTTGATTATTAGTTTTCTTGGCATACAAATCAGGTCTTTTAGATTCACGAACTTCCTTTCTTCTCTTTACGTCTTTTCTGTTTATACGATCCTCCAATGTTATGTCCACGGGGTTTTTTCTTAGCCATTTCCATTCATTTTTTCCTTATCGTTCATTTTAAATCTACTTGGCAGAGATTTGAGACTGTCACATTTCTAGTCACTAAGCACAAACACAAGCAGGAAAGGGGGAGGGATACTATTTTTATCGACAATCAGTGAAAATTAGAAAAGCAACTGCACAAGATATTTGGAAGAAAGAAAAAATGATTCTAGATTCGTTAAAAAAAGAGGATTATAGAATTTTAGTAATTTGGCAATTGGATTTAGAAAAAAATAATGAAAATACGGCTAAAAAGATTCTAAAATTTGCTAAAAGTTGAATTGTCTTTGTGTGTGATTACTAACAAAAGTAAGAACCTAACGGTTAATTTTGTTGATTAGATTTTTTAGAAAATATATGAATTCTGAATTTTAATAAGAAATATCTGATTTACTCAGTCAATTTCTGACCATGAACTTCATAATGACAATTTTTACACAGTAGAATTCCAAGATAATTAGAATAATGTCACTAGCAACCGAAGTTGCTAGCGGAAGATTTTACGACTAGCGACCAAAGCCACTAGCTCGGAAAACACTTCTTGGCGTGCAAACCAATTACTTTTTAGCAAATGATTTCAAGTCATAAACGTTTGGTTCAGTTATATTCTTCACCACAATGAATACACATCTTTTTTGATATTATCTCAAACCATGCATAATTGTGAA
>JACATG010000012.1:27121-30635 GCA_013390905.1 Marine Group I thaumarchaeote | reverse complement strand
GATGGTTTGTAGATGTAGAACCTCAAAGAGAAGGAGTCATCATCAAAATTCAGAAAAATAGAAAAGAGTCGGTACAAATTATTCAGATCAAAAAAGATCAGCTAATTTCAGAATTTAGTCAAATGCTCAAAGTTGCATTTGAAGAGATTCATTAATACAAAACATCAAATTTTGTAAATTCACCAGAAAATTTTTCGTTACGTATCTCTACATCCTCAACTCTGGCATTAGCAGGTCCTCCATGTGACCATTCAACAAGTCTACTAATTTTATTTTCATCTCCTTCTAAAACAGCCTCAACACGACCGTCTTTAAGATTTTTAACCCATCCAAAAACATAATTTTTCTTTGCCATCACTTTTAGTGCCTGACGAAAAAATACGCCTTGTACTTTACCAGTTACAATAATTCTAATTCGTTGATTTAACATTCAAATATTAATTTCAGTGAGCTGTTAATCAATTTTAGGTTAAAAGAAAAACTACCTTCTTTCTTTAATTCTAGCTCTACCAGTCTTTCTGGCAGCAATACTACCTACCTTTGCACCAGGAGGTGCATTTCTTGAGACAGTTGAACTTTGTCCAACATGTTGATGACGGCCACCACCATGTGGGTGAACATAAGCGGCTTGAGCAACACCTCTAACAATTGGAAATTTCTTTCCTTTTGATCTGAAACTTCTCCATGTATTACCTGCACTCATCAATGGTCTTTCACCAGCCCCACCTCCAGCAAGAGTACCTATCATGGCTCTATTTTTTGGATTAAGAGTAGTAAATTTTCCAGAAGGTAGTTTTATAGTAACACCTTCATCACCATGAGAGAAAATAGTTGCATCAGTTCCTGCGGATTTAACTATAGCACCACCGTCTCCAAAGTGTCTTTCAATGTTACATACAGTTGTTCCATCAGGAATATTTTGAACACTAATAACATTTCCTTTTTCAATTTTTGATTTTAATCCAAATTGTAAAGTTATACCCACTTTAGTTCCTAGTACTGCAGGAACAAATGAAACGGAACCGTCCTCAAATCTGATTTTAGATAATGGTGCTTCTCTACCACGTTCATGAATAAGATCAATAATTTCACCTTCATGTTGTTCTGATAGTGGAAAGCGAGGATAATTTGCCTTGGAGCCTACTTTTCCAGTAGATGTAGATCTAAATTGATGTCCTCCACGGCCACGTCGTCTAACTAATGGTCTTTTACCCAAATTGATCGTTTCCTATGTACAGATGATTTTAAGCTTGTGATTTTTCTTTGTTGTTTATGAAAATTACCACAAAGGTATAAAAATTAGAAAAATGGCTTTTCTGTATGAGTCAAAATGCTCTTACCCTCAAAGTCCTTGAGGCATACACAAGAGATGTTGGAAGAGGCGTAGCAAGAATTGATTATGATTCTATGGATACATTAAATGCATCTACTGGAGATGTCATAGAAATTAAAGGTAAAAGAAGAACAGTTGCAAAATGTCTTCCACTATATCCATCAGATGAAGGAAAAGGAATTATCAGAATTGATGGACTTGGTAGAAATAATTCAGGAATTGCTATTGGAGATTCAATTTCGGTGAGAAAAATAAAGGCAGTAGCTGCAGAAAAAATAGTGGTTGCGCCACTAGAAGCTATTCCTCCAATTGATGAAAGATATCTAGCAGATGCTTTAGAAAGTGTTCCTTTGATTAAAGGAGATAATGTAATGGTTCCATATTTTGGTGGACGTTTAACTTTTCAAGTTATAGGAGTAACACCAGCAGCTGATGCAGTTTTAGTTACTCAAAAAACTGTTTTCCACATTGCAGAAAAAGGAGAGACATTGCGTGGGGTTCCACAAGTCACATATGAAGACATTGGTGGTTTAACAAATGAAATTAAAAAAGTTAGAGAAATGATTGAGCTTCCATTAAGACACCCAGAAATTTTTGAAAAGTTAGGAATTGAAGCACCAAAAGGTGTCTTATTGTATGGTCCTCCTGGAACAGGCAAGACGTTACTTGCAAAAGCAGTTGCAAATGAAAGTAATGCACACTTTATCAGCATTTCAGGTCCTGAAATTATGAGTAAGTTTTATGGAGAAAGTGAAGCAAGACTAAGAGAAATTTTTAAAGAAGCAAGAGAGAAATCTCCATCAATAATTTTTATTGATGAAATTGATTCCATTGCACCAAAAAGAGAAGAAGTTACAGGTGAAGTTGAAAGAAGAGTTGTTTCTCAAATGTTATCATTAATGGATGGATTGGAGTCAAGAGGTAAAGTTATTGTTATTTCTGCAACAAATAGACCAAATGCAATTGATCCTGCACTTAGGAGACCGGGTAGGTTTGATAGAGAAATAGAGATTAGAGTTCCAGATAAAAAAGGAAGAAAAGACATACTTGCAATTCACAGTAGAAATATGCCATTAACAGATGATGTCAATATAGATAAACTTGCATCAGTAAGTCACGGATATGTTGGAGCAGATTTAGAATATCTCTGTAAAGAAGCTGCAATGAAATGTTTGAGAAGATTACTCCCTATTCTGGATTTACAAGAAGAGAAACTCCCTCCAGAAACATTGGATAAACTTATTGTTAATGGGGATGACTTTTCAAAAGCATTGATGGAAGTAATACCATCTGGAATGAGAGAAGTTTTCATTGAGAACCCAGATGTAAAGTGGGAAGATATTGGAGGTTTAGATGATGTCAAACGAGAGCTACAAGAAGCTGTTGAATGGCCAATGAAGTATCCGGCTCTTTACGATAAATTAGGACACAAAATGCCAAGAGGTATCTTACTTCACGGCGTAAGTGGTACAGGAAAAACTTTGCTTGCAAAAGCAGTTGCTACAGAAAGTGAAGCAAACTTTATTTCAGTAAGAGGTCCTGAACTTTTATCAAAATGGGTTGGCGAATCTGAAAGAGGTATAAGGGAAATTTTCAAAAGAGCACGTCAATCTTCACCATGTGTAATATTCTTTGATGAAATTGATTCAATAGCACCAATCAGAGGAGCAGGAGGAGAAACTCAAGTAAGCGAAAGAGTTGTTAGTCAATTACTTACAGAACTAGATGGAATGGAAAATATGCATGGTGTTGTAGTTTTAGCTGCAACAAACAGAGCGGATATGATTGATCCTGCATTGTTAAGACCAGGAAGATTTGATAAAATTATTCAGATTCCACTTCCAGACAAAGATAGTAGAAAGAAAATCTTGGAAATTACTGCTAAAGAAATACCAACAGTTACTGATGAAAGTACATCTCAACGTATTGATTATGAGAAACTTAGTGAAATGACTGATGGGCTTAGTGGTGCAGACGTAGCAGCCATTGCAAATACTGCAGTTTCTTTAGTTATTCATGAATACCTAGATAAGAATCCAGATGTCAAAGATGTTGAGAAAAAGAGCATAGATGTCAAAGTAACTATGGAACACTTTGAAAGATCTGTTAAGAAGGTCAGAGAACAAAAAGATCTAAAGTTGGGCGAAAAACTAGTAGCTTCCTATTACAGGTAGTTTTAAT
>JACATG010000012.1:0-27011 GCA_013390905.1 Marine Group I thaumarchaeote | reverse complement strand
TTACAGGTAGTTTTAATAAAATAACAAATCTAATCCTCATAAATGTCAGAACATAGAGGATATGAAGGAAATTCATTAAAATTCCTAAAGGCAAATCAGATTTCAGTTGGTGACTCTGTTAAGATATTGTCAGATATCACTTATTCAGGCATAATAATGCCAAGGTATGAACACAGTGATGATAAACACATTGTTTTGAAATTAAAGAATGGATACAATATTGGTTTAGAAATTGCAAAGATTGAAAAAATTGAAAAAAATCAATCTACAAAAAAAATCATAGAAAAAGATGAAAAGATTGAAAAAGTAGCTGGATTGCCAAAAATTTTGTTATTATCAACTGGAGGAACAATTGCAAGTAAGATTGATTACAGAACAGGTGCAGTTACACCTGTATTAACCGCTGAAGAATTGAATTCATCAGTTCCAGAACTTGCTAAAATTGCTAACATAGATGCACAAGTTCTATTTTCAGAATATTCTGAAAATATAATGCCAGAACATTGGTTACAAATTGCTGAAAAGATAAACGAATATTCTAAATCAGATTATACAGGAATAATTATTGCACATGGTACAGATACTATGCATTATACATCATCCTTTCTTTCATTTGCACTTGCAGGATTTCCGATTCCAATTGTATTGGTTGGATCACAAAGATCATCAGATCGTGCTTCATCAGATGCAGCACTAAATTTGATCAGCGCAACAAAGTTTATCACAGAAAGTAAGACCAAAGGTGTCTATATTGTTATGCACCAAGATGAAAATGATGGAACAATTGCATGTCATCTAGGAACTAGGGTAAGAAAAAACCACACAAGCAAGAGAGGGGCATTTCAAACAATTGGAGATGTTCCAGCATTCATAATTGTAGAAGATCAAATTCAGAAAAATATTACAGAAGATTTCTTTAAAGTAAATGAATTTCAACCAAAAATTTATCTTGATACAAAAGTTGCTTTAGTAAAATATCATCCTGGATATGATCCACGTTTACTAGATAAAATTATTGAGATGGGATTCAGAGGAATAATTTTTGAGGGAACTGGATTAGGTCATGTTGGAAAGACAATGTATGAAAGTGTAAAAAAAGCAAATGAGAAAGGAATCTTTCTAGGCATGACTTCTCAATGTATTGACGGTAGAGTCAGAATGACAGTTTATGAGAGTGGACGTGATTTACTTGATTTAGGCATAGTTCCCTTGGAAAACATGATTCCAGAAGTGGCATTAGTAAAGGCAATGTGGGCAATGGGTAATTCACAAAACAGAGATGAAGTAAAGAAAATTATGCTTGAAAATATTGCATCAGAGTTATCAAATTAAGAGAGTGAAACAATGTCAGAATTTTCTATAAATAATGTGGGACTAAAGGTTGGACTTGAAATTCACCAACAGTTAGCAACTAACAAGAAGTTGTTTTGTAGTTGCAGATCAATTGAATCTGATGAATATTATATGAAATTTCAAAGAAAACTGCGTGCTGTAAAAAGTGAATTGGGAGAATATGATCCTGCTGCATTATTTGAAAAATCTAAATTAAAAACAATAATGTATTATTCCAATCCAGAAAGTAGTTGTTTGGTTGAACAAGATGAAGAACCACCCCACAATTTAGATAAAGATGCAAAAGAACTTGTACTTGTAATTGCATCATCACTTAATTCAAAAATTTTTAGTGAAATTTATCCGATGAGAAAAACTGTAATTGATGGTTCAAACACAACAGGATTTCAACGAACAATGTTATTTTCACAGGGGGGACAAATTGATGTTGATGGAGATAAAATTGGTGTTCAGTCAATTTGTCTTGAAGAGGATTCCGCAAAACTTCTTGGGGATAAAGGGAGTGTCAGAGAATATAGTTTAGATCGTCTTGGAATTCCACTTGTAGAGATTGCATTAGATCCTGTAGAAGTAGATCCAAAAAAAATAAAAAAAATTGCATTAGCATTAGGCAGACTATTACGAAGTACTAAAAAAGTAACTAGAGGAATTGGTTCAATCAGACAAGATGTTAATGTTTCAGTAAAAGATGGGGGAGGAGTTGTTGAAGTTAAAGGAGTTCAACAATTAGACCAATTAGAAAGAATAGTAGAATTTGAGGCTAAAAGACAACATGGATTAGTCAAAATTGCTGAAAAATTAAAGAATTCGGATTTCAAGGGAATTTCAAAAGACGTAGATATTTTTGATATTACTAAAGACTGGAGTAGTTGCAAATCTGAGATTGTACAAAAAGCACTAAAAGACAATTCGATAATCAAAGCAATAAAAATTGAGAATTTTTCTGGAATGTTTGGATATTCACCATATGAAGGGATTCGGTTAGGAAAAGAAATAGGACAGTTAGTAAAATTCTATGGAATAGGTGGAGTTTTTCATTCTGATGAACTACCTAACTATGGAATTAATAATGATGATATTTCAATTGTTAAAAATATTTTAAAAATAAAGGAGAATGATGCGTTTTTGATAATTGCAGCTCCTTCTTCAAAAATTGATTTTGCAATTGATTCGATAATTAATAGAATAGTAGAAGCAAAAAAAGGAGTTCCTGCAGAAACTAGATTGGCTACACAAACAGGTGAAACCGTATTCTTAAGACCTCGTCCAGGTGCATCTAGGATGTACCCTGAAACAGATATTCCACCAATTTTAGTTACAAGTGATGAACTTGAAAATGCAGAAAAAAATATTCCAAAATCATGGGATGAGTCACTTTTAGAGTTACAAAAGAAACATGATTTGAATCCTCAGCTTTCAGAACAAATTTTTGATTCACGTTATATTGAATTATTTGAAAAGATAGTAGAAAGAACCAAAGTCAATCCTACATTTGTTGCATCAATTCTATGTTCTTCAATTACTAAATTAGAGAGGAATGGTCTAAATTCTAAATTATTGAAGAATGAAGATATTGTCAAGTCATTTCAATTATTAGAGGTAGGAAAAATTACCAAAGAATCAATTGAGATGATTTTTGAAAACATAATGGATGCAAAGTCACAAACAATTGAAGAGGCAATGAAAAATGCTTCGATTGTGGCTGTAAATGAATCAGATTTGGAGAAAATTATTGAAGAAATAGTTGAAAAGAATCAAGAGATTGTTAAAAATCAAAAAGAGAGAGCAGTTGGGCCACTTATGGGAATTGCCATGAGGGAATTAAGGGGTAAAGCCTCTGGTGAACTAGTAAACAAACTTCTTTTAAAAAATATCAAGAAGAAATTAGCAAGTATATAGTTGAAGTTTATGCGGGAAGTGGGATTTGAACCCACGAACTTCTAGAAGATAAGGATCTGAACCTTACGCCGTTGACCAGGCTGGGCGATTCCCGCATAGTAAATTTTTAAAATCTAGAATAAGTTTCTTTATTATACGTAAAACAAATACATCCAATTAACTAAGTGAGAGAATGGAATTTAGAGAAATATATTGTATAAATTGTAAAAAAGTGCTTGGGCGTTATAATATTAAATTCTATGATGATACCAAAATTGAGGAAGCATTAAAAACAACACATGTTACTCATGTAAGAAATGGACATAGAGTAAACATTAGAAAATTTGTAAAAGATTAATTCAGTTTTATTTTTTCTACTGCTTCTGAAAGGTTTGAGATTCTATGGATTCGGTTATCTAAAATGTGTTTATTCCATGGTTGTGAATATAAAATTATTTTTTTGTTGTGCTGAAGAATTTTTAATGCGTTTAGAGGCGAATCGTCAATAAACACATCATAATCTAAATCAGCCTTCATTGGTCCATCAATTACAGATACATAATTGTCATATGATATATTGTGATGATTAAGCCAATTTTTTACGAAAGAATCAGTAGAGCGTTCTCTTGCAGTTACAATATCTACTTGACCTATCTTTGAGAGATTTTTTGTAACAGTTGATAAATTTTCTTCAGTAGGAGGTATGGAATTCCAATTTTTCCAACAGGAACTCAATTCAGCATAAAAATCATAACGGTTGATCTGAAATTTCTTCCAAAAGTCCCAATCAGTAATATCGTGCTTAGAGATTTTTGGTCTGATTGTATTGCTGTAATTTAACCAAGATGTTATTACATCTGCAAGTACACCATCAACATCTAATGCAATTTTCATTTTTTTCAATCAATCACTAGTTTTTTGAAATTCATCTAGAAGATTTTTTTGATGTTTATTGAGTTTTTGTGGAATGTTTACTACAATTCGAACGTATTGATCTCCTCTACCTCTAGAATTGATATGAGGTACTCCTTTTCCTTTTAATTTGATAATTGTATTTGGTTGACTGCCAGAATCAACTTTGATTGTTTCGGTACCCTCTAAGGTTGGAACAACAATCTTACAACCTAATGCAGCATCAACCATTGAGACATTTTGATCATAAAAAATATCTTTCCCATCTCTATTGAATTGGTGATGAGGTTGTACTCTAACTCTAACAATCAGATCACCATTAACACCACCAGGGATCTCATTTCCTTCTTCTGGAACAGTGTAATCGCCTGAATCAATGCCGGGTGGAATTTCAAAAGTAATTTTTTTGATACCTCTTTTCTTCCCTTGTCCTTTGCATTCACCACATGGAGTTTCAATTATAGAGCCTTGACCTCTACAAGTAGGACATGGAGCAGCTGTTACAAATGAAGCAAATCCCATATTACGTCTGTGTTGTACTTGTCCTTGACCATTACATGTAGCACATGTTTTCTTGTTGGTACCTGGTTTACAACCAGATCCATGACAAATACCACATTCAATCTGTTTTTGTAAATCAATTTCTAGTTTTTTTCCATGAAGAACATTCTCTAATGTTACTGAAGTTTCATAGAGAATATCAGAACCACGTTGTTGACCAAAACCAAATCCTCCCCCACGATCAAAGATTGATTCAAAAATGGATTCAAATCCGCCTCTAGTGCCAAAAATATCACTAAAATCTCCACGTGCTCCTTGAAATATATCATCAGTAGTGTATCTGCCATCAACACCAGCATGACCATATTGATCATAGACTTGCTTTTTTTTAGGATCTGAAAGAATAGCATATGCCTCAGAAATTTCTTTAAAATGTTCTGGAGCCTCTGAAGATTTGTTACGATCGGGATGAAATTTTAATGCTAACTTTCTATATTGATTTTTTACTTCATCTATAGAAGATGTTTTAGATACTCCTAAAACTTCATAATAATCACGTTTTGCAGACATGAATCATTCCTTTATCATAATTACAGTATAAATGATTGAATTTGAGAAATTAGTTAGTTTTAGTTTCATCAGTTGAAGATGATTCAGTTGTTTTGTTCTCTGCACTAGTATCTTGTTGTCCTTCTGCACTAGTATCTTGTTGTCCTTCTGCACTAGTATCTTGTTGTCCTTCTGCACTAGTATCTTGTTGTCCTTCTGCACTAGTATCTTGTTGTCCTTCTGCATCTGGAGGAGGTGAAGCATTTTTGTAAAGTTCGGTGGTAACTTCACTAACTATAGATTGTAATGCTTCAAGTTTAGGCTTTAATTCATCAGGCTCTTTATCTAAAACTTCTTTAACTTCTTTTACAGCATCAGTGATTTTAATTCCCTGCTCTTGAGAAATTTTATCCTTAAGATCATGATTAACTAATTTTTCTGTAGTGTAAATATAACTCTCTGCTTCATTTTTAAGATCAATTTTTTCTTTCTTCTTTTCATCTTCTTCAGAGAATTTTTTTGCATCTTCTTTTAATTTCTCAATTTCTTCTTTAGATAATTTTGATGAAGATTCAATAGTAATTTTTGCTTCCTTTTGTGTTCCAAGATCTTTTGCTGTAACATTAATTATTCCATTTGCATCAATATCAAATTTTACATCAATTTGAGGAACTCCTCTTGGAGCTGGTGGTACATCAGTAAGATTAAAGCTTCCTAATGAAACATTGTCAGATGCCATAGGTCGTTCGCCTTGAACAACATGAATAGTTACAGCTGTTTGATTATCAGCTGCAGTAGTGAAAACTTTACTCTTGGAAGTTGGAATTGTGGTATTTCTTTCAATTAATGGTTCTCTAACTCCACCCAAAGTTTCAATTCCTAATGTAAGTGGAGTAACATCAAGTAAAACTATATCACTAGTAACGTCTCCAGCAATAATTCCTGCCTGTATTGCAGCTCCCATTGCTACTGCTTCCATAGGATCAACTCCTGATTCAGGCTCTTTTCCAACAACTTCACCAACCATTTTTCTAACTAATGGCATTCTTGTTGGTCCACCAACCATCACGATTTTGTTAATATCAGAGTGAGAGAGTTTTGCATCTTCAAATGCTTTTACTATACAAGGCTTACATCGTTTAACAATTGGTCCAATTAATTCATCTAGTTTAGCTCTAGTGATTCTTAATTCAAGATTTTTTGCACCTGTTGATGAATCTTGTGCAATGAAAGGCAAAGTAACATCTGTTTCCATAACTGTGGACAATTCAATTTTGGCTTTTTCAGCAGATTCTCGAATTCTTGCCGTTGCAGTTGTATCTTTTGAAAGATCAATGCCTTCTTTTTTCTTGAATTCATCAATAATGTAATCGATTAGAATTTTATCCATATCTGTACCACCTAACTGAGTATCACCAGATGTGCTTAGTACTTCAAAAACACCTCCTCCCATTTCCATTATAGTAACGTCCAAAGTACCGCCACCAAAATCAAAGACAAGGATTTTCATGTCTTCTTTTGCTTTATCTAATCCAAATGCCAGCGATGCTGCTGTTGGTTCGTTGATAATTCTAACAACATCAAGGCCAGCAATAGTTCCTGCATCTTTAGTTGCTTGACGTTGATTATCATCAAAATATGCGGGAACTGTAATTACTGCTTTCTCCACAGACTCACCAACAAATGCTTCAGAGTCTTTTTTGATTTTTTGAAGAATAAATGCAGAAATTTGTTGAGGTTTGTATTCTTTACCTTGAATTTTGAAAGTATGATCAGAGCCCATTTTTCTTTTAGCAGCAAGAATAGTATTATCAGGATTTGTTATTGCCTGTCTTCGTGCAGGTTCCCCAACTAAAAGTTCACCGTCTTTAGAAAATGCTACAACTGATGGAAAAGCTTTCCCCCCTACAGTAGCTCCTTCTGCAGCAGGAATAATTGTAGGTTTACCACCCATAATAACTGCAGCAGCAGAGTTACTTGTTCCTAAATCGATTCCAATTACTTTAGCCATATTTTATCATCCTTTTTTTGAAATTTCTACGAGTGTCGGTCTTACAACCAGCTCATGAGAAATATATCCCTTCCTGATCTCTTTTGTAATTGTGTTATCATCTAAATCAGGATCAGTAATAATGGATATTGCTTCATGAAAATTTGGATCAAAAATTTTGCCTAATGCATCAATTGGAATAACATGATATTTTTTCAGTAATGAATCCATATTTTTTAAAATAGAATCCAAACCAGCAGTATTAACTTTTCTTTCGGAAAAAACTTCTTTGGCTCTAACAAAATCATCATATATTTTTAAAAAATCTAAGACAAATTCATAAACTTTAGCATTAACGCCATTTTCTATATCAGATTGTGTTTTTCGATTAAGATTCTGAAAGTCTGCTAAAACATGTTTTAATTCTTCTTCATGTTCCAATACTTTTTGTTTTTCTAACTCTAACAATTTTGATAATTCTTCAATGCTTATTTCTGTGGGTTTTAGTTGTTCAAAAGAATTATCAGATTCAGGTTCATTTTCAGATGACAAATTAGCAGGAATTTCGTCGGAACCATTTTCAGATGACAAATTAACAGGAATTTCGTCGGAACCATTTTCAGATGACAAATTAACAGGAATTTCGTCGGAACCATTTTCAGATGACAAATCAACAAAAATATTAATTTCGCTAATTTAAATTATTATTAAATAGTTTCACATAGGGGATTAGCTTTGATTACAATTAGATTAGAATCTTGTTTGGTTTTTTCTATATGTTCAAAATCAGTTTTTGAGCATGCTACAACAATTGTAGTTTTATCACTATGAAAAAGATCATAGTTTGAATCTTCATAAGCTTCAACATCACCTATATAATCGCGTAATCTTGTGGTTAAATTTTGGAGCATCTCAATTTTATCTCCACGCATCGCATGTTGATCAAGAGTCCAAGACAATGCAATTTTTGTTCTACTAGCTTTGAGATCATTTTTCTTTAATGTTATTCGAATTTCGTCAATTAGTCTCTTGATATATCCATCAATTCCTTTTACACTTCCATTAATTAGATACATGAGAGTGTTTGTACCCTCGAATGAGGAACCTAGGCATTTGATATCAAATAGTCCGCTAACCATTTCATCAAGGAATATTTTCTGAAAATCATCTGATGATAGATCATTTTTAGTTATTTCATCTTGTGCATATTTACATACTTCTAAAACACAACACAAACTAGAAAATCGAGATAGGATTTTAATAGCATGAAAATGTTCTGCTGATGAAATAGCAACAAATCTTTTCTCTTTTTTATCTATAGTAAGTAAATCATATAATTTAGAATCTTCTTTTCCATTAAAAGAACCAATAGTTTCTGGTTGTTTATTTTGATCTTCTAATGGATAATAAAAATATGAAACATTTTTTCCAACCTCAAAGCCAGTTACATGTTCCAGTAATAAAATATTTTCATTGTTACCTCCAAACCCTGTTGGAAGAGTAAAAATAACTGAGCTATTTTTTTTTAATGATTTCACTGCATCCTTAAATTTGGAATGAATTTCAGTTTTGGTGTCTTGTCCTGTTTTTCTAATTCTTGGACTAAAGAAAAGATATTCAGCTTTTGAAATGGCCACATCAATGGGTTCCATAACCAATAATGGTTCATCTTCTTTTAGAGAAGATACATTTGGGTAAGTTTTAGCTATTTCTGCTTTAAGTGAAATTGCTGATGGAGTTGATTCATCTATAATGTAAACATCAGCTCCTTTGATTGCCATTTGAGATGCAATAGTATATCCTTCAGTACTAAGGCCATAAACAACAACTTTTACTCCCCCCATAACATACAGCTGCTAATAGACTAAGAAAAACTTATTGAACTAACCATTATTATAAAAATTACTTGAAAATATGGATAGATATCCTTACACCAAAACAATTATTGTTTTCTGAACAAATAATTAAAAAATTAGGAAAAAAACACAAAATTTTGTGTACAAGTAGAGAATATGAAGAAGTAGTAAAATTGGCAAAGTTACGTAATTCTGACCTTATTTTTGTAGGAAAACATGGAGGGAGAAATAAGAAAGCTAAACTTGAAGCCAGTATTGACAGAATGAGGAAGCTTTCTGGAAAAATCAAGGTATTTTCGCCAGATTTGACTATTAGTTTTTGTTCCCCCGAAGCAGCAAAAATTTCATTTGGTTTAGGGATAAGACATGTAGCTTTTTGTGATTCACCACATGCTGATGCAGTTATGCGATTAACATTACCCTTAATTCAAAAATTGCTTATTCCAAATGTTATCCCAAAAAATAAATTTTCTAAATATGGAATTGATAAGAAAAATATTATTTCATACAAAGCAATAGATGCAGTTGTCACTATCAAAAGGAAAATAAATCAAGAAGCTACATTACCATTTAGGAAGAATAAAAGAAAAAATATTTTGATTAGGATAGAAGAAGAAGAGGCAGCATATGCATCAAAATCAAGTAGAATAATTTCAATCATTAAACAAGTTATAAAGGAATATGGTGAAGAAAATATTGTAATTTTAGGTAGATACACAAAACAAATTCAAAATCTTCAAAAAAAGTTTGGTAAAAAAGCTAAAATTGTTAAAATGTCATTTGATGGAAAACATTTGTTAAACAATACAGATGTTTTCATAGGTTCTGGTGGAACTATGACTGCAGAATCTGCTTTATTAGGAATTCCTACTATTTCTTACAATGCAGTTCCAAATATCATTGAGAATTTTTTAGTAAAAAAATATTTAGTGAAAAGAGAAACGAATCCAAACAAAATTTCTAATCACATCAAGAAAATTTTTGGATCTTCAAATAAATTGAATCAGAAAAGAGCAAAGATAATTGTAGAACAAATGGAAGATCCTATAAAAAAATTAATCAAAGTAATCAAAGAATGATTTTAGTTTAATTTTATTTAAGAGTCAAATTTAGATAAAAAGTTCATTAAGGGAATGAGAGTGCTGGATTTAGCAGCCCGATAGTGTAGAGGTCAAGCATATGGGCCTTTGAAGCCCGTGACGCCAGTTCGAGTCTGGCTCGGGCTACTATATTAAAAAAATGAAGGATTTCTGTAACACGAATATAACATAGATGGTTTTTCTGAAATTAGGTCGATGACAGACATTATTTTGGGCATGGGTGAGGTAGGTAAAACACTATTTGACTTACTTGTTGAAAGAAGGTTCAATTGCATTGGAATTGATATAGATAATTCAAAATGCAAAAACTATTCAGAAAACTCTACTATTGAGAATCCAGAATATCTTCATGTATGCCTTTCAGGAAAATTAACAGAATTTGAAGATATTATATCAAATTGGTTTAGTAAGCTTGAAGGTTTGAAAGCAATCATAATTCATTCTACTGTTAAACCAGGAACAACAAAAAATATTCAAGAAAAATTAAAAGTTCCTATTTTATTTTCACCAATACGTGGAATACATAAAAGATTTTTAGAAGATATAAAAAAATATACAAAATTTATTGCTACAGATGACAAACAATTAGCTCCAGAAATAAAATCGGATTTAGAAAAAAGATTTCAAAAAGTGGATTGGATGTCAACTACAAAAACTGCAGAACTTGCAAAATTATTAGTTGATACAACATATTATGGATGGTTGATCAATTATGCTCAGATTACAAAAATGATTTGTGAAAAGGAAGGTATTGATTTTGATGAAATGTGGAAATTTGCTGATGAAATACATGAAAATTTAGGCAATAGACCAAAAATGTATCCAGGTATTATTGGCGGACATTGTGTTATTCCGAATCTGAGTTTGATAGAAAATGAAAATTTAGATATGATTAAAAAAATTAACAAATTGTATGAAAAATTTAAAAAATAATTATAATTTCTAAAAATCTAGTTTTGTTAATAATTTTGATGCAATAATAAAGAGAACAGAAGCAATTCCCACAAGAACTATCATTTCATAAATTATAAATTCAGTGATAGTTCCAAAAATTCCTGCTCTAATTATATCTACAAGATAAGTCAATGGGTTTAGATAAAATAAAGAACGTAATGGTTCTGGAACTCCTTCAGCTGGATAAAATGCAGTACTAACAAAAGCAGATAATAGAAAAACAGTGTTAATAACTACATTAAATCCCTCACTTGAGCGCAATCTAGTAGAAATTATTGATGCCAATGAGCCAAATAATATTGATCCGGTAATAGCACAAAAAATAATTATTGGAATTGTAACAAATGAAAATTCTACAGATTCAAAAAATACAGGATAGCCTATTACAGCTATCAAAAATGCACTTAGTAATCCAACTATTCCAATAGTGCAGATATTGCTAAGAATATAATGACTCCTAGTGAATGGCCCTGACATGATTTGTTCAAACATGCCATATTTTCTATCATTCCAAATAATGATACCAGAAATAAGCGTGCTATTCATGATATTAAATCCAATCATGCCTGAGGCTAAAAATGCTGGATAATCAAGATCTTTGCCACCAAAAGGAACTCCCTGAATTAACGGTGCATACGCAAAACCTGCAACGAAAATATAGATCAAAGGAAAAATAACTTGCCAAATTAAAAATCCAGGGTTAAGAGAAATTGTTAGATTTCTATTTACCAATCTAATTATTGGATGTATTTTCTCTCACCATTTTTAAAAAGATGTCTTCAAGATTTGTTGGAACAGCAGATAGATCTTCAATCTCTATACAGTTATCACTAAGTATTTTCAATACTTGTAACAATACTAATTCCGATTGCTCTGAATGAATTATTATGTTAGTACCAGCATCAAAATCAATTTTACAGTCTGGAATTCTAGATAATAGAGAAGAAATTTTAGATTGTTTTTCTAACAAATGGATTTTAATAGTTTTTTCTTTTCCAAATCTATTCTTTAATGCATCAGGAGAATCAATAGTGATTATTTTTCCCTTATCTATAATTGCTATTTTATCACAAAGATATTCAGCCTCGGTTAGTATATGTGTTGTATAAAAAATTGTTAATCCAGTTTTGACCTTATTTTTTAAATAATCTAATAGTTTTCTTCTAGCGCCTGGATCTAAGCCAGCAGTAGGTTCATCTAAAAACAACAAATCCATATCATGCATAAATTCACGTGCAACTTGGACTCTTCTTCGTTGACCAATTGAAAGATCTTCATTTCTTTTTTTACGAATTTCAACTAAGTCAAAATCTTTCAAAAGTTGTTCCATTCTTTTTTTGCGTTCTGCTCTTGGGATATTCCACATCATCCCATATTTGTCAAGGGCTTTTTCTACAGATAATGTAGGTTCATAGCTTGGTTGTTGTAAAACAACTCCCATCCTATGACGAACTTGAAGAGGATTTTCAATAGCATCTATACCAAAAATTGAAAGAGAGCCTTGGGAAGGAGGAATAAGAGTTGTAAGAAGTTTGATGGTAGTAGATTTTCCAGCCCCGTTAGGACCTAAAAATCCAAAGACTTGACCAGATTTTACTGAAAATACAAGATCGTCTACAGCTTTGAATGAACCATATGATTTTGATAAATGGTTAACATTAATGCATGACATAACAAAACTGCGATCATCCCACTAATTTAGTTAATGAGGCAATTTAAGATAGTTTTAGGAAGATTTGAATTAATTTAGAAAAAACATGCAGAAGATTAGTAAACTATAGATTCCAGAATTTTGAGTTTCAAACAAGGAATGAGAAAGCGATCATTTTTTGAAAGGAAAATTTTAACAAACTAATGAAATTTTTATTAAGAGAACAAGTTTATCAACAATGATTTGTCAGAATTTGAAAATCTTATGGATAAATTACTTGAGCAAAAATCTGAATTAACTAAAGAAGACATTGAAGAGCAGATCAAGCAAAAAAAAGAAAAAATTGGTGCAGGATACTTGACAGATCAAGGGGCATTATTTTTGATAGCGTCTGACTATGGAATTACATTATCAGAGCCACTAAAAATTGAAATGGAGTTAAAGGATCTGTACGCAGGAGCAAAAGAAATTTCTTTAGAAACAAGAGTTTTGAATCTTTCACCTGCAAAACAATTTTCAAGAAAAGATGGAACTCCATTTTATCTTAGAACTATGACAGTATATGATGCAAATACTACAGCAAGTGTAAAGTTATGGGATGAAAAAGCAAATTTGCCTGGAATCGAAAATCTGAAACCAGGAGATTTAATTAAAATTATCAAAGCATATGTTAAATCTGATCTTGATGGTTCACCAACAATAAACATTGGTTCTGGCTCAAATATTGAACCTGTAAATACAGAAAGTGAAATTCCAACTATTGATACCATTACAAAAGATATTAGTGAACTAGAAGAAGGACAAAAAGATCTAGTAATTTCAGGAATAATTGATGGCATAATTAGTGGAATGGAATTTACAAATTCTCGAGGTAAACCTGGAAAAGCACTTAGAATGAGGCTAAAAGGAAAAGACGGTAGTGCAATGAGAGTTGTTCTTTGGGGAAAAGATGAATCATCTATCCCAAATATGATTTCACAGTCAGCTAAAGTGAGATTACTTGGTGTAAAAGTAAGATCAGGAAATCAAGGATTAGAAATTCATGGAAATGATGCAACTATAGTTGAGATTGAAGGAGGAAAACAAACAGAACCAGTAATTGTAAGAGTTCTTTCTATGTTAACAACAGATAATGGCAAAAAAATGATTCTAGCTGTTGATAATAAGAAGAATCTATACAACATCAGTGATTTGACAAACTCAACTAGTATTTGTGTTGAAGGTGATGTAATAGAATGCATGCCATCAAAAATTTATGGTAATTCAATTACACTAGATGAAAATTCTTTTGTAAGAAAATTAGATAATGATGAATCTATTCCATCATTATCTCAACTTAGAACAAAAATTAATGATGTTAAAGTAGATGGAAATTATTGCATTGAATCTATAATATTGAAAGTTCCGGAAAGACGTGAAGTTCAAACAAAATCTGGGGAGTCAATAGCACTATCAGAAATGTTTGTTGAAGATGACACAGGTTCGATTTGGGTAAAAGGTTGGAGAAATCAAGCAAGGATAATTGACAAATGTGAGTTAGGAGAAATAGTGTCAATAACAGGATTAAATGCTAAAGCAGGACTTGAAGGTAGAATAGAGTTATTTCTAACAGTGTTTTCTAAAATTATAAAGAAGAATTAAGAATCCCAAAAACCTCTTGTTACAACATATTGCCTTTCGGCTTCATAGATTTGCTTGAATAGATATTCTTCATCGACCATATTTCGTAATATTCTTGCAGCAGTGTCTGCTCCTACTCCATATCCAGACAATACAGTAATGGCAATCTTACCAAAATTTTCTATCAAAGAAGAAACTTTCCAGGCACGATCAAATTTGTGTTTTTCATCTGAAGAGAGTTTTTTTCCTGCATGTTTTTTTTGAATAATTTTTGGTAAATCATAATCAGAATAGAAAGTTGCAGTGATTTGTCTGGCCTTACAATATGGACATATCAAAATATTTTTAACTTCATTTGTTTCTACTACACGTTCCCATTTTCCACATCTTGCACAAATCAAACGATGTTTAGTCTTTGCAAGTCTTGCTTTTACAAGATCAATTATTCCTTTATCAAGATTAGCTGGAGCTGCATAGTATTTTGCGGTATGATCTAAAATTGGTTCGGCTAATTTTGAAAAGTTATCTACTTCTAACCATTTAACAGAAATTTTATTTTCACGTATTTTATTCAGTATTATTTCAGAATTTTTTAAATCATATTTATCATGAAACAATTCTCTTAATGCTTCATGTACAAGTGGAGTTTTGGAATAACGTTCATATAAAAATCTGGCTGATTTTCTCTCATAAATTGCTCCACGTCCTACTATTCCAAATTTCTTTGCAACACACCATGTTTTCCAGTTAACGTTATGAGTCCCTGTCAAAGAAGCAGTAACCATTGAATAAAGATCATAATCGTCCTTTAGAACTTGAAGAAAAAGTTTTTCAGAAATTCTTGATCTAGAAGATAAAACAATTCGATAACCATCAGAACGAGAGTCAACAATAGACCCCAATATAGAAGACAGCATGGAAGAAAGTAATGTTGATAGTGTAGAATTTATTTTTGTACCAAAACATAAATGGATTACAATTGAACCTTGTGATTTACTTGATTCAATAACAATGTGATTTTCATCAGGAATTTGATCAAAATTTAATTTTTCAATTGTTTTATTGATTAGTGTGAGTGACCCATTTTTTACTCGGGCACGAAAAACTCCCACCTTTCTTGCAGTATTGTAATCAATTGGAATACTTTCACCTTCCCAATAAGGAACAGTGATTGCTCCACTTCTAAAAGGCTCAACATTTACAGTGAATGATTTTTCATCTACATTTAGTATTCTCCATTGTAAGCCTTTTAACACAAAAATATTTCCAGAATCTCCAAAATCACCTACAAATCTTTGATCTAATGATCCAATGATTTTTTTACCTACACTGTCAAAAACTTTGAATTTAAGAATATCTGGAATTGTTGAAAGGTTCTCAAAATAATACTTGAAAGCACGTCCTTTCTTCCAATAAGTCATTTTTGTTCTATCAAAAAAAATCAGATAGTTTGAATCAAGTAAATTCAATACATCAATTAGATCTTCTAGTTGTAAATTCCGAAATGGATATGCCTTTGTTACAAGTTCAAAGGCTTTCTCAACGGGAATTTCTCCAATTTGCATTGATAATCCAACTAAATGATGAGCCAAAACGTCAAGAGAACTATCATGAATTTTTTGTTCTTCGATTGAGCCTTCTTTAACGCGTTCAAGGATAGCTCGTGCTTCAAATTCATCATCAGGATTATTTGTTATAATAAGCCCCTTGGCTGATGTATTTAGATTATGTCTACTTCTTCCTATTCTTTGAATTAACTTTGATACTTGTCTAGGAGAACCATAATGAATTACTAATTCAACTGAACCAATATCTAACCCTAATTCTAGTGAAGATGTACATACAACAATACCACGCTTTCCTTCTCGTAAGGTAAGCTCAGTTTCTTCTCTAACCTCTTTGGATAGAGAACCGTGATGTAATTCAATTTCTATAGGAGATTTTTCTTTTAAAATTGAAGCTAAAAATTCTGCTTCGCCTCTAGTATTAGTAAATAGAAGTATGGGAGAGTCTAAGTCTAGCTCTGAGACATATTCAATAATTTTCTCTGCAACATCAGAAATTGTTCCATCAACATACTTTATTTCTACATCATATTTCCTTAGTGATTTATCTCGAATAATCTGACATTTTCTTTTTGTGCCTACAACAAATTTTCCTGCTTCTTCAAAATTTCCAACGGTAGCGGATAATCCTATTTTTGTAAGTGGATATTTTGAATTTAATTCTAATCTTTCAATGCTTAAGGATAGTTGAGAACCTCTTTCGCTGGCTAGCAACTCATGTACTTCATCAATTATAACCCATTCTAAATCAGATAATGCATTTAGCATTTTGATTTGTGTTAATAAAATAACCAGAGTTTCAGGTGTTGTGATTAGAATGTCTGGAGGATCATCCCTGATTTTTCTTCTGTCTTTTTGAGAAGTATCTCCATGTCTAATTTCAATAGATAGTTCATTGCTATGTGCATATTTTGTAATTCTTCGAAATACGTCACGGTTTAATGCCCGTAAAGGAGTGATGTAAAGAACTTTAATTTTTCCACTCTTCTTTGAATTTTTTAATAGAGAAAAAATTGGGATTACAGAACATTCAGTTTTTCCTGAACCTGTAGGAGCAATTACTAGACAATCTTTTTTTTGCAAAATAATTGGTGAAGCTTTTTTCTGGATTTCAGTCAGTTTAGAAAATCCAAATTTCTCAAATAGAGAATCAAGAATTTGATTCGTCTGTTGATTTTGATCTTTCATAAACCATTACACCAACTAAGCCAAGTGCAAGCAAAACTACAGTAATTATTGGAATAGAATCAAAAATTCCTGCCATTAGTAAACTTCATGATTGGTCGTTAAATATCTTCAGTATAATCAACCAATCCTGAAACATGTATTTTATAAAAAAAGTATTCTTCGTTTAGTGCCCAGTAAATTTTTCCTTTAAATTTTGATGAGTTTTTAGAAAGTTGAATTTTGATATGTGTAAAAGGATCAATAGCACTCTTCATATTTTCAACTTCTTTATCTTCTATGGTTCTAATCATATTAGTAACAATAATAGGAATTTTTTTTGTAATTGCAAATTTTGATAATTCATACATATATTTTATAAACAATGAATTTTTTTCAAAAATAGATTCATCTCTTTTGTATTCATAAGAAAACAAATCAGTCACATTATCAATTACGATTAAAGAAAAATTATTGCTTTCAAAATTTTTTATGGATTTTATTTGTTCTGAAGTGTTTGTTATTCTGGATACTGTGATTTGCTCGAGAAAATTAATCTGTTTGTTAGATTGCTTTTGAATTTCCAGTATTCGCTCTGGTCTGAATCCACCTGTTGTATCTAAATACAAAACACGACCGCCATTTTTAATTGAATTTATTGATAATTGTAGTAATAGTTGAGTTTTGCCGGTTCCATTTCCACCAAAAATATCTACAATCACACCATTAGGAATTCCTCCTGATAAGAAATTATCCAATTTTTGTAAACCAGTAGAGATCATTTGTATGATTATTAGAAAAAGGAGAAAAAATTTAAGGAATTTCAATTTTTACCAAGGAGGTAAGGCTTTTATTCCAGAGAACAAGGTTTTAAAACAAGTGAATAATTATTGTCACAAACAACTAGTGCAAAAAGACCTTTAACAGTTCTTCAGAAAAGTACCAAAAAGAAAGTTACTGTAAGACTGAAGAATGAAGTAGAGTACAAAGGAAAAATGGATAATGTTGACTCATACATGAATTTGATTATGACTGATGCTGAAGAAGTACATGATGGAAAAACAGTTGCAAATTATGGAAGAGTAATTGTAAGAGGCAATAATGTGTTATTTATCAAACTAGAAAATGAACTCTAGTTAGTGATTTTATGACTAGTAGTTTTCTATTTACATCAGAGTCAGTAACAGAAGGACATCCAGATAAAATATGTGATAATATTTCTGATGCATTCTTGGATGAATATCTTAGGCAAGACCCAGATTCAAGAGTGGCAATTGAAACAATGGTTACCACAGATTTTGTAGCAGTATCTGGAGAGGTTACATCTAAAGCGGATTTTGATCAAAAAGCTCAGGAAGAATTAGTTAGAAAAACAATTAGGGAGATTGGATATGATAACAAGGACTTGATGTTTGATGCAGATACTTGTCAAGTTAATTTAAGATTACATTCACAAAGTCCCGATATTAGTCAAGGCATATCAGCTACTGAAAAGAAAGAGCAAGGTGCCGGAGATCAAGGATTAATGTTTGGTTATGCAACAAATGAAACAGAAGAGCTCATGCCAATGCCAATTTTACTGGCACACAAACTTATTCAAAAATTATCAGAGGTTAGGAAGGATAAGACTTTGTCATGGGTTAGACCAGATGGCAAATCACAAGTATCTGTAAAATATGAAGATAACAAACCAACAAAGATTGAAACAGTTGTAATTGCAACACAACATTCACCGGAGATTTCTCAAGATGAGATTTCAAGACAAATTATTGATAAAGTAATCAAACCAGTTTTAGGAAATCTTTGGAATGATAAAATTAAAATTCACATAAACCCTACTGGAAAATTTGTAATTGGTGGTCCACATGGAGATGCCGGTTTAACAGGAAGAAAAATTATTGTTGATACTTATGGTGGATTTGGAAGACATGGTGGTGGAGCTTTTTCAGGAAAGGATCCTTCAAAAGTTGATAGATCTGCATGTTATATGTGCAGGTACATTGCAAAAAATCTTGTTGCAGCAGGTTTGGCTGATAGATGTGAGGTACAACTTGCATATGCAATAGGAATAGCTGAGCCGGTATCACTGTATGTCAATACATTTGGAACAAACAAAATTCCAGAAAATCAGATTGAAGATCTGGTGAGAAGTAATTTTAATATGAAACCATCTGGAATAATCTCACAATTAGATTTGAAGAGACCAATTTACAAAAAAACAGCATCATATGGTCATTTTGGAAGAAATGAGCCGGAATTCACTTGGGAAAAAACAGACAAAGCTGAAATATTAAAGCAATCTGCCGGACTTTAACAATTCCATAACTGACTGAAATTTCATTTCAGTGATTTTTCTTAATTTATTATGATTTCCTTTAAAACTACCAATTAGAATATTGAGATCATCAACTCCAAAATTAGATTTTGAATCAGTTATTGCAGTATGATAAACATCTTCTAGATTCATTTTTTTAATGCTTGTTTTAGTTCCTTTAGAAAAAAGTTTCACGTATTGTTCGAAAGTAATATAGTCTGGACCAACAAGATCAATAATTTTATTTTTAAATTTTGTTTGAAGAACTGATTGAAGCAAAATTTTCACTACATCATTAATGTGAATTGGTTGAATTGAATAAGTCCCAGATCCTGGAATCTCAATTTTTCCTTTCTTAATTTGTTTTTTTAGATATTTTGTAAACAGATCATCTTTTCCAACAATATACGAAGGTCTGAAAATTGTATAATTTAGCCCCGAATTTACAATTAGTCTCTCTGCTTTATATTTAGAAATAAAATATCCTGATGAAGTATTTGCTGAAACACCAAGACCGCTTGTAAAAACAAATTTGTTGATTTTTGCTTTTTTGCTTAAATTTACAATATGTTTTGTAAATTCAACATTTACCATATTGTAATCAGTCTTAATTGACTGTTTTCCAGCCCCAACAAGATGAATTATTGCATCTGAATTTTGGATTTTTGGAATAATGCTTTTTTCATCATAATTTTTTGCAACAATTTTTAACTCATTTTTAAATTGTTTAAAGTCATTTCGTGATATTGAAATTAATTTAATGTTTTTTTCAGATAAATATTTTCTAAGATTTCTTGCAACAAATCCACTTGCTCCAGTAATAACTATCTGATGACTTTTAACCATAATAATCCCAAGTTATTTTTAATTTTAAATCTATTTAGAAGATTTTGAACGTTAAGCAAACAAGAATTAATACAGTAAAATGAATATAGCAGATGTGGAAGAAAAAAAGACAAAATTAAGAACTGGTTATACTACTGGAAGCTCAGCAACTGCTGCAGCTAAAGCTGCACTATTATCAATAATTAATCAACAAAAAACAGAAAATGTAGATATTACATTACCTAAAGGAGCTTTTATTCAAATTCCAATACATTCTTGTGAATTTGAATCGAATAAAGCAAAATGCTCTGTAATTAAAGATGGAGGAGATGATCCTGATGTCACTCATGGTGCAGAAATTATAGTTGAACTATCATTTACAGAAAAAGTAAACGAAATTGATATTGTTGGAGGAGAAGGAGTAGGCATGGTTACCAAGCCTGGTTTAGGCTTAGAAATTAACAGGCCTGCAATTAATCCAGTTCCCAAAAAAATGATTGCTGAAAATTTAAGGAAAGTTGGAGAAAAAATTCTTATAAAAAAAGGAATTAGAGTTGTGATTTCAGTTCCTAAGGGAAAAGAGTTAGGACCTAAAACAGATAATCCAAGACTAGGAATTAAGAATGGAATTTCAATTTTAGGAACCAGTGGAATTGTTATTCCATTTTCTACAGCATCTTATGCAGCGTCAATTAGACAGAATTTAGATGTAGCAATTGCAATGGGAAATGATACAGTAGTGCTAACAACAGGTGGAAGAAGTGAAGATTTTGCAAAGAAGATAGTTGATTTACCTGAACATTGTTTTGTCCAGATGGGTGATTTTTCAGGGTACACAATTCAACAGTGCAGTAAAAAAAATATCAAAAAAGCATATGTTGTTGGTTTTATTGGAAAACTTGCAAAGATGGCTGCAGGAGTAAAACAAACTCATGTTAAAGGTTCAAAAGTAGATATGAGTTTTCTAGCAGAATTAGCAAGAAAATCAAATGCAGAAGAAACAGTAATTGAAAGTATTAAAAAAGCAAATACAGCAAGACATGTTTCTGAAATAATTCAAGAAAACAATGTTAAAGGATTTTTTGAATTGATTTGTAGTGAGACGTATAAGCATATGAGAAAATATTCCGAGGAAAAAGTTCCAATTGATGTGATATTATTTGATTTTGATGGAAAAACTCTGGCTAAAAAATTAGGAGAGTAAGGTATTTTATGAAATTTACAAAGTTTTGATTATGGAAAAAACTGCAGTACTTGCAATAACCAAAAATGGAGTCAGTATTGGACAAAATCTAAAAGAATTATTTCCTGACTGGAGTATTTTTGCGCCTGCTAAATTGTCAAATGAGAATAGTGGAATAATATGGTATTCAGAGCCTACATCAGAAAAAATTGTTGAACTTTTTAAAAATAATAATGCACTAGTGTGCCTATTTTCTTTAGGTGCAGTAATTAGATTAATTGCACCACATTTGAAAGACAAAAAAACAGATCCAGCTGTTATTGTAATTGATGATAAAACAAATTTTGTAATTAGTGTATTGTCAGGTCATATTGGTGGAGCCAATGAGTTAACTCAAGAAATTGCAGAAAAATTAGGTGCATTACCGGTAATAACTACTGCAGCTGATGTTAACAAAACTATAGCAGTAGATCTAGTAGGAAGAGAATTTAATTGGAAAATTGATGATGAATCTACTGTAACTAAAATTAGTGCACATATGGTAAATGAAGAACCTATTGGTGTTTTCCAGGAAGTGGGCAAAAAAAATTGGTATAAAGAATTACCAAGAAATGTCTCAATTTATGATAGTTTAGAAGACTTGAAGAAATCAAGTTCTAAAGCGTATCTCATAATTTCTGATAGAATTATTGATGGTGATTTTGTTAAAGAATCTGTAATATATCGTCCTCCAAGTTTAGTAATTGGTGTTGGATTACATGGAGACACTTCAAAAGAAACAATCAGAGAAGGGGTTGAATATTGTTTGGAAAAATTTAAGCTTAGTTCGAAGTCGATTGCAAAGCTAGTATCAATAAAAAAACCACAAGATGTTCAAGGACTGATAGACATTGGAAAGGAAATGGGAATTCCGGTGGAATATGTAAACAGAGAAGATTTAGCCGAGATTTCTGCTCCAAATCCTTCAGAAACTGTAAAATTATTTGAGGGAACTGCAAGTGTATCTGAAGCTGCTGCCATCAAGGTTTCTGGAGGAGAATTAATTGTAGAAAAGCAAAAATTCCCACCAAATTTGACTATAGCTATTGCGAGGATTGTAAATTGAAGCGTGGATTATTACTTATTGATAGAGGAAGTAGAGAAAAAGAGGCATCTGAAGAATTAGTGACTATTTGTGAGAGAATTAAGGCAAAAGGGGACTATGTATTCACAAATTTTTGTTTTCTAGAGGTAATACCACCATATATTGAAGAGGGAATTTCTAAATGTCTCAAAGAAGATATTGATTCGTTAACTATAGTTCCTTATTTTTTGTACCCTGGTAAAAAAGTAAAAAATGCTGTTACAGATGTAATGAAGTTTCAAAAAGACACCAAAGTGAAATTTGTTGTTACAAAACAAATGAGTATGCACAAAACTTTGGTCGATGTAGTTGAAAATAGAATATTTACAACACTCAAAGAAAATCAAGTAACTCTTCCAAAAAAAGATATAGATGTGATGATTATTGGACATGGTAGTAAAGATCCGAATGCACAAATGTCACTAAACTACATAGTAAACGAACTAAAAGATTCCTATAGAAATGTTAGTAGATGTTGGTTAGAAATAGAACAACCAGACATTTTTGAAGGAATAAAAAAATGTGAAGAAGATAATCCCAAAGTTCTCGTAATTGTTTTTTATTTCTTGCATGAAGGAGCACATGTAAAAACTGACATCAATAATGATTTAACGCCAGCGCTTGAAAATTCTAATCTGAAAAAAACCTACATTACAAAACATTTGGGAGTAGATGAAAAAATGATAGATTTGATAATAGAAAGGGCAAAAGAGGTAGAAGATGCAAACTGAAAAAGGTCAATCAATTGAAGATGCAAGTATGCAGATGATTGAAGATGAAGTTGGCATTCATCAATATAATGAAAAACAATGGCCTATTGTAAGAAGAGTTATTCATTCTACAGCAGATTTTGATTTTGCAGGTAAAAATAAGATAATTTTTCACAAGGATTCTATTGAGAGTAGCATGAATGCTTTGAGAAATGGTTGTAGTATCGTAGTTGATGTTAATGGAGTGATTGGTGGATTGAATAAACAAAATCTCAAGGATTTTGGAAATAACATAGTTTGTAATATTTCAAGTCCAGAAATAATGGAATTGGCAAAAAAGGAAGGAAAAACACGCTCTCAAGTCTCTATGAGAGCAGCAATATCTGATATTGATAGAGGAGTTGTAGCTATTGGAAATGCACCAACTGCCCTATTGGAAGTAATTCAGATGGTAAAAGAAGGCATAATCAAGCCTGCATTGATTATTGGAATTCCAGTGGGATTCATCTGTGCTGCAGAATCAAAAGAGGAATTAGCAAAGTTGGAAAAGGTGCCATTTATCACTAACATAGGTAGAAAGGGAGGCAGTTCATCTGCATCTGCAATAATTAATGCAATTTTTAAATTAATTAGAGCAGAATCATCTTCTTGAGTACGTTAAGCAATTTTTAACAAAAATTTGGGCATAGTTTGAGCTATCAAAATAGAGATGACCATACGAAGCAAGTGTATTGTATTGCATCATTCCATCTTGATGGTTTCTGATACCTTTACCAATTTCCAAGTCATAAGCAAATTTAGAATCAGAAGAGACTGAATCTAATTGTGAATAATGAAATTCATGACCTTGAATATTATGTGATTTTTCTGAAATAAGGGTTTTGGCAGTAATCTTTCCTTTTGTGTAGTTGAGTATCATTTTCTCTGTCATTTTAGTTTCAGCATCAAACACACCAACCATTTTGTGTTTTTTGTTATGGTTAAGAATAGATTTTGTAAGATACATTAATCCACCACATTCAGCATAAATTGGAAGGTTGTCTTCAGCCAATTTCTTAATAGTTTTTTTCATAGTTTGATTTTTTCCAAGTAAATTGCCTAAAACTTCAGGAAAGCCACCACCAATGTAAAGCCCATCACATTTTGGAATTTTCTTATCTTTAACAGGACTAAAAAATTTTAGATCTGCGCCTTCACGTCGTAATGCTTCTAGATTATCTTGATAATAGAAATTAAATGAAATATCAAGAGCAACTGCAATTATAGTTTTTGTTTTTTTATGAACAGGTTTTGTTTTTTTTGGAAGATCAATTGTATTTTCTAAAATTTTAATAATTTGATGAATATCTAAAGATTTTGAAATTATTTTTGAGATTTTTTCAATCTTATTTTTTAAAGTTTTGCTATCTAATGTTGAAATTAATCCAAGATGTCGTGATTCTAAATTTAGTAGTGGGTTTCTTGGAATTACACCAATAATTGGAATTTTAGTTTTTTTCAATGCGCTTCTACATAGAATTTCATGCTTTTTGCTACCAATTTTGTTGAGAATGATTCCAGAAATTCGAGAATTTCTATGAAATTTTTGAAAACCTAGGACAGTAGCGGCAATAGAACGAGCAGTTTTGCTTGCATCTAAAACTAAAAGCACTGGAGATTTCGTTATAGAAGCTACATGATGGGTGCTTGCATAATTAGAATCTCCACTAGAACCATCATAATAACCCATTACACCTTCAATAACAGATACATCAGATTTTGAATTGGAAATAAAACTATTCAAAAGTTGATTCTTTCCCATCAACCAAACATCCAAGTTGTATGTTTCACGTTTTGAAATACTTGATAGGTAACTGGGATCAATATAATCAGGACCTACCTTAAATGGTTGTACTGAATAACCTTGTTTTTGTAAGGCATGGATAATAGAACATGTTATGGATGTCTTGCCAACCCCGCTTGTAGCACCTGCCAATATGATTCTTGGAATTTTCAATTGCATGATTAGGATCATTTTTTATTTAAATTGGTTTATTTTTGAGAAATGCTCAATGTTTTTAGTAAGATTATTTGAATATTAACTATGGAAAAAGATGGTTTAACCATTGTTTATACTGGAAAAGGTAAAGGAAAGACAACAGCAGCTTTAGGAATTGCGTTAAGAGCTACAGGTTATAAAAAGAAGATTTGTATGATTCAGTTCATTAAGGGTTCGTGGCATTATGGTGAAATGGATTCATCTAAAAGACTTGAACCTGAATTTGAAATGATTGCTGTCGGTAAAGGATTTGTAGGAATTATAGACGATAAAAGTTCAAAGGAAGATCATAAAAAAATTGCTAAAGAGGCAATTAGGATTAGTAACGAAAAGATCCATTCAGGGAACTATGATATTGTCATTTTAGATGAAATTAACTATGCAGTAAATCTTGAATTAATTTCAGTGGATGATGTTCTAGATTTAATCAAATCAAAACCGCTAGAAATGGATTTGGTGCTAACTGGAAATTATGCCAGAGACGAAGTAATTGAAGTAGCTGATCTAGTTACAGAGATGAGAGAGATAAAGCATCCATTTCAACATGGTATTAAAGCTAAGAAAGGGATTGATTTCTAACGAGTAACATTAATTTACACACTTTAGGATTTTAGAAGAAATGTCTACTGAAACTCAAGAGATGCCTGAACAAGGAGAAATTGTTCTTGCTACTGTCACCAAAGTAATGGATCATGGGTCTTATGTGACATTAGATGAGTATGACAATATCCAGGGATTTTTACACATTTCAGAGATTGCACCAGGTTGGATTAGATCAATAAACAGATTTGTCAAAGATGGGGAGAAAAAAGTTCTACTTGTAAAGAAAGTAAATCTTAAACGAGGAGACATTGATCTGTCATTAAAACAAATTTCAAAAGATCAGAAAAAACAAAAACTAAAGGAAGTTAAAAAATTCGAAAAAGGTAAAACGTTATTGCAAAATGTTAAGGAAAAAGCAAAATTATCAGATGAAGAAGTTGAAAAATTAGAAGACAGTATTTATTCAAAATTTGATTCAGTTTATGATGCATTCATAGAGATTGGAAGAAATGGAATGGGGTCTGTAAAAGAACTCAAACTTGCAAAAAAAACTGCAGATGTGATTGAGGGAATTTGCTCTAGAATAAAACTCCCATCAGTTGAAATTAGGGGAATTATGGAAATTACAAATGAAAAATCAGATGGGGTAGAAATTATTAAAAAAATCTTAATAGATGTACTAAAAAAAGATTCTGCCATTGATATTACATATTTGGGAGCGCCAAAATATAGACTGTCAATAACTTCAGATAATTTCAAATCTGCTGAAAAATTACTAAAACCAATCATTGCTGAAATAGAAGCTAACATAGAAAAGAAAAAAGGGTCATTCAAATTTACTAGAGAAGAGTCAAAGAAAACCAGAGAAAATTAAGATGAGATTTCAATTAAGAAAATGTTCAAAATGTAATCATTACACACTAAAAGGAAAATGTCCTAAATGTAATGAAGAAACAATTTCTGCACATCCAGCTAAATTTTCACCTGATGACAAATATATGAGATATAGATTAGCTGAAAGATATAACTAGAGTTTTAGGAAGGTAAGTTAGAAATTACGGAGAATATTTTCCTTCAAGTCTAGTTTCTGCAATAATATGATTCTTCATAGCTTCTTCTATTTGCTTTTTAGTTGCATCTCTCTCAGCATCTAATTTTTGATCTAATGCATATAGTTTGAAG
>JACATG010000004.1 GCA_013390905.1 Marine Group I thaumarchaeote | reverse complement strand
GTAAAATACCTCTATGTCCAGCATCTACAATTTGTATTGACGCAGCTGCAACCACTCCAATTATAATTAACACAACAATGCCAATCATAATTCCTTTGGCAGCTCCCATATTCACATTAATTTTTGGGGTTTCATAGCGAGACAATTTCTAAATAAATTTGGGTTAACGCCATAATTATACCATTGGATGATGATTATTCTTTGGAAAAAATGTGTGTGTATAGTAAATAACTTGTCTGGAAAAAAAGTCAGTCTCCTTTACTTTGGAGACTCTGTAATGCATTAACTAGTTTATGTGAGCATCTGGGCTCTTCCAGCTAACACCGCGAGATATTCCTGACTCAATAAAATGACTAGAACGGTGTTTGAGTTAAAAAATCAGAATAAAAAATAATTACTTTTAGGTTAATTTTTTGTCATTTTTTGGGATCACTTCTCTCGCCTAGAACACCCACATTCCACATAAACTACTTTGAATTCCCCACCTGTTTTGATATTATGAGATAATGGTCTACGACATTGTTGACATTCTACAAATCCATGATATTCTTCAACTTGAATCATCTTGTGATCCCATGATTTTTTTTCTTCGTTCCAAAATACCGAGTTGATTTCAGTTGGATCAGCCATACTTTCAATTATTTGGGTAATTTAGTTAATTAATTTTTAGAAAAACCAATCTTATTCATGTTCCTCCTTTGTCAGAACAAAGGACTTGATCTTGCTTTTGCTGTCAAGCAGTTCAAAAAACTTTCTGAATTTAAGATTACATGTCAAGCAGTGACTATAACACAGATATTTTATACATCTGCCCTTTTCGTCAGTTTCTTGGGAAATAAAATCATCCAGCGCTGTTTTTTCATGCTTACACGTATTCATCATATCAATTAGTCCAAACTACCATATAATGTAAATTCAAAACAGTACCGAATCCATCTAGATTTGAATCAATCTCTTTGCTTTTGTAAATACTGCAAACCACTCCTTCCATGTTAAACGTCCTGTCTGTGTGTTTTGTTTTGAAGGGTGATAAGATGTTAGAATATTGTAGTTATCATATCTGAATATCTTATTGTGACCAAACTTTTCGGGTTTTATCTTTAGTAACTTACATGTAGTATCATATGCGATTTTTCCAAGACATAAAATCAGTGAAATGTTTTTGAGAATTTTTAATTCATCTTGCAAATACATGGAACAATTTTCTATTTCATCTCGTGTTGGCTTGTTTTGTGGAGGGGCGCATCTAATTGCTGCTGTAATGTATGCGTTGTAAAGAATTAATCCATCATCTTTGTTTAGGCTTGTAGGCATAGAGGCAAATCCGTGCTTGTACATTACCTTTGTAACCCAATCGCCTGAAGAATCTCCTGTAAACATTCTTCCTGTTCTATTTCCACCATGAGCAGCTGGTGCCAATCCTACAATCAATAATTTAGCATTGACATCACCAAATCCTGAAAGTGGCTTGCCATAATATTTCTCATCCTTGAATCGCCTTACTTTGTTTTTTGCAACATCTCTAATGTATACTGCAAGTCTTGGACATTTTTTACAACTTGTAATCTTTTTGTTTAGAGATTCAATTGATTTCATATAGAATTATTTTAGTTGATGTAAATAAAAATTCTCTACCGAGTTTTCCAAGGTTTCAAAACTGTTTGGTAATCTTACTCAAAAATTTGTTTTTATGGATTCCAATGGCAATCACAGTTACAACCAGTCATACATTTTACTCGTTTGCAGTCAGAACACATATCTCTGTGATGCCAAATTGGAGCTGTATTCATAATATTATTACCTAATTCAGACTATTAACACTTCGATAATTTGTAAATATATACAAGATTTCCCATGTCACCAATAATACTAAATGCTAAGAAAATCGTAAATCTAGTAAATCTTGATTAATCTAGAAAAAATTTTCCTCCAGCTTGGATATTTTTGTAGTGATAAAGACACTAAAAATCTTGAGGCACTACAAAAGCAAATCCAAGAACGAATCAGTTTTCTCAATCAACAAGGTTTGAACAGTTACAATGATCCCAAACTTTTAGAGCAGTATGAACTATACAATGAGATTCAGCAATGTCTTTTTCAGGATCATACTGGCCAATACTGGCTTTATGCAGGAATCATTTTAGCCGTTTCTCTTTTCGTTGGCTTTCGTTTGTGGATGATAATGAAAGGAGAATCTAAAAAGAAATTGAATAAATGAATAAGACTGGGTTTATTTGTCTCTTGTAAAGCAACAACTATCAGTGTATGTGAAAATTATAGTAATTACATTGTTTGTGGTAATGTTAGGCTCAGTTATTGCGCCTACTTTTGCACAGCAATTTCAGGAACCAGATTATACCATACGAGGTGGAGAGGTTTTAGGATTTGAGATTGACGTAGAAACTGCATCCTTAACAATTTTACTAGAATCTAGAGCCAGAGGGGAAATTATCATAATATTGCCAAGAAATCTGATTGATGCAAGAGATGGTTTTGATGATATTGATTTTGAGATCTTTGTTGCTTCTACAAAAGCACTTTCATCCTATGATGAAATTAAAACACCATTTGATAGAACAATAACAATTCCAATCAAAAGACTCAACCAAGAAATAGTAATAATAGGAACACATGTTTTTTCCTTTGCATCTACAAAAACTGTACAAGAATCTCAACCACAAATAACAGAAAGAAAAATAGCAGATGAATTAACAAAAGAAATACCTGATGGTCAAGCAAAACTGTTGATATATTCTGACTCAAGTTGGTCAGGTGCATATCAATCTACGACTTTTGATTTTACTGAAATAAATGGTCGAGGCGATATGAGTATAATTTTTGAATGTGAGTCAACCTTTGGCCGTCAGGGAGTTTTTGGTGCAAAAATTCAAAAACTATCACCAGATGGATACTTGACAATTGTTGTAATTCAGGATCAACAGATTATAGCTCAAGGATCATCACATGAAGAGTTAGAAGAAATACTGATCAATGGTAATTGTGCTACTGGTCCTTTACCTGGTGGATGTCTCATTGCTACAGCAACATATGGCTCTGAGCTCGCACCGCAAGTTCAACTACTTAGAGAACTTCGTGATAACCAATTACTAAACACAGAATCGGGCTCTGCATTTATGGGAATGTTCAATGATGTGTACTATTCATTTTCTCCACAGATAGCAGATTTAGAACGTGAAAATCCCGTATTCAAGGAAATGGTCAAGATTTCAATTACTCCATTACTAACATCACTGTCTCTCCTGAACTATGTTGATATGGATTCAGAAGAATCTGTGTTAGGATATGGAATTAGTTTGATTCTACTAAATGTTGGAATGTATATCGGAATTCCAGTTGTTATGATAGTTGGAATTAGAAAGAGATTCTAAAGTGTTTTATAATTTAAAAATTCCAGCAGATATGCTGATGATTATACCTAGGTGTTCTCTCTGATTCCTCTTAGTCGTGATGAGTTTGCCGAATTATGAAGCAACGAAATTATTCAATTAATCTGTAAAAATAAAAAAATCAAGATTGATTCCAAGAACCAAAGCCGCCATCCAAGGTTACTGCATTAAATCCTTCTTTGTTTAATTCGTCTGCTGCAATGTTTCCCCTGTAACCAGTTCCACAATAAGTGCAAATTTTCTTTCCTCTCATCTCTTCGATCTGCTTTTTCTTTGCGTTTCTAATTGTCAAACCTAGTGGCATGTTAATCGAACCTTCAATCATTCCACTCTCTATCTCATCAGCTTCTCTAACATCAATTATTACAAATTCATCTTTTTTAGCTTTGAGATCTTGTGCTGTTATTTTATCTGCCATGAATATTATCCCGTATTTGATAATTTAATCTAAATGAATTTCTTGGTGATTAGTGATTTTCTTTTTCTTCAGGTTCGTCTGCCTTGTCTCTAACCTTTTTGAGAATACAAAATTTGCTTAGACTTTTGAGAAATCCCATAACCTATCTTAATTATTCTATTATTTTAGGGATTCAGACAAATTTGGTACACTTGATAAATACTTGTAAAACGCATTTCATTCATAACAAAAAGTATTAGCTGCTCAGATGGAAGATGTGATTGTGGATGGTCTGCAACTGCAGAAACAGAAGAAGAATTGATGAATAAAGTGGCAGAACACGACAAAACAGACCACAAAGACATGGAGATAACTCCTGAACTTGTAGCAAAAATAAAATCACTCATCAAAGATATCTAATGTATAATGACTGAGGGTCAAATCATTGTTCCAATAATCATAGTTCTTGCAGTAGGGATTTTGATAGGAACCAGAATCTGGTTGATGTTTAGAAAATAATGAGTTTGGAATTTAGCATTCATGGTTTTGAATCAGATAAGTATATCATTTCCAGAGTATTGTAGAGTCTTTTTTGGTATATCCAATATCTTCAAAGATTCCAAATATGAAAGATGTTTTAAGACGAATTTAGTATCGCCAAAGGATACTAGTATTCGATCATTATGCTCAAGTACATACTGGGAAATATCTGAGTAGTATTCATCTCCATTAACATAAAACACCAGGGATTGGTTTTGTCCATTACAGAACCTGCCAGTTTTGATGTCAACAGATTCATCATAATTTAACATAATGCAGTCGGGTGTAATCTTAACTCCAAACGATGCAAACAATATTTCTAATGGAACACCAGTTGCATGCTTGTGAATGAGATACGGATTATTGTTTTCAAAGTGGATGTATCTACTTGAAATTTGAAACTGTGGCAAACCAAAGTTTAGTTGTTCACCATCTACAAAAACTGTAATTGCAGCATGTGCATGATCACTTCCATATTCACCTACACCATATTGGTTCAGCAATTTTTTTTCAGGATCGAAATTAATGGTATTTTGAATTATCTTTGAATCAATCTCGTTTTGGTTCATAAAATAGTATGCGAAGAATACAGATGAAAAAATCACAAAAGATATTGTAATTACCAAAATTGCCCTGTTTTTTGGTTTAAATTTGACAGATTCCACATCAAAATATTCTGAATTACTTTCCCCAAAGCGACCAGGTAGACTATAATCTGAATCAAAGTCTTTCGGAAGAATTTTGTCGTTGTCTTCAGGCAATGATTAATTCAAAGAATTTGATTCTATAAATTTCCTAGTACGACTATACATTTCAATCATGAAATTTTCATTGTAATGAATAATGAACGTCACAAAATAGCACTATTCCATGAGGTAAGGTCTTGGCAGTAATAGTATGACCATCATCTATTCCCTTGCCACAAACATAGCATTCTACTTTAGAAACTGAAGATAGGACATCGTGTGCTCTTAGAATCTGCATATCCTGCATGATTGTTTGATTTACCCCCTGCATGGTAATTCTATTACGACTAAATATGATATAAAGGTACCGTACAATACCGTAATCATTCCGTGCCTGCAAACCCAATTATTTTAGACAAAAATTGAACAATCAGAACCTACTGTTCAATTTAAATAATAAACCTCTAGGATTTGGTCTATGGGTGAACACATTTGGAAACTCTGCAAAAGTAATACCCCTAGATTTATCTGAAAACCAATTTCAAATTTATAATAAAATTTCAAGAAATTATTCGCATTCATTTCTCTTTGAATCACTAACAGGTCCTGAAGTACTAGCTGAGACATCAGTAATGGGATTTGATCCAAAGATAATTCTCAAAGGATACTCAGATAAAGTAGAAATTCTTCGAGGTGGCGATACTGAAACCGTACAAACCACAGACCCATTTGCAGAACTTAAGAAACTCTTAGGAAGATCAGATGATCAAAGTTATCGATATCTAGGTGGAGCAGTTGGAGTTGTTAACTATGATGCAATTAGACTAATAGAAAATATTCCAGACACTCATAACTCACCGCAACCACTAATGGAATTTGGAATTTATGATGATGGTATTATGTATGATAATTTACACAAGAAACTATTCTACTTTTACCATGATGAAAATAGATTTGATAAATTAAAGATGAATGGTGATACATTTGGTGATTTCCACTCTTCTGAAGTAACACCAAACATGGATAAAGAAAAATTCTCAGATATTGTTAACAAGGCAAAAAAATTAATCCATGCTGGAGATATATTCCAAGTTGTTCTGTCTAGAAAGTTTGCATTTGAGAATAACGGTGACCATTTAACTTTATACAAAACGTTACGAAAATTAAATCCATCACCATACATGTATCATCTAAAACAAGGTTCCAAAATAATCATTGGGGCATCTCCTGAAATGTTAGTTCGAATAACTGATGATAAAGTAGAAACTTTTCCAATTGCTGGAACCAGAAAGATTACTGATGATGAAGAAAAGAACAAACAACTAGCTGATGAACTACTCCATGACGAAAAGGAGTTAGCAGAACATACAATGCTAGTGGATTTGGGACGAAATGATATTGGCAGAGTATGCAAGTATGGAACAGTTCATCCAGAATCCCTTATGCAGATAAAGCGATTTAGTCATGTTCAACACATAGTTACCCACGTAGTAGGCAAATTAGCGCCTAATAACGACATGTTTGATGCGTTCAAGGCAGTATTTCCAGCTGGAACAGTCTCAGGGGCTCCCAAAGTTAGGGCTATGATGATCATTGATGAATTAGAGACTGAATCTAGAGGACCATACGCAGGAGCAGTTGGATATTTCTCATTTAATGGATGCTGTGATTTTGCCATAGCAATTAGAAGTATATTCATTGATGGAAAAAGAGGATTTGTACAATCAGGAGCTGGAATAGTTGCGGATTCCATTCCAGAACATGAATTCAAGGAGATAGAATTCAAGGCAGGTGCAATGCTTCAAGCATTAAAGGAGGCAACAAAATGAAATTTCTAATCATCGACAACTATGATTCATTTGTGTATAACATTGCACAATATCTAGGGGAATTAGGAGTAGAGTCAGATGTTATTAGAAATGACAAAATAACATTAGATGAAATTAAACAGAAAAACTATGATGCGATAGTAATTTCACCAGGTCCAGGAACTCCAGAAGATAAGAAATACTTTGGAGTATGTTTAGATGTCATAACTAACATGGGGCCAACTACACCAATTCTTGGAGTATGTCTTGGACATCAAGGAATTATTCATGCATTTGGTGGTAAAGTAACAAACGCAGGATGTGTAAGACATGGAAAGACTAGTCCAGTAAATCATAACAATTCAGAACTGTTCAAGGGAGTAAGTAATCCATTTAGAGCAACAAGATATCATAGTTTGGTAGGTGACAAAACAATAATTCCAGATATACTGGAAGTAACAGCTACAGCTGCAGACGATGGAGAGATAATGGCAATAAGACACAAAAAATATCTAATTGAGGGAGTACAATTTCATCCAGAATCAATAATGACTGAAGAGGGGAAAAAAATTCTAGCAAATTTCATAAAACAGGTGAAAGAAAAATGATTTCAAATTTAATTCAAAAATTACAAGAGAAGACAGACCTTACCTATGATGAGATGAATAATATCATGGCAGACATTCTTTCAGGAAATACAAACATCCAAGAGAATGCAGATTTTCTATCCAATCTAGAAGAGAAAGGAGAAACAGATGATGAACTACTTGGGATGCTGGATAAGATGCAGGAATTATCTCTAAAAATTGAGCCTAAAAACACTGGAACCATTATCGATATGTGTGGTACTGGAGGAGACAAGCTTCAGACATTTAACATATCCACTACGGCTTCATTTGTTGTAGCTGCTGCTGGAGGAGTAGTTGCAAAGCATGGGAATCGTTCCACTTCAGGAGTTTCTGGTAGTGCAGATATTTTTGAGTATTTTGGATATGATCTAAGTCAAGAACCATCAAAGATTGTACAAATTCTAGAAAAACATAAAATTTGTTTTATGTTTGCACAAAAGTTTCATCCCGCAATGAAATATGTTGGCCCAGCAAGAAAACAATTAGGTAAAAGAACAGCTTTCAATCTCCTAGGACCATTATCAAATCCTGCTGGAGTAAAAAATCAACTAGTTGGGGTATTTTCTAATGAATATCTTGATAGATTACCAGCAATTCTAAAAAGAAGAGGTGCAGAAAATATCATGACAGTACGTTCTGATGATGGAATGGATGAATTCTCTACTAGTGCAACTAACAGAGTATGTATTTTGAGAGATGATAAAGTATTGATGAATGTAATTGATCCTGAAGTGGTAGGATTACACAAATCATCACTCAAAGACATTCAAATTGAAACAAGAGAAGATGCGATAAAGTCATTTGTTGGCGTTCTAAACAACACTGCAAATCAAGCAATGATTGAAACCACAGCACTGAATGCAGCAGGGGGATTAATTGTTGCAAACATTGCAAATAATTTTGAAGAAGGTGTAGAATTAGCTATGAATACAATTAGTAATGGAAAAGCATTCAAGACTTTGGAAAACTTTGTGGTAGATACGGGTGACATTTCAAAATTAAAGGAGATAATATAATGGCTGAAAATATTTTAAAAAGATTGGTAACTAATTCTCAAACAGCAATTGATGATGGAACATATGAGATAGATGTAAATCTACAAAAATCTAGTAAGGACTTTATTCAAATTATCAAGAATAATTCTCATCCAACACTACTTACTGAGATAAAATTTGCATCCCCGTCCCTGGGAAAGATTAGAACCCTCACAGATCCGGCAAGCATAGCAAGGCAGATGATTGCTGGAGGCTCAAAAGCACTGTCAATCCTTACTCAGCCCAACCTATTTCACGGCTCACCAGAATATTTCATGAAGGTCAGAGAGTCAGTAGATATTCCATTATTGATGAAAGATATTATGATAGAGAATATTCAGATAGATGCTGCAGAAAAAATGGGTGCAGATTACATTTTATTGATTCAGTCATTGTTTGATCAAGGATTTCTCAAGGAGATTGATGAGTTTATTGAGTATGCTCACAAAAAAGAACTGAAAATTCTCCTTGAAGTTCATACAAAACAAGAATTTGAAAATGCGTTAAAGACTGATGCTGATCTTATTGGAGTTAACAACAGAAATTTGGATACATTAGAAATTGATCTAAAAACTACTAAGACAGTTCTAGAAGGATATGAGAAATCAAGACCAATCTTATCAGAGAGTGGTATTGAAACTACTGAAGATATCCAATATCTAAAAAAGTCCGGAGCAGATGCTTTCTTGGTAGGTTCAAGCATTATGAAAAGCGATAATATTGAAGAACAGGTAAGGAAACTGGTGAAAGCATATTGAAATATCCTAAGAACGGCAGATTTGGAGAATTTGGTGGAAAGTATATTCCAGAAACTCTAGTTCCAGCTATAGAAGAGTTAGAAGAGAATTATCTTAAATTCAAGGACGATAAAACTTTCAAAAAAGAACTAGACTACTATCTTAAAGTATATGCAGGACGACCAACTCCATTATACTATGCAAAGAATTTATCAGAAAAACTTGGAGGTGCTAAAATCTATCTCAAGCGAGAAGATTTACTACATGGAGGAGCACACAAAATCAACAACACACTAGGTCAAGCACTTCTTGCAAAGAAGATGAAAAAGAAAAGAATCATTGCAGAAACAGGTGCAGGACAACACGGTGTTGCCACTGCAATGGCATGCGCTGCTTTAGGTATGAAAGCCGAAGTATACATGGGATATAAGGATACAATTCGTCAAAAGCTTAACGTATTTCGAATGGATATGCTAGGTTGCAAAGTTTATCCAGTATATTCAGGTTCAAAGACACTGAAAGATGCAATCAATGAGGCAATTCGTGATTGGATAACTAATGTAGAAACAACATATTATCTACTGGGTTCTGCTGTAGGTCCACATCCCTATCCAGTGATGGTTAGAGATTTTCAAAGTGTAATTGGAAATGAGATCAAATCGCAGATGAAAAAAATTAACAGAACGCCAGATAGTCTAATAGCATGTGTTGGGGGAGGGTCAAATGCAATTGGGACATTCCATCCATTAATTGATTCTAATGCAGAGATGATTGGGGTGGAGGCAGCAGGTCAAGGATTAAAATCAAAATTACATTCAGCAACATTATCAGCTGGAACTAAAGGAGTCTTACATGGCATGATGACATATCTACTTCAAGACAAAGAGGGACAAATTACAGAAACGCATAGCATTTCAGCTGGACTAGACTATCCAGGTGTTGGCCCAGAACACTCTTACTATAAAGATACAAAACGAATAAAATATCATTCAGCTACGGATGCAGAAGTAGTTGATGCATTCTTGATGCTTACTAGAACAGAAGGAATCATTCCAGCACTTGAATCAGCTCATGCAATAGCAGAAGCAATCAAAGTAGCCCGAAAAGGAAAGAAATCAGAATCAATAGTTGTAACGCTTTCTGGAAGAGGAGACAAAGACGTTGAAGAAGTACAAAATTATTTGAAGAGAAATGTCAAAGATTAAAGATAAGTTTGCAGAACTAGAGGCAAAAAATCAAAAGGCTCTGATATCATACATCATGGTAGGATTTCCAAATGAAAAAGCCACAATTACGGCTGTAAGAGGTCTAGTAAAGGGAGGAGCAGACATTATAGAATTAGGTTTTCCATTTTCAGATCCTATAGCAGATGGTCATGTAATTCAAAATGCAAGTACAGTTTCACTCAAAAAAGGTACCAAGATTTCCAAGTTTTTTAGCATTGTAAAAAAAATCAGAAAAGAAACAGACATTCCATTAGTGCTAATGACATACACTAACATCTTGTATCACAAAGGATATTCAAAATTTATCTCAGAAGCAAAAAAAGCAGGGATAGATGGATTCATTCTTCCCGATATGTCAATTGAGGAATCAAAAGAATATCTAAAAGCAGCGAAAGGCAATGCAGATACAGTATTTCTGATATCCCCAAACACATCTAATACAAGAATACAAAAGATTGCCAAAGTATCAACAGGATTCTTGTATCTTGTTGCGGTTTATGGAACAACAGGTATCAAAACAGGAATTAAAAATTATACATTAAAAGCAATCAAAAATGTTAAAAAACTAACCAAAGGAAAAATTCCTGTTGGTGTAGGATTTGGAATCTCAACTCCTAATGATGTAAAAAAATACATCAAAGCAGGAGCTGATGCAGTAATTGTTGGAAGTGCATATTTGAAATTAATTGAAAAAACTCCGCAAAACAAACTAGAATCAAAGATTATATCTTTTACAAAAAGTCTTAAAAAACAAACTTTACTTTAGCAGACTAAATACGTTAAAGAGGGGGCCAAGCACTCAAATGTTGGTGGTGGTAGTAATTTCAGTTATGGCCGCCATCTAGAAGTTCTCATAATATTATTTACAAACAAAAATAAAAAAACAACCCTAAAAATATCTAAAACTCGTTAAAAAAACAAGAAATTTTTTTACAATTGTAAAGATCGACAATTGTCTAAACTATTAAAAATTTTGAGTAAACTAAATCTGGCCTCCAATAGTTATTCCAACGCATCATATTATTCAAAACATACAAAAGACAGATACTTGTTTCATTAATGTGCAGACGAAGTATATTTTTGTCACAGGTGGTGTGATGTCTGGCCTTGGAAAAGGCGTAACAACTTCCTCGATTGCAAAATTATTACAATTAGCAGATCAAAAAGTCTCTTGCGTAAAAATAGATCCTTATCTAAATTATGATGCAGGAACGATGAATCCAATTGCACATGGCGAAGTCTTTGTAACAGAAGATGGAGGCGAATGCGACATGGATATTGGAAACTATGAAAGATTCCTAAACCAAGATATTCTAAAAAGTCATAACATTACAACTGCACAGGTATATTCTTCAGTAATTGAAGCAGAGAGAAAGGGAGAGTATTTGGGAGTATGTGTTCAGATAATTCCACACATAACTGATGAGATCAAAAAAAGAATTAGAGCGATTTCCGAGGATGAAAAACTGGACTTTTTGATAGTAGAATGTGGAGGAACAGTTGGGGATATTGAATCATTGCCATTTTTAGAGGCGCTAAGACAGATGAAAGTTGAAGAGGGGTCACAAGGAGTAATCTTTGTTCATGTAACACTAGCTCCATCACTTGATGTAGTAGGAGAACAAAAAACTAAACCAACACAACACAGTGTCCAGGAATTAAGAAGGATAGGAATTCAACCAGACTTTTTGGCAGTTAGATGTACATTACCACTAGAAGAAAAAACAAAGAAAAAGATTGCGATGTTTACAAATGTAGCAATAAAAGATGTTTTGTCATCTCACGATGCAAAATCAATCTTTGAAGTTCCACAGATGCTTTATGATCAAGGAATTATGGATTCAATGTTTACAAAGTTTGGAAAAGTTGGAATGGTAAATGCTTCAACTAATTGGGATAAATGGAATGAGATTGCAAATAACATGGTTAATCACGAAGACCAGAAAATAAAGATTGCAATGGTTGGAAAATATGTTACACTTGTAGATAGCTATGTGAGTGTAAATCATGCATTAAAGCATGCAGGGGCACAAATAGGAAAATCAATAGATATTGACTGGATAGATTCTGAATCAATAACAGATTATAATACACTATCAAACTATGATGGGATTTTAGTCCCAGGTGGATTTGGTACAAGGGGTTCTGAAGGAATTATCCAAACTGCAAATTATGCACGTGAGAAAAACATACCATATTTTGGAATATGTTTTGGGTTCCAGTTAGCTGCAATTGCATTTGGAAGAAATGTTTTGAATTTAGAAGACGCAAATTCAGCTGAGATTAAAGCTGATGCAAAAAATCCAATAGTAGATTTACTTCCAGAACAAAAGGATGTTTTAGATATGGGTGGTTCTCTTAGATTAGGTGCAAATGAAATAACAATCAAAAATAACACAAATGCACAAAAAATCTATAATTCATTAACCATTAGTAAACGCCATAGACACAGATATGAAATCAATAAGGAGTATATTCCTGAATTTGAAAAAAATGGACTGATATTTTCAGCTGAAAGCGATGGAGGTAAAAGAATGGAAATACTTGAAATTCCATCACATAAATTCTATCTCGGAGTTCAATTTCACCCAGAATTCAATAGTAGGCCCGGATTTCCTGAAGAATCCTTTTCAGCATTTATCAAAGCAGCATCTAAAAAATAATTATTTTATCTTTGATATTTCATAGATTTTCTGCCTAGCATCTCTGATTGAAACTTTCTTTTTGACATATCCCTTTTTCAAAAGATGACTTAGTGCCATTCTAACAGTCCTAGCAGGAAGTAAGGTTTTGTTTACTAGATCTTTTTGTGTTAATGCTCCTTCATACTCTAATGTTTTTAGAAGTAATTTAGAGCTTGGAGGCATACTAAGTAACTCTTCAGCAAGATGTACTTTTTTTGCAAGAGCAGAAATTGCAGTAGAGTCCTTTTTGAGTCGAATGATTTTTGCATGAGGAAAGAATTGAGTGCACTCAACAGTTTTGTTTACCTTATATCTATCAGAACCATCAAGGACAGCTTCACAATGTAGTCTTGCATAGATATCACTAATCTCAATAGAACTATCATTAGATACAATGATTGGTCTTCTAGTTACATCAAGAGAATTTACAGAAATTATTTCAAACACAGCCGAATCTTGAAATAAGACAGGGCCACCAGCAGACATAGAATATGCAGAGGAACCAATTGGAGTAGATACAATTATCCCATCACTATTATCGTGCCATACTTCTTCTCCATTTACACTCAGTGTATGCTCCATCAACATAGCACTCTTTGAAGGAAACACTGCAACATCATTAAGTACTGGATAGACATTTTTGCCATCAATTTTTACACCAAGTCGTGGAACCTCTTCAATAGTGTATTTTTGTTTTTTCAAGACGTTAACGTAAGAAGAAAATTCTCGAAGATCTATTTGAGCTAGAAATCCACTTGCCTCACCTTCACTAATTCCCAATACAGGAGTAACAGTATCAAAAGTGCTATGAAAATAATTTCTAACTCCTTTATCACCACCCAGCACAATAATGCAATCAGCTTGTTTATTCTTAGATTTTGATATCTTGAATGATTTGATTTCAGATTCATCTAGAATTTTTTTAATTGTCTTTGCTGCAGCGTCTGTATTTCCAGAACCATAAATGCCTATTTGCACAGAAGAAAGAAACTATCCAGTGCAATAAAACGATATTGTCTTTGAAAAGACTAATTACAATTACATGCCTAGAATTATGTCTCCATGGAATAATTTAATGATAAATCCGCCTGTAATTGATAACAAATATGGAATTCCGGGAGTAATTCAGGTGTTTGGTTGGGCACAGAACTCTTGATTTTCTGCATGATGCATAGCTAAATCGAATTTTTTCTTACCATTTTCTGTTTTTTCTATAGCAAACCCAAATCTTGGATTTTTAGATCTGTATCCAATTAATATTGCAGCAGATTTCTTTGCAGTACTTGCGTCAAATTCTTCAAAAATATTTTCTCCTTTAATCTGAGCTATGACATTTCTCATTACATTAATCAATAATGGGATCACAAACAGTATTGCTGCATTTGAAAGTGTGGTAAACGGTGTTACAGCATTCTCACTAAATGTAGCCATTGGCGCAATAACTGCTAATGCTATTAGTGCAAATGCATCTGCCCCTCCAAAAAGTCCTATCCTCCACAATAAAATCACAAATGGTGCTATGATTAATGCAAATCCTATTGTCAGTAAATTGGGAACAATATCAGGATCGATAAACAAAAGTAGAAATCCTACACTTCCAAATCCTATCCAATAATAATCATGAATTTCTCTTTTCCGAACATCAATAATTGAACTGACAATTAACATTGTTAGTGCTAATGCTATTCCAATCATATTGTAATTTGTTGAAGCCAGAATAGATGTTAAAGGAATTTGTGTTCAAAATGCACTACAAGTCTCGGAATTTTACCAAATTGTAAAAATAACAAGCATTTGTCTGAATAGTTCCTTTTCTTGGAATTTTTTGCAAACCAACATTTCTCGACTCAAGGGCTGCTTGAGCAGCACCGCCAGCAAAGCAGAGTGCCCATAAAAAGTCTTTTTCTTTAAGCAGGGTACAGCAAAATGCTGAACAAAAAATATCGCCAACTCCAGTTGTATCATGAATTTGCTTATTTGGCAAGGTAATAGAATAGACTTTATTTTTAACTAAAAGAGATACATCCGCTTTATCTGTCAGTAATACATATTCCACTCCTTTTTTCTGTAATGCCAACATCATTTCATCATTAGAACCAGTAACAATTTGTTGGGCTTCATCAGGATTAACCTTTATTGCATTAACATTTGATAAATCAAGATTAGTTTTTTTCAAGGCAATATTATTTTGAGAATCCTTTTGCCTCAAAAAACCCTGAGGATCAACAAAAAGAAAATTCGAATCACTCTTAATTTTTCTAAAAACATCATCAGAAATTTCGTGATATATTGGACTTACAAGATGTCCATCAGCATCAACACTAGAGTAATCTAGTAAATCACACTCATTTTCAAGTTTGAGAGTTCTATCTGAGCCGTTAATGGAAATAGCAAATTTAGTGGTATTTTTTTTTGATTCAGAATTTTCAAAATTTATTTTATATTCGGTAAGATATTGTTTTGGGAAATCAGAACCAAATTTTGTAAACAAGTCTACATCAAATTTGAACTGTCTTGCTGTAATTCCACAATAACAAGCAGGACCACCAATTTGTTCATAATTATAATTATCAATTGTAATTGTATCAATTGCACAATGAGAAAAAACAGCTAATTTCATTTCTATTCATTCCTATAACAACAGATTTAGTTTTTTGCATTGATTTTATCAAAGCAATTCTGACAGAGAATCTTACCTTTTGATATTACTATTTCAACACCTGAATTAAAGCAACTATGACAAAGACCACGCATTATTATCAATTGAAATTATCCGATCTAGAATTAAAATGTAAAGTAGTTTTTATCCATGTTTTAGGCGTGATTTAACTAGTTCTGTTGAATTATCCTCAAGAATATAAGTAGGTAAATTAGTTTTATGTTTATGCCATTAAAGCGTGCAAGTAGAGGACGAACAAAAGGAGGAAAAGGCTCATCTGGAACAGTACAATGTACCAACTGCGGACAAACTGTACCAAAAGACAAGGCAAAAAAAGTCACGGGTAAAATAAATTTAGTGGAACATACATTGGCAAAAGAGCTACGTGCACAAGGAGCATACATTGCGCAATCTACAGTGTTGAAAACTTATTGTATTTCATGTGCAATTCACTTCAAGATTCTCAAAATCAGATCTGCAGACAGTAGACGAAATCGTGGAAAACTTCGATAGTATTATTCTTTAATGTTTTTTGCAGTTACAACCATTCTTTGAATTAAAGTAATTCCAGCAATTACTACCACAATTATTATTGCATATTCCATAAAACCAATTATTCCAATTATTGCAATTACCAAAAGCCTTTCTGCTCTTTCACCAATACCTACTCCTTGAAGTTTTATGTTGAGAGCATCAGACTTTGCTCTTGCATAACTGACTAGTAATGACAAAGTTATTGCAAGTAATACTATGTAAGGTTCAGCATATCCACCAATTAGTATTCCTAAAAATATTGCAACTTCAGCAATTTTATCAAACATTGAGTCAAAATAAGATCCTTTTTTAGAGGTCTTGCCAGTAGCCTTTGCTACTTGTCCATCGACCATATCAAAGAATCCTGAAACAAGTAACAAAATTCCTCCAATTACTAATGCAAACTCAATTCCTAGACCATACACTACTGCAGATATTAAAGCAAACACAAGACCCACACAAGTCCAAAAATTAGGAGATAGTCCTGTGGATGCAAATCCTTTACCAATCTTTTCAAGTGCAGGGTTGAGGGTGTCTCGTAAATTATTTAGCATGAGATAACCCCATGGCAATCATAGTAGATATTATTTTTGCTGCAAGTGATGCAGTAGAACCATCATCATGGTATGGATTGAGTTCCATAATATCTATGCCAGTAACCTTAGTTTCTTCGAAAGAGTGAATCAAGTCAAATAATTCTCTAGATGTAATTCCGACAGCCTCAGGGTTACCCACACCGGGGGCAAATGCGGGATCCAGTACATCAAGATCAAAGCTTGAATAGATTGAATCAAAAGAAGATAGATAATCTTTTAGGAGTTGAGGTCCCTTGCCTTCTCGAACTTCCTTATCAGAAATTGTCTTGATATTATTTTCTTTTAAGAATTCTAATTCTTCTTTTACAAATGCTCTAGCTCCTATATGTAAAATATTTTCAGAACCTCTTTCTTCAACAATTCTTCTGAGATACGAAGCATGACTTAGTTTAATGTCTGCATATTCATCTCGTAAATCATAGTGAGCATCAAATACAACATAACCAGTTTCTTTTGGAAAACTTGTATAGGTGCCAAAAGTGATAGAGTGTTCACCACCTAAAATGAAAAGTTGTCTTTGTTTTGCAACAAGTTCAGTAGTAATTTTTTTCACCATATCAATCATTTCAGATGCAACTACAGTGTGTCTAGTATTTCCCAAATCTTCAATGTTTACAGTCTCTAAATCTACTTGTAGTTCAGGATGAAAAATCTCAATATTATTAAACGAATCACGAATTGCATCAGGTCCAAACCTGCAACCAGGTTTGTAAGAATGAGTTGCGTCAAAGGGGATGCCAATTATAGTTGCTATAGGTTCAGAGTCATCATCAGATGAAGTAATCAATGGAGTATTGTTTAGGTACAAATCAAGATAGCTCATTTTTTACACCATTAATGGAGGTCTCTTTGAGAGATGTTTTGATAAATTTAAACCAGTAAAAGGTTTTCCTTTAGTTTGCTCATTTATTTCCTTTAAGAAATCATCAAAGGGTAATTCCTTAACATCACCTGTTTGTCTATCGCGAATGCTAAGATTTTCAGAATTTACTTCTTTTTCGCCAATAACCAAAATGTATCTAATCCATTCCTTTTCTGCTTCACGAATCCTTTTTCCAATGCTTTCATTTCTATCATCAATATCCACACGAATATTATTACTAGAAATTTTATCAGTCAAAGTTTCACAAAAGTCGTTAAATTCCTCTTTTAGTGGAATTACTCTAACTTGTGTTGGTGCTAGCCATAGTGGATATTGTGGTTTTCTTCCTTCCTTGATATCTTTTGCAGCCTTTTCCAATAATACATAGATAATTCTCTCAATCGCACCACTAGGAGAGTTGTGTAAAATTATAGGATGTTGTTTATTATTATTCTCATCAACAAATTCAATTCCATATCTATCAGCATTTTCTACATCAATCTGATCTGTAGAGAGAGCAGATGCCTTTCCCAGATTATCAATAAAGTTAAACTCCCATTTTAGAACAAAGTAAAAGAATTTGTCTTTCCACATTTCAACTAATACAGGTTTACCATGTTTCTTGACAAGTTCCTCAATTGCGGATTTATTTTCATTGTAAAAATCTTCAGTGAATCTAATAGCCATTTCATAATCAGATTCGTCAATTCCTAATTCATGAAGAACACTTTGAGATAGATCAAATCGTATCTTAATCTCATCAATTGCCTGATCCATATCTTTACAGAATGCGTGACAGTCAGGCATTGTAAATGCTCTAAGTCGTCTTAAACCAACGAGTTCACCTGATTGTTCTCTTCTAAAGCTATATCTTGTTAACTCGTAGAGCTTGAATGGCAGGTTCTTGTAAGATAGTTGATATTGATTTGCCATTAAAAATTGCCCAAAACAAGCAGCAAATCTCAAAAAGAGTTTTTTCCCATCTGAATCAATATTATATTGTCTTGCTGGAAATCGGTTAAAGTAGCTAATCATACTTGGGTGTTCTGAATCATACATAATTGGAGTTTCAACTTCATAGCCACCATATTCCTTTACTTTATCAGTGACATAACTTTCAATCAAAGATTTTATTAGACGACCATTAGGATAAAATCTCAAGTTACCAGAATCTGAAGCTGGTTCATAATCTGCAATGGTCATTTTCTTCATTAATGCAACATGTGGAGAAGGTTCATCTACACGACGTTGTTTAATGGATTCATATTTTGCCAAAATTTCTAATTTTTTGTGATTTGAAAAATCAAAATCACCTATGTTGATCATTGTTCCATCAGGAGACATTATCTTCCAATAAGAAAGGATTTTGGACTCGCCTTCTAGGGCCTCAGATGTAATTTCTTCATTATCTATTGAATCTGTTAAATTTTTTGTAATTACTTTAAAGCTTTCAGCTAGTGGATGTCCTTTTACTTTTACATTATAAGATTTTGTCCAGCCAAATGGAGAATGAGATACTTCAAGATCAGATGCGTTTTCTTCCATCTCCTTAAGTAAGGTTATCGCAATGGATGGTTTTGCAAGATTAGAGCTGAGATGAGCATATGGATATAGTAATAATTTTTTGCAGCCAATTTGTTCCATAGAATTTTTTATCTGAGATATTGCATTTTGTGCTACTGAAGAATCATCACCATCTTCTATTGCAACAAATGCAACTACAATTTCCTCAAATCTTTTGGTTTCAGGATTTTCAATATCTTCAGCTGATTGGATCTCCTTTTTTGTTGGAGTATACTCGATGTGATCACAGTGCAATTGTAATATACGCATAATTTCAAACAGAAATCACAATTGAATTAAGTGTTTGGTGAAAATGGTAAACACTGAACTTTCTAGGTGTGATTTTTTAGGCATGAGTCGATCAACAATTATTGTATAATATCACATACGATTTGCCAAATGGCAAATATCTCTAGAAGAATTGATTATTGTGATTAACTAAGAAGGATTTGATTCCCTGCAAGAAAAGGTTGAGGATTTTGTGATTGCCTCAACTTTAAATTAATTCGTGTCCTTTAAAGATAAAATTCTAGAGGGGGCAAAGGAATACAAGGAAAAAAACTACGACAAAATTAGAAAGCACAGAAAAGAGTACTATGCCAAAAATAGGAGAAAGTAGCAAACAAAAACGTGAATTTCGTGTGGTGTTTTAACATATAATTCTGAGAGTAGCACGGGCCAGACTCGAACTGGCGTCACGGGCTTCAAAGGCCCATATGCTTGATCGCCACACTACCTGGCTACTGAAAACTTGTGGCAATTACAACACTAAATCTCTAGACCTGTTTTATTTTAAAAACCAAAATGCAAGACAAATTGTCTCATCTAGACACGCATATCAAAAAGAAATGTTCTTTATTATCTTGATGGGAACAGCAAATGGAAACTTTCAAAACCTGAACTTCTTTTTGAATAATTTTTCAGGGTTTATTCGGTATGATGATCAAACCACATATCCATGGTTTGCTCTGGTGTAGATTTTTCTTTTGTAGTGTAAATTGAATCAATCATTTCAAATTCCAATGCAGGATTTGGAGAATTACCTGGATCTTCTTTAAGAGGATCTAATTTTAAAAAATCATCAAAACAACCTTGATACCAATCTGTTTCACTATCATTTAGAAAATATGGATCATTCTTTTATCTTACAAATGTGTAATGATATCAGGAAGCCAACACAATTACCCTATTGTCATTGGATTTCCATCGTGTTACGAGTGTGTGTATACGTGCGACACTGTAAATGATGAGCATAGTTGGCTTCTTAATTTTTCTTTAACTATTAGATGTTATATAATCAAAATCTATTCGTTAAAATTTTCAATTATTTTAGATCATTTTTGTAATTTTTTATAAAAAAAATAAATACTGGAATTTCCCATATTATGTGATGTTGTTAGTTCTCAAATCTAACACATAAACTGCGCTTCCCCGTAGAACCATAAAGGCAATCAGACGATTCAACGTACTGACAACGAGAGGTAATCTCTCAGAGTTCTGCAGTTAGGGGGTTGCGCCTTTGATATTTTCTTTTTTTGTCCTCACGCATTTTTTCAGATTATTTAGAAAACAGTCTTGCAAGAAATGAACTCTTTTTTCTTACAGGCGTATACATCTCTGTACTTTTTGCATTTTTTCCATCAATGATTTCATCTAATTCCTTGTTTGAAATTAGCGTCCTTGAATCATTTTCTTTTTGTTTTGCATCTGTGTTCCCTTGAAGTCTTTGTATTCTCTGTTCAAGTTGGTCAGTCATTGACTCTAAAAATCTTATGTCCGTCTTGTAAAGTGGTTTGTTCTTCTCTATACAACTAAGAATGAATTTTAGTCTGCCTTCATCCCCCATTCCTGTATTCAAAAGGTCAGTTGCCATTATTTTGTGGTTCAATTTTTTATCTTATCTACTCTGAATTAATATTCTTTCTTTTTTTACTATTTTATACGAACTGTTAACAGCTTATGCAAGCTGGGGTTGGATTTTAGTAAAGGATCAACTTTTCTTATCTAGCCTTCTTTTCTCATCACATCAAGAAAATACAAAGATAAATTTGATAAACAATGTCCACAGACGAGTTGTTGAGTATCAAATCAAGCAACTAAAGAACGAACTCGCAAAATTTGAGGAATAATTCTCCCTCTTTTTTATTCCAACTAACAAACTCATGTTATAGTTCTAGTCAGTCATAATTACTGTTTATTGTTAAACAAAATTTACAGTATCTTTCTAAATAGGATCAAGTTTATGATTAGTTGTTATGACAATAGGATATTGTGTAAAATGCAGAACGAAAAGAGAAATAAAAAATCCAAAATCTGTCACCATGAAAAATGGTAGGCCTGCAATAAAAGGCACCTGTCCTATCTGTAAGATAAAAATATACAGAATAGGAAAAGGCTAATCCATCAAAGGAATTTACAGAATTAGTTTAACATGCAAAGGCCCCAATGGGTCTTTGTGTTTTAGTTCAAGACAACGAATTAGTTCTATTTGTAAAAACTAATCTGTCAATTTGGTATGATTAGTTTTTAGAGTTAGGCACAAAAAGTGTTTAGAATCTAGTTTGACGAACTTTTTTTCTTGAGAATTACAAATCCAATACCTGCCGCAATTATTGCGATAATAATACCTGCTGTAACGTATGTGCCTTGTTGTTCACCAGTAAGTTCTCCTGGTTTTAATGCCTTACCAGTAGCCTCATTAATGCAAACCATCACTTCACCTGAAAATAGTTTTTCAAAACTTCCTGGAGGACATTCTACACTTTGAAAACTTAGTGATGATTCGGGTTCTGCAAGTTCTGGAGTAGGTTCTGGAATTAGTTGTGCAAATACGGCTAATGGAATTAACAAAACAAATGCTATTGCAATAATTATTACAGATTTCATTTTCTAAACCTCATTATTACAATTGCAGGTATTCCAAAATACATCATCAAATTTAACATAATCAAACTAATTCCAATACCTAAAACTGATTCTTCTGAATCTGTATACTCCATTAATGATAAACTAGCAATCATGGGAGTAATTGCAATCTTTACCATCTCTTTGAATATCGGATTTTCTCGCTCTAAATCAGCAATGTATGGAGAAAATGAGTAGTAGAAATCATTGAATGATTCCATGAATGATGTTCCTGATTCTGTGTTTAGTAGTTGATTGTCTCTAAGTTCTCGAAGTTGTTGAACTTGTGGTGCTAGTTCTGAGCCATATGTTGCAGTTGCAATAAGACAACCACCACCATTACCACTGTCTTGAACACATAAACCATCTTTGAGTGAAAAGCCATCAGGACATGTTATTGACACACATACTCCATTAACAGATTCAGTTCCACGACCACATTTTAGTTGCTCCATAACTGGTTCTGGCTCAGGTTCTGGAGTAGGTTCTGGTGTTGGTTCTGGAGTAGGTTCTGGTGTTGGTTCTGGAGTAGGTTTCGGAGTAGTTTCTGGAATTAGTTCTGGAATTAGTTCTGGAGTAGGTTCTGGAATTAGTTCTGGAATTAGTTCTGGAATTAGTTCTGGTTCAGATTCTGGTTCAGGTTCTGGAGTAGGTTCTGGAATTAGTTCAAGAGTTTGTTCTAGAATTAGTTTCACTGGTTCTTCAGAATACACACTTTGGCTTAAAGCAAATCCAATAACAAAAATTAACAAGATTGATGTGAGAGAAAGAATCTTAATTCCCATTCAACTAATATCACGAAACATTAAGATAAATTAAACTATATCTTTGTCCTAATCAAGATTTTATTAAATCATAAATTTTGGCTAGAAATTCAGCCTTTTTATTCAATTTGAGTCACAATTTCATGGGATTAGGCTTGACTCAATCTAAACCACTAATCAGCATAGGAAATGCTGTTGCATCAGCAACAATTGATCAATGACTAGACCTCAAAGATATGGCAAAAAAATCAAAGTTTAGAATGGGTAGGGATGTGAGGTTACTGCTTATAGTTATTGGTGCTTTAACTAATCAAATTTCAATAATGCTGATCATCCTAGCAGTTATAGCAAACTTTGAGGCTATACGAAGATTGATAGTATTTAGGCACAAACTTGATGATGACATACAAACTGTGAATATAGAATTTGTCAATTAATGACTTTTTCATTTGATCTTTCATTGTATAGACTCTCTCAACTTTGTTCTTGTTTATTTTATCAATCAAAGTAGACATTGAGTTATTCTTGTCACGAAGAGATTCAGATGATTTAGCATCAATAGATCTACGATATGAATTAGCAATTTCCATAATTTCCTGACCATAAATTTGAGCTCTTTCTGGACACATATTTTGTAAACAAGATAGTGCTTTTCTCTCCCATTCTTTTAACACATAAGCCATTCTTCCAAAAGTGGGAGAGGCTATGGGTCCAGTTTTCCACCATAAAATATCCTCGTCTAAATATTGCTCTTTTGTAATAGTTCCATCTTTTTGTTCAATACCAATAGTTTTTTGTCATGCTGACATGATTACATCTATCATGTCGTTTATTTTTTGCTCTCTTTCTTGACTCATTCTAATAATATGATGAATTCTAAATTTTTAAAACGTGAGAAATTTTTAAATTATACTTGTTGAAAAATTTTAGGAATTGTTTGTTATGAATATTGATTTTTTGTTATATTCTTCTAAGAAAGTTATCATGCACTGTTGGTAATTGAAAGATGTTCTGTTTCATCTTTTCTACGGTGTTTTTTCTTTTTATGCATAAATGTATAATGAATTTTATATTTTTAAAACGTGAGAAATTTTTATCAAACAAAATTGACAAACAAAGAACAGTCAATCAACGATTTATGAACTATATAACAAAAATTGACAGACTAGTGTTTACTAAAAATGTAAAATATTGAATTTTTTATGTTTTCGCACGTAAAGAAATTAATGAGCGTAAAATCAAGCCTGATATTCCTAAATTTGAAGTCAGAAATTCAACTGCTCTTGAAAGAGGCGCTTCGCCACGGAACCCTTCATCATAAATCATTTCAACAGAACCTTTGTCAGTCTCAACAAAAGAAGTTATCAAAGAATAATCACCCAATTTTTCATCAGTTCTTTCTTTGTAAAGACGTAATTCTACTTTAGAAATTATAAAACCATCTTGAACAAAATTCCCAGATGAGAGTAAAACCTCAACATCGTCAGGAGTTCTGTTTACTCGCTGAGGGTCATGTATATCAACTAAATTCATTTGGTATTATTTCAGATCATTCCTAAATAAGTAATATTTGCTTGAAAATTCAAAATTAGACACACTACACAAAGAATCCTTGCGTAAGTATTATTTACAGCAAAAAATTAATTTGTAAAAGTGGATCCACACAAATTTCATGGCAATGATATTCCTCACATAAAATTAGACCCAAAGATGACTATCGAAGATTTAGTCAATGTGTTTGCAAGTTCAGGATTTAATGGAAGAAGTCTTGGAGAGGCCGCTAAACTTTATGCAAAAATGATCAAAGAAAATGCAACAATTTGTCTTACAGTTTCGGGTGCATTGACACCTGTTGGCTTTGGAGGAATCATTAAAACATTGATTGAGCGAGGATTTGTTGATTGGATTATTACAACAGGAGCTAATGTCTATCACGAAGATCATTTTGCGTGGGGTTTGCCTGTAAAACAAGGAAGTTCTGAAGTTGACGATATGAAATTATATGAAAATGAAATTGTTAGAATAAGAGATGTCTATATTAAATTTTATGAAACATTAGAAGCGGAAGATCAAATTATTCAGAAAATGTTTGGAGAAGACTTTCCCGATAAATCATTTACAACTGCAGAGTTTTGTAATTTAATGGGAAAGATGAGTAAAGAAAATGCAAAATATCCTGAAAAAAGTTTCATTACAACAGCATATGATTATGATGTACCAGTATACATTTCCACAATAAAAGATTCATCATTGGCGTTGAATTTGGCGGTTCATAGACTACGAGATAAGACATACAATCTAGACTTTGTCAGGGAGATTCTTGAACAAGCAGCAATTCTTTATGGTTCTAAGAAATCAGGCATTTTAGAATTAGGAGGAGGGGTTCCAAAGAATACAGCTCAACAAACAGGTCCTCTATTAGACCAGATTCTAAGGCGAAATGATGGAGGACAAGACTATATTATTCAAATTACAGATGCGCGACCAGATACTGGAGGGTTGTCTGGTGCAACACTACAAGAAGGTAAGAGTTGGGGTAAGATTCAAGATGCACATCATGGAATGGTTACAGTTTATGCGGATGTAACAATTGTATTTCCAATTCTTGCATTATATGTTCTAAGTAACCAAAAATCAAGAAAGCCAAAACGACTTTACAAAAAATTGGGCAAACTATATGATAAATTGAGTGATGATTATTTCAATAACCCAACAAACAAGGTTAAGAAATCAAAAAAGAAAAACTAAAACTTGTCATATCGAGCACGTTCAAGATCTCTATCGTCTTTAGATTCTTTTTTCCATTCTTTGTAGTGTTCTTTACAAAGAACTGATTTTTTTCCTATAGAAGTTACTCGTAGTCCTGCGCGTTCAACTTTAACTGTATTTAAAGAACGAGCACCATTTTGATCACAACCATCAACATTACATTTTGCGCCTTTTGAGACAATTCCCATATATCATCAAATAAGCAAGATGTTATTTATATTTGAAAATAATTTGAGTTTTTTTTAAACTTTTGATAAGAAATAGTTCAAAAAGATACTATTCATCGTTTATAAGAGGAATATTTTTTTCTCAAATTATGGGTGGAGGAAAAAAACCAACTGCTGCAAAAAAAGACAGGTCAACAAATACTAAAGATTCAAAGAAAAAGAAAGGTGAAGGTGGACCAAGAAAAGCAGAGATCGTAGTTCTTGTAAACGAACAACAAGCAATAAAAATTATTCAAAACTCCAAAGTAATCACAGTTCAAGATCTTGCCAGACAGACAGGAATCAAAGTTTCCGCTGCAAACGCATTTTTAAGAGAATCTGTAAATAAAGGAATTGTAAAACGAGTTGGTGGTTATTCAGGACACCATTTGTATCAACCAGTTTCTTCATAGATACGAAATACATCACCAGATTTAACATCCTTTAATGCATCGATATTACCAATCAATTTTCCAATAGGCGTCATAGTTTTTCCAGATACTACATCAGCGATAAAAAAACAAATGCTTCCGGATGAAGGTAAGTATGCAACATCACCTTTTTTGAATTCAGTTCTTGCTCTCTCAATTCCAGAATCAATAGTAGTTTCAAAATACAAAATACTTTTTCCCAATAAATGAGCATGTCCTTCTAATGGTAAAGATCTCATTATAGTTCCAACAGTTCTTGGAGATAAATGACGTTTAAGATCACAAGGAATTTTTGATTTTCCTTGAATTTCTAAAATTATTTGTTTTCGGGAGACAGAATCTATACTCAATTTGTACTTTAAAATGATTAGATTATATAACGTTTTAAGAAAATTTTGTTACTTGTCTGATGTTAAAGAAACTAAAGTGATAGAAGTTGCAGAAGATGAAGTTGTTGCTGAAGAACTAAAAAATGCTGGATTAAACAAAGCACTAGATACTTATCGAAAATTAATAGATAGAAAAGATCTAGTAGAACCACTAACTGAAAAAGAACAAGAAGATCTTGAGAACAGAATCAAAGAAATTGAAAATAGAGAAGTTATTGATAAGGTAAAAGAGCATGAACCAGAGGAGATTCCTTGTAAAAAAGGGAAAATCACAATTGGGCCACCAACATTAACAAAATATGAAAAGGCAAGAATTATGGGTGCAAGAGCATTGCAGTTGTCTCTAGGTGCACCACCATTTATTCCAATTCCAAAAAATGCAAAAATTTCATTGGATATTTCAATGGAAGAACTTGAACAAAGAGTGATCCCAATTACTATCAGAAGAGTGCTTCCAAATGGAGATTTCCAGAATATTCCAATTAACTATTTTGAAAAATGAATCAATAGTCGATAAAACTTAAAAGAACAAAAAATTGCTGATTGTTAAGTAATGCTCATGGATGAGATAAATGAACAGCATGGTCAGGAGCAGACCGACAAGTCTGATGATGCCATCATAACTATTGGAAATGACCCCGTAATGTTATTAGCTGTTGATGTTCTATCGGTACTGGGAAAGAAAGATCAAGTTATTCTTAGAGCAAAGGGAAATTCAATTCCAAATGCAGTAGCAGTTGCAAATATCATTACAGAAAAAATGCTAAAAGGAAATTCAAAAGTTGGAAAAATTACTGTAGATACAGAGGCAGCTGCAGGTATTGGTAGTATGACATCAACTGTTGAGATTATCTTAAATAAAATTTAGTAGATATTGCCAGGGCCCTTAAGAAGCATGTTTTCACATTCTTTACACACTTGTTCATCTATATCAGATTCTAAATTATGATGTATCTCACAAATTAACAAACTAGATTTGATATAATTACAAAGTCCAATGAATTTTGAAAGAATAGATGGCGTATATGCCATGTCTGACGAAAGACTATCACATAATTCATTTATCATAATTGCAACTTCTTTTTCTGCTAAAAGTTTTGCAATCAAAGACGGATCACCTCTGGTTCCACGAATGTAATTGCTAACTGCTGCTTGAGTAACTCCAAGCATTTTAGAAATTTCATCTTCTCTAATATTATGATCTTCTGCAAGTTTTTTAGCAAGAATTGCTCGTAATGCAGGGATTAGAGTTTTTGATTCAATTTCAGCAGGCAATAGCATTATTTCTTAGTGATTCTACAAATAATTTAAAGTTTACAATAAAAAGTGTAATTATTCAAAGGAAAACAATTAGGCATAGCTATTTTAATTTCTAATACATGTATTTCATATTGGATAAAGTTTCCAAGAACCTTTACAATGTTTTAGAAGAATCCTGTAATTCTTGTAAATCAAATTTAATTTCATTATCAGGTGGATTAGATAGTTCTATTATTGCATATTTTCTAAAACAAAGAAAACCAAATGCTGTTGCAGTCATTGCTGAAGATTTTGTTTCAACAGATCTAACTTATTGTCAAATGATTTCAAAAGAAATGCAATTACCTTTATCAATTTACAACGTTAAGACTACTACAATTCTTGGGGCAATTGAAGATACAATTAAGATCTTGAAAAATTTCAACGATATTGAGATCCGTAATAATGTTGTAATGTATCTAGCAATAAAATGGGCAAAAGATAATGGTGAAAAATCAATTATCACAGGAGATGGGGCAGACGAGTTATTTGCAGGATACAGTTTTCTAATAAACAAATCAGAAGAGGAATTAGAAAAAGAGATCAAGAGAATTTGTTCAATAATGCATTTTCCAACACAAAAAATTGGAAAAGCATTGGGAATAACTGTTGAATCGCCTTTTCTCAATGATGCAGTTTTGAAACTAGCTGAAAAAATTCCAGTGAATCTGAAAGTTAGAAATGAAAAGAAGAAAAGATACGGTAAATGGATTTTACGTAAGACATTTGAAAAATATATTCCACACCAAATTGCATGGAGAGAAAAATCACCGATGCAAGAGGGTTCAGGAACTTCAGGACTAACAAATTTGTTTAATTCCATAATAAATGAGGAGATATTTGTTGAAAAGAAACTAATCACTGAGAAAGAAGATGGGGTGATTATTAGAAGTAGAGAATCAATGCATTATTATGAAATTTTTAAAAAATTATTTGGGTCGCCTGTTGATAATCATGCAAAAAATACGTGTCCCTATTGTAAACATGAAGTTGAAAATTCGAAATTTTGTAGAATGTGTGGAGCTTTTCCCATCTAAACATTATTTTTGTATTTACGAGGTTTTTTAATAAAAATTTTCCTACATCCGTCACAACAAAAATAGAATTTTTTCCCATCATGCTCAAGAAGCACTGCTAAATCTTCATCAAGCTCAATTCCGCAAACTGGATCTACTGGCACAAATTTTTCATATGTAAATTCTATTTATAGATTGAGAAAAATTAAGAATTAATTATTTCGAGAATTTTCTGGGGAAGAGTACCATAATCCGCATCAGATTCAGCTACGACATACAAAATATCATCATTAATAATCACACTGATTGCAAGAGCACGTTCACGAGAGGCCAAAGCAAAATTCACAGGACCAAGTTGTTTATCAAATTCCTTTCTCATTTTTACACGTAATGCTAGTTCCATGAAAATCATTTCATCATCCTTTTCACTTTCTATAGGTTCAACATTTTCCTTCATTCCTCCTGCAACTAATCGTCCACGTTCATTAATCACTCCTGCAAATCGAATTTTTGGGTCAACAGACAAGACAGAATCACAGATTTTTGTATAATCATAGATCTTGGCAGACAAATTACTCTCAACTACTAAAAATATCTCAGTTAATATATTTCGATAGAATTCTCAGAATAACAACAAAAAATCAGATTAAGAAGTAAGTTTCTTGACAAGTGCTAGAAATTCATCTTCAGGCATTGGAGGAATTTTCATAATCTCAAGATTTTCACTAACATGTTCAGAAGATTTCTGCCCAACCAAAGGAGAAATCACACCAGGTGATGAACGAATAAACTGTAAAGCACGTAAAGATGGTTTTAATTCATTAAATTCAGGCATTGCCCCAGGTGCCAAAAGACGTCCTTGCATAAATGGGACGCTAGTAAACACACCAATTCCCAATGCTAAAGCTGCCTTTAATACAGAAACATTTTCGTTTCCAAGTAATTGTGTTTTTCCAAGTAATGCTTGATCATAATTCATGTTAAAGGGTAATTGAATAAATCGGAAACCGTGATTATCTCCTCCAATTTTTTTGGCCATGTTAACTGTGTCTTCAAGGGATAAATATTGAGGATTATCATTTGGAACTCTAAAACATTCCCAAGTTGCCATTCCATAGAATCTGATTTTTCCTTCGTCACGTTTTTGTTCATATAATTCAAAGACAGATTTCAAATTCGTTAAGAATTGTTCCTTAGAAACGTCTTTGATTTGGCCTTCTACGGCATTATGAAGATACATTAAATCAACACAATCCAAACCTAAATTTTTCAAACTACGATCTAATTGATCAGAAAGGTAAGTTGTGGTCATACAATGATACCCAGAGGTAACATCACCTTCTTTGATGATACCTTTTTGAGAATATTCTTCTTTGACATACTCCCAAAAACCTAACTGAACATCGGCATCATTTGTTACGTATCCATTTTTAGTACTGAGAAAAATCTGATCACGTGAAATTTTTTCTTCTTTAATTAATTCTGAAATAGCTTTTCCAACGGAGCGCTCTGCTTTTTGAGATCGGTAGTTTATTGCAGTATCTACAACATTGATGCCAGAAGTAATGGATTGTTTCACAGCATTCGTAACTAAATCATCAGTTCTAGCATCTGGATCACCAAGATAAGTTCCAATCCCAACATTTGATAGAGTAAGTTTTTCAAATTCTTTGAAATTGGCTTGATTTACGCCTGAATTCTGAGCAAATTTTTTGGTTCCTTCAGAAGTTGCAAAGCCTGAAATCATACAAATTCTCATAAATTGCTAAATTTATGTCTAAAGTTTCACAACACAATCAAAAAACTAACAACAAATAATGCTCCTGTAATTCTACTAAACATCAAAGTTGAAGACATGAAAGGAACCAGATTCTCAATTGAATCAAAATTTTTCCTTAATCCTAATCCAGATTTTATCATTAATGGTATAGTAACTAAAGTAATCAGAGATACTAGAGGAAATAAATTTGCAGACACACCAATTATTATTGCTATATATGATATTAGAGGAAAAATCCAAAAAAGTTTTGCAGCTTTTTCTTTTCCAACTGCAATAACTAGAGATTTCCGACCTTTAGATTTGTCAGCATCATGATCAGGAAATGATGCAATAAAAAGTACTAGTGAAGATAAAACTCCAACAACAATTCCACCAAGAATTGATTCTATAGTGATTTCTCCTGATTGGATAAAAAAAGTACCTATGACAATCATAGAACCTTTGACTGCAACAAAAAATTCACCTAAACCAGAATCAACAATTTTTGTTGAATAAAAATAAATAGATAAAATTGCAAACCCCAAAATTATCCCAATAATAATTCCATGTGTAATAACAAAATAGCTTCCAATTACAGAACCAATAATTAAAAATACAATTCCTGCACGATATACAGAAGATGGTTTTAGTAATCCTTCTGGCAATACACCAGTTCCGCCACTCATTTTAGTTCGTTTAGTTTTTGTATCAATTCCTCGTTTAAAATCCCAAAAATCATTTAGTAAATCTACACTTGCATGAAGTGCCATCACTCCAGCAAATATCAAAATTGCATCAAGAAGGTCTATCGAGGAATTTTGTTGCCAAGTAAGTGCCAAACCAACAGAAACTGCAATCACAGATGCAAGAAGAAATCTTACACGAATCACACGAAACCAAACTGAAAGCATCAAAAAGTGTATCAATATTTCAGTATAATATTCATGAGTTTTGATTTCATCTTATTGTTTATATCAAAACCAAATCAAACATGCCTATGATAATTGGTAAAATTTCAGAAAATGAAAAAATAGTGAAATTTAATGTTGAAATTCATTGTACTAACTGTGGTAAAAAAGTGCCTGGGGGATTGAAGGCTGGAGAAAAGTATTCTCAAACTAATGCATTCAAAATAGAATTAGAAAATTTTAAGAAAAGTTATCTCTGCGGAATTTGTAGAGATAAGAAAAGAGTAGTAAAACATTAAAAAATCAGGGGAAGCGATTATTGATAAAATCCATAATGAAATCACATCAAATCAAGTCACTACTATTCCTATATTCAGAGTATTTTAAGGACGCCAAAATATCTATGCAGACATTTCACAATTAATTGAAAACACTACGGATGTAATCTATATTGTAACAACATTAGAAGACGTTTCAAGAATGTATCACAGCACAATTCCAGAAAAAATTAGCATTTGTGAAAGGAATGGAGGTAAAGTAAGATTACTAGTAGATATGGTTGATCCTAAATTATCATCATTCGTTAAAAGATTCAATGCCACTGAAACAAGAATTGTTGTACAAAAAGATAAAAAAATGATAATGTTTGACTCCGCTATATCTTTTCAACATTTAGGACCTAATTCAGATTTTTCAATATGCACAAACTAAATAGAAATGATAGATAACATCTTTACTTTGTGTTCATTTCTATGTGATTCTTCAAAACCACTCAAAACTCTAGATGTTAAAAATTTTGTTAAAAAATTAAACTAACGATTCATCACTAACTTCTATAGGCTTTCTACCCATAAAACCAGAATCTTTGTCATGCCAAAACCTGATTTCAGTCTCACCATATTTCCAGCATAACCAAACTTCCTCATTGAATCTCTTTGAAGGAAAATCAAGTAAGCCTTGCTCAATACTTTTGACCATTACGCCAGTGTTTTCTAGAATTTCAACCGATTCATAGAATTTTGTAATTACAGAATTTAGTTTTTGTTTTAGAGTCACGTATTCTTCAAAAGAGTCTGTAGTGGATAGACTCAGTTGTAATTGTTGTTCTAGTTTTGTTACCTCATTCTTCTTAGCTAAAGCAAACTCAAATTTTTTAATTACATCAGGTAATGCCTCATTTGCCTCATTTGTAGTAAAATACATGAACATGTATCTGCTCATAAAGTCTTGATTAAAAATCTTAGGCACAAATTTATTAAGAATTCTCTCAGAAAGATTCACATGAGTGAAGACCAATTAGAGACGCTAATAATCCAGACTATCAACGGCGCAGTAGCAACAATACCATCCTATCTAGAAGAAATTAAAGAAAATAAAGAGATATTCAAAGTGGAAAATCCTCAGGAATTTGTTTATGGGATTGTGATGGGAATGGCACTTGGCATGAGTGGTGCAATTATGAGTGCACAAAAAGAAACTCCAACTGAAGAAGATCAAATGAAAGTCAGAGATATCATATACAAACACATACCAGAGATAAGAGAACGAATTTTCAATAGATAGAATTCAAAGAAAACAATTAAGAAACAGAAAAAAATCGTAAATTGTATTGCCTGTCAAGATTAAATGCTCTCATATTCTAGTTGAAAAACAAAGTGAATCACTTGCCATTGTAGAGAGAATTAAAAAGGGTGAAAAATTTGGAAGATTGGCAAAAGAGTTATCAATTGATTCAGGCAGTGCAAAAAAAGATGGGAATTTAGGCTATTTTACAAAAGGCATGATGGTAAAGTCGTTTGAACAAGTTGCATTCAAGCTACAAATTGGAGAAATTTCAGAACCTATTAAAACAGAATTTGGGTATCACATCATCAAAAGATTTGCATAACTTATTGTTGCTATGACAGTATTAACAGAAAAAATACTAGAAGAGATTTTATCATATTTGGAGAAATCCATTAACAATTTGGCAAAAGAGACATTTAAGAATCTGGAATTTGAAGAAGGATTTCAAGGAGCAGAAAACTTCCTTCAAAACCAGTTTGATATCAGACTAGAAAATTTACTTGTTGGAAAAAGTAGCAGTATTCATCATTTAGAATCTAGAATGAAAAACAAAATAATTCAGAGAAAACAAATGATTTTTGGCCAAATTTCTAAACAATACAAAAATTAGAGAAAAGCATCTAGTCCTGTTTTTTCAGGTTTGATTTCTTGATTTTTCTCCAAAACTTTAGTCATATTATCACCCATAGATTTAGCAGCTAGCATCTTCCTTTTTCCTATCCAATAGTATCGCTCATCAATAGTATTTTTGGCAATGAGTACTACTAGTTTACCAGTGTCTTTTCGTCCAGTTCTTCCTCTTCTTTGTATATATCGAATAGAGCTTGGCACATTATCATAGAAAATAACTTGATTTACTTCCGCAATGTCTAATCCTTCTTCGCCAACACGTGTTGCAACTAATACTTGAAAAACTCCATCTCTAAATTTTTGTACAGCCTCAATCTGCTCTTTTTGTTTTAGTCCAGTTTTACCTGCTTTGCCAATTAAAATTCCCGTAGAAATACCCATCTCAGTTAGTTTATTGAAAATCAAATCAACAGAGTCTCGATAACTCGTAAAAATCAAAGCCTTTCCAGGAACAGATTCAAGAATTTCTTTTAGTTTAGGAATCTTGGAATGTTCTATTCCTCGTGACTGAGCTTCTTTGGCAAGATGTACTGCCCTAGTAAAATTAGGATCAACCTCAAAAAGTTCTTTGACTCCTGCGCCTTTCTTTTTACGTGCACGCTCACAAAATTTTAGAAAAGGAGTGATTCCATGAGCTTCAAGTATACTTAATGCATAATGAATTCTAATAGCAGTGAATAGAGGTTTTGCAGAACGTCTGTTCCGACTTAACACAAACTGCCGAATTCTAAGCAGAGCAGAAAGTGATTGTTGCTCAGCTAGACGAATGCCATTCTTTTGCAGAGTATCATATCTTTCATTTAATGCTAATTTCAATAATGTTTGAATTGATTTTAGTTCTGTGGGAAGTTCTACGTTAATCCATTCAGTTTTGGTTTCTTGGATGTATGGTTTTACGTCTGGGCTGTCTTCAGTTCTTTCTGCTATACTTGAGATCCTAAGCCTTGTTAGAATCTCAGTTGCTTTTTCTTTTTCACTTGGAAGAGTTGCAGTCAATCCAATAAGTCTAGCAGAAGAATTCTCAAATCGTTCTGCAATTCCTGAATAAGCATAATCACCAACAGTTCTATGTACTTCATCAAAGACCACAAGATTGAATTGTTCAGGAGATACAATTTGTCTATCTAAATCATTTTTGGTAATTTCAGGAGTTGCACAAATAACACTATTACTCCAAAGTTTGGTTCGTTTTTGAATAGGATCCTCACCAGTAATTAATGAAATGTCATCTAAAGTGAGATTTGCTTTAAGGAATTCATAATGTTGGTGTACCAAAACTCTGGTTGGAGCCAAAAACAATGCCCCTCCTGTTCCTTTTGCTAAATATTCTGCAATTACGTTTAGTGCGATAGCAGTCTTTCCAAGACCAGTAGGTAAAACCACAATACAATTTTCTTTAATTGCCTGATTTGCAAGATTTACTTGATAATCTCGTTTTTCTATAGAGTTTTTTTGGACATATTTTTTCTCAATGTATTGAGTCATTCTACAAAGAAAAATCAGAATTTATTGATTTTATGCTTTTGTATAGCAAAATGCTATCTATTACTCAATTATCAACATCAATAAAACAACAAAATTTTAACTAGCGCGAACCATATATTGAGTAGACAAGCAGAATTTGTGTGAACAGTTCTTTTGATAGACCAAATTGGGATGAATACTTTATGCTGCAAGCAGAACTGGCAAAACTTCGTTCAAACTGCATGACAAGACAAGTTGGTGCAGTAATTGTTAGAAACAATAGACAGTTAGCAACAGGATATAATGGGACACCTCCTGGAATCAAAAATTGTTTTGAAGGAGGTTGTGAGAGATGTCAACTTAGAATGGAGGGAAAAATAGAGTCAGGGGCATCACTTGATAGATGTATTTGTAATCACGCAGAAGCAAACGCCATAATGCATTGTGCAATTTTAGGAATTGAGGCTGGATCAAAAGGAGCAATACTGTATACAACGTTTGTTCCATGCCTAGAATGCACTAAAATGGCAATAACAATTGGAATTAGAAAATTTGTTTGTCTTGATTCTTATCCAGAAGCTAATTTTGATTTGATAAAAGAGGCAAAAGTGGAATTGGTTCAACTAGATAAAAGCAATATTGCTAAATGGGCAAAAGAGCTAGCCGGCAAATACGAAAATTCTGTGTGAGAAAATGCAAGTAAATGTAACAGAGATTGAAAAAATTGAATCAATGCCACCATCAATGTTGGTATCAGCTGCATATGACAATATTTCAAAATCTGTAGTTTTAAAATTCTATGAGCCAAAATCACAGAAACTTATCTTGTGGAAAGATGAAACAGGTCACAAACCTTATTGCTATTCAAGATTAGCACCGGAAGAGTTAGATTTTCTTCAGGAAAGAGATGACGTTCTTGAAATCAAAACCGTTCAGCGATATGATTTACTAAAAGATAAAGAAATTGACATGTCAAAGATCATAGTAGCAGATCCTCTAGCAATTGGAGGAACAGCTGGTGACAAAAGTATCAGAAACATAATTGAAACTTGGGAGTCAGATATCAAATATTATGAAAACTATCTTTATGACAGGAAATTAATTGTTGGAAAATATTATGAAATTAAAGATGGAAAGCTTGATCAAAAAGCAGTCGAACTAGAAATTCCAACCGAAGTTAAAATTGCACTGAAAAGTTTGCTGTGGGATAAAGTAGATAGTGAAAGTATGGTTGATCCCGAACAATTCAAGAAATTTATTTTAGAATGGGCAGATTTACTAAACCAACCGATTCCAAAAATAAAAAGACTTAGTGTTGACATTGAAGTAGAATCAGTGATTGGTCGAATTCCAGACCCAAAAGTTGCAGAGAAAAAAGTAACTGCAATTGGATTCAAAGGCTCTGATGGATTTGACCAGATTTTTGTGCTCAAAACAGAGGGAACTGAAGAAGGAACAAACGAACTGGACCAAAGTATCAAGATTGTATTCTATGACTTGGACAAAGAAAAAGAGATGATACAAGATGCATTTGATATCATCAAAGAATTTCCGTTTGTTATTACATACAATGGTGACGAATTTGATTTGCCATATCTTTACAACAGAGCAGAAAGACTTGGAATCAAAAACTCAATGAATCCGCTCTACATGATGAGAAATTCTGCAACACTAAAAAAAGGAGTTCATCTTGATTTGTATAGAACTTTTTCGAATCGCGCATTTCAAATCTATGTATTTAGTCAAAAATATACAAATTTTTCACTAAATAGTGTCTCAAAGGCTTTGATTGGCAAAGAAAAGATAGATTATGGATTAGAGTTTGATCAGCTAACCCTCTATCAAACTGCAAATTATTGTTACAATGATGCTCTTCTGACATACGAGCTTACTAGCTTTAACAATGATCTGTTAATGAACATGCTTGTAATTATTGCAAGAATTGGAAGAATGCCAATTGACGATGTTGCAAGGATGGGGGTATCCCAATGGATTAGAAGTTTGTTCTATTATGAACACAGAAAAAGAAATTATTTAATTCCAAAAAGAGAAGAACTTGAGAGAAGATCAGAAGGAGTTTTATCAGATGCAGTAATAAAAGATAAAAAATTTAGAGGAGGACTTGTAATTGATCCTAAAGAAGGAATTCATTTTGATGTAGTTGTCATGGACTTTGCAAGTCTATATCCTAGCATTATCAAAGTTAGAAACATATCATATGAGACAGTGAGATGTCCTCATGAAGACTGTAAGAAAAATACAATTCCACAAACAAATCATTGGACTTGCTCAAAGAAGAATGGACTAACATCAATGATTATTGGCTCGCTAAGGGATTTGAGAGTAAATTACTACAAGAATCTATCAAAAAAAGAGAGTTTAACTGATGAGCAAAGGCAGCAATATTCTGTAATTAGTCAAGCACTCAAAGTGATTCTAAATGCAAGTTATGGTGTTATGGGTGCAGAGATTTTTCCATTATACTTTCTTCCAGCAGCAGAGGCAACAACTGCAATTGGCAGACATACAATTTTAGAGACAATCAAAAAATGTGAAGAGATAGGTATTGAAGTTCTTTATGGAGATACAGATTCATTATTTATCAAAAAACCAACTGAAGAACAAATTCAACAGGTAATAGAACAGGCAAAGAAAGACCACGGAGTAGATTTAGAGATTGACAAAACATACAGATATTGTGTATTAAGTAATAGAAAGAAAAACTATCTTGGCGTAACAAAAGATGGAAAGGTGGATGTTAAAGGACTTACAGGAAAAAAGTCACACACGCCTCCATTTATCAAAAAATTGTTTTATGACTTGCTTGATGTACTTTCCAAAGTCCAAACAATGGATGATTTCAAAAATGCAAAAAAAGAAATTTCAGAAAAAATTGCAATATGTAGTAAAAAGTTAGAAGCAAAAGAAATCCCACTAGAAGATCTAACATTCAACGTAATGCTTAGCAAGTCAATATCAGAATATACAAAGACAATTCCTCAACATGTTAGAGCCGCGAAACAATTAGAGTCAATTAGAGAAGTAAAGAAAGGAGATATTATTTCTTACATTAAAATTCTAAATAAACCAGGAGTAAAGCCAGTAGAGATGGCAAAAAAAGAAGAGATTGATTCTAAAAAGTACATGGAGTTTTTAGAATCAACACTAGAACAGATAACATCATCAATGGATTTAGATTTTGATACAATTTTGGGGAAGCCAAAACAAACAGGACTGGATGAATTCTTTTGGAGTTAGTGTAAAATATGCTAATTGACGGAATTCTGCTAACATTGCTTGGAACTGCTGCGGGAGTTTTAATTCTTACTGGGTGGGTAGAACAAATTTACAAAGGATACAAAACAAAGAGTCTAAAAGACGTTTCAAAATTTTTAATGATCTTTATATCTGCTGGAGCAATTTTATGGTTAATTTATGGAATCGTAGTGTCAGATGTGTATATTATAGGCACAAATATTGCAGCAATAATTCTGATGATGATAGTACTAACAATGAAGAAAAAATACGACAAGTTATCAAAAATTAACTAATCCCAATCAAGGATTAAATAAATGTAAAAAGGTTCAAAGAAAGATGTTTGTAATAAATTGTAAAAATTATGAAGAAATTTCAGGAGATAGAATTATAAAATTTGTAAAAATAGTAGAAAAAGTATCTAAAAAATATAAAGTAAAAATTGCAATTGCACCACCACAACATCTTATTGCACTTGTTGCAAACAGCTCAATTCCAATTTTAGCCCAACATATTGATAATTCCAAAGTAGGCAGTACCACAGGTTTTGTAATTCCGGAATTATTAAAAAAATCAAAAGTAAGTGGTTCACTTATCAATCATAGTGAACATAGAATTTCAAGCAAAGAAATTACGAAACTTGTTTTAAAATTAAAAAAATTAAAAATGGTTTCAGTATTATGTGTCAAGAATGTATCAGAAGCAAGAAAATATGCAAGACTAAATCCAAATTATATTGCAATAGAGCCACCGGAACTAATTGGTTCAGGAAAGGCAGTGTCTAAAGAAAAACCAGGGTTAATCACAAAAGCTGCAGATGCAGTAAAGAGTGCAAAAAACAATACCAAATTACTTTGTGGTGCAGGAATTGTTTCAGGAGAAGATGTAGCAAAAGCAATAGAGTTAGGATCTAAAGGAATTCTTGTTGCAAGTGGAATTATCAAGGTGAAGGACTGGAACAAGGTAATAACTGAATTTGCCAAGTCAATGGTTTAATACCCCCTTTTTGGGATTGGTTGATTGTAAAAATGAAACCAGTTTATGCATTTGAAGAAGCAGACAGTAAAAATAGAATGCTTCTAGGCGGAAAAGGTGCAGGATTAAGTGAGATGACTCGACTAAAACTTCCAGTACCGTCAGGATTTATCATTACAACTGAAGTTTGTAACAAGTATTATGAAAACAATAGAAAACTTTCCAAAGATGTTATGCCATTAGTAATGAAAAATATTGCAAAAATGGAAAAAAAGACAGGTAAAAAATGGAATTCAACAAAAAAGCCACTATTAGTTTCAGTGCGTTCTGGTGCAGCTATCTCAATGCCAGGAATGATGGACACAGTTTTGAATTTAGGGTTAAATGAGAAAACAGTTGAAGGGTTTGCTGAGCAAACAAAAAATCCACGCTTCTCATGGGATTCGTATAGGAGATTTATTCAATTATTTGGTAAAGTTGTATTTGGAGTAAATGATGAAAAATTTGATCATGTATTAGACTCTGCAAAAGCCAAACAGGGAATAACAGAAGACAGTAAACTAAATGTTAAATCATTAAAGAAAATTGTATCAGAATATAAAAAAATCTGCGAGATGCATACAAAGAAAAAATTTCCAGATGCCCCTAATGAACAATTAAGATTGGCAATAGAAGCTGTTTTCAAAAGCTGGATGGGGGAAAGAGCAATAGTTTATCGTGAAAAAAATAACATAACAAAAGACATTGCTAATGGAACTGCAGTAAATGTTGTCACAATGGTATTTGGAAATATGGGAGACGATAGTGCAACAGGAGTTGTATTTACAAGAAATGGTAGTAATGGCAAAAAGGAGATGGAAGGTGAATATCTAATTAATGCCCAAGGAGAAGATGTTGTCGCAGGAGTTAGAACAGGAAAGAATATCAAATTATTAAAAAAAGATATGCCAAAATCATACAAAGAATTAAGTAATGCATGTACAAAATTAGAAAAACATTTCAGAGAACCACAAGACATTGAATTTACTATTGAACAAGGTAAATTCTATCTATTACAAACAAGAACTGCAAAGATGAGTGCAGTGGCACTTGTAAAAACATCAGTTGATATGGTAAAAGAAAAATTAATTGATAAAAATAAAGCACTTACAAGAATTCCTGCACAACAATTAGAAGCATTACTTCACAGAACAATGGATGAATCAAAGATTAAAAATTATAAACAATTAGCAAAAGGAATTGCAGCGTCTCCAGGAGCTGCAAGTGGAATTGTAATATTTAACGTAAAAAAAGCAATAGAATTAGGAGAAGCAGGAAAAAAAGTTATTCTAATACGAAAAGAAACAAAACCTGAAGATGTTCCCGCATTCTTCTCAGCAGAAGGAATTTTGACCAGTTTAGGAGGAAAATCATCTCATGCTGCAATTGTTTCAAGAGGAATGGGAAAACCATGCATAGTTGGATGTGCAGAATTAAAAATTGATTATGATGATAACACATGCATTGCAAATGGAACAGCCATTAAAGAAGGAGAAACAATTTCAATCGACGGAAGTGCAGGTACAGTCTTTATTGGAGAGGTTCCAACAGTAGAGCCAAAAGTTACAAAAGACTTTGAGCAGATTTTAGAATGGGCACAAAAAACAAAAACATTAGGGATTAGAGCGAATGCAGATACTCCAGAAGCCGCTAAACTTGCGAGAAAGTTTGGAGCCCAAGGAATTGGTTTGTGTAGAACAGAAAGAATGTTCAATGGAAGTGATAGAATTGGTTTGTTTGTGGATATGATAATGGCTGAAAATATAGAAGCGAGGACCAAAATTCTAAAAAAATTAGGACATCTACAAAAAAGTGACTTTATTGAAATTCTAAAGGCAATGAAAGGATACGAAGTGACAATCAGATTACTAGATCCACCATTACATGAATTTCTACCAAATCCTGAAGAACTGGCAGAAAAGATTCGCAAATTAGAATTAAAGAAAGCAACAAGCGAAATTAAAGAAGCAAAAAATATTCTAAAGAGAGCAAGAGATCTTGCAGAAGTTAATCCAATGATGGGGCACAGAGGAGTAAGAGTGGGAATTACATATCCAGAAATTTATGAGATGCAAATTCGTGCAGTCTTTGAGGCACTAGTCGAATTAACGAAGCAGAAAATAAAAGCCCATCCACAAATTATGATTCCACAGATTAGTAGTATTGAGGAACTTAATCACATTAAGAAAATTTTTGATTCCATTGAAAAAGAGATGGAAACCAAACACAAAATGAAACTAACAGTTAGCTTTGGAACTATGATTGAAGTAGTACGAGCAGCGTTGACTGCTAATGAGCTTGTAACTACTGCTGAATTCTTTAGTTTTGGTACAAATGACTTGACACAGGGGACATTTAGTTTCAGTAGAGAAGATGTAGAAGGAAAATTCCTTCCAGAATACATGGAAAAAGAACTGCTTGAGAGAAATCCATTTCAGTCAATTGATGAAAATGGTGTTGGTAGTTTAATGAAAATCTGTATTGCCGCTGGACGAAAAGTTAGACCAAACATGGAGATTGGAATATGTGGAGAACATGGAGGAGACCCAAATTCCATCAAGTTTTGTCATGATGAAGGCCTCAGTTATGTAAGTGCATCACCACATAGAATTCCAATTGCAATTGTTGCAGCAGCCCAAGCAGCAATTGAGCAACCAAAAAAGACAAGAAGAAAGAAAAAATAATACATTTTAAAACCAATCAAACCTATTTCTAAACGAATTGTTACCTAGAATAGAGTCCATCAAGCAGGTTAGACAGAAAATAGGCATTACTCAGAAAAAACTTGCCACTATGACAGGGGTTAGTACCTCAATGATTAATCAGATAGAATCTGGAAGAAGTCAACCAAGCTATAAGACAGCAAAGAAAATTTTTGAGAATCTTGCAAAGTTGGAAGGGGAATCATCTCCATATATTGCAGGGGATTTTTGTAGTAAGGACATTGTAAAACTAAAGCCAACAAATACACTTCACGACGCAATCAAAAAGATGCATCAATTATCAATTAGTCAGATTCCTGTTTTTGATAATTCAGAGATTGTAGGTGTAATATCTGAAGATGGAATTGTAAAACACTTGGCAGACATAGGAGAACTAGAATTGAAAAAAGCTAAACTGGCAGACACGATGGATCCTATTCCACCAATAGTTGATTATGATACTCCAGCAAATGCTCTTGTCCCTTTAATTAGATACTCAAAGTGTATTCTAGTTTCAAAGAAATCAAAGATTGTAGGAATAATTACAGCTTCAGATACTCTGAAAATGATGGAATGATTATTCTTTAAAATTAGTAAACACCGTTAACGCCAGCGATATCGCCAAAGTAAAGATCATGTTTTATGATTTCACCATAATCAGCATACGCATGCATTGTTTCTAATGTACATGTGAATTCAGGATTCCCATTCCTACAGCATGTCCAATTTCATGAGTTGTGATATTATCAAAGTCCATTGAATTAGGAACACCGTTGTTACTCCAATTATAGGAATTAACATCATACAGTTGATTCCATTCTGCAATGTATCTTGCTTGTGGTGGACCTGAAACAGCTCTCCAAACCCATGTAGATTCAATTCCAAAGTGAATGTTTTGTTAATCTAAGTGAATGTGTAAAATCCACATTTATTTTTGAGTTTAGAATCTAAGAATAGATTTGGAAAAAAGGATGAGAAGTTAGGAAAACATGGACCCTGTTATACAACCTTTCATGTTTTCCCTTTTGTCAAACTTCATCTCAGCTTGACATTATGGTAAAAAATGAATTCTCGTCAATGTAAGTATAACAAAATAAAATTTAAAAACATATTAAACATCACGGTATGCCTTTGAATCTAATTCATTCTTTAGGATGAGAACATAGTTCTGCCAATACACCGTAAAGTGATTTTGGATGAATGAAAGTAACTTTAGTTCCTGCGGAACCAGGCCTTATTTTTCCTAGAAATTGAATCCCACATCCTTCCATTCTTTCTACTTCATCTTCGATGTTATCTGTCTCTAATGCCAAATGATGCAGACCCTGTCCTTTTTTATCTAGGAATTTTTTAATTGGACTAGAATCATTTGTCGGTTGCATTAGTTCAATTCTGCCATTTTCTAGATGAATGATTGCGACTTTGACACCTTCTGTTTCAATGGTTTCAAATTCCACATTATCAACACCCAGTACTTGTTGGTATACCTTAGCAGACTCTTCTACATTATTTACTGCAATTGCAATGTGATCAATCTTCATCTAAAAGACCTCTTTTGGGCGATATTCACCAAATACTTCTCTGAGGGTATTACTGATTTCGCCAGTTGTAGCAAATGCCCTGACAGATGTAACTATGTAAGGCATAAGATTTTTTTCTGTCTCTGCTGCACTCTTCATTGCAGAAAGTGCTTTCTCACATTTCTTTTTGTCTCTAGATGTACGTAATTTTTTTAATGCCTTTCTCTGTTGAATCTCAATTTCGCCACCAACTCGAAGCAAGTCTGGTTGTTCTTCTTCTTCAGAGTACTTGTTTACGCCAACAAGAATTCTTTCATTAGCATCGATTTCTTTCTTTAATCGATATGCGTTTTGACGGATTTCTGATTGAAAGAATCCTTTTTCTATTGCCTTTACAGAACCCCCCATTTTTTGAATTTTTTTAAGATAATTCCATACGCCATCCTCAATTTGATCACACAATTCTTCCAGATAGTAGGAACCCGCCAATGGATCAGCAGTCTTTGTAATACCACTTTCATGGGCTACAATTTGCTGGGTTCTTAGTGCAATTTTTGCAGATTCTTGTGTAGGAAGAGCAAGTGCTTCATCTCTAGAATTTGTGTGAAGAGATTGGGTGCCGCCAGCAACTGCGGCCATTGTCTGAATTGTAACACGTGCAATGTTGTTATTTGGTTGTTGTGCAGTTAGTGATTCGCCACTGGTTTGAGTGTGAAATTTTAGTTGTAAAGAACGGGAATTCTTTGCATGAAACATTTCTTTCATAATTTTAGCATAAACTTTACGTGCAACTCTAAACTTTGCAACTTCTTCAAAGAATTCTATAGTACAACAAAAGAAGAATGAAAGACGTGGTGCAAAATCATCAATCTTTAATCCCTTATCCAAACAAGTTTGGATATAGGCAATAGCATTTGCCAATGTAAATGCAACTTCTTGCGTTGCTGTACAGCCGGCTTCTCGCATGTGGTAGCCAGATATTGAAACAGGATACCAAGAGGGTACTTTTTCTGCACAGTACTCTATCATGTCACCAATTAACCGCATTGATGGTTGTGGTGGATAAATGTAGGTATTTCTTGCAATGTATTCTTTTAAAATATCATTTTGAGTAGTACCACGAAGTTCATTACTTTTGAATCCCTGTGATTCACCAACTACAATATAGTATGCAAGTAATGTTGATGCTGTAGAATTAATGGTCATTGAGGAACTGACCTTTCCAAGAGGGATACCGTCAAATGCAGCCATCATGTCTTTAATTGATGTGATGGAGACACCAACTTTTCCTACTTCGCCTTCGGCTTGGGGAGAATCTGAATCATAACCAATCTGAGTTGGCAAGTCAAATGCCATACTAAGACCAGTTTGACCCTTTTCAAGCATGAATTTGAATCTCTGATTGGTAAGTTTGGCATCGCCAAAACCAGAATACTGTCGCATAGTCCAAAATCTTTCACGGAACATTTCAGGATGAATTCCTCTTGTATATGGATATGTTCCTGCATCTTCAATAGGTTTCTTCTTAGAAGATTTTTGATAGATTCGTTTTACTAGAAATTCAGAATCAGTAAAAATTTTCTTTTCAAGTACTTTAGATTTTTTTGCTACCATATTATCACTTCAACAATGATTTTGTGATTTTATCTCCAGCTTCAAAAGGGTCAATGCTTTTTGATTGTAATTTTTTAAGATATTTTGAAAATGTTTTATCAGAATCTAGCATGCCACCAATCTTTTCTTTGAAGTTGTTTAAAACAATATCTTTTAATTCTACTTCAAGTCGTTCATGATTTTTTTCTTTCTTTGATTTCTTTTTGGACACCATCAAATCTTTAAGGGTTTGTGCAAATTTAGTAATTCCAGTATTCTTTTTTACAGATGTTTTTAGAATTATTGGATTTCGTTCTGTATCTCCAATATAGTCTAATACTGCATCGAATAGTTGGTTTGTTCCACTAAGGTCACTTTTGTTTACAAGATAGATATCTCCAATTTCAGTCAAACCAGCTTTAATAGTTTGAATACTATCACCAGTATTAGGATTAAAGACAACAACAGTAATGTCTGCAATGTTTGAAATTTCTACGTCAGTTTGTCCAGCTCCAACACTTTCAATAATTATTGGGTTAAATCCAGAATATTCTAAAACGCGAATAATATTTCGTAGTGAATTAGATACTGCACCAGTTGCACCTCTGGATGCAATACTTCGAATGTATGTTCCTGAATCAGTAGATTCAGTCATTCTAACTCTATCACCCAATATGGCCCCACCAGTAATATGACTAGTTGGATCAATTGCCAATACAGCAGGTTTTGTGCCTAATTTTTTCAATGCAAGAACAGTTTTGTTAATCAAGGAACTTTTTCCAGAACCAGCGGGTCCGGTAATGCCTATAATAATAGAGTTTCCAGAATCTTTGAAAATTTTCTTTAAGAGTTTCTTTGCTGCCTTTGGGTTATTTTCGACAATACTGATTGCTTTTGCAATTGCACCACGTTTTCCTTTCTTAATATCCACAAGCAAATCCAATATACAGTAAGGTTTTAGCGGTGCAATAAAATCTTGTATTCGATCTAAGGTCTAGAATAGATTACAGGAGGAACAGGTTCATCAAGTGCATGAATCTCAGTTTTTAGTTGAATGTGACCTAATTCTTCATGATAAACTTCCAAAACTACTGGATGAATTGCCCAACCATATTTTGGTAGATTTGGAAATGGGACAATTTCAATAAATTCAGAATCAGAAAATGTTTTTTGAAAAGATTTCTCCATTCCAAGAATTTCCATTACGACAGAATTTGTTTTACCAGATTTGTCAAAATAAGAAATTTCAACATGGCTAGAATCATAGTATATTGCATCTATTTGAAAAGTTTGACGAAGAATATCTTTGTCATCTGTTCCGCCACCCATTAGAAAGACTATTGCTAAAACAGTAATTATTGCAATGGAGATAGGGGTTCTAAGTTTTCTAGCCATCTTTGAACTCTTTTCTCATACTTCTAAGAAATTTTGAGTTAATTCGTATTCGTTCAAGGGTTTGAGCTTGAGTACGTTCTGTACCAGGAGTTGGATTCTTTTTGAAGAATTGTATAATTTCTTTCTCCATAGAGTCATTAGTTACAGAAGAGATGCTAGCAACAATTCTATTAAACAAAGGGTTTCCATGTCCTACCTTTTTGTTTAGTTTTTTCCAGTTTTTCTTTAACCATGGCCATAATACTTTATCCCCATATGGATTTGCAGCAACTTTCATGATTGGTAATTGCATATTTTGAGAACGAACTTCAGAGGTTTGGGAAAAGTCAAGTGATTTGATAAGAAGTTTTTTGTCTTTAAATCCACACATAGCACCTAAGAAGCGAAGTTTCTCCTCCATGGTTTTTGCATTCTGGTATAGTTTTGTTAGTTCTCCATGAGTTTTTGTATTTCCATTCCATGCTGCGATTGAGCAAATTGGTTCTACTAAATCAGGTGACAAAGAACTAGGTGATTTTAGGAATTTATCATATCTTCTAAGAGCTTCTTCTGTAACTTCTTCATCGTTCATTTTTCCCAAGACAGAAATCACAAATGCGCGAAGTAATGCGTCAGTATGCTTATCTGATTTTTTGGGATCCCATCCTAGATTAAATAAAATTTTTCTAAAGTAATTCACGGCATAATCATAAATTTCTTCTACAAATTTTTCATCAAATGCGCGAAAATATAATGAAGCCAGATTATGTGCCACATTTACTGATACAAGATAACTATCTTCGTCATAATATGCATCAGAGAAATCAAGATAATTTCGTACTTGTTCATCGCCCGAAACACAAAAGGAAAATAAATCATTTTGAATTGCCCATCGGTCGATTTCAGGTATACGTTTTTCATCTACTAACATTTTCAAATCAAGTAAAATTCCTTCATCATACTTTACACGATAGAATCCCTTTCTTCCATAGTTGGCAACAAAACCGATAGTATTCTTTGGTAGTTTTATAGACAGAGATTTTTTAGAAAATAGTTTTTTAGAAATTTCGTTTTCTAGTCCCAAAGATAATGGAATGGACCATAGACCTTTGCTGAACTTTTCATCGTGTTCAAGCAAGTATCTCTTTTGTTTAAGTTTCAGTGAATTTCCATCTTGATTAATCTCAACTAGTGGAAATCCAGGCTGTTTGAGCCATGTGTTTATCATTGATGTGACAGGCATTCGCGATGCTTTGCCAATTGCATTCCACAAGTCCTTTCCTTCAGCGTTTTTGTATTTGAAATCAGAAAGATATTGTTTTAGACCTTTTCTGAAGTTTGGTTCTCCCACATAATGTTCAAGCATTCGCAATACACACCCACCTTTATCATAAGAAATTGCATCAAAGATTTCTCTAATTTCAGATGGAGAGTTTACTTTGACATCTATTGGGTGTGTTGTTTTTAGAGTATCAAGACCCATTGCAACATTCATTGCATCCTCAATAAACTGACTCCACAAATCCCATTCAGGATAGAATTTGTCAACAAACTTTGTCGCCATAAAGGTTGCAAAGCTTTCATTTAGCCACAAATCATTCCACCACTTCATTGTAACTAGATTTCCAAACCACATATGTGCAATCTCATGAGAGATTACTTCAGCAATGTATTGTTTGGTTCTAGTGGAAGATGTTTTAGGATCATAAAGCAAAATTGTCTCTCTGAAAGTAATTGCTCCCCAGTTTTCCATGGCACCAGCTGCAAAGTCTGGAATTGCAATCAAATCAAGTTTTGGTAATGGGAATTTTATTCCAAAATATTTTTCATAAGATGTAAGAAGTTTTTTCCCTAATTCTAATGAAAATTTTCCTTTTGATTTGTTTCCTTTTGTTGTTACAACTCTAATCTGTGTTTTACCAATCTTTCCAGTTAGATATTCAAATTCTCCAACGCCAAGATAGATTAAATATGTTGAGACAACTGGAGTCTTCCTAAATTTGTAAATGGTTTTGCTTCCAGTTTTTTTCTTTGATTTAATTGGCATATTTGAGATTGCAGTGAATTTATTGTCTGCAATAATTGAAATTTCAAATGATGCTTTTGCTTCAGGTTCGTCCCAACAAGGAAATGCACGTCTGGCATCTGCTGCCTCAAATTGTGTGGTAGCAAGATATTTTGTCTTGCCACCATGTTTGTATTTACTACGATAAAATCCAAGAAGTCTGTCATTTAAAATTCCTTGAAATTCTATGTTGATTGTTACATTACCTTTAATTTTTTCTCCTAATTTTATTTGTAATTCTTCATTTTTCTCATTTGTTTGTGGAGTTGATTTGATGATTTTTCCTGCAAATTTTACTTGACATGATTTTATCTTTAGTTCTGCACAATTCATTGTTATTGTGTTTGTAAGTTTTTTGCAATATACTAAAATTGATTCAGTTCCATGGAAGGTAAATTTTTTGAGATCAGGCTCAAAAGTTAATTCATAATTAATTGGAGTAGTGTTCACGTCTGAGATACTTTTGTTACGCTTTAAGTAGATTTTCTATTCTTGTAAACTACAGATTATTTTCACAGATTAGAAAATCAAATAAAGTTTTAAAATATACTGAAAACAAATATAATTATGAAACAAAAGACTGCATCACGAAGTATCAAAATCTTGGTTGCCAAATTAGGTCTTGATGGTCACGATAGGGGCGCTTTAGTACTTTGTAGAGCGTTTAGAGATGCAGGAATGGAAGTAATCTATTCTGGACTTTTTGCAACTCCTGAAAGAGTGGCACAGATTGCAGAGGATGAAGATGTTGATGCAGTTGCAATGAGTTTGCTAAATGGTGCACATGGAACACTTTTTCCCAGAGTGGTAAAAGCAATAAAAAAGAAAGGAATCAACGATGTACTTGTTGTTGGAGGAGGAGTAATTCCAGATGTAGACCATAAAGCTTTGATAAAGTCAGGAGTGAATCACGTGTTTGGTCCAGGTACGCCACTGCCAACAATCATTGATCATATTACTACCGGCGTTTCTAAATTAAGAAAAATTTAAGAAAAAAAGATTATTCTGTGGAATCAGGCCACATCATTTTACGCATTTCTTTACCAACTTTTTCAATTTGGTGTTCGTCATATTGTTTCATGTATTTGTTAAATGAATCTTTACCACTTTTCTGATATTCAGAGATCCACTCTTTGTTAAATGTGCCATCTTGAATCGTGGTAAGGATTTTTTTCATCTTCTCTTTGTTTGTAGAATCCATAACCATTGGTCCACGAGTTAGACCACCATATCGAGCAGTTTCACTTACACGTCTCCACATTCCATTGATTCCATATCTCTGAATCAAGTCTACAATGAGTTTGAGTTCATGTAAGACTTCAAAGTATGCAATTTCTGGTTGATATCCTGCTTCAACTAGAGTTTCAAATGCATTCGTTACCATAGAAGCTGTACCGCCACAAAGATCAGCTTGTTCACCAAACCAATCAGTTTCTACTTCTTCTTTAAAAGTAGTTTTAATTAATCCAGCTTTTGCGCTTCCTATTGCTTTTGCAATTCCTAATGTTCTATCCCATGCTTTTCCTGTAAAATCTTGTTCAACTGCAACAATTGAGGGGGTTCCAAAATTATCAAGATATGTTTCTCTAACTTTGGAGCCAGGTCCTTTTGGTGCAATCATGATAAGATCAACGTTCTTAGGGGCTTCAATCCATTTCCAATAGATTGCAGCTGCATGAGAAAATGACAATGCTTTTCCTTCAGAAAGATTAGGTTCGATTTCATCTTTGTACACCTGAGCTTGAATCATATCTGGAATCAACACGTGAATAATGTCTCCTTGCTTTGTTGCCTCTGCAATAGACATTACTTTGTGACCATCAGCTTCGGCTTTTTTCCAGCTATTCCCGCCTTCCTTAAGACCTATTATTACATTTAGGCCAGAATCTTTCATATTGTTAGATTGTGCATTACCTTGAATTCCATAACCAAGTACTGCGATTGTTTGATCCTTAAGTGGATCAAGACTGATATCGTTATCTTTCCATATTTTTACCATAACTTTGGCAAGAATATTGCAAATATTAACTATGAAATTTAGATTTTGATTACTTTATTACAAGAGCGACATTTTACAGTGACCTTTTTTCCAGGTAGTTTAACAAATCTCTTTGAACCGCATTTAGGGCAAATAGGACAAGAACGTACTGGTTCCATCAGCATTTAGTAGGATTTGGTTGTTATTTGATTTTACCACTGCCTAAAATTCTGATAGTGGTAGATTCAGGTTTTAAAATCACAACAATTTGATCTTTTTTGCATACAATTGGTTTTTCAAATGTAAGTTTTAGAGGAGAGATTGATGAGAATTTTGCAGCATTAATCTGTAATCCAATGCTGACCAAACAGCCTTGATTTTCTGCAATTTCACTCTTGTAAAACGGATTCTTTTCAAAATCAAGTTCAATTTCAGATTTTACATCTACCACCCCCTCTTCAGAAATCACATCACCCCTCCCAACTTCGTCAGGTTTTACACCTTTTACTGCAAGTCCTACTCTTGCGGGACAGATAGATTCCTCCACAGGATCATCATGCATTTGGATTGACTTTATGAGAATATCAATTCCTGCAGGATACAGTTTAAGATTATCATATTGCTTTACTTTTCCATTTGTCACTTTACCTAAAATTACAGTTCCAACTCCTTTAACATCAAAGCAATGATCAATTACCATCTCAGATGGACCATCATTTGAGATTGGTTCAAGTTTATTCATCTCTTCTTTGATTTTGTCTTGATCAACTTTGATGTATTTTTCAACTACAGTTCCTTTGATCATTGCATCTAATTTGGATTCATCAACATCAAAAGTATGAGACAAGATTCCTTTTTCTTTTTTTAATGAATCAAGTGCAATAATTTGTTCTCCAGTAAATTTATCTAATTTATCTACATGAAATATCACATATTCTGCTAGATTGATTGCCTGAAACAATGGCTGTATTTTATCAGGAAACCCACTTGGAATTACCCAAGTTTTGATTACGTCAGATTCTTTTCTATCATAAAGAGAAAGATCAGTCACTGTTCCCTTTTTTCCAAAGCCCGATGCAATGTCTTGTTTGCCTAAAACTACAAAGTTTATCGACGATACCATATGATTTGAGAGAAAAATTGGGCTTTATGAAGACTCATAATCACATAATGGTTTTGTGAAAGAAAAAGCTCATCACTAAGAAATCAAAAATATTTATAGAAATATAGCGTGTAATTAAACATTTTTAAGTATTCTTTATGGTTTATTTTAAATATATTTTTTACATATTTGTTTTGTGGAAACCGCTTATGTTTTAGTTAATTGTGATCTTGGTTCTGAAGAGGGCATAATCGAAGACCTAAAGCACATAGATTCTGTAAAGGAAGTTCATGGAACATTTGGCGCATATGACATAATTACAAAGGTAGAGAACAAAGACAGAGATAAACTAAAAGAAGTTATTACTTGGAACATCAGAAGACTTGCACATGTTCGTTCAACTCTTACACTAATGGGAATTCCGGGACAAAATTAGGATAATTTATGGTAAAAGCCTATGTTCTAATAATAAATGAGTCTGGGACTGAAGATTCTGTAATTTCTAATCTAAAAAATATACCAAGCATTACTGATGCATTTGGTACATTTGGGACTTGGGACATCTTAACTAAACTAGTATCTTCTAATGAAGAGAATATTCAACATGACATTTCAAAGGGAATAAGAAAAATTTCAAACATCAGATCAACTCTCACCTTAATAGTTGATGAAAAACTAGGGTTCTTAAAAACAAACGAAATTGAACAAAAAATATTAGATAACTATATGGCCAAAGCATTTATCACTATTCATTGTTCAAAGTCAGACGAGTACAGCGTAATTAAAAACTTGGAAGAAATTCCTGAAGTGGTAGAGGTCAATGTATTGGTTGGACACAATAAACTGATCTGCAAGATTATGTCTCCTACATATAATGACATTTCTGAAATTGTTAGCAAAAAGGTCAGAAAAATACAGGGTATAAAATCTACAAATACAATTAATGTAATTAATAATCAAGGATTTAGTAGAAAATAAATTATTCTAACAAGGATATTCAGAAAGATCCACTGAAGATTCAGAACTTTCATCCAAAACACGTAGATGATACAGTATAGATTTTTGATTAGACAAAGGCATACTGGGTTTCATAATTAATGACAAACACAATTTTTTCTATAAAAGAATCACGTACAAATCATACTATTCTAAATAATTTTATGGGAATGAGTTTAACACTGCAGCATAACTTGCAAATCTGTGATTTTTTGGCTTTACTAGTTTTTGATAATATTTACTAATTGGCTTTCCAATTACACCCTTGAGGCCAAGTGGTCCTTTAACAAATTTTGCCGTATCAGCCCAGTAAAGAACATCATCTGTTGGAGCATAGTGGTTTACAATTTTTTTGTTTACAATGGTTTGTAGAATTTTGCCATATTTCTTAGAGGATGGAACATCATTAGTAATTGACGCCCCAAAAAAGTGAATGCTCTCTATGATTCCCGAATTTTGTTTCTTTTTTGCAAGATACTCGGCAGTACTCAGTATTACCTGAGAGCCTAAAGAGTGACCAATTAGCCGAATCTTTGTTTTTGGACTGGTGGTTTTAAAGTCAATAATGAATTTCCCAAGATTACGTCCATTTTTCTTTGCAATTATTTGGCCCACAGCAAGTGCATGTTTTACATACATGAGTAAGTGAGCACCAGTTGTGTTTGAATCATAACTAAAACCAATTACTGGATGAAAATATCCTAATTTACGTAGTCGATTTCTTGCTAGAATAACTTTGGCAATTGCTCCCGCATTATCATTTTGTAAACCATGTATCATTATGGTGAATTCTTTTGAACCAATCAATTTTTTAAAATCATTTTTTAAATACAAATGATAAAAATTGGTTTTTAGGGTTTTCCCAGAAGAGAGATCATAATATCCCCTAGTTGAAATTCTTGTGACAGGTCTCATTTTTCTTCAGAGGGTTTTAGTTGTTTTTTGTATTTTTCAATATCAGACTCTTCTACTTTGGCAAACAAAGGAGATGGTTCGCCCAATGTATGACCAGGGGAAATCCCTAAAACAGATATATCATTCCATTGAAGTTCACTGACGTTTCCATCTAATGCTAATTGCTGCCAAATTTTTTGCGCAGATTCTGGAATAAATGGGAAGATTGCAATTGCTAAACTTCGAACAGCGTTAACTGAAAGAAATACACAACTTGCAGTACCTGGACCTTTTTTCCATGGTTCTTTGTGTTGGAAATACTGGTTAAAGTGTGACGAAAATTCCATTATTTTCTTTAGAGCCCTATCAAGATGATTCTGTTCCATTAGTAAGCCCACATCAGCTGCAAGATCTTTGATTTTTTGTTCTGTCTCAGAGTCCTTATCATCGAAGGATTCGGGTTCAGGAACCTTGCCATCAAATGCTTTTTTGGTAAATCCTAGAGCACGATTAACAAAGTTTCCAAGATTTCCAATCAGCTCAGAGTTAATTCTAGTCGCAAAGTCGTTCCAATCAAAATTCAAATCATCTTGAGAATATGGATTAATTGCTACTAGATAATATCTAAGATAATCTGCAGGATAGTATCCTAAGAATTCCTTTAGACCAATATACCAATTTCTGCTTTTGGAAATTTTCTTAGATTCAAGTGTAAGATGACCTCGGGTTGGAATATAATCAGGCAATTTGTATTCGCTGTTTAGTCCCAATCTCATTGCAGGTAAGAAAAGAAAATGGTGATATACAATATCTTTTCCGATAAAGTGATAAATGTCAGCAGAATTCCAAAATTCTTTTCCATCAATTCCTTTATCGTTTAGAAATTTGATTGCAGTTGAAATGTATGCGAGGTGATTGTCAAACCACCCATAGAAGACTTTGCCTTTAGTATCATCAAGGGGTATTGGAACACCCCAAGAAATATCTCGAGTGATATCCCAATCAATTAAACCAGATTTGATCCAGTTTTGAACATATTTTTTGACATCTTTTTGTAGATGTTCATTTTCATCTAGCCATTTGCCTAGTGAATCACCAAAGTTTTTGAGTTTGAAAAAATAGTGGTTTGATTTTTCTTTTGTTGGAGGTTGACCACATAGTGAACATTTTGGATCAGTGATTTCGTCAGGAACACGACCACAACTTTCACAAAGATCAGAATATTGGTCTTCTGCTTGGCAATAAGGGCATATTCCTTTGACGTATCTGTCAGGTAAGAATTTCTTATCATTATTACAGTAGAATTGGATGATTTCTTTCTCATATATGTGACCCGCATCATTTAGTTTTTTAAAGACCTCCTGAACAAATGCAATATTTTCAGAAGAGCTGGTCTTGTAAAAATAATCAAACGCGATGTTAAATGCCGAAAAATCCTCATAATCACGCTTATTCCAATGAGCAACATACTCAGCAGGGGTTTTTCCTTCTTTTTCTGATTGAATTAAGATTGGAGTTCCAAAATCATCTGATGCGCAAATATAGTAAGCCTCTACTCCATTTAGTTTTAAGAATCTAGTAGTTACATCTGCTGGAAGATAGGTAGATGCAACATGTCCCAAATGGATTTCACCATTTGCATATGGTAGAGCACTTGTAATGATAGCTTTTTTGTTCATTAGATATTTTTCAAGAGGAATATTGGGTTAAGAAGTTTTACCAGTTGCTAGCGTACTTTACTTGTTCCGGAGTAAGTTTATCGATTTTAACATCCATTGCCTTTAGTGCATCAACTGCTATCTGTTTATCAATTTCTTCAGGTACATCAATGATTTTATTTTCCATTTTTTTGTGATTTTTGAGAATATATAAAACAGATAAAATTTGGTTTGAGAATGATTGTGCCATCACTTCTGGAGGATGTCCTTCTGCTGCAACCAAGTTTGCAAGACGGCCCTTTCCAATTAGATAAACTCTTTTTCCATTTTTCAAAATACATTCATCAAGATTTGGTCTCACTTCTTTAACAGATTTTGATTTCTTTAGTAGGAAGTTACTGTCAATTTCTACATCAAAGTGACCAACATTACCCATAACGGCACCATCTTTCATTTTTAAGATGTGTTCTCTTTTAATTACACTTGTCATTCCAGTACATGTAACAAAGATATCACCAATCTTTGCAGCTTGTGCCATTGGCATTACTTCAAATCCATCCATATGTGCTTCAAGGGCTTTAACAGGATCTATTTCAGTGACAATTATTTTTGAACCCATTCCGTGGAATCTTGATGCAACACCACGTCCAACCCAACCATATCCAACAACCACAACGCGCTTTGATGCCATAAGCAGATTCATTGCACGTAGATAGCCATCAATAGTACTTTGTCCAGTTCCGTATCGATTATCAAACATGTGTTTCGTATATGCTTCATTTACTAAAATTACAGGATAGCGAAGTTTGCCCTGATTTTCTACCGCTCTGATTCTAGTAACACCCGCAGTAGTTTCCTCAGTTGCTCCCAAAATTTTCATGTTCTTGAATCTCTTGTCAAAATGAGCTTTGATATTCATGTCAGCACCGTCATCAGTTAGAATAGTTGGTTTGTGTTTCAATACTTGATCAATACACCAATCATATTCTTTGACTGATTGTCCATGCCATGCATAAACATGGATTCCCTGAGATGCCAAAAATGCAGAAACATTATCCTGAGTAGTTAGTGGATTTCCACCACAACATACAACGGTGGCACCAAGTTCTTTAGCACCCATTAGTAGGACAGAAGTCTCTTTTGTAATATGCAAACAAAATCCAAGCGTGACACCCCTTAGTGGTTTTGATTTTTTGAAGCGATTAATTGTATTATCTAGAATTTGCATATGTGATCTAGCCCAATCATAGGACAACCAACCTTCTTTGATCAATTTTGGGCTAGTCTTTACTTTACTCAACGATTGAATTCTTAAATTTCCTTATAAAATCCTATCATGCGAATGTAAATAAATGACAAAGAATTCACAAAATTATTGGCTTGGAAGAAAATTGCAGAAAAAGGCGAAGTTGCTGCTGGAAAAGGTAAAGCATTCAAGATTGATGGAAAACAGATTGCAGTATTCAACCAAGATGGCTACCATGCATTAGATGATCTTTGTGTACATCAAGATGGTTCAATTGCTCCTGGAAAATTAGACGGTGACATTGTAGAATGTCCATTACATTTTTGGCACTACAATATCAAAACAGGCAAACTTGATGACTATCTCAAAGATGTTAAACTAGAAACATATGCTATTGAGGCAAGAGACGATGGCATCTATGTGGATATCTGAGCGTTCAAAATGAACTAATTTTGATTCAATATTAGGTAGAATTTTTATTCATATATTCTGAAAATTAGTTGTTGAATCAAGATATCATTAATGAAATCAAAAATCAAGACTATGTTTCAATTACTGAAACTATTGAAAAATTCTTATCAGAACAAATAGAAAAACAACATGCAAAAGGCGTCATTTTAGGATTGAGTGGCGGGATTGATTCAGCAGTTTTAGCTTATATCTGCAAAAGAAAACTAAAAGAAAAAACTCTAGCAATTATAATGCCAGATACTTCAATTACACCAGCAGAAACTGAAGATGCGCTAAAAATGATTTCATTAACAGGAATTGAACACAAACTAATCGATATCAAGCCAATTGTAAATGAATACACAATGTATCTTGAACCAAATAAAAAGTCTAGAGGAAATCTTCGTGCAAGAGTAAGAACTAATATTCTATACTATTATGCAAACAGCAAAAACTATCTAGTTTTAGGTTCCAGTGACAAAAGTGAGCACCTGATAGGATATTTCACAAAATTCGGTGATGGTGCAGCTGATCTTACTCCAATTATTTCACTATACAAACTCCAAATTAGAGAGATTGCAAAGTATCTAGGAGTTCCTGATAATATAATTTCAAAAAAGAGCAGTCCACACCTATGGGAAGATCATGAGGCAGAAGAAGAGTTGGGAGTGTCATATGAAGTGATAGATTCTATCCTGTATTGTTTAGTTGAGAAAAAACTATCTGTTGATGAAACAGTAAAAATAACTCAAATTGATAATTCAACTATAGAAAAAATCTATGAATTGAACAGAAACAGTGAACATAAAAGATTGCCAGCACAAAAACCAGACAGAGAATAAGGATGAAACTTCAAGATACACTGTCAAATTCAGAACAAGAATTAGATGTTTCAAAAAAAGTGAGAATTTACCTTTGTGGAGTTACTGTTTATGATGAATCTCACATAGGTCATGCAAGAACCATCATAGTTTTTGACGTGTTGAGAAAATATCTAGAGAATAAAGGAGTAGAGATTGAATTTATTCAAAATTTTACAGACATCGATGATAAAATCATAAATCGTGCACAAACAGAAAATACTACTGCAGAAGAAATAAGTACCAGATACACAGAAAATTATTTCAAAGATTTTGATGGACTAAATGTCAAACGTGCAACAAACTATCCAAAAGCTACAGAGCACATAGATGATATTATCAAATTCATTGAAAAATTAATTGAAAAACAAATTGCATACACTTCTAAAAATGGTGTCTATTTCTCAGTGTCAAAATTTCCAGAATATGGAAAGTTATCAAAAAAGAAAATAGATGAACTTCAATCAGGAGCAAGAATAGAAATAGATGAAACAAAAAATGACCCGTTGGATTTTGCAGTATGGAAATTCTCAGATATTGAGCCCACATGGGATAGTCCATGGGGAAAAGGCAGACCAGGATGGCACATAGAATGCTCTGCAATGAGCATAAAGTATCTTGGAGAAAATTTTGATATTCATGGCGGTGGAAGAGACCTAATATTTCCCCATCATGAAAATGAGATTGCACAATCTGAATCATACACAGGTTCACAATTTGCAAAAATTTGGACTCACGTAGGAATGGTAACGATAAATGGAGAAAAGATGTCAAAATCTCTTGGAAATGTAAAGTCAATCAAACATGTTTTAGAAAATTGGGGTCCAAACATTATAAGATTATTCTGTCTATCAGGACATTACTCAAAACCAATTAATTACTCAGAAGAGTTACTAAAAGAAAATCTTACAAAATGGAGACAAGCAGAGATATGTTATTATGAATTAATTCATGCAAATAGTAAAAGTCGTGAGGAATCTAATCTATTTATTAAGAAAATTGCTACTGAATTTGACAATGCATTAGAAGCTGATTTTAATACACATCTAGCATTATTGGCATTTTTCCAACTTGTCAAAGAAACTAACAGATTAGCGGCAGATGAAAAACTTGGAAAAGCAGATGCATTGATAATCAAAATAGAGTTTGAAAGGATGTTAAAGATTTTAGGGTTAAACATTCCAGAAATGATGGAAGATGAAAAACAAGAAATAGACAGTCTAATTGCAAGTAGAGAGCAACTTAGAAAAGAAAAACAATTCGAAGAGGCAGATAAAATTCGAGATAAACTTAATGAAATGAATGTTGAGTTAATTGATCATAAAGAAAAAACAATCTGGATGAAGAAAGAAAACATTAAAGCTAAAAAGTAAAAACTAGTTTGCATTATGGACAAATTCAACTACAATGATTTATTCTAAAAAATTATTGTTCAGTACTTTGTAGTCAAAATCAAAGAGCATTCCACTTTAGGAAATTTTAAACTTAGTTTGTACTAATTATTTTTGTTCCTAAAAAAATTAGGAGAGTCTAATTAGTTGCATCTAATTTTCACATTGTTTAATAGAATTAAAAACAAATACAAAACATGAATGCATGGAATAGATTTTGGAATTGGTATGAGGGCAAAATCTTAGGAAGTATAATCATTATTGCAGTTATACAATTTATTCAAATTCCCCACATGATATGGAACGCAGATCTCATGTTAGAGGTGGGAATTGTATCTAGAATCCACCCAGTTATTGATTGGCTCTTATACGGAGTGGACTTGATTGAAATTATTTCAATTATCAATGTTGGAATGATAATGTTTAGTCTAATTAAGAAGAGAATGGCTGTAAAAAAGCAAGTTGCCAATAAATGCTATAAAAGCAGCCCTAGACCCAAACTAACATTTTAGATTCAAATCAGGATTGTTTTCCTAACTTCTCGTATCTTTTTTCCAAAGTATGTGCTAATTATTACTCATGTGTTTCAATCGAATGACAGTTAGGACACAAACCCTCACAATTTTCTAAACTAATGTTATTTCTATCGCCATCTATATGATGATATTCCCATCTTGCGGGTGGTGGTTTTTGACACTTTGCACACTTTCCATCTTGTCTAATTCGTACTTGTTCTTTTTCTACTTTTGTCCATTCTTTTATTGGTAACGATTCAGCAAAAAATTTTTTTCTATATCTACCAGCAATTATCGCCATTATTATGACGAAGACTAGTCCAGCGCCAACAATGTATTTTACTTGGCTATCATCTTCTATAGTTTCGCCAGTTTGTGGTTCTTGTGCAAATACAGAAAATGGAATAATGAGTGTTGAGATTCCAATTAATGCCAAAAAAAGTAATTTTCTCATAATATGATAAATATTTAACTGTAAAATAAGAATTTAAACAAACACTGTTTATGGATTTAATGAAGACTAAATTTAATCCGTAAGCAGGATTTACAGTAGTTAAACACTCTAAACTTTATTGTGATGTTGTAGATTGTAGTGCTTTCAAATGTTAACTGGTTATAGAAGATGTTTGTCTTCTGGTAGGTATTTTTCAATAATGTTTTTGAGGTATAACTTGTCTGGGCCAAAAGGCTTTTTGTCTTTCCTAAGATCATACAAGATTCGCATTAAAATCTCCTCATCTCCTCTATCGTTCTGTAGTAGTATTATTATGGATTTTATAAGATCTTCACTCATAAGATTGTAAAGAAAGTAACAAGCTAAATTTCTTTTCGGTTGCCTTTCGAATTCAAATGGTTCCACACTTTAAGCTGGATTTATGAAATTAGTTCAACACTAAAAGAAATCAGACAGAGTTTTTTGCCTGATCAATTTTGAGATGCTTCCATGAGAGAGCCATTCAGATTTACTAATGCTCATCTTATTTGATGCCAAAATAAGAGCCTGATCAAAGTTTTCAGCTATTGTTGGGTTCTGTTTCATGGCCTCACGAATACCCTCACGAATTTGCCATACACCAACAGGAATAGCATATTCCGGCCTAATCTCTCTAAGAATTACAACCCCTGCTTGAATTTTCTTTTTAGCCAAATATTCCACAACTCCTAATTTAGCTGCAAAATAAGCACCAGCGATAGCAGGAGGATGATTAATTCCGCGAGCATCCTCATGGTCAGACCCAAATCCCATTATTCCGTTTGAATACCAAGCTTCAATCATTTCATATATCCATCGATGTGGAAATAAGACAACAGAGAAAACATTTCCCAAATGCCCATATGAAAAAACTCTACAAGAATCAATCAAATCATAATCTAAAATTTCATCTGATAAATATTTAGAAATAATATCATCAGTTGCAGTTATACTCCATCTAGTTGGAACAAGTTTTCTTTTTTGTCCTTGTCCAAGCATTCCAATACTAAAGCATTTTTGAATTTTGGAAATTTCAATTCCAGAATTATATAAATTCAAAACTGCATCTTGGGCTTTCAAGTCCTTATCATAAAATATCTTTTCAATTAATTTTACAGAAGAGGTTCCAGAAAATTTTGCAGTTTTTATCTGACCAATGGGGCCAAAAGGAGCACTTTCATCATCTAGAGAAACACTTGAAGATAAAGCTTTTTCGAATATTAAATCAGAATCAGTTGGCTTTGAAGACATTGTAATTTCTTGAAGATTTTCAATGTATCGTCCATCTGTTTGGTCAATTGAAATTTTTTGTATCCCTCTAACTAAATTTAATCTGAAATTCACAATTTCTTCAAGAGATTTTCCTTTCCATTTTTCTGGATTGTCAAGTAGACTTGTGTCGCCATGGATTGGTGGAACCATTGGACCGACAAAGACTTTTGGGTAATTATAAGAACCTACAAAAACAGAAGGCGGGCTGGTGCCACTAATTGAATCAGATGAAAACAGATTCCCATATTTTGAGAGAGATTCATTCCATTTTGCTAAAATTGCGCGTCGTATATCTTGAGAATTAAAAGACATGTATTGTGTGCCTAAATTGTGCCTATTAACCTGCCTGTGCGTTTTCAGAAATTCCTACTATGAATAATTTGACTTTATTAAATCCAGAATTTTTACAGATTTTGAACCAGGTGTTTTTTCCTCTCATGTGGACAAACATTTTTGTTTTTTATCATTCCTTTTGCAATATTGCAATTAAAACATAATATTCTGATGTTACTTCTCCCTTCGGATCAAGGTCAAACAGTAAACCTTTATTCACTTACTCTAAATGTTTGACTATGGCAGTAGCTCGAACACAAAGACATTATTGTAACAAGTGTCATCTAAAACGCCCTAAATGTATCTGTAAAAAACAGTAAACGAGATTAATAATTCTTAGATTCTAAACTCTCAAGTTAATCTTAGGCATGATTTTTTTATTAATCAACACTTTTTGTGCAATTACAGAATTTCGTTAATCCCGAATTTTTTTCTGAGAAATTTGAGTTAGATGACATAACTTATCTAAAATGAAGTAATTCTTTAGAGCATGAGAAAAGTTCCCCGTCCATTCAAATTGTCATTTGGTAGTGGAATGATAATTGAAGAGGTTTCTATAACTTCCAAATATCATGAGCCAACAATCCAACTTCTGAAATTCGATAATGGTAAGAAAGTGATAAGATTTTGCTCATACAACAAAGGAAGATTTAACAGGTCTCCATTAATGATTGACGAAAAAGATTTGGCAAAGTTAGGGAAAATGATTAAGAAAGAAAAAGATATTTCAAAATTAATCTCCAAACTATCTTTTTGATTCTAATTTAACCCAAAATGCCCTTGAATGTTATTTGTTTTAACGGAACACTCAATAGAATTTTGTGCCTATTTAGCTCTCAGTAAATAGGCTTTTCTTGAGTAACTTGCCTGATCAAAGATTTTGACGATTGGTTGACGTATGATGTTTAAGGATCAACACATACCAAACCACATGTCAATGAAGAGAATTGTCTCTTTTTTACCCAGTGCAACAGAATTGCTTTACGAGTTTGGAGCCCAAGATAATCTCTATGGAGTAACACATGAATGCAAATACCCACCAGATGCAGCGTCAAAACCACAGGTGATAAATTCTGTAATTAATTCAGATGAATTAACAAGTAATGAAATTGACACAATGACTTGTCAATTGCTAAATGATGGAAAAGATATTTTTGTTTTAAATGAAAAAAATCTCATAAAAGCTGATCCCGATCTTATAATATCACAGGAAACTTGCGAAGTTTGTGCTGCATATACTAATCAAGTCAATAAAGCAGTAAAAATTCTGCAAAGAAAACCAATTCTACATTCAATGGATCCACATAACTTACAGGAGATCATAAATTCTGTTACAGAGTTAGGTAAAATTTTAGGAAAAGAAATCAAAGCAAAAAAAATCATCAATTCGTTGGAAAAAAGAATTCAGCATGTAAAAAAATTACAAAATAACAAGAGACCAAAAGTTCTTGCAATTGAATGGATTGACCCATTTTTTACAGCAGGACATTGGGTTCCTGAAATGATACAAATTGCAGGAGGGAACAACATGATTAGTAAAGTTGGAGAACATTCAAGACGTTTAGATATTCAAGAAATCATTGATTCAGATCCGGACATGATTATTATGATGCCATGTGGATTTGATACAAAACGAACTATTACAGAATACAACAACATATTAAAAGAAAATCAAGAATGGAATTCTCTCAGAGCTGTAAAAAATAATAGAATTTTTGCTGTTGATGCAAATTCGTTTTTTAGTAAACCTAGCATAAGAACAATTGATGGATTAGAAATTCTTGCTAAAATTATCCAGCCAGAGAATTTTGAATTCCTTAAAGTACCTGAAGAATCATTTTCACGAATTTCATAGATTAGAGATAAGTTTAGGCACATAATACTAAAAACAAGGTTAGCTATTTTTTTGCAGCAGTAATGATAGACACAACATCTCTATCTCTTAGTTGATAATCAATTGGTAGTCTCAAATTATATCTTAAATCTTTTCCGTAAAGAAGCCCTTTAGTCAAATCAGAATGGATCTCCTTTGCAAGATCTTTTATTGTAGCTCCATTTTTTAGCAAAAGCAAATCAGGAAGTACTCTTCCCTTTTTATCGGACAGGTTTTTTTCATTTGCAACAGGATAAATTGAATTCATCTTAAGCAGTTTGAAAACTGCAACGTTAATTGCAAATTGAACTCCAGTTCTCATATATTCGCCCATAATTCCTCTTTGGATAAAGTTAAGCGCATTAGTTTGCTTTTCATTTAGTTCATCTGATTTGATTATTTCAAATTGTTCAGAACCAGGAGAATATTTTATCAGCCCTTTTTGTTCTGCACGTCTGAGGCTAAATTCACTATCGCCACTAACAGGAATTACTATTGAGTCATTGTAGCGTTCTCTCAGTCGAGAAAAATTTTTGTCTGCTCCTTCAACGTCAATTTTGTTTGCTACAATTAGAGTAGGTTTTGAACTTTTTCTTAGATATGATGCAAATTTTTTGCTATCCGCATTATCAAAATCATCAAAATCTTTTTCTTCAAGTCCAGTAGCTCGAAGAGTTTCTTTAACATGAGTTTTGGTTACACCGATACCGCGATAAAGATCAGTGATTGCGTCTGAAATATCAGTACCGATTCTAATTAATTTTGATACTTTGTCTCTATTTCCTTCTAAAATTTTAAGATACCACATGATTAATTCTTCTTCTATATCTGCAAAATCAGAAATAGGATCACCAGTTCCAACTTCAGTAATTTTCCCAGTTGAATCAATTCCACCAGAAGCATCAACAACATGAAGCAATGCATCAGATTGTGCAGCTATGGACAGAAATTGATTTCCAAGTCCTTTGCCCTTCCATGCATCCTTAATGAGCCCAGGTAGATCTATCAATTCAATTGGAATGTATCTCCACCCTTCAACACATTTTGAGTTGTTTGGGTTATCTTGAATTTTAAATTCTGGATGAACACAAAGTGTAACTGCATGTGCTATTCCTGTTACTGGTTTTTTGGTAGTAAATGGATAAGATGAAATTTCTTCAGAAGACAATGTAGCAGAATTAAAGAAGGTTGTCTTTCCAGTGTTGGTTTTACCAATTAAGCCAATCTTAATGGGCATACAATAATTCCCATCTTAGAATATTTATCTCTGCCTAGGAATTGGGAGAGTTTTTGTTTTTGATTTGTTCAAGTGAATGGTTTAGTTCTTTGATGGCCCAATCAATGTCAGAAAAATCGTCCACAGATAGAGACTCTTTCCATTTTTCTAAAACACTGCTTGCGATTTCTGAACAATTGTACAACAAACTCCAGTATGGATGATGTTCAGCTGTTGCATATGCAAGTTCTGCTACATCATTAAGGCCATTTCTTGCCCTTGCCAAAGATGTAATTTTTTCACCAAAAATTTTGATAATATCATTTTCAAGATCTTGCTCAATTTTTAGAGGAGTGTTTTGCAGTTCATATTTTTTTGCTAAATCAAGTAGATCACGATAAAAATTTTCAAAGTTTGTCATCTCAACAGTCTCCGATGTTCTGCCAACATACATCTGTTAAAAATAACTGTGATTCCTTCCTTTCTTGCTAATTCTTCAGCTTCAGAATTATGGATTCCTTCTTGCAGCCAAATCACTTTTGGTTTTTTCTTTATTGCTTCTTGGACAAAGGGTAAAACTTGGTCTGAAGGTCTGAATATATCCACAATTTCAATTTCTTCATTAATTTCTAAAATAGAATTATAGCATTTTTTACCCAAAATCTCTTCAGAAGTTGGATTTACAGAAGTTATATCATATCCATTATCAGAAAGATATTTGGGAACAAAATGAGCTGCCTTTTGAGAATTTTTAGACGTTCCTATAACAACCACTTTTTTTAGAGAAAGAATATTACGAATTTGTTCATCAGAATGATCATCTCGTTCCATAAAGAACGTGTGAACAATTAGAATATAATTTTTCAAGTATCTAGAATTAAACAAACAATTTTTAGGGATAGTAAAAAAAATGCGTCATGAACACAGAGCCAAAAGATATCATAGTACTAGGAGCGATACAAGCAGGAATTAAAAAATTTGATAAAATTCAAAAAATGACACAGATTGAACCTGAAGAGTTGAATTCAATTTTAGAACAGCTAGAAAATAGTGGATTTATTCAAGTAGCAGAAAAAAGTAGATTATTAGGAAAGAAAATAGAAATTTTGCTCACTAAAAAAGGCTCTAATGAAGTAGACAAACAAGTTCATGAATTACAAACAAAGTGGAATCAAATGTCAACATTATACAAAACACAAGACAAGGAGGGATTAAAACAATACATGGATGAAAGTAAATCATTCTTTCCCATGATGATATTCTTTGGGGTGATGAATATTGAGATGTTTAGTATGATGTTTGGGATGATAGGCATTGAAATGTCAAATTATGTTCCGACAGAAAATATGCCAGAAGGAGAAGAGTTTGATACAGATGTTGAATTCTAGTGTGTGTTTTATACTCGTAGTAAAAACAAACCATAGTTGATGTACAATTCGTTTGATAATCCAGGATTGGTTAAAGTACTAACATTTTTGCAAACTCACAATACAGAATATCTATCGGGTCAGGATTTGAGTGATGTATTAAAGATAAGCAGAGTTGCAGTGTGGAAACATATCAAAAAAATTCAAGAGTTAGGATACACTGTTGAGTCAAAACAGAAACTAGGTTACAAGTTAACATCAAATTCAGATGAGCTCTTTCCATGGGAAATTACTTCAGGTCTTAAAACAAAGGTAATTGGACAACAGTCATACTATTTTGATTCAATTGACTCTACTCAAAATCAGGCACTAAAAATGGCAGGTGATCCTGCAAACAATGGTGCTGTGATAATTGCAGCAAAACAGACAGGAGGGAAAGGAAGATCTGGTAGAAAGTGGGTTTCTCCTAAAGGAGGTATTTGGCTTTCAATAATTTTACAACCAAAGTTTGATATTTCTATAACAACTTTATTTCCAATTGCATCTGCACTAGCATTATCAAATGCATTAGAAAAAACGTTAAAGATTTCACCAGAGTTAAAATGGCCAAATGACTTGACCATAAAAGGCAAAAAAGTAGCTGGAATGCTTGTTGATGTGTCACTAGAATCAAACAGAATTAAAAATATTGTTTTAGGAGTTGGGATAAATTTTGATGTAGATGTAAAACATATTGAGAAAATACTCAAGGGTTCATCAAATTTTTACGGTGTTGCATCTCTTAGTGAACAAAAAAACAAAATTAAACCAATCCAGTTAGTTCAAACATTTTTTGTGGAATTAGAAAAAATTTATGAGTTACTAAATACAAAACAAACAAAAAAAATTATTTCAGAATGGACAAAAAGATCGTCAACAATTGGAAAGAATGTAGAGTTGGATACTAGGGATGGAAAAATAAAAGGAAAAGCAATCAAAATTGATGAAGATGGGGCATTAGTAGTAGTGGATAACAATAAAATTAATAGAATAATTGCAGGGGATATTATTCATTTATCAAAATAAATTATTTTTTAGTAATTCTTGATCTAGTTTTTGGTTTTGATTGTTTTTTTGGGCGAGAAGGAATCATAGAAGATTGTGCCTTTAGTATTTCTTTTAGATCATGTTGTATGTCAAAAACAAACGAGAGTAATTTTTCTAGAGCTGTAGAATACCGTTCGTAGGCAGACAGCAGTTCGGTTTTCTTGTCATTTGCCTTTAACAGATACTCATTTGAGCGTAATAGATTTGCTGAAGTAATCAATTCAGGTATTTCAGATACAGGATCACCTAATTGATTCAAATCTGCTTTAATCTGTTGAATTTTTTTACGCAAGTCATAGATTGAGTCTCCGGCATCAATTTCTGTCAATACAAAAACACGTTATATGAATAAATTAAAGATTTTCCAATAGCCTCAGATTGCTTATGTAATAAAAGCAAGTACAAGCCCAGATGTAGTATAAAATAGAAATAACCATATCTAAAATCACAAATATGAAAAAAAATACAATGATAATTTCTTATTTTTTAGTCATAATTTTGTTAAGTTCGCCCATTCTTAATGGAACTGTATTTGCACAAACAGAAAAAGATCCAGAATTAATGTTCAACCAAGCTAAAGAACATTTTATCAACGGTGAATACAAACAAGCCATAAAAATTTTTGATGATATCTTGGAGATTTCACCAAATAATATTTCAACACTAAAAATGAAAGGAATAGTACTAAGTAATCTAGAACAACACGATAAATCTTTAAAACAATTTTTCAAAGTTTTGCAATTTAGATCAAATGATGTTATTTCGTTAACTGGTATGGGAGTTGGATTTGGATATCTAGGAGAATATCAAGAAGCCATAGCATATTTTGACAAAGCATTAAAAGAAAAACCAGATAGTGTTGTAATTAAAAATTATAAAGAATTTATTGAAAAAGTAATTATAAAATATCCATACATACCAACTGAGAAGCCAAAAGGATCAGAGAAAGTTTATGTTATGACAATTCCAGAATGGGTAAAACCAATAGCGAAATGGTGGTCAGAAGGAAATATTGATGATTCAGAATTTATTTCAGCTTTATTATATCTAATAGAAAATAAAATAATACAGATTCCACCAGTAGAGATACAAAGTGATTCTGAAGATAAAATTCCAGAATGGGTAAAAACCAATGCAAGAGAATGGGCTTATGACAAAATTGATGATAATACTTTTGTTTCAGGGATTCAACACATGATAGAATATGGATTAATTACTGTAAATGTTCAAAATATAACTCAATCTCAAGAGGAATTAGATTATGAGTTGTATTTGTTTGGAAAATATCTTAGAGATATTTCAAATAATATTGTTAAAGAGATACGATACATCGAATATCCAAATCCTAGTCAAGATGTGATAAAAAAATTTCTCAGGGATTACATAAAATGGAATTTTGAAGAGCAAGCTAAATTGGCAGCTGAAACATTTCCCAATCCAACATATGAAATAATAGATGAGGTAGTAATTGTTTACTATAAAGTATTCATCAATAACCAACCACCAGGACTGCCATTAGATCATGTATACACATTAAAAAGTTCTTTTTTGTTTTGGGAAGAACAGGAATTTGATACGAATAATGAAAAAGCTAAAGTAAAATTTGAAATTACAAATTTAAGACATGAAGCAAATGTTTGGGTAACGTGGATAGTTCGAAATATTGGGGAAGGAGTTCTTGGACACGCACATCTAGGAAAAGGAATTGTAGAAGTGACATTAGGGGATTACAATTGTGATGCAAGTTTTCAATTATATGATGTTAAAAGTGTTGAAACAATCATGACACATGAGTTAGGTCATTCTGTGGGTTTACAACATGTAACAGATCAAAATAACATCATGTATGCATCATATACTCCATCGTACGCATATTGTCTCCTAAGTTAAATTTGAAAAAACTACTCATATTCTAAAAAATGAGAAGCAGATTAGCTTAACCTACACACAATTAACCTGCAGAAATCATGTAGAACTGATAATAGTCTAATCTAGTCATTTCTTGTAATTATGCTAAAAAATCCAATGATCACCGGGCCTAAATGCCCATCTTGTGGAGGTAAAAAAATTGTTTCAGATCAAGACACTGGAGAATTGTTTTGTGGAAAATGTGGATTTGTAATTACAGATAAAATTGCAGATACTGGTGCAGAGTGGCGTTCATTTGCAAATGATGAAAGCAACAGAGCTAGAACAGGAGCAGGAACTTCACTAACAATGCACGATATGGGTTTATCAACTATAATTGGTGCAGCTAACAAAGATGCAACAGGAAAACCACTATCTTCAAGTGTAAAAAGTTCTATTCAAAGATTAAGAACGTGGGATAGCAGATCACAAGCACATTCTTCTGCAGATAGAAATCTCAGACAAGCTCTTAATGAAATGAGTAAACTAAAAGACAAACTTGCATTAACAAATGCAGTAATAGAAAAAGCTGCTTACATTTACAGAAAGGCAATGGAGAAAAAATTAGTCAGGGGTCGTTCAATTCAGGGGCTAGTTGCAGCATGTCTTTATGCATCATGTAGAACTACAGAGACCCCCAGAACGTTGGATGACATTGCTAATGGAATCAATATCAAAAGAAAGGATGTTGCTAGGTGTTATAGATTAATTTACAGAGAATTGGAGTTAAAAATGCCAGTTGTTGATCCTATAAAAGGAGTTTCAAGGATTGCAAGTAATGCAGGATTGGGTGAAAAAACTAAGCGTGAAGCAATTTCAATTTTAAATGAAGCAAAGAGAAGATACATAACTGCAGGAAAGGATCCCATGGGAATAGCAGCTGCTGCACTTTATCTTGCATGTATTAGCACAGGAGAAGTAAAATCACAAAAATTGATTTCAAATGCATCTGGAGTTACTGAAGTAACTATAAGAAACAGATGTGCAGGGTTGAGAAAAATGCTTATTGATTAGAATGTCTTTGTTGGTGTTTTTTTAAGAGGTTCAATAATTTTAAGAATTTTGAAGGAAATTTTGCCAAAATCGGCATCTTTTTCACACGATATCAACAATACATCATCATTTGTTAATGGGAAACTCATTACAATTACCTTGTCTCGATATGACATGGAAAAGTGAACTTCACCAAATTCTTTATCAAATTCATGCCTCATTCTAACACGTAGAGAAAGTTCCATGAACATCATTTCGTCTTGCTTTTGGGCTTCAAGTGAGAGTACTCCTTTCTTCATCCCACCAGATACTTGATGACCTCTGCTGTTGATGATCCTAGCTGAGCGCATTTTAGAATCTAATTTGATAATTTTCTGACAGATTTTTTCTAGTTCTTTGATATTATCCACTTGTCTAATTAGATAATAGAACTATTTATTGCGATCAGTATTGATAGATATCTGTGCAAGCAGAATCTCCTAAAGATGTTACTGATTATTACAAGCATTTGTCTCTTTTCTGGACAGACATCATACATTTGATGTCAAGTAAACCACAAGCATTAACATCAATTGGTCCAATGAGAGCATTTGCAACAAATTCAAAGAAAATCACTACGGAATTAATTGAGATTAATCAAGTTTTATTAGAATTTAATCAGTATATTACGGAATACTACAAACAACTTTCAGACACGTGGTCTGTTGCTCAAAAGAAAGTCGATCTAAAGGCTCCCGATATTCTTCAAGACGTTGAACAAACAGAAGCATTCAAGAGAATTTGGATAGATATTTTTGATAATGATTTTACTGAGTTATTTGACTCTGGGAAATTTGGAGAGAATTATGGAAAACTAATTTCTAAAGAGCTTGAGTTAACCAAGCATTGGAATAACATTACTAATGTAATTCTACAATCAGTTAATCTTCCAAGCAAAGAAGAGATGGATGAAATTTACAAAGAAATGCATTCTCTTAAAAAAAGAATTGGAAAACTAGAATTAGAATTAAAGAAAAGGGAAATGAAAAGTAATGCAAAGTGAACTAAAAGTAGATCCAAAAATAATTGAAGAAATTTTAAAATTTACTAAGAATGTCATTGATGCTCCAAATTTAGTTGCAGCACCTGATGAAATTAGTCTAGAAGTAACACCACATGACGTTGTGCAGGAAATGGATAAAACAAGACTATTACACTATAGATCTCTTACAGATAAACAACATAAAACACCATTGTTAATTGTATATGCATTAATCAATAGATATCACATACTTGATATCCATCCAGAAAAAAGTTGGGTTAAAAATCTTCTTCAGCAAGGATTTGATGTATACATGCTAGATTGGGGAACCCCAACTAGTATGGACAAATATCTTGATTTTGATGATTATGTAAATGGCTATTTAGATTCGTATGTAGAATATATTAAAAATGAATCATCCGTTGAAAAAATTTCATTACAAGGATATTGTACTGGCGGAACAATAGCAACTGCATATATCACATTGCATCCAGAAAGTGTAAAAAATTATGTTGCAACAGCTCCAGTCATTGATGGATGGCGCGATACTACAGTGATTAGCAATCTTGCAAAACATATGGATGTAGACAAAATGGTAGAAATCATAGGAAATATGCCTCCTGAATTCATGTATTACTGTTTTTCAGTCCTCAAACCATTCGAGCAAGGAATAGAAAAATATATCAAATTTTTCAGAAATATTAATAATAAAAAATATGTGGATAGTTTCCTCAGAGTGGAAAAATGGCTAAGTGACACGCCTCCAATTCCAGGAGCGTTGTTCAGACAGTGGATTAAAGATATCTATCAAGATAACTTGTTAATTCAGAACAAGATGTACGTAGGAGGAAGGCACATAGATTTGAAAAAAATTGATATGCCACTTTTTACACAGGTTGCAGTAGGCGATCATTTGGTATCACCTGAATGTAGTATGCCACTTCATTATGCAGTAGGCAGTGAAGATAAAACATTGAGAATGTATCCAACAGGGCATGTTGGAATGATTGCAAGTTCATTATCGCAAAAGACTGTATTACCTGAGATGGGACAATGGCTAGCTAAAAGATCATAAAATAAATTTAAAAAAAAGAAAAAAGAAAAAAATTTACCACTAGTTATTCTTTGTGGTGAATGCAGAAATCCAAGATTGTAGAATGTTTCTGTTTAGGTCAGCAAATGACTTTGCATTATCGTTAAATGTTTTGATATTTTGTTGTGTTGCATCGATAGTTGCAAGTACTACTTGATTTTGAATTGAAGCTGCCTTTACAAATTCTTCTGTTGTATCATGAATTACTTTAAGAGTTGCCTCTGGAATGTTAGTTGCAATACCTGCTTTCTTTGCATATTCTTTTTGTAGTGTGATAGTTGAATCTACTATGTTTTCATATGCTTGTAGGTATTCCTGTTGTACATTAGTAATTGATTGATGATATTGTGGTACTGATTGTCTAATACCGTTGAAGAGTTTATCTACGTTTTGTTGATATACAGAAAATACATCTTTTGGGTTTCTTGTTGTTGTTGTTGTTTCGTTACTCATTGTTTCACCTCCTTATTTTTTGATTTTTTTGCTATTGGCATGATAATGACTTGAACCAAGTCACCTATTCCCAAGCCAAGTGCATTACGTTCAGCTTCTGGGATTGAGATTCTTCCATTACTACTAATAGTAGTTTTATAAGCACCCCAATTCATGAAGGAAGGAAGCATTTGTCCGATGTTAAACATCGTATCCATGCTTTTACTTTGCATTGATGACATGTTTTCCATCAAATTAAATTGAGTTTGTCTAGTACGATCAGCAACGTCTCTTAGTGTGTCTAAGGGATTGAATGTTTGACTAGTTTGATTTGTCATCAAAGAGCCAAAATTTTTTATAAATTCTGCTTGTGCACGTCCACTTTTTTGAATCCAGTCTTTGAACATTTCTGTTGGATTGTATTGGTTACTATTACCACTCATTGGTAATAGTTGGAATTAAGTGGTATTTAAATGCATCTAAGACCCATTCAAAAACTCCAATACTTTGGAGGCAAAAGCATATGGATACTGAACATACGGAGTATGACCACATCCATCCATTCTAAAAAATCGACAATCCTGAATTGCTGAAACAAAACTATCGGCATAGTGAATTGGAATGACAGGATCGTTGGCACCCCAAATTATCAAAGTAGGAGTAGAAATTGTTTCAAGTTTTGATATGATTAATTCTGAATTTTTAATTCCTAGCAATGTAGACATGAAAGCAAGTTTAGCATTAGGTAATTGCATTCTTTCTACAAATCCCGTAATAATTTTTTTTTGAGTATTATGTCCAGAACATTCCATCAGTTCAAATGCATTCTTTGCACTTTGTTCATTGGGATATAATGCTGCCATAATATATGCATCAAGTGCAGGAGTAGATTTTTTCATAGTTCCAGAAGGAGAGACCAGTACAAGTTTTTCAATTTCTTGAGGGTGAGAACTAGCATATTCAGCAATTATTTGTCCGCCTAACGAAGAGCCAATTAGATTAGGTCGTTTAATATCAAAAGCAACAAAAAATTTTTCTAGAAATTCTGAAAAGAATTCCGTAGTGTAATCTACATGAGGTTTATCGCTATAGCCAAATCCTATAAGATCAGGAACTATAACACGATATTCATCTGCAAAAAGAGGAATTACCTGATCCCATCTTTCAGCTGATGCCCCCAATCCATGAATAAGTGCAATTGTTTTTTTAGAATCACCAGATTCTAAATAACGAATTTTGTTTCCATCAATCTGAAGGAATTTTTCTTCCACCATTTTATCGTCAATTCTTATCAGTAGATAAGCTTTAGTAAATTAGCGATCAAAGGCGTCTGTTGTTTTATGAGATCACCAAATGGGTAATAAAATAATGTTTATGAAAATCCATGTTTTTCAAAATATTTTTGATGATATTCTTCCGCTTTGTAAAATATAGGAGTAGAGACAATTTCAGTAACAACGGGACGGTCATATTGTCCAGATTTGTCAAGTTTCTGCTTTGATTTTTCAGCAATTTCCTTTTGTTCGTCATTGTGGTAAAAAATAACTGAGCGATATTGAATTCCTACATCATGCCCCTGACGATTCAATGTCGTGGGATTATGATTATTCCAAAATACATCTAGAAGTGTTTCATAGGATATTTCATCAGGATTATATTCTACCTCTACAGCTTCGGCGTGGCCTGTTTTGTCTGTGCATACCTCTTCATAAGTAGGATTTAGCAGTTGGCCACCAATGTACCCTACTTGAGTAGATTTGACGCCTTTAGTTTTACTAAGTAAGTCTTCAACATGCCAAAAACATCCTGCAGCAAACGTTGCTTTCAATTCAATTAATGTAAATTGATATTAGATTAAAACCATTTGTAAAAATTAATTTCAAGTATAATCAAAAAATTTACCAGATTATCAAATTAGTTTTAATTGACATCGGTAAATATTTCAATAACTTTTTTGGCCAAGGTTTCAATGTTAACAGTAGGTTCTGCAGATATTAACAATAGAATTTGTGTGATAGGAAATGGGAAGCTTATTAAAACAGCTTTGTCTCGTCTGGCAGCAATATAGTTAATGGGTCCTAAACTCTCATCAAATTCTTTTCGAATAGATGCTTTTGAAACAAACTCAAAAAATGACTGAAGTTTTGCATTATCATCTTCATGGGGGGTAATTCCCTCTTTAAAGCCACCTGCTATGAGTTTACCATCCTTGTCAACAATTCCAGCAAATCTGATCTCAGGTTCCTCAAGTAGGTGATTACATTTTTTAACATACAATTTCAAAGCAATATCTAGATCTGACATGATAAACTTAGTCAAGATGTCAAAAATAAAAACCTAGTCAATTTCAATACAAAAAAATGGAACTGGATTAGGATTAGTCATTTGTAAAAGCATTGTAGAACAACATGGTGGCACTATCTCGGTAAGTAACAAACCTACAACTTTTACCATAAAATTACCTGTTTAGCATATTCCAAGTTTTTTAATTTTATCCTTCAACTTCTATATCATTTTGAAGTTCTTTTGGTAATCCTATCCACCATTTATCTTGGTTTTCAGACATTAAAACAAAAAGATCTTAGGTTACTAATAGATCTGTTGGTTAATTCTTCATATTAATTGTTCAAGAAAACCTGACAAAATTCAATCCTTTGTATATGTAATATCTGAAATGTTATCGGATTCTTTAATTTTCATGATTAATGTGTCTCCTAATTTATTGAAAATTCGTTGGCGCTTTTCATTCGACAAAAACCATCCTAATAAAACATCAATTGGTAATAGAAATGATTTTCCAAAACTACTAATCACAATTCCTTTCAAATCTGGTTTTTTCCCATAGATATTTACTACTTTTAAATTAAGAATTTTTTTCCCAATTGTTTGACCTGTTTTGTATTCTAAAATTGTCCAATATAGAAAGAAGAAGATGCTAGTTGGAATGTATTGTGTACTTTCAGCCCAAAAAACATCTTCTTCAAATTCATAGTCTATTGTTCCAAATGATGCAAAAATTACTAATGTTGAAAAAATTGAAACGATTATGAAATCAATCAACCAAGCAAGGAATCTGTCTGTCCATTTTGCAATAATTATTTTCGAATATGTGCCAGAATCACTCATAAAATTACTGATCATTTCAAATTAATAAAATGTGTTGATCATAAGTCAACACCAATTGCAACACAGTTAATTTATTTGTGTATTAAAATGAAAATGTATGAAAGCAAAATTCGTGACATCTTGCGTGTCTTGTGGTGATAAGATTCAACCTGGGAAAGATATTGCAAAAAACAAAGATGAGCAATGGGTTCATAAGCACTGTGCTGAGGATTTGGAAGGATTACCCTAGAAATTAATAGTCTCTTCTTTTAAATAAATTTGAATTTATTTTGATATCAATCAATCTTCTTGATGTATTTTTCTGGACATTTCGAAGAAATGAAAAAGATATTGTGAACCTTTACACCACTCTTTCTCCTATAATGCAACTTGCTACAGGTGGATCAATGCTTAATTTTGGTTATTGGTCTCCAAAACATACCGATCCAATTTCAGCACAAAATAACCTATGCACGATTTTTGGAAATTTAGCAGAACTGTCTTCTGGGAAAAATGTTGTTGATGTAGGGAGTGGACTATCAGCTCCATCTAAACTTTGGAGAGATAATTTTTCTAATCTTTGTTTGTATTGTGTGAATATTAATTACAAACAATTAGTTTTTTCTGGTAAGCAAAAAAACATAGAATTAATAAATTCTACATCTACTAAACTCCCTTTTACTAGTGATTCTGTTGATCGAGTATTAGCATTGGAATCTGCTCAACACTTCAAACCTTTATCTGATTTTATCTCAGAATCAAAAAGAATCTTGACAAAATCTGGATTGCTTGTAATGGCTATCCCTATAATTACTGGTAATCCCTCAATTGGAAAATTAGGACTTTTAAAATATACTTGGTCTTCAGAACATTATGCATTAGATACCGTTAAAGAATTGGTTGAATCTGGCGGATTCACTATATCTGAAGAAAAATTAATTGGTGAATATGTCTATGAGCCTATGGCAAATTATTACATTGAAAACAGAACAAGCTTGAAAAAATCTATTTTAGAAAAATATCCTAACTATGTTGAAAAAATTCTTTACAAATCAATTCTTAAAATGAAAAAAGCATCAGAACAAAAGATAATTGATTATGTAATTTTGAAATGTATCCTAAAGTCTAAACTATGAGAACTTGTTTTTCAATGAGATATTCTATAGCATTTTTAAATTCCATGTCAGTAACTAATCCATCTGCCAAAAATTTTATTGTGTTTTTATCCATTCTGGAAATATTTCGGAATCTGTTTGAGCAAATCCATAAGTAGTGACACTTGTTAATAAAATTCCAAATAAGCCGACTAATAGAATCCGCATCATGTTGATTGTCGACATCAATTACAAATTTAAATATAAAATTAGTTTTCCAGCCTGAAAAAATTGTTACGTAATATCACAAAAAAATGTATAGCAATAGCTAGACTGATTAAAAATAAAATCATCGTACAAGTCGTGTATATGTTCCACTTGATGAATTGAAAATGAATTCATCGTGCATAGTCTCTATGTAAGTGGCTGAACCGATGTGTTGGTCTATTAGTAAAGGCTGGCTCACCACTCGCCGAAGCTTGTGATCTACACCACCTTCCTATCAACGCAGTCTTCTGCTGCCGACCTTCATCTTACGAAAGAATAACTTGTCTCGGGATAGGATTCGTGCTTAGATGCTTTCAGCACTTAGCCTAAATGGCTTAGCTGCCCGGCCTGCCTTGTCAGACAACCGGTAGACCAGTGGCCACGCTGCTCTGTTCCTCTCGTACTAGGAGCAACTTCCCCTCAGTTATTCACGCTTCCATCAGGCAGAGACCGACCTGTCTCACGACGGTCTAAACCCAGCTCATGTTCCCTTTTAATAGGCGAGCAGCCTCACCCTTGGCCCCTGCTGCAGGACCAGGATAGGAAAAGCCGACATCGAGGTACCAAACCGCGGGGTCGATAGGAGCTCTCGCCCGCGACGAGCCTGTTATCCCTGGGGTAATTTTTCTGTCACCTCCGGGCCCCAATAGTGGGCACACGAAGGATCGCTAAGCCAGACTTTCGTCTATGAATTCCGTGCGTTTGGAAATCCATTCAGTCGAGTTTTTGGCTTTGCCCTCTTCAACGGATTTCTGCCCCGTTTGAACTCAACTTTGGGCCCCTTTGATATCTTTTCAAAGGGGTGCCGCCCCAGCCGAACTGCCCACCTGCACGTGTCTCCGGTCTTCACTGGATAAGTGGCACTGCAAAAAGAGTCTGGTGTTACATCGTTGCTTCATTTACATCCCGGGGAATGTAAAGCATAGCTCCCAGATACCCTGTGCAATTCTTACTATACCACAAGCACAAGCTGCAGTAAAACTCCACGGGGTCTTCTCTCCCCGATGGAAGTTGATGGACTGTTCGTCCACCTTATGTGGCTTCACCGGGTTGTAGGCGGGGACAGTGGGGCTCTCGTTGTTCCATTCATGCGCGTCGGAACTTACCCGACAAGGCATTTGGCTACCTTAAGAGAGTCAGAGTTACTCCCGGCGTTAACCGGCCCTTAGCTCGGTTGAACCCAAGTTTTAGGTACCGGCACCGGCCAGGATTCAGCGACTATACAAATCCTTTCGGACTAGCAGTCACCTGTGTTTTTATTAAACAGTCGGAACCCCCTTGTCATTGCAACCTGCGATCCCCATTCCTCATGAAGATTGCAGGCATCCCTTATACCTAAGCTACAGGACTAATTTGCCGAATTCCCTCGCCATACGGTATACCCGTAGCACCTTAGCTTTCTAAGCCAGCGCACCTGTGTCGGTTCTGGGTACGAACTTGCATGTTGCTAACTACACAGTCTTTCATGGTCTCCTGGAATCGAGAAAACTTCGCTAACGCGAAGCCATTCCTGCCTCGGACTGGTTCTCGTCATTACGACACTCCCCAATCCTCGAACAGTTAGATACAACGACGGTTGTACAACCCCTATCCGAAAGCGAACCATATAGCTCAAACGCTTCATGCAAGGTACTAGAATATTAACTAGTTTCCCATTCGATTTACTCTTTTGAGGCAAACCTTAGGATCGACTACCTCCAGGCTGATAACGCATTGCCTGGAAACCCTTGCGCTTGCGGTGGTATGGATTCTCACCATACTATGCTGTTACTGCCGCCAGGATCTGCAATAGAAACCGGTCCACAGGACGTCATCGCCCTGCTTCGACCCAATCACTACGCCAACCTACCACGAATCATCTACTGATGATTATCTAAAGTATCGGTACTTTGCTTTAGCCCCGTCCGTTTTTGAGGCATTCCCCCTCGGCAGGTAAGTTGTTACACACTTTTTAAAGGATAGCTGCTTCTGAGCTTACCTCCCTGCTGTCTTGGCGAGAATACGCTCTTTAGCTTGACACTTAGCAAAGATTTGGGGACCTTAACTTCAGTCTGGGTTAAACCCCTTTCGGTCATGAGCCTTACGCCACATGAACCCGTGTCCTTGCTTCTACAATGTATATCCGTTCGGAGTTTGAATGAGCGGTGAGCAATTTCTCGCCCGCGCCGCTCTATCAGTGCTCTACCGGAAATACTATCTCCACAAAGCACGCCCTGCGAGACGCTTCGGTTGGAACTAGCGAGCGCCAGTCTAGATTGGTTTTTGACCCCTATTCCCAGGTCACAACAACGATTTGCACGTCAGAACGTCTTAAGACCTCCAGCGGGCTTTCGCCCGCCTTCATCTAGCCCAGGAATAGATCGACTGGCTTCTAGCCTAGCCGCCATGACTCAACGCACTTTCACACGCTTCTCCTCACATCCTTGCGAATGCTGCGAGAACTCGGTTTCCCTTCGCCTTCACCTTTACAGGTTTAAGCTTGCCATGACGGTTAGCTCCCTGGCCCGTGTTTCGAGACGGAACGCATGACACTGATGATTTGAACATCAGATCTTCAACTCTATTGCTAGAATCTCTAATCTGAAAAAATCGCCTTTCATGCCATGCACGTCTGTAAGTAATAGGTTTCATGCACTTTTCATCCCCCTTCCGGGGTACTTTTCAGCTTTCCCTCACGGTACTAGTCCACTATCGGTCTTGAGAGATATTTAGCCTCGGATGCTACTTTCACCCATATTCATTGCCCACTACCAAGGACAACTACTCGGGTATGATTAGGACTTTTCCCACTTCGCTTAAGGGAGTATCACCCTCTATGCTAGAACTTTTCAGATCATTTCAGCTGTGTTCCAAGATTCCATATTATCATACCAAAACACCACATCTCCCGAAGGATTCAGTTTGGGCTCTTTCCTTTTCGATCGCCTCTACTTGGGAAATCTCAATTGATTTCTTTTCCTCGTGGTACTAAGATGCTTCAATTCCCACGGTTCGACTTCCAATACCATTGTACTGGAATACACAAAAGTGTAAGATTCTCATTCGGACATCTCGGGATCATAGGATGCGTGCGCCTACCCCGAGCTTATCGCAGCTTGCCACGTCCTTCTTCTCTCCTCAAGCCTAGCAATCCACCTATTACCGTCTTTACACCGGCAAATTCAGCCACATATTACACGACTATGCACGACGATCATTGCAAACCCCTGGCAGGGTCTGCTACATCCTTCATACAACACTTTCGTGATGCATTGCATCGATGATTTATGTGAAGACTAGTGCATCCGTACACTTTCCATGTCTAAGGAGGTGATCCGACCGCAGGTTCCCCTACGGTCACCTTGTTACGACTTTTCCCTTGTCACGAACCTCAAGTTCAATAACGCCAATTAGACGTCACATCACTAAAAGCTCACTTCAATGAAACGACGGGCGGTGTGTGCAAGGAGCAGGGACGTATTCACCGCGCGATAATGACACGCAGTTACTAGGGATTCCATATTCGTGAGGGCGAGTTGCAGCCCTCAGTCATAACTGTGGTAATGTTTACGGATTACCTCTTCCTTTCGGGTTCGGAACCTATTGTCATTACCATTGCAGCCCGCGTGTGGCCCCAGAGTTTCGGGGCATACTGACCTGCCGTGGCCCCTTCCTTCCTCCGCATTAACTGCGGCGGTCCCGCTAATTCGCCCCACTACTCCTGAGAGTAATGGTGGCAACTAGAGGCAGGGATCTCGCTCGTTACCTGACTTAACAGGACATCTCACGGCACGAGCTGGCGACGGCCATGCACCACCTCTCAGCTTGTCTGGTAAAGTCTTCAGCTTGACCTTCATTCTGCTGTCTCTCCGGGTAAGATTTCTGGCGTTGACTCCAATTGAACCGCAGGCTTCACCCCTTGTGGTGCTCCCCCGCCAATTCCTTTAAGTTTCATACTTGCGTACGTACTTCCCAGGCGGCAAACTTAACGGCTTCCCTGCAACACTGCATTGGCCACAAGCCAATGCATCACTGAGTTTGCATAGTTTACGGCTGGGACTACCCGGGTATCTAATCCGGTTTGCTCCCCCAGCTTTCATCCCTCACCGTCGGACGTGTTCTGGTAGACCGCCTTCGCCACAGGTGGTCATCGAAAGATCAAAGCATTTTACCACTTCCTCCCGAGTACCGTCTACCTCTCCCACTCCCTAGCCCTGCAGTATTTCCGGCGGCCTGTATGTTAAGCATACAGATTTAACCGAAAACTTACAGAGCAGGCTACGGATGCTTTAGGCCCAATAATCATCCTGACCACTTGAGGTGCTGGTTTTACCGCGGCGGCTGACACCAGAACTTGCCCACCCCTTATTCGTTAGTGTTTTTAGGACTAACAAAAGGTTCCTTTAGCAGAAACCACTCGGATTAACCTTGTCGTGCTTTCGCACATTGCAAAGTTTTCTCGCCTGCTGCGCCCCATAGGGCCTGGGTCCGTGTCTCAGTACCCATCTCCGGGCTACTCCTCTCAGAGCCCGTACCTGTAATAGTCTTGGTGGGCCATTACCTCACCAACAAACTGATAGGCCGCAGTCCCATCCTACGGCGATAAATCATTTGGAACATAAACCATTCCAGGCATAATGTTCTATCGGGCATTATACTCAGTTTCCCGAGGTTATTCCCGTCCATAGGGTAGGTTGACTACGCGTTACTGAGCCGTCTGCCTTGTATTGCTACAATGACTCGCATGGCTTAGTATCAATCCGATAGCAGTCAGGTCCGGCAGGATCAACCGGATTCTGATTTACTTGATTATTTTTTATTATTGAAGTACATCTTGTACTTATATTGGAATTGACGGATGCACATAATCTTCACATTTCAGATTTGATCTTTTGATCAGATCCTCATTTTGTATGCGTAACTGGAGGCCCATGAATCATAACTTGGCATATTGCCATACTTCATCACAAGCGCCGCCTAATGCGTTACGTATGCAGAAGGAAAAGAAAGCGGAATCCATATAAACCATACGTGAAATAATGCCTGATCGATAGTTAAAATTGTAGATTTTGTTTTGAAAGTTACTTTTGAAGAATTATAATTTGGAATACAAAAAGAAAACTAAAACATCTGCAAAGATATTTGCAAAGTCTTCAAAACTTCATGTACATGGAGTAAGTCATAACATAAGATTTTATGAACCATATCCATTTGTTGTAAAATCATCTACAGGAAAAAATCTCGTTGATGTAGATAACAACAAGTATGCTGATTATTGGATGGGGCATTGGAGTTTGATATTAGGACATGGTCAAAAAAATGTTAAAGAATCTTTGAAAAAGCAGATTGATAAAAGCTGGATGTTTGGAACTGTGAATGAGCAAACAATAAAACTATCAGAATTAATTTCAAAGGCAGTTCCAGTTGCAGAAAAGATTCGTTATGTCACATCAGGGACTGAAGCTACAATGTATGCAGTAAGATTGGCACGTTCCGTCACTGGAAGAAAAATTATTGCAAAGATTGATGGTGGATGGCATGGATATACTTCAGATCTTCTAAAGAGTGTGAACTGGCCATTTACAGAACCAGAAAGTAGTGGAATAATCAATGAAGAAAAAATTATTTCGATTCCTTACAATGATTTGGATAGCTCTTTGAAAATTTTAAAAAAACATGCAAAGAATCTAGCAGGAGTAATTATCGAACCAGTTTTAGGCGGAGGGGGGTGCATTCCAGCATCCAAGGAATATCTCATAGGAATTCAAGAATTCGTTCACAAAAACAATTCTCTGTTTATTTTAGATGAGATAGTCACAGGTTTCAGATTCAGATATGGGTGCATCTATCCTATCATGAAACTTGATCCTGACATTGTGACACTAGGAAAAATTGTAGGAGGTGGAATGGCAATTGGCGTCATGTGTGGTAAAAAAGAGATTATGGAATATGCGGATACAGTCGGTAAGAAAAAATCAGAACGCTCCTATGTAGGAGGAGGAACATTTTCTGCTAATCCTGTATCAATGACCTCAGGATATGCAACACTTAGTTATCTAAAATCAAAAAAATCAGTTTATTCAAAAATTAACTCACTTGGGGAATTTGCAAGAAAAGAGATTAGAAAAGTGTTTGATGGAAAAGTTGTTGTCACGGGTAAGGGCTCGTTGTTTATGACACACTTTCTAAAAGATGATATCACAGAAGTTACAAATGCAGTACAAGCCGCAAAGTGTGATTCACAAATGCTACAAAGATATCATTTCAAGATGATATCTCATGATGGAATATTCTTTTTACCAGGTAAATTAGGTGCTATATCTAATGCTCATAGTAAAGATGATATCAAGAAGATGATTTTGGCATCTGAGAATTTTTAGAATTTAGATGTCAAGATTTGGAAAAAAACTTTCTCTCCAAGTGATTAGTTGGTTAAAGATGTCTATATAATTTTCAGATTTTGTAGTGATATGGATATGAGCAAAAAGTGCTCCAAATTGGGCTTCAAAGATTATAGTACATTCATTTTTGAAAAGAGGTACAGAGATCCCAATTTTTTTTAGAGAACTAAATTCAAATTTTTCAACTTGTACAATTTTGTCTTTAACTATGATTTGTTTTTTTTCTGGATTTTTGTTAATGAAATCATCTAATTGTTTTTGTATTGAATTATCCCAAATTGGCGTGTTTTGTGGCCACCTATGCACATGTACTTTATCAGCTAAATACTTAATTTCATAATTAGGCAATAAACAGATTCTTTATTGATTAAAATTAAGCGTATCTTTCAATATTAAGATTCAATTTTTATAAAATAAACAAATTTAGAAATGTATGGGAAAGAAAAAAGAAGGAAAAGAAGCCTACGCAACTGAGGACCCAACTGATACATCTGCAAAAGAGCAAGAAGACATGGTAAAAGAAGCAATCAAGAAATTTAAGTCACTATGACAAGCCAAACTTTCATTAGCTATATCATTTTGTAGAAATTATGGGACTATTTGGTTCAAAAGTGAACCCAGAAGATTTAATGTATCAAGCAATGTCTATGATGGAAAAGAATCTGCCAAAGGCAGCTATCTCGTTATTTAACAAGATTCTAAAGCAAGACTCTGAAAATGTTTCAGCATTATTTAACAAAGGTTTAGCTCTAAATCAAAGAAAAAAATATCTTGATGCAGTTACATGTTTTGATAAATTATTAGAGATCAACCCAAAAGATGCTCAAGCATTTAACAACAAAGGAATTGCAATGGCAGAAATGGGAAATATTCAGGATGCAGCAGAATTCTATGACAAAGCAATAGAGGCAGATCCAAAAAATGCTGCATCTTATTTTAACAAAGGAGTATTGCTAGATAAATTACAAGAACGTGAAGAAGCCATAGAATTTTTAAATAAAGCAATTTCCATTGAACCAAGAAAACCGAATGCAATGGTCTACAAAGGAATTGTGTTAGGTAAAATGAAAAAACATGAAGAAGCTTTAACCTGTTTTCAAAACGTTTGCAAAAAATATCCCAACAATCAGGATGCATTTTTTCAAAAAGGTATTCAATTGGCAGAATTAGGACAACATAAAAAAGCACTTAATGTATTTGATGAGATTCTTGTAAAATTCAAAGATAATGTAAATGTAATTTATGCAAAATCAAGAAGTAAAGCAGCATTAGGAATGTATCCAGAATCATTAGAATTGTTAAAACAGGCAGTTTCTAAAAGTCCAAAAGTAATTCGTGGATGGGCAAAAGAAGAAAAAATCTTTGAGAAACTATATGAAAATGACCAATTCAGAAAACTTGTAAAACTCTAAAATAACATACATTGGATGATTGGATAGCAATTAATTTAATTACAGAATCTTTTTTCGTACTGCATCTATACGGATAATACCAACTTTCTTTTTTGGCCCAATTAGTCTTGCCTCAAAAATTGGAACATAGACTTCTGTGATATCGCGCAAAACAAACTCATCATTAATATTTCTTACATCGGCCTCTATTGGTTTTTTCAGTTGAAATTGAAGTTTGCTTATTGCAGCAGCATATGTCAGTTCTGGTTTTTTGACATTTGGTTCATTTTTTTCCAATAATCGTTTTGGATAGTTTTCAATAGTTTTTGAATTAATTTTGAATGGGAATTTTAGCTCGTTTCCATGATGATCAAATATTAATTCATCTTCTTCTTCAACAAATACATGCTCTTCTAATTTCAAATCAACCTTATTTTTACCCCTCTTCCCACCAAATGCCTTCGTAAAACCAGACTTTGAACGTACAGGAAAAATTCCATCACCCAATACAATCTCGTTTACATTAGAATCAACTGAAATAGAATAAGTTGCTTTTCTGTAATAATCTGCAATATATTTTCCAGAAACCATCAATATACACTCATAGTATAATTTCAGAGAATGGACATGAATATCTTCATTCTTTGGTCGCAAAAGTAATGATTTGAATGGTTTTGTTTTCTTTTCTTCTACAATATTCATTGCTTCTTTTTCGTCAATGTTTTTTCTTAGAACAACTGTCTTTACATCATAAATGGTCTTTGCCAAAACTACACAAAGTATAAGATTCCATCTATTAAACTAATTCTGTTAAGAAAGAGATAAAAGATTTGAAATGATTGAAAAATATGGCAAGGTCAAATAAAAGTGGCTATATTGAAAAATTTCTAAAAACAGCTGACAAGGCACTACAGGAAGGGGTCAAAAAAGCAGACAGGGCACTACAGGAAGGGGTCAAAAAAGCAGACCGAGTGCTAGATAATGCTGTCGACATTGGAGTAATGACTGCTAAACAAGCTAGTAAGACAAGCAAAGAACTTCGCAATCAAGCAAAAAAAGAAAGAGAAGTATTACAGAAAAGAGGAATTAAAAAATTAAATGAAGGAATCTCAGCTGCAAAAAATATTACATCTAATACTGATGAGGATTTGGAGATATTAAAAAAACTTGGTAAGTTAAGAGCTAATGGAATAATTACAGAGAAAGAATTCCAGGCAAAGAAAAAGAAAATTTTGGATAGAATTTAGTATGAAAAAATCAAACATTTTTGGAGCAGGAGATAAAAGAAATGTAAATCCAAATTGGTTTACAAATAAAACATGGATGAAAGTTCTGTCAGAGAAAATAAAGTCAGAGGAGCAAGATATCTATCATGTTCATTTTGAAAAAGGGTCTAGAACAAAGATTCATTCACATAATGGAAATCAGGTGTTAATTGTAACAAAAGGTAAAGGATGTCTTGAGATTTTTCGAAGATATGGTTCAACTAAAACTAATTTTAAGATTAAAAGAACAGAAAAAATTATTCTTAATGAAGGAGACATAGTGCATATTCCAACCAAGATACTTCACACTCATGGTTCAATTGACAAGAAAAAAATATTCTCCCATATTGCAATAAACATCCTGCCTAGAAAAAATGCAACATACAAAACAATATGGTATGAATCAGATTTCAAAACAAAAGTTTCAGAAATCATTTAGACAATATGTCATTAAGAAAAAATTCTGAAATCAAATCTATTCAGGGAGATGAAGGAACTAAAATTAAACAATATTTTCACCCACGCAACACACTAAATGGAATTAATTACAGTATAGCACAATTTACCCTAGAACCAAGAAAAAAATCTAAACTTCACAAAATGAGTTCATCTGAGATCTACTATATTTTAGAAGGAAGTGGAATGCTAAAGATCAACGAAGACGTATACCAACTCGAAAAAGATGATTCTGTATATGTTCCTCCAAATTCCAAGCAGTTTATTGAAAATACAGGCTCGATTAATTTGAGATTTTTATGCATAGTAGAACCTGCATGGAAAGCAGATAATGAAATTTTGTTAGAATAAACATAATTATTTTTAACATAGAACAAGTCTCTACAATATATGGACACATATCAGGCATTCAGAATATTGAACGTAAAACAAGACTCATCTCAAATTGAGATCAAAACAGCTTATCGAAAGATGGCACTAGAATTACATCCTGACAGAAATAAGGACAAAGCAGGAGATGTACAATTTAAGAAAATTACTGAAGCATACAACCACCTTAAGAAAAATCACAATCAAAATAATAATTCAATACATCAAGAATTTACTGAAAGTAAATCAACCCCAAAGACAAACTTTAAGAGAAAACCTCAGGGGGGAGCTCCAGGAGATAAAAAAATTCCTGAACAAGATTGGAGTAAATATACCCGTGAATTTGAAGAGGGAGACCCTGATTTTTGGAAAGAATACGAAAGTAAATTCTGGAAAGAATACAATGCACGTATTCGACCAGATGGTAAAAATGGAGAATATGATAAAGCAAGAGAATCTAAAAAACAACCAAACCTTTTCGTCGATGTGGACAAAAGTTTGTGTATCGGTTGTTGTAGTTGTGAAACTATAGCACCAGGAGTTTTTGAAATAAACAAACAAACCAGATTTAATCCTAAATCATCAGTAATCAATCAAAAAGGTGCGGGTATGAATAAAATAATGAATGCCGCTGAAACTTGTCCGACAAAGGCAATTAGCGTAGAGAATAGGGATACGCGCGAGAGATTGTATCCTTATTGAGATTAGATTTTTAACTTTTTGTAAAGTTCTTCAATTTCAGATTCAGATAGTTTCAATGTAGAGTCAAACATGCTATGAATTGTACCTGCAGAATCATTTGCACTTCGTGGAACTAGATGTACATGAACATGAGGAACTTCTTGTCCAGCTTCTTTTCCATTATGTACTGCAACTAAAGTTGCGCCAGTTAAAGCATCTACTTTAGAAATCATCAAATGAACAAGAGAGAACAAATCAGTATTTTCTTCATGACTCATATCCTGAATTTTTTGATGATGATTTTTTGGGATTACAAGCACATGTCCCTTTGCAAGTGGAAATGCATCTAAAAATGATACACTGTTAGAAGTTTCTTTAAGAATTTTTGCTGGAATATCACCCAAAATAATTTTACAAAAAATACAATCCATAAAGTTTCATCAAGGTTTCAAAATATTAAATCACCGATTGTAAGTTTAAATTTCATTTTACCATAGACCGCCATCACCTGCATTTGGATCTAATTTCTTTTCAGGGACGTTTCCATGTGCTTTTTTCATGTGTCTTTTTAAACGCTCAGGATCATGTAATTCGGTACCGCATTTTTCACATTTTGTTTGGTTTTCATTAACTTTTTTACGTTTGAACAAACCCATTACATGGTTGTATTTTAAAATACATTAAAAGTGATTCGCAAAGTCCTTTTAAATTTAATTCTCAAGGGAGAATGCAAGTCTAATAAATCATCAAGTCTTTTTCTTCAAGCAGACTATGAAGATTGTTTACTGAGCGATAGACATCTTTCTCAGTTTTGGCTCCAGTACAGACCAGTTTTCCTGATGAAAAAATTAGAATTACTGTTTTAGGATCAAGCATTCTATGAATGACTCCAGGAAATTGTTCAGGTTCATACATACTTCGAGGTAATGTTCGTGCAGCTTTTTCAAGATGAACTCTGCCTCCAAGGTTTATTGAAGATACGATGTTTTGAACGGTTACAACTGCATCTTTTTTGATTTTAATTCCATCTTTTCGGAGTTTTTGTACAACTAACTTTACTGCCTTTCTTGCCATGTCTTCCGATTTTGAGCCAGTACATACCATTTTTCCTGTACTGAAAAGTAGTGTTGCTGTTTTTGGATTTTTGAGGCGAAAGACTGCACCAGGAAATTGATCAGGATTGTACTCCACACCAGGGAACTTTTTTTGAATATCATACAGATCTAATTTTTGATCTATCGTAGCTGATGCCACAACATTTACAATTTCAATTATAGGTTTTGTAACTGGCATAGAAATCAAGTTAAATATACCATATTTAAAGAAATTTAAAACGGATTCATAGAATGGGTTTTATGGTCATATGCGAGAAATGTTATCATGAGTATCATGATCAGTGTATGGGAAAGGCAGGAATGTTTGACTGTGATTGTAAGTGTTTTAAAAAATAGATTTTCTGGAATTATTTTTTAATTTCTAGCAAGATATTTTCGTCATGCCAGTTGATTTGTGCTAAATCATCAAAGTTGTTCGTGATATTTTGTTGAAATATTTCTAGAGATTCATCAAAGGTTTCTTTGTCGTAAAGGGCAAAGGTAGAATAGTGGTTATTCTTTGCTTGGTGTACTAACCTATCTAAGCTAGAAACTCTAGAGTACCCAAATACCCTGCTGGAGTGTATATTCATGTCTGCATTTTTGATATGCTGTTCTAATTCATCCAACTCATACAAGCGATTTTCCATATCTACAAAAAACGGAAAATGTTCTCCCCAAATACTTCTGGAATTTTGATTTCGTAGTCTGGTATAGATGAAGAGATGTCCATCATCTTTGAGTGTTCTCATGGACTCAGATAAAAACTTTGGAACATCAAAATGATGTATTGCATTAAAGGTAACAATGCAATCCATTAGATCATTATCTAGGGGCAATCTGTTTGCATCCCCTTGTCTTACACAGAAATTTGTAATATTTTGTGCTGCTAGATGATCTTCCAATGACAGTAGCATGTTTTCGTTGTAATCTACACAGTGAATGTAAAATGAATCATCAAAGTATCTCAAAAACTCTAGGGCGTATCGACCATCACCACAACCAACATCTGCCATACTGATTTTGGGTTTTTTTTTTAGTTTGTCTTTAATGTATAAGACTGGCTTTATGTCGAGTGTTCTTACACTTTGATATTTTGAGGCAATAGTTGAAAAGTGGTTATGCATATTTTGGGACTGTAATTTAATTTCATTTAGTGTTTTTGACAATAAATAAAAAAAAAATTCACCATTTATAAATGCAATACATGTCTTGCAAACAATTTAATATCAAAAATAAAGAGATAATATGCAATACAGTATAACTTAGTCATGGTACTTTTATGGATTGGAATTGCAGCAGGAATTCTTTTACTAATAATTTTAATTATTAAGGCAGTTAAAACACATTCACGTGATGTAGTAGGAATTGATATGTTTTGTAGAAAGTGTGGAATTAAGACAGACGGACTAAAGTGTCCGAGATGTGAAAAAACAAGCCAGTCATTTGGTGTTTAATTTTAGATACATCTCCTAAAAATTACAAATGGCAAATGGTGGACATTAAGATAAATTATAAAGGATACTCAATTTTTGAAAAACGGTGACAATAAAAAATATCACAGTTTTAGGTTCTGGAGTGATGGGACATGGGATTGCACAAGTTTCAGCAACTGCAGGATACAATGTAGTATTACGAGATATTGAACAAGAGTTTTTGGATAAAGCGATGAAGAAAGTAAAATGGAGTATAGATAAACTAGTTTCCAAAGAAAAAATTTCAAAAGAAGAAGGCGATGCAATTTTTGCAAGAATTACACCCATTGTAGATTTGAATGAGGCAGTAAAAGATGCGGAATTAATTATTGAGGTAGTTCCAGAGATCATGGATTTAAAGAAAAAAGTGTATGCAGAATTAGACAAGGCTGCAGCACCAGAAGTAGTCTTTGCATCAAATACAAGCACATTACCAATTACTGAAATAGCAAATACAACATCTCGTCCTGAAAAATTCATAGGAATTCATTTCTTCAATCCACCACAATTAATGAAACTAGTAGAAATAATTCCTGGAGAGAAAACATCACAAGAAGTAATTGATTTGACACAAGAATATGTAAAATCAGTTAACAAGATAGCAGTAATATGCAGAAAAGATGTTCCAGGATTCATAATTAACAGATTGTTTATTCCAATGGTTCATGAAGCATGTTATGTAAAAGACAGAACTGGAGCAACACTTGAAGAGATAGATTCAGCTGTCAAATTCAAGTTAGGATTTCCAATGGGTATCTTTGAGTTAGCAGATTTTACAGGAATGGATGTAATTCATAAAGCTACAGTAGAGATGCACTTACGAGACAAAAAAGTAATCAATCCTCACCCACTAGTTAAAAAAATGTTTGATGAAAAAAAACTGGGACAGAAATCAGGAGAGGGATATTACAAGTATTCAAATGACAAATACGAAAGAGTTTCACTTTCAGAAGAATTAGCAGCAAAATGTGATCCAATTCAGATTGTTGCCAATATACTAAACAATGCAGCATGGCTTGTCACAAATGGTGCAAGTGATATAGAAGAGATTGAAAAAGCAGCACAGTTAGGATTAGGACTAAAAAAACCATTATTTGAAACAGCGAAAGAAATAGGCATCAAAAAAATTGTTGATGAACTTAACAAACTTGCTGAAGAACATGGGGAGTTTTACAAGCCAGACCCATTACTTGTGTCTATGCAATAGTCAATATTATGTTAACCTGAACTCTTTTGAGCCATTCTTGAAACTTCACCACTCTTAGTTTTATTAAAATCATCAATGATTTCAGCATCCGTTGATTCTGTGTCGCTTTTGTATGATTTAGCAATTAATTTTAAAATTTTCTTTACCGCATCACTAGGAGTATCAACTCCAACAATTTTGATATTTTCTCTATGATCAAGAAAACCATCAATGTATGGTTCAATAGAACTTTTTATGTTTCTGATTGCAACCATAGGTTTTTTGTACATGTATGCAGCACATACTTCAGATAAAGTACCAGAACCGCCACCTACAATAATTACTCCGTCAGCAGTTAATGCATTTAGAAAATCACGAGCAAGTCCCATACCAGTTGGGATTACAATGTCACAGAATTCATTAGCCATTATAGCATCATCCTGAGGAATTATTCCCACAGTCAACCCATTTGTATCATGAGCTCCATGTGATGCGGCAGCCATTACTCCTCCTAATCCACCAGTTATCAAAACAGAATTAGATTTTGCAATTTCTACTCCAATCTCGTATGCAAGTTTTTCATGTTTTGGTGTACATCCATTTGTATTATTACCAATAACTAAGATCTGACGTTTCTTTGTCATTCATTTTCTCCTTCATGAATTAATTGGAGTTTTTTGGTAAGGAAACTTTGGAATGTAATTTCCATAGGAGTTGATGAATTTGCAGTTATTTTCTGGCTTTGTAGAATTTCGTTTTCCAATCTTTCGCGTATTGCCTGATCAGCTAAGATTTGATGTCTTAATGAAATTGCTTGTTTTCTGTTAGCAGTGTATATTTGAATCCAGCAATAACCTGTTTGACTATCATCAATTTCTATCTCAGTTATTTTCATATTAGTATTATTGGATATTTGCTTTATAGAGTTTCAATTTTTTTCTGAAGGAAGGTCGTGATTATTTGATAAAATCATACACACAAAAATCCCCTTGCCTGAAATTGCTTGTGCACTATGTCTAATTCCCTTTGGAATGAATATGGTTGAAGGTGACGTCACTTCATAGGACTCATCTTCCAATTGAATCTCATATGTCAAGCTGGAGTCTTCAGATAGTATCAAATTAATTTCATCATGGTTGTGTTTGTGTAATTTACTATATTTTGGAAGATCTTTGGAGACATTAACAAAGTGAACTGCAATATGGGTATTTGATGTAGGAAACAAGGATTTACTTAACATTGATAATCGTTTGATAGGAGCATTGGTGTGAAAAGGAACCTTATCAAGTGATTCGATGACTCCTTTTTTGATAAATTTTTGATATTTACTCACGAATCAATTAATCATTCTATCAATTATATCAGTTGTCTATCCTGTGATCATATAAGCAACAAAGTCCAAATAATATTATTGCAAGTAGATAGAACATCAGAATGGTTTGTTCCAAAATTTGGCTCTAAAAAATTTCGAATTAGCATAGGAATTCTGTTTTTACCATACACGAGTATTGTTACTTGCTTTGCGGCCTTGGGAGCAATTTCAGGACCACTGCAATTAGAGAGAGTGGCAGCAATTTGTGTGATTTACATTTTAGCACTTGGAGTTGGTGCACACCTACTTGATGCAGTAGGAGGTAAAACGAAACCTTGGGGAAATTTACCAAAAAGAAAGATTTGGTTAATGGCATTAGTTGCGGTAAGCATTGCGTTTTCTGTAGGTATTTATTTTGCATTTTTAGATTCTCCTTGGCTTTTTTTAATAGGGACTGTTGAAGGTTTTTTTCTATTTGCATATAGTCTAGAACTGTTTGGAGGTAAATTTCATAATAATTTATCAACAATATTTTCGTGGGGAATTCTACCTGTTTTTGCAGGTTCAGTCATACAAACAAACTCCATAACTATTGAAGCCATAATTATTTCTACAATTACTGGATTCGTTACATATGCCTTGATTATTACATCCAGACAATACAAGATACTCAAGAGAGATGATGGAGACCCATGCATCATCAAAAAGAAAGAAGATATTCTGAAATTAATAACAATTGGAGTTATTGTAGGAACTATTATTTTTTTTATTACAAAATATTATAATTTTATTTGAGAAATTCTAAAAATTTATGAGCAATTAGTGCTCAATTTGATTTCAAGTAAACAAAAAGGATATTAGTTAAAAATACTTATTACATTTATGGAAAGACGTTCAATACCAGTTTGTTTTACTGAAAAACAATACAAAATGATCGAAGAATTTGCTAAGAAAAATGGTATGCTAAATGCAAGTCAAGCCCTTGAAAAAATCTTAAAACAATAAAGGATTTTTGTTATTTTTATCTTTATTACTTTTGTTAAGTTTTAGTCATAAAATTTTATAATAAACAAAAGATTTTTGCTTCAGTTGATGCCTTTCTTTTGTATTACATTTAATAGATTAAATTATTTGAAATCTCATAGAGATTATGAGACTATTTAGTAGAAAGCCAGTATTTTGCGCTGTTTGTAATAAACAACTTACTCACAAACACAAACCAAAGAGAGAGTGGGGTATTAAAGGCCTACTTTGTGGGGATTGTCATTTTGATAAATCAAAGGAATACTTTGAAGGAAAAATTATGCAACCATGTGTTGAATGTGGAATAACTAAAAAGATCACAAACTTGTGGGAACCTCGATGGCAATGGGACATGGAAGGTTTGTTATGCAAAGAATGTTTTGACAAAAAAGAAAAAGATCATGCAAAAAAGAAAAATTTTTGTGCATTATGTAAAGGGAAGATGGGATTGATTAGATACAATGCAAAAGGAAATTGGAAGATTGAAGGTCAGCTTTGCAGGAATTGCTGGGATAAGAAGAAAGCAGAGTTTGGATAAAAGTGGGTTTTTTTAAAAAAATTAGTTGCGATATTTGTGATAAAAAATTTTCGAAAGAAGAAGAGATGATGAATCATAAACAGATTATTCATGGTAAAGATTTGCCATATGATTGTAATGAATGCAACAAGTATTTTTCAAACATGGAAGATATGAGGACACATTTACAAAGAGAGCATAGTTACAAAAAAGACAGATAGTTAGATTGCTTTTATTGTTTTTACTACAGGAGGTCTTACTTTGGTAAATACTCTGAATCCACATATGCATTTAATTTCAGGTAAGCGAGATAGCTCAGTATTAGAAACATTAGTTGCACATCTAAGACAAGAGTAGATTACATCAAATGTCTCAGCAGGGGTTTCTTCAACAGTAGTTTCTTGAACAGAATTAGAGTTTTCTTCAACAGTAGTTTCTTGAACAGAATTAGAGTTTTCTTCAACCATATTTATCATCAAAATTTCGATAATTTAAGGATACCAAATTATGTCAAAGACAATTCAATGTAGACATCATCAGGAATTTTAAGTCTCATTAGTTGTCTAATCGCTTTGTCATCAGCACTAATATTGATAATTCTCCTATGCATCTTCATTTCCCATTTCTCATATGTTTCAGTACCACTGCCACATGGAGATTTTCTAGTAGCAACATGTAGTCTTTTAACAGGAAGTGGTGTAGGACCTTTTATTTTAACGCCAGTTTTTTTACCAATTCCCATAATTTCTCCACAAACACCATCTAACTTTTTTAGACTAGTAGAGGTGAGTTTAACACGGGCGGTTTGTGTCATGAAAATCTGCCTATGGTTTGTACTCTTCTGTAATTTCTTTAACTATACCTGCTGCGATGGTTGCACCCATATCTCTAAGAGCGAATCTACCCATTTCAGGGAAGTCTTTGAAAGTTTCAATACAAGTTGGTCTCACAGGTCTGATTTTAACAATCGCTGAATCACCAACTTTAAGGAACTTTGGATTTTCTTCCTCAACGGCACCAGTTGCGGGGTTTATTTTTTGTAGGAACTCAGTAACAGTTGCTGCAACTTGTGTAGTGTGTGCATGCATAACCGGTGTATAACCAGGAGCGATTGCTGTTGGATGATGAATAATTATAATTTGTGCTTTGAATTCTTTTGCAACCGTTGGTGGTTTATCAGGAGTTCCAAGAACATCACCTCTCTTAATATCTTTCTTTTCAATTCCTCTTAGATTGAAACCAATGTTATCACCTGCTTCTGCAGATGGCATTTCTGTGTGGTGAGTTTCAATAGATTTAATTTCACCTGTGGCACCAGAAGGCATTACAATTATTTTATCACCGGCCTTCATAGTTCCAGTTTCAACTCTGCCTACAGGTACTGTGCCAACACCAGTAATAGTATAAACATCTTGAATTGGAACACGTAGTGGTTTACCAATTGGTTTTTCTGGTATTGTAAAGTCATCAAATGCTAAAAGGAGTGTCTTTCCAGTATACCAAGGCATATTCTCAGATTTTTTAACCAAATTATCACCCATCCATCCAGAAACTGGAATAAATGCCACGTTTTCTAATTTGTAACCTACAGATTTTATCAATTTTTCGCCTTTTTCTTTGGCTGAATTAAATGCGTCCTCTTTATAGTCAACTGAATCCATTTTATTGATTGCAACAATTAGTTGGCTTACACCAAGCGTTTTTAGTAAGAATGCATGTTCTCTGGCTTGACCACCTGCTGCGATTGCAGTGTCAGTTTCACCTTCTTTTGCTGAAAGTACCAAGATTGCGGCATCTGCTTCAGAAGCACCAGTAATCATATTTTTAATAAAGTCCCTGTGACCAGGTGCATCAATTAATGTAAAGAAGTATTTTGCAGATTCAAACTTTTGGAAAGCAAGATCAATAGTAATTCCTCTTTCTCTTTCATCTTTAATATTATCCATAACCCATGCATACTTGAAAGTATCACCTTTTCCAGTCTTTTCAGACTCTACTGCATGTGCTGCGATTGTTCTTTCGTCTACAACGCCCAAATCCATCAAGAAATGGCCCATAGTTGTTGATTTTCCATTGTCAATGTGACCTGTTACAATCATGTTCAAGTGTGGTTTATCTGCCATATGGACTGCCTCTCTAAGGGCATTTATTAGCGTTATGAATTTTTGAAAAAAACTTTGTTTTTTTTCAATTAATTTTAGATCAGAAGGTTTTGCCAAAAGCACATAAATCAAGGAGATAGAAAGAGGAATTATGAAGATTACAGTTTCAGTTATCAAAGCAGATGTTGGTGGAGTTGGAGGTCACACAAAACCAAGTGATGGTTTAATTGAAGCGGTAAGAGAAACCATCAAAAATTCAGCAGATCTGCTAATTGATTATTACATTGGATATTGTGGAGATGACGTCCACATTGTTATGTCTCATACACATGGAACAGATAATCAACAAATTCACAAACTTGCTTGGGATGCATTCATGGCAGGAACTAAAGTTGCAAAAGAAGAGGGTTTGTATGGTGCTGGACAAGACTTGCTAAAAGATTCTTTTTCAGGAAATGTGAAAGGCATGGGTCCAGGTGTTGCAGAATTGGAATTTGAAGAGAGACAAAATGAAGCATTTACAGTGTTTGCAGCAGATAAAACAGAGCCTGGTGCATTTAACTATCCAATTTATAGAATGTTTGTAGATGCATTAAGTAATACAGGTTTGATTGTGAACGAATCACTTGCTAGTGGAGTTAAGATAAACATAATGGATGTTGAAGAAGGAAAAATTGCTGAACTTGAATTATGGCAAGACAAACCAACAATTGAAGCCGCGTTGATGTATCCAGGAAGATATGTTGTTGATTCAGTTACTACCAAAGAAGGAGAGCCAATTCTTGCGGCATCAACTGATAGACTACACAACATTGCAGGAACATATGTTGGAAAAGATGATCCGATTTGTCTGGTTAGAACACAAAAGAATTTCCCAGCTACAGAAGAAGTTGGAAGTGTATTTAACAATCCACATTATGTTGCAGGAAATACAAGAGGTAGTCACAACATGCCACTAATGCCTGTGAAGCTAAATTCTGCAGCAACTATCAATTTCTGTATTCCAATTGTAGAGGCACTAGTATTCAGTATGCACAATGGAAAGTTTACTGGTCCATTTGATGGATTCTCAACTCCTGATTGGGATTATATCAGAGAAATTGCAACAAAGAAAGCAATGTCTATGAGAAGTCAAGGATTCATTCATCCAGCAACTCTTGTTCCATCAGAATTAGAATATGCTGAAGGATACAAAGCAAGAATGAGTATTCTTGAGAGTAAGATGAAACCATTGGAGGGATATACATCCAAAGGTGAAAAGAAAGAAAATTACGAAGACCCAGATTAGTGATTTTGAATATTCTCATCAAAGGAAATAGTTAATAGAAAAAAGACTCTTGTAAAATATGTCATGAATTTTTTGAAAAAAATTTTTGAATGGAAAACGTATATTTTTACAGTAATAGTAGTAATCTCATTTTCAAATTTTATGGTTGTTTTATTTGGACACACCATACCAGGAGTCTTTTTGACGTTCTTCAAAATGGCTGGCGAATATGTGATTTTAGGATCTGTCTTCGTTTTTGCACTAATATGGCTTATTAAAGCAAGGCCTCACAATCGTCCAAAACAATATTCAGTTGTAGTGTTTGATGTATTTGGGAAAAAGAGCCAAATTGAGGGTATTAGAACTGAATTCAAAACATATGATGTTGCTTGGAGTTTTATGAAACAATACAAAAAAGAATATCCATTACACAACTTTGCGCTAGTCTCTGAACATCCAAATTCAGACAAACCAACAATTTTCAAATACATCTAACGGTAAATAAAAAATGTATCTCTTGTAGGATTGGATTTTTCTCACCAACAGGTTCAGACAAATGTTCCAGATGTGCAGGCAAAGAATCACAGGGACACGAAGGTGATGATTTCTGTGGCTGCGGACATAGTCATTAACCCTATTTTCTAATTTTTTAAATATCTAGATTAAGATCGAGATAGTTTTTGACCTCTAATCTTTGTATTATGACTTTTCCAAGTAAAATTCTATGAGTTGTAAAGAAGGATATGTTCACAATTATGCATGGTTTGAGATAATATCAAAAAAGATGTGTATTCATTGTGGTGAAGAATATAACTGAACCAAACGTTTATGACTTGAAATCATTTGCTAAAAAGTAATTGGTTTGCACGCCAAAAATTGTTTAGTCAAAGTTGGCTATGCGTGAAATAAATTAATGTTAAATCAATACAAGTGTTTTTTGTCATTTCTTTATGAAATATAGTAATAAAGCCACAAACAAATCGCATTTCAAGGAAAACAAATCAATGTGTGTGAAAATCACACAACATCTAGTTGAAATTTCATGATAATTGGAAATAATTATACTATTTCATAATTGATTGATGTAAAAAC
>JACATG010000003.1 GCA_013390905.1 Marine Group I thaumarchaeote | reverse complement strand
CTTATCATCCTTTGATGCTTCAACTAGTCCTTGTGATGGCCAAACAAAATGAAAATGCTCACCATCTGCATGCTTTATCTTGCCGATTGGTTCTTTGTCAATACAAAAATCTTCTAATATTGGCATATGTGATTATTGTCTAAAATATTATTTAAGGATTCCAAAAATAATTCAAAACGCACAAAGTATTTCTGTCATTATCACTATGGTATACTAATGAATCATCAACAGCTTATTGATACCATCATGAACAATGATAAGAATATCAGATTTACGACCATATGCAACATGGTTGGAGATATTGAAGTTACAGGACAGAGTGAAGGTATTGAAAAATTTCTTACCACAGAAGAAACGAAAGAAAATTTGGAAAGTGCAGCTCAAGCATGGTTACATGCTAGAAAAACCATAGCTAAAAAAATTGGAAAGGGACTTTATACATTAACTGCTTATGAGAAGTTGAAAAGAGTAACAGTACCGTTAGAAGATGGGTTTTTGCTACTTGCAACTATGGATAGTACATGTGACCAAACACAAACCATAGATGGAATTCTAAAACTCGTGCATAATCATGCATAGAGTTTACCATCCAATATTTTTTAAATTCTAGTCCTACGGCTTGCTCTATGGAATCATATTGTGGATAGTTTTCATCAAACCATTTCTTGTATGATGGTTCATTATTGTATCTGTCAACATAGTGTTGAGGGTCTTTAGTTTTATCTACAAAAGATGCAATTCCTAACTCTTCAGATTCAGGTTCTGTGGTTGATTGTGTAGTTGGTTCGGGTGCAGGTTCTAGTGCAGACCCAATGGTGTAGACAATTATGGTTTCACTTGATATCTCACCAAAGTGAGATTCAGCAACATAATTACCGCTCGAACTTCAATAAGGACCACTAGCAGTGAAACTATATTGGAAAGAACCATCAGAACTTGGAGTTACTTGTCCAATAGTTACAAGTTCATTGATAGGAGATCTGATGAAATAAATAAGAAATTCTCCAGAGAAAGAATCATAATTATTGATATTTCCAGTAATGATCACATTATCGCCATTTTCATATGTTGATAGTTCTGTAGATGCAGAAATGGTGTGACTAGCTACAAAAACAGGTTAGGAATTAACAAAACAAATGCTATTAGAATAATTATTACAGGTTTCATTGTATAATTCTCATTATTTTTCTAATAATATGAACTTAAGAATATTGTAAGAGTTTAGAATCTAATTTACATTAATGATTCTTTTTGCCAATAATCAAATCTACTTTATAGTTCAAAGTAGCACGTGGATTGAGTTTTAAATTCCAAGGGATATAAGATGGATTTTTTGTATCTGATGAAATTTTAAACCCCAAATTCAACAAATTTGTGCGTAGTGTTGATTCATCTATAGGTCTTCTAACAGAATTTGTACCTCTATCAAAATCATATGGATCTGAGATAACAAAATAGCCAGTAAAGATTTGTTTTGATACTTGTTTCAGCAGCTCAAGAGGTTCAATTAATTCTAAAACATTTAATGCAAGTATTAAATCAAATTGTAATTTTCCAAAAACAGGAGATAACGAATCAGCTACAATGTAATCAAGATTATTTTTAAAAGATTTTTTTGCATATCTAAGTGCACTAAATGATCTATCAATGCCAAACACCATATCATTCCTATCAGCTAAATATGACGTAATAATTCCAATTGAACAACCATACTCCAAGACAAGTTTTGATTTTGCAATAAAATTAAGATTTTTTTTTATCACAGAATAGAATTTAGAATTTTTATTGCTTTGATATATTTTAGACCATCTTTCCTCAGGTGCAGTTCTATCATCATTGATTCGTTTGGTTTTGGATAGTGAAAATTTCAAAAATTTTTTCATTTTTCCAGTACTAGTTAAAAGATAGAGTTTGCCACCCAAAATTCTACGAGAGGAGATGTATTTAGAAAAATCATCCCATAAAATAGGAACTTTCTCAATAATTGGAAATACTAAATTGCATTTTTTGCATTCTAAAATTCCTTCTTCAATTTCTTCATCAAGTTTGAATACGTCTAGTTCTAGTTTAGAACCACATCTAACGCATTTTAGGTATTTGACACTAGATTCTAGCATTTCTGATAACAGATCAATTATTTGTAAACTAATAATTTCTTTGATACAAAAAATCAAGATAATGTTAAATGTAGTATTTTTTGATTTTATGCAAATTGGGAGAATATGAAGAGTTTGCTGAAGCCCTATTTGGCCAATTATCAGTTGAAATTAAAGAAGAAAAAGAGATTACACAGTTAGCAATCAAGGCCAAAGAAGGCCTCGCAGATAAAGTGCGATTCAAAGAATTAGAAGATATTACCAAAGAAATTTTTCCAATTTTCAAAGATAAAGTAGAAGACTTTCTGGGTGTTAAAGTTCCTGATGATTTACAATTAAAATTTCTAGAATTAGAAGAATTAAAAAAAATGAAAGGAGATAAAGTATTTGCGGATAAAGAGGCAAAAAAGTATGTTACGGAATTATTTCATGCAGTTGCAAAAGAAGATCTAAAAAAGATTGCAGAATTGATGCAACAAGATACTCCAAAGTATTTGGTATACTCAACATATGCAATTCAGTACATATCTAAAATTACAACAACATATGGAGATTATCTTGATTCGGTAATTTATCTAAACAAATTTATTTTATCAAAATATCCACAGATAATTCTCTATAAACAAGGAGAACCGTATGAATCAAGATTTGAAAATGTAAATTCTGGTTATATAGGTGCAGTGAAGATGACGGTGTTAGAAGAATTAATTCACTCTGCACAAGAAAATCTGCAACAAGTAAACAAGAATGCTGCGATGGAGGTAAACAAAATCAATGAAGAACTAGCAAATATAATTTTGTCACTTGATACTGAAATTGTCAACAAGCTTTCAGAATATTGCCAGTTACAGACAGTCCCAGACAATTTTCCATTTGCAAAAAAAGCAAATCTATTCTTCTTTTTAAATCCAGATCATTTCTTAATTGAGCAGATTGGGCCAGATGTCATGACATTCACACATGTAGAGATAGATCCAAAGATAGAAGAATCAATTCCACAACTTTTAGGTATTTACAAGAGATGGCTAGTTCCAATTCAACAACACCATGCAGCATTTACAGCAATGGAGGGAATGGCTAGTTTTGCGATTGATGATATCTTAAAAGACGATAAAGATTTTCAAAATTATCTTACCACGTTTATGGGAACGGATTTTTCATCATATCAAGTCAGAAAGATTATGGGAAAAGACTTTACCAAAGCAGTATATGAAAAACTAGGCAAAGATACCTTCAAAAAAATGATTGATGTTCCTCCAAACACAAGAGAGCTCAAGGATCCTAAATTATACCTCAAAAAGATGAGTTTGTAATAATTGGAAGAAAAGTTTGATCCATTTGTTGCAGAATGGTCTTCATTTGTTAAAAATCCAAACTTCAACCTGGTTGAAAAATGTCTAAAATTTGCCCAAATTTTAGAATATCCAGATCTAGATATTGATGAGTACATTCAGAAGATAAATCGAATAGGGATATCTCTAAAAGAGTCAATCAGTGATGTTAAAAATCCAACATATCTAATTTCAATGTTAAATGAACATCTCTTTGAAAATTTAGGTTTTAGTGGAGATGATGATGATTACTTTAATCCAAAGAATAATTTTCTAAATGAAGTAATTGATAAAAAAGTAGGTCTCCCCATTACCATCTCAATTCTTTATGTTGAAGTTGCAAAGATTATTGGATTAGATCTTAAAATGGTTGGATTTCCAAGTCACATTCTGGTTAAATATAACGAAGAGATGATTTTAGATCCATTTTATGATGGAATTTTATTAGATGTAGATGACTTGCAAGGGATATTAGATACAAATTTTGATGGACAATTAAAGTTTAAACCAGAATTTCTTGATGAGATAGAGTCAGAACAAATTCTTCTAAGAATGACTCGTAACTTGAAAAATTCATATATGCAATCATTTGCTCAAGACAAAGCACTACGATGTGCGAACATGATTTTAGCTATTGAGCCTGAATCTCCAGAAGACATTAGAGATAAGGGAATCCTAGAGGATAGATTATCAAATTTTGAAACTGCATTGAAATATTTGAACAAATATTTAGAAATCAATCCAAACGCAGAAGATATAGATTTTATTTTAGAAATGATAAGAAGCATAAAGGCAAAAAATTAATCAATTATAGATTCAATGTCTTGACCTTTCTTGATCATTGATATTTCATGACGAGCAATTTTATTTCTAAATGTCTTTTTGAGAATATCAACTTCACTTCGGAGTAATGCAATTTCATCTTCAAGTTTTGCAACTCTTTCATAGATAGTTTCAGCTTCTGAACTCATAATTATCTATCAACAAAAAATTGTCTTAAAAAGCTATGGGTAGAAATTTTGACATGTAGGCTTGGGGATTTTGAACTATAATTCAAACTCTTGGCGACATTTCTCGCATTTTGCTCTCTCTTTTCCAGGTGGACCAAGAAGGAATATCTTACCAATTGTTCTACACATTGGACACATTCCAGTTGTTGCATTTTTAGTGCGAGTTCGAATAATTTTTTGTGTTTTTCTTCGTCCCATTAAAAAAACTCCTTTAGTCGGCCTATTAAATTTAATTTTTAATGGCGCGGGGAGAGGGATTTGAACCCACGAGTCCTTGCGAACATGAAATTAGCAATCTCACGCCCTACCGAGCTAGGCGACCCCCGCATAAAGATGCCTAGGATTAATCTGTAAATAAATTCACTCTTCTCCAAATTGGCTGTAATTAGTTACAATTTCCTCAATATGGACTCTTTTTCCACCTACAATTTTGAGATCTACTTGTATCTTTTTGTTAGAAATGGTAAGAATGTTGTAGGTGTTTTCAAACAATCCACGAACTCGTTCAGACGTGGCAGTTCCAGCGTTGACAACTGTCAGTTTTCCAAAATTCCAAGCCCAAGGTCTATGTTTGTGTCCACACAAAACTACATCAACTTGACTATCCAAAACTGTTCTTAGAACATCACCAGCATCAACAACAGTAAGCTGATCAGAACCAGTATCAGGAATTGGAATTAAGTGATGATGCATTGCTACAATCTTTATCTTGTCTTTGTATTTTTTCATAGTTCTCTCCAACCATAAATTTTGTCTATATCCAACTTCACCTTCATTTCTATCAGGTCTAGCAGTTCCAACAGTTACTAAAACAATATCATCATCTAACTCATTGACTGTTTGAAACGGAAAGAATTTTTTGAACAATAAATAACCTGTGTTTCTATAATCATGATTTCCACTAATTGAAATAATTTTTTTTGTATTGAATTTTGTCAACAAAGATTTACATTTTTCATATTCTTTCATCAGTCCTTCATTTGTTAGATCACCGGTAATTACAATTACATCTGGATGTAGTCCGTTGACTTCTTTGACTAGTGTTTCAAATACTTCGGGTAGAAACTGAGAGCCCACATGAAGATCCGATAGTTGTACAATGATCATCTTCTATCAAAATTAAATCAAATTATGTTAATAAATTACCCCTATAGAAAATAGCCATATAAAAAAAATAAATTATTTGGTAAGGGTAGAATTAAATACGCTCAGACGGCAAATCTCGCTGAAATGGGTAAAAAAGCAGCCGTGATTAATGGTGATGGAACAGGTCCTGAATTAGTTAATGCTATGATTCATGTCTTAGAAGCTTGTAATACCCAAATTGAGCTTATTCGCTGTGAAGCAGGCTCAGAACAATGGAAAAAAAATGGTGGAGCCACATACATTCCTGATTCTACAACAAAGATCATGGAAGAGAGTGATGCCTGCTACAAAGGTCCCACTACAACCATACCATCACCTGATGCTCCAAGAAGTGTAGCTGTTTCTACACGACAAAAATTTGAGCTGTATGCAAACGTTAGACCCATTAAAACATACGACAGACTATCACCAAATACAAAGCTTGATTTTGTATGTTTTAGGGAAGCAACTGAAGGATTGTATGCAGGAATTGAGTTTAATATATCCGAAGATGCTGCCATAGCAATTAGAAAAATAACAAGAAAAGGTTGTAAAAGAATAGTAGATTCGGCATTTGAATGGGCAAAAAAATATGGATTAAAAAAAGTAACAGCAATTACAAAAAGAAATATTCTAAAAAGAACTGATGGAATTTTTTGGAGTGAGGTAGAAAGAGCTGCACAAGAAAATCCAGGAATTGAAATTGAAGAATACTATATTGATAACATGACTCAACAGTTAGTAAAAAATCCTGAGAGATTCAATAATTCTGTTTTATTAAGTACAAATCTGTTTATGGATATCATATCAGAATGTGCTTCAGGTAGTATTGGTTCAATTGGAAATGTTTACTCTGCAAACATTGGTGATGATTATGCTATGTTTGAGCCAGCACATGGAAGTGCTCCAAAATACAAAGGAATGGATAAAGTAAATCCTACTGCTGCAATTTTATCTGCAGCATGGATGGTAGAATATCTTGGTGAGCCTGAAATTAGGGATGTAATTTTCAAAGCTACAGATGAAGTAATTAATGAAGGAAAATTTGTAACGTATGATATTGGCGGTAATGCTAAAACAAGCGAAATGTCAAATGCCATTGCAAAACGTTCTGCCGAACTATTAAAAAAATAATCACTTTTTTGCTTCAATGATTATTAATTCCTCAAAAAATAATTTCTTTTTTGCAATAACTTTTGCCGTTAATCCTTCTTTTTTAGTTGCATCAATTAATGCCTGATAATTTGAAAGTGAAGATGTGACAAAAAGAAATTTCCCTGATGCGTTTAGGCACGGTGTAGCCGATTTTATTATTTTTAGAGGTATTTCAAGCCCTTCGGCACCACCATCTGTTGCAATATCCAAGATTTCATCAGTTGCAAGATAAGGTAGGTTACAAACAATTAGATCAAATTTTACATTTAATGCATCTGAACCATTACAGCAAATGAGATTTTTTGTTTTGTAGGTTGGCTGCTTTAACACTTTATAGTTAATGTCAGTTCCAACTACAAAAGAAAAGTTCTCAGAGAGTAATTTTGTTAGATATCCAGAACCACTTCCTATATCTAATGCAAAGTTTCCTTTTTCATTTTGAATATTATCTGCCATGAAAAAGGTATCCTCAGAAGGAGGATACTCATCATTTTTCAAGGATTTGATTTGCAAGGTGAATTATTTCATCTCCTGAAAGATCATCTAGTCGTTTATCTATTACAGTTTCCTTGTTGAATTGTTTGAGAATATTTTTGACTGTTTTTCGTCTATATGAGAAAATTTTGTTAATTGTTTGAATTAGATCTTTTTTCATAGTATTTTTTTGAATTATTTTTAGAATTACCGAATCAACTTTTGGGGGAGGAGAAAAATTATTTTTTCCAACTTTAGAGATCTTCTTAATTTCAAAGGCATGGTTAGCAATAATGCTAACTGCTTTTCTCTTTGATGAGTTGGCAAGTAGTTTATCAGCAAATTCTTTTTGAACCATAATTACACCATGAGAGAAAGAAGTTTGTGCAAGCCATTCTATTGCATCTTTGCTCTTAGAGTATGGCAGATTTGATACAAAAATAGAAAAGGAATCTTTTTTCTTAAAGCCATCACCTGATTTTAAGATAAGATTGTCAATATCAGAGAATGCAGATTTTGCATTTCTAACAAGTTTTTCATCCATATCAACTGAAATTACTTTGTTTGCTTTCTTGCAGAGTAATGGAGTTAAGATCCCCAATCCCGTTCCTAACTCAAATACAGTATCTTCTTTCGTAATTTTAGCCTCAGAAACAATTGATTTGGCTATTGCATTTGAGTTAAGAAAGTGCTGTCCGAGTTGTTTTCGTTTTATCATCTCTTTACAAAGAGATTCATTCTACTTTCACCAGTAATTTCATCCATGATTCGTTCTGAAATATGTTTTATTGGATCTTTGAATCCAACTCTCTCTTGTAAATCTTGATAGCTTTCAAATTTTTTCTTTTCTCTTTCTTCAAGCATCATTTTCATGTATGTCTTACCAATTCCAGGAATTAACTCAAGTGCATGAATTCTTGGTGTTAATGGCTGTGCATTATTCAGATATTCAACAAATTTTGATTCATTGACAGTCACAATATTTTCTACTACTGTTGCTAATTCACTTTGAGCTGATGATGAAATGTTATCATATTCTAGCTTTCCCAAGACGGATAGAACTTTAGTTCGTCCTTCTTTTCCAATATAGACTCGCTCATCTACCTCAAATGTTGAATTAGAAACTCCAATAATTTCTAAAAGAGTTAAACGATCTTCTCCAATAACTGTAACTATGATTCCTTCTCTGCCTCTTACAGTAATTGATTTACCTCTAGGGTTAAAATCTAGAACATATGCATATTCCTCATATTTTCTAGGGTGGGATTGTGCCCTGTACAAAATAGAATACTCCTAAAAAGTTACGAATGCTCCTTGATTATCTTAAGTATTTTTTCTAGAGTCTCAGCAAGAATTAGTTTTTTCCAACCAAATGTAAAAGAACGTAGTTCGGCTAAACTTGTTGGTCTAATGTTTACAATTTCAACAGCCTCATCTTCTGTTAATCCACAGTCTTTCATGAGTTGTTTTTTCATTTCTTTTGCATCTTTAGGTTCAATTGATACAAATTTTGAAACATAATCATAGGTCCAACGTTGAATTTGGTCCATCTCTTCAACATCTACTTTACCCAAAATTTCTTTAACTTCTGAAAGAGAAATAGAAAGTTTCTTTTTTACTTGTTCCATCTTTATACACCGAATGGTTTGATATGATCCAATCTAGTGATTAAGGTTTTCGATTTATTTCCTAATTTCACATCAAGTGTTATAGCACGTCTACCAACGTTTGTGATGACACCTACTTTACCGTGATATCGTCTGTGTGGTAATCCTTTGTGCTGTCTAGGATCAATAATGACAAGTGCTTGTTGACCTTCATGGTATTCACGTAACAAGAATGAGACACCTCTTGGGGCCTTTTTCTTCATAACAGATCTTGATTTATGTCTAAATCCATGTGAACGACCATGAGACCTCTTAGTTGCCATGTAGTGTAAAGCCTCTAAAAGCCTTATTTTAACACTTAGAACATTATTTTGGAAAATTCATCCAACAATGTCTATTCTAAGTTGACCACATGCAGCTGAGATCTCAATTCCTTTTTCAATGCGAACAGTACAATTTACACCAGCGTTAAATAAAATTCGTTCAAATTCACGAATGCTATCTTGTGTTGGGCGATTAAAATCACCAGCAGTTGGATTGATAGGAATTAAATTTACATGAGAGCCATTTCCTTTCAAAAGTATTGCTAGTTCTGTTGCAATTTTAGGTGAATCATTAATTCCTTTCATAAGTGCATATTCAAAAGTTACACGACGACCAGTTTTTTTGAAATATCGTCTACCTGCTTCGATAATATCTTCAACAGAATTAGGTCCTGCTGTAGGAACTAGTTTTTTTCGTAATTCATTATTTGGAGCGTGAAGAGATATAGCAAGACCAACCTGTAGGTCTTCTTCAGCCAATTTGTCTATTCCAGATATAAGACCTATAGTAGAAATGGTAATGTTTCGTTGCCCAATTCCAAAACCTCGATCATGTGTTAAAATTCGCACAGCACGAATCATCTCATCATAGTTTGCCATGGGTTCACCCATTCCCATAAAGACCAAGTTTGTTACATGTTCCCCACGTTGCTGCAAAATATCTGCAAAATGAATTACTTGAGCTACAATTTCTTCAGCTCTGATATTTTTTTCAAATCCCATTTGGCCAGTTGCACAAAACACACATCCCATTGCACACCCAATTTGAGTTGAAACACAAATTGTTGATCTTGGATGACCGTTAATTTTTGATGAAGGATATTGTATTAGTACGGTTTCTACAGGAGTTCCGTCAGTAAGATTGAGTAATAGTTTAGTTGTATCCCCATCATCACTAACAACACGATGAGTTTCTTTTGCGGAACCAATAGTGTATCCGGCTTCAGTTAAGTCTTCTCTTAATTTTTTTGGAAGTTGTGGTATGTCATTGATGACTTTTGGAAATTTGTAATAAAGTGGTAATAGAATCTGGTCTGCTCGATATCTAGGATAGCCCATATCAACTACTAGTTGTTCCATCTCTTCTGGAAGCAAGCGATAAAGATCCGTCATGATGTTTAACTGATTCTTAAATTATATCATAATTTAATTGATATTATTTGAAATAAAATAAACTTCAAAAAAAAGATAAGAGAAAAGAGAGGGATTATTCTTCTAGGGGCTCTAAATTATCTGATTCAGTATCGACTGTAGATTCTACTTTTTCTACCTCAGATGTTTCTGTGATAGTTTCAACCTTTGGAGTTTCAGTGATTTTTTCAACTTCAGGTGTTTCTATGATAGTCTCCACCTTAGGCTCCTTTGCCTTTTTGGTCTTTTTCTCTGCCTCTTCAGGATCTATAACACCTGCTTCGCCTAGAGCAAAGATTACTTCCTCTTCAGGATGATGAGGACTATCCACCATTCTAGCAATTCGTTTCTTGCCTGATTTTTTAAAGTATATTCTGTAGGTACTTGTATGTGCAACTACGTTTCCGCCAACGGGACGGGTTGGATCTCCAAAGAAGACGTCAGGAGATGCCATAACTTGATTGGTTGCAAGTGCAGCACAATCATATGTTTCTGCAATTCTTACCAACATATGAACAAAATGATTTAGTTTTTGTTGTCTGATTGCTAATGTTCCTCTTCCAAGATATTCAGCACGGAACAATCCAACTGCAGAGTCTACAACAAGTAGTTTGACATTGTTTTCTTCAATTACAGGACCAGATTCTTCTAGAATTAATGTTTGGTGTGCACTGTTATATGCACGAGCAACGATGATGCGGTCTAGAACTTTATCTGGATCCATTCCATGAGCTTTAGCAATAGTTACAATTCTTTCAGGTCTAAAAGTATTTTCAGTGTCAATGTACAAAACACCTCCATCAAGACCACCTTCTTCTTTGGGTTTCTGAACCATTACAGATAGTGTATGAGCAAATTGTGTTTTACCACAACCAAATTCACCATAAACTTCTGTTAATGCCTGAGTTTCAACACCACCATCAAATAGAGTGTCAAGGCAGTTTGTACCAGTTGTGATTTTACCAATACTTTGTCTGCGTTTGTAAATTTCAGCTGCACTAACAAAGTCTTTGGCAAGTAATCCTCCTTCAACTAGATGTAGTCGGGCTTTATTGACAATTTTTGCTGCAGTATCTTTATCCATTCCAGTGATTTCTGAAATTTCGACTGGACCTCTAACGATGAGATCCATGATATTGTGGATTCCTGCATCTGACATTTTTCTTGTAGTTACAGGACCTACGCCCTCTAAACTATCTAATCTTAAATCTTCCACCATACCGTATAGTACGGTACTTGTACTTTATAAGAGTGTTGTTTTAGCAAATGATCGTAAAACGATAAAATTTTAGTAAAAATGACTATCGTCTCTTTCGTCTTTGACCTGGTTTATTCTGTCCTGGAAATCTTCCAAGAACAAATCGCTTTCTAAAGTTACTTTTATTTCTAAGACTAGAATTTGTACCTACAATCTTTCTTCCTTCTATCTTTGGAGTCTGTCCTCTTACTTTTCCTGCTTTGGTAATCGAACCGTGGGTTGCCATGATAATAAATATGAATTAGTGAATTTATGTATTTGTATGACTACCAGTATTTGGCTTTAATAATCTCAATAACTCGTTCGTGTTCCTTACTCTTTCTACGTGCATATTTTTCCATTGCACCAAGTGGAATACCGCCAAGAGTTCTTGCGAGGGCATTAAAGAATAATCTTTGAGGACCTTTTGCACCAGTCTTAGTCATAAATTTTTTAATACCATATTTGAGATTATGTTGCCATGTTTTGTATAAAACACCTAGTTGTGCAGCAGTCATCTCATTTCCAATGTTAAAGAAATCAGATTTCTCTAGCAACCCAATTGGAACGAATGTTAGTGCAGTAGCAGTAAACATTGAGTCTGGTTGTTCATGTTCTAACTCACTGATTAAACGAATAGAGTCCCATGAGTCTTCAGGAGTTTCATCATTATCAAGACCCATTATTAGTGTAAATGCAGGAATCCAATAGTTTTCGTTCATTGTCTTTACACCTTCTTTTACAACCCAATGCCATTCTTCTGGGCGATAAGGTGCGAGTTTTCTATCTGCATATTTCTCAATTAATCTCAAACTTCCAGTCTCAAATCCAACTTGGACACCAATAAAATTATCAGCACTCGCTTTGATGATTTTTGAGAGATTTGGAAGAAGTTTTTCATCAGCTATTGCTCCTGCCAATGTTCCATGTGTTGGATTTGTATGTTCAACACCAGTAGACATGATTGCAGTAAACAATTCTTCTAGTGCTTCTCGGTTTGGTTCCATTCCCTTTGCAGTTCTTGGATCCATCCCATAAACAAAAATATCATCACTATGAATCCATGCAGATTTAGCGCCACCTTTCTTCATGTTAACTTCAATTTCTTGTACAACTTTTTCTGGTGGATAGTATCTCAATGATCTTAATGTAACATCACAGAATTTACAACCACGTCCACATCCACGCATTACTTCAACCATTCCGTGCATGCTTGGTTCAATAATATTTGGAATTTCGTCTATATCAGGTCTGTCCCAGAAATTGACAAACCGTGCATGAATTTTTTTGCCGTTTCTTTCAAATTCTTTAATGTTTACTTTAAAGTCACTTCTCTTTCTGAAGGGATCCATGTTTTCAAAGTCACCATTAATCAAATATCTGAAGAATCTTCCAGCATGTCCATCAATTTCTGGAGCAATTCCGCCAAGTTCTCCCTCTAGTACAGCATAGATTCCAAATTCTTCAATTTTTTCAGGATCATAGTTATATTGCCAAGTTCCAGATGCGCCAGAAATTACTTTTGCTTTACTTCCAGTTTTTGCTTTTGCAGCTTTAATTCTATAATGTAGTTCAGTATTGTAAAATTCATCATAAGAGATTTGTTTTCTACCATAAGTAAATGTCATAGTAACTGGACCCATTCCAAGAGGATCCATTTCATATGTTCCAATTACTTCTGTTTCAGGCCCAATGAATTGTTCAATATGATCAGGATGAGCAACAACAACATCTTGTCTGCTAAATCCATCTCGTAACAAACCGGCTTCTAATTTTCTTAATCCATATGGTGCATAATTTGCAACACCATTTGTGTGAGGAATATAGTTACAAATAAAATCAAATAGAATTTTTGGAGTAACTTGGTTTCCAAGAATCTTGTACCAAAAGCTGTTTTTTTTTCTATGAGGGTCAAGAGCTGGTGCACATCCAAAAAATGTAGCCAGAGATAATCCTCTATAGGGAGACATTAGAGTACGATCAGCAGTTAAAACGATTTTTGGAGTTCCCATTACCTTCATAAAATTAATTTTATGATTGAGTTTAAACCTTGCTGGTCAAATTTAGTAATTTTCCAAAACTCCAGCTTTATTCCTATGAAAATGGCCAAATTCCTTGTTTGATGAAAGATGTTGTCCATCAAATACAGTTCCATCCCTGCAAACAAGATCCTCACCAACACAACAACTACCACAAATTCCAACTCCACATTTCATCATTCGTTCAAGACTAGCTTGAACAAACATGCCCCTAGAATGAGCAGATTCTACTGTTTTGTACATCATAATTTCAGGACCACAGACATACACCGCATCAAAGTGGGTTTCACTGACAAGTTTTTCAACCAAATCAGTTACAAAACCTTTTTCACCATAACTTCCATCATCAGTGGAGACAATCACTCGATGAGGATTATTTTCCAGAAGAGAGTTGGCTAAATCTTCAAAGAAGACTTCATCTTTTGATTGAGCGCCAATTAGAATTGTGACATCATCTGTAGGTTTTACAAAAGTAAGTAGTCGCATCATAGGAACAAGACCAGTTCCACCACCAACTAGCAAAAGTTTTCCTTCTTTAATATCAAAAGAGTTTCCATATGGACCTCGAATTCCAATTTGTTCTCCAACTTTAATATTAAATAAACCGGTAGAAGCAGGGCCATGTTTTCTTACGGTGAATGCAGCCTTTCCAGATTCTTTTGAAATCATTACACTCATTGGCAATTCATTTATTCCAGGAATCCAAACCATTGCAAATTGTCCAGGAAGAACATTTGACATTACTTCATCTGAAAAAACTAAAGTTCTAACAGTTGGTGTTTCATCAATTATTTTTTCAATTGTTACAATTGTTGGATGATTATGATTTCTTTGCAAGGCCCACCATATCCTTTATTGTAGAATAGCCTTTTCTCTTCATATATTGTAATATTCCTTTGTTAATTTCATCAAAGACGTTAACCCAATTATCGCCAACTGCACTACCAAGTTGAATTGCAGAAGATCCCGCCAAGAAAAATTCGACTGCATCCTCCCAAGTAGATATACCACCACATCCAATTATTGGAATATCATATTTTGAAGAAATTTCATAAACACATCTTAATGCAATTGGTTTAATTGGACTACCAGACAATCCACCAAATTTGTTACTAAGTATTGGTCGTTGTGTTTCAACATCAATCGCCATTGCACGAACGGTATTGATTGCAGTAATAGCATCAATTCCAGAATCTATTGCTGTACTTACAGTATTTAGATAATGAGTAGTACCTAAACCAACTTTAGCAATGACTGGAATATTTGTAGAATTTTTAACGGTAGTTACAATTTTCTTTACCAATTCAGGATCATCCCCTACTTCTAAACCAACTTTAGCTACATGAGGACATGATAGGTTCAGTTCATATGCAATAACTTTGCAGTTTTTGAATTCTTTTATCATCATTTCAAATTCTTCAGGAATTGAACCCACCAAACTAACTATTATTGGAACATCTTGATTGGGTTCAATCATTTTAGCAAAATTTGGTGCTCCAGGATTTGAGAGGCCAACAGCATTAATCCAACCGTCGCCTTTCACACTAAAGATAGTTGGATTTGGATACCCTTCCCATGGTTCCTTACTAAGAGATTTAGTCACTACAGCTCCTGCTCCAGAGCGATATAGACGATTAAACACATCCAATGAGATTCCCAGTATTCCTGAGGCTAACATTACAGGTCTATCTAATTGAATTTGACCTATCGAAGTTGCAAGACTGGGTTCCACTTTGATTAATGAACCCAGTTTCGAATATAACAGTTGATTCATAATTCTGGTACGTTTTTTAAAGGTGATTTAGGTTGAACTATTCATGTATTCTGTGATTTTAACAGAATTAGGAATCTCGGTTTTCAATGATAAAAAACTTGAAAGAGCGTTTTCTTTCTCAAATTCTGTTAAAGAGTATCTTTTAGTGAAAAACAAGGAAGCGAAACTAAATGAGCTCATAAATTATCTGTCTTCAATTCAGAGAGTGGTTACTGTTAGTGATGAATCATTACTAGTCATTTTAAAAAAATATTCTATTGATGCGCAAATCATGGAAGCATCAGAGTTAGAAACAATACAAGAAACAAAACCACAAATTATAGTTGATTCAGGTTTTGCTAGCAATCTTCAAGATACACTAGGAAAACTTAGAGAATTTGCTCTAGGACTATCATCTTCAATAGTTACTGAAGTATCAGAAAGCCCAGATCTTCATATTATTCAAGCAATTAGTTCCCTAGATGAAATTGACAAGATATCAAATGCATTAAGTTCAAGACTTAGAGAATGGTATGGATTACATTTCCCAGAATTAGATAATATAATTGACAGCATAAATGGATATGCACAAATTGTAATTGCTGGAAAACGTGAAACATTAACAAAACAGGTTTTTGAAGATGCAGGTTTTCCAGAATCAAAAGTAGAAATGTTATTTTTAATTTCATCAAAAAGCAGAGGTGGAGATATCTCGGATGTTAATTTAGCAATAGTACAATCAATTGCAAAACAAATTCTAGACTTTCATGATTTACGTAAAAAACTCGAAGAACATGTTGAATCTGAAATGACATCAATTGCACCAAATCTTTCAGCAATACTTGGTACTGCGGTTGGCGCAAGAATTTTAGCAAGGGCTGGAAGTCTCAAAAGAGTAGCATCGCTTCCTGCCAGTACAATACAAGTTTTAGGAGCTGAAAAAGCATTGTTTAGATCATTAAAGACTGGTTCTCAACCACCAAAGCATGGATTGTTATTTCAACACGCAATGGTTCATTCTGCTCCAAGATGGCAAAGGGGAAAAATTGCACGTGCAGTTGCGGCAAAGGCGGTAATTGCAGCAAGAGTTGATGTCTACGGAGAGGGATTGAATGAGACTTTGCTTGAAAAACTCAATGTCAGAGTTGATGAGATAGGCAAGAAATACGAAAATCCAACTGAAAAAGATCTCAGAAAACCGCAATTGTTTAGACGAGATGTTGGAAACTTTGGAGATTTTTCCAGAAGAAGAGAGGATAGAGGTGGAAGAAGAGACGATAGAGGTGGAAGAAGAGACGATAGAAAGTATAAGCAAAGATCAGATTCAAAAAATAAAAAGAGAAAAAAGTTTGGAAGAAGATAATCAATCATTTTTCTGGATTAAATCAGAAGGCGAAAAAAAACTAGCTACTGAAAATTTAGTTCCTGGAAATCAAGTATACAAAGAAAAATTAATCATCAAAAAAGGAATCGAGTACAGATTATGGGATCCATTCAGAAGTAAATTAGCAGCATCTATAATGAATGAACTTGAGGAATTTCCTTTTCAAAACAAAACCAAAGTTCTTTATCTTGGAGCATCAACTGGGACAACTGTAAGTCATATTTCTGATATTGTTGGTCCAAGTGGAATAATTTTTAGTGTTGAGCATGCAAGTAGAGTCGCAAGAGATTTTTTAGACAGGGTTGCATCACTTAGAGCAAATATCATTCCAATTCTTCAGGATGCTAGAAAACCTAAAGAATACTTTTCTGTATTTGGTAAAGTAGATGTAGTCTATGTAGATATCGCTCAACCCGATCAAACAAAAATTGCCATTGATAATTGTCATTTATTTCTAAAAAAAGGAGGATACTTCTTTTTAGTAATTAAAACAAGAAGTATTGATGTTACAAAATCTCCGAAAAAAATTATTGAACAAGAAGTAGAGAAACTAAAAACAAATTTCGATATTTTACAGTTGATAGATTTACATCCGTATGACAAAGATCACGCAATGGTAATTGCAAAATATAGAAGCTAATTATTTTCCAAGATTCGTTGAATAGGCTTCCAGCTTTTACGTACAAAACTGGGCATAATATGATTAATTTTATAATATTTAGTCACAAATTTGACACTTACTGAATCTGAAGGATAACCACTTCCCAAATTATGATTTTTCCTTAACTTTGCAATGGTTCTATCTCGTGTTACTTTTGCAAGAATGGATGCAGCAGAAACTACCACAAATCTGCTATCTGCATGATGATATGATTTGATTTTATGATTATCGGATAGTTTTGATATTTCTTTTCCAAATCTTCTCGGATTGACATCGCATGAATCAACATATGACATATTTGGGTTTAGTTTTGAAACAACTTTTGCCATATATTTTGCTTCCAAACTATTTAGACAGTGTTTCTTGACACTGGCATCGATAGATCTTGGAGAAATTTTTGCAATGTAATAATCATCAACAATCTCAATAATTTTTTTGTAAAGATGTTCACGTAATTTTGGGGAAAGTTTTTTTGAATCTTTTACACCCATTGAAGATAGTTTTCTTAATTTTCTTTTATCCAAGGAAATTCCAGCTATAACTAAGGGTCCCAACATAGAACCACGTCCAGCATCATCAATACCACAAATTTGCACGAATTTTGTCTTAGAGCACAAGTATTAAACCGTTATACACTAAGAAAAACAGAAAATAATTGGAAATTCCAAATGAATCTTTTCAAGAAATTATAGAGGGTAAAACAAAGCTACTTGTTCCGAAAAAATCAATTACAGAAAAAGTTCCACCAAAAAAACCAGCATTTTTTAATCCAAAGGCAAAATTGAATAGAGATTTTTCAATAGTTGCATATGCCGCATTTCTAAAAAATTTTCAGGGTCCAAAGATTTTCTTGGAAGGATTGTCAGGAATTGGTGCAAGAGGATTACGAGTTGCAAATGAGTTAAAAGTTGAAAAGATAGTAATTAATGATCTAAATCCAACAGCTCTGAAAATTGCTGAATATTCAGCCAAACTAAATAATCTAAGTAATATTGAATTTTCTGAAAAAGAGGTTTGTAGATTTTTGAGTAGTTATTCAAAAAAAGGAGAAAGAGGCTCAATTGTAGACATAGATCCATTTGGTTCTCCTGCAGCATTTTTTGATTGCAGCATTAGAGCAACCATGCATGGTGGGATCTTATCTACAGCAGCCACAGATCTTCAAGTTCTAAATGGACTCTTTCAAGGAGCATGTAAGAGAAAGTATGGAGGAATTCCAGTAAGAACTGAATATGGAAATGAAATTGCAATTAGATTAATTCTGGGTTGCCTTAGAGTAGTAGCAGCAAGGCTAGGAGTTGAAATAATTCCTATGTTTGTTGAAAGTGACATGCACTACTATAGAACATATGTCAAAGTTCTAAACAGACGAGATCTGCAAGAAAACATTGGGTATATTCTACACTGTAAAAATTGTGGGCACAGAAAAATTACATTAGAACAAGAACAAGAATGTGAATTATGTAGATTAAAAATTAGTATTGCAGGACCATTATGGATCGGAAAAATTTTTAACAAAGAATTTATTCAAAACATGATTTTAGAAGTTCTAAATTTACAAATTGATAAAGTTTGTGAAAAAACACTTCACAAATGTCTTGTAGAATCAGAGATGCCAGGAACATATTTCACACTAGATGAGATTGCATCTAAAATGAAATCATCTCCACCAAAATTAGAAAATGCAATATTAAATTTACAAAAAAATAACTTTCTAGCTAGTGTTACATCATTTAGTCCAACAGGATTTAGGACAAACGCAAAAATAAATGAAATAGTTAAAATATTTCAGACTATCCGATAAACCCTAGACAAACACAGTATAATTCACTACTTTGTTTTCTACTAGCTTTAGGTTTTGTAAGATTTATCCTAACAAATTTCTTCTTAACATAATCTTTAAACTCCATTGAATATTCTCCATCAAAAATTTTGAATACAGCATTTCCTTTATTTGCTAAAACTTTATCCATAATTTTGGTACAATCATAATTCAGAGAAACCTGTTTAGCATGATCAACTGACCAATTTCCACTAACTTTAGGAGAAAGATCACAAATTATAGCATTAACTTTACGCCCAAAATACGACATAATCTCATCAATCACATGTTCATCCTCAATATTTTCTCTAATAATGTAAGCACCGGGAATCTCTTCAACATATGATAAATCAATTCCCATAACCTTGCCTTGGTTTCCTACTAATTTTACAGCCATCTGAGTCCATCCGCCAGGAGCACATCCTAAATCAAGAACATTAAATCCTGGACCAATTAAACGGTAAGATTGGTTTAGTTCTTTAAGTTTGAATGCAGATCTACTTCGAAAACCTTGTTCATGGGCTAATTTCCGATAGTAATCTTTACGAGCATCTAACAGTTTCATTTGGACTTGGCAGGTTTTTTCATTTCAAGAATTACCCAATCTTCAATAAATTGACAATTTCTAGGACTAATTTCACCTTCAAGTGAACATTTCTGTTCAACAGGACAAACCAAACAAGGAGCGTTTTCAATTGATTGTGTGCTAATTGGAGTCTTCTTTAAAATTAATTTGTAAGTCCAACGATCCTTCTCAAGAAGTTTGTCTCTAGTAATTGTTCCCATTCGTTCTAGTTTTAATGCTAAACGAGAACCATCACGACTTGTAAGTTTAAGTTTTTTCCATAATTCACTTTGAAACATTCCATTTGATTCACGTTCTGCTAAAATATCACAAACTTTGTTAGTGAGTCTTTCCATGTCAACTTTCTCAATTTGGAAGTTTTCAATTTCTTTATCAGAAAGTTGTTCTTCTAATTCTTCTTCTAATGTTTTTTCTTCTTCTTTTTTAATTTCTTCTAACTCTTTTTTAGTTAATTTTTTTGCTTTTTCTGGTTTTGCCTCAACTTTCTTTGTTGTTTTCTTTGCCGGTTTTGCCTCAACTTTCTTTGTTGTTTTCTTTGCCGGTTTTGCCTCAACTTTCTTTGTTGTTTTCTTTGCCGGTTTTGCCTCAACTTTCTTTGTTGTTTTCTTTGCTAAAGATGAATCTAGAATTTTCTTTTTCCTTTTTAATTCATCAAGTTCTGCTATAATTTTTTCAGCCTCATTAATTAAAGAGTCATTTTTCTTTGCCATCAAATCACCTCATTTTTTAAATTCAATTTATTATTTATCATTCAGCAATTCATTCCTATTTAACAGTAAATGTCTCACTTGTTGAGATATTCATGAGTTTTTTGGAAACCATTTCCACGACTATCTTATAGGAACCTGGAGTATCAATTACTTGAGAGAACTCATCTCCAACAGGAAGGATTTTACTTCCTTTCTCAAAGCATTGCTCAAAGAATCCACTTTGATTAATTACATCATTTTTTTCAATTAAATAAATTGTAACATAAAGATCTCCACAGTTAAAAGAAGAATCATCAATTTTGACTTGTATTTCTATATGTTCTGAAGTGGAATATTGTTTCAATAAACCAATGATCTCAATTGTGGTATCATAAGAGGAAAGTTCTTCTGAAGAAGACATTGGCCACATGTTTAATTCTCTATCTGGTTTCTGGAGAATGTCAGCCATTACCGCAGAACCAAAAATTATTGAAAAAATTGCAGGCAATACAAATACAACAAAAACTTTCTTAGTTGCCATTTTGTTTTAAAATCTGTGATTCCCTTATAATCTATTTGAAAAAATTAATAAAAACATAAGATCAATTTGACGAATGAGTTAAATCGTAGTCGACTAAATATCGCTTGATGCGACTTAGGAAATTTAGAGTTAAGGCATTTCGTTGCATTCATGATTCTGGGGAAATTACAGTTGGTGATTTAGCAGCTTTTATTGGAAAAAATGAAAGTGGAAAAACCACTATTCTTCAAGCATTAACCTTATTGAATAAGGATGAGCAAGTTTCAGAACTAGATCTTTGTGACGAAATGGATGAAGAACTCAAAGATGAGATTAGATTAGCAGAAGGAGAATTTGAACTAAACCAAAACGAAATTGGTTTAATTAAAGAAAAATTTCCAGGATTACCAGAAATAAAAAAAATCAAATTATTTAGAACAAATCGACATCCAACAGTTCAATACGAATTTGAAAATATTGAACTTAGTGAAGATGAAGATGAAGAGCTTAATTCGTGGGAAAATTTTTCGAAGCAAATTCTTGAATTTTTAGATACTATTCCGAACCACCTCAGAATATTGATTGATGCAAAATTCTTTGAGGGGCTACTTCCAAAGAATCAAGAAGCATTCGATAGCGAGATGGCAGAATTTAGTAATCAATTTCATGTCATAGCCATTCAAGAACCCAAAGTCATTGAGGAATGGGAAAAAATCTATGAAAGTCCAGAAAATCAATTTTCAAATCTTGTAAGTGGTGAAAGTCAAAAAACAGCATTGCAGAATTTTATCGCATCTGAACTACATCCAAGATTTGTTTACTTTTCAGATTATAAAAAAATCTATGGTAATATCAATCTCAATGAGTTTCTTAAAGAAGAGGAAGGAGAAAAAACAAATTCGGTTGAATATATTGAAGAATTTGATAAAGCAGAGACAGTTAGAAATCTATTCTATCTAGCTGAATTAGATATCAAAGAGTTAGATGAAGTAAAACAAAGTCCTTCAAAATGTATCAAACTTCTTAATGCTGCAAGTAATAGATTGACTCGTAGATTGAATCCAACATGGAAAGGAGATCCTATCCATGTAGACTTAAGATACAACCCAGGAAATATCTTGAGTGTTGTAATTTCAGATGTTCACACAGATGGAACAATTACAAACACAGGATTGTTAAATAGAAGGGCAGAAGGTTTCAAGTGGACATTTTCTTTTATTGTGAACTTTGCAGCTGAAACACAAAGATCAGAATTAAAAGAAGCAATATTGCTTTTAGATGAGCCTGCAAGAAATCTTCATCCTACACAACAAATAGGAATTTCAGATTTATTGAAAAATTTAGCGGGCTCTAATCAAGTATTGTATGCAACACATTCACCATTTATGATCTTTGACTACACTCCAGGCAACCTACTTGTTGTAGAGTTAGACAAAAGAAAACACCTCAGCAGAATCTTTTATGATTATTGGAATGCGGATGACAAGACATTAACGCCAATTTTGTATGGATTATCTAGAGGTTTAGTTGAATCTATTGTAGATAGAGAAATTGGAACAAACTCTAGACCAGTAATTATTGTAGAGACAATGTCTGATTCAATGTATCTAAATGCTTTTGATAAATTCTTACAGGATCCAAATATATCAATGAATCCTCTTAATGTTGTTGCAGCATACAACAAAAATTCAGTTTTGCCTTTAGCAATATTTTATAGAAATCATGGTTACAGGACGTTTATTTTATTAGACAATACTGAAGAATCCAAGCAAATTTCGGCTCAGTTAGTCTCAAATGAATTCTCATCAATTCAGACTATTTTCTTTGAGAGAGAAGGAAAAAAGCTAGAATCAATTGAAGATTATATCGTTCTTGAAGATTATTTACATGTAGTAAATCAGACGTATGAAATAAAGTTGAGACATGAAGGATTTTCAAATCTCACACCTCAAGATGTTGCTTCTAAAGAAAGTAATGGAATCTTAGGCAAGTTGAGAAAGATTTGGGAAGAGCACAGAAAAGATGATTGGGGAGAATTTGACAACGTAGAGATCACCAGATACATATGTGAAAAAATTGCACTAGAGGAGACTAGTTTTCTATCAGATAAAACAAAAGACCAATTCAGATCATTGTATAGATTAATTGCTGAAAGAATTAGACAGTATCAAAATGTAGTTAAAAAACAAGACCTAGCCAAATTTCAAAAGGCCAAGGCTTAAGATTTAAGAAGGTTTCTCATGAAAAATACTCAAGTAAGAAATAGCAGAGTAGGAAAAATTCTTCAAGGTTTAAGTGAAAGATGATTATGCTGAATTACATGACCAAGTCCTCTACGAGAGGAATTTTCCTTTCAATTACATTATTATTTTCATTACTACTTATTGTAATTCCATCAAATGCAAATGCCCAAGAAATTAATGTTAAGAGTTTTGCGTTTGAAGAAACAACAATTATTGAATTTACAAATAATTCGGATGAAGAGATTAATACTTTTAGAATTTGGCTTGGGAGTGATTTTAATTTTAAATCTTTTAAAACAGAAAAAGGTTGGTTAGGGGAAAAAACTCCACTTGGAGTTATAATTTTTACGTCGTCTGAAACAATCAAACCCAGTGAATCTGTAAAGTTTGGTGTTAAAACAGATAAAGCAAAACCTGGAGTTAATTGGAAGGCATTAGACGAAGTAGACAACGTAATGGATACTGGTAAAGTGTTATCAGGAGAACTGCCGAAAGTAATTCAAAATACAGAACTTAAACAAGATCAAATTTTAGAGAACATAGGTCCAAGTTTTTCTACAGAATCAATCTTTAGAATAGTTCCAGAGAAACCAAACGTTGGTTCAACAATAAGGGTTACAGGAGATGAATTTGCCGCATCTCAAGAATTTGATTTTTATATTGATTCAAAAAAAATTGGTAGTTTTGAAACAGATGAAAATGGTCACTTTATGACAACAATGAAAATTCCTGAAGAACAAAAGGCTGACAGAGTAGATTTCATAATAAAAGACAAAGATGGGAAAGAAAAAAAGATTAGTCTCAGAATAGGAGAGACCGGAAATAGAATTCCAGAATCAGATAATATCAAACTTACAATTAAAGGACTTCCAGAGGTGCTCTATAGAGGAGACTTTTTAGAGATTTTTGGAACTGGAACGCCAGGTAATACAATAACAGCAGAGATTGCTACATTTGATGGAGAAATTATCAGTTCAAGAACAGTAGAAATAGATGCAGAGGGAAACTGGGAATTAGAAGAACCAATCATCATAGCATTAGATTCCCCATTAGGGAAATACAGTGTAACTATTTCTGATGGAAGGAAAACCATACTAAAACATTGGGCAATAGAATCAGATAAAGTAATTGTCATAGTCCCAACTAACTTGAAGTTTGATCAAGGTGAAATCATGAAATTTAATGGGACAGCCTTACCAAACATGCCAATTGAAATAATATTAGAAGATCCTCTTGGAAAAGAGATTTTTTCTGATATTATTCATACTGATGATTCTGGTTTTGTAGAATTTGAATTTCAAACAGAATTAGGAGCAAGAAAAGGAACATACACAATAATTGCAACACAGGAAAAGGAAAAAGAGTTTATTTTTGTAGGAGTTGGGCAATTACCCTCAATTCCAGTTAACTTAGCATTAGACAAGTTGAATTACAAAGCAGGAGAAATAGCCATAATTTCAATCATAGGAAAAGGATCAGATGTTGTTAGTTTACTAATTCTTGATCCTTCTGATAAACCAAAAGGAGTAGCAGTAACTATAATATTGGAACCAGATGGTAGAGGAACATATTCTCTTAATCTGGATGGATATTCATCTGGGGCATATACAGCCATAATTAGCAAAGGAGGTACTCAAAATACAGAGATCTTTGCAATAGGTCTGCAGACAGGCTCTGGTCAAATTGAAATCAATACTACAAGGATTCCTCCAAATTATCTACCGGGTGATCCTATTTTGATTTTAGGAAATACATCTCCAAGTGTTATACTTACCATTATTTTGATTGATCCTGATGGAAATGAAGTTAAAGTAAAAGAGACTTTCTCAGACAAGAATGGAAAGATTTCAGAAAGCTCTTTTAGAATTCCAAGTTATGCAGTATCTGGAATGTGGACAATTAATGCAAAAAGTGGCTCAAACTTTGACATCGTAGAAATTGAGGTTTTAGCAACATTACAGGAAGGAATTCAAGTATCAGTTGGAGATTTAGAGACTTTGGGGGTAGTTGGAAAAATAATTACAATTAAGGTGATTGGAGCCCAACAAACTGTAGAAATTGAAATTATTGCTGAAGATGGTGAAATCATCGAGACTTTGTCATTCCAAGCATCAAGCCAGGGAGAAATTAATCAACCATGGATAATTCCCAAAGAAATGGAACCTGGAATCTATACAGTTAGAGTGGTAGATGCATTTGATTCTGCAGAAACCACTTTTAAATTCCAATAATTTCAAACAATTTTATTCCACTAACTTTGAATTTTTTTGATGAACCTTAGAGAAAAAATTGCTGAATATCCCAATTTTCCTAAAAAAGGAATATTGTTTAGAGACTTTAGTCCAATTTTAAAAGATCCTGCAGCCTTATCTTTAATTGCGGATGAGTTTTCAAAACATTTTCATCCAAAAGATATTGATTTGTTTGCTGGAATTGAATCAAGAGGATTCATTTTAGCTAGTGTTTTAGCCTCAAGATACGACAAGGGTATGATAATGATCAGAAAAGCAGGAAAATTGCCTGGAAAAACTGCAAAATTATCATACACAATAGAATATGGCAAGGACACAATAGAGATTCAAAAAGACATCATCAAAAAAGGGCAAAGAATACTAATTTGTGATGACTTACTTGCAACGGGAGGTACAGCAAAAGCATCTGCAAAATTAATTGAAATGGTAGGAGGAAAAATTTCAGGTTTTGCGTTTATCATAGAGTTAACAGAACTAAACGGAATGAAAGGAATCAGTAAGTATGATTGCAAATCACTGGTGAAGTATTAATGGGAAAAGATGTTGAGATTGGAATTTTTGGAGGAACAGGAATTTACGATTCAGGTTTACTAGAAAATGCAGAAGAAGTAGATTTTGACACACCTTATGGCAAACCTTCAGATACCATTACAGTGGGAATTTTCAAAGGAAGAAAGATTGCTTTCCTCCCAAGGCATGGAAAAAAACACACTATTCCACCACATATGATTAATTTTAAAGCGAATGTTTGGGCATTCAAAGAATTAGGAGTTACAAGGATCATAGCACCTTCAGCAGTTGGTAGCCTAAAAGAAGAATTAGAACCTGGGCACTTGGCATTACCATCACAATTTTTAGATTTTACAAAATCAAGAGATGGTTCATTTTCAGAAGAAGGAAGAGTAATTCATATTTCTGTAGCTGATCCTTTTTGTCCAGAATTACAATCATTAATTCTTCAAGTTACAGAAAAACAAGGTTTGAAAATACATAAAGATTGTACCTATGTCTGTATTGAGGGTCCACGATTTTCAACTAAAGCGGAGTCAAAATTATACAGATTTACTGGGGCAGATATTATTGGAATGACACTTGTTCCAGAATGTCAGCTAGCAAGAGAAGCACAGATATGTTATGTTTCAATTTCAACCATTACAGACTATGATGTTTGGGCTGAAAAACCTGTAACCGCAAAAAAAGTCCTAGAAACGCTTTCAAAAAATGTAGAGAAGACAAAGACGATATTAACAGAAGTGATTGATAAAATTCCTAAAACTAGAAGTTGTTCTTGTGCTAAGGCATTAGAAGAAGCAGAGTTTTAGTCATCTACAAATGAATCTTTTTTAAGTCCTTCTGGAAGAGTTAAATCTCCTTGAAGTAGATTCATCTGAAGTAATATGATGACTTCTTCAACATCATATCCCAATTTTTCCAATTCTTTCTCAGTTTTTTTAGAAATTTTAGCACCGACATTTTGTCCACCTATCCTACCAAATGCAATTGCAGTAAAACGAAATTCATTATCGTCCAAAGTGAATTTACCAATAATCTTTGCAGCCATCTGGCTACCATGAATGTTATTGATGTGAACTTTAAGATCCATTTTAGAAACTAAATTTCAACAGCCTTGTTAACATTGTCGTCAATTAAAAAGCTCCAATGCTGCTCATCTTCAACTTTGAAATTCTTAATTTTTAGTGTAATTATTTGTTCATCTAAGCATTCATGTTTTATTTCGCTGTTTTCTTTTAGTTTAACTAATTTCCATCTGTATTTGTCTTTTTGTAATTTACATACTGTTACTGCCCATTTTGCATCAGGATCAATTTTTGGCATTCCTACTATTTCAGCTATCTCTTCAATTCCAAGTTGTTTTTCTTCACAGAATCGTTTCTTGCATGCACCACATCGCCAGACATCAACTGAACCAATTGTTTTCTCATCTATGTTGATGTTTATTACGCCATAGTAAACTGGCTGATGTTTACAAGTTTCAGTGTCAATAACCAATATGTTGTTCACCCATAATCAGTATTATTTAGTCCTTGCATCATCATAGGGTTTTTCTAAAATAACTCCCATATTATCAATAATTTTGTTTTGTTTAAATTTGATATTTTCTTGCTCACACATCTTTCTATACATGTTAACTGCAGTAAATCTAGGATGCATTGCCTCAAACTCAGTTTCAGAAAAGTCGATAAAAGCGCCAAGAGTAATTAGTTCTTTAGCTGCCTTTTGGGCATCATTCAAAGAGATCTTTAATTTTTCTGCAATTTTTATTGAAGACATTTTTCCATAACATGTAACTAACAAATACACTTTAGCCTGAATAAGGTCTAATTTAATTTCAGAAACCAGATCATTTTCAATTTTAGAATACATTATTTTGGAAATGAATTGCAGTGAAATAAAACATGATCTATACAGTTACTTTTTGACCAATAGTTTTTTAGAAATTTTCCAGGAAAACACCAAGGCAATTAAATTAACTATCATGCCTGAAAATGCTCCTAAGATCACATCACCAAGAAAAACCCAAGTTAGGACAAATGCAACAAGTGATGGAATTGTAATAATTATAGCAATTATGGTTCCTTTGAGTATAATTTCTTGAATTGTAAGTTTTGTAGATTTTTCATTATCGGGCAACAGCTAAATTTTGAAAAATGGTAATAAAAACCAAAGATACTTTATATTTGGCAAACTTAGATTTTTACTGTTTGGCAAGTTACAAGGGAGCATATTCAAATGAACAATCGTTAAATTTTGTAATACCAATTGTTGTAATTCTATTTTTTGGGATAATCTACGTCATGACACAAAGGACAGATTATGGTTCTGTGAGTTTTATATTAGTCGGGGCAGCTGCAATAACAATATTTTATTGGGTTAGAATTCTAAAGAAAATGACAAAGGACCAAAAGCCACTATTCTCCAAAATGAGAGAACAGGAAACAAAGAACTGGGTTTATGATCTGATTAAAAGTGAAGGAGAATTTGTTTTTGTAGCTGAGGTTCCAGGTCCTGAAGATAAAATTGCAGTCAGATTAATAGATGGAATTTTATACATACGTGGAACCTCAGGGTTTTCTAAAGAAGTTCCAATAGAAGGTGCAGACAGCCTGCAGATATTTGATTTCAAATACAGAAACGGTGTATTGACACTTAGAATAAAATAACTAGAGACTTTTTGCTAGTTCTATTTTTTGTGGCAAATATTTGTCAGTAATATTAGTAAGGCCATATTTGGAGAAAGCTTCCAATTCAGCCTTTCTTTTAATTCTCAAAAACACATCTAATTCTTTTTTCCAAATTCCACCTTCATATCTAGGATCCTTCAAAAGATCATGACATCTCTTAATGTCAGATTCAGTCATAGGAATTGTAGGTAGTTTATATTTTTCAATATCAGTAGCCCAAACTCCAACCCATTTTGCATCAGGAACTGTAAGTTCTCGTAGATGAGCAGCATTTGCTGAACCAGATTTGATAACCATCGCAATGTGTTCGCCATATACATCACCATCAGTAAGGATAATGACAGGTAATCCCAATTCATCATGAAGTCTTTTTAACAAAGTTCTAGTTGAGCGAGGAGCTTGTCCACCAGTATTGATAATTATAGATTTGAATTTTTTATCAATTTGTTCTTCAACAAATCTTGTAAAAAGACCGCCCTTTTCAACAGCAATTACAATTTCAGCACTAGTATCAACCAGTTCTGCAGTAGTCAAACTAGGACCAATCGCATATCCATCAGGATGATTAGACAAATTCATTGTTTTTCCCTCATATCCAGGAATTGTATATTCTATATTCAAATCACCAAAGATAGAGCTTCTCTCTTCAGGGAATATATGAAAATCCTCGCGAGGTTTAGACGAGATAGCTTCTAAATCTACAATAATGTTATCTGATTCTGATTGATCTTCAAATTCTACAGCGAATGCCTGTGATGAATAATAAACATCTCTTAAAGTGGATGATTTTTTCTCTTGTGTTAATCTATTTGCAAAGAATGCAAGCCACATTAATTGTGTAAAAGATCTTAACTGGGCAGAATTTTTTGCGCTTCTCAATGCAGAGTTATTGCCTAGAATGTATTGTCTAAGTTTTTTATCGTAAACTATGTTGCTTACAGATCTACTTGGTATGGAGAATTTTGGAAATCTACCATTATCTAAGTCATCATATATTTTTGCGCCATGACTTTTCAGCATCTCGAGAACATTCTTTTGTTTTTCTTTTGCTTTTTTACTTAGTTCTTTTGATTTACTTGTTTTCAATTGGTTTTTCCTCCTCTACTGTTTTTTTGGATTCAATTAAATTTACTTCTTCTAGTATTTTCTTGTAATTAGGTTCTTTTTTCTTGCCAGCAAGTTCTGTACAAAACTCTGCAATCATTGGAATATATTTTGCGTAAAGATTAGATCTCTTTTTTGCCATTTCAGCTTGGCCTCTTTTTGACATGTATGCTGCCAATTTTCTTGATAATAATTGCAATGCCAATCTCAGTTCTCGTTCAATTTCTGGCCTATCAGCAACATTTTCTTTTCCTGCCGTTTTATACGGAATTCTAGTAGAGCAGATATGAGATACAATGACAAATGGTGGGTCACCTTTTACCTTGTATCTTCCCCAATCAGCATCATTTACAACTTTAAGGACTACATCACTACCTTCATCATAAAGCAATGGGATTCTATTGGCAAATCTGTAAACATGTGGTCCGCCAGATTTAATTTCACCACCATAAGCAATACCCATCTCAATTATGAAAGGAAATCCAGAGTAAGCTGAGGCGGGACGTTGAACTACAGCAGTAAAATCAGGATTAAAGAATTTCTTGATTCCTTTTTCCAAGGGTTCTGCTCCTAATGGTGCAAGACAACTTGAGTCTGGAGCCATAAAATCTTCAAATTTTTGGAGCGAGTTACTGAGATGAACTAGTTCTTGGTTTGTCATAGTACCCACTCGTTTTTCAGGCTTGAATTTTGCAAATTCTGCAAATTTGATTGCAGTGGTAGGACCTACACGTTGAAATCTTTTAGTCAGAAATGTAGTTAGGGGTTCGCCTTGAACAGTATGAGTTAATTGATTGTAATACAGACTTTCAGGATCCATATCAACTGATTTTGATTGTGAATCACCAAAATCCCAGTAGAATAGTTTTTTGTGAGGTACATCGATATCTTCAATTCTAATTTTATTTAGTTTTTCAAAATCCATTTTTAGAAATGACATCAAAGAAATTACTACGCGAACTTGACGTGGAAGAGTTTTCCATTTTTTCCTTGCTTTTTCCATGATTCCAGTAAAACTAATATTTTTCTTTGACAATCCTAAATCTTTTCTCACTTTTTCAATCATGGCATCATCAATGTTTGGGATTTCAAATAGTGATTCAACAATCATTCTTCGAATTCTTTCAACATCAATACCATGTGGATGAGGTCTAATTATTGTGGGAGGTGGAGGTATATCTTTTACAAATCTTGGATGATGAAATTTTTCTCCTTTAGGATCATCAAAAGTTATTGTTGCATAAGGAGTGATCAAAGAAGTTTCATAGACATAATCTCGAATTTTTGTACCTGCTTTGGAGTAATCACCTTCCAAACAAATGCTTATAGAAAGTCCTTGTTTTGAAATTTCTTTTGTTTTATGTTTTACAATTATGGGTTTGTTTTTTTGAATGTCCAATAATATTTCAAATTCGTCTTGTATTTTTCCATCCGTAGAACTTTTCACTATAACTGGTTTGTTAGTTGTTATTTGACCATACAAAATTGCCATAGTTGCACCAAGTCCAAACATACCTCTAGCTTGTTTCAGTCCAAATTTTGAACCATAAAGTATAGTTCCAAATGCAAGGGGCACATATTTTGAATCTATGCCTGGACCATTATCCTTAACAGTCAAAATATAGGGTTTAGGATCAGGTTTTTCAGGGTCAACAGCTTTGATGATCAAACGAACATCTGGAAGAATTCCTTTTTGATCACATGCATCTAATGCATTTTCAACTAATTCCCTAACAGCAGTATAAAGTGAGCGTGTAGGATTACTAAAACCAGCTAAATCGCGATTACTGTAAAAGAATTCACTAGGAGATATTTGATTAAATTTTTCTTTAATAGAAGACATCTCAATCTTCCCACAATTTCATTTTTTCATATTTTTCTTTTCTATTTACAGCTTCTAATTTGCTGTAAACTGTACCATGCATACTTCCACCTGAAATAGAAGAAATTGCATTAACAGTTGATCGTAATTTATTTCCATCTCCAATAATTGAAACAGTTCTTCCATAAACTGAAATATGAGTACCAGTAAGATTTTCCATATTTCGTCTTGCTCTGCCACCTTCTCCAATAATTCTCCCTTTTATCCTTTCAACATTTGCGCTAGACTTTCCTGCAAACTCTCTAAGATCTATTACGTGCAATGTATTTTCGCCCTTTAACAAAGTCAAAGCATTTTCAGGTGAAAAACCTCTACCAATTGCTATAACAATTTCCATTGCTTTGAATGGTTTAATTTTTTCAACATCACCCAGAGATTTTAACAAAACTTCTCCTGTATTACCATCAATGTCTAAAGAGACATGACATAATTGTTCAATTTTTGATTTTACATTACCGGATTTTCCAATCAAAACAGCTACTCTGTCATTGGGGATACGAATTAGTTTTTCAAAGCTCATTTTATAATGTCCTCAAATAAGATTTTTGGATCTTCAACAGAAATTCCTCTTTTATTAAAGAATCTATTAATGTTATAAATATCTCTTTTAAGAAATTCGTGAGAATTAGGATGTCTTAGATCAACTGCAGAACCTAGATCAAAAACTACTAACCCGTTTGCTGTTTTAAAAATATTGTATTCTGAGTAATCACTATGTACTAGCTTTGCTTTCTGATAGAGATCTTTGATGATTGAGATTGCTTGTTTATAGTCATATTCGTCTACCTCTGAATTTAACAAAGATTTGTTAGGAGTACCATTTTGCCCTACAAAGTCCATTGCAAGCACATTATTTGTAACATATAGTGGCTGTGGAACAGGAATTCCTGCCGCATAGCACTGTGATAAATTACGAAATTCTTTTCTTGCCCATAGATAAACTAAATTCTTTGTACCTTTTTTTAAATGTGAAAATCTAGGATCACCGATAATGTATGGTTCACGTTTTTTAAAATTTGAAGTACTCACTAAATAAATTTTCAAAGCAACGCTATCATCATGTTCATCAACGCCCCAAAAAACAACTGATTCCTTTCCAGCACTTACAGGTCCATTAACATATGCAATGATGTGATCTTTGATCATTTTGTAAAGAGTCATAACAGTAGGTTTGTCTAAAACCTCATTGACAACTTTGCCTTTCTTAAAACCATCTTCCAAATGTTTTCGTTTAGATTTTGATGCTAGTTTGTTATCTATTTTAGATTCTAATTTTCTACTTATATCATCAGACATCAAATAATTTTACTCCTACTAGATAAAATTGATTTCTTTTGGAATGAAAAAATGTATGAATCAAGAATGAAACCAAATTACACTCTATATTTTAAAAACAATTAAAAAAGGAACGCCAGAAATTGTTTTAATTCCAGTTTCAGAACCAATTCCAAGTTCTATCGATAGAGAAACTGTTTCTTTTCCGACCATGTTAATAATTAAAGAATTTTTTAATAATGATTTTGCTTCTTCTTTTTCAACTAATTTTTGTCCATAATAGCTTTCACTAATATGCATGTTTAATTCATCTTGAATAATTTTTTTCCCTAATAGTTCAGCATCACAGATATTGAGTGTTGAATTTTTTTGATAATTAGAAACTTTTACTGAAAATTGCATTATGCATACTTACCTTTTAGAGCAGATTTTGCACCACAAGCTTCACAAATTAAAAATGAGATACGATTTTCTTTGGTAATTCTTGTATCAGGACTTTTACATGTACGACATTCAAGATAATCTTTTACATAGATTTGGAATAATCTTGTAAAGTCATCAGGAGCTCGTCTTCCAACAAACATTGCCTTGTCACCTAGTCTTTCAGCAGGAACTGCAAACTCTTTTGATAGGTATTGAAGAACTTTGTCTGGATCTCTTCGTAGAACCTTTGGGAACTCTGAAAAATTACGCAAGAAAGTCTTTTGGCCTTCCCACATAACATCTACAACAGGAAGCTCAAATCGAGTAGAGGATTCTTTTTTGGTATCACCTAGCTTATCCTGAATACGTTTGAGTAGACTTACATATTCTGCTTTGGTCACAAAAAATCATACATACTAGACTCTATATGGGTTTTGAAAAAGAGAAATCGTGTGGAGTATTATCTGTTATTCCTCAGGCATCTTTCCTATACGGAAAACTTTAGTTCCACATTTAGGACATGTACCTTTTACGGCAGGACGTCCGTTCTTTAATTTAGTTTCCTCAGGATCTTTAATGTCCCTTTTAGCTCTGCACTTTACGCAATATGCTGTAACCATTCTAAAATTTGTCAAACTTGGTGGTATTTAGGAAGAGGCTGTGAAAATTATTTAACTATAGACTAGATGTACGTAAATTTTTTTATACATCAAAAAGCAATAATTTTTAAAAATTTTAATAAATGTAAGTATTTTTTTAAAAATTTTGTTTAGAATTATACAATAATGGTTTTTTTTCTAACATTTATTTAACAAGTGATGATTTTTTGGGAGATTACCAGTTATAAGCTACTTGATTGTTAAGTTACAAAATGGCATCAAAAAAGGGAATTTTAGTCACTATCGCAATATTAGCCGCAATCACTGGTGCAAGTTTTTTGTTTTGGATAGTTCCAGAAAATAATGAAGCAACATTTGTAATATCTGATTATGGAAACTATCTTGATGGGGTAAAAAAGATCCATGAAGTTTTACAAGAATCAATAGATATTGAATATCAAAATCTACGGAATGGGGAGATTTCTCCAGGAGATTATATCACAATTACTGAAGTAACATCATCACAAGTAACTTCTCAAATAAGTGAATTTGTGACGTCAAAACCACCTGAAGAATGGTTAGCAAGTTATATTGGTTATATGGATGCAATGAAAAAATTCAATTCATATATTGTAGAAACCAAAGTTTTGGCCAATATGATTGAAAAAGCAAGTTCGGAAGCAGAGATGGCTGAAACTTTAGAAAAAATAGAGGCACTAAAAGCAGAATCTTTGGAATATGTCAAAATTTCTGATGAATCAAAACCAAATTAGCCTCAAAACCGAATTTTACTAAGAACAATTGTTGGAAAGCGTTAAAAAGTAATTTTGTAATAAATAGTGAAATGTCTCAACGGTCTGAAAAGGTAGAAAAAGATGTTAATGCATCTTCTGCCAACAAATTACTTGTAATTTGTATTGATCGAGACAACGATGTAGGAGAAAAAGCAGGAATCATAACACCAGTAATAGGTAGAAATGCATGTATTGAGGCAGCACAGAGATTAGCTTTAGAAGATCCTGAAGATGCAGATTCAAATTCAATTTTTGCAGCAATCAAAACATATGAGGATTTAATTAGTAAAGGATACAAAGTTGAAGTGGTAACTGTTGCTGGAGTTAAGAATAGAGGAATTCATGCTGATGAAAAAATTCTCGCTGAGACAAGAAAAGTTTTAGAAAAGTTTTCTGCAAATGGTGCAGTTATTGTTTCTGATGGTGAAGATGATGAAAGTGTTATTCCAGTAATTCAAAATGTTCTACCAGTTATTTCTGTACAACGTGTTGTAATGAAGGTAAGTAGAAGTGTAGAGTATTCTTATGCAGTTTTTGGAAAATATCTAAAAATGATTGCTTATGATTCAAGATATTCAAAATTCTTTTTAGGTGTACCAGGAATTCTTTTGTTAATTGGTGGAATTGGAACTATATTTGATTTTAGTGCAGAAATATTTGCGGTTCTTGTAAGTATTTTGGGCGGTGCATTCTTGATTAGGGCATTCGATATTGATAGAGCATGGTCAAATTGGTCAAAACCAACTCCGATGGGTTTTATCAGAATTTTTACAATGGTTGCGGGAATATTACTTATTCTTTCTTCAGTACCAGCTGGAATTAGTGCAGTTGATTCTGAGTTAATTGAAAACGATATAGAATTAATTTCTATGATTACAAATAAAGTGATAATTGGTCAATTTGTTGCAGGTGCATTACCAATATTATGGATTGGTATGGGTGCAATAGTAGTTGGAACATTGCTTAGTAATTGGATCGGAGGAATTCCTAGACAGATTAGTGATATTCTAAGAATTATTGTTTTAGCAGCGCTGTATCCTACCATAGTGCAGTTTACCAACATAATGATTTATGATGAAAGCTCATTTACGTTGATTCCGCCTTTGTTGGGAGGACTAGCAGCAACTTTGGTTTCAGCCACTATTCTCTTTAAGAAATATAGAAAACACAAAGATCAAGAAATGGTTTCAGACTAAATTTAGTCCTAAATCCATCATAAAAATTAATATTAGAAAAACACTGATATCTGCAATCACATCTTAATAATTAAAGGTGATAAAGCATTAGCAAGATAATAGAAATAATCTGTCAGTTAACAGGTATCTATAAGATCTATGGAAAGAGGCTAGAACATGAAATTCGAAATGGAGACATTCCAAATCATGTTGCACTAATTTTAGATGGAAATAGAAGATGGGCTAAAATGCACCTATCTATACCAAAAACAGGCCATTGGAAAGGAGCAGATGCAGTAGAAAATCTTCTTGATTGGTGTGAAGAATTGGATATCAGAATTGTTACATTATACGCACTTTCAGCAGAGAATTTGAATAGAAAGGATGAGGAATTAGAACAAATCTATGAATTAATTCGTATGAGACTTGAGAAATTGTACAATGATCCTAGGATACACAGATGTAAAATGAGAGTCAAAGGTATTGGAAGAATTGAACTACTACCAGATTCTATCAAGGATGTTTTAAAACGATTAGATGATGTTACAAAAAATTATGATAATCATTTTCTAAATATTGCATTAGCATATGGAGGACAATATGAATTAGTAGATGCAGTTAAGAAAATAGGAAAAAAAATTAAAGATGGTTCTCTTAAGATAGAAGATATTAACAAAAAAGAGATTGAATCAAACCTTTACACATCACACTTACCACAATCATCTCCAGATATGATTTTACGAACATCAGGAGAAAAAAGATTAAGTGGATTTCTCATGTGGCAAAGTGCCTATAGTGAATTGATCTTTATGGATATTTTTTGGCCAGAGTTTAGAAAAATTGATTTAATGAGAGCAATTAGAACTTTTCAAGAAAGAAAAAGAAGATTAGGAAAATGATAGAAGAAACTTCCGCTGGAATGGTATTATTTAGAAAAGAAGATTCAAAAATTTTGTTTTTACTTTTACACTATCCTTCTGGACATTGGGATTTTATAAAAGGAAAGATGGAAAAAGGAGAGTCAACTCATGAAACTGCAATTAGAGAAGCTAAAGAAGAAACTGGAATTATGGACATTACATTTTTAGAAAATTTTGAAGAATGGATTAACTATGATTTTCAATATCAGGGAGAATTAGTTCACAAAAAGGTGGTGTTTTTCTTGGCTGAAACAAAAACTAAAGAAGTTAGGATTTCACATGAACATCTTGATTACACTTGGATGGATTATAATACATCCATGGAAAAAACTACATTTGATAATGCAAAAACTATGTTAACAAGAGCGCAAATGCTACTTACCAAAACTTTGTAGATGTAATTTCTTTGCCACACTTAAAGGATTTTTAGCATTGAGAATAGTTCTGCCAACAATCAGATAATCAGTTCCAGCAGATATTATTTCATTTGCATTTCCGCCTTGAGTGCCAATACCAGGAGAGAATATGTTCAAGTTTTTTCCTGCTTTTTTAGCACAGTATTGAATAATTTTTGGAAAAGTTGCTCCTATTACAATACCATCAACTTTTGCAGTAAGAGCCCAATTCAGAAATAATTGGTATAGTTGCTGTTTTTTTCCCATTTTTACCTCCATATCATAAGATAATTTAGCTTCTGGTGCGCTCATATGACATAAAGTAATGACACCTTTGTCATGTTTATGAGCAGATTTTACAAGATTTTTCAGACTGTCAAGACCCATTATGGGATTTGCAATAACTGCATCAAATCCTAAATTCCAAAGATTCTCTGTTGTTACTCGATTAGTATTTCCAATATCATTGAGTTTGATGTCTGCAATTGTTTGTAAACCATACCTATGGGCTGTTTTGTTAATTTTTAGAATTTCTTTACCACTCAGAGGAAGGAGTAAATGAAAATTTAGTTTAATGCCACATAGAAAAGGATGTAATTGTTTGATATTTTCAATAGTTTTTGCTTGTAAATTTTTAACTGATAGATCATAATCATTTGCAAGAATTACGTTTCCATGTGTTTTTGAGAATTTTGAAAGTCTAGTTTTGAAGGTGACCATAATCAACTAACGGATGTGTGTCTTTTAATTTTATTATTTTAATATATGAATAACCATGTTCAGAGGGATTTTCTACAAAAATAGGTTCAGAGCCATTAGTTGATGAAAATTTCATAAAAGGCTTTTGTGGATCGCTATCTAAAACTACATGACAAAAGTAAGATGTTCCCTCTTCACTGAAATTCATAAAAACTCCAATAAGCCATCTGTTATTTAGTGGAAATAGAAATAGTGGAAAAGGAATTTCTTCAAAACCCCAAGTAAGTTTTGCAAGACTAGACAAATCTTCTAATTCAATTGGTTGATACCTATCAAAAGTTCCATTACCAGGTCTCAAGGTTTTTGGAAGAGATTTAATTTTAACTATGGGAGAATATAACTTGCTAGCATCAGAAGTAGTATCAACAATTTTAGATTCTTCTTTTCCTCTTTTTAATCCATAGCAAAGATAATGACCAACATGTTCCAGAGGAGTATAGTACACAATTGGTTTTTCTTTAAGTATATCCATTTGTACAGATAAAATTTTTTGTCCTTCATAATCATGTGAAAAAGATACACGTGGTGCACGCTCAAGTGCACAAACAAGTCTAGAGAATTCCAAAGTTGAATTTACTTGAATGTAACGTGGTAATTTATCATCAGAAGTTTTTTCTAATTTTTCCATGAAGAATTTCTGTATATAATCAAATTAAACTTATCCAAAATTTTGGAGCCTAGTTTCTTCTATCAATGACATCAATAGTATCTGGACCAGTTCCAATGATTGTTACAGGTGTATGTAATTCATCTTCAATGTTTTTTATGAATACTTTTGCATCTTTAGATAGATCGTCAAATGAATTTTTACTAGCACAATCAGGAAAAAGAACATCTAATTTTGTTATACAAATTTGTGTTGCACTATTAAGCATGATTGCACGCCTAGCTAAATTAAAATCAAAATTAGCAGCTCGTCTCTGACGACCAGTTATTGTGCCAAATTCTGACCACCCCCTTTTTTCCGCCTCTTTGAGTGAGATCTCGTTTTCAAGAGGACCAGTTCCAACACGAGTTACATATGATTTGAAAACAACAATTACCTCATCAACTTTAGTAGGACCAAGGCCAACATCGGCACATATTCCAGATGCAGTAACATCTTTTGAGGTCACAAATGGGTATGTTCCATGCCATAAGGAAAGAAAAGTCCCTTGTGTACCTTCCACTAGTACATTCTCATTTGCAGAAAGTGCAGAATTTATCGCCTGTGGGACATCTATAACAAGTGAAGATAAAGAGTCAATGTCTTTTGCTAATTTTAAAACTCTCATAGCTCTATCGGCATTGGCAGGGCCTGTACCAGAACCTGTACTTCCAATTTTTTCTTTTAATTCACCTTTAGAATCTCGTGTTAGATGAGTTTCTTCAATAATCCCACAGTGTTTATCAATAAAGGAACGTCCTGATACGTTGAAATCTTGAATTTCTTTTTTTAGAATATCTGGATTGATGACGACTCCAGGACCAATCATTACTTTGGCATCTTTATTAAGAAATCCACTTGGAAGCATTCTAACTTTGTATACTTTATCACCATCTCGAATTGTATGACCAGCATTTGGACCGGCACCACCACGTACTATAATTTTCGGATTATCTTTGATTGCCAAATATGAGATTATTTTCCCTTTACCTTCGTCGCCAAAAAATCCGCCAACAACTACGGTTGATGTCATGTTGTTGAGCTTCTATCTCGTTTATTTAAGCTAAAGTGTTTGCACATGATTTTATATCCAACAGAAATTCTTTTAGATATATGGTAGGAGAAAATTTTGCTGGAAATATCATAATTAATTTGGCTAGTCTTCCAGACTTTCTAAGAAATCCAATTTTGAAAAAGAGGATGGTAGAGTTTTTTTCATTGTCTGAAGCAGAGCGAAAAGAGATTATAAACAATGCATTAGAAGCAGGGCCAACTATTCCATTTCCTAACTTTTCAAAATTATTCAAATCATGGCTTAAAATTTTAACAACTCTATCAGAAGAGCAAAGAACAGGATTATTTTCAGCATACATTATAGAGGTGTCACAATTTCCACAGAAATTAATCACTTTTCATTTAGATGGGATTCTAGAAATATTTTTAACGTTAGAGGAAAATGAAAAAGAAATTATTTCTAATTGTGTTAAAAAAATCATTAATAATCTAAACGAAGAAGAAAAAAGAAAAATTTTGATAGTAATACCAGATAATGCTAAAAAACACTTGAAGTTTTAGGTACCTGTAGGTTCATCAGGTTTTCTATTATCTTCATTTGTGTAATCTATTACTTCTCCTTCAGGAGATAATACACCTACAAAGATCTTTTCATGTTTTTTTAATAATTTTCGATGATCTGACATTGACATATCAAGTTTCATTTCATTCATTACCATCACTTGATATTCCTTCCATTCAGCCCAACATTTGTTGCAAGTAGGGTATTTCTCAGCAACAATACCGAGTTCTTCGTTATCAGGAATTGAATTCTTACATTTTGTGCAAATACGACTCATAAAAATTAACAATAATAAACTCCTTTTATCTTTTATTAATTATAAAGTAATAATAATTAACAAAGACAAAATTATACATGAAGATAAAATGCCCAAAATGCAAGGAAGATGCGGAATTGACAATGGATTTCTCGTTAGTCAAATGTGGTTCTTGTGACTTTGAAATGAGTTATGGAGAATACGTAAAATTTGTCGCACATAATGAATCTAGATATTCAGATATTCTGGGAGATTATACAGGTAGCACAGAAGGTCAATCTGCAGGTTCGTTGGATGAATGGGATTAACAATATAGTGAAATTATTCATCAGATTAAAATAATTAGTTTAACAAGTTTCTAAACATCATTGGAATTTTTATTAGAAAATATACTTAACCTGATAGGATTTTTGGTAGGACTAAGTATAGGAATAATGTCATTTATTGGATTTAGAAATACAGGTAGCCCTACACTATTTAGATTAACAATTGCATTTTTTTCAATAAGTTTAGGATTTTTTGTAATATGGGTTGGATATATGACAGAAGACTTCGTTATAAAATCTGGAAGTATAGCTAAATGGGTTCAAACTTTAGGAATCGCAATTCAAACAGTAGGATACTTTTTCATTGCGTTTTCACATGGTATAAAATCATTTTTTCCAAAATCTAGATACTTTAGATCAATTGGAGTTTTTCCATTATTCCTAATTTCTTCAGTTCAGATAGAACATATCTTCAGAGCAGTTTCGTTCATTTTGTTGGCATATGCTGCTATTGAAACAATGTTATCGTATTTTGAGAATAGAAAAAAAGGTACAATATCAGTTTCTGTTGGACTATCGCTCTTAGCATTAGGAGAATTTTTAGGATGGTACTCATTTCTATTCCCAGAATCAATTCTATATTATGTATCAATGATAATCAAAATTGGAGGATTGATTGCATTATTCATTCCTGTGAGTAAAGTGCCTTTAACTAAGATAAAATTTGATGAGGGGTAGAATAATTTTAAGATAGGCTCAAAATTTTAAAAAATTAAAAATTTGTCAATTTCTTTTATCTTTTTAGTATATTGGAAAATATCATTGCCCTCTCATAGAAATTTGATGTATTATGTTATAGAGAAAATGGCAGAATATAGAACTCATATGAAAATTATTGGAGATATTCTATCAACAACTCAAGATGACTTACAAGATGAGAATGGAGCATCAGTTACTTATCTAATTAGAAAGGCAAATATCTCTCATTCTAGAATTTCAAGAATCTTGAAAACTTTGGTATCACAAGGGCTTTTAGAACAAGTTGAGTCTCAAGGCTCAAATAAATATAGAATTAGTCAATCGGGTAGAGAATTTCTTCAAGCATATTATACATTTACAAATTTTGCAGATAGTTTTGGATTAAGCATCTAGTCTTCTATTTCATCAAATTCATCTAATTCATCATCAAAATCATCTTCAAAATCTGTGTCCCCAGGATTAGTAGAAGGTTCAGACATACCTTTCAATTAAAAAAATTTTACTTTTAAGAATTTATTCAAAAGTAAATGGTAATTAAACAAAAAAGAATAGAGCGGATGTTGAAAGTAACTTGTAATAAAGAAGGAATTGAAAAAGCATCTAAAATTATTAATCAAGGAGGAATTGTCGTTTTTCCAACAGATACAGTATATGGAATAGGATGTGATCCATACAATAAAGATTCAGTAAGAAAAATTTATGAGATTAAATCAAGAAAAATTTCAAAACCATTTCCAGTTTTAGTGTATTCAAAAGATATTGCTGAAAGGATTGCTTTTTTTGACGAATTTACTAAAAAAATTGTAGAAAGATTTTGGCCAGGACCACTAACAATAATTCTAAAATTAACTGATGAAAATCTAAAAGAATCATTAAATATAACTGACAAAATTGCCATAAGAGTTCCTAATCATAAATGTACATTAAAATTATTGAAGAAATGTAATTTTCTAGTAGGTACTAGTGCCAATATTTCTGGACATTCATCATTTACAAATCCTGATGAATGTTTTAACAATTTTAGAAAATACGATGTTTTTGTTGATGGGGGAATAATTACTAGCAAGTCAGAATCAACTATAATTGAGATAGAAAATGAGGAGATCAGAATTATTCGAGAAGGCTCATTAAGTCACGAGGAGATTTTAGAATTATGAATTTGATTATTACTTGTGCTAGGCATCTTGAACCTGAAACTGAGAAAGAACTAAGTGATATTCTAGAAGAATTGGGAGATTCTGATGCAAAAGTTTCAATCACAAATATGTCAGGAATTTTGACTGCTGAAACAAAGCTCGAGCCGATTGAAATTGTAAGAAAAATTAAAGAAATGCTTCTTGATGAACCTTGGAGTATTAGATATTGTCTAAGAATCATACCAATTCAAAAAGTTATTAAAACAAAAATTGAAGAAATAGAAAAAGCAGTTATAGATATATCCGGACAAATTTCTAATGAAGAAACATACAGAATATCAATAGAAAAAAGAAATTCAGATTTATCTAGTCAAGAAATTATTTCAAAAATAGCAAGTAAAATAAAAAATAAAGTATCACTTGAATTTCCAGATAAAATTATCCTAATCGAAATCCTAGGTGATAAAACAGGTATTTCTATATTAAAAAAAGTAGATGTGCTAAGCGTTGAAAAGACTAAACGTAGTATCTCAGAGTAAAATTGCTGCCTTTTCTATCAAAATATCCTCTAGAGGATTTTTTGAATAAACTGAATTAAGTTGTTTTTTTGTAATTTTAAAATATTTTTTGAGAAACAAATCATTATTTTTTGAAAATAGATTTACTAATAATGGTAATAATTCCACATATAATGAATTCAGCATTTTTTTATTTCCAATCGCAATCAAAATAAAATTAGTTTTTGGTTTAATTCCAGCATTTATTATTGCATCAGAAATTTGTTTTGTCAATGCAAAACGTATTAAAATATCAGTTTCAAGTTTATTTGAAAGTAAAATATCATTTTTTTTAGATTCTAGAGATAATGATAAAATTTTCTTCAAGTGATAATTGTTCAAAATAAAATTACTCGATATAGCCTGAAGTTGAATTTTTGGATATCTCTTTCTTAAATTATCAAGGAACTTGAGATCAATTGTTTTTTGACCTATAATCTCAATTATTTGAATTTGTTTTTTTAAGACTTGAAAAGTTAGTTTTTTGGAAGAGCCACCATGAATTACAGGTATAATGCTCACAAGATCATTATTTTTTATCATAGTAGATCTTCCTTCCATTGCAGAAGAATCAGTTCCATTTATTGCAATCAAAATATTTTCAGTATCTAGATCAGGAGTATCAGCAGGTTTTAATTCTAACAACAAATCAAGCAGTTCTTGGATGGAGATATTAGATTTATCAATATGTAATTGCTCTGTTAAGAAAGATTTTTTTGCGCCACCAACAAGTTTTACAGTAATCATACTAATCTAATTCAAAATTTAGAAAATTAATGTCTTATTTATTAGTCAGTTTTCTCTTCTATAGGGACTGTTTCTGCAACGGTTTCAGTTATAGTTTTTTCAGTAGTGGTTGATTCAGTAGTCTCTGATTGAACTTCTTTCTCTACTGATTCCTCAGATTGTGTAGATATAATTTGTTCTTTTTTAGATTTTTCTTCGCGAATCTCTTTTTTGATATATCTAGTGATATATCCTGTTATTTTGTTTTTTAGGCTTTTAGAACGTACGATAGAAACTTCATCTAAGATTTTTTTATTATCAGCAAAATCTTCGCCAAATCTAGATTTGTATTTGTCTAGCACCTCATAGGAAATACGTTTTATTCTATCCACTTCTCGTCTGATGAACGTGGGTATTTTATACCTATATTCCAAGGAATGATTTTGAATTGTTTTCTAGTAGAGATGTCATTTCATCAAATGTTTTTCCTAGAATTTTTGAAGCACAGAAAATTACACTAGGAATAAAGCTAATTTGTCCAGATTTCATTTCAAAACACTTTGAAAATCTCACAGGACCGTCAGTTTCAACAAGAATTTTTGATTCATCTGTTTTAGACAGTAAAGTCTGCTTGTCATTTGCATAAACCATTACAGGTCCATATGACACAAAAAATCCCATATCCATGGCTTTTTGAAGTTGTTTTTTACTACCATCAAACCAATGAAGCAAAGCATGTTTAGTGTTAAAGGAAGTCATTATTTGAAAAACATTATCAATACTTTTTCTTGAATGAATAGAAACTGGTTTGTTAAATTTTTCTGCAAGTGATAATAATGTTTCAAAAACATGGATTTGTCTTTTAGAATCTTCATCACTATTGACAAAAGTTGGATCTAGTCCTATTTCTCCTATTCCAGAAAGATTTTGGTAGTTTTCTTCGATCATATTTGTCATTTGTTCAAGTTTGTCATTTACACATTCGGGATGAATTCCAATGAAGGGTAAAACTAAATTACTTTTTTTTGCTAGTTTTAAAGTTTGTAAAGAATTTTTATTATCCATTGAGACACAACATGCTTTAATTTTCAGATAATCCATTTCCTTTAAGATAAATTTCATATCAGAAGAATATGTAGGATCGGACAAGTGTATATGAGAATCAAAATACCATGTCATTTCTTTATCAGTTCTTAAAATAGTCTGTATAAATCGATTCCTTAGTGATATTTTTTCATTCATTATCTTTTTTCGGAAAAAACTAAAATAGAATTTATGAAATCGTCAGAGCTAGGATTATCTGCTATGTATAGAATTTTGAAGAAAGCAGGAGCCAAGAGAGTTAGTGACGAATCAGCAAATGAATTAAGAAGGATAATTGAAGAACTTGCAGATAGTATTGCAAATAGTGCAGTTGATATGACATCTCATGCAGGTAGAAAAACTGTAAAAGCAGAAGATGTTAAGTTGGCTTCAAAACCATTTAACAAGTTCTAATCTAAAGAGTTTAATTATTCATTTTATGTTTTTTAAAACGGTACTCTGGCAGAACGGTTATGCGTGGGCCTGCAAAGCCTATACAAGGGGGTTCGACTCCCTCGGGTACCTTATTCTACTATGACTTGACCTTTCATCCAAGGATGAAGAATACAAAAATAATCATAGGTACCTGTTTCATCAAAAGTAATAGTATATGATTCAAATGGATCTAAATATCCACTGTCAAAAAGTTCAGTAGGTGCAGTGTAAAAACCTGAAGTTACACTATGGAAGGCTGAATCTTCATTGACCCATGTTACCTGCTTTCCTTTTTCAATGACAATTAGAGATGGAACGTAACAATTATCATTAGTCTCACATCCTGGACGAGAAACTTTTGTAGGCATTATCACATCGCCTTTAATAATCAAGTCTATTTCTTCAACATTTTCTTCTATAAGATAATTAGAAAAAGATAAAGTCATAGTTACAAGAATTACTGCTCCAATTAATCCTATAGCAGTTATTTGTTTTAGCAAATCATATCACATCCTGAACAGAGTTATTACATAATTACCATGTTCTCTAAATATATAACATATTAGAAAAATAGATTGTCTCAAAATGGAAATGGATTATTTGAATACATACCAGGTTTACAAACATTACTAGTACAAAAAAATTCTAGTCAACCTCTAGAAGGATTTGCAGAAAATGTTCGAGTAAGTATCCAAGAATATGCTGAAAATGCTAAAAGTGACGTCGAAAAAGGAAATAATTTTCTTCAATGGGTGTTAACAAGAGTTTTTGAGGCTACCGAAGATGATGCAGCAGACGCGATTGTTGATGGGGCAAACGATCTTGGAATTGATGCCTATCTTCCAGTGGATTTTTCAGATAATACAATCAGATTATTCCAATCAAAATATGGTACATCACATTCACTAGAAGCAATTGCTAAATTTAAAGAAGATGTGAAACGATTACTTGCAAAAGATGTTACAAAAATGAGGCCTGAACTAGCTCAGCTTGTAACAAAAATTAAAGAGAAAAATCTTAAGATAAAATGTTGTTATGTTACAGATCAGAAAGTAGAATATGAGGATGAATTTGTTGAGATCATAGATGGGGAGAAAATAATTCAAAAATTATGGGACAGAATTAAAAAACCAGCAGCAGGCAAAAAATCTTCAATTAAACTAGAAAGAATGCTCAAACATGAGAATACCATACTAGGAATTTTGAAATTACGGGAACTTACTGAATTTGTAAATAAGAATAAAGATTATGTCTTTGACTCAAACATTAGGCAATGGCTGCAATTCAAAACTACAGTTAACAAAGGATTACGTGAAACATTACAAAGTAATCCAGGTAAATTTTTCTATTATAATAACGGAATTACTATTGTGGTAAGTGACTTTGTAGAATTAGGAGAGAATTTGATTGAGCTTCATGCTCCACAAATTGTTAATGGTGCACAAACATCAAACTCTATTCTTGATCATTCAAAGAGAGTAAAAAACATGGAAGGCTCCATGACAGTTACAATAATCAAAGCAGATGATGAAGAAGAACAAAATAACATTACAAAGTATAGAAATTCTCAAAATTCAGTGAGAGGAAAAGATCTGGTTTCATTGATGGATTTTCATAAATCAATTAAATCACAATTAAAAAATTGTGGCTATTTTTATGAAATTCAAGCAGGTTCTTTTGATACAAAAACAAAATCAAAACAGTGCGAATATGAAGGAGATGCAATATACAACAACTATCTTCCAGATAACCATAAGAAAGTCATTGTTGCTAAAGATGCAATTCAGTCGCTAGTTGCAGGAATTGAACAAAGACCAACTGAAGCATATAGCTCACCAGCACAATTTCTTCCTAGAGGAAGTAAATATGATGATATCTTTAATGATAATCTAAAAGATGATTACAGAATTTTGTTATACCCGTATCTTGTCAAAGAATTTGCTAAAAAATCATTAATGTATGGAAAACAAGGAGGTCACAAAACAAAAAGATACGCAACGTTATTTTTTGTAGCAGTTTACTTTAGGATACTCCACAAGAAAATTCTTGAATCAAGTGGAGATTTCAAGGAAGATGTAAGAAAATTAGAGCCAATTTTTCGTAGTTTCAAACTTAATTCGAGAATTCTAAAGTTAACAGATGTAATTGTAACTAAATTTCTTGAAGATACTGTAGTTGATGATGAAATTGAGTTGGCTAATACAAAACATAATTTCTTCTCTCAACATGTATGGAATACTACAATGCTTCGTGTAATTGATAAGAAAATTAGACATGAAGAAGAAGAGATTCTGGTATTGAAAAAACTAACAAATAGTTTATTTTAAATTCAAAAGGTAGAAGTCCAACCAAGTAAAAATCTTGCAGGAGATTTACATTGGCCAGACAGCCTACCTAAATCAAATACAAATAAGTGATATTTAACATAATTTTTGAGTTTAGTTTATTCTAGAATGTTTTTTATATAGATTAAAAAGAGAAAAAATACTTTGGGTTCAAAAGATAAATGTGTAATTTGTAGTGAAAAAATACAACTTCGTTATATGCCTATGGAAGAATGGGGAATAGAGGGTTCAATATGTGGAAAATGCTATTCAAAAAAACTTGGGGCACACTATCCAGGCGAACATGTCAGAGTAAACAAACACTTAGATTAATTTCATTCTAATTTTGAATATTTGTTAACATTAAAACAATTCCATGTAAGAGGATCATTTTTTACGTCTTTTTCTTCTAAAAATGCAATATCAGTAATTGTTTTTTTTCTTTTCAGCAAGTTTACTTGAAAACTAGAAAATTTTTTGCAGTCACAGCTGTTGTACAGACATTCATCATTATCTCTTTCATCATGATCTCTAGCTTCATGACCACAATTGCACCTTGCGTTCTTTTTTACATCACCAAGTAATTTTTTTGCGTATACTCCTAATCGAAGATATGCTTCTCCTCCATAACCTTTTTTAAATCGTTCATAATTTTCAGATTTTTGTAACACTTTAAAAAAAGACAGATTAGTATCAGGTTTTTGAGAATCTGAGCCCATGATAAACCAATATTTATCACCAGTTTCTACAAATCGGATTTTAATTGATGGAGCTACCCACCAATGAATAGTATCATGCCAAAGAGATGCTGATTGTTTTCTGTCTGTAATTAAAGGAATAACATTCATTCTAAGGTCATAAAATCTGTAAGCAACGCCCATAAAGTCATCAAACCATGGAATACTAGATTGAGAAGACATTTGAGAAAAATCAGCTCAGAGCATATTTATCTGATCTGAATTAATGGTAATACCCTTATAGTTGAGTTTTTTATTAAATTACGTATGGTTACCTATAGAACTAGTATGCAAATTGTTGCAGATTTACTGACTGTTACTGAGCAATCTGGACAAGAAGGCATTAAAACAACATCTCTTCTAACTAAGGCAAACTTATCACATTCAAGACTATCTAAATTCTTAGAGAATTTGACCGGTGCTGGCCTAATCAACAGAATTGAGTTTGACGGCAAGAATACTTTTGTAATTACTACAAAAGGTAGACAGTACTTGGATTCTTATGTAAAATTCTCTAGTATTGCAGAATCATTTGGATTAGAGCTTTAGAATCTATTTTCTAGCTCTTCTTTTAACATTTGCTTTTTGTCGTTTTTTCCTTTCTTGGTAGGAGCTATAAAGAACAATAATTGCTATTCCTGCTATTGCAACATAAAATAGTGGAATAAGAGGCGGATCTCTAAGTTCCCCTGTAGCTGGTTCAACAAATGCTATAGGAATAGTTACAATCATAAAGATTAAGATTACTAGAAGATACTTATCCATAAATTGTAAGATTTACAAAACCATATATCTTTTTGATTTTACAAAATGATAATAGAAAAATTATGGCAAAAATGCTTGAAATACTAGGATTTGCTCTTGTGGCAATAATGACATTGGGTTTTGTGGGTGTATTCGAATCATACGGAATAAACAAAGGAACATCACCATTATTTTGGGGGTGTGCAGGAGGTGCCCTTATGATAATCATATATAGAAAAATAAAAAGAAAACAAGAAGAAAAAAAGAGCTAAAAATATTTTAGAATTTGCTATGAAGTAATCAAATGTTTATCAATCGACAGATCTATAAAGGATAATTATACGTAAGTATGAGAGGAGTATGACAGAACAGACTAAACAATGGTGGAAAGGTTTAGGAAAAGAGTTAGAAATAGACATTGAAACCTTCGTTAAATAATCTCTTAAGGATTTTCTGTACAATTTAAAAAATTTTCAAGATAAAGCCTCGGACGGGGTACGAACCCGCGACCTAACGCTTACGAGGCGTTCGCTCTACCAGACTGAGCTACCAAGGCACGTTTGGATAAATCCATCAGAGTTAATAAAAAGTCTTTCCGAGTTGGATTAATTGAAGAAAACAATTTCTGGAATTAGGGGGATATTTGGAGAAGATCTTAACCTAAAAGATGTACTAGAATTTTGTAATAATTTTTCGTCTTTAATTAAATCACAAAAATGTGTGATTGGAAAAGACACTAGGCCTTCAGGTTCCATGATAAAAGATACTGCTACTGCTGCATTAATGAAAAATGGAATTGATGTATTTAATTTAGAAACAGTTCCAACTCCTGTGGTTTTTAGAGAAGCAAGAAAGTATGGTGCTGGATTAGTAATTTCTTCATCTCATAATCCAATAAATTGGAATGGAATGAAATTCATTATAGAGGGAAGAGGGATTAATGAAGAGGAACTACCGCAAATTATTGAACATCAAGAAATTTTAAAATCAAAAATTGGAACTGAACATGATATATCATCATCATATATTGACGATGCAAAAAAAATCATAGGAAATATCGAAAATCAGCCAGAAATAGTGGTAGATATTGGGGGAGGTGCTGCAAAGGGCTTTGCACCAGATTTGTTAAAAAAAATAGGATGTAAAGTTGAAGTAATAAATGAAGATCTTTCAGGATGCTCTAGAGGTCCTGATCCAACATCTGATGAATTATCTGATTTAATTTCAGCATCCAATAAAAAAGAAATTGGATTTGCATTTGACTTAGATGGAGATCGTTTAGTTGTTGTTATAAATGGAAAGAAGCAAATTCCGGATGTGACACTAGGATTAGGTGTTGCGAAATCTTTGGAGTTAGGATACAAAAGATTTGTTTTAAGTATAGATACAAGTATTTCGATTGAAAAATTCATCATGGAAAAAGGAGGTACTGTTCAAAGATCAAAGGTAGGAGAGGCAAATGTCATAGATCTTATGTTAAAGACTGATGCACAAGCAGGAGGAGAAGGAAGTAGTGGAGGTTTTATTTTACCAGAGTTCAATTACTGTAGAGAAGGAATTCTTGTCAGTGGTTTAATTTCTTCGATGTTGGGAAATTCAAAATTTGATGAAATTTTGAATTATATGAAAAGTTATTATCAAATAAGAGATAAAGTTGAAGTTGATTCAAATTTTCATGATAAAATAATTGAACAAGTAAATTCTAAATTTGCAAAAGAATATTCAGAAATAAGTACATTGGATGGAATTAAAGGAATTATTGATGAGGATAGTTGGGTTTTGATTAGAAAATCAAACACCGAAGATCTCATAAGAGTTTCAGCAGAATCAAATAATGAAGAAAAATGTAAAAAAATTATTAAAGATACATTAGAATTAGTGAAACAAAGCTATGACCAAATTAGATGAATCTTCAATAATTAAAATTTTTCAGAGGAAATTAGGAAACAAGAAATTTATTTCTGAAGATGTAGAAATTTTCAATTTAGGTAAAACCAAAATTGTAGCTAAAATAGATACCCTAGTAGAAAGTACTGACATTCCATCTAAAATGAAATTAGCAGATGCCGCAAGAAAAAGTATTGTTGCATGTGTTAGTGATTTTGCTGCAAAAGGCATTAAACCTCAATATGGAATTATTTCGGTAAATCTACCAAAGACAATTTCACGCTCAAAAATTGATGAGATTGCAGGAGGTTTCAGAAAGGCATGTGATGAATATGGTATTTCAATTATGGGCGGTGACACAAATGCAGGCAAAGAAATTGTGTTTAATGTATGTATTTTTGGAAAAACCGACAAAATAGTTAGCAGAAAAGGATCTAAAAAGGGAGATCTGATATTTGTGACAGGGCCATTTGGCTATACTTCTGCAGGATTGAATATGCTTCTTGGTAAGAAAAAGGGAAAAAAGAATTTTATTAAAAAATCTATCAAGTCAGTAGTTAAGCCAAAACCAAAACTCAATTTTGGGATTAAAAATAAAAAATATTTTTCTTCCTCAATGGACTCTAGTGATGGATTATCTACCACTTTAAATGAAATGTCAAAACAGAGTAAAAAGAAATTTATCATTAACAACATACCTTCAATGAAAGATTTGCAATATTATGCCAAATCTCAAAAATTTGATTTAAACACATTAATTTTTCATGGTGGAGAAGAATACGAGATTGTATTTACAACATCTCCCAAATATAAGCAAATAATTAAAAAAAATGCGAGATTGCTTAAAACACCAATTATTGAAATTGGATATGTTACATTAGGTAAAGGAGTTTTTGTTCAAGAGAACAACAATAACATTCGTTTGAAAGATTTAGGATGGAAGCATTTTAAATAACTATTCACCATGAGAAAAATTTCGATCTACATTATTTGCAATATTTATTATTGAATCAGCTGGAAGAACAGAAACACATTCTTTCATCCATTTTTCATCTAGATACAACAATCGTTTCATATCATCCATAGGAAGTTCATCAGGATTTGAATTAGGATAAAGTGAATGAATTTTGTATCCTTCATTGGCAATTTGTTGACATTTTTGTTCCAAAGGTAACAAAATCATATCATTGATTGGTGTTTGAAACTGGAAAGCCACAGATCCTAGCAAAGCAACTGCAATTCCAATTCCAATAGCCAATAGAAGAATTGATGTCATTAAAAAAATTCAGTTGATAATAGTATATGAATAATCATTAATTTCAGGTCAATTGACCAAATTAAGCCATGATTGAAAAATCAATGTTTTTTAAACCCTTTAAGATGTGGTAGTCATTGTCTGAAATTGAAGCCAAAGTTGAGGAAGTGTTAGTAGCTAAGACTGAAACACCAGTTGAGGAAGTAAAATCTGAGGCTAAAGTAGAAACAAAATCTCAACCAGAGGTAAAAAAAGAAGGTCCTGAAAAATGGGGAATTGTTCATATTTACAGTAGTTACAATAATACAATTATTCACCTAACTGATCTTACTGGTGCAGAAACCATTGCTATTAGTTCTGGTGGAATACATGTTAATGCTGACAGATACGAATCATCACCATTTGCCGCAATGAAAGCTGCAAATGCAGTAGTTGAAACTGCAAGAAACAGAGGAATTACTGGATTCCATATTAGAGTTCGTGCAGTAGGTGGAGTTGGTTCTAGAGTACCGGGTCCAGGTGCACAAGCTGGTATTAGAGCATTGGCAAGAGGTGGATTTAAGATTGGAAGAATTGATGATGTAACACCTATTCCTCATGATACCACTAGAAAGAAAGGTGGAAAAAGAGGAAGAAGAGTTTAATCAACTATCTTTATTCTCACATCACAATTTTTATTATGTAAATAATCTGTAATAAATAGCACAAATTTTTGGGGTTGATCATTTCCTCTATATTTTTCTAGCATATCAAAAAATTTTTTTTCTATACCATTTTGTAAATTAGGTTTAAACGTTAATGTGAAAAATGTCCAGCCAAATTTTGATGAAGGTTCGCCAAGATCATATCCATTGTAACCATCTACAAGACTTTCCAAATGTGAAAGTGCTATTTTAATTGATAATAAATCATCAGCATAATTTTTTGTTCCAACTTCTAAAACTATATTCATTATTCATCAACAGATGATTTATTACTAAGTTTGTCACTTAATGATACAAATTTTCCATCTTGTTCAATATGGATTTTTGTTGCCATTCTAATACTTAGTCCAACTGATCTAAATAATGTCAATAATTTTCCTCCGTCAATAATTTCATTAATTTCACCTGTTTTAATCAATTCAGATAATTTTTCTACAATAATTTTAGTTTCGTTGGGAAATTGAGATTCTGCATTTTCTAAAACTTCTAATCCTCTAAATCCTAATCTATTAACTAGTAAATCTCGTGGATTTTCCACTGGTTTTTCTTTGGCAACTTCTTGAGTTTTTTCAATTTCTTGTTTTGAGGAGATATTTTTTTTCATTTCAGCAAGGCGTTTTGCCTTTAATCTTTCAAGTTCGGAATCTTCTTCACTCAACCCTTAATCACGCCTATAGGTATCAATTTAGCTACTTTTGTGGCAATTCCTAGATTGTGAGACACATTCACAACAGCATCAACATCTTTGTATGCTTGAGGAGTTTCTTCCACAATTCCATCTCGTGTTAATGCCTTGATAAATATGCCCTTATCATTAAGAGATTTTTTAACATCATCTTCATTATAATTTCTCCTAGCCTTTGTTCTGGACATTGTCCTTCCCGCACCATGTGCCGTTGAACCAAAACTCAAATCCATAGAATTGGGTTGACCAAGCAAAATCCAACTTGCAGTTCCCATAGAACCAGGAACCAAAACAGGTTGGCCCAAATCACGATATCGTAATGGTATTTCATCACGATTTGCAGGAAATGCTCGTGTTGCTCCTTTTCTGTGTACAACGACATTCCGTTCTTTTCCATCAACTTTGTGTTTTTCTACTTTTGCAATGTTATGAGATACATCATAAACTAATTTCATGTCAAGATCAGATTCTGTTTGATTAAATACACGTTCAAAAGATTTTCTAGTCCAATGAGTAATCATTTGTCTATTACTCCATGCAAAATTTAATGCTGCAAACATTGCTTTTCTGTAAGATTCACCTTCCTCGGAAGTGTTTGGAACACATGCAAGTTCTCTATCGGGTAAATGGATATCATATTTTCTCATTGCCTGTTCTGAAATTCTAAGATAATCACTACAAACTTGATGACCAAATCCCCTAGAACCGCAATGAATCAAAATTGTAATAGTTCCTTCTTTAATTCCCATTCTATTTGCTGCTTCTTCATCATGAATTTCTGCAACTTTCTGTACTTCAAGAAAATGATTTCCAGAACCTAAACTTCCAAGTTGAGGAGCTCCTCTTTTTCTGGCTCTATCTGAAACTTTGTTTGGATCAGCATTTTTAATTTGGCCATTTTCTTCACAAACATCAGAATCATCTGACGAACCATAGCCATGGTCAATTGCCCAACTAACCCCTTTTACCAAAACTTCATCAAGTTCTGAATGAGTGAGCCTGACTGCACCTTTAGAACCAACACCTGAAGGAATAGAGCTAAAAAGATCATTAACAAGTTCTTTTAGTTTTGAACGGACTATTTGTTCAGTTAAATTTGAACGGAGTAATCTAACTCCACAATTGATATCATATCCAACACCGCCAGGGCTAATCATTCCTTCTTCAGCATCCATAGCTGCAACACCACCAACTGGAAATCCATAACCTTCATGACCATCAGGCAAAACAATACTTTGGCCTACGATACCAGGAATACAAGAAACATTTTGTGCCTGCATAATTGTTCTGCCAGACAACATTTTTTGTAGTAATGGTTCATCAGCATAGATTCTTACAGGAACTTTCATTCCAAGATTGGAATCAGCATCAATTTGATATTGATTTTCTCCAATTTTCTTTGGAGTATTAGTAGACATAGATATCGGTAAAATTTTCTTTCAATCCAATTTAAATCATCAGGAGAATTGTAAAAAATTTTAAATTAATTAGAATTTATTCAAAACTATGTTAGATAAAGCAACAATCACACAAAAAGCAAATCAATTACTTGCAGAATTGAGAGGAAGTCCAGATAGTGCAATTGATGAAAGAAATTTTAAACAAGGTTATTTCAAAGCTTTAGAGTGGGTATTGTCAGATACAGGAATTAAACAAAACTAATTTTTAGAATAACACTCAAACTTGAAATTGATGAGCTAACTTATCTAGGATAAAATAGATTTTGTAGTGTGGTTAGAAGAAAATTAACTAAAAAAGAAATTGAAGAACAGAAAAAACAACAGAAAGTAAGAACAAGTGTTTTAAGAGCTGCCAGAAGAAGTGGAAAAAGTATCAAAAAAGAAGGCAAAGTAAACAAAGCTAAAGCAAAAACAAAAACACCCAGATCACAAAAGAAAATAGCTACGGTGAGAAAATCTCGTTATTAATCAGACTATAATCTCAAAAAGATCAATTTTTTGAGGCTAGATCATATCAAAATTACTCTATACGCACAAAATTAGGATAAGAAGTAGATTTATTTTCTCATAAATTGAAATCAAAATGTTGGCAATTTTACCTATAGACAGTGGTCGTTATGGCACTAAAGAAATGTTAGAAATTTTCAGTGAACAAAAGAAAATTAATTATCAATTAGAGATTGAAGGTGCAGCTGCTATTTCACAAAGTGAAATAGGAATTATTCCAAAAACAGTTGGAAAAAAGATTTTCAAAGTAGCATTATCAGGAAAAATTACTGCAAAAAGAATCAAACAACTTGAAGCAAAAAGTGATCATGATACTGCAGCATTGGTTGAATCATTAAATGAAAAATGTACAAAGGAGGTTAGACCATGGATTCATTATGGATTAACAAGTAATGATTTGGTAGATACTAGTAATTCTATGCAAATGCGTGATACATTAAAAATAATTGAGCCAAAGGTTGGAAAGTTGGCAACAATTCTAGCACAAAGAGCAGTCAAACATGGAAAAATTCCAGCTGTAGGTAGAACTCATGGACAACATGCAAGTATTATTTCATTTGGATTAAAATTTGCAAATTGGGCTGCAGAGATGGGAAAACATGTAGAAAGAATTGAAGAGATTAAGAAAAGAATTCTAATTTGTAAGACACTGGGGGTTGTAGGTACTGGTTCTTTAATGGGAGTGAAATCACTTGAGGTGCAAAAAAGAGTTGCAAAGCGCCTGAAGCTTTACCCAGCAGAAGTTACTACTCAGGTTGTCCCAAGAGAGAGATATGCAGAATATGTGTTTGAATTAGCATTGATTGGTGCAACTTTAGAAAAAATTGCAGTGGAGATTAGAAACTTACAAAGAACAGAGATTGGAGAAGTTGCAGAGCAATTCAAGAAGGGACAAATGGGCAGTAGTGCAGTTCCTGTTAAAAGAAATCCAATCAAAAGTGAGAGAATATCATCATTATCCAAAATGGTGCGAAGTCAAGTAGCAATTACCTTTGAAAACATTCCATTATGGCACGAACGAGATCTTTCAAATTCAGCAAATGAAAGATTTGTGATTCCAATAGTCTCCATCCTAGTTGATGAAATGCTAGAAAGTATGACTAAAATTATTTTAAACTTGATGGTAAATGAGAAAAGAATTGTAGAGAATCTTTACATCACAAAAGGGCAAATCTTTGCAGAATTTGTTTTGGAAGCATTAATCAAAAAAGGCGTTCCAAGATTTGTGGCATACAAAGATGTTCAAAGAGTTGCATTTTTGGCAAATGACAAGAACATGCAATACATAGATGCCATCAAAAACGATAAAGCATTTTCTTCAAAGTTAACTGACAAAGAAATTAATTCTATATTTTTACCAGAGAAACATCTTGGGGCATCACCTATAATTATTAGTAATGTAAAAAAATCTGTTCAGAAGATAGTTAAAAAATTCATCTAGTTTTCAATAATGCCTTGTGGATTTTAGAGCCATATTGTAATGCCTTTTTTCTTTTTGTACAAGAAATTTCTGGAACATCTATATTTCTGGCTAATTTTCTAATAATGTGTTTACGATACAAATCCTCAGAATCATGAATTTTTTCAGACAAAGGAATGGTTTTGGCATAATCTATAAATTTTGAAGAGAGTAAAGGCTGAAGAATTTTTACTCCAAACTTTGATGAAATTAGATTAACAGCCTTCATCATTTTTAGTTCGTTATCTAGTTTAGATATCATAACTTCATGAATTTTGGATTCTCCTTCAGAAAATGCTTCTCTGTAGGCATTATAACCACAAAACAATTCATCAATTCCATTTGCTGTAACTACAGTATCAAGTTCTAAGCTTTTTGCTAGTTGAGAGACATAATGAAATGCAATACAATTTTCATTCCATGATAGATTCTCAGTGTTAATTGTTTGTCGAATTTTTAATGAAATACCAGGAAAAGTGTTTGAATCAATTTCTAGAATATGATGAGAATAGTTTAGATATTCATTGACTTCCTTTGCAAATAAAATATCATGGGATTCAGGAAAACCAATTGTCAATAGGGTAATATCGTAATTCATATCTGAACAAATTTTTGAGATTAATGTACTATCGACACCTCCAGAAAACGCAATTCCGATTTTTTTTTCTTTAACAGTCTCAGAAATTGAATTTTTTATATTTTCAAGTAATTCTTTTTCCATCTCTTCCACAATCTCGCTCATTACAGATTCCATAAGAACAGTAATGAATCAAACCCTTTAACTATTAATTTAGCATTTTATGTGATACAGTATGATGAAGTTATCACAAACAGACATTGATGAAGAACTAAAGAGTCTCCCTGGCTGGAGTGTTGTAAATGAGAAACTTCACAAAGAATTTCAATTTGATAGCTTTAACCAGGCGTTTGGTTTTATGACTAGAGCAGCTATGGAGATTGAAAAAATGAATCATCATCCAGAATGGTTTAATGTATACAACAAAATCACTATAGAATTAACTACTCATGATGCTGGAGGCATTACAAAAAACGATGTAAACTTGGCTAAAATTCTAAATTCTTTGGCATAATTGTAAAAGATGAATTTTCAGGTATAATCATTACAGAATTTATATTATATCTAAAGTCAGATGACTTCACATGGCTTCAAGTCCTACAATTTTAGATTCAGATTTTAAATATATCGATAAAAAGGGAAATTTGCTTAGAACCAGAACAGAGTTAACAGTAGCACAAATGCTTAGTTTTCTTGAAGAGGAATACCAATACAATCACAAACTTACCTTAAAGAATGGAAATGAGATCACAATTGATTTTAAAACAAAGAAAGGGTTGATCGAAGTAATTGACAATGAAGAAGACATTGAAAAATATAAGCAAATCAAAGAAGATTTTCCTCAAGACAAAATAATGGCAATTGGACATCCAAAATATACTGCACAAATCAAAGAGTTACAAGATTTAGTATATTATGACAAGACGCCACAAACAGGTTCCATATTTTTAGAAGATGGATCATTTTCATTTGATTATGCACACATACTTCCGCTAGTGGAAAAATGCTCTATTTTACACGGACACACATCTTCTGTAATGGTTGAATTAGTAGGACAGATGAAAAATAATTTACTTTTAGATTTTGGCATAGCAAAAAAAATTATTAAAGAAGTTGTTAGTGTATTTGATCACAAATTTTTCATAAACAGAAAATATCTCAAAAAAGAAGATGATTCACATTATCTAATTCAATTTGAAGGCCCTAAAGGAATGTTTAAATTACAAGTTCCAAAAAACACTACTTATCTTTTAGAAGGAGAAGCTACAGTAGAAAATCTTTCAACTGAAATTATCCAGCTATTGGCACCAAAAATGCCATCAAATATAGAAGCAATAGGTGTATACATCTATGAAGGTTACAATAAAGGATCTCATATTATTTCAAACATTTCAAGATAGTTAGGAAATGGAACCAAAAATTTCAGAAAAAGCATGGAACCCAGAGTTAGAAAAGAAAATTCTAAAACAATGGGAAGAAGAAAAAATTTATGACTTCATACCACAAGAAGACAACTTTACCATAGATACACCTCCACCATACCCATCAGGAAGACCATGGCATATTGGAGCAGCAGCGCATTATTCACAAATTGATATGATTGCACGTACTGCAAGAATGGCAGGAAAAAATGTCTATTTTCCAATAGGAATTGATAGAAATGGACTTCCAGTTGAGTTGTACACTGAAAAAAAATATAAAATTAGAATGAGGGAGACAGATAGGGAAGAATTTCTGAATCTATGCAGAAATGCACTAGATGATTTAGAAGCTGAAATGATTCTCATTATGAAAAATATGGGAATTAGTGGAGACTTTGCAAATTACTATAGAACAGATTCGGAAGAATATAGAACACTTACACAATCAACATTCATTGAATTATGGAAAAAAGATCAAGTGTATCTAGCAAACAGACCTAACAACTATGATTGGGTATCAGGAACGACTATTGCAGATGCAGAAATCATATACGAAGATTTACCAACTAAACTAGTTTACATGAAATTCAAAATAAAGGATACAAAACAGGAGATAGTTATAGCAAGTACAAGACCAGAATTAGTTTGTGCGTGCAAAACAATAATTGTAAATCCAAAAGATGAAAGATATACACAATACATAGGAAAGAAAATAATCGTTCCAATAACTAATGCAGAAGTTGAATTAAGAACACATCATTCTGCTCAACAAGAATTTGGTTCAGGGGCAGTAATGATATGTAGTTATGGTGACCAAAGTGACGTAGCATTGTTCAGAGAATTAGGATTAGAAGAGGTTGTTGCAATTGGACTAGATGGAAAGATGACAGAAGCTGCAGGAGAATATGCAGGACTAAAACCAAAACAAGCACGAACAAAAATCATTGAAGACTTAGAATCTAAAGGGTTTGTAGAGAAAATTGAAGACATTATCCACAGAACGCCAATATCTGAGCGCAGTAAAATTCCCATTGAAATAATTCCAATGGAAGAATATTATTTAAAACAAAAAGAATCTGTTGAAAAAATGAAGAAACTAGGACAGGAGATTACATTTTATCCTGCAATGCACAAACAAATCTTGATGAACTGGCTTGAATCAATCAACATAGATTGGCCAATTTCAAGGAGAAGATTCTATGGTACTGAAATTCCAATTTGGTATTGTAAAAAATGCTCAGAACCACATGTCCCTCAACCTGGAAAATACTATAGACCATGGAAAGAGAATTGCCCAATTAGTAAATGTCCAAAATGTCAATCTACTGAATTTGTAGGAGAAGAACGAACTTTTGATACATGGATGGATTCTAGTATATCGCCTCTTTTTGTAAGTAAATTCAAAAAGGATGAAGAATTTTTCAGTAAAGTATATCCTGCTTCAATACGACCTCAAGCAAAGGATATTGTTAGGACATGGTTATACTATACACTTCTAAGATGTGAACAACTTACTGGAAAGAAACCATGGTCAGAAGCATGGATAATGGGATATGGACTTGATGAAAAAGGAATGAAGATGAGTAAAAGTAAAGGAAATGCAATTGATCCTTTACCGCTCATTGAAAAATTAGGTGCAGACACTTTTAGATTTTGGAGTGCAAGTGAGATAAATCATGGATATGATTTTAGATGTAATGAACAAAAAATTGAATCAAATAAAAAATTCCTTAGTAAGTTATGGAATGTGTCAAGATTCTTGTCTAGTTTCCCAGTAATTGAATCAGGAACACTTACTGCATCCGACAAATGGGTTTTATCAGAATTAGATAATTTAGTAAAAGAATGTAAAAAAGGATATGATGAATACAATTTTTTCATTCCTGCAATTGCAATTAGAGAATTCACGTGGAATTTATTTGCAGCGCACTATATTGAAATGGTCAAGGCAAGAGCCTATGGAATTGGTTTTTCAGATGAAGAAAGAGATGGGGCAATATTTACACTACACAAAACATTATCAACAATTTTAAAATTATTAGCACCAATTATTCCATTTATCACTGAACATCTCTGGAAGATTTTGTATTCCAAAGAAAGCATTCACAAACAAAAACAAGTTAAGCCTGAAAATATTGAAATACAAAGTAACATTACAAAAGAAATTACTGAATTTAATTCCAAGGTGTGGAATGAGAAAAAATCTCAGAGTTTATCATTAAAAGATTCAATAAAAATAGAAATTCCTACAATTTTAGAACCGTTCAAAAAAGATTTGAAATCTATGCATAATTTAGTAGACTAAGACAAAAAATTAGTAACTAATTTTTTGAAATATTAACAAGATTAACAAAATACTTGTGTAATGAAATATCTTCAGTTAGTTCAGGATGAAATGCAGTAGCAATTACATTACCTTTTTTGACTGCAACTATTCGTTCATTAAATTTTGATATAACTTCTATGTCAGAACCAACATCTGAAACTGATGGTGCTCTGATAAAGACTCCATTAAATTTTGGAATATCAATAGAGGCCATAGATACATCAGCTTCAAAAGATTTTTGTTGTCGTCCAAAAGAATTTCTTTCTAATTTAATATCAAGAATATCTAAAAGAGGTTGATCAGTTTTTCCAACAACACGATCGTTAACTGTCTTTGATAGCATAATCATACCAGCACAAATTCCAAGTACAGGCATTCCATTTTCAATTTTTTCTTTTAAGATCTTCAAGGAACCATTTACCAGAGAAAGTTGTCCAATAGTAGTACTTTCACCGCCAGGTATTATCAAACCATCTAGTTGAGAAATTTCTTCAGGTGTTTTTACATCAGTTACTTTTCCATCAATGCCCAATTCATTGAGGGCATCTTTAGTGGACAAAAGGTTTTCTTGAACATCACCTTGTATAGATAAAATTCCAACATTTAGACTCATGAAGATCCACCACGTTCTTGCATACGTAATTCTAGTGTATTCACATCTAATCCTAACATAGATTGTCTTTCATCAATCATTTTTTGGGCTTCTTTGACTTTATCGGATTCATTCCAAAAAGTAGTAGCCAAAACTATTGCTCTTGCTCTTTCTTTTGCGTCATCTGCATTAAAAATTCCAGAACCAACAAAGATTCCATCACAACCAAGAGACATAAGATATGCCGCATCAGCAGGAGTTGCAATTCCTCCTGCTGCAAAATTGACAACCGGAAGTCTTCCAAGTTTTGCAGTTTGTTCAACAATATCATATGACACTTTGAATTCTCTTGCCATTCTCACTAAATCTTGACTATCGCCAGAATCATAAATTGCCTTAATTATTCTTAATTCATCATTAACTTTTTTAATATGAGTAATTGCTTCTGCAACATTTCCAGTTCCAGGTTCACCTTTTGTTCTAATCATTGCTGCACCTTCTTCAATTCTTCTTAAAGCTTCAGCCAAGGATCTTGCACCGTTTACAACTGGTGTTGTAAAATCCCATTTCCAAATATGATGAAGCTCATCAGCAGGAGTTAAAACTTCAGATTCATCAATCATATCTACATCAGTTTCCTGTAGAACTAGTGCTTCATTGACATGACCAATTCTACATTTTGCCATTACCGGAATTGTTACTGAATCCATAATGTCTTCAATAATTCTAATGCTTGCAGTTCGCGCAACTCCTCCTGCTTTTCTAACGTCAGATGGAAGTTTGTCTAAAACCATTACAGAAACTGCTCCAGCTTCTTCAGCAATTTGAGCCTGTTCTACTGTTGTAACATCCATGATAACTCCATTCTTCAACATGTGAGCAAAACCTCGTTTAAGAACTGATGAACCACGTAAAATATCAATGGAATTTATTTTTTCAGAAACTATCCCTTTGGCATCATGTCGTTCACCAGATAGTGGAAGCATATTCTAATTTTTACTAAAGCCTATTTGTATCTATTCACGAATTTCATCTATAATATAATCTAGTTCAGATTCTACCATAGTAATTATTGGAGGAACAAATTGTGCCGTAGCATTTTGTTCAGGCCAATGGATTTGAATAGTTTTTTCATTAAGAGTAACTTTTATACTTAATTTCTGATATTCAGTTACATTTTCTAGAATTGAAAATGATTCAGATGGAATGGCTATGAACCCAGTTTCTTTTATCAATGCTTTTAATTTGAGAAGTCTTTTTTCATCTAATTTTGACCGAATATCAGGTTGGAGATCTCCTAGTTCAGTTACAGAATATTTGATATCACCATTGTTTTTAATGTAAAGAATTTCAGTTTTTTGTGCCTCAACTCTTTCTGTAACACCATAAGAAATTTTCTTTAATTGGTGTTTGATATATTCAATTTCAATTGTATCAAAAGAATTGGCTGCAGAAATTGGAATTTCATTTTTTGTAAGTAACGGAACTGAAATTAAAAGTGCTACAATAACTGGAATGGCACCTAATGCATAATGAATTGGTTTTACCATGATTGTTGAACAATTACAAATTCATGTTAATCGCAAATAAATCTTGGTTAAAAATAACTTAAAATTCGAGTCTATTTCACTCTTGTTCGTGGGGTCGTAGCCTAGCCTGGTAGGGCGACAGTGTCTACGATTAGATCACCGCTAAGGGCTCCAGAGGTAAACTAAGCTAAACTGACTCACGAATGATGTAAGTTTGGAGCTGTAGTGACCCGTAGGTCGCCGGTTCGATTCCGGTCGGCCCCACGTTAAAAATTCTATTGATTATTTCTCAAAACGTTTAGTGCAGAACCAGCTTTGAACCATTCAATTTGAGATTTGTTGTATGAATGATTTAACAAAATTTCTTCTTTATGTCCATCACCATGTGAAATAATACATTTGACTTGATTGTGTGGTTCTAAATCATTTAAATCTACTAAACTAATTTTATCATCTTCAAGAATCTTGTCATAATCATCAGGATTGTCAAATGTCAGTGCTAAAATTCCTTGTTTTTTCAGATTAGTTTCATGTATTCTAGCTAGACTTTTGGTAATAACTGCGACACATCCTAAATATCTTGGAGTCATAGCAGCATGCTCTCGGCTACTACCCTCTCCATAATTATTATCACCAATTATCACCCAGTTCATTTGTTTTTCTTTATACTGTCTTGCAATTTTTGAAAATGGTTCAAGTTGATTGTTAAGAATATTCTTACCTTGGCCTACTTTATCATTAAATGCATTAACTGCTCCTAGAAGCATATTATCGCTGAGGTTATCCAAATGTCCTCTAAGTGATAACCATGCACCTGCAGGAGAGATGTGATCTGTAGTACACTTACCTTTGGTCTTAACCATTATTGGAATTTCTTCAAAATCTTTTCCGTTCCATTTTGGAAAGGCTTCTAAACGTTGTAGTCTTTTACTGTTAGAATCAATTATGATCTCAACATTATCAGAATTTTTAGGAGGAGAAACAAAAATTCCCTCAGGTCTCATAAAACCTTCTTCAGGAACTTCAGGTGCGGGTTTGGGTGGTTCAAGTTTGAATTTTGTTCCATCAGCTGCAGTCAACTCATCTTTTAATGGATTAAATGAAAGTTTTCCTCCTAAAGCTAAAGCAATAATCATTTCAGGACTGCCAATGAAGTTTAGAGTATTTCTACGACCATCATTTCTTCCTGGGAAATTTCTGTTATATGTTGTAACAATAGTATTTCTTTGATCTTTTTCTAATTCAGGTCTATTCCATTGTCCAATACAAGGACCACAAGCATTTGCCAAAACAGTTGCGCCAATATCTTTAAGAGAATCCATTAGCCCATCTCTTTCAATAGTTCCCCGAATTTGTTCAGAGCCAGGAGTAACTAACAATGGAATTTTAGCTTTGATTCCTTTTGCTTTAGCTTGTTCAGCCAAGCTTGCTGCTCTTGACATATCCTCATAAGATGAATTTGTACAACTACCAATTAATGCAACAGAAATTGGATCAACATAGTCATTAGATTTTACATCATCAGCTAGTTTAGAAATTGTTCTTGCCAAATCAGGAGTGTGAGGTCCAACAATATGAGGTTCTAATGTTGATAGATTGATTTCAATTACTTTATCAAAGAAGTTTTCTGGATTTGCTTCAACTTCAGGATCTGCAACAAGTAATTCTTTATTTTGATTTGCTAATTCAGCTATATCACTTCTGTTAGTGTATTTTAGATAAGTTTCCATTCTTTCATCATATGGAAAAATTGAACAGGTTGCACCAATTTCTGCCCCCATATTGGTAATTGTGGCTTTACCAGTACAACTGATAGATTTTGTTCCGGGTCCAAAGTATTCAACTATTGAATTAGTACCTCCAGAAACTGTTAATTCCTTAGCAACTTTCAGTATGATATCTTTAGGGGCTGTCCATCCATTTAATTTTCCAGTTAGTTTAATTCCAATTAGTTTAGGGTAGAGTAATTCCCAAGGCATATCTGCCATAGTTTCAGCTGCATCTAATCCACCGACTCCAATAGCAATCATTCCAAGACCACCAGCATTTGGAGTATGAGAATCTGTACCAATCATCAAACCACCAGGAAATGCATAATTTTCAAGAACTACTTGATGAATTATTCCAGCACCAGGTTTCCAAAAACCACATCCAAATTTTGCAGCAGTAGATTCTAAGAATTTAAAAACTTCACTATTTTCATCAAGGGCAACTTTCATGTCAACATCACCTTGAACTTCAGCTCTAATGAGATGATCACAATGTATAGTTGTTGGTAAAGATGTTTGTTCAAGTCTAGCCTGCATAAATTGAAGCATTACCATTTGTCCTGTAACATCTTGTAATGCAACTCTATCAGGTTTTAGAAAAACATAATCTTTTCCACCAGTAAAACTTTTGTCATCAATTTCATTAAGATGGCCTGATAAAATTTTCTCAGTAAGTGAAAGTGGTCTTCCAACTATGTTTCTATATTTTGCAATGTTTTCTTTTAATTTTAGATAAACACGCAAAACATGTTCAGAAGTAGTGTTAATTTCCACATTATATAATTAATTTATCCTGAATTTAATTTTTACAATTTATTGATTAGGAAATTAATCTGGTAGGCATGTAAATTCTTAACAATTATAAGCGAAAAGTATCTGTCTTAATGAATATTGTGGAGTTGTAAATTTTCAAAGTTGAGGTGTAAATATGGTCAATAAAGGGTTTCCAAAATTTGGTATGTCACAAGCAGGAGCATTTGTTGCTGCTCTAAAAAATTACAATTTACCTGATTTCATTTTAGTATTGATTGCAAAAGAATGCAAATCAGATCTTCTTGAAAGAGGTAGAATTGATGATAGATTGCAAAGCATGAATGATGAGGCTTTGGAACTTCTACACAAAGTTTTTGTTGGTTGTAAAGTAGATGATGCAGGAAGATACGCACAGTATAGGTTCTATGCATATGTTTCAAGCATGTATCACAAATGTGAAGTTCTAGTTAACGAAATAATTCCTGGTGTTACAGGTAAAAATCATAAAATTCCTGTTGCAGTAAAAAATAATGGAATGTATATTGCAGTTGCATACAACAAAGCAACTGGAAATCCTGTAAACAAAAAAGAAACTGCAAGATTTTATGAAATGGTAGATGATATTAAAAAAGGAGAACATGGCACAATGATGACTGACGCAATTTATGGTTCTTCAGTAGGTTTTAGGGGTGATGCGTTAGTCGAACTTGAAAACTTGAGTAAATCAAGAACGAATGATCTTGAAAATAAATTGGATTTCAAAATAGCAAATTTTGAAAACAATATCTATTCTGTTACAAAGTGTTAATTTGAAAGATTATTTTTTATGTTTAGTTCTGAAGTATCCATTGTTAGAAACATAGGCTTATCATCAGTTTTTTGAAAATCTTCACCATATTGTTCAAATTCTAATTGTTCGAAGAGATGCTTTGTCCAAATGTCATGAACATCTTGAATGAACTTTTTGTGTTTAGAAATTCGTAATAATTCATGAAGTAATTCATGAGACACAGTAGTACAATTTTTTTCTGCAAGAAATAAAGTATCATTTGATTCTTTAAAGGGTTGCCAAAATATCATTCCGAAATTTTCAGCATGATATCCTTCACAACCAGCACAATCAGTCCAGAATGGTCTAAAATGAGTTAGATAGAAATGGTAAATGTCCTTTCCTCTTTGTTCATGATCTCGTAAAAGAGTGTGTGTATCAAGTCTCTGAAAAAAACTTCTAGGTTTTGTAATCATTTCATCACATTTAATTTCATAATCTTTTCCAAATTTTTCTTTTATCCATACCTTGTAAAACTGGCTCATTTTTTGAACATATTCATATTCAAACTGTCGTTTTTCACGATCTTCTTCTTTTACAACAAAAATAAAATGTAAAATCATAATAAGAAAAAGGAGGGGTTTATGTCTGGCCTTCAATACCCATTAGGGTGAGAGTTGAACGAATCTTTTCGATTTTTCTGATCTTCCAAGTAATAGTTTCTCTGAGTTTTTCCACAGTTTCTGACTCAATCTTGGCCAAAATATCGTATGCACCAAAAGTTCCATGAACTTCTTTAACACCATCTAAACCCTTTAGTTGCTGAATTATAGATTCTTCTGAACCTAGTTCACAGTTTATTAAAACATAAGCTGTTGCCATGAATTAGCAAAACAAATCGACTATATCAATAAACCGATTATATTCAGTTTTGAGAAATCTTTAAGATTGCATCCCAAATTTGCTTTGGTACTGGCATTATAGACAATCTAGAAATTTTGATGAGTTCCCAATCTTTGAATTTTTTTTCTTTTTTCATTTCATCAAGTGTCACTGCACGTTTCAATGCTTTTTTGTATTTGACATCTACAACAATAAAACGTTCATTGTCTTCCTTAGGATTTGGATATGGTTTTGAAGTAATTTGCATTATCCCAACAGCTTGTCTTTCATCACCTGTATGATAAAACAAAACAAGATCGCTAGATTTCATTTCTCTCATGTGCTTTAGTGCAAGATTATTGTGAACCCCATCCCAGACAGTTGTTTTTTCTTTTTTCAGTTGTTCAAAATTATATCCCCTTGGTCCACTAGGCTCTTGTTTTGCTAACCAATAATTTACCATTTCAGTTTTCTGTATCAGTAATGGATATTTTATGGTTTTTCAATTTTTGGAAAATAAAATTGTCCCCCGGTTCTGACTCGCACAATCTCATTGGTATTTTAGCCAAAACCTCCTTGGGTTCTGAAACCGGGGTTGCCCTCAATGTGCCATGCCTGGGTGAATTAGAAATCATTGGTATCATTACGATCGACATCATCCCAATCCGTCTGCATGGTTGCTCTTAGGGCATACAACAATTCATCAAGTCAAATATTAACTAGGTAGCTTTACTTCAAAGGAAACTATTGACTCTCTAAGCTTAAAGTTATCTTTAGTTGGTTTGCTTATTTCACCAATGATTCCAATAATTTTTCCATTTACAGTGATGTTTGCAACGTGTCCTTTTTCAAAAGTTGGATGAGTGGAGGTTTTGGTTTCACAAGTTTTACCAAATATTGATTGAATGACAGATTGTAAAACAGATTTTATCTCGCTAAAGTTTGCATCTTTATGAGAACTTACTGCACAAAGATGAGTTTCTTCAGTTACAGAACTTGTTTTATTGAAAATAGTTCCTATCTCAAATAATTTTTGAGGGTATGATTCATGAATATTTTTTGCTAGATTATCTATTAATCCTGGAAGTAATGAATCTCTAAGAATAGTATGTTCAAGACTTTTAGAATCTAAAACTGAGAGAATTTTTGATGAATCTCTTTTTGTATTATCATAAAGAATTCGTTTGCTTGTTAAGCTAGAATTTAGAGCTTCCATATAGCCTAATCCAGTCATTATAGAAGAAAGTGATTGTAAACTAATTGAGCTGGGATGTTTTTGGCCAAGTGTTTGAGAAGGTGACAATGTAGGTTCAAGATTCTGAATTCCATATCCTAAAGCAACTTCTTCTACCAAATCCATTGGTCCAAAAATATCAAATCTATATGCAGGAATTGTACAAATGATGTTCTTCCCTTTAGTTGATGCATCTAACCTAGATTTTTTCAATGATGAAATAATCTTTGAATTGTTAAGATTCAAACCAAGGGTTTGATTAATCAAGAAAGGGCTTACAGACATTTTCTTTTGTTCAAGTTTTGGTGAAGAGTTTTTTGCTCCAGAAATTTGAACAGATTCTAAAGTAAAACCTGCACTTTGTAAAATAGTTGCAACAACTGAAAGCATATCTTCAGCATCTTCTTTATTAATTCCAGTTACCTCAACAAATAGATTTTTTGTTTTAGTTGTAACACTAGTTAGTGCTGCGTTAATTATTGGAGGAAAAGAGACAGTATTTTGTTTTGCATCTAAAATTAGAGGTACTTGTGAGGAATTTTCAAGTATAGAACTATAATCTTTTCCCACATCAGTGTTTTTGAGAATTTCAGAAATTGAAAGTTCTTTTTTAGAGTTTAACGGAATGAATTTAAAATTTCTATTAGTGGTTTTGTAAACTAAAGGAAAAGTGATCTTATCTAAGTCATGAATTCCTATAGATAATTTCTTTCTCTTTCTTCCTATTCCAAAATGAAGATCTTCTTGCAAGGTCATAAACTGTTTAATTGTTTTATCATCAATTTTTCCATTTTTCGCAACAATTCCAGTAACAAAAGGACGAACTTTTGATACTTCAGATTTTACAGAAATAGCATACTTTTTTGATTTTTTGATATTCAGTTTAATTGATCCAGTTTTGATTCGAAGTAATCCTTGTAATCCAAGTGCAATTCCAAAATCAGTTGAATAATCAGGCCTATTTGGACTGTACTCAATTCTGATTAGGTCTTTGTTTTCAGATTCAATATCTAATCCAAGAAATGGCAAGGAATCAGAAATTTGCTTTTTTGTAACTTTACCAACTAATTTTTGAAGGCGCATATAGGATAGTTCAACTACTGGCATTTTCTAGCACTCCTTAACCAACTCAAGTTGTTATTGTAAAACTCTCTCACATCATCAAGACCATACTTTAGCATTGCAATTCTTTCAATACCTCCTCCCCATGCCAAAACAGGTTTAGTAATCCCAAGAGGTTTAGTTACTTCTGGTCTGAAAATTCCCATTCCAAATAGTTCTACCCATTTTCCTAGTCTTTCATTATACACCATAGTTTGTAGTGAAGGTTCGGTGTATGGAAAAAATGTTGGCCAAAATTTTATTTTTGTAATTCCAATTCGTTTATAGAATTCTTTTTGAATTCCCATTAAATTTCTGAGATTAGCATCTTTTCCAACAACAACTCCTTCAATTTGGTGAAACTCTACAAGATGTTTGTAACTAACTTTTTCATTTCTAAATACACGTCCTAATGAAAAAATTCTAGCTTCATCAAGTTTGTTTTCAGCTAGATGTTTGATTGTAACACAAGTAGTATGAGTTCTTAGAACCATTTTTCTTGCTTCATTGATATCCCAATAATATCTCCAATTCTTCTTGTGAGATTCAGAAACTTTTCTAATTTGTTCTGGAGTTGCAATTTTTTTGGCAGAGATACCATCCAGATAAAATGTATCCTGTAATTCTCTTGCAGGATGATCTTGTGGAGTAAATAGAGCATCAAAGTTCCAAAAGCTTGACTGAGTCATATTTCCATTGATTTCTGAAAATCCTAATGTAACGAAAATTTCACGAATTTCATCAATAGTATCTTTTAATGGATGAGTTCTTGCAACAAAAACTTCAGGTACTTTAGATTCAACATCAATTGCACCACTTGAATGAGATAAATCACCTAAATTGATTTTTTTACCTTCAACAGTTAATGAAATTTTTTTGATGATTAATGATGAATCGACAATAAAATCAGGACGTTTTTTAAGCGATACTATTGCAAAAAGAGAATCTTCAGATACTTTAATTTCATTAGTTTTATTTTTTTCAAGAGTTTTATGAGATAGGAGAAATTTTTCTTCTAATGATTCTTGATGATCTTTATTCAAAGAAAGTTCCGTTGATTTTTCATTTTTGGTAATGGAAATCCAATTATTCTTTTTTGCATATGCTATAGCTGCATTAAAATCTAAACCTAAAATAGGTTTTAACTTATCAAAAGTTGTATTTCCCTTTTCAATTTCATTTACTAATCTTCTTTCCGGTAAACCATTTCCAATTGCTTCATGACCTTTCTCTCCGAAATGATAATGAATATCAGTTGATTCTTTTACATGTGCAAAGTTTTTCAATTTTAACCATTCAATGCCTCTTCTAACTTGATCAGATTGTAAACCAGTTTTTTTTTCGATTTCAGATATTGTTAGAATTTGATCAGGCTGCAAAGAATGAATGATTTTTTTTTCAATATCATGAAAAACTTGTGACAACATCAAAAAGATCGAAAAAGACTTTTTAAACCTTAACCTAAGTCAGATTGAATGTCAGCTGATGACTTTATAGTAACTCCTTGGCATGTTGAGGGGGATATTGATTATGATAAATTAATCAAGAGATTCGGTACTGAGAAGATTTCTTCAGAATTACGAGATAGGATCAAGAAAGTTACAGGTGAAGACCATTTTATGCTTAGAAGAGGTATTTTCTTCTCTCATAGAGAAATGAATAGAATTCTTGATGATTATGAAAAGGGTAACAAATTCTTTCTATATACTGGAAGAGGTCCTTCTGGTCATACTCATATTGGACACTTAGTACCGTGGGTTTTTGCAAAATGGTTACAAGAAAAGTTTGATGTTAACATGTATTTTCAATTAACAGATGATGAAAAATTTTATTCAAAACCTAACTTAACATTAGAAGAAACTGGAAAATTTGCATATGAAAACGCGCTAGACTTTATTGCATTAGGTTTCAAACCAGAAAAAACAAAAATTATCATCAACACAAAAAATATTCAAACTCTCTATCCAATTGCAGCTCAAGTCGCAAAGAAAATTAACTTTTCAAATACAAAAGCAACATTTGGGTTTACAAATGAAACAAATATTGGTATGATTTTTTATACATCATTACAATCTGCACCATGTTTTATTGAAGACAAACCAGTTTTGATTCCATTAGGAGTAGATCAAGATCCTCACTTTAGATTAACAAGAGATATTGCACCAAAGATTGGAAAACCAAAACCTGCATTAATTCACAACATAATGATTCCAGGCTTGGAAGGACCTGGTGGAAAGATGTCAGCTTCTGACGAAAATAGTACAGTGTATACAACTGACGCACCAAATGTAGTAAAAAAGAAAATTAACAAATATGCATTTTCAGGTGGACAACCAGATATTGAACAACATAGAAAACTTGGAGGAAACCCAGACATTGATGTATCATATCAATATCTCAGAATATTTTTTGAACCAGATGATAGCAAGTTAAAGTCAATCTATGAAGATTACAAGTCTGGAAAATTACTTACTGGAGAACTAAAAGCAATTTTAATTGAAAAAATTAACGATTTTCTTGCCATTCATCAGGAAAAAAGAGAAAAGGCAAAAAACCAGATAGAACAATTTCTTTTTGAGAATAAATGAAAATCAGTATTTCCTGTGACAGCAAATATGAGGCTCTGAAATTTGCTAGTTTAATATTCGTAAATGATAGTAAAGAAACCTACATCGCATCAATCCTTAATGTAATTGAAAATGAATTGGTGATTTCATTGAAGGATAAATCTGCTCACAGTATTGTACTAAAGGATAAAGTAAATGTTGATAAATTTGCGGATTTTATTCAATCAGTATTTGACAAAGAACACAAACTAGTTTCCACTAAAATTCTAGAACACAATATAGAAATTGTAAAAGAGTAAATTTATAGAGTAAATACAGTATATAGTGTTACAATTAAAAACATAGCAACTAGTGAGATTGTTAATGCCTTAGAGTCGCCATCCATGATTCGATTTCAAAATTATTATTATTAAAGTGTTAATAAATTTTCAAGGATGATTTTAAAGATCATCTAGGAAAATGTCTACTCGTTTTTGACTTTGGTCTTGATCTGTCTTCTGTTCGTTTTGAAATAGGTTCTCTAATTTGATTACAATTAAAGCAAAATACCTTTAATTCTTCTCTAGCAAGATCTGGTGCTGAAATATATTTTCCCCATGAGGCAGAATCGCCACCACGGCCAGAATTATCAGAAGTGACATTTTCAGAAATTGGACTTATTCCTAATGCTCTTTCATCCTTGAAACCACAATTAGAACAGATTTTTCCGCCTAAAATTTCATATAATTTTTCTTTGATAGTTTCATAAAATTTGGTTGAACCATTTGCAAAGAAACTCTCTTGTTTTCTCAAAAATTTATCACTTCGTGGCTTGCTAGATCTAGAATTATCTCCACGAGATTCTCGTCTAGATGAAGATCTTGGACCTCTATCATCTCTGGAATATCTTGAACCTCTATCATCTCTGGAATATCTTGAACCTCTATCATCTCTGGAATATCTTGAACCTCTATCATCTCTGGAATATCTATCACTTCCTGAATCTTGTGGTTTGTTTTGTCTGAAACAATCACTGCAGTATACTGGTTTATCGGTTCTTGGAACAAATGGAACTTGACATTCAGTGCCACAATCAGCACAAGTTACAGTTGTAGATTCTCTGGGTCTATCATCTCTGGAATATCTTGAACCTCTATCATTACTAGAATTTCTAAAGGAACGAGATGGTTCATTATCTTGTCTAGTATTTCTTCCAGATCTTTTTCTATCAGAATACCTTTTGTAAAGTTCCATATCTGGAGAATTTCAAACGGACTGGTTATAGATACCTTGACTTTAATTTGTGCCTAAAATAAAAAAATCTCATTAAACTAGAGATTTATCCATTTCATTTGACATTATCTCTTGAACTTTAAGAAAATAGAGCTTTGTTGAGTATGGCATATAATCTAGATTATTATCAACTACAATCATAAAGTAACTAACCGCACGTTTTGAAATATCCAAATTAAATTTCATTGTAAGTATAGGATCTTGATGAACTTTAATTTTATCTTGAAGCCAAGGGGGTGCCATCTCAATTGTTTCTTTTATAATTTTATCATACCAGAATGAAAGGTTTTGAGGATGTAGTCCCTGTTTCAGGTTTGAGACATCAGTATCAATTTTTTTCATCATATGAATGATGATTGCCATGAGGCTAAATCCTAGAATTTTGTTTTATTCCAATTACTCAAAGTTAGACAAGCTATTAGTCAATTGATAACAAGTTTCCCTCTGTGTCAATTTCTGAGTTTTTGATTCGAGTTGTAGATATTCTTGTGCCGTCTTTTGCCAAAAACATTGGAACCGTTATAATTTTAGCAGGAGGCAGTTTCTTTTCTACTCTAAGTTGGTTTAGAATAGGACCTTGATTACTTGTTTCATCGCTAACTAACAAAGCTTCAACTTCTTTCTCCAAAACAGCAGGTCCAAAGTCATTGTCTAGTTTGTTTATTTGGAATATAGCGTTTGGAAATTCTTTTGAAATAACTGTTGTCAAATTTTCAAGTCTCTTTTCATATTGGTTAATTGGAAGTTTTCCCTTTTTTTTAGCAAGTTCATCACTAGTTAGTCCAATGATTACTTTGTCAGAAATTGAAAATGCAGTTGAAAGCAAAGTTAGATGGCCTCTATGAATTATATCAAATGTGCCACCAGTAGCTATAAGAGAGAATTCAGACATGCAAATGTATAGAATTCTTTTAAAATAAATCTACTAGTTTACAATAATTAGAACAAAAGGACCCTGATCAGCTATTGGAACGTTATTTCTATCCCAAACAAATGTCTCAATGAAAAATAATCCAGTTTGTTTGGGAACCCAATCTATGCTTTGGGTTTCTAATCCTGTCCCAATGAACCTACCATCAAATTTTCCAATGAATTCAACAGTTCCGGGTTCATCAGGGGTTTCAGAAGTTTTTTTTATCTGAGCATAAAAGGTATATGCAGTTTCGTTAGATTCTTGATCTGCAACAAACTGTATCAATGTTTTACTTTTTATGTTAAATGTAGAACCAACCTTAAGTTCAGATAATTTTTCTCCATTAGTATCTTCTACAGTCACATCAGAAATTACTACTAATTTTGTAGAGAGTTGAAGAGGAGGAATTTTTATATCAATAAAATCAGAATAAAATTTATCAGATTCAGAAAACAGTAAGAATCCTACAGACTTCGAATCAATTGACTCATCAAACTCAAAGGCTACATCATTTGACTCTACATCACCAATTTCAATTGTAGACACCCTAAGAATTCTTTCAAAAATATCATAGAAAGCAAGGTAGACATTAGTATTAGAAATAGGAGCAATTTCATTTTGCAAAACTCCAGAAAAGTGTAATGAAGAATCTAAAAAGACCTCACGATAAAATATTGTAAGTTTTTTTTCCTTTGGATCTGAAATATTAAATGGTAAAAGAGATACTGATGCCTCAGTAATGTTAGGATTTGCGGTTTCAGAACGTATAGCAAATGGAGATTGACCATTGGGAGGAATTACTTGTAAGGTTGTATGTCCATTTACGACTTCTAATGGATTAGGATCAAAACCAGAAAAAAAGTTTACTTGAATCATAACATTGGTTATAGAGGCTAGGGAATCGTTGTTTTCAACTACACCAACTACAACAGTATATCCCTCAGAATCCTGATAGATAAAAGGAGTTTCATTTCTCAGAGATATAGAAAGTGTCGGAGTAGTATCTGTAGTTTCTGCAGAAAATGCTTGTGAAAATGGAACTAAGAGTAAAATCAAAAATGTGCTTAGAATAAGTTTCTGCATATAAATTTCTTGTAAGTAGTAGTTTAATTTCGTGTAACATATCATATAGTGAACAAGAAAGGTAACAACGTTTAACCCAGTTTACACTAAAATTGAATATAACAAAAAGAGATTAAAAATAGATGTAAGTTTTATTTTCTCTTTGCAGTAAGTGCTATCCAGTAAATTAAACCTGGAGCTAAACCAACAATGAGTGGAATCCAAACAGGCCATCCATCTACTACGCTTGTCATAAGAAAAAACCGGAACTTATCCTATTTAAATCCATCCAGCAGTCTGAAATTCAGCATAGATCGGTATAGTAAAAAGTGGACCGGACGGAATTCGAATCCGTGACCCCCCGCGTGCAAGGCGGGTATACTACCAGGCTATACTACCGGCCCATACGATGAATGATTATTGTGTGGATTTTAATTGTTGTCTTCTTGACAAGGATTTTATTTGAAAACGAGATGGTTTTTTCATGGTACTTTTAGAATCACAAGTAAAATTGAAAGCAGGAGATATTGCACCTGATTTTGAATTATTGGGAATTGATGATAAAAAACATTTACTAAATGATTACAGCAATTACAAAGGAATTCTAATAATTTTCATGTGTAATCATTGTCCATACGTTAAAGCAAAAGTGGATGCATTAAATGAACTCTATGAAAAATTTGGAAAAGAAATTGCCATTATAGGAATTAACAGCAATTATTCTAAGGACTACCCAGAGGATAGTTTTGATGCTATGAAACAAACAGCAAAAGAGAAAGGATTTGGGTTTGATTACTTGGTAGATGAAACACAAGAGATTGCTAAGAAATATGGTGCAATGTGCACTCCAGATCCATTCTTGTTCAATAACCAAAAACAGTTAGTGTTTCATGGAAGAATTGACAATGCCATGAAACCAGATGATTTAGTTACAGAAAAGACAATGATTAACAACATACAAAAATTATTGTCTGGCGAAAAAATTGAAAAGGATTTTGATCCATCAATTGGCTGTTCAATCAAGTGGAAAGAAAATTAAACTTAAATGACTCCAGCCTAGAGAATTGTTCGTGGGCTCGTAGCTCAGCTTGGCTGGAGCGTTCGACTGATAATCGAAAGGTCATGTGTTCGAATCACATCGGGCCCATTATTTCATATTTTCAAATACTGTTTTAGACCACTGTAAGATATCCTCAAGTTTTTCAGATAATAGATCAGAGTCAATTTTGGTTTTTTTGGATATTTTTCCACAAAGTGCCAATTTCATATTTTTTCCAGATTTTTCTTTTATAGGATTGATAGAATCAGCAAAAAAGTTCAGTCCCTCATCAGTTTGTGAGAATACAACTACTATCAAAATTCCTGGTTTTTGTTTCCAAATTTTTCCAATCAATTTTTGAAAATCAAGATCAAACAAGACGTTGATTGCCGAAGACATATCACCTAAATGAGAAACCCTCCAACCGTCTGAATGATATGCAGATGATGCTGCTTCAGAAAACAAGAGGCTTTGTGTATCAGCTGCTAATACAACTACGTTCTTTTTAGGATCTGAAACAACTGGAAGTTGATTAAAAATTTGAAGAGATTTTGAAATTGTGGTTCCAAGGAGGTTTTGTTCAGCTGTCCCAATTTTACTATCGTCATACAAATTCTTGACAGAATTAATGGCTGATAAAATTACTTCATGTATCAAACGATTTGCTGTTGCTCCAGAATGCAAACAGTTACGAATAAGAGAATAAACTTGGTCTTCATGGCCTTTGACTAAATTATTAAGATATAGTGATTGTATTTTGAAATAGTCATTAGGAAAGGTGTAAGATTCTTGTCCTGGCTCTAAAAACCATAGTGTAACATTTCCAATATTTTTTTGTCGGAGTAATCCCTCAGCTGCAAAAACTTTGAGATACTTTGCCATTGTAATCCGGTTCACACCAATTTTTTCAGAAACCTCAACTCCAGACATTCCAGTCTCAGAATCCTCTAACGCTAAAATCAGTTTTTGCCTCATCTCTTCAGTTGAATAGCCTCTACCCATAGTGCATTTGGATTAAGGTATTGTATAAAGACTAATTTTCATCTACCTAAACAGCCTATTTTTAAAATAAAACATTATATACTTGGGTACTTTAATGTACGGTAAGGAAAAGTAAATTGCCAAAAGCAGGATTTAAATCAATTACCGTTTCAGAGACTGTTTATGATAAATTTCATGATGTCTTTCTAAAGAGCAAAGACGATCTTGCAATGAAAGGTGTCAACAGCTTTTCAGGTTATGTAACTTACATGTTAGAAGAGATGATGCAAAAGGACAAGACTTTTGCAAAATATGCTCCAAAGATTGAAAAAATTTCTGTTGATGATGATCGTGTAATACTAAAAGATAATATCAAAAATAGAATTGCTGAAGTTGCAGTTCAGAAAGGAGAACTGTTTTGCCAGCTTTGTGAAGAAAAAGATTGTGTACATGTCGGCTTTGTGTTTTCACTGCCAGATGTTTATGAAGTTCTAAACTCTAGAGGAATCAAACATCCAAAATAGACTAGTGGAGGAGGTGGGATTTGAACCCACGAACTCCTGAAAGACAGGATCACCCATTATTTGATCTTAAGTCCTGCATGTCCAAAAGCACAAAGTGCTTACTTTGGCCAGGCTTGATTACTCCTCCAAAAGGGTAAAAATCTGTATGAAATTTAACAGTTTAGAGAGTTTGGAGCAAGGATGAAGAATTATAAGGATTTTCTACAGGTGTAAATTTGTGCTTCGGTAGCTCAGTCTGGTAGAGCGTTACATTGGTAATGTAAAGGTCACGGGTTCAGATCCCGTTCGAAGCTTCTAATAATTTTTAATTAATAGTTCAAAGTGTCCAGTCCTCTTTTTTGAGTTGGAATTAATTGAACGGTTAGCCTGAATCCTACTTATTTTCCAAGGTTTCTTTGAAAATAAATTTGAGACTTGTTTAGAATCTGAATTTGACAAAAGTACTTTACATCCTTTCGAGTCTAATTTCATACAGAGGTCTGCGAGTCTGTTTAAATCATCAAATGTGAAATTTTTGTTTGTGTAACTGGTAAAGTTTGCAGTTTCACTAACTGGTTGATATGGAGGATCAAAATATACAAGATCTCCTTTTTTGGCATCTCTTAGAACTGCCTCAAAATCACGGCATTTTATTGAAACTCTACTTAATTGTAAAATATTACTAACAGAATGTAGATTCTCCTCATTTACAATATTTGGATTTGTATACTTTCCTAGAGGTACATTGAATTTTCCTTTGCTGTTCACACGATACAATCCATTAAAACAAGTTCTATTCAAAAAGAGCAATCTAGATGTCTTTTCAATTTCGCTTCTAGGATTTGTACCTCTAACATAATAATAATAAAATTTTGAATCTTTTTGATAATTTTTTTCATGAATTTTTAGAGAACGGATTAGTTCATCAATTCTATCTCGAATGGTTGTATAGGCCAATACCAAATCTGAATTAAGATCAGAGATGTTACATTTTTGCCCATTTTTCTTAGTGAGAATATGAAATAGTAATGCTCCCCCGCCTAAAAATGGCTCGTAATAGGTACCAAAAGTTTCAGGTAGATTCTCATTCAAAAATGAGATAAGTTGTCTTTTGCCTCCAGCCCACTTTACAAATGGTTTTGGAATAGTTCTAACTATCTGACTATACTGTTGTCTCATTCTAGAGAATTTTGAATTTAGTTAATGTGGTTCGAAGTCAGGAAAAATTAAGATATGTGCAATATTTTTTTATCAGCCATAGAATAGGTTAAATACAAATTTCGTAAATTGTCAAATTTCCAGATTATTTACAATACAATTTAAGAAAAAAAAGAGGGATTTCGAGGAACACGTAATCTATATTTTTTACACATGGCAAATGTGACTTTTCCTCGAAATAGAGTCTCGATTAGATAGTTTCTCCATCTTTCTCCACCATCATATCCTTCAGACCTAGGCCAAATTCGCTCATCGTTTTGTAACACATGTGCAACAATCTGACCAATTTCTAACAAAGTTGGCATTCTTCCATGCCATAGAATCACTTCATCTTCTGGTCCAAATTTTCCTGAGATAATCTCAATTGAAGGAGATGGTGGAACTTCATCGTTCTCGGTATATTTTGTCATTAGAAGATTGTATAATTTTTGAATTAATAGTACTTTACCTTATATAGAAGTACTTCCATTATACTTACAGTAAATGGGTCTAGATACTGAAGAAATTAGGAATGAAATTAAAAGAATCCTAGAAAGAGAAGGAATTCATAGAAGTAAAAGACTAGCGGATGAAGTTGTAAAAAAAGTTGGCAGTGAAAAAACAGTTTATCGAGAAATCAAAGCTATGGCAGAAAGTGGAGTAATTCAGAGAACTGGATCTGGGCAACATATTTCATATGATATACCATCTGCAACTGAAAAGCATAGATTAGTTCTTTTCCACTTATTGGAATATGCAGAAAATAACTGGGAACATCTAGACCGATCTCACTTTAAAATTGTTAATAAAAAACAATTGGTTCCTTTGGAAGCATTGATGGATATAGTTTCAGGGATTAAACAACTTCAGACGATTGAAACAAGATTCAGAATTTTCAAAATGTATCCAGCATTAAAGAAATCGAAAGAGTGGGATAAGCTAGAAAAGCAAATTGAAAAAAACTGGAAATCCATTAGAGCATTAATTGCTCATAATATAGAACGTTCTGGAAAATCAGATATAGTTGGAGAAGTTTTAATGAATTTTAATCCTATAATGAGAGGAGTTATGACGAGTGTAGACCCTGCTTCAGATTCAAAACATGTTATCTAAAAATGCCTTCAATGTGCCTTTTTGTGCGTAACCATGCCTAAATTATTTTTCAAAAATTTAGAGAGTCCTTTAGGGATAAATAATAAAATGAAAAGGTTGGATTTTTAGTCCCACTTTGACCAAGCGGCCATCCATCTATACGTCCACGTAGTGAGTTTACAACCCAACGCAGCCATAGTGACTGACAATACTGCACCGGCACCTGCACCCAGCGCTACTGGACTATTATAGAACTTACCTACCTGCGGTTCTATCGGTGTCATATATGGTGGTAATGTTGGTCTCGGATATTTGAATGCCGTTTCAAGCGGGTCTGCTACTGTTATCAAGTTTACCATATTGAATAACGGTAATGACATTCCTACTAGTACGCCGCCAAACAGTATCAAGGAGTGCTTGTTCTTCTTTGTAGCCCAGTAAACTAAGTCCAACAGCATTGCTGAAGGTAACCATATTGGAGTTACAATAAAGTCATATGGATATCCTAGTGAAAACCATGCACCTTTTGCTATCCATGTGTATACTGTCATAATTAGAGCGTAGTAAGTCGCTGTACCTGGAACACCTGTAAATGTAAGGTAATAACATGCACCTACTACAAGCATCAACGTTTGTGATATTGAAAACACCACAAATGAAGTCCAAGCCCAGTCAGTGTAGAAGATGTAGTCACCTGCGTTAATTGATAACAATGTAGAATTAACTGCAACCACTATAATGAACAAGTAGTGTGTACTTCGTCTTAACCAGACCATATCGAATAGAATAAGAGGTCAGTATATAAAATTTTAGAGTAAGATAAAGATCGTTTTTTAAATTTAAATGAAAAAGAGGTTGTCTATGAAGGAATTTTCTTGTATTTACCAACCAACAAACATTGATACGAAGAGTACGAAAATAACTGCACCACCTATACTAACAGTAAGTATACCATTACTTTTCTTGTTGGATCCTTCTTCGCTGACTTTAACACAGAATATGTAACCTATTGCCTCAATGATGCCAAGTACGATGAATGCAAAGTGACCACTTGCTGTTGGATATGCCCATGGATAATAGAAATATCCAGCTGCTGTTCCAGCTGCAGTTGCCAGTAATGCTGCCCAGAATGCAATAGTTATAACTCCGGTCATGTTCTCAACGCGTTTTCCAATCATTCGTTCTACATCAGCGCTAGATGATCCACCAGCACCGCCAGAACCGAATCCTTTAGGAAGAGTCATTATGGATTTATTCTACCGCAGAATCCTTTTAAGTCTTTCTTAGACTGCGATCCTAATACGATCTACATTATACTCTAAATAATAAAATAAAAAAAAAGTGTGCTATTGCACTTTGTGTCTATGGGATTGATCTACTGTACAATTTGCCTTCTAAGGCCATCTTGTACATCTCTGCAATATACGGATTCTCACCTGGAGTCTCTGCACCTAGTTCTACAAGTCTAGCATATATTCTGACTACGTATGCAAGTGCGCCAATGAATGCAACAACTACACCCATGTTAAACATCCAGTGATTCGGAACCGAAAATATTTCTTCTACAAACCAGAAATGCCACATCTCATTGACCCCAATTGTAAACATAGTTGCAAGGTAACCAAGGATGGTCATCTTCAAACCGGTGTTCATTGAATTATTTGGGCCTCTAAGAATTGGTACTTTTCTATCATAGATTGCACAAGCTCCCCATCCTAGTGGTAGAGCAATAAAGTGGGAATATAACCACCAATGTGCTGGAGTAAATGCACTGTCTCTGATAGAAGTCTGATGTAAAGAACCATCAACGAAGTTATCAACTTCGACTGATGCTGCAATAGATCCAAGAGCAAGAATCATAAGCCAGAGTTTCTTTAGTCTCTGAATCTCAACTTCTTTTGGGATTAATGCGGGCATCTGTGCCATATAATTAGTAGTGTAAATTCAGAATATAAAGTAAGGGTTTTGGAAATAGTATATTTTTATGAAATTATTCATAAGATTTTTATAAAATATTAAAAATAATTGATTTTAAATAGTTTAAAACGAAATAATTTTAACATTTTTTTACTATTTTCATTGTCAATCATCAATGATAAACATAGTATTAAGTATCGATCCTCGTTATCAAGGTAAAACATATAACGACGTGCACTGTCTTTCTGAATATTAGGGATAACTATGATCGAAAAAAAGATTTTCGTATTCGGACTAGCTGCTGTACTTGTATTAGGAACATTAGGTTTCAACTGGGTTGAATCTGTTCTTCCAACTGCAGATGCACACGGTGTCCAAGCACAACTCCAGAGTCGTTTCATCAGAATTGAAGATGAAACCTTTAACAGACAATCCCTTCAAACTGGCGAAACCTTGACACTTCAAGGAACATTAGTCAGTCTTGTAGAGAGAGACCTAAGAGGATGGCTATCCATTTTCTCAGAATCTACTAATGCTGGAAACAGATGGGAGATGTTGGCAAGAGACCCACCAGGAAATGTATTTGATATTTCAGGGAACGCTGTCATTGAATATTCACTATCTGCCAAAGCACTTGAAGCAGGTGTTTATCACGTACACACACAGCTCAATGTAGCAAACGTAGGTCCAGGACTTGGTCCAGGTCAAACAGTTGTCGTTGAAGGAGAACCAATTATCAAACCAATTCCATATACCAATATCGCATACCAATCAATCATAATTAGTGTTGGATATGTAATCACGTTTGCAACACGACCCTGGCAAGTAATCTAAACAACCCAACCTTTTCATTTTCTTATTAATTATCATATTTTATAGACCATTTTTTATTTAAGAAAATCAAGACAAGTTAGACATAATCAATATTATGTATGATTAAGAGAAAGGACTTTATGGAATCCGCCTAAAGTCACACTATGATTTGGCCTGGAATGGGTGATCCCTACAAAAGGAAAAAAACGCTAAAATTTCTAGCAATAACTGCAATCATTGCAGTATCAGTAGGTTTAGGAAGTACTCTGGTTATAGGACAACTTGATCAGAATAACCCTCTCAAAGTTTGTATTGAGAATCGAGAAACACCATACAAAATTAAGGCCACATTAGAGATTATAATTGATGATCTCCCTACACCCATTCCTGCCAACATAAACGCAGGACTAGATGGGAAATGCCAAAAAGCCATGTACACATTAACTGATGATGGGACGATTTATGCAGAGTGGGAAGAGGAATATCCATGGGAAATAGGTCACTTTTTGTGGATGTGGGACTTTCCTCTAAAAGATATGGATCAGGGTAAATCAACAGTTTTTGTCAATGGTAAAGAATCATCTCAGTTCATCAACCATAGATTGCAGGAGGGATATCACTACAAGTTTGTATTTACCACAAAGGCATATGATGAATCCAAAGACACAGATTTCCTTCCACCTGAAAATTAGAAGTTTTGGACTTTGTAAAAAATTAAGTTTTTCTAAAAATTAAATTAATAAATTTTCAACTAAAAAATTTTAAAAATAATGAAAAGAAGAAAGGAAGTTTTGGACTTTGTAAAAAATTAAGTTTTTCTAAAAATTAAATTAATAAATTTTCAACTAAAAAATTTTAAAAATAATGAAAAGAAGAAAGGAAGTTTACCAGTATTTACCGTTGTCTGGAATCAGACCAATACCTTCTCTTTCAAAGTGTCTGTCTAATTCGTCAACCCATCTCTCACGATTGTCTTTGTAAGCCCATCCGTGTACACGCAAGTGGAATGAGATCATTGCAAGAAGGAATACGGTGAACATTATGGTTCCAAAGATGTAAATCATTACATCATAGAATAATGGATCATAGTTTGGTCCTAGTTGTCCTGTTATTGATGACAGGATGTTTAGGAAAATACCTACGATAGGAATCATGATATTTTGGCTCTATTTGTGCGATATATACATTTCTTTTACTATAACAAAGAACGAGATCAGTATTCACTAAAGATTATTAATAAAATAAGAGAAAATTGAGAATTTTTTATCCTCTGCCCATTGCTGCGTATTTGCCTTGTCTTCCTTTAAGGAATAAGGCTCCTGCAATACCGCCAAAGACTGCAGCTGAAATAGCAGCTGCTCCAAATACACCATCAGCACTCATAACTGGAGTTCCTGAACCAGCATCTGGGTATTGTTCAACAAGTTCAATTCTTCGACGTTGAAGTTCTAGTGCTTCTTCTAGTGTATATTTGCCAGTTTCACCTTGTGAACCAACATTGCCCATGTATTGTGCAAATGCTACTGTATTATCTGCATAATATCCCATGGTAAATACAGCAATCAACATTACTGCGAAAAGTACTTTTGTATTCATATTGTTTTACCTGTTCGTTTTGAAGTCAAGTACATATTTAACTTTTATTCTGGACTTCAAATTTTGATATAATGTACGAGATCAGTATAAGTAACGTTTAATTTTGTTCTTAAATCAGCCGAATCATGGGACGAATGCACACACATAGACATGGAAAATCACATTCTATTAGACCAGCAATATTGCATGTACCTTCTTGGATAACACTAAGTCCCAAGGAAATTGAAGAGTTAGTGGTAAAATACACTAAAGATGGATTAACTCCTAGTCAAATAGGAATAAAATTAAGAGATCAGCACTCAATTCCCCTAATAAAACCAATTACCAAGAAAGGCATTTGTGAGATTTTAGAAGAAAATGGTTTGAAAACAGAAATGCCAGAAGATCTTGAAAATATTGTAAACAAAGCAGTAGGTCTTCAAAAACACCTCAAAGTAAACAGGGGGGACTACAGAAATGTAAGATCTTTGGAATTACTTGAAGCCAAAGTTCACAGACTATCCGTTTACTACAAAAGGATCGGAAGAATTCCAAAAACCTGGAAGTATAAAGCCGTGGTTGCTCAACTAGAGTAATGACAAAATCACTTGATGAGTCACTTTCGTTTTTCAAAGATAAAATTTCAGATTGCATAAAGTCTAAAAAATCAATTTTTGTAACAACTCATATTGATTGTGATGGACTTACATCTGGAAGTATCATTACCAAAGCTCTAATCAGAGCTGGTGCCAAATGTACTGTTAGAACATCAAAAGAATTTAGCAAAAAGCTAGTAGAGTCTTTCAAGACAGATTCTCGAGATTTCCACGTAGTAACAGACCTAGGAGGAGGTTTTGCAAAGGAACTAAATGAAGCCTTAGGTGACAACTGGATTATTTTAGACCATCACCAGATTCTAGAAGATGAGTTGGATAATCAAAATGTCATCAATGCTTGGAGATATGAAATTGACGGTGGGGTTGAGATTTGTGCAGGTGGAATGGCATATCTTGCGTCAATGGCACTTGATGAAAAAAATTCAGATTTGTCTGCTATCGCAGTTGTTTCAGCATTAGGAGACAGACAAGATCAGGGAGAAAGAAAGTCATTTACAGGTAAGAATTTTGAGATTGCTAATACTGCCAAAGATCTGGGTTTGGTAGATATTGATTTAGATTTATTGTTAGTCGGAAGAGAAACTAGACCACTTCCTGATGCCCTAGCATTTACTTCACAGCCATTTATCGAAGGTTTAACATGGAACAGAGATGCATGTCTCGCTCTTCTAAATTCATCAGGAATTCAGTTAAAGGATGGAGGAAGATGGAGAGTTCCAGCAGAACTAAATGAGGAAGAAAAAAGGCTAGTAATTGAATCAATTACTAAATTTACTTCTGGAAAAAATGCTACTGAAATTATGTCAGAATTAATTGGATATACATACACGTTTCCAAGAGAAGATAAGAGAAGCTTCTTGCGAGACGGGAGGGAGTTTTCAACTATGCTAAATTCATGTGGAAGAATTAATCGTTCGGGTGTTGGAATTGCAGTATGTATGGGAGATAGAAATAAGATTCTAAGAGAGAGTGAAACCATTCTGACAGAGTATAGAAAGAGGATTAGAGAATACATGAATATTTTATCAAATGAGAGATGGAGAATTACAGAAAGTGAAACTTGTGTTATGGTAAATGGTGAAGACATAGTACCAGAGACAATGACTGGAACTATTTCATCATTAATTGCAGGATCACCAAAAAATGCTGGAAAAATTGTAATTTTGAGAACTAAAGGAGAAGAAAACACAATAAAGTTTTCATCAAGAAAATCCTTTAGTTGTAAATCTGACATCAATCTTAGTGAACTAATGAGAATAGGTGCTAAGAAATTTGATGGTGTTGGAGGCGGTCATGATGCAGCAGCAGGAGCAAAAATAACTAAAGACAAATTAGATGAATTTCTTAATTATTTAGAAGTAAATGTCATTAAAGTGTCAAGTACAGATAGTTCTTAATAATATATCAAAAGAAAAGGCAGAAACTGTCAAAAATGCGCTAGAACCTGATAATGTAAATTTTCCAGAAGGATTGAGTCTTTATGTTGAAAATATTGATAACAAACTAGTTTTTAATTTTGAAAGTAAGGATAACATGAAACAACTTATTGCTACTGTTGATGAAGTATTAGAACATGTCCAAGTTGCGTTAAAGGTGATTGAATAATGTTAGATCCTAAATTAATTAAAGAAAAACCACAAATTATTAGAGACATGCTCAAAGCAAGGTCTGTAGATTTTGATTTAGATGCATTAATAGAATTTGATCAAAAAAGGCGTGAATTTATAATTAAAACAGATGAATTAAGAAAAAAGAAAAACCAAGTCTCCTTAGAAATTTCGCAAAAAAAGAAGGCTGGTAAAGATACATCATCAATTTTAGACGATATGAAAAATGTCTCAGTTGAACTTTCAAAACTAGAATCAGAACAAGAAACTATTGAAAACAAGTATTCTAGATTGGCATTAACAATTCCAAATCTTGTTCATGAATCAGTTCCAGTTGGAGTAGATGAAAGTGCTAACAAAGAAATAAGAAAATGGGGAAATATCCCAAATTTCAATTTTAAAATAAATGATCATATTGATATTTCTAAAAATTTAGATTTGGTAGACTTGGAAAGAGCTGCCAAGGTTGCAGGAGCCAGATTCTATTATCTAAAAAATGATCTAGTAAGGCTAAATCAATCACTAATTCACTACGCATTAGATTTTCTGGCAAAAAAAGAATATTCTCTCATTCAACCACCATACATGATTAATCGAGAATCAATGGAGGGAGCGATAATTGCTGATGACTTTGAGGATGTCATCTACAAGGTTGAAGAAGAAGATCTGTACATGATTGGAACGTCTGAACATGCTATGGCAGCAATGCACTCAAAAGAAATCATTGAGGGAAAAGATCTACCCATAAGATATGCGGGTGTTAGCCCATGTTTTAGAAAAGAGGCAGGTGCACATGGAAGAGACCAAAAAGGAATTTTCAGGGTGCATCAATTTGACAAAGTTGAGCAGTTTGTATTTTCAAGACCAGAAGATTCATGGGATGAGCATGAAAAAATGTTAGCAGTTACCGAAGAATTTTATCAGAAATTGGAAATTCCTCACAAAGTAATGTTACTATCAACTGGGGACATGGGAAAAGTTTCAGCAAAGACTTACGATATTGAAGCATGGATGGCAGGACAAAATGCCTATAGAGAAATTGTTTCTTGCTCAAATTGTTTGGACTATCAAGCAAGAAGATTGAAGATCAGATTTAGAGATAAAACAAATGAAGATACACAATATTTACACACACTTAACAGTACTCTTGTTGCCACAACTAGAGTTTTGGTGGCTATAATGGAGAATTTTCAAACAAAAGATGGACATATTAGAATTCCTCAAATTTTACAGAGTTACATGGGAAATCAGAAAGAGATCTAGTAACATACCCTTATATTTTGGGTTTAAAGGTCGATAATAATTGGCACGTAGAAAAGGTCGAACAAAAGACAAGTGGAGAGAAAAACGCTGGATTACAGTACATGCACCAGAATCATTTAATGTTGTCCCAATTGCGTATGTTCCAATAACAGATGATGAAAATGCAATAGGTAGGGTTTTAGAAGTAACACTTTATGATATTCTAAAAGGGGATCCTTCACAATATCAATACAAAATGTATTTTCAGATTGACAAGATCAATGGCGATAAAGCATCAACGATTTTCAAGAGATTTGAATATTCAAAAGAATTTTTGCGTAGTTTAGTTAGACGTGGATCATCAAAAATTAATTTTATTATTGATATTAAAACAAAAGATGGATACATCTTTAGAGTCAAAGTAATTGCTCTAACCCATAGACAGCTAAACACATCTAGAAAACATGCTCTTAGGTTAATTATAAAAGACGTAATTAACAACACAGTTCCACAAATGACAGTTGAGCAATTTGTCCAAGCTACTTGTTATAGTAAGATAAATTCAGACATTATGGCAGCAATTAAGAAGATTATTAGAGTTAGACACGTAGGTCTTGAGAAAGTAAAACTCATTAGAACTGCAGACAAAGAAACAATATTACTTAAAGCATAACCAACTAGAATTATTCTTTTACAATTATGATTGATAAGATACAAGTAACAATTGATGTAATTATTCATGCAACGGAAGATATTTCAAAAATATACCAATCTTTTAAAGAATTGCTAGACCTAAAAGAAGAAAATTTTACAATTCATGAGACCGTAGGACATTTTGATAATCCAATAATTATACTAAATGCAAAAATGGTAAAAAAAGAGGCTCAAAATTTTATGAAAAAACTTTTGGGGTTGTTATCTATTGAACAAATTAATCAATTAATTGAAGAAATTGAAGAAAGAACAGTGGATTCTAGATTTCATATGAGATTGGACAAGCAAGAACTAATCAAAGGAAACCTTGTATTGAAAGAAAAGGACACAATAAAAATAAAAATTTATGCTCCTATTTATAACAAAAAAAATACTGTTAAAATATTCACAGAAATTTTTCAGATTGCCAACTAGATTAAATAAGAATAACAGAATTATTTAATTTGGGAATGAGGAAATAATAGCCGCTCCAGTCTGAGCGAAAGCCTTGAAGACGCCGCGACGAACCGACCCCATTTTTGAATCGATTATGTAAATTTACTGTGAGAATTTCTTACATCTTATCATAGTATTATTTTAAATACGGATATACAAATTTTATTATCGTGGCAGATTATGATGTTATAGTTGCTGGTGGAGGTCTTGCAGGCACAATTACGGCACAGTCTGTTTCTCATTATTCTAATCAAAACCTAAAGATTTTAGTTGTTGATAGAAATACAGAACTTTTACCAGGAAGAAAATCATTAGCTGGTTGGGTATGTGGAGATGCATGTTCCAAAGAGGCTGTAGATTTCATGTCAAACAAAATTAAAGTTGAATGGACCAGACCAGAAATTGAACATGATGTAAAAGGTGTGATGGCATTTTCTCCAGACAAAGAAACGTCAATTCCATTTGATGGAGAGGGTTACATGTTAAACCGCCAAAAGCTTCCTGAAATTCAAAATGAAAGATGTAAGAAGATGGGAATTGAGTTTGAGTATGAAATTAACCTCACTGGCCTAATTTATGATGGTCAACAAGTAATAGGTATTCAAGGAATAGATAACAAAACAAAACAACCCTTTAAGAAAACATCGAAAATTGTAATTGATGCAACTGGAGTCACATCTACGCTTAGAAATGGACTTCAAAACTCAACAAAAGTAGAAAAACGAATCGATAGACGAGATTTGGAGTCTACAGGCAGATACATTATGTATTTTGATCAAGGACAAAAAGATCTTACAGAATTTGATCCGGATTATTGTATAATTCATTTAGATCAAGATATTGCACCTGGTGGATATGGATGGGTGTTTCCTAAAGCAGATAATAAAGTTAACATTGGTTTAGGAATTGAAAAATCATTTTTAGATAAAAGAAATAAAAGATTGGGTAAAAAAGACAATGTAGCATCATTAATGAAAGAATATCTTGAAAGAAACAAAGCAATCAAAAATCCAAGATTATCAGAAGATCCTGAGGACATTAACAATAATTCTGGAGTGTTCCAAGTTTCAGTTAGAAGACAAAATGATTGTATGGTGTCTGGAGGATTTATGTTAGTTGGAGATTCTGCATGGATGCCAAAAGCAATTGATGCAGGCGGAATAGGACCTGCATTAATTGCAGGAGCAATTATTGGAAATAACGTAGTCCAAGCAATAGAAGGAAATAGTGTTTCAGAAGCAAGTCTTTGGCAATACAATCTTGACTTTATCAAAGAATATGGATACAAAACTGCAGGTCTTGAACTTTTTAGAGCATTAATACAGCAAATGACTAATGATCAAATCAGTTATGGAATGAAACACTTTTTGGGAAATCTTGATGTTGAATCAATTAGCAAAGGTGAACATCCAGACTTTTCGGGATTAGGAAAGTTTGGAATGATCATTAGAGGTGTAATGAATAAGACAGTTGCAAAAGCGCTAAAATACACATCAGAACAAAACCAATGGTTAGTGGAACATTACTACAATTATCCAAAAGATCCGTCAGGTTTTGACGAATGGGATAAAACATTACATCAAAGACTTGGTGAAGCATTAACAAAAGTAGAAGCATTTGGAAATTAGATCTAATATTAAATATTGTTTAAATCAATGAAAACATACTTTGGAAATACAATATCTAGATTGGAATAATTCAAATCAAATTCTGAATAAGGCATATGAAGCAGATCTTTTTGTGCTCATTATAGGACCAAAAGGAACTGGAAAGACATCTTTGGTTAGAGATTTTGCAAAAAATAAGAATATGAATCTAGAATCCATTAATTTTAGCCTTAGAACTAGAGAGAGCCACCTTGTTGGCACAAAAACGTTGACAGATGGAACTGTGAGTTTTGATGAAGGGATTTTGGTAAAATCAATGAAAAAAGGAGATATGCTTTATCTGGATGAAATTAATTCGGCTGAAGCAGATGTTTTACTCAGACTTGATGAAGCGTTAGATGATAGAAGACAAATTGTATTGAAGGAATCAACAGGTGAAGTAATCAAAGCAAAAGAAAATTGGTTTGTAGTTGCAACTATAAATCCATTATCACATACTGGAACAAAGGAGCTACCACCACAGATACTAAGTAGGTTTCCGGTACGAATTAGATTAGAATATCCACCAGAGAACATCGAATTAGAAATTATAAAGAAATATGTTTCCGGAGAACATGAATTAGAAATTATTCAAGCAATTAAACTAGCAAACATATTAAGACAAGCTGCTGCTGTTGAAGAATTATTTTATTCTCCTAGCTTAAGAGAAACTATTGCATTTGGAAAATTGTTAGATAAAGGATTGTCTTCAAAAGAGGCAGCAAATTTTGTTTTTGGAAATGTATACACACAATGGGGAAACATAGAATACCAAAAAGTAAATGACATCATTACTTCGATGTTTGGTAATTAAATGCAAGCAATTCAACTTCAAAATGAATCCATAGTAGAGATTGCTACCTTTCTTGTAAGAAGATGGTCTGAAGAAGATAAAATGATTGTAGAAATCTCAGACAAGATGGAAACGAGAACAAGACTTAATGAAAAAAAAGTAATCATGACACCACTTGAAAAAAGAATTGGAGATGATTTTCAAAAATATCGTCAATTCAGAACATCATTGTGGTACGAAGCTATGAGAGTAAAATTTTGTAAAAAAATTCTCAGCAATGATCATGCATTTGGATTTATTCTCAATGCAATGGAAACACAAAAAGTTGAACAATTAGGCAGGAAAATTTGGAAGGGAATGGATAATGAAATTATCTTCAATTATGCCTATATGCTTGTAGCAAGACCCCAACTAAATTCAGTTTATGGAAAAGCAAGGATTGTAGAGGCATTTTATCAATATTTCATGTTTGGGGCAATTAAAGGAGAAATTCAATCTAGTCATTTCGAAAAAATAAAAAAAGCAACTGAATTTGCAAAAAAAATTGTTAAAAAAGCGATTGAGGAAAAGTATGATGCGAATTTACTTGAAAAAAATGTAAGTAAGATAGTTAAGATTTTAGATATTGATTCACTTCTTACAATACCAGTATCTATACCTTTTATGAAAACAGGAATGGCACTGTCTGAAGAAGAACTATTAAAGATTCTAAAGATAATTTCTAAAAACAAGGAAGAAGATTTTGGTTCTGCTGATTCTGCATCTGTATTAAGAGGAGATAATGTCTATGATGAGTATAAGGTATTACTTGATGAAAACAAAAAAATGGAAAATAAAGGATTGAACCCAGAAGCAATAGGAATTCAAATCCCCCCTACAAAAAATGTTAATGAAACCACAATCTATGATATTAGTTTGATTAATAGATTAAAAATAAAATTTAAAGAATGGAAATATGGATGGAAAGAACAACATCATAGATTTGGAGATGAGTTTGATGAAGAAAGTTACATTGAAGGTCATGAACCATTTTTTATAGATATAAAAAAATCCATTAAAACTAAAATTGTAATTTTGTTGGATCATTCATCAAGCATTGCATCAGATGCTCTAGAATACAAAAAAGCAACACTAGCACTTTGTGAAGTTTTAGCTTTTCTTAAGGTGAAATTTGCAGTATATGCATTTAGTACTCAAAACAGATCAGTAGTGTGCTGGTCTATAAAACAAGATAATGTTAAATGGAACAATATTACTGCAAAACGATTAGCACAGATTGTTGCCAATGGATCAACCCCACTAGCAGAAGTGTATGATAAAATGTTTCCAATGCTACAATCAAAAAGACCAGATATTTTTTTGACATTAACAGATGGTGAACCATCAGACCCTGATGCTGTAAGAAATATGACAAAATCTCTCAAAGGATTAGGCATTAATATGGTAGCTTTGGGCTTGGGTCCAAATACAGTAAGGGCTACTACTATAGCAAATAATCTCAGACATTTGGGATATGAAAAAACTATGGCTGTAAGTAGACTAAATGATATTCCAAGTAAAGTGATTAGTATTTTAGAAGGATAATTCACTATAATATTGAAGAGGAAGATTTTTGGAAGGAACCAATGTTAATAATATACTGCTTGAGCGTTTTGAGCAAGAAATATGGAGTAAAGTTCCTCATCTAGAAGAAACGAAGATTGTTAATGCAACACCGCTTACTGATCTTACTGAAGATTTGAAAGAATGTGCTAAAAGTGTGTACAAAACAGATTTTACAGATATGGATCTTAAAGTTTTTGGTAAATTTGATTCCAACTTACTAACTGGTTCAATTAAAGTCAGAGCTGCAGTTCACATTATCCATGACGCTATTGTTACAGGTAAGCTGAAGAGTGGACAAACAGTAATCGAAGCAACCTCAGGCAACTTTGGAATAGCTCTTGGATTATTATCAAAACTTGGATTGGTTGTTGTTACACTTGTATCAAGAAAGTTGCAAGAAGGAGTCTTCAAGGAATTAAGAAATGAGAATATACGAATTATGGATCTTGATATGGATATCTGTCCTGCTCCAGGAATGAAAGATGGTGCAGTAGATCTTTTGGCTGCAAAAGCAACGGCAGTTAATATTCGCTCACAATTGTCAGAACTGGGATTTGATCCTGCAATTTTTGATAAAGAAAATTCTGAAATAGAATCACTTTTAGTTAAAGAAGATATCATAAATTTGGCTAAATTTCTTGCTAAGATATACGGATTATTCTGCCCAGAACAATACGACAATGAATTGAACATTGATGTTCATAGGACTGTTACTGCAGTTGAGATAGACCAACAATTACATGAAAATGGTAATTCACTAGAAGATTTTGAAATTGTTTGTACCTTTGGCACAGGTGGCACCTCTGGTGGCTTGAGTAGATATGTATCTGAAAAATATGGAAAAAAATCGCTGCATGTAGTTTTCCCACCTGCTGGTCAAGATGTTGCAGGGATTAGAACAAAAGACAAGGCATTCGGCTTGAAACTATACGAACCTGAGAAATATGCTGGAGAACATGAAGTAGATTTTGAACAGGCAAAACATCTTCTAAAGTTTTTTGTAGACAAAGGTCATGACATAGGCGAAAGTACTGCTCTTGCTCTTTATGAAGTGCTAGTTATGGCAGATTCTAGTGGTGGTGGAAAGTTTGTCGTAATTGTTGCAGATGGAATAGAAAAATATAGAAAGAATCTAGAAGTAATATCAAAGAATCAACGTGTTCAGGTTTCATTAGATGAAGCTGTAGCAAGTGCAAATGATTATGATAAAATAATTTGGATTCATACTCAATATACTCCACGCGAAGAAGGAATAGAGTTAATTGCAAAATCTCTTGGCGTTGATAAAAGTAAAATCTCTGTTCCAAAAGCAAGCACAGCGAATCAACTATTATCAACACAACAAATCCCAGAAGAGTTAAAGAAAGAGCTACAAGGATCTAAAGGTAAATCATTACTGATTTGCATGGCAGGGAATACTTCGCTTATGGCTACTAAAGTTCTTGCAGCAAAAGGAATTGTAACTGAAAGTTTGAATGGAGGAATTACAGAACTACCTGAAGGAAAAAATACAGATCCTTCTAAATTTATCAAAGTAGCTACTGAATAATAATCTTGAAATGTCTTTCAGTATCTCAACCATTTGCAGATTTAATAATTTCTGGTAAAAAAATTATTGAATTAAGAAAGTGGAATACAAATTTCCGTGGGGAATTTTTGATCCATGCTCCAATTAAAATAAGAATAGAAGATTGTAAGAGATTAAAAATAAATAAAAAATTAGTTACAGGTGCAATAATTGGTAAAGCAGAACTTTATGAAGTGAAAAAATATAACTCAGTTAAGGAAATAAAAGCAGATCAAAAATTTCATTTAGCTTCAAAAAATTTTCATGGTAAAACTTTTGGATTTATGTTAAAAGATGTGAAATCATTTAGAATTCCAATTTCATGTAAAGGTAAATTAGGATTCTTTGAGATAGATTTTCCTAAAATAGAAATCAAAGACAGGGAATTAGTGACAGACATCATTGATGAAGAATATCGTTATCAATGGATAGGACATCATTAGATTAACTCAAATTTTCAAAAAAAGTTTTACTAGTATATATACAGGGCTATTAAAAGTCCGATATTATGCCTCAAACAAAGCCAATTGTTAGTGTTGAAAATGTAGTTGCATCTGCATCAGTTGACCAAAAACTTGATCTAATTGAAATTACAAAAAAATTTCCAGATACTGAATACCACCCTGAACAATTTCCTGGGCTTGTTTTTAGAATAAAGAGTCCCAGAACTGCAACTTTAATTTTTAGAACAGGAAAGATGGTGTGTACTGGAGCTAAATCTGAAGAAATGGCAATTAAAGCTGTAAACACAGTTGTTCAAAAACTAAGAAAGGGAAAAGTCAAAGTAAAAAAGGATGCGGTAATTACAGTACAAAATATAGTAGCCGCAATTAATCTTGGTGGAAAAATCCATCTGGAACAAGCAGCAAGAACACTACCAAGAAGTATGTATGAACCAGAACAATTTCCAGGACTTATTCATAGAATGCTTGATCCAAAAACTGTGATATTATTATTTGCATCAGGGAAATTGGTATGTACTGGTGCTAAAAAAGAGTCAGATGTTTACAGGTCTGTTCATAATTTACATGCATTATTGGAAGAAAAAGATCTTATGATTTATGAGTAATGATTTTTCTAAATTTTAATATTTTAAAAAAGTAAAAATTGACTGAAGATATATTTGAAAAAGTAAAGATTAACCTAACTCCGGAAATAGGATTTGATTTAGTTGGAATAGATTATTTTGCAGACTCTGAAAATCAATTGTACTTAGTTGAGCATTTTGAGATATATCAAGATGCTTTGAATGCCAAAAAAGAGAGGAAGAACCCAGATGAATATTTTATTTTGTATAAAGGGGCAGGAGGAGAATTTTGCTGTAGATAAATCAGAAAAATAGTTTAACTTTACTAAATTTTACAAACTCGCTTATCATCAAGTTAAAAATTTTAGAATTATGGTAAATGATACAAATGAATTTATTGATACTATATACGAAAAGGAAAATCCAATTCATTCTGAACATAATTCTAAACAAATTATTCGTAAAAGCCCAAAGGCAAAATATCAGATTTTTGACGAATCAGAATTTACTCGTGGAAGAGAGGTCTTAGGTAATCTAATTGTTCATGGAATGATAGCCTCAGGTGGAACTGATTTAGATTGGCTCATTGAGCACAAGGGAAGTTTTGTAATCTTGGAATTCAAGGGATTTCATAATGATAAGATCAACATTCCAAAAGGTCAGATGATAGCATATGAAAAATTACATGAAAAGCTAAACCAATCAACAAAATGTTTTCTTTACATTGTAGGATGTGATGACATTGACTTTTCAAATCCAGATTCAACAATATGGATTTTTGAGATGACTCAATGGAAATCTGGAACAATTCCAAAAATCACCAATGATGTTTATGGTGAAGATTCAGGTAGACAAAATAAATTCATAGTTTATCGTGAATACATGGAAGAAATTAGTGTAGAGAAGCTCAGAGATGTGATTGATTTTCATTGGAAAGAATTTGAAAGGATTATGTAGTAAATGAAAATGAGATAGATCTTGTTTCTACACCATTATCTATGTTGATTGTATAAGTACCAGAACTTTCCCATCCTGGACCTCCAGCAATAGCTAATGTTGAATATCTTCCATCATTTTTTAGAGAAACTTGTTCTGCCCATACAAGTTCATTATTTTTATTTTCAATTGAAAGGTTCACGATTCCTGAGGTATCAGACATACCACTAATTGAAATTATGTCTTTTTTATCATAGGATGATAGATCAGTTTGAATTGATAATGTGTCTGGAATTGAGTTAGTTGGTGTTACATCAGAGAGACCATTAAATGAAGCAGCAACTGCAATAATTATTACCAAAGCGACACCGCCAATACCTAACATCAATTTTGAATTTTTCAAATTAGAAGATATTATTCGTGCAGGAGGTTGAAATGTTTGAATTTTTTGAACAGATGGAGTTTCTGGGATAATAACATCTGGATCTGTTGGTTTTTCGTCTGCAAGTATTTTGGTTTGAACAACTTTTGGTCTTCGTCCTAGATGTTTTTCTGCTAATTTTCTAACATAATTTCTTTCATAATTGCTAATGACTTCATTGTTTTCACAAGCCCTCCAAATTTGCTTTAAAATTTTGTCATCTCCAATATCCTTGTCTAAAAGAGCATTTACATCATCAAGCAATGAATCAGTCATGTGTATTTTCTCTCCTTTGATTATTTATGAATACCTTGTTTAAGATTACTAATGATTTCTTTGTGAGAGAGAAAACAGGTTTAATTCAATTTTTTCAATAAATCCCCAAAATCTATTTTGAATAGATTTTTTTGGCTTGTATAATGACTGTCCTGATGTAATCCTTCGCAGTATAATCAGATACTCCCATTTGTTTGGCTCTTTGATAGAGATCATTTTCTTTAGGATTAATCAAATAGTACTTTAAAAGATAGTTTAGTCTATGAGATCTTTTTTCATCACTTTTCATAATTTTCATTTTTTTCTATACTAAAAAAGTCAGAGGATAATACAATAACCAATTAATTGTATAATAAAATTTGAATAAAACTACATAATCATTTGATTTAGATAATTCTACTGAGAGAATAACTCTGTTCTCTCAGTGTGATGTCCCTTTGGGAGACGTATTTTTGAAGGGATATTTCTATTACAATTTAAGTATAAAAGCAAAGGATTTTGAAGAATTATTCTTGTCCTTCAATCCCCATTAATGTCAGAGTTGATCTGATTTTTGGAATTTTTCTTATCTTCCAAGTAATAGTTTCACGTAGTGCTTCTACTTGATCTGATTTTACTTTAGCCAAGATATCATATGCACCAAATGTGCCATGTACTTCAACAACTCCTTCTATTGATTTAAGTTCCAATATTACTGATTCTTCAGAACCTAGCTCACAGTTTATGAGAACATAAGCTGTTGCCAATTACGATTCAATTCCTATTTTCATACATTAAATGCCATCTTGAAATATATAAGAATAGTCTAGTTTGCTTAAAAATTCAATATCAATTTTAGTTAAATCATAAACAAATGTAAAGTAATATGCAGTAATTTAATAAATTTCTAGGGCGATGTATATGCATTATTCATAATTTTCTCAAGTTCTTCAATATTTTTTGAAAAAGTAATTTTTGAACGTAGTTTAGAACCTCCTTCCATACCTTTTGTAAATCTTATTGCTTGACTCTTAATATTAGCAAATTTGATTTTGTATTGATTTGTAAGATGCAAATAATCAAAAAATGAATCCAACCGATCTTTGAAAGAGTATTCATTGTAAGAGTTAGTTTTGAGATAATCGTTTATTTGTTCAAACAAGAATGGATTTCCCATTGCACCACGACCAATCATTACATAATCACAACCAGTCTCATCAATCATAGTTTTAGCATCTTCTGGGGTTACAATATCCCCATTTCCAACAATTGGAATGTTTGATATTTCTTTAAGTTCTTTAATCATCTTCCAATCTGAATTTCCAGAATAACCTTGACTAACAGTTCTGGGATGCAGAGTGATCATCTGAATTCCTTCATCTTCTGCAATTTCAGCAATTTCTCTAAATAGAAATTTACTAGCATTTGTCACTCCAGAACGAATTTTTAGTGTTACAGGTTTTTTTACAGCATTAACAAGGGTACTGAAAATTTGTTGAGTTAGATTTATTTCTTGTAGAAGCGCACCACCTGCCATTTGTTGAGTAATATGAGGTGCAGGACATCCCATGTTATAATCAATAATATCAAAATAAGGTTCTACAATCTTCGCAGCTTGTTCTAATGCAAGAAGATCAGAACCAAATAACTGAACTGAAATAGGACGTTCTTGCTCTGAATATTCAATAAATTCTTGTATTGTTTTAGTATTTTTTTTAAGTTGTTTTTCTTTTGCAATAATACTATGAATGTTAGTAAATTCAGTAACAACAAGCCCAGCTCCCTTTTGTTTACATTGTAATCGAAGTGCAGGATCACTTACTCCTGCCATAGGAGCTAAGAATGCCCTACTAGAGAATTTTGGAAGCA
>JACATG010000011.1 GCA_013390905.1 Marine Group I thaumarchaeote | reverse complement strand
TTTTTGGAGGGGCATTATTAGCCAAAGCAGAGGATCTACTCAAAAAAGATGTTCATTCTTCAATCATTGTTGAAGGTTACCAGGCAGCTGCTGAAAAAACCCTTGAAATTTACTCAGAATTATCCAAGAAAATACAACCTGATGATAAAGAATCTCTTCTTAAAATTGCAAATACTAGTATGCAATCAAAATTAATTTCTGAAGACAGTGGCACTCTATCAAAAATCGTAGTTGATGCAATTCTTAGCATTGTAATCAAGAAAGGTGATGATTATACTATTGATCTTGACAACCTTAAAGTTGAAAAGAAAGCAGGTGGTTCAATTCAAGACACAAACATTGTGAAGGGTATTGTTTTAGATAAAGAAATTGTTCATAGTGGAATGCCTAGAAAAATTGAAAAGGCAAAAATTGCATTAATAAATTCCGCATTAGAAATTGAAAAAACTGAAATGAGTGCTGAAATTAGAATTACTGATCCTACTCAAATGCAGATGTTCTTAGAAGAAGAAAATCGAATGCTAAAGACTATGGTTGACAAGCTACATGATGTTGGTGCTAATGTATTGATTTGTCAAAAAGGAATTGATGATATTTCACAACACTATCTTGCAAAACATGGCATTATGGCAATTCGTCGTGTCAAAGAAAGTGACATGACTAAACTTTCTAAAGCTACAGGTGGACGTGTAATTAACAATCTAGATGATCTTTCAGAAAAAGATCTTGGCTTTGCTGATTTGGCTCATGAAAAGAAAGTAGAATCTGACAAATGGGTATTCATTGAAGGATGTAAACACCCACAATCAGTCACTTTGCTAATTCGTGGTGGTTCTCAAAGAGTAATTGATGAAGTTGATCGTTCAATTCATGACGCTCTAATGGTAGTAAAAGATGTAATTGAAAAGCCTGAAATTGTTGCAGGTGGAGGTGCACCTGAGTCATTTGCAGCCTCACAACTTAAGGAATGGGCTGATAATTTTGATGGAAGAGAGCAACTTGCAATCAAAAAATTTGCTGAAGCATTAGAAACAATTCCATTAACTATTGCTGAAAATGCAGGAATGGATCCAATTGATACAATGGCTAATCTCAGAGCAAAACAAAACCAAGGTCATAAATGGACTGGTATTGATGCCAGAAACACAAAGATTGCTGATATGTTCGCGATTGATGTTGTAGAACCAATTGTAGTTAAAGAACAGATTATCAAATCTGCAACAGAAGCAGCATGTATGATTCTTAGAATAGATGATGTAATTGCTATTTCTGGAGCTCCAGGTGGCGGCGGTATGCCTCCAATGGGATAATTTTAGTTAAAACTTAAGCCTTTTAACTTTTATAAATTATTGTTGTACAAAATTGGTGTTGATTTAGGTGGCACTAAAACAGAAGCTGTTCTACTTGATGAAAATCTAAATGTTTTAGAAAGAAAAAGGATTCCAACACCACAAAATGATTATCAAAAAATTATCAATACTATATCATCTTTGGTCTTAGAGATATCTACAAACATTTCTGACTTTTCTTTTGGTATTTGTACACCTGGTGCAATTTCTAAACAAACTGGATTAATTAAAAATAGTAATACACAATGCTTGATTGGAAAATCACTTAAAGAAGATCTAGAAAATAAACTAGAAAAAAAAATATCCATAGAAAATGATGCAAACTGTTTTGCAATAGCTGAAGCTAAAATGGGTGTTGCTAGTGGATTTGATGTAGTCTTTGGAGTGATTATGGGTACTGGTGTTGGTGGTGGAATTGTGATTGATGGAAAACTTCATCCTGGTAGAACTAACATTGGAGGAGAATGGGGACACCATACCTTACATCGTAATGGAAATTCTTGTTATTGTGGTAAAACTGGATGCGTAGAGACCTACATCAGTGGTCCTTCATTGGAAAAACAATGGACAAAACTAACTGGAAAATCTCAAACTCTTCCTGAAATCCTTTCTAACATTAATAATGAGATTGGCCAAAAATGGAAAGGTGAATTTTTAGAAAATTTTGGATATGGGCTTGCTAACGTTATAGACATCTTAGATCCAGATGTAATAGTTTTAGGTGGTGGTTTGTCAAATATTGATTTTTTGTATACTGAAGGAAAAGAATCAGTTTACAGTAAAGTCTTTTCAGATTTAGTTGATACTCCAATACTGAAAAACAAATTGGGTGATTCTGCAGGAGTATATGGTGCAGCACTTCTTATTTAGTTATTCAGAATATTCTTACTATTAAAAAAATATCAAGAGTATTCATTTTTGATTTTCAAAATCTTATCAACAATTTTAATTACGTCTGAATCTAATTCTGTACTAATCAAAATTAATCCTGCTCCTCCCATAGGTACAGTTACTCGATAAATTTTTTCATATTTTGCTAATGAAAAAATAGGTTTTCCAATTTTTTTTGCTGTTTTTTTACGTGTAGACCATCGATAAATTGCTTGAGACAAAGACAATTCAGTTTCTTCTCTTGATAAATGACTCTTTAATCCTGGCCTCATCTTGTCATAAAGTTTCCCATAATCGTATACTCCTACATATCTGATTTTTTTGTCACATTCAAGAATTTCATCACAAATTTTTTCGTATTCCAAATTAATCATTACTGTGGCTCAATTGTTGCAGGAGGTTTACTTGAAATGGTATAAGTCACCCATGTGACATCTTCAATTTCATTTGTTATTCTATTACTCATTTTTTCTAAAAGACCATGTGGAAGTCTTGTCCAATCTGCAGTCATTGCATCTATTGAATCTACGACTCTAATCATAACTATGTTTCCATATCTTCGTTCATCCCCAACAACACCTACTGCTTTATCATCTCCAACTGCAGCATAAGCTTGCCATACTTTATCATACAAGTCTGCCTTCATTAATTCATCTTCGACAATTTTACTTGCTGCTTTGGCAATCTGTAGTTTTATTGGAGTAACTTCCCCAATTATCCTTACAGCTAGCCCTGGACCAGGAAATGGGTGTCTCATGAGAAGTTTCTTTGGAACGTTTAGAATTTTTGCAATCTTTCTTACTTCATCTTTATACAACTCTCTTAATGGTTCTAAAATTTCCAAATTGAGCCAATCTGGTAATCCTCCTACATTGTGATGAGATTTAATTACAGATGCTGGTCCTTTTGAAACTCCGCTTTCAATTACATCGGGATAAAGTGTACCTTGAGCTAACCATTTGAAGGGACCATTTTTTTCAGAAAATTCAGTGAAAACACGAATAAATTCCTCTCCTACAATCTTTCTCTTTTTCTCAGGATCCTCTACTCCTTTTAGCTTTTCAAGAAATTCATCAGCTGCATCTACTGCTGTAAAATTTAACTTAAAATTATCTTTGAACATCTCCTCAATTTCTGTTTCTTCGTTTAATCGTAACAAACCATTATTTACAAAAATACATGTGAGCTTATCCCCAACTGCTTTGTGAATTAGTAATGCTGCTACAGTAGAATCTATGCCTCCACTGACTCCACAAAGTACATTTCCCTCTATTTTTGAAATTTTTTCTACAACTGTATCTATAAAACCCTCCATTGTCCAATCTTGTTTTGCTCCACATATTTTCAAAACAAAATTCTTAAGAATTTTAGCACCTTGTTCTGTATGCACCACTTCGGGGTGAAATTGAATTCCATAGATTGATTTTTCCTCTGATGCAATTGCAGCAGCTTTTGCACTTTGTGTATGTCCTATTACTTTAAATCCTTGTGGAATTTCTTCCGCTTCATCACCATGACTCATCCATGCTCTTACTGATTCTCCTATACCACTTAGAAGATCTTTATCATCATCAATTGTAAGTAAAGATGAACCATATTCCTTGTTTGCTTTTTTTATTTTACCCCCGTATTTGTTTACAATTAATTGATGTCCATAACAAATTCCCAGTAGAGGTAAATTCATATCAAAAATTTTATTTTCTGGAATGGGGGCATCTGAATTATAAACACTTGATGGACCTCCTGAAAAAATAATTCCCTTTGGATTATGTTTCTGCAATTCTTCATAACTAATATCATAAGGAACAAGTTCTGCATAAACAGAAAACTCTCTAATTCTTCTACAAATTAAATGACTGTATTGTGACCCAAAATCTAAAACTACAATTTTATCCATGTTATCACTTGTTGATATTTTCAAGCATTCGTGTTAATGACCACCCTGCTGTATTGATTAGCTCATTTACTCTTTCTTTCTGCCTATAGTTTTTGATAATAATTTCCCTTATGTCTGAGCCATTTTTGTTTATAATGTAATTAATAATTGATTCTTTTTGGATTTTTCCCTTCTCTGCTTCTGCAATATCCTTCTTTTTCATTTCTCCAATAATTCTATCTAAAAAGAATGATTTGAAAGGTGGAGTATCAACACTAATCTCAATTTCGTCACCTAAAACTATGGAAACTTGTTCTGGTGTGACATAGGCATTCGCAATTACTTTACCATCGCTCACTCTTTTAATTGGAATTGAATTCTCTACAAGTTTTTTTGTAGTATCTGGTTTGTTTTGAATCTCTGCTTTTTTTGTTGTTCCTAGATGTGAAGCTTTTGTAAAACTAGAATCCTTTAAGAATAAATCCAAAATTATGATATTTTTTTCTAACATTTCTATGGATTCTTGGTGTTTGTCAATTTGCTCGATCAAACTTTCCTTCAAAGTAACAATGTCTTTTACTTGCTCCTCTGAGAATTTCATAATTTGATAAATGAGGGATGGGTATTAAATGCATTCTAGGTAATTATAATGTCTACATCTTTGTATGATATTTTTTTAAACCCATTAATTGGCTTTGATGTAGTAAACAATTCTGATTTTGTAATAGTTGATAGCCATTCTAAAAGCAATTTTCCTTTATTTAATTTCATTAATTTTGTTTTTCTTTCTGATTTTTTTGTATTTGAAAATTTTCCAATCCGATCCCCAAAATCCATTCCAAATAAAATAATTTTTTTTGCACCATAATGATTAGCTAGAAAAACTCCTCTATCCCCATCTGTGAATCCACCAAAATTTTGTATTTTACTAAAAGGTTTTGATTGTGTTGTTCCAATACAATTTTTGAATTTTTTTGAAAATTCTAGTTTTTTTATATTATCTCCATGTGCATGCACTACAAATATTGATTTTGTTTTTGCAATTTTTTTTAATGCATTTTCATCTCCATCTAAATCAGTTATAATAATATCTGGAATAATTCCATTCTCTACTAAAGATTTAACTGAACTATCTGCAGCAATTTTTACTGATTTTTTAAAATTTTTTAATTTTGGAATGGCAGTTGATAATGAAGGTCCAGAACCTATTACAAACACGGTTTTTCCTTTAACTAAATTGATAATTTTTTCATTAACATCTGATTTTTTTAAAATTGAATTTAAAAGAATAGCCGACTCTTTATCCTTTTTTTCACTATACTTGAATTCATTCAAAATATCTGAATATCGCTTTCTCCAACCTGACATTATCATATAACTCAAATTGCCTTAGTTTTTGATAAACCATGTGACTAGAATTGGAAATGTACGAGTAGGTGGAAAAAATCCTGTACGCATAATGAGTATTCTAAACACAAGTCCTGAATCATTTTACAAAAAATCTGTCAATACAACCAAAACTCACATAAAAAATGCTGTAATACAAATGGAAGATGAAGGTGTAGATTTTATCGATGTTGGAGGTATGTCTACTGCACCTTATTTATCTACAACAGTCTCAGAAAAAGTTGAATCAAAAAGAATTCTTAATGCAATTAAAATAATTCAAAATGTCTCTAATCTCCCAATTTCTGTTGATACATGTAGGGCAAAAGTTGCTAGAGATGCTTTAGAATACGGTATTGAGATAATCAATGATATTTCTGGATTAAAGTATGATGTAAAAATGCAAGAGGTTGTTTCAGAATTTGTTCCATCTCTAATTTTATGTGCATATGATTCTAAAACTGTTTTTGGAAATATTATTACTACAACTAAAAAACTTCTTAGAGAAAGCTTGAAAATTGCAAAAAAATCAAACATTCCGTCAGAAAAAATTGTATTGGATCCTGCTATTGGGTTCTTTGTAAAAACTGGGCAAGGTCAATTTTTTACAAAAATTAAATCAGATTGGGTAGAAAGAGATCTATCAATAATCAAAAACTTGAATTCTATAAAGCAGAATCATCCAATTTTAATCTCTGTTTCAAACAAATCCTTCCTAGGAAATCTTTTAGGAAAAAAAAATCCTTCTGATCGATTATTTGGCTCAATAGCTGCTGAAGCTATATCTGTCATAAATGGTGCTGACATTATTCGCACTCATAATGTTGAGGCTACCAAAGAAGCAATTACAATAGCTTCAAGACTCTCAAGATGACACAAAGGCTTATAATCAATATTTTACTTCCTTAACAAGGTTTCATTGGAATTCAAAGAAGGATTAACTTTTGATGATGTTCTTCTTGTACCTAAATATTCAGACATTACAAGTAGAAGCCAAACTGATCTGAGTACTAAATTATCTCGAAATATCTCAATTAACATTCCTTTTGTAAGTGCAAATATGGATACTGTCACCGAATCCTTAATGGCTATGGCAATGGCTCGTGCTGGGGGTATAGGAATTATTCACAGGTTTTTGCCCATTCAAGAACAAGCCGACGAAGTTCTCAAAGTAAAACGTTCAGGTAGCGTGATGATAGAAAATCCTTATTCTATTTCTCCTGAAAAGTCTATTCAAGATGCTCTAGACTATGCAGAAAATAAAGATATCTCTGGTCTTTTGGTAGTTGACCCTAATACTAAATTGATAGGAATAATAACTGAGAGAGACTTACTATTTGCTAATCGAAATGATCACATTCAGGATGTAATGACAAAAGATGTTGTAACTGCAAAACCTGGAGTTACATTAGATGAAGCAAAAGAAATTTTACATAAACACAGAATTGAAAAATTACCAATAGTTGATGATTCAGGAATAATTAAAGGATTGATTACTAGTAAGGATATTACAAACAATGCAGATTATCCAAATGCATCCAAAGACAAGAAAGGACGACCATTAGTTGGAGCAGCAGTTGGTGTAAAAGGTGACTTTTTAGAAAGAAGCGAATCTCTTTTAGAAGCAGGAGTTGATGTTCTTGTTGTTGATATAGCACATGGTCATAGTGAAAATGCATTAAGTGCAGTTCGTAATATCAAAAAAGCATTCCCAAACTGTGAATTAATTGCAGGAAATGTAGCAACTGCTCAAGGTACTGAAGATTTGATAAAAGCAGGGGTTGATGCAGTAAAGGTTGGTGTAGGATCTGGTTCAATTTGTATTACTAGAGTGATTACTGGCTCTGGTGTACCACAATTAACTGCAGTAATAGATTGTGCAAAAATAGGCAAGGATCATGACATTCCAATAATTTCTGATGGTGGTACAAGAACTTCTGGTGATGCAACAAAAGGATTGGCTGCTGGTGCTTCATCTGTAATGATAGGTAGTATGTTTGGAGGCACTGATGAATCACCGGGTACAGTTTTGACTAAGAATGGGAAACGTTTCAAAGTTTATCGTGGAATGGCTTCTCTTGCTGCTTCAATAGGAAGAAAATCTAAACTAACAGGCTCAATTTCACTTGATGACGATCTTAACGACTATGTTGCAGAAGGAGTTGAGGCTATGGTTCCTTACAAAGGAACTGTAACTGATATGCTAAAACAACTTACAGGTGGTGTACGCTCAGGCCTGAGCTATTGTGGTGCACATACAATTCTTCAAATGCAAAATAATGCAGAGTTTATCAAAATGTCAAGAGCTGGATTTGCAGAAAGTCAGCCTCACGACGTTTCTTTGATCTAGTTACTTAAACTTTGAAATTACATTAAGTTAGATCTTTGTATTTTTGTAACTGTCTTGAAAGACTATCAACTAAGAGTTTTTTTGGCAGAGTTCACATAAACCATCTTCCATATTAACATGAAATTTTTTACATTGATGACAAAATGAAAATTCGTATTTTGACACTAACTCTTCTACTACTGAAGTTTTCATTAAATTACTATACACACCATCACATTTACGGATTTACATGTAAAAAAATATGGAAAATTGAATTATACATTCTTAGAATAGATTCTGTTTTAAAAAACAAGCATCTTCTTTAACTAAATGTGTAAGCTTAGTACCATATGGTAGTTCAAAACGATGAGGAATGCAAAAATATGATTGCAAAATTAGACAAAGGATTACCACCACAAATAATTCATGAAATTATTACATATCTTGAAAAGACTAAGAATACTGAATTTACCATTACACTGGTGAAATACCTGAATAATCAAAATATTCAGGCACGAAACTCACTTTGGGCCCTTAGCAGTCAAATAGCAATGATAGGGGAAGATGTTGGTAAAATCAAACAACACTTAGGGATTCAGTAAATTATGTTATTGAAGACCAAAATTCAAGTAACTAGCATTTACTTTGACAGAGCAATTATGAATCTTTTCTTCACAAAGTAATTATACTATATTCCAAGAGTAATCTTACAATAAATGACAATAATTTACATTCCAATACGTCCCAGTAGACAAAACTATGATCTAGACGAAAAGGATAGCACAGACAAATAATTAACTAGAACAATGAAGGTTGTATGTAGTTAATTTTTTAAACGGTATGTAAAATCACTGAATCATGTTATCAAAAAGAACTATCATTGGATTAATAGCTGGAATCGCAATTATTACAATTGGTGGTGCTTCTTTAATTACACATATTGGAACACTTACTATTAATGAAAATTATGTTGTAGAAGTTGGTGATTCAGCATCCTATACAATTCCTGCTCCTATGCACACCTCACAATCTATGACTATTACTGGCGATGCTTTTGATCTCAAACTTGAAAGTCCTGGTAATGAATTACAGATTCCAAAAACTTCCTACAAAAATGAATTGTTATTAGAATGGACTCATTTAGAAGATGGTGAAACAAAAATCCAGATCCAAAATACAGGTAATACAGAATTATTAATCACAGGAGTTTTAATTAGAAGCTCTGATCCAATATGGTTTACCTATGATGTAATGGTAATGATAACTGGAATAGTAATCATCGGATTTAGTATGGGCTTTACCATGAGAAAACCTAAAGGCTTTTAGCTTAGTTTTGCAGAAGGATACGAACCTAAAACTTTCATGAAGAGAGTCTCTCGTTTTATTTTATCTAGCATTTCTGAAATCTGAGGATTTTTTTCATGCCCTTCAAAATCTACATAAAAATTGTATTCCCACATATTTGTTTTAGTTGGCCTAGATTCTATCTTTGTAAGATTGACATTTTCCTTGTGAAAATTCTCTATAATTCTGTGCAAAGAACCTGGTTCATGTTTAATAGAAAAAATAATTGAAGTTTTGTCATTTCCTGTTTCAGGACTGTTTGTTTTTGATAATATCAAAAATCTTGTATAATTATCCAAATTATTAGCAACATTTTCAGTAATAATCGGCATCTTGTGTATGACTGATGCTGCTCTACTAGCTATACACGCACAATTTTTCTTATTTAATTCCTTGATAATTTTTACACTACCTGCTGTATCATATGCAGGAATTGTTTTCATGTTATGCTGTTCAATAAATTTTCTACATTGACCTAAAGCTTGTGGATGTGAATAAATGGTATCTACTTCTTCTAATTTACCAATTCCAATTAAACAGTGTTCAATTCTATGATAGATTTCACCCATTACATTTAGTGATATTGAATAAAGTAGATCATAGCTTTCACCAACACTTCCTTCCAATGAATTCTCTACAGGCAAGATTGCATATTCTGTTTTATCCAGGGATGTATTTTCTAAAACTTCTGCAAATGTTGTATGAGGGATAGTTTCAATTTCTTCATTAAAAAATGACCTTGCTGCAGCTTCACTATATGCTCCTCGTTCACCTTGGAACGAAACATGAATCATTTCTTAATCTCTCAAATTGAAGAAATCACTTTTGCCAAAGTTCGTTGAAAGTTTTCTTTCATCAATCCATGCACATTCTGTACATTTTATGGCATCACGCATCGGTACAACTTTACCTCCACATTTTCTACATTTTGTGAATAAAACTCCTAAATGTGGTTCATTAATTGTTGCATGAATTGTACCATTAAGATGACTAAGAATCTTTAATGTTATTATATCATTTACTAGTGCTATATTTCTTATTCTAATATTTCGTGTTCCACATATGCATTCTACTTTTGATGTAGTAAGTTTTCCATTAATGAAATCAATTGACACTGCAATCATAGATGACATCACTGCTGCAACTGTTCCAATTACAATGTCTCCATCTTTTGGAATTGATAGAGTTTTTGGATGTTTAACACTAGCAATGCGTGTTGTCTTGTCGATGTCTTTTTGTCCTATGGTTGCTGCTCGAACCATATCTCCATCATCAAAAGTATTGTATCCCGCCTCATATTCTTCAATAGATGCTATTTTGTCACCTGGAAATGTTGCATTTTCAGACATGCTGAGATTTTTATTGTTATGATTATAATTGTTTGTGGTCTGAAAGATCTTGGCAAATCATATATCTCTAAAAATTTGAAAAAACTCATGAAAGCATTAGTATATGATCAATATACTATGGATGATAATTTTTCTAAAATATTAAAAATTAAAGATATACCCTCCCCTGAACCAAAATCTAATGAAGTAGTTTTCAAGGTAAAAGTAGCGGCTCTTAACTATGATGATATTTGGGGAATGAGAGGTAAACCATTGGCAATTCCATTACCACATATCTCTGGAACTGACGCTGCGGGAGAAGTTACTGCAGTTGGTAGTGATGTAAAAAATATCAAAGTAGGTGACAGAGTAGTTTCTCATGGAAATTTATCATGTAGAGTTTGCAAAGCATGTACTGATGGAAGAGAATATGATTGTAGAAAACGAACTATTTGGGGTTTTGAAACAGGTCCACTTTGGGGTGGATATTGTGAGGAAACTCATCTTCCAGAAGTTAATGTTGTCAAGATTCCTGAAAGTGTATCATATGATGCTGCTGCAGCTGCATCAATGACATTAGTTACATCATGGCATATGCTTGTTGGAAGAGCAAAAATTCAACCTGGACAATTAGTTTTGATTATGGGTGGTAGTTCTGGCGTAGGAAATTTTGGAATTCAAATTGCAAAACTTTTTGGATGTACTGTAATTGCTACTGCTAGTCCTAATAAATTAGATAAATTATTGGAACTTGGCGCTGATTATGCCATAAATCATAGAGATGAAAACTGGCACAAAGAAGTGCGGTCAATTACAAAAAATATTCCAAAACCTTTTGGAGATATACCCGGAGTTGACGTAATTTTTGAACATATAGGAGGTTCTCACTGGAACAAAGAACTGACTTTGCTAAATTATGGTGGAACAATTGTAACTACTGGAGCTACAACAGGTTATGATGCCAAGACTGACCTACGTCATATTTTCTTCAAAGGAATCAATATTTTAGGCTCAACTCAAGGAACAAGAGCTGAATTGGAACGAGGTCTCTATTGGATGTCTCAAGGTAAAATAAAATCTATAATTGATTCAGTATATCCACTTGAACAGGCAGCAGAGGCTCACACCAAAATGCTCAAAGGTAAAGGACTTTTTGGAAAAATCTTAATGAAACCTAATTTTTGATTGATAATGACAGATCCTAAAACAAATTCAATTTTAGATGAAGGAAATAGATTATTTCTGCATGGAAAACTAAAAGAAGCAATTACATATTATGATAAAATTCTAAATGATAATCCAGAACACCTTAGTTCACTTAACAATAAGGGATATGCTCTAAGTAAACTCAAAGATTTTGATAACGCTATAAAATGCTATGATGTTGCTCTTCAACTACATCCAAATGATCTTTCTGTGTTGGTAAATAAAATCTCAACTATTCGTAAACAAGGAAATTTTGTTGAAGCATTATTACTTTGTGATAAAATTTTAAAGGACAATCCAAAATATAATATTGTTTTATATCATAAAGAACGAATTTTGTTTTCTATGGACAAATTTGAGGAATCAATTTTATGTTGTAATAGTATATTGAAAGATTATCCAGATAATGGCGATGTTTTATTTGATAAATCATGCAATCTTGTAATGCTTTCAAACTTTGATGAAGCACTAAATCTACTTGAACATGTAATTTCTCAAGGAATTCAATACAAAGTTAAAGCAAAAAAATCTAAATCATTTGAAAAATTATTAGATCATTCTAGATTCCAAAAGTTAGTATCGTGATTATAACCAATGTGGAATTTCTAAATACCCTTCAATGCTTTCTTTACGTAAAATTTTGAGAAGTGCATTTGCCTGAGGTGATGATAATACTGGTTTGTCAAACTGATTGTCTGTGGAAATTCTTGGGCATGCAACTTGAATAAAAGCATCAATTCCTTTGAAATTTCTTAATCTCTCATTTGTGATATCAGTCATTGCAAATAACTGAACTTCTTTTCCCTCTTTTTCTAACTCTTTTTTAATTTTTAAAGCAAATACCTTGGACAGTTGTCCTTCTTTAAGTCCTACAATTACTCCAAATGATTTTGCTTCAGCTGCTTTGTATATTGCAAGAGTAGCTTTAGTTTTTAGTTTCTGTGCAAATTCTGTAACTTCTCTTACTTCGTTAAAGTAAGGATCTAAAACATAGGTTGGTAAATTTGTTGATAGTGCAATTCCTGCTGCATGAAAATTACTTTGTCCTAAAAATACATAGGCATCTACCTCTTTTTTTAGATCTGATGCAGGGTAAAACTCACAACCAAATACTTGGCCATCATTTAATTGCCCTTTTCCTTTTCCAATTTTAACTTTAATTCCGTTTTTTGTTAAAATCTTTTCAACTTTATCTATCTGGTGTAAATGTTGACTGTCTGTAACTAATGAAATTGTTTTTCCTTTTAACACACTCCCACATTTTTTTGCAACACTGTCAAATTCAACATCATCAAAGGCATCAATTAAGACTAGATTTTTTTCTAGCGATTCTGTGTTTATAGTATGTCCAATGTTAAATTGAATTTCTGCTCCAAGCACTTTTGAGCCAATTGAATTCAGATCACATGTTCCCCATGTTGTATCTCCTAACACATATGCTGGGATTCCAAATTTTTTTGTAATTTTCATAGCCACTTCTTGAACTTGTGGTAAAATTCCATCAGGTCCATTTACTGAAACTGATACTGGATTTTTATCTTTGATTTCTTTAAAAATTCTTTCTTCGTCTATTACTATCAATTCAGCTTGGCATCGAACTTTATTAATTTAAATCAACTGCACTCTGCAACAACTAAAAATGTCTGAATGGTTCAACTAATTTATGGTTGAAAAAACTGTTCTCAATATTGGGTTTGATGATACTGATTCTCCTAAAGGAATGTGTACAACATTTTTAGCATACAAAATTGTTGATTTACTTCTAAAACATAAGACTGAATTTCTTGATTTTCCGAGATTAATTCGATTTAATCCTAACATTCCATGGAAAACTCGTGGTAATGGAGCAGTTTCAATCAGAATAAAGACTAGAAATCCCTCTAAGGTAAAAAATCAAATTAAAAATCTTGTTTTAAAATATTCTGATGTTAAAAATGGAGCAAATCCTGGATTAGTATTTTTTGAAAGTGATACAATTCCTTCTGAATTTACAAATTTTACTAACTTAGCTATGTGGCAATTAATTAAAAGAAATAATGCAAAAAGATTTGCTAAAAAAAATGATCTTGAATTTTTCTACCGAGGAAATGGTCAAGGACTTGTTGGTGCAATTGGTGCGATAGGATATGATTTTCAAGATCATACATTAGAGCTTTTGAGTTATCGTAAAAGAACAAAATTTGGAAAAGAAAGAAAAATTTCTACTGAGAGTGTAAAAATTATGCAAGAAAAAACTTATCCAAACACGTTTAATAGTTTCGACACAAAGAAAGAACGAATTTTAATTACTCCACACGGCCCTGATCCTGTGTTTTATGGTGTTAGAGGCGAAAATGTCAGTTCATTAGTATATGCTACGAAGATTCTGAAAAGTGATGAAAAATTAGATGGCTACATGATCTTCAAATCTAATCAAGGTACTGGAGATCATTTGAAAAACGAATTAAATTTTGAAAACATGAAACCTTATGCTTCTGGAAAAATTACTGGAATTGTATCAAATACACCAAAAATTGTAAAAGGCGGACATGTCTTTTTCAAAATTATTTCTAAAAATCATGAGTTCTGGTGTGCTGTTTACAAACCAACAGGAATCTCACCTATTGCTTCAAATTTGATTAGGGGAGATAAAATATGTGTAGGTGGTGGTGTTAGAAAAGCATCAAAAAAATTTCCTCGAATCATTAATCTTGAATTTATTGATATCATTCATCTTAAAACGAATCTTTCAAAATCTAATCCCATTTGCAAAAAATGTAACAAAAAAATGAAATCTAAAGGTCAGAACCAAGGATTTCAGTGTATCCGATGTGGAAAAAAAGCTTCCAAAAAGATAACTGTTGAAATTTCAAGAAAAGTCAAAAAACAACTGTATATTCCAAATATGTCTGCTCATAGACACCTAACAAGACCTTTACAGCGTATTGGAATATCTAACAAAACCTCAAAATTCGATAAATCTCTTTCATGGTTTTGTGTTTATACAAACTAAATAGCGGGGAGTAGATTTGAACTACTGATTTGCGGGTTATGAGCCCGCCGGGATGACCTGACTTCCCCACCCCGCTGATCGATAAAAGAGGATCAGCCGTATATACGCTTTATCAAATCCTTGAAAGCAATTAATAAGATTTGAAAAGATTATCTTTTTGTGGATAAAAAAATTCGAGTCATTGCTATTATTGCTGTTGTGATATTTTCTTTTTTTGTTTTAACTTCTCCATCAGATCTTATCCCATTACCATTACCATTATCTACTTCAAATTCTGAAAGTGCGTCTGTAAGTATTTTAGCTAAAAATCTTGACAAACCTCGTGCAATTGCTATTTCTGACGACAGAATTTTTGTTACAGAAAAAGGTGGATTCATTAGAGTAATTCAAAACAATACTCTGTTGGAATCACCATTAGCTATATTTCGTCCTGCTAATGTATTTGATGGAGGATTGTTAGGCATTGCACTTCATCCAGATTTTTCAAATAACCATTACATCTATGTATTTTTGACTTATGAAGAGGATGGATATTTGTGGAATAAGATTTTGCAAATAACTGAATTTGAAAATAAATTACAAGATGCTGAAACTATATTTGATAAAATTCCTGGCTCTACTTTTACAAATGGTGGTTTTATAAAATTTGGACCTGATGGAAAATTGTATGTAGGTACTGGAACCATTTCTGATTCATCTCACCTTCCACAAGATCTTGATTCTTTGTCTGGAAAAATTTTAAGATTAAATGATGATGGCACTATCCCCGATGATAACCCATTTTCTGATTCTCCAGTTTATTCATTAGGACATAGAAACCCTCAAGGAATGACTTGGGATGATGACGGTAACATGTTTGTAGCAGAAATTGGACCTGAAAAAAATGACGAAATTAACTTAATTCAAGCAGGAAAAAACTATGGCTGGCCTGAACAACAATGTTCTGGTAATGAAAACTTTGAAAATGCTATTCTTTGTTATGATCCAAGCATAGAACCAGGCGGTATCTTGTTTTATTCAGGAGATAAACTTGATTTCGAATCTCCATTCATAATGGCCTCGATGAGGGCAACCAGTCTTTATCAGGTAGATTTTGAAGAGGGGTTGAGCTCTCAAAAATCTATTCTCAGTGGAATTGGTCGTGTTCGTGATGTAGTACAAGGTCCTGATGGAAGTCTTTATGTAATTACTTCAAATACAGATGGAAAAGGTTTTCCAGATAGCACGGATGATAAATTATTGAGGATAATGAAATAAAATGCCAGACTCGTCAATTTCCAAGTTTTTTGAAAAATCAAGAAAAGAAAGATTAGATATTGTTGCAAATTTCGCAAACCTTTCTAACGAAGAATTAGATATTTTGCAAAGCAACAACGGAGGAATTTCATATGATAAGGCAGATAAAATGGTGGAAAATGCTATTGGCACATTTTCACTTCCTTTAGGAATTGCAACAAATTTCAAAATTAATAGTAAAGACTACATAATTCCAATGGTTATTGAAGAACCCTCTGTGATTGCGGCAGCATCTAAAGGAGCTAAAATTGCAAGAATTAAAGGTGGATTTGAGGTTACAGCAGATGAATCTTACAGCATTGGCCAAATACAAGTATTAGATATTGACATTCCTTCTGCAATTCAAAAAATCACTAATTCTTCAAATGAAATTCTTCAACTAGCAAATTCCGAAAGCAATACTTTGTCTAAAATGGGTAAAGGTGCAAAAGAAATTTCTTGTAAAGAAATTGATACACCATCTGGTAAAATGCTTATTGTTGAACTCTTAATTGATGTTGGAGATGCTATGGGTGCAAATATTACTAATACAATGTGTGAAGCTGTTTCACCCATGATTGAAAAGATTTCAGGTGGACGAACATTACTTCGAATATTATCAAATTATTCTACTCGAAGAATTGCTAAAGCAAGAGCGGTATTTGAAAAAGAGGCTGTTGGAGGAGAAAAAGTTGTTAATGATATTATTTTAGCATTTGAATTTGCTGATAATGATGTCTATAGAGCAGTAACTCACAACAAAGGTATCCTCAATGGAATTATAGCTGTTGCGAATGCAGTAGGTCAGGATAGTAGAGCAATTGAAGCTGCAGCAAATGCTTATGCTGCAAAATCTGGCAGATACTGTTCTCTTAGTAAATGGAGTAAAGATAATGATGGAAATCTAGTTGGAACCTTGGAAATTCCTCTTTCTGTTGGAATTGTAGGGGGAATTGTAAATGTTCACCCCGTTGCTAAAGTCTGCACAAAGATTCTTGGTGTTTCAACAGCACAAGAGCTTGCATGTGTAATGATTGCTACTGGTTTAGCTCAAAATTATAGTGCCATTAGAGCTCTTGCAACTGAGGGAATTCAAAAGGGACACATGCGTCTACATGCAAGAAATCTTGCTGCTGCTGCGGGAGCTACATCTGAGCAGATAGATAAAATTGTTCAAAAAATGATTGAAGAAAAGAAAATTTCACTTGATAGAGCCAAAGAATTACTTGAGCAAATTTAAACATGCGATTATATACCTAAAAAGTGAAACCAATTGGAAATGTCTCAAGTAAGATTTGCTATCCCTAAAGGAAGCCTAGAGGATGCTACTTTCAAACTGTTAGAAAAATCTTGGACCAAAGTTAACAGAAAGAGTAGAACTTATCGAGTCTATCTAGATGATCCAAATATTATCGTCAAGATGCTTCGTCCTCAAGAGATTCCAACTTTGGTTGCAGAAGGATTGTATGATGTGGGTATTACTGGCAAAGACTGGGTAGGTGAAACAAATTCTGATGTTGAACCCATTTTAGATTTAGAATATGGTAAAATTAGACTAGTGATAGCTTTTCCAGACAAATATCGTTACAAAAATCTTGATGAAATGATTGCAGATTATGCCAAAAAGAAAAAAACACTTCGTATATCTACAGAATACCTTATTACTACCTCCAAATTTCTAAAACAATTAAAATCTTACAAAAAATATTATGGATCCAAAGATCCCCTAATTATAACTCCATGGGTTAGATTAGGAACTAACAAAAATGTCCAAATTCATCTATCATTTGGTGCAACTGAGGCAAAACCTCCTGAAGATGTAGATGCAATAATGGATGTTACTGAAACTGGCACAACTCTAAAACAAAATAAATTGAAAATTGCTGATGAGGTACTTACCTCAACTGCACATTTGATTGCAAACAAGAAATCATTAAAGGATCCAAAAAAACGTGAAAAAATATTTGATATTCTAACCCTTATGAGAGGTGCTGTTTATGGCAGAAAATACTTGCACATTTACCTAAACGTTGAAGAGAAAAATCTGAAAAAACTTCTAACACAGATGCCCTCCCTCAAAAAACCTACTATTAGCCCACTTAGTGAGAAAGGATGGTTTGGAGTAAACACAGTCATAAAAAAAGACGAATTTTACAAACTTATTCCTAAACTGAGGAAGATTGCTCAAGGTCTTGTAGTTCATGAACCGAGACAAATTCTAGAGCTTGAGGAGATTAAACGTGACGAAGAAAATTGATAAGAATAATCAAAGTAACTAATGTTGAAAAATTTGCAGCCAAAATTAAACCAAAACAGCCTCAAAAAAACAAAACTATAGTTGAGTCTATTCTAAAAAATGTCAAAAAAAATGGTGACAATGCAATCCGAAAATATGAAAAAAAATTTAGCGGCGTAAATCTTTCTTCATTACGTTTAACTCAAACAGAAATAAAAAATGCATACTCTAAAGTTTCTAAAACTGAACTTAGTGCATTACGTTTAGCGAAAGCACGACTTGAAAAAACAGAATCTGTAATTAAATCCATATTAAAAAATACAACTATTAACAACAATGGAATTAAAATTTCTAAAAAATTTATTCCAATTCAAAGTGTTGGATGTTACATACCTGGTGGTTTGGCAAAATATCCAAGCTCTGTAATAATGTCCATAGTTCCAGCTAAAATTGCTGGTGTTAAAAGAGTTGTAGTAGTGTCTCCTCCAAATTCAGATGGAAAAATAAATCCATTAACAATTGTTGCTGCAGATATTTGTGGTGCTGATGAAATTTACAAAACGGGTGGTGCCCAATCAATTGCAGCATTATCATATGGCACCAAGACCATTTCTAAAGTTGACAAAATTGTTGGTCCTGGAGGTTCATTTGTTACTACTGCCAAATCTTTGATAAGTGATCAAACTGGAATAGATATGATTGCAGGTCCAACTGAATTAGGGATTATCGCAGATAATTCGACTAATCCAAAATTTGTTGCGTTAGATCTCATTTCTCAAGCAGAACATAGCAGTGATACTTTTTGTTATTTGATTACGACTTCTGAAAAACTTGCAAAATCTGTTTGCAATATTATTTCTGAAATGTTAACAAAAATTCAAAGAAAAAATTTTGTAAAATCCAGTCTAAAAAATAATGGATTTATTGCAATTTGTCGAACTAAATCTAATATGATAGATCTTGCAAATTCTTTAGCCCCTGAACACTTACAGATAATGACAAAAAATCCTGAATCCCTTTCCTCAAAAATCACTTCACCAGGATTAATTTTGCTTGGAAATAATACCCCTTCATCTGCTAGTGACTATGTTTTAGGCTCAAATCACATTCTTCCTACCAATGGATTTGGAAAAATTCGTGGCTCACTTTCAGTTTTAGATTTTATTAAGATAAACACGCAGGTTACTTGCTCTAAATCATCCCTATCTAAAATTTCAAAATATCTTGAAGTTTTAACGAGAGCTGAAGGACTTCCTAATCACTTTGAAGCAGTTAGAGGTAGATTAAAATGAAAAAAAACTGGTTTAAAGAAAAAACAAAGAAATTTTCTTCTATTGGAGGTTATCAAAAACCTGAACTTAATCAGAATGCATTAAAGCTTGATTCCAATGAAAACTACGTTATCTCAAAACAGTTCCAAAATGACATTATAGCATCTGCAAGAAAAATTTCTGACGTACGAGAATATCCACTTGGTGGAGTAGAACGTTTAATCCAGATGATATCAAAATTTGTTAAAATACCTTCTTCAATGATTGGTGTTGGTAATGGTTCAGATCAAATTTTAGATCTGATACTTTGTAATTTTGCATCAAAACAGACCAAAGTTCTTATTTCTAATCCTACTTTTGGATTTTTTGAAGAGCGTTGTAAACTGTATTCAATTCCCTTGATTGCAATTCCATTTTCAAATGATATGAAATTAGATATTAAAGATTTTGTAAAACAATCTAAAAATGCAGATATACTCTATCTCGATTCTCCAAACAATCCTACTGGATTTCAATTTCCAAAAAATAAATTACAAAAACTCATCAAATCTTTTAATGGTATTGTAATAATTGATGAGGCCTATGGAGAATTTAGTGATTATTCTTTTTCAAGTATGGTAAAAACTCAAGAAAATTTGATTGTTGTACAAACCCTTTCAAAATCATTTGGTTTGGCTGGACTTAGACTTGGCTATTTTATTGCAAACAAAAAATTCACTGATGCCTTTATGAATATTTTACAATATCCATATCCTCTAAGTACTATCACTATTGAATCTGGAATTCTAGCTTTAGAGAAATCAAATCTAATGAGAGATGCAGTAACCAACATCAAACTTGAAAGAAAAAGAATTATTGAGAATTTACGGAAATATGATACCTTTGAAGTCTTTGATTCCAAGGCTAATTTTGTGTTATTTGACGCTCATGGAATCTACAAACGAGTCTATTCAGCACTTGCTGAGCAAGGAATTTTAATCCGAAAATTAGGAAAAATAGGAAATCATGAAGGATGTCTTAGAGTAACGATTGGAACAAAAGAAATGAACTCAAAATTTTTACTGGCTATTCGTGATTTGTTGGGATGACTTTAACAAAAAAATCTGAAGGAATCTACATTGATAATTTTGGTATTGATATTCTAAATGAAATCGATGCTGTGATATTTGATTGCGATGGTGTTTTAATTGATGTTTCAAAATCATATGATCGAGTAATTCTTAAAACAACTCAATATGCTTTAGAGAATTTTGCAAAAATCAATGACGCAATAGATGTAGATTTTAAAATAATTGATGGATTCAAATCAACAGGTGGATTCAATGATGAAGTTGATCTAACATATGCTGCAATAATTTCTCTGGTTGCAGCAAAAAAATTAGAAAAAGATCAAACAAGTTTTATCTTTGATGTAATCAAAAATGCTGATTCTAGTGGTATTAGATCTGTAGAAAAATATCTTGAAAATCAAGTTGACATTTCTGATATCAAAAAGCAATTATCTTATCCTGGGGTGCATCATGAAAATCCTCTGTATCAAATATTCGATCAACTTTTCTATGGACCTGAATTATACCAAAAATTGTTTAAAAATTCTTCAAATTTTTCTGAGTCTGGATTAATCGAGCAAGATGATGTAATTTTAAACAATTCATTAATTGAAAAATTACAAAAAAAATTTGATTCAAAAATTGCTATTGTAACAGGTAGAGGAAAAGAATCTATCAGTTATTCATTAAAGACATTATTAGAAAAATTTGACTTGAAAAATTCTATATTTCTAGAAGATGAGTCAAGAGAACTTGCAAAACCTAATCCCCAATCACTCCTAGATTCTATCAAAGGAATGAATAGTGTCTCTACTCTGTATGTTGGAGACTCTATGGAAGATTTTATCATGGCTAAGAAGGTCACTAACTTGGGAAGTAAAACTATTTTTTGTGGAATTATTGGCACCAGCAAAAATCCTCAAGAAAAACTTGAATTATTTGAGCAGAACGAGGCTATGTTAGTTTTAGATTCAATCAATCTACTTCCAAAGGTATTAAATTTAGAATAATGCTATTACATAATCTGTGAGAAATATGAAACCGCGAAAGGCATCAATTAAACGAAGTACAAAAGAAACTAGCGTTCAAGTGTCTGTTAATCTAGATGGAATTGGAAAAACAAGCATCAAAACCGGTATTAATTTTCTTGATCACTTGATTGTATCATTTGGTAAACATAGTATGATGGATCTGAAAGTTGATGCAAAATCAAATGATGGAATTGAGCACCACCTTATTGAGGATACTGCAATTACAATAGGACAAACAATTGATAAAGCATTGAGCTCAAGAAGTGGAATTACAAGATTTAGTTATGCATCTGTTCCAATGGATGAATCTCTTGCTGAAGCTTCAATTGATTTAGTTAAACGTCCATTTTGGAAGTTAACTTTGTTAATTAAACGAAGTAAAATCGAAGACATCTCTAAAGAAGATCTTGAACACTTTTTCCAATCATTGCTACAAAATCTGAATTGCTGCATTCACCTTACTGTAAAGTATGGAGATAACGATCATCACAAAGTTGAGGCCGCCATAAAGTCACTTGCTGTTGCATTTAGATCAGCTGCATCATATGACAAAAAACAAAAAGGCATTCCAAGCACAAAAGGTTCAATGTAATGGTCAAAGTAGCAATATTTGATTATGGCGCTGGAAATATTTTCAGCCTTAAAAATTCTCTTGAAAATGCAGGTGCTTCAGTTGATATAATAACTAATTTTGATAAACCTAATGAATATTCTGGTTTGTTACTTCCTGGTGTAGGAAACTTTGATCCTGCCATCAAAAGCATTACTCAATCTTCACAAACTGGATTCAAGAATTTTGTAAAGGACGCAACACCTGTTTTAGGAATTTGCCTTGGAATGGAGATGTTTTTTGAAAAAAGTGAAGAAGGAAAAGAAAAAGGCCTGGGAATAATTGATGGTGAAGTAATTGTTCTTCCAAATACTATGAAAGTACCTCATATGGGATGGAATGATTTAGAGATAAAAAAACCAGGTAAACTTCTAGAAGGGGTTGAGAATGGTTCTTGGGTTTATTTTGTACACTCGTATAGAGTTAAACCAAATTCCAATGACATAATCACTGCAGAATCTGATTGTGGAATCAAAGTTCCAGCAGTAATTGAACAAGACAACTTTTTTGGGACCCAATTTCATCCAGAGAAATCTAGCTCTGTAGGAAAAATAATAATAAAAAATTTTCTTGATGTGTGTAAAAAATGAAAATTATTCCTGCAGTTGATCTAATGAATGGACAAGTAGTTCGACTTTACAAAGGTGATCCAAAACAGAAAACAGTCTATAGTGATAATCCTATTGAAATTGCAAAAAAATGGGAAGCAGATGGTGCTGATATGTTACATATAGTGGATTTGGATGCAACTTTAGGAATTGGCTCTAATCTTTCAATAATAAAGAAAATTCTGGAAGAAATCTCAATCCCAGTTGAAGTTGCTGGTGGTCTGCGCGATGAGTCATTGATTTTGGATGTTGTTAAAATTTCAAGTAGAGTAGTAATTGGAACTTTGGCCTTTAAAGACAAAGAATTATTAAAAAAATTACTTTTGTCTTTAGGACCTGAAAAAATCGTAATTTCAGTTGATCACATAGATGGCGAAATTGTAATACACGGTTGGCAAGATAGAACTGGAATTAAATTAATTGAATCTATCAAAGAATTTCTTGAGATGGGCTTTACTGAATTTTTACTTACCAATGTAAATCGTGATGGAACTTTGGAAGGTCCTGATTTAGAATTTCTAGAACAAGTATGTCAATTAGATAATGTTAATGTAATTGCTAGTGGCGGTATTTCTAATGTTAATGATGTTAAAGATGTAAAAGAAAAAAATGCATTTGGAGTTATACTTGGAAAGGCTCTTTATGAAAATAAAATATCAATCGAAGAGGCAAAGAAAATAGCATGACTCTAACAAAACGAATCATTCCTTGTCTTGATGTAAAGAATGGTAGAGTAGTAAAAGGACTTCACTTTGAATCAATAAAAGATGCAGGTGATCCTGTAGAACTTGCTAAAAAATATAGCAATGAAGGAGCCGATGAACTTGTCTTCTTAGATATAACGGCTTCTGATGAACAAAGAAAGATCATTAAAGATTTAGTCAGAAAAGTTGCATCAGTAATTGACATCCCATTTACTGTTGGAGGTGGTGTTAAATCACTAGAGGATGCTAGAAATATTCTTCTAAACGGTGCTGATAAAGTCGGAATCAATACTGGTGCTGTAAAGAATCCAAAAGTGATTACTGAATTGATGGAATTATTTGGCCGTCAATGTATTGTAGTTGCAATTGATGTTAAAAGAAATTTTAATGTTGATAATGAAAAAAATATTTTTACTGAAAATGATAAAAAATTCTGGTTTGAAGTTTTCATTTATGGTGGAAAGGAAGGCACAGGAATTGATGCCATTTCATGGGCGAAAAAAGCAGAAAATCTTGGTGCTGGCGAAATTCTTCTAACCAGTATTGATAAAGATGGAACAAAAGATGGTTATGATATTCTACTCACAAAATCAATTGTTGATTCTGTATCTATTCCAGTAATTGCATCTGGTGGTTGTGGGAAGCCTGATGATATGGTCGATGTATTCAGAGAGTCAAATGTTGATGCTGTACTTGCTGCTTCAATTTTTCACTATCAGGCTCATGGGGTTATTGATGTTAAGACACATCTAAAAGACAAAGAAATCCCTGTAAGATTATAATAGCTATTTTTCAAATTATAACTATGCAGAAATCCATAGATGATATAGATTTTGAAAAAAGTGGGGGGTTAATCCCAATTATAGTTCAAGATGCAACTACAAAAGATGTTTTGACACTTGCTTATTCCAATAAGGAATCCCTTGAATTAACAAAGAAAACTAGAAACTCTTGGTTTTGGAGTCGTTCAAGAAATAAACTTTGGATGAAAGGTGAAGAATCAGGTAATACTCAAAAAGTAAAAGAAATTCTAGTAGATTGTGATTCTGATGCAATTATCTATCTTGTTGAACCATCAGGACCAGCTTGTCATACCGGTGAGCGAGTTTGCTTTCACAATAATTTAGAAAAATAATTTAACAAATTGGTTCGATGTTTGTTCCAAAAACAACTCTTTTATCAATTTTAAAATCTAGGTTTGCATAATTAGTTCCTCTAAAAACAAATGACCATTTTTCAATCAAGTCATCAACAGAACAAAATACATCATACTTTTGAATTTTGGGTTCAAAGTAAAAATCAAATCTTGATTTTTGAGCTCCATCAAATAGAATTGAATCCCATACAACTTGATGAGTTGCATTCACATGCCTCATTATGTCAATCTGTCCTTTTTCATCAAATTTTAATTCATGAACTACCAAGAAGATCTTTTCACCTATGGCGTATTTACTTCGATCAATCTTAAATGGTCCTGAAGACTGCCAATCTTTTGGTAACGGTTTGTAATCTGTATCTTCTAATTCTTGATATGATGTCAAAATTTAAGTTAAAATTATTGCAAGAATAACTATTCCCACAGCAACTATTATCACCAGACTCATTTTCATATGAGCGATTCTTTTAAAAAAATTCTAAAAACCTTACCCTTAATAAAAAATCAACAAAAAGCAGCTTTTTCCTGAATATTTCTTAAAACTATAAACAACTTTATAGCTTTTTTCTAAATTTGTGCGAAAATTATTACTATATTTTATCTTCATTAAAATTAAGTAATGCTTAACTTGATATTAGGATTTTTTATGTATCTTCTGAAAGGAAAAATTAGTCTTGGCTAGAACATCATTACAATGTAGAGAATGTAAAAAGGAATACGAGTCTACTTTCAAGTATATCTGCGATGAATGCTTTGGTCCACTTGATGTAAAGTATGACTTTCCAACAGTTACAAAGGATACATTTTCTAACCGTGAGCATACATACTGGAGATATTTTGAATTATTACCCATAGAAGACAAATCAAATATTGTAAGCATTGGTGCAGGAATGACTCCATTAAGCAAAGCAGAAAAACTGGGAGAAAAACTTGGTTTGAAAAATCTTTACATCAAAAACGATTCTGTTAATCCTACATTTTCATTTAAAGACAGACCTGCAGGTGTCGCAGTATCAAAAGCAAAGGAATTTGGGTTGTCTGCTGTTGGTTGTGCATCCACTGGTAACTTGGCATCAGCTACTGCAGCTCATGCTGCAAAGGGTGGATTTGCATGTCATGTATTTGCACCAAGTGACATTGAGATGGCCAAGATTGCGCAGGCATTATCCTATGGTGCAAACTATATCGCAATTGATGGAACATATGATGATGCAAATAGAATAGCTGCACAGATTGGTGATTCCAAAGGAATTGGAATTGTAAATATCAACATGCGTTCTTATTATGTTGAAGGTTCTAAAACACTTGCTTTTGAAGTTGCAGAACAACTTGACTGGCAGGTACCTGATCAACTAATAGTTCCTGTGGGTAGTGGCGCAATGCTTAATGCAATTTGTAAGGGATTTGAAGAATTACAACAAGTATCATTGTTAAATGATGTATCTAACATGCACATGATAGCAGCTCAACCACATGGATGTGCACCTATAGTTGATGCATTTAAGAAAAACAGTACAGATATAATTCCAGTAGAAGCACCAGACACTGTAGCTAAAAGTTTAGCAATTGGAGACCCTGGAGATGGGAGATATGTTCTAAAAAGAATTGCACAATACAATGGAGCAGCTGAAGAATGTAATGATAAAGAAATTCTTGATGCTATATTGTTACTAGCTAAAACTGAAGGTATATTCACAGAGCCTGCAGGTGGAGTATCTATTTCTGTTCTACAAAAAATGGTGGAGCAAGGTAAAATTGACAAAAACGACAAGGTAGTATGTTATGTCACAGGCAATGGACTCAAAGCAACTGAATCAATAATGTCTGTATTACAAAAGCCTGAAACTATGAAAGCTGATATAACTGAAATAGCAAAGATGGTAGTGTAAACATGGCAAAACTCACATTTACAATTCCTTCTGTATTAAATGCCGGCGGTGGCGAGAAAAAAACAGACATTGAGGCAAACTTCCTACAAGAAGCATTTGCAGCCATTTCTAATATTATGGGTGATGACTTTAAGCGAAGAGTACTAGAATCTGATGGTAAACCACGTTCTTTGATTAATATTTACATTAATGGTAAAAATGCAAAATTCTTAGATGGCATGGAGACTGAACTTCATGATGGCGATGATGTATACATTTTACCAGCTGTTGCTGGTGGATCAGAGGAACTATCCAAAAAAGAACTAGATAAATTCTCTCGACAAGTAATGCTTGAGGAAATTGGATATAATGGACAATTGAAATTAAAAAATTCTCGTATCTGTGTAATTGGAGTTGGAGGACTGGGAAATCCAATTACTAGTGGACTAGCTGCAATGGGTGTAGGCACTCTACGAATTGTTGATAGAGATGTAATTGAATTATCCAATCTGCATAGACAGACAATGTTTTCAGAAGCAGATGTTGGTAAAGTCAAAGTAGAGGTGGCAGCAAAAAAGTTGTCAGAAAAAAATCCTGATTGCACTATTGAGGCATTAGCTATATCAGTTAACGAGTATACTGCACTTGAAGTGATTCAAGACTGTGATGTAGTAATTGATGCATTGGATTCAGTTGATGCAAGATATGCATTAAACAAAGCATGTGTTAAACTAAACATTCCATTTGTAACAGGTGCTGCAGTTGGAGTTACAGGACAAGCATTCACTATTCTCCCAAAAGAGTCTGCATGCTACTACTGTATGTTTCCTGATCTAGATGAGGATTCAATGCCCACTTGTAGTTTGGAGGGAGTACACCCATCAATTCTATCTATTATTGGTGGCATTGAGGTAGCTGAAGCCATTAAGGTAATCATGGGCAAGAAACCTAGTTTGTCTGATAAAATACTACATGTAGACATTGAAACAATGGATTTCACTAGCACTAGAACATTTAGAGCAGAAGAGTGCCCAATTTGTGGTACTGGTAAACTAGAAGAATCAGTCAAAGAGGAATTAATCACTGAAGAGTTGTGTGGTAGAAATCAGGGGAAAAGAACCTTCTCAATTACTCCAACTAGTACATTTGATTTAGATATTCCATCAGTAACTGTAATAGCTAAATCCAAAGGGCTACTAGTTGATAATCAAGGTGAGCTAGGACTATTATTGAGGAATAATGACTATTCAGTTAGTTTTATGAAAAAAGGTTCTGCAGTTATTGTTGGAAGTAAAGACGAGGAATCAGCCATTTCTCTATACAAGGAATTACTTGCATAGAATCTAGTTTTGATATCTATTTTTGTGATCAAATTTTAATAATATGAAAATTTTATAAAAATATGTCAAAAGCAAAACAGATTGATGATTTAACTCCTGAAGAAATTAATGATATCCAAGAGTTTCGAAATAATTCTCAAGATGGTAAAACAATGACCCTTGAAGAATTAGTAATTTTTTAATGATGCTGGAACTAAGAGCCTAATTTATTTACCATTAAAGAGATATTTGTCTGCCTAAAACTTAAATTTCGGCTTTATATCGGAAATATAATGCATAAACTCTTTTCGTTGTTCTTACTTTTAGCTATTATTTCTTGTATATTTGGTATTTCTCCCGTATTTGCTGGAGCACCTGATGCTATTACTGATTTGGATAAATCTAAGTTATCATCTGATACTGAAATTTACCTAAAATGGACTGCACCTGCAAATAACGGTCAAACTATTACTGGATATTGGATAGAGTCTGCTGTTGAAACTAGTTTTACTAATTTTAATGCTTATACTAATGTTACAGCTACCACTGGCAGTACTGCTGTAACTTACACTGTAACTGGTCTATCAGAAGGTGATTTCTTGAAATTTAGAGTATCTGCAATTAATAGCCATGGTACTGCCATTGCCTCAAATCAATTTATGACTGGTACTGCACATGGTGCCGAAGACCATTCAGGTGATATACAAGAATTTTCAGGTGAACAGAATTTCGGTGCAAATTCAAAATTTGCATCCAGTCAAAATTTCAAAGGTTCTGGCAATCATAACTTTGTCAGCAATAATATGGAGTTTGGTGCTGATAGTTCCTTTAATGAAAACATATCATTTGGTAACGATGCCAATTTTAATTCTGGCATTCAGAACTTTTCTGGTGCCAACAATTTTGGTGCAAATACAATATTTGCAAATGGTCAAACCTTTGCAGTAGCTCAAACCTTTAATGGCACCAACACATTTGGTGATGCCATGCACTTTGGAGACAATCAAAACTTTGGTGGCAATACTAACACCTCAGGTAATTTACGATTAAATGGATTAACTACTGGTACAACTTATTGGTATACTATCATTGCACTAATTGATGAAGGTAATGATGGTGTAGATGGTCATACTTCAATTAATGCAACTAACATTGGTGGTGCTTATAATGCAGGTATAATTTATGCTGACTTTAGTGCTGTAACTTTTGGTTCTCAACGTAACGATGTAACTTTTACAGACAGTAACAACAATGGTGTCATTGATTGTACTGCAAATAATACTTGTGAACTCGCTGATTTATCATCTCCAGTAACCTTTGCAGCAGGTACAACCATCTCCTTTGAACAAGACCCATTTCACACATTTGGTAGTAATACCGTCTTTGCTGCAGGTACAACCTTTGTACCAGGTCAAACATTTAGTTCAACTCAAAACTTTGCAGATGGCGCAATGAACTTTAAAGATGGAATGCAATTCTTTGCAGGTCAAGACTTTAACCAACTAAATGTAGACCATGATTTCTCAGGAAAGGGAATGAAATATGGAACTGGTAGTGACTTTGCCACAGCTGAAACATTTGGTGAAGCAGGTAACTTTGCTTCAGGTGTACAACTTTTCCATGGTGCCAACGCATTTGGTAAAGACTCTAAATTTGCAGCATCTCAATCATTTGCAGCCATTCAAACCTTTAATGGTTCCAACACATTTGGTGCAGGTACATCCTTTGGCGCAGTCCAAAACTTTGCTGATATCAAAGTGGGTTCAGGTGATCTACCTCTTGCTGGAAATGGTACTGGTACTGCCAACATTTTTGATATATTGCGGTCCCTTGATTCTGCTGCAACAACTGTTTCTGCATTAGGTTTTGGTAATAGTTACTCTACTGGAATAGTTTATGTGGACTTTAGTGCTGTAACTTCTGGTAACTCAATTAATGATGTACAATTCACTGATGCTAACAGTAATGGTATCATTGACTGTATCAGTGATGGAGCTTGTGAGCTAGCTGATCTTTCTAAACCTGTCGCATTTGCCAATACTGCAACTGTACTATTTGATCAATCTTCCACCCAAACCTTTGGATCTAACACAGCATTTACTGTTGGAACATCATTTGCAAATGAACAAGTATTCACTTCTACTATGGACTTTACAAATGGTGCAATGATCTTTGCACCTGGTATGGGCTTCTCTGCAGGTCAAGACTTTACAAAATTTGACCATAACTTTGCCTTTGATGATATGACCTATGGTTTAGGTTCAACCTTTAAAACAGCCCAAACCTTTGGTATGGATGCAAACTTTACATCTGGTATAATGACCTTTTTAGGTTCCAACACATTTGGTAAAGACTCTATATTTGCAGCATCTCAAACCTTTGCAGCCACTCAAAACTTTACCGGTAGCAACACATTTGGTGATGCCATGACGTTCTTTGTAAATCAAGACTTTGGTAGCATGTTTGAAACCTCAGGTAATTTACGATTAAATGGATTAACTACTGGTACAACTGATTGGTATACTATCATTGCACTCATTGATGAAGATGATGATGGTGTGGATGGTCATACTTCAATTAATGCAACTAACAGTGGTATTTATGATACAGGTATAATTTATGCTGACTTTAGTGCAGTAACTTTTGGTTCTCAAATTAACGATGTAACTTTTACAGACAGTAACAACAATGGTGTCATTGATTGTACTGGTACTGCAGATGATGCTTGTGAACTCGCTGATTTACCATCTTCAGTCAGATTTGCAGCAGGTACAACCATCTCCTTTGTACAAGACCCAGTTCAAGACTTTGGTAGTAATACCGTCTTTGGTCCAGGTACAACCTTTGCACCAGGTCAACCATTCACTTCTACTATGGACTTTTCAGCTGGCGGAATGACCTTTGCACCTAATATGGGCTTCGTTGCATATCAAGACTTTACAAGTGCAGCCAATAACTTCAACTTCAAGGCAATACAATATGGAACTGGTAGTGACTTTGCCACAGCTGAAACATTTGGTGAAGCAGGTAACTTTACTTCAGGTGTACAACTTTTCCATGGTGCCAACACATTTGGTATAGACTCTACATTTGCAACCTCTCAAACCTTTGCTGTACCTCAAACCTTTGCAGGTGCCAACACATTTGGAGCAGGTACAAACTTTGCAGCATCTCAAGATTTCTCTACAATGGGTATTGTAACTAGTGCTCCTACTGATATAGATACTAATGTTTTAATTAATACTCAGGTAAAACAAGACGCAGCATTTCCTAGTATTTCTGCATCATCAGGAAGTTTTGAAACTGGTCTTGTAACAATAACTTTCTCTGATGTTGATATTGCTAAACAAGATAAAATTCAAGAAGTACTTTTCAATGATGCCAATGATAATGGAATAATTGATGATGGTGAATTGGGCAGAATTACTGATGTCACTACTTCTTCTAGTGATACCATGATTATCACTCAAGCAAAAACCCAAGACTTTGATGCAGGTGCTCAAACATTTGGTTCTAACATGAAGTTTGCTGAAAATCAAAAATTCTCAGAGCATGTTCAAACCTTTGGTTCTGGAATTGAATTTAGTGGCAATGCTAACTTTACTGCTGCTCAAACATTTCCTTCAAGTATAACATTTGATGATGGACAAAACTTGTCTGGACTTACTAACAGTACTGCTCTTGGTGCCACTGGTATAACTTTTGGTTCTGTTGAATCTATAGACTTTGGTACTAATGCTAAAACATTTGGTGCTTCAGCTACATTTGCTGAAAATCAAAACTTTACAAGTAATGTAAACCATGATTTGTCAGCTAGTGATTTGACATTTAAAATAGGTACTTTGTTCCTTGCTAATGCTACAGAAGTGTTTGGTGAACATGTTAATTTTGATGGTGTAATTGATTTCCCAGATGATCAAGCTTACCCAAACGGTGCTGAATTTGCAGATAATCAATCATGGGATGCAGATAAAGACCCTGTCTTTGCTAACTTTACCACATTTGGTAATGCTGTATCCTTTGCTGAGGCATTAAATTTCAAAGATGCACCAAACTTTGAGGGAACTACCACATTTGTTGGTGCCAACACATTTGGTGCAGGTACAGAATTTGAAACAGGAGTTACATTTACTCAAGCACAAACCTTTAGTGGTGCTGTTGATTTTGGAGTAGGTAATCTTACTCTTGCCACACAAACTATTCAAAGCGGTTCACAATTTGAGTTAGGTTCAACGTTTGCAGATGGTCAAACATTACCTAAAGGTACTGTATTATCTGCTGGATTGCTCCTTAGTACTGCTACTTGTAGTAGTGCTGGAACTGACTGTATTCCTGCTGATGCTGCTGACATTTTATCTAAAGGTGAAGTAATTGCTGCTGGAACAACTATTCCTGCAATTAAAAATACCGTAACTAAAGACAACCCAACATTATCTATTGATGGATTAGGTATTTCTATGACTTTTTCAAGTATTACAACTGATGGTAACATGGATGTTACTGTAAAAGATCCTAACGATATTGTCACAGATACTGGTGCTACATTTGATATTGATGGAGCATTAGAGATGAAACTTGGATAACGTTATTACTGCTATATCTAGTATTATCGACTTTGATTTAACTGGAAGTACTGCAAATAGTGGTCTTATGACTATTACTCTTCCATACAAAGAAGCAAATATCCAAGAAGGAACTAATGAATCTCAATTAACTATGTTGCACTATGAGAATGGAGCATGGATTACTGAAGATGATTGTACTATAGATGAGGCTGCAAATGAAATTACTTGCATTGTTACATCATTATCTCCATTCGCGGTTGGTGGTAAAACTTCCGGTGGTGGAGGTGGTTGTATAAATTGCTCCCAACCATATCTTGATGGTGATATTTTAGTTTCTGTATCATCTAGTGATCCAATTATTATTAATTCCAATGATATTACAAATATTATAGCTA
>JACATG010000019.1 GCA_013390905.1 Marine Group I thaumarchaeote | reverse complement strand
AAGTTGAAGACAAAGTAGAAGAACCATCTACAGAAGCCAAAGAAGTTGAAGACAAAGTAGAAGAACCATCTACAGAAGCACCAAAGAAAGAGAAACCATCTAAAGAAGCACCAAAGAAAAAATCATAAAAATAATTTCTTCCAAAAAATTATAATTTTAAAAAATTATTTTATTCTAATTGGCATAAATCCAATTTACAATCAATACTACACTCTGGTGTAGACCAATCAAGTGTGTCTTCTTGTGGAATTATTCCAAGTGGATCATAGTTATCAAACTTTGTCATTCCCTGAATAGAAGATAACATTACTATTTTGGATTCATCAGAAGTCGATGTCATATCTACCTGTGAATTACTTTCATTTAGAATTCCACTAGTGAGATTTGTAATTGAGTTTAAGACTCCTACAGGAATGTTATTTCCTCCAACTACATACAACATTGAGCGTTTTATTGCATTTGGTGGGGCATTTCCATATAGCATTTTTAGCGAATCTCTTAGTGAATCTTCAATATTTTGTCCCTCTTTACTTGTTGTGAGTATATTTGTCTCAGAAGATATTTCAGATGAACCAAGTGATTCTATCACGTGCATAATTGCAGAGTTTGCAATATCATAACATGCTTTAGGACTCAAATCTGGATTGCTCTCAAGTAACGAATCATTATCAAGTACAATTGTACATTCAGAGTTTTCTCTAACTCTTTTCAGAGATACTCCAGAATTGAAAATTCTATCTTTTTCGTACTTGAAAGGCATAATTGCAAATGAAATCAATCCTTTATCAGATTCTTTACATATCTGTGATACCACAGGTGCTATGGCCGAACCTGCCTTTCCAGCTAAGTTACTCATTAAAACAACTGTGGAATAGGCTGCAATCTTTGATTTTATTTCATCGGCAACCTTGTAAGTTGAACCTCTGATTAATTGAACAGATGGATTAACTACTGAATCTGTTGAAACATGAATAAATGGATTCTCTGATGAGAAATCTTTTGCATCATTGCTAATTATAAGACAATCAGAATTAACGGAATCTTTAGCTTCAACTGCTAGTTTTGAGCCTATGCCACCTAAACCTATGACTAAAATTGGTTCTTTCATTTGAAAACTCATTTCAGATCCTATTCTTTTGATTTAGATAAAAAACCTTCTTACGTTTTTTAAATCAAATTTTAGATCTAAAAAATTTAGCTTGCGATCTTTCCAAGAAGACTGTTTACAGTGACATCTGTAATTTCAACTATGTGAGATTGACCAATGTCTACTGCATTTCGGACAAAGACAGGCTTGTAAGCAAAGTTTCTACCTTTGATACCCTCCTCTATCTTTTCATCAAATAGAACTTTACCTGTCCAACCGATCCACTTTTTGTTATTATCTAATGATATTTTGTTGACCTGCTCAAAAATTATTTTACTTCTTCGTTTAACTTCTATAACATCAATTTGTTCCCATTCAGCTGCCTCGGTACCTGGCCTTGCACTGTACTTTGATAGATTTACAACATCTGGTCTTGTCTCGTCAAGAAGATTTACTGTTTTTTGAAAGTCCTCCTCTGTCTCTGAAGGAAATCCAACTATAACATCTGTTGAAATTGTAAAGTTTCCAAATCTTTCTTTTGCTCTTTTTACAATTTCTCTGAAAGTACTAACTGTGTGACCTCTTTTCATGTCATGAAGTACTTTGTCGCTTCCGCTTTGTACGGGAATGTGGAGAAATTTGAAGACTTTGCCATTATCGAAAGATTCTATCAGTGCTTCTTTGATTCTTGGCATGTACATTGGATTCATCATACCAACTCTAATCATAAAATCATCTGGAATTTCTACAACTGCATTCACCAGTGATGGCAGATCAGTTCCAATGTCAAACCCATAACATCCATTATCTGTAGATGTCAACCAGACTTCTTTACACCCTTCATTGATTTCTGTTTGAACTTGTCTTACGATATCTCCCAATCTATAACTTGAAAGATCTCCTTTGGATAATTTAGTCTGACAAAATGTACATTCACTCATACATCCACTTGCTATCTCTACAATTCCAACTACTGGATTTAGTCTGACCTTTGGAAGTCCCACCTTTGATAAATCAGAGTCTTCTAACGAGACCTGTTTTCTACCATTTAATGTTGAATCAATCACCTGAAGTGTTTTTCCTAATGAGTTAGGTCCTAACAGACTAGCATTTTCTGCAAACTTTTCAACAGTATTCTTTTCTGCTTTTGGGAAGCATCCTGCTACAACTAATGGTTTTGATTTTAATGATTTTATTCTATGAATCATCTTGTTTGCAGTAGCATCTTTGACAGAACATGTAACAACAATATTTAGATCAGACTCTGAAGAGTTATCTACTAATGTATGACCTCCATTTAGAATCAATCCAGAAATCATTTCTGAATCTGCAAAGCTAGCAGAACATCCATATGCTTCTACGAAAATCTTTGCCATAATCTATCCAAATAAAGAATTGATTTCTTTGTTACTCAATAGTTTCTTTGAAACAACTAACTCTCTGATAGTCTTTCCAGTTTTTAGTGATTCCTTGAAGAGTTCTGCAGATTTCTGATACCCTATTTTTGGAGTTAGCAATGTAACAATCACTGGGCTATTTTCAATGTCCTTACGTAACTTGACTTTGTTTGCAGTAAGTCCATCAATCAGATTTGCAGAAAATATTGGCAAGAAATTTTTGAGCATATCTGTTGATTCTAGCATACACTTTAGCATTCCAGGTAGCATGACGTTAAGCTCAAACTGTCCACTTTGTGCCGCATAAGAAACAGATGTATCATTTCCAATTATGTTAAAACAAATCATGTTCATACATTCGGCTAAAGACGGGTTCACTTTTCCAGGCATAATGGATGAACCTGCATGTACTGCAGGAATTCCAAGTTCATCTAATCCTGCAATTGGACCTGATGCCATTAGTCTGATATCATTTGCAATCTTTCCAATCTCTAGTGCCAAGTTTCGTAAAGCGCCTGACAAATTTGTAACTGCAAACTTGCTTTGCAAACTATACTGCATATCTTTTTCGGGTTTTAGTGAAAGTTTAGAAATTTTTCCAAGTTCAACTATTACAATCTTTCTATAACCTTTTGGTGTGTTTGCACCAGAGCCTACAGCTGTTCCTCCAAGAGCAATATTTTGTAATTCTTTTTGCGATGCAACAATTTTATTTCTTGCTTTGGTAATTGATGTTGCATAAGCTGCAAATTCACTGCCTAGTGTTACTGGTAATGCATCCATTAGATGTGTTCTTCCGATTTTCTTAAATGATGAAAATTGTCTTGCTTTCTTAGATAGTGACTTTATCAAAATATCAATAGCTGGAATAACATCTTTAAGATTAATCAAAATTGCAACATGCATAGCAGTTGGATATGTGTCGTTACTTGATTGTGACATGTTTACATGATCATTTGGATGTAAGAATTGGTATTGTCCTTTCTTTTTGTGTAGTATTTCCAATGCAACGTTTGCTATAACCTCATTTGAATTCATGTTAAATGCAGTACCTGCACCAGAATTAATCATATCTACCACAAATTGTTCAACATATTTTCCAGCCAAGATTTTATCACATGCAGAAATTATGGCCTTTCCACGTTTTGTATCAATAGCCTTTGTCTTCATATTTGCTAATGCTGCAGAGCGTTTTATCATTACAAATGACTTGATCAAATTTTCATGGCTTTTGTTTCCTGTAACGTGATAATGTTTGATTGCTCTTCCAGTAAATGCTCCATAGTATGCATCAACTGGGATTTTGACTTTTCCAAGTGAATCTTGGTCTAACCTAAACTTCATATTGATTTTATAACAAATTATCTCCTATTATTCATTCTTTTTCAGATAATCTCATAATTAGCTAAGATGAGAATGCCAATTATTATATAGGAATCATAAATGATCGGTTTTAATGAATAAGCGTTATACTATGCTCTTTACAATTGCAGCAGTAGCTGTAATGGGAGCAACCTTATTCGGAAGCACATACACACAAACCCAAATTAGCGGACAATCCATCGACATGTCTCAAATGAAGCATGATATGATGGATAAAATCCGTAACATGGGTGGTTTACAGCTAGTAATGCCTCAAGCATTCGCAGAAACTGATTGTGGTGTTCTTGCAGATACTGGACGTACAGTAGTTGAGTTCAATCTTACTGGTACAAGTGTCTCACTTCCAATTATGGGAGGAGAATCTTACAACGCCATGACCTTTAATGGACAAGTCCCAGGACCAACATTAAGAGTCACACAAGGTGATGTTGTAAAAATGACACTTACCATTCCAGATGATGAAATTGCTGCACACGGTAACGACATGCACGCATCACAAATTTCAGCTTTGGCGTTTGACTCCATTAATCCTGGAGAATCAAAAACATTCTGTTACATTGCTGAATCCGCAGGTGTCTTCAAATACCACTGTTCTGGTGTCCACTTAGCTGGAATGGATGCACATGTACTTTCCGGCATGTACGGAATTGCAATTGTTGATCCAATCAAAGGATACAAGAAACTAATGGTAGAGAAAACATCAATTAGTGACGGTAAAGTATCACTTGACAGACAGTTCTATGATGCAGATGCATTAGAGTTCACACTGCAATTCAACCAATTGTATTTGACTGACGGCAATTATGACATGAGTAAAATGATGTCACATCAAAACACTGCAACAGTAATCAATGGAATGCAATTTGGTTATACACCAAACATGGCACACAATCTACTCATTAAAGGCGACGTAGATGCCGACTTCTTTCTAGTACAACCATGGAAAGGACTTGAATTAAAGCAGTACCAATCACAACTGATGTATGTTGAAAATGGTCAACATGTAAGACTCTTTGTTGAAAACCAAGGCAATGAGCCAGTATTCTTCCACATTGTTGGAGAAATACTCGACAGAGTTGTACAAGGTAATAGAGTTCAATCAGCAGCAACTGAAACATGGTTGCTTGGCGGTTCTCAGAACATGATTGTAGATTTGGTATTTGATGAACCAGGAGTTTACGCACTAGTAAACCACGACTATGCAGCAATTTATTCTGGTGCACTAGCTCTCTTTGTAGCCGGTGATCCATTCGACTTGAATCCACTTCTTATAGAAGCTGGAATCCTTGAAACACCAGTAACATCTTATGCATATGTTTTAGGAAATCCAAGTGATGCTGTCCCACCAATGGGAATGAACAGTATTGCACACCCTGCAGTAAACATTCATGGATTATACACTGATGATGTAGCTTCTGAAATGGCAGCCAGTGGTGATTATGCTGTACTTTGGGATATAATTCCACAAGTAGCAGGACCAATCACTGATGCACTAAAAGCATTAGGTCGTACCTAATCACACATCTCTTTTTATTTTTTATTTTGTTAATGAATTATATTCCGTAGCTCATTTTTGTATTATATGGTATTTGATGAATCAGTACTAATTTGTGATGAAGTAGATCCAATACTAAACAAAATTTTAGTAGACAACGGTTTGAAGGTTACTTATGAACCCACTATTACTGCTGAACAAATTCTAGAAAAGATTTCCACTTTTAACATTCTAATTGTTAGAAGTAGAACAACTATTACTAAAGAGATGATCGAAAAAGCAGATAAATGTAAAATTATTGCACGTGTTGGTGTTGGGCTTGATAATATAGATGAAGAAGCCGCAAAAACAAAAAACATTCGTGTAATTAATGCAGTAGAAGGTGCAATGAATGCAGTTGCTGAATTAGTTTTAGGATTAATGTTGTCTTTGGCAAGACAGACTGCTAGAGGTGATCGAGAAATTAGAAAAGGAAATTGGCTTAAAAAAGAACTTAAAGGAACAGAACTCAGAGGAAAATATCTTGGAATTATTGGTTTAGGAAATATTGGAAAAAGATTGGGAAGACTTGCACGTGCACTTAACATGAATATTATTGGATACGATGTAATTCCTATTGATGAAGAATTCTCAAAAGAAGTCGGTTTACTGAAAGCTGACTTGAATACACTTTTGCAAAGTTCTGATTATATCTCAATACATGTTCCATTGTTAGATTCTACATATCATCTTCTAGATGCTCAAAAAATGTCTACAATGAAAAACACTGCAAAAATTATCAACACATCAAGAGGCGGAGTCGTTGATGAAGATGCTCTGTATGATGCACTCAAAAATGGTACTTTGGGTGGTGCAGCTTTGGATGTATTTGAAAAAGAACCAGCCACTGGAAACAAATTGGCAGAACTAGACAATGTAATTTTAACACCGCACATTGGTGCTCAAACAAAAGAAGCTCAATCTTTGGCTGCAAACGTAATTGCTGAAAAGATTATCCAAATACTTCGAGGCGTAATCTAGCTTTTTCGTAGAATTTCTACCTGAACTTTAAAAATAAGCAAAAAAGCTTGACTTGTACGTGATTTATTATCGTCTTATTCTTTTTAACACCAATTTGGAGGATTTCATATCGTATTGAATAGTTACAATGTGGATAAACTGCAATCTGAAAGACTAGAGCATTTTCTAAATGTTAATTCTCTATTAAAAATCTCTCTTGGATTAGTATTGTTTACAATCATATCTTCTGCACTAGTCTATGCAGAAACTCTTTCTGTAGATATTGAGGGAAATTCATTTGATATTGATTATACTGCAACAGGAATGATTGTATCTGGAATTGAACCTGATTTGGAATTTGTTTCCTTGATTCTAACTGTTGATGTAACTGATTCTACTGGAACTTTAGACATTACATTTGAAAGATCTTTCTTTGATTCAATCTATGAGGGATTAGATGATGATTTTTTTGTTTTAATTGATCAAGACTTTGCATATTTTACAGAAACTGAGACAACCACTCAAAGCAGAACTCTAAGCATTGAAGTACCTGCAGGAACTGATGATATAGAAATCATAGGTACTGTCTTTGGTATTCCAGCAGAAACAGAAGAAACTATGATGGACGAGACTATGGAAGAAGAGACTATGGAAGAATCCACAGAAACAGTTGATGAGACACCAAAAATTCAATGTGGTCCTGGCACAATTCTCAAAAATGGTGCTTGTGAATTAGATGAAAGATGTGGTCCTGGAACTGTTCTCAAAGATGGAGTATGTGTTCTTGATTCAACACCAAAGTCATCTGAAACTTCTGTAAAAATAGTTAGTAGAGAATTTATTACAGGAGTTTTTGCAGCACTTGGAATTGCAGGAGCTATTGGAATTATTTTGGGAATAATGTATAAAGTTAGTAAGAGTAAAAATTAATCACAAGACAAATCTTAATATTCATCATTTTATCAATCTCAAAATTACTCAATAAAAATCACAACGCAATATTGAGGAATACTTTTTAACATCTTTCACGTATATTGTTTGTCGAGTTTTTTGCGGAGACGCTCTTTGAGTGTGTGGATTTAATCCTTCACTCGAAGAAGTTTTTACTAATTAGAACATGGATTAAGTATCATTAAAGTATCATTTAGGACCTAATTTTCTCGGTTAACCGTTATTAAAGGGGATTTTACTATGCTTGTTATGCCTAGTCATCAAGATAAAACATGGATCAGACTTTGGAAAGAAAATTCTATTGAAATTCGTGAGCGTATCGTAAAATGGCGCAAGCAAAATGCTGTTACACGTATTGATAAGCCTAGTAGAATACAACGTGCCAGAAGATTAGGATACAAGGCAAAACAAGGAATCATTGTTGTTCGAATGAGAGTTGGAACTGGTGGTATGAGAAAACAAAGACCTACAGGTGGTAGAAGACCAAAACACCTTGGTGTTACAAGAATCAAGGCAGATGACAACATGAAGACAGTCGCTGAAAGAAGAGTTCTTGAGAGATATCCAAACATGAAACTTTTGGGGTCATACTATATCTACAAAGATGGAAAACATTATTGGTTTGAAGTTATCCTAGCAGATCCAGAACATCCAAGAATTGCTCAAGATAAAGAATTAAACCAACGAATATCTCTAGCTGCATAAATTGAAATTATTATTATTCATTCCATTACTTTTACTTTTAATAATTACACCCGCATTTGGTGAACCCCTCTCTGATAGGACTGGACTAGTAAATCGTCTTTACGTTGAAACAAGTGGATATACATTTGAAGTTAAAACTGTTTCAAACTTTAATGTACTAGAACATGAATTTGATAAAGACGAAAAGCGATTGACAATTTTCATTAACAGTGGATTGGAAAATAATTTAGCTGATATAATCATTCCCAGATTACTACTTAGTGGTAATTTTACTTTTTATCTAAATGATATGGAATTCAATCCAATAATAAAATCAAATGACAAGATTTCATTTATCACTCTAAACTTTACTGGTATTGGTAATCACAAAATTGACATCATTGCAACGAATACTGTTACTGGAGTAGAACAAAAATCAGAAACAACTGTTACTGATGAATCTACATCTGAAGGTGGTGGATGTTTAATAGCTACTGCAACATTTGGCTCAGAACTAGCACCCCGAGTACAACAACTAAGGGAAATACGTGATCAAAAGTTAATGAAAACAGAATCTGGGCAATTATTTTTGAACTCTTTCAATGAATTTTACTACTCATTTTCACCAATAATTGCTGATTATGAACGCGAAAATCCTGTTTTCAAAGAATCTGTCAAGCTTGTTATTACTCCAATGCTTTCTACACTTTCAATTCTGAATTATGTAGATTTGGATTCAGAAGCTGAAGTACTAGGCTATGGAATTAGTTTGATTCTGTTGAATGTTGGGATATATCTTGTTGCTCCTGCAATTATAATTATAAAAATTAAAAAATAAACCCATATGGACAATGCAAAAATTGCTCTAATTGGAGGATTTAGTATAGTTGTAGCCCTATCAATAGCCGTTGTTTTGCTAAGTTAATCTTCGCCAAGTAATTTTTGAATCATTGCCTCAACACGTCCTGATTGACCAAATGATACATCCCTGAGAATTCCCTTCCTATCAACTAAAATGGCTGACGGAGTACCTTGTAAAGAAAATTTTTCAAATGTTTCAGCTAAATATTCTTTTGATTTCATATGATCTTTTACTTTTTGAATAATTTTATTTTTGTACTCCTCTGGTTGTGAGTCAAATTCAGGAATTTGTGGATAGATAAACTGCATAATTTTTTCTTGACTAATTTCTTCTGTAGTCTTTGTCAGATTGTCCATTCCTAATGGAAATGGAATCTTGTAAGATAATTTGTTTCCATCTTGTAATTTTCCATACATTGAAAGTGCATTCTTTGTCTCTCCAATTACTTCACCTGTTTCTACAAGCATTTTCAAATTTTCTAATGTGTTTTTATCAAAATCTTCAAAAGCAGTCGCAATACCTAAAACTCGAACTCCTTCATCTTTGTATTTGTTGTAGATACTAATTGCCTCTGGAATTGCATTCATAAAACAGCCTGGACAATTGACTTGAAAGACTTCCAATAAAACAACATGGTCTTTTTCTTGGTCAAAATTAGTCGGAGCACCTTGTATCCACTCTGAAACTCCAAAATTTGGTACTTTTTCTCCTATTACTGCACTCACAGAACTTTCTCTTATTTTTTCCATTAAATACATACCTCCACTAATTTTAGATCTTTTCCAAGTAACCTAATATAGGACACTAAAAATCTCAAAACAAATTGCAAGTAGTAACTGATGATCGATTAGCACTTTTTGGTGAAATGGAGTTAAAATATGAACAAAAAGATACAGAGTATTTTGTTTCTCTTTTAGAACATTTTGATTATGTGATCAGAACAAGAGCTACCTGTATTTTGGTTGATTTTGGTGGAGAGGATAAAGTTCCCTATATTGCTAGAGTTTTAAAAAATGATGAAAATGAATTGGTACGACACGAGGCTGCATTCTCGTTAGGTCAGATGTGCTACTCTAATGGAATACCTTCACTAACTGATGCGACACTTAATGATCCAAGTATGTTTGTGCGACATGAAGCTGCAATTGCCTTAGGTGTTGTTGGTTCCAAAGAAGCGAAAGAAACTCTGAAAAAGGCATTAAATGATTCTGATAAATCAGTAGTTGAATCTGCAATTGTCGCCTTGTCTAATATTCAGTTTATGGAAACGTTAAGTAAGAACAAAAAGTTTGCAAAGTTAACCGGTGGATGAGATGAATTTTGCATATGGTGTTATAGCTATAGTTGGTGTTCTTGCTGCAATAATTTTAGGATTTATTGCTGTAGCACCTGACGATATTATACAACC
>JACATG010000018.1 GCA_013390905.1 Marine Group I thaumarchaeote | reverse complement strand
TTTCCTTTATTTCAAATATTTTACTAAAACTACATGATCTTCTCTAATGTTGTGATGGTAAAACTAGCTTAAGGGTTGTATGGAATAAGGATGAAAATTCTTGATCCTTTAAATTAGATTTTAATTCTTAATTTTTTATGAAAATTATTATTTTTCCAGTTATCGCATTAATTCTCACAATAGGAATGGTAGGTTTTTCAACAATAGCCTCAGCTGCAGAATCGATAATACCTGATTATCCTCATGATGCAGCTGGAAATAAAATTGAAATGTTTCCAGTAGTACAATACACTCCTGATAAATTAATAGAGTTTGATATTACTTGGGAACCAAATGTTATCAAAACTTTTGAAATAACTAAATTCATCTATCAGACATATGATCCTTTAACATCTGATAATCTAAATAGAATAAAATATGAAATGATAATAACTCAAAACGGTAAAGAATTATTTCGAGATTCAGGATTAACTCAAATTGGTGGCGATTACAGAAATTTCATCTTTGAGACTTCAGGTCCAATAGAAATAAAATTTCAAAATATTGTAAGTAGTGGAACTTCAGGTATAGAAAGTACTGCAAAGGAAGCCATTGATAATCCAATGTTTCGTACTGTAGTATTTACTGCAATAGTATATGATAATCCAGAAAAAACCTCAACATCTGAAATAGTTGTTCAGCCAGCACAAAGAATGGATATCTATTACGAATTTTTAGTTGTAGCTACTCTAGTTCCTGTATTAATACTGGTTGGATTATTTGCATATATGAAATTTAGAAAACATCCAGAATATGAGTTTTAATGAGTAAAATCTAGTCTGCCTGAAACGCCATGAATCTTGAATCAGAATTAAAAATTGTAATGAGTATAATAATAGCCTTAAGCTTTGTTTCAACTACAGCATATGGACATGGATTAGGTGGAGATGTTCAAGACATTAGAATGGAACATGGTCTAACCTACAATTACTACACTTAAGTTTCTAATTCTTGCAGAAAAATCATAATCATGACGAGTAAAGATGAAAAAAGAATGAAGAATACCATAAAATGCAAATTTTGTGGCAAGTCGGATCATGTGGAATATTTGGTAAACCTAGATTGGTTTTGCAATAAGAGATGTCATTACAAATTTAGACATAATGAATGATAATTTCTTCTAAACTCCAATACTCTTAAGTTCATAATTGATGTGTGAAATTCATGCCATTATTTTGTAAACAATGTGAAAGTAGAAGATTACCAGTAATGTTATCAGCAGGTGAAAAAACAATGTGGCTTTGCGAAAAATGTAAGAATTTTGTAGATATGGAGGACTTCATTATCCGTGAACAAACAGAAGAAGAAAGACAAGAAAGCAAAAGAAAATTAGAAGAATTTGAAGAATACGAAGCATCTAAAGATTAGATTCTAAACTTCAATACGCTTAAGTTCATTATTCTTGCAGAAAATTTGTGAAACCTGTAATAATTATCGTGATATCATCCAAAATATGATAAGGTTACCTAGAAAACGATGTATGTTTTTATTAGTTTATGATGGTTAGATAGTATGATAAGTAAAGAATGTATTAGATGTATCGAATGGATTCAAATTAGCCCTTACAAATTTATGTGTAACATTTGTGAGAAAATTTTCCATGCATAGACATTGTCAAAGACATGTTTAAAAAAATAATTAAAAAATTACAATTTGGTTCTTGTAAGACCCAGGTCGCTAATGACGTAAATGCTTTCAAAGAATCTGAAAAAAAGAAACCAGAGGATGTAGAAAAATAAATGACATATCATTGCAAACATTGCAGTTTTACTTGGGACGCATCAGAAGGGGATATTCAAAAATTATTCCTTCATGAAAAGACTCACAAAAAGAAGGATAACTAATGCTGACTTGGAATAAATGCTATAATGATCATCATGGATGCATAAAATATTCTTCAGTGCATTCTTTGCAACAAAATTCACTTATGAAAAGTTCAAAATTCTTTCCGCAGTTTTTACATTTGACATTCATTTAAATTCCAACTAAGAGTCATGCGGATTCTTTAATCCCTTGACTCTATTTCTGATAGTTACTTCAGTAACATTTGCAGCTTCGGCAATATCTCGTTGAGTCATATTTTCATTATTTTTTATACATGCCAAGTACAGTGCAGCAGCAGCTAATCCCATGGGATCCTTGCCAGCTGATTCTTTATTTTCTTGAGCAATTTTGAGTACTTTAGCTGCATAACGTTTGGTTTTTTCTGTAATTCCAAGCTTGCTTGAAATTCTTGCAACACATTGAATTGGATCAACAACAGGCATTTTTAATTCTAATTCTTGATGCAGTATTCTATAACATCTTGAAATATCTTTTTTCTTAATGTTACCTGCATCAGCAACATCCTTTAGGGTTCTAGGAGTTTCTGTATCCCTACATGCAGCATAGAGAGCTGCTGCCATCAATGCTGAAATGGAACGTCCTCTAACAAGTCCTTTCTCAAGTGCTTTTCTGTAAATGTATGATGCTTTTTCAATTACATTATCAGAAAGTGAAAGTTTGTCTTTTAGTGTTGATAATTCACTTAATGCTTGTCGGAGATTTCTATCTGAAGATGCATGTACTTTGCTTCTACTATCCCAAGTTCTTAGTCTCTCAATTGTACTTTTCATAGCCGATGTGAGTGGTTTTCCAGATGAGTCTTTGTTTACAGGATTAATGATAGTAGCAAGTCCCCTATCATGCATTGCAAGCTTTGTTGGGGGACCAGTTCTAGTAGGATCTGTACCACTTTCTTTTGAAAATGATCTCCATTCAGGTCCAGAATCTTGCAATTCCTCAGAAACCACATAACCACATTTCCCACAAAATCTTTCCCCTGTTACATTATCTGTCAACATGGTATTTTTTCCACAACGTTTGCAGATACTATCTGCATTGATAGTTTCTAAAACCAAAAAATAAGACCGCTATTGTATAGTTTATTGATTATATCAAGCATGAGAATGTGGAATAAGTCTAATCATATATCATCTAGCCTTTTTTCTCTGAGTTGGGAAGGTTACAAAGTCCTTGATATCATCAATAGAGATTTTGATTTTGTGACATATCCTAAGATATGATTTGACAAATCCAAAATAGACAACAATTGACTTGAAGCTCTTCTTTTTTATGAGTTGGCCATCAATTTCATGTTCTTTTGTCATAAAATCTACAAATCTATCCAATGAAAGACAGATTGATTCCATATCTGGTCGGACTAATTCATCAGGGTTTGGTTTTGGATTATACCAAATATGATATTGTTTAATCACTTCTTCTCTACTTAATCCTTGATTTTGGCAAAACAGATCAAAAGTTTTCAGAGAAGTTTTAGCTACAGTTCTAGTTCTTGAAGAATTAGATTTTCTTTCTAGTTTGTTTAACCAATCCTCATCACTAAATCCAGTATTCATGGTGTTTTTACCCATGTTTTATTAATAATAGTAGAACTAAGTTATGAATAATCATCAATTGTTATAACCTAATTTTATTACTTGAGATTATTGGGTCTGAAGAGATACGCTGCTACAAGAATGGTAACAATGTTTGGTGTTTTGATGATTACGTTATTGATTACAATTGCCCTTGTTGGCTCAAATATGGATACAATACTAAAACAAGGAATTGGATTTCAAGTAAGAACTGAGATAACTGAAAACCCTGCAATAGCTGAAAGTTTTTCATCAGTTAATGAGTTTGAATCATTCATTCAGAGTCAAATAGATCAGAGGATCAAAGTTTTAGGACTAGACGAACCGTGGTATTCTCCTCAAAGGATTGGTCTTACAATGTACAAGATACTGCTGCTTGATTTTGGACGTGCAACATTTCTAACTAGTGATGCTGGTTCTTCTGATGTAAAGGACATTATCCTGGAGAAACTTCCGAGAACAATTCTTCTTTTTACAACAGCCACAATAATCATCTCAATTATGGGAATCTTTCTGGGAGCATTGTCTAGTAGTAAGGTAGGCTCTCTTACTGACAGAGTTACGTCAAGTTTTGCAATAATTAGTTCTAGTTTTCCTGTATGGTGGGTAGGAATGTTAATGATATTTTTATTTGCATTTACTTGGCAGATATTTCCTGCAAGGGCAACTCCAGACATTCCATCATCTGATCCTAGATACATTGGTGCATTGTTGTATCATATGACATTGCCATTAATTACAATCGTAATGATTGGTTTTGGCTCATGGGCTTACTTAGTAAGAAATTTTATGGTTGGAATCATGCAAGAAGATTTCATCATGGCAAAAAAGACAATTGGGATCAAGAAAAACAAGATAATCTATACTCATGCTCTAAAAAATGCAGCCCCACCGATTGTAACAATTTTGGCACTTAGTTTATCAGGATCACTTGGCGGTGCAATTATCACGGAAGCGGTATTTGATTGGCCAGGAATGGGAAGACTATACTTTGAGGCAATTACAGTAATGGATCTGCCAGTAATTATTGGTTCCACATACATTCTAACAGTATTCTTCCTTGTTAGCATATTCATTGCAGACATACTTTATGGATATTTTGATCCAAGAGTGAGGACCGGTCAATGAGTAGTATATCTCCTCAGGAAATAAAGCAAGAATTTCTTAAAAGTAAGATGGGTATTGCTGGGATTACCATTCTTGCAATTCTTGTTGCAACATCAATAATTGCTATTATTACGATTCCAATTGAGACTTTTCAAGAGTGGAATAACCCAGGTAGTTGGATTTCATATCCAAAGGTTGCAATTCCAATTTGGGTAAATTTCATCATGACAGAGAAAATACCAGAGCATAAAATTTTAGAGACGCCGAACATTCAAACAAATTCAAGAGGAGAGATTTCACTTACAACACATCAATTTGGATTGAATTTTGATTATAATGACTTTCCTAGTGATTTCATATATGAGTTTTCATCAGAATATTCTGGTTCCCCTTTACTGAAAATGTCAGTGTTAAGGCCTGATGGTATTAAACTTGAATTGCTATCAACATCTCTACCATTCTCAAATTCAAAAACTATTCACAGTGAGAGAATCTTTTCAACAGATGGATCAATAAAGAAAAACTTGTCACTGCAATCAGAACTATTTGCATTTACTCTTGACAGATTATCAGCAGAAGACATTGTTTTTTCAAAAACACAAATAAATGAGTCTCTAAAAGGGAATTATATTTTTTCAATAGATTTGTACGCAGTAAATTCTGAAGCTCAGATTCTTGAATCAAAGCTAATCATAGGCGGTAAAGCTTTTGGAATAATGGGGACTGATGAGTTAAGACGTGATTTAGCAATAGGATTGTTGTGGGGAACACCACTTGCATTATTCATTGGGCTTGTTGTTGCGATTGCATCAGTTGTCATGGGATTGTTATATGGAATCTATGCAGGATTCAAGGGTAAGAAAACTGACGAGACAATGATGAGGTTCAACGATGTAATCTATGCATTGCCAGCACTTCCATTTCTCATCATACTTTCAGTGACAATTAGCAACAGCATATTTGTTTTGGTGGGATTTTTGATGATTTTTGGGTGGGTAGGAATTGCAAAAGTATCAAGAAGTATGACACTTCAAATCAAGACTCGAGGCTATGTAGATGCTGCAAACATGATGGGTCAAAAAGATTCTAAGATAATCCTCAAACATATCGTACCACAATTGTTGCCTTATGCATTTGCAAGCATTGCAATATCTGTTCCAGCTGCAATCACTACTGAAGCTGGTCTTAGTTTTCTTGGACTAGGGGATCCGTCATTTCCAACATGGGGACAGATCTTACGTGATGCGAATATTTTTGGTGCAGCGGCAAGAGGGTTGTGGTGGTGGATAGTACCGCCAGGAGTAATGATTGCGATAACAGGTCTTGCATTTGTCTTTATAGGGAATGCACTTGATGCAATAGTTAATCCAAAGTTAAAACGATAATAAAACTAGAGATCAAATTTTCGAATTAATTCAATATTACTATCATTCAATTTTATTGAATAGCAAGATGAATTTTCATCGTTGAATGCTGCCAACTTGTTAGCAAATACTTTTTTGCTGTGACCACCTTCAGATGCCACGTCTGATTCATCAAAGCAAATGGTCATTTGTTTCATATTCAGATTACTTTTTAGAAGAAAAGCAATGAACTTTTGATAATTTTCAGTTTCAAACCAGTCTATGTTTTTTTCTTTACTTGCTCCAATCCATATCTCAATGGAGTTTTGGTATAGGACTTTTTTTCTTAATTCTTCTAATGCCATCTTTCTTTCACAATTAAAAATCAGCACGCTGCGTTTTTGACCCACAACGTGGACAAGTACCACCTTTGTGTTTGTTGTTGCAGACAAGGCAAACATAACTAACTCGAGTTGAACCTTCTGAACCCAGTCCAAAAAATCCACCACCTCTTGTTTCAGAATCACCACCATAACCACGCATACGATTCATGTATCGTCTTCGTAGTAACATTGGAAATGCAATAAAGAGTCCTAGTGCGGCCATTAAACCATAGGGAAATGGAAGAATCATCTGCAATCCAATACTAATAACAAGGGATGCAGCTAAAAATACTATATAAGATTTGTAATTAAACAATTCATTAATTGTATCTTGAAAAAAGGTTATAAAGCTTTGTCAGTTTCTGTCATACTTTTCAATAAACATTTTACATATTTCATACAATTGAAAGAGGGATAGAATTTGCACTACTATCCCATGCAAAAATAGAATCATCATTATAGGGAGATTTTACAATTAGTGAAACCAACCCAAAGAAATTATTTGAATCAGTAACAGAAGGTTCTGCTGAACCACTTGGATGAGAATGAACAATTCCAAGATAGCTCATATCAAAGGGTAAAAATGAATGAGGAAACCCTGCGAATGTAGGTCCAGATTCACTGAAAGGAGGAATTACAAGCCCATCTATTTTGATTTCTCCATCTTTGGATTTTCCTTTTAATATCAAAATTGCTTCGTTTGGATGTTTCATTTGGCAGTATGATAAGATACTATCAAGTACATCTTTTTGGATCAATATCTTACGCTCGAACTTCTTTTTCTTCTTGAATAACACAAAAAATCTTAGTTCTAAACTAATTTAATTTTAATGTAACAGTACTGTATATTTTGTGTTTGAGAATTGCCTTAGTTTCTTTTCAATTTCAGATACAAGTTGTGGGATCTTTGAATCAATCTCATTTATCTCACCTTGAAAAGTTTCAGATTTGAGTTGTAAATCTTCCTTAAATGAGGTATTTTTTGTTAGTTCTTGTTCCAAAGATACAAGTTCATCAGGGTTTAGGGAATTAAGATCATTTTTCATCTTTTCATGTTTTTCTAAATATTCTAAAATTTGTGTTACAAAATTATCGAGTGTTTCCTCAGTTTCTGTAATATAAGACAAAGACTTGTCAATGTCTTTAACAGAAATAGAGCCAGAAGAAATTCCTTTTCTAACATTTTCTAAAATCAAAATTATAGAATCCTTATTTTGTGGGATAAGCACTTCAAAGGGCTCTTTGATTAGTCTAGTTAAAAGATTTTTTTGTTCTTTATCTAAAGCAGACCCATATTCGTATCTACTCAGAGGACGAGAAATTTTTGTAAATTGTGTATCAACCTCGTTTTTTATCTTTGACTTTTGAGTACTAAATACATCTAATGTATTTTTCAAATCAAGATACTTTTTATAATTCTCTGAAAGCTTGAACGCCCCAATTGAATTATGTATTAAAGTAATTTTTTCATCAAGTAACTGAATGCTTTTATTTGTGTTGTCAATCTTTTGATTCTTTTCTAGATGTGTATCCTTTAGAGTTTTAATTTGATTTAGTGTATTTGTTATTTCATCAGAAGCTGATTGTTCAAAATCATAATTTTTTAGTAGATTATGAATCTCGGAATTGTTATTATTCATTACTTCAAGATTTCTTTTTAACTGATTTGCATATTTTTTTGCAAATATGTGTATAACTCTGGTTTGTCTTCCCAAAACATCACCAAGTTTTTTAAGAATTTGATTCAGAAGAGAGTTTAGTTTTTTTGCATCATCGATGGATGAGATTTCTGGTAGATACACAACATTTTTTTTGATAACATCAATTACCTGCTTTTTACCTCTGATCACAATAGTTGAAAGATGTGTGTCAATATCATCAACTTTGAGGTTATCTTTGTCAAGAACATTTCCTATTTGCATCAGATCATCCATCAAAGGCCCTGTATTGTTTCTTAGATGTTTTATCTCAGAGACGGTTTGTGATTTTCGTAATTCATTAAGTTCAGCCACAATTTTATGAACATTAGATAGTTGAACCTCTTTTTCCTGAGGAGTTTTCACTACAAATTTTTCATCTTGCTTCTTTTTTCCCCATCCAAATACCATTGGATATTATTATTTTAGGGGGATTAAAAATCGTTGTACATCTAAAATTTAAAATCCAATAGATCTTAGGTTACCACATGGTAAAAACTGTAAAAAAATCATTTCATACAGGTTCTGTGAAAAAAATAATTATGATTAAAACATCAAAAGACAAAGTTTGGAGAAAGGTAAGTAACATTGTAGGATTACCAACTTGGTTAATTGATGTAAAAAAGACAGTCTATCTTTCTAAAAAGAAAAGAGGTGTTGGTGCAGTTCGACTAATCACATTTACAGATGGAAACAAAATTGAAGAGCATATTGTTTCATGGAAGAGTGGTGAGTATTTTACATATATTGCAACTGAAGGCTTACCATTAAGGGCATATGTTGCAACAATTTCAATAAAGGTAAAATCAAAAAAAATTGTTCAAGTAACATGGCAATCTTATCTTAACAGCAAAAAAATGTCTGAGAAACTGTTCTTAGAGTTTCTTGCGTTCATGGGTTCATTTTATGAGGCATCATTAGAAAATCTCAAAGCATTACTTGAAAAATAACATAAAGATTTTCAGGTCAAAATCTAAATATGGTAAATTGGAAAAAAAAACATGAGCGATACACGATTTACCATTATTGGTATCGTGTTAATATTTGTAGGATTTATTATTCTTGGAGTATTTGGACATAATTATCAGGCAGCAACTCTAGAATCAAATGAGTTTGAAACATGTTATGAGTATTCTAATGAAAAGGCACCAGTTGAAATCAACTGTTCATCTAAGATATTCAATCAGACATTATTTTTTGCATTAATTATTGGGTTTATTGGTGCAGGAATCATTGCATTAATCAAAGGAGTGAAAGGAAACTGGGATAACAAGGTGAAGTCTGAAGATATGGTTGGTCCTGACAGAAGAGAAACTGAGAATGGTGAGGATTCAGATAATGACTAAAGAAACAAGATTATGAGGATTTTTTAGATTTAAGTTTCTCATAATCTTCTGGATCATCTTGTTCTAATCTTTGAAAGAATATTTCTTCATATGCCATTTTTTATCAAAATATAATTATCAAATTTACATTTAAGCGTAAGGAACAATTTGTACTTTTCAAGTGTGTTTTAATGTCAAAGATTAATTTCAGTTCAAAGCCCTAGGTACCAGATTCAATAATATTTTTCATTGTAACTATCATCTCGCTAATTTCTGATATTCTTTGATCAAACTGATTATCAGATAGTTCATCTGGTTTATTCAAAGTAATTACAACTTCAGAAAAATCACCACTTGCCACAACACGCATTGGGACATTCCAAGATGATTCCTCATCGATATACTGATGATCTAAGATTCCAAGTGACTTATTTTCATTGAATTTGAGTCTAGATTTACCATAAAGGCTGGAAAAGGACCACCAACCATCATCGCTCATTTTTGCATCAGTTATCAACTTTGGAGGAATTTGTAAAATTGCATCAAATACATCACCTGTCTTCTTTTTTACAATAACTGATAGAGTTCCAGATCTTGTTACAGTATAAAGATCGAGCAGTAATTAAAAAAGATATAGTAGAAATTATAGGAATTAATAATTCGAATCTATTTGTTGAGAAAGTCTTTGATTTTTTTTAGATTTATTACGTTTGATTCATGAAACATTACCATAGATTCTGCCAGAGAGTTTGGCAAGACAGTTTTTAGATTAGCAACTAACTCATCGCCACTAATTATCATATTATCAATAAGTTTTTCAATCTCGTTTTTCTCATCAGCCATTTAAATTGAATACGAGTTTATCTTAATTAAATGATACAAAATGTTAATTAATTTTTGAAATCACGACTAGAAAATTAAGTTTAGAATCTAAATTACATTACCTGTGAAAAGTCGGGTTTATCAAAATCAGGCAATCTATTGTCTTTTTGTTTGCGACCCTTTAACTCTCTTTTTTTATGTGTATTAGAATGTCTTTCAAGTCTTTTTTCATCATTAAACTGCATATTACATTTTGAACACTTGAACACACTATACAATAATCCTTCTTGAATAGTTAAATCATACTGAAATAATTTGTCATATGCAAAAATGTCAATTTTGTTTAAAGTCATTTCCAAAAGGTGGTGGGAAAGGCTCAATCAAAACACATGAGGCAGCACATAAGGCTCAACTTCATCCAAATAGAAAAAAACGATTATCTAAAAGTAAATCTAAGAAACCAACGAAAAAAGGCGTAACTTCTGAGGTTGCAGAAAAAGCAAATGCAGCCGGAAAAAACCTGAAATTATATTCTCAAATAAAATAAAATGTCAGACAAACAATGTAGTTCTTAATGGAAGTGGAATTCCAGACATAATTGCATATAATAAAAATTGGGAATTTTATGAAGTAAAACCATATAAGAAAAATGGAAAAACTGCTGCAAATAAAGATCGATTATTGAATCCAAATCAACAGAAAGCCTTCAAAGAAATGTCAGATAAAGGCATAGCAGTAACAATGATTTATTATTACAGAACCACACTAAAACAAAAAGACAAACACGGTCATCCATTATATAATTTTAAATTCAAAAAAGTTACTCTAAAAAAAAGTGATTTTAAAAAAAGAGGCATTATAGATCCTAAAGAATTTGAGAGAAATGGTAGGCTGGCTATTGCATAAGATTAATTCTTAATTAAATGATACAAAATGTTAACTAGTTTTTGAAATTAGGCATAAAAATGAGTTTAGAAAATAAATTTGGTTTGAGATAATTTACAAAAGAGATTACAGATAATCTCTAAAAA
>JACATG010000002.1 GCA_013390905.1 Marine Group I thaumarchaeote | reverse complement strand
TACTATTTGTAGTTACAGCATCAACATCATCTTTGTTAATCAATGGAGTAAGACAAGTACAGCAGTCAGAAAGTATTTCACATCCTGCACGTTCAAGCTCATTGGTGTAACCAATTTTTCTTGCTTGTTCCTTTACAGTTCTAGGACAGAATATCATACACCTCTTTTTAAAAGAGCGACCCTTTAGTCTACCAGCCAGATCAGAGATCTCTTCTAATCCTAATTGAGGGCTACCAAGTGTGATTAGATCACCTTTCTCAGCAGTATTTAGCTCATCATAGATATTTTGCATCTCTTTTTCATCAAAATCTACTTTTTCACAATCAGAATCTCCTTCTCCAAAAAGAAACTTTGCACAAGTTCCTGATGTTCCCATCCCTCCACACATTGCTTTGCATTGTCTTCTATCCATATCACCAAGACCAGAAATGTTTACAGAAGTATCTCCGACTTTACCAGCAAAAAATCCAAGCATTCCATATGTCAATTCATTTGGATTTTTCACTTTCATTCTAATTGTAACATTTGGAGTATCTTCTTTTCGTAATGAGGAGTAAGGACTTTTCCCGGTAATTGCACTAGCAAGTGCACTAAACGCACTTTCCTTGTTTGTCTTTAGATTATCATATGAATTTGCATGAATCGCTGCATTGCTTTCAGCAAATGCAACTTGGGTTCCATCTTTTGGAATATCAAAAATTTCGTAAGGAATACATGAAAATGAAGGAACAACTCCCATTATTTCGTATGAATTTCTAATTGATAGCTGTTTAGAGATAAAATTTTCATCTAATCCATAGTTTGATACATTATCAATATCAAATCCCATTGGATTCAGAGTTGTTTTTACTTTAACCCTAGCATCTTTACTGATACCTGATAGAAATTCTTCTCCTGCATCACCTATTGTGTTATAATTTACACCAGCTAGATGAGCCCATTCTATTGGTATTAGTTTCTCAGCATCTGTTGCCTCACCTGTAGCAACTAAAATTCTGTATGCCATCTGCATAACGTCTCCACGTTCTCCCTTTAGTGCAGATTCTTCTTCTCTTGTAAGATCCAATGAGATTTCTTGTTATTACAATTATAATACTTGTACGTAGTCTTTCAAATGAAAATGAAAAAAATTCTTCGTGATATGATAGATACTATGAATGCTGTTAGCCCACCTAGAATGACAGCGCTTAATGCACTTCATGAGGCTGAAACAGGCCCATTTAGCATATTAATTGGAACAATTCTTTCTGCAAGAACCAAAGATGAGACTACAACAAAAATAGTCAAAGTATTGTTCTCAAAATACAAAAATCCAAAAGAACTTGCAAACGCCAAAATAAAAGATGTCGAGAAGATAATAAAATCAATTGGCTTCTATCATGTAAAATCAAAAAGAGTTATCGAGGTTGCAAAAATAATTAATACAAAATACAAGGGAAAAGTTCCAGATGACTTGGATACTTTGGTTGCATTACCAGGAGTTGGAAGAAAGACCGCTAATTGTGTTCTAGTATATGCATATGATAAACCAGCCATTCCAGTTGACATTCATGTTCATAGGATATCAAACAGATTAGGACTTGTAGATACAAAAAATCCAGAAGAGACAGAACAAGAATTAATGAAGAAAATTCAGAAAAAATATTGGCTTGAAATTAATGATACTTTTGTTATGTTTGGTCAAAATATCTGCAAACCAATCTCACCAATGTGTAATGTATGTAAGATTAAGAAAAGTTGCAAATATTACAAGTCTAAGAACGCTTCTTAGTGAAAATCAATACTCCAACTATAGCGAAAAGACCTATTGCAAGAAAAAATGGATACAAAGCAAAGATGTTCTTTGCAGGATCGCCTGACAGAAACTCTACAATCATGCTTCCAGAATTTACCGCAGGGGGATCAGTAGAACCCTCCATTCCGTGAACAGAATAAGAATCAATTGCAAATAGATCAATATCCAAATTGGTAACTACAATTCTTCCTCCATTGTTAACAGTTAGCCCCGCTCTATCAGTGTAAGATATGATTAATTTTGCCTCGGGATACCAACCTCTATCCAAGTCTCTATGAACTATAATGTATCCCTCTTTTGGAGTCTTAACTGCAACCCATAACTTGTTGTCAGGTTGTGAGCCCATCCCAACTTCAATAAATTTTGTTCCTGAAAGATCTTGATTGTATATTCTAAGGACAGCATCTCCATTTGGATTTGCATAAAGTAGATTGTTATCAATAGTTACTTGCCAGCTAATTCCATGAACATCATCAAGTGGTATGATTGGTGCATCTCGTAAAACTGTGTTAAATTCCTCTGCAGGAATTTCTATTAGATCAATAATTACTGAGAGGTTATTCACGTCTTGAGCAAATGCTGGAGTGAAAAAAAATCCTGCAAGCAAAACTATTGCTAGTAGATACTTCACAAGCTAGGGCAAATTTAATTGAATAAATATCTAATCAACAAAAGGTTTTGGATGATCCAAAATTACTTTTGCTACTTCTGGTCTTAGAATAAATTCAGATGGGGATTGACCGTTTTGAATCATCTCTCTTAGTTTAGTTCCACTAATCTGCTCTTTTGCATTATCGTCATGTGGACATGCCTTTGGGGTTGTGTATGTAAGACATTTCTTACAATAGAAGAACGGTGGGAAAAATACTGGGGAAATTTCTAATTCTGGATAGTCATCAAATATTTTTTGTGCGGCAAATGGATCATAAAATTTTCCAACACCTGCATGGTCTCTTCCAATAATGATATGTGTGCATCCATAGTTCTGTCTCATAATTGCATGATGAATTGCCTCTTTTGGTCCAGCATACTTCATCTCAGTATGTAGAGTTCCAAGTTTACACCTGTTTTCTGGATAGTATAATTTTATCATGATTTCATAGCACTTTACAATGACCTCATCAACAAAGTCACCAGACTTTTTCTTTCCAATGATTGGATTAACAAACACACCATCACGTGTTGTAATTGATGTCTTTTGCAGCATTTCGTGTGCTACATGTGGTGGATTTCTGGTTTGAAATGCACAGATTTTCTTCCATCCTGCTTGTGCAAAGGCTTCTCTTGTTTGGATGGGAGTTAGTCTATGTTTTCTGATCTCAGTCTCTTCAGGTCTTTGAATATAGTCAATTTTCCCACCTACCAGATAATCTTTCATCGACATTGTTTTTGCGACACCAGGGTGAGCAGAGTCAGTTGTTCCATAGATTCCTTGTACAGTCTTTTCTTTATCAAAAGAATATGTTTCCTCAACATGTAATATAGCAACGCCAACTCCTTGAGGATTTTGTAATAATACATCTCCTGTTTCTTTCATTTTAGAAGCAGTTTGTTCATCAACGTCAAGTACGATAGGAATTGTCCAAGCTAAATCATTTGCTAATCTTCCTCGTGAAACAACGCTTTCAAAGTTTTGTTGTCCCAAGAATCCCTCCAGAGGACTAAAAATTCCGTCTGCTATATTTTCAACATCATTTGCAAGATCCTCACTAATTGTAATTGAGAATAGTCCAGTAGGATCAGCTTTGGTAATTCTGTTAACTAATACCCCACCGTGTGGTTTAATTGAATTATTTTCTGACATGCAAAAATTCTCTACTTATGGTCTATATGAAGGCCGCACTCTTTGTTTCCACCTTCTTCCCACCACCATCTTCCTGCGCGAAGGTCTTCTCCAGGCTTTATGGGCCTTGTACAAGGCTCACAACCAACACTTGGATAACCTTTGGCAAGAAGACTGTTTTGTGGTAGATTATTTTTTTTGATATATTCTCGAATTTGATCCCAAGTCCAATCAATTATTGGATTAATTTTTAGAATATCACCATGTCCGTGGTCTAGTTGAAAGATTGTAGCATTTTCTCGAGTTTTAGTCTGATCACGTCTCAGTCCAGTAATCCAACCATCCAATGTACTCAATATTTTATTAATTGGATGTACTTTGCGAATTTCACAACACAGTTTTCTATTCTCCACACTTTCATAGAAAAGATTTACTCCCTTTTCTCTAACCATATCTTCAACTTCTTTGGCATCAGGGAACAATACTTCAATTGAAATATTGTATTTTTTTCTTACAACATCCATTATGTCATAGGTTTCTTGTGGTAGTCTCCCAGTATCTAATGTAAAGAATCTAAATTTTGGGTTAATCTTTAGCATAATATCCATAATTACTGAATCTTCTGCACCAAAACTTGATGCTTTTGCAACTTTGGGATGAAGGTTATCTGAAGCCCATTGAAGTGCCTCTTTAGCAGTCTTTATTCTTGAGTTAAGATCATCTACTTGTTCTTGTGTGAATTTTGTCATATTTTCATTTAAAGTATTTGTTTTATATTGATTACCCGAAGTTTTGTCTTAAATTATAAACAAGTAAATTTCAAAATAGAAAAGATGGATGAAATATCATACGTTGTAGTTTTTCCAACCATATTTTCAAAAAATAAAATTCCGCAGCTAATTACAAATATAAAAAAAATTCTAAAGATAAAAAATCAACAATTCAAATCCGTAAAACGTGACGGCGATATAGTTTTGGTTGATGCAAATGATCCTGTATTTGCATCATCTGCTATCAACTTACTCTTTGGGATTGAAAAAATTGCAATAGCGAGGCACATAAAAAATAATTTTCAAGATATTGTTTCAGAGATCACCTCCGTAGGTGGCAACTTACTCTTAAAGGGTGAAAAATTTCTAGTAAGAGTTGAAGGTTCATCGAAAGGATTTCTTACAAAAGATGTCGAGATTGCAGTAACATCAAGTATAATAGAAAAAAAATCAAATCTTGGAGCTCGTCCTGGAACCGAGGAAGATTATGACAAATTATTATATACATATCTAACAAAAAATAATGCATACATCTGTATTTTCTCAGATAAAGGTAAGGGTGGAATTCCATATCAATCACAAAATCAGAAAACAATTTGTGCAGTATATGATGAAATATCTGCAGTTTCTTGTTTTGAGACAATAAAACAAGGTTATGATACCAAGATCATAGTTTGTTATAGACAAAAATCAGAATTAATGAATCTAGCCAAGATAGTTAATCAAATAATTCCAAGACTAGTACAAGATAATATTGAATTAGAATTTTTTCATCTAAAGATAAAGCCAAATGGAATTAAAAATTACTTGATCTATGTAAATTCCATTCTAGAGATAATGCTAAAACATTCAAACAGCCATGTATCATTAGCTTTATCGCCGTTAGTGTTTTCTACTAACTTTATTGATTATTCATTAAATCAAGTATTTGCAAAGAAGAAAATTCCAATAATTCCACTTGCTGGAGTAGATGGTAACTTGTTTAATGACGCAAAAGAGATCGGATTAGAGAGAAATATCAAAAAATTGGAAAAAATAGTCACAATTAGTTCAAATGAAATTCCTGTTTTTTCAAAGAAAGAAGTTGAGTCTGCACTTAGAACAAAGAAAAAGATTTCAGTTCGGGTAGGACCTAATAATGTTCATGATATTTTAGATTCGCTAGAGGAGAATCACTGAGAATTTAAACGGCATATTTGGTTTCATATTGTGCTCAAAATAGGAGAATTCATCTATCCATGGGGAAGTGGTCACTATTCCCGAATGATGAGGCTAAATGAAGTATTAGGAGACCACATAAAAGAAGAGTTTGAGGTTCATTTTTCAAGCAAGGGTCATGTTTATGAGAAATTATTAAAAAAATTTCCAGATCAAAAAGAGAAAATTCATGAGATCTTAATGCCAACTCCTATTGATGGGAAATTTGGACCAAGCGTTTCAATGTCACTGATGAACTTGTTATTACCAATTTCAAAAAACCCTTCACTAGTAAGACAGATTGCAAACTATTTGAGAGAAGAAAGAAAACTCTATAACAAAGAAAAATTTGATCTTGTAATCAATGATGGAGATATGGGTTCAAATATTTTGGCAAAAAATCGAAACATTCCAAGTTTATTTATAACAAATCAATTTAGACCTAAACTATATAATTCAAGATCATATCTTTATCCATCACTAATCTTTATTGCAAAACAAATTGTTAAAGCATCAAAAATTCTTGTTGCAGATTCACCTCCACCATACACTGTATGTGAATATAATTTAAATTTCATAAAAGAGGCAGAAGAAAAAGTAACATATGTTGGATATTTTACAAATAATAAACAGTTCAAAAAAGAAGATAGTTCAGATCTTGAAAAATTAGTTGAAAATAATGAATTTGGTTACTGGATGAGAACTGGAAATAAATCAACTAATGACGGAACTGGTCAGAGATACGAAAAAGTATTTCACCAAGATGAGATGAGAAACGAAAAAAGGGTCATTTCGCATGCAAGAAATGATTCAAACATAGATTCTGTAACAGCAAAAGATGGCAAAAAATATTCAATCTCAGAGGCTTTGGATAAAAGAATAGATTGGATACAGATTGATATTGGTTTTCTTTCAGAACAAGAAAAAGATACAATATTAAATTTATGCAGATATGCAGTTGTCAATGGTTCTCATACAGTAATGGGTGAGATTATGGGTGGAAAATCAAAGCCAATAGTTGGAATTCCAATCTATGATGAGCATACAAATAACATCAGATGGGCCGAAGAGAAGAATCTAGGTGTACTAGCCACAAAAACAGAACAAGTAACCAAAGCAATTTCTAGAATTAAAGAGAATTATGAGGAATTTGAAGAAAATTTGAGTGAATTTTCAAAGAATTTTGTTCCTAATGGGGCAGAAAATTCAGCAAAGATTGCAGCTCAGATTTTGGAAGAGAAGAGATAATACATTATTTTCAGAATTTTAATCATCTGGCACGCGGGATTTCGATGGGCGAACGGACCGCAAGGGATGATGAAAAAATCCGCGTGTCAGATTAATATCGATCAATTAAGAATGTGGGAACGCTTTTATGGAAAAAATTAAGCCAAATCTTAGTGCCAAACTGCCCAGAATGTACAGCAAGAGAGAAAAAGAAGATTCAAACAAAATATGAAGCAGATACTCCAGAAGAAGAAAGAGGCAGAGACGATTTGTACAAATTGTACGATGAGATTGAAATTCCAATGAAAATGGATCCTGCTAGAAAAGGCAATTTTATTTGTAAGAGATGTGGATTATACGCAACAAGAGAACAAGTATCAGACATCAGATACAAACTAAACCAAAAAGAAAAAACACGTGAAGATAAGCATGATGATTATCTTGAATGGTGGCAAAAAAGTAAAAAAGAAAAACAAGAAAATTAGTATGAATTTAGTATATTACAAAAAAGAAGGATGGTATACTAGATTAGGTTTCTGATAAAATTCAAAATGTAAAATTTGAGAAATCAAAAGAGCTAAAAAAACTGGATATGTTCTTGAATTTTATGATACATATAACAAACTAGATGTACAGTTGTATGATTAGATGGAAGACATATAGTTACAATGGATTTACTAAAAAAAAATAAAGACTTGTAAAAAGGGGTTGTTTGTGAATTTATTTTTGATCAACACAAAGCTCCACTAAGCAAAAAAGTTTCAGAATATCTAGAAAAAGAGATTGATATGAATGTAATTTACCAATTTAAATTAAAATCACTAGAATTGATAGATATAGGCTCTAATGAGACTGCAGATAATGATTCAGAAGAATAAAGCTAGTCTTGTTTTGTAGAATCTAACTGCTTTTTGAAAGATTTTCCTAATATTGGATTGATGAAGTAAGGAAACGTATTTTTCATCCACACTGCACCACGTACTACAGATGGAACTATGATTTCCAGTCTTGGAGAGTTTGCTGCCTTCAAAATTGTTTTTGCTACTGTTTTAGAACTGAGTGACATTGGTGAATATTTTGGCATTTTTTCAAACGAGGGACGATCAAAAAAATCTGTTCTGACCATGATTGGACTAACAACAGTAATTCCAACTCCAGTATTTTTTAGTTCGTGTTTAAGACCTTCTGAAAATCCCAACATTGCAAATTTAGAGGCACAATATGAAGCAATTCCAGGCAAACCAAAGCTTGCTGCAACAGATGCAATGTTTACTATATGACCAGATTTCTTCTTTAGCATTGATGGAAGGAAATTTTTGATGCAGTAAATCATACCAAAGTAATTTGTTTCCATCTGTGATTCTATCTCATCTATAGTAAGATCAGATACAGACCCGTAAATTGCAAAACCAGCATTATTTACTAAGATGTCAACAGAATCAAATTTTTCTAAAACTGTTTTTGACATTTCCTTTACTTGATCTTTCTTTGAAACATCACACTGGCAGACTAGTGTAGATACGTGAAATTCTTTTAATTCATTTGCAACTTGTTCAAGTTTGTCTTTTCTTCTTGCAACTAAAACTATGTTAGCTCCTAGTTTTGCAAATTCTATTGAAGTTTCTTTACCAATTCCCGATGATGCACCAGTAATTAGAATCACCTTATTTTTGAAGTCCACATATCAAAAAAATCATATGAAGATAAAGTAGTTTCTATTCGGTATTTTTTTTATAGTAACAAAACAGAGGTGAATTATTTTATTTTATCATCAGTGTTATCTGAAGTTTTCTTTGGAATCCTACTAAGAGCCAGTTTAACTAACAAGAGCCAAGTTATGCCTATAGGCACATAATAAGTTGCAATTCTCCAGCCAATTACAGCATCCCATGCTAAACTTCCTTCAGGAATTTCTAAATTAAATGGATTCAGATTATGCAAATACGCAACAATTCCAAATTCTGCTAATCCTGAACCACCTACTGTAATTGGCATGTTTGCAATTGCATTTGCACCCATAACTGCCATAATAGAATCAAATGTATTAATCACATATCCTGTTCCCATAGCAATTATCATAAATGATATTCCATAAAATGACCAAGAAACAATTGATACGAGAAATGAAACTATGAATATTCTTTTTGATTCAGCAGTCTTTAGATTTTTTCTACTCATCATACATATTTCTTCCATCCAAGCATTTGCTTGTACAACATATTTTTTACCTTTTTCTTTTCCAATTCGTTTGACCAAATTAGAACAGACTTTGGGCATTAGAATAACTCTCTTAGATGACAAGAAGAATAGGATTATCCATAGTGAAGTTACAATTAAGCTAGTTATCATGATTATAGCACCAACTACATATGCACCATGCATGAATGCAAGTATTCCTGCAATTATTGACAAGAGGCCCGCAGCAAGAACTTCAGTAACTATATCCATTATTGCAATCCAAGTTGCTTTTACAGTAGGAACTCCTTTTTTCTTTAAATAATATATGACGACAAATTCAGCTCCTATAAACATCGGAGTTGTAAATTTGATAAACTCACTTCCAACTCTTACACCAATTAGATTCCAAAAAGAATCAAATTTTCCAATATATTTTCGTGTGATATATACAAATTTTATTCCTTGCAAGACAAGTTTTATCATCATTGCAGCAATTGCGCCCAAAAATGGCAAAATTCCAATTGCCAATATATCTTCAATATTTATGTCAAATTGAAATGCAATTATAAAAATTGGAATAAGTGTAGCTGGAATAACAGCAATTCTCCAGTTCATTTGATGACTAGTTTATGAATTCAAATATGAAAGTTGACTAAATTTTCTTGGTAAAATTGTCAATTAGTCTAAAAATAGGCATAAAATTTTTTAAAATAATTACTACAAAATAGATTTCTATAATTCTAAGACCAAAGATTGATAATTTTCTAGTTTAAAATATAAACAAAGAAAGAAAAATTAGACAAGATTGAAAACAATTTTTATTTCTGGGACAGCTGGTTCAGGAAAGTCACTACTGACATCAAAATTATACGATTATTACACAAAAAATGGAGCATTTGCAGCTATTTTGAATTTAGATCCTGGTGTAGAGAATATGCCATATACTTGTGATGTTGATGTTAGAGACTATGTTGATTATGTATCTATAATGCAAAAGTATGATCTCGGTCCAAATGGCGCTTTGATAATGGCAAATGATTTGATTGCATCAAAAATTGATGAAATCCAAAACGAAGTAAATAGAGTAAATCCTGATTATCTAATTGTTGATACGCCTGGACAAATTGAATTGTTCGCATATCGCTCCAGTGGACCTTTTCTAGTAGAAAATATTTCATCAGAAGAAAAAACAAATATCTTTCTTTTTGATGGTGCTTTGATTAATACACCGGTAAATTTTGTTTCAATTGCACTTCTTGCAACATCAATAAGGCTACGTTTGAAAATAGCGACAGTCAATGTTTTGACAAAAACAGATCTAATTGGTGCTAAGCTAAAAGACATACTACAATGGACAACAAGTTTGAGTAAGTTAGAAGATGCTATTGGGAAAGAAGCAGATGGTGATACATATACGTTGACTACAAACATTTTACGGGGTTTGAATCTTGGTGGATTTGCACAGGGACTGATTCCAATTTCAAACGTTACAGGAGATGGTTTTGTTAATCTTGAAGGCGCTCTTAGCAGAATTCTTAACTTGGGTGAAGAGGTAGAAAACTAATTGGCATCAAAGATTACTGTAAAGGCACCATCATCTACTGCAAATCTAGGTCCAGGATTTGATGTATTTGGATTGGCAATAGATGCATTTCATGATGAAGTCACATTAACCAAAACAAAAAGTGGGATTACTTTAATTACAGACGATAAAATCCCAACAAATCCTGAAAAAAATACTGCTGGATTAGTTGTAAAAAATATGAAAAAAAGATTCAAGATCAAGGGCGGTATTGAAATTAAAATCAAAAAAGGAGTTCCTACAGGATTTGGAATGGGAAGTAGTGCAGCATCAGCTGCAGCTGCTGCAGTAGCATTTGATAAACTGTTTGCACTAAGGCTTGATGGAAATTCTTTAGTAGAATTTGCAGGTTCTGGTGAAAAAGCCAGTGCTGGTTCAATTCATTATGATAATGTTGCTGCTTCTGTTTTAGGAGGATTTGTAATTGTAAAGACAGATCCTTTAGATATAATCAGAGTAGAACCTCCAACAAATCTTAGAATGTGTATTGCTGTTCCAAATATTGACGTTCCAAAAAAGAAGACCAAAGTATCAAGAAGTGTAATTCCAAAGAAAATTAAGTTAACTGATAGTATTTTGAATCTATCAAATGCATCAGCAGTTGTTGCAGGATTTATGAAAAAAGATCCAGTGTTGATTGGAAATTCAATTAAAGATGTGATAGTTGAACCCGCAAGACGACATATGATACCAGGATTTGCTAAAGTCAAGCAAAATGCCCTAAAAGCAGGAGCATTAGGTGTTACAATAAGCGGAGCGGGACCTTCAGTAATTGCATTTTCAAAAAGTTCAGCTAATTTGAAAAAGATCTGTCTATCTATGTCAAGAGGATTTGCATCTAAAAAAATAAAATGTCAAACAATAATCTGTAAACCTACTAAGGGTGCTGCAGATAAGAGAAAATAATTTTAGGTGGATTTTATGAAAAAAGCAGTAATTGTATTTAGTGGAGGGATTGACTCTGTTTGTGCAGTTTCATTTTTGAAATCAAGGTATGAGTTGTATGGTATTACGTTTTCATACGGACAAAAGGCAAGTAGGGAGATCACAGCAGCAAAATCTTTTGCAAAGAAACTAGGGTTAAAGCAGCATAAAGTAATCGATATTGGTTTTATGAAAGAGTTGTATGGTGATTCCAACGTTTTGACAAGCACAAAAAGAAAGATTCCTAGTAAATTTGAGTACTCAATTGTGGTTCCAATTAGAAACGCAGTATTTCTATCAATTGCATCAGCATGGGCTTTTACACTTAATGCCTCACTAGTTGTATATGGTGCTCATACTGGAGACAAACACTATCCTGATTGTAGACCAACTTTTGCAAAAAAACTAGAAGCTGCGTTTAATCAAGGAGAGAATGATGGAATCAATTCAGGATTACGAAAGAGTATTGAGATTTGGTCACCTTATCGCGAAGGATTGTCAAAGAAGGACCTGCTGAAAGCTGGAATGAAAGTTTTGGGAGACTCTATCTTTAAGACTTGGAGTTGTTATTCAAATAAAAAATATCATTGCGGAGTTTGTGAATCTTGCAATAATAGAAAAATTGCATTTCAGAAAGCGGGTATTAAAGATAAAACAAAGTATCTAAAATAATTCTAGAAACGATTTTGAAGAATCTTCTTTTTTAGAATAAAACCTCTAATTACAATATACCACACAAAAAAGAACATTCCAAAAATTCCTGTGATCATATAGTTATGCATGTCTACTGGAAGTTCTCCAAAAGAGTCAGTAATTTTAACTGCTGCTAGAAAGGAGATTACAATAAGAGCTACACATTCTATTGCATACCATATCCAATGAGGGAATGATTCTTTTGGAATGTGAATATTTGGGTGTACTACCATATTTGTAATTAAAAAGATAGATTATTTAATTTTTCAGTATTTTGAAAAAGATAGGTCTGAGGAACGTTTCCTAATGAGTGTCATTATGCTCTCTTTTTCTTCTTTATTTTCATAAATCCCTCTAAATGCGGATGAAGAGAGCATTACATCATTTTTAACACCACGCATTTTCATACAGAGATGCTCTGCATCTGCAAAAACTACAACACCCTTAACGCCTTGAGAATACAGCTCATCAGCAATATTTTTGGTTAGTCGTTCCTGAATTTGTAGTCTCTTTGAATATTTTTCAACTAATCTGACAAGTTTTGAGATTCCAAAAACTCTGCCATTTGGTGAGTAAGCAATGTGTATTTTTCCAAAAAATGGTAACATATGGTGTTCACACATCGAATAAAATTGAATATTACGTGCAATTACTACATCAGAATCTTCTGAGAATTGTACAGATAACTCCGAATCAGAATCATATCCGGAAAAGATTTCTTTGTACATATTTGCAATTCTTTCAGGAGTATCTCGTAATCCTTCACGTGTGGGATCCTCACCAACTTCGATGATTAATTCTCTAATGAGTTTTTTTACACGTTCTTTGTCCATTTAATATTTTCACAGAATTTTTCTAGTATTTGAACCTAATCAGATTTTTAGGCAGGTGTTAATGTTATGGGGCTCCAATAAATTTGTGCAGTTGAGGAACTACCTTGACATCAATGTAGTAAGGATATACTATATCATACAAATTCAATAAAAGATCTAGTGGTGGTTCAGAAACACCATAGGTAGGCTGAATGACAAATCCATCAATATCATCTTTAGAGATGACATCAAAAACTTGCTTTGTCAATTCTTCAAATTCGTTTAACTGAGTTTTAGAGCTAACTACAATTTTGATGTAAGTCGTTTTCTTTGCCTTTACAGAAGATTCAAGACATTTCATTGCATGAACAATTAATTTTTCATAGTGTTTCGAGTCTACAAAATCAGAGTCTTTTGTTTTAAATTCAATTTTAACAATATCAAAAAATGGTAAAACATGATTAAATCTATCAATATCAAAACATGATGATTCAAGATATGTAGGAATTTTTTTGTCTTGGATATGCTTTGCAAGTAGTGCTACAGCCTCATGTTGGATTAATGGATCACCCCCAGTAAAATTTACTTTGTAAGTTTGCTTTTTGAGATTGGAATCAATTAGTTGATTTGCCTCTTCAATTGTATATTCTGTGCCAGAATTAAGAGGAAGGGATTCTAAGGTATCACAATAAAAACAAGTAAAAGGACATCCTGCAAGTCTCACAAACAAAGTTTTTGTTCCATAAAGAATACCTTCGCCTTCAACTGATGTAAATATCTCAAATAGTCTTACTTTCAAGTAATTATAGTAATTTTTTTCATTATTTATTCAATGAGTTTCTACTAATGCATAACTGGTTCTTTTGAATAGAATAATCCAGAGATAAAGAATACTACTCCTAAGATTCCAATAGTGCTTCCAATAAGTTCTACTTGATTTTGAAAATAACTTTCCATTGGAGCCCATAACCATGCCATCAAAGCACCTACCACAATCATTGGAACCCCTACTCCAACTGTAATTGCTTTAGAGGCCATGTTTATTTCTGTTTAGAAAATATATATGAAGTTTATGATAATTTAGCTGGATTCGTTTTACTTGTACTGATTTCAGTTTATTAATTGAGATTAACTATGAGTTGCTTTGCAGAAATGATCTTATTTTCAGAATCATAGGTTATCACATAGAGCATTGCATTGGAACTATTAGGGAATGGAGTTACATTGTTTAATGTTACACTATCACCAGTTGTAAATTTTTCAGTATTTGGATTACAGCTAACACAGCCTATTTTGTAATTTGTTGCTTGATCATCATGATTCCAAGTAATTTTAACAGTTGCAGAATTACCATCATAATTTAATACAGATGTTTGAATATTATCAAGTAATTCAGCAAATGCTGGATTTCCTAAAAACACACTAGCAACTAAAATTAACAAGCCTAATGATGCAATAACTTTCAATTCTCTTCCTCCAAATCGTTTCTTAATTTAACCTTATTTTGTAGGTCTTTTTTATAAATTTCAACTACACCTAATCTTTCTAGTCGTTTAACTGCTCTCCACATAGTAGTTCTAGGTTGAAGGAATTTCTTTCGTAGATCACTCTCAAAAACTTGGCCTCCATTTTCAGAGATAAATTTTACAATTTCTTTGTCATCTTCACGCATTTCAGGTCTAAGATTGAAAATTGTGTGGGTGTCTAAAGATTCTGGTTCTGATTGTTTTTTTGATAATTCTGCAACATAGACTTGTAAAGATTTTGATTGTTTTTTCTTGATAAGAATTACAGCTGTAATACTAGCAGTAACTATTAGTCCAAAAATTAATCCCATAGTCATAAAATCAAGTGTATATTCACGTTGATTTGTAGTTGGTTCTGGAATGATTCCAAAAATATAATCTATTTGAGCAGGTCCGCTGAAAAGTTCTAGTTTAATTTGTTCGTCAATTTGTTTCATATTATTTGGCAAAACACTCATTCCAACAATTACAGAGTTTTCTGGCATTAGCAATGAATAATTTAATGGAGAGTTAAATGAAAAAGTCCAGACCCGACCTTCTTTTGAGATTAAATCATGAATGTCATAGTCAACAGTGACACTTGAAGAACCAAGAGTATCAATTATTGCTTTATCATCAATAATATCTCCAGATAATATAGAGTCATTTTCCCCAATAGCAATAAAATTGTTAATAGATGAACCAAAGAGACTTAATTCAAGATTAGAAGAATCTACATCTATGTGAGAGGAAATGTGTGTAGAACCATCAGACTGAATGATTAGATCCAGAGTTCGAGTAGAACTAAATGAGGTCTGCATAGGTATCGTCAATGCAATAACAATTAAGCCAGCAAGTATCAAAGGTGCCTTAACCATTGTTTCAAGGATATCATCTGTCCTTACAAAAAGCATTCCATCTTCTCGAAGATACTCTTTCCTATGAATTGGTACGATTTCAGGTTTCATAGGCTTAATACCTTAGATTCATACTTTCTACAAGTCCCTGAAATTTCTTAAACTCCTGGAAAAATTCAAGTCCTTTTTCAGTAATCTGAAAGACTCTATTTCTGTCATTTTTAACCAAGTCGACCAAACCTGCTTCAATTAGTTTCTCACATTTGTCTAGTACTACATAGTGAGATAGGTTGGCTTTTCGAGAGATTGCAGATACAATGATTCCATCACGACCGCCATCGGCTGTCACGTTTAAGATATCACCCATTATGCCCATTTCTGATCTGTATTGTTGTTTTGACATGCTATAGTACAGAATTATTTAGTTTAAGAGTAACATTATGAAACGCTAAAGCGGAACATAAAGCGGAACAGGGATTTAGTTAGAGAAATACCTTGATTTTTCAGAAAATTGATGCGGGGGAGAAAATCATAACTTTTTTCTTTAGTTGACTAAAAATCATTCACAAGGTCAGCTTTGCGATTCATAGTAACTTTTTATTCTCAGATTGAAAAGAAAATCATAAAATGTTTGATAAATTCAGAGAAGGGGAAGGAGAGATGGTAGAAGAAAGAATAGAAGAAAATGCTGGAGAATCTGTAGAATCTACTTCAACTGCAGAGTCTGGAAGTGAGATTGGAATTGGAGAATTGATAGGAAAACGTGCAAAATTAGAAGAGGCAATAGATTATGTTGGTTTGATGATTAAGAATCTTAAAGATAAGAGAACTTCGCTTGAAAAAGACATTGAAGAAGAATCAGTAGATATTAAGAATCTCAAAGAAAAACTACAGAAAGTTAGTGAATACATAGAAGAGGAAAATAGAGGAATTAAGGAGCTTGCAATTAAGAGACAGCGAGTAGAGAATGAAGCTGATCAAGTAGGCACAATCATCAATACGTTAAGAGATAGGCTCTCAGGGATTGATAGAATTATTGGTGATGAGGGTGACAGAGTTAAGAAAATTAAAGAATCCAGAGAACAGCTAGATGATTGATTCTATGTTCAATTAGACATAACTTAGTTAGATCTTTGAGATGACAGTTTAGATTATTAAAAATATCAAATGTTGAAAAAATTTTAGAGTTAAAGGAATTTTGAAGTAGTTGCTTCTTGAGTATTTGTTGGAACTGAAGGGAACATTTGACCTGCAGAACTTTCTGCAACGGCAGCAGCCTCTTTTAGAATATTCTCAGATTCTGTGTTAGTAGATTCATCAACTCCAAATGTTGCATCGCCTGAGAAACTTTCTGTCATAAAGTCTCCAAGTATTTTTGCCATTTGGCCAATTTCTTGCTCAGCTCCAGGCATTATTTTTCCAAGAGATGATTTTAGATTCTTCATCAACCCCACTGTTGGCATCATTGCTACTACAGTATCTCCAAGATCACTACAAGTAGTTAGGCGTAATTCAATTTGTTCTAATGCTATTCTAGCACTACTCAAAATTTTTGTAACTTTTCTTATCTCTGCTAATTCATTACCAAGAACCTTGGTGGTTCGAGTATCATGTTTTTGTGTTGCCTCTACAATTCTTTGAAATAATTTTGCATCACGTTCTTGTAAGTTTGTTAGCATCGAGTCTAATTTGCTAATTTGTAATTGTAATTTTTTAACTGCATTCGAAATTCTTGGTTTTAGTGGTCCTTTAGGCTTGATAGAATCATTAATTTTTTCAGTAATACCTGTTTTTGGTTGTTGTAACCATTTACTAGATAAATTAGACATAAAACTCGATTTTAGAAAATGTACTTAATTTCGGGTGTGAAAATTGATTTACACTTAGTAAAATTTCACTAACAAAAACTAAGCGATAGAAATAGTCTTTCTTTAAGCCTCTAAAAAGTAGAGATCTTATTATTTTGGTGAACAAATGCTTTGAAATGATCTATTTAGACATTTTTTATAATGGAATTTAGAGCTTGATTATATGAATAAAAAAATTGTGTTAATCCCCATAATTATGATAATTGCAACTTTTGTAACAATTTTTTCATTAGATCCATCTGAAAGAAATGGCAATGTTGTATTTCATGTAACTCTTGCAGATTCTGGCTTGTACGCTAATGGTGTCTATACTGATACATTTACTATCAATGAGGGCGAGTATTCTTTTAGGTTTGTCCCAAATGGAAGTAGTCCAGAGATCTTATCAATAATACTAAATGGAGAAAATTTTGATTTTTCTGAAGATTTTAATCTTGAAAGTACTTTACACCAAACTGGAACTTCTGAATATTTAACATGGAAATATGTTGGGCAAGAAATCATTTTGATTTCTGAGATGCAAGAGGTTTTCATAATTATCAATCCAAATGGAAACGTAATTGGCTCTGTATCTGTGGATATTTTAGAAAATTAAAAGGCGTAAACCCCTTAACTGCAGAACACTGAGAGATTTCCTCTCGTGGTCAGAACATTATGTCGTCTGATTGCCTTTTTGGTTCTGCGGGGCTACGCAGTTTTAGTCGATAGGAATTATACCCTTCGGCATTAATTAGTATAGTAACTTTAACTATTTAACATTTAATTCAATAAATTCTAAAATTTATAATATTTTATAAAATATTTTACGCCTATTTATAGATCTAATTAAGCTATAAATTATGAATTTTTATTTAAAAAATTTAAGACTGGAAAATTACATTTGTAGCTTTTGCAAGCTGAGGAATGGATTTGCTACAGCAATTTAATACAGCTTTGAAGGAGAGAATGTAATGAAAGATAAAAAGGCAAAGGCAAAGCTAATCATACTTTTAGGAGGTCTTTGGATAATAGTTACATTACCACTACCATGGTTAGTAAACAACCCATTGGTTTCAGAAACACAGTTTAACACCATACTTGCCATTGTAGGAGTTATGTCAATTCCGTTTATTGTTCTAGGGGTTGCATGGACATTAAAACCGGAACTTGCAACGTAGGAAATTTCAATTGAAAGACATTCCCATAGTTGATAAGATTCCTGAATTAGATATTGCTATCAAGGCTGCAAGAGAGGCGGGAAATGTAATTTTAGAGATTTATCAGGAAGATTTTAAAACATCTAAAAAAAATGATGATTCTCCGATTACAGATGCAGATCTTAAGAGTAATGAAATTATCAAAGAGGTTCTCTCACAAACAGAACATGCAATTTTGTCTGAAGAAGATAAAGATAATCAACGTCGATTATCAAAGGATACAATTTGGATTATAGATCCTCTTGATGGAACTTCTGATTTTATTGATAAGACAGGTGAATTTACAGTTATGATTGCACTGATAAAAAACAAGGAACCAGTTCTTGGAGTTATAGGTTGGCCTACAGAAAAAACATTCTTTGTTGCACAAAAAGGAAGTGGAGCATTTAGATATTCAAATGATGAGTGGAAGAAAATATCTGTAACTACATTAGCAGAGCTTTCAAAGTGTAGAGCAATTGGTTCAAGGCACCATCTATCAGATAAAGAAAAACTATTTATCAAAAAATTAGGCATTAAAGATTTTACAAGTATAGGTAGTTCATTAAAGGTTGGAAAAATTAGCTCGGGAGAAGCTGAAGTATACATCACGACCACAAATAAAATGAAGGAATGGGATTCAGCCGCATCTTATTGTATTATTTCAGAAGCAGGGGGAAAAATGACAGATATGTTAGGAAATGATATCACATATAATAACAAAGAAATTTTTCACCAAAATGGAATTCTAGTGACAAATGGATTAATTCATAATAAAATAGTTGAAGAATTTAAAAAATTAAAGTAGGTTTCTTCCGTTAAGAAAGTCCTTTACTTTGTTCGCACTATCTGAAAGTGAATCATGTTCTGTATCAATTACTAAATCTGGATTTTCCGGAGCTTCATAAGGATCATCAATTCCTGTAAATCCTTTAATTTCCCCCTTTCTTGCCTTGGCATACATACCTTTAACATCTCTTTCTTCACATTTTTCAATTGAACACTTTACAAAACATTCTGCAAACTGTTCACCTGCATCAATAATCTTTCTAGCACTTTCTCTATTCTCAATATATGGTGATACTAGAGATACTATACTTGGAACACCATGATTTAGTAAAAGCTTAGCCAAATAAGCAACTTTTTTGTTGTGCTCATCACGCCCCGCTTTTGAAAAGTCTTTTGGTGAAAACCATTCTCTTAGTTCGTCACCATCAAGCATTGCCAAATTTGGGATATCTTTTTGCAGATCTTTTACGATTGTAGTCTTACCTGAACAAGGAAGACCAGTCATCCAAAGCACAAAAGGTTTCACAAATTAAAATCCCGTAACTACCAATAAAGAGCTTACGTTAATTTTGAAACCAAGGTTGGTTTTCTAGATATTCAATCTCTTTAATCATATCTTCCATTTTTTTTGAAATTGTCATAACTGATTTAAATTGCTCATACATATCAAATTCTTCTTCTCTTGAGAGTACTTCCGATTCGGCTTTATCAAAAAAATTTTCTTCTTTGGTTTTATGGTCCATCAGAAATATAGAATATGTTTTTAGATACCTAGCAACGGGTTCTCTTGCATCTTCTCCTTCTTTCCATCTTTTAAGATGTTTTTTGATCTGTAATGCAATTCTTCTAGAAAACTCATGTTCTATTAACAAAGCTCTAATTTCTTGTTTAAGATGATCATAGCTTGCAACACAAGGAAAATAGGAATCTTCTTCTCTTGAATAATGAATAGAATCTAAGAATTCATCTATAACTAATGAAATTTTATTTAGATCAGATAAAGGAATGTTTTTTCCTGCATAAAGTTCTGTATAACACTTTATGATCACCTTCTCTAAACGTACAATTTGTTTGTGATCCTTACGTAATTCGTCTGTTGCACTCAAGCAAGAAAAGTTTGTTTCAGTTGATTTAATGTGTATCTAAAAATCAACTATAGAGACTAAAATTATCAAACATATCCAGTTTAACTTTTATCAGCAGATGTTTACATTCAGTCATAAATGAACCCCATAATTTTGTCTGTTTTGAATTTGATCAGAGGACAAGTTGATGAGATATTCTCATTATCTGATTTTAATCCAAGTTTGATTTTGGACAAAATTGCTGAGATACAAAATTCTATAGCGACGTTATCTATTCAGGATGCACCAATTGCTTCGGCTCATGTTATATTACTTGCAGCAGGAGTAGTAATTTTTCTTGGAGTTGCAGGAGAAGCATTCTTCAAAAAAACAGGAATCCCAGATGTGGCATTTTTAATGATTTTTGGAGTAATTATAGGACCTGTTCTTGGAATTATTCAACCAGAAGCTGTTATCGAAGTAGTACCATATTTTGCGGCACTTGCATTGATAATTATCATGTTTGATGGGGGATTACACCTAGATATCAAACATATTGTAAAAACTGCACATTTTTCTGTAACACTAGCTGTTCTTGGTTTTATTTTATCAGTTGTAATCATTACACTTGCTACTCATTATGCATTAGGTTGGCTATGGTTAGAGAGTATTTTGTTAGCTACAATTGTAGGTGGAAGTAGTTCAGCAATTGTTTTTGGTCTTGTCAGAAATATCAAAATTTCAGAAGAAATCAAATCAATGCTAAGTTTTGAATCCGCACTAACTGATATTTTAGCCATGATTGTTGCATTCATATTATTTGAAGCAGTACTTGTAGGACATTTTGATATACAAACATTGCAAGAAACCTTTGGAAGAGCAGTTGTTGTAGGTTTGGTTCTTGGATTTGGGGTAGGAATCCCTTGGATGTATTTTTCAACAAAGTTTGGAAATGCTCAACACGCATACATGCTTACATTAGGAATCTTGTTTGTTTTGTTCTTCTTGGCAAACTCATTTGGAGAATCAGGAGCTCTAACAGCGTTGGTATTTGGTTTAATGCTTGGAAACAAACGCCATCTCTCACGAATACTCAGATTTAAGCTGCCAAAGATCGAGATGGATGATCCAACACATAATCAACTAACATTTTTGGTAAGAACATTCTTCTTTGTGTTTGTTGGGTTAATGGCAAGTTTTGGACAAATAGAATATGTTGTATTTGGAATTTTGGTTACAATTGTTGTTTTTGGTGGAAGAATATTTGTTGGCAAAATAACTCTAACAAAAAGATTTTCCAGATTGGATAGAGCAGTAACAAACTCAATGATTCCTAGAGGATTGGCTGCAGCAGTACTTGCTACATATCCAGTAACTATGGGTTTACCAAATGCAGAAGCATATTCACAAATCATATTCTTTATTATTTTATCATCAGTAATTATTACAACAATTGGATTAGGAAAATCAAAGAGTATTCCACCACCTGAACCAGTTGAGGGTGGATTTGTTGAAAAACCATCTGAGGATTCACAAAGAGAATAAATGAACGATTTATCATTTCTACGCGTGCCTTATATGCAAAATTTCTCTATTGATTTCATGGTAAAAATTCCATCAAATCCAAAAAAAGAAAATTCGTCTTTTGAAGAAAAACTATCTTGGAGAGACATTCAGGGATTAAGTTTGACATTACAAGAACCTAGCTTTGAATTTAATGAAAAATTTCCCACTTACGCACAAGCGTAAGTTCAATTATTTTTTTAATTATAGATCAAGTGTTTCTTTAAGACCCTTGTATCTATTTCTGATAGTTACTTCAGTAACATTTGCAGCTTCAGCAATATCACGTTGAGTTTTATCTTCACCATTTCGAATACAGGATAGGTATAATGCTGCAGCTGCTAGTCCCATTGGATCTTTTCCCGCAGAAACTTCATTTTCTTGTGCTTTTTTTAGTACTTTAACTGCAAATCTTTTAGTTTTTTCAGCAATTCCAATTCTGCTTGCAATTCTTGCAACACACTGAACTGAATCAGTTACTGGCATCTTCAAGTCAAGTTCTTTAACTAGTAATCTATAACATCTTGCAATATCTTTTCTTTTGATGTTACCAGCTTGTTCTACATCTTTTAGATTTCTTGGAGTTCCAGTATCACGACAAGCAGCATAAAGTGCTGCTGCCATCAAAGCTGAAATGGACCGACCTCTAACAAGACCTTTTTCAAGTGCTTTTCTGTAAAGGTAAGCTGCTTTTTCAATAACTGCATCAGAAATAGCTAGTTTGTCTTTTAGTCTATTTAATTCACTAAATGCTTGTCTAAAGTTTCTATCTACTGGTTCATGAACTTGACTTCTACTGTCCCAAGTTCTGAGTCTTTCAATTGTACTTTTCATAGTTGCTGAAAGTGGTTTACCAGAAGCATCTTTGTTTATAGGATTGATGATTGTTGCAAGACCCATATCATGTATTGTTAATGATGTTGGTGCACCAGCTCTTGCTCTATTGCCATGTTCGTCTTGAGAGAAGGATCTCCATTCTGGTCCAGATTCATGTAATTTTTCAGTAATTACAAATCCACATTTGGAACAGAACATCTCTCCTGATTCATTATCAGTAACTAATTTTCCCTGTCCGCATCTTGGACACATTTCATCTGTTTTACTTACCATTTGCGAGTCTTGATTCCTCGTTATTTGGTATTTATTAATCAACAACTTTTTCTTCAAATTTTAAGCTAGATTTGATCTAAATAACAACAGAATAATCATTATTGAGTAATTCAAGGAAGGATACACAAATCAACTGTTAATCTAACAGTTAACGTTAAAACTAAGATTCTAGTTTTTCTTTAATTGTTTGAATATATTTTTTGTTGTATTCGTTGAATAATTTAATTTTATTTTGAGACAAAGCCATAGCACCGGGTCTACTATTCACATGTTTTTCAGTGATTTTTTGTTGTTCTAAGAGATTCACAAGATTCTCTTTTGGTTGGGATTCTAGTTCTGCAAGTAAAATTTCAAGTTCTTTTTCAAGAATATCTTTAGTGTCAGGAATTGCAGGGGGTTCAGCACCAATGATTTCTTTGGTTGTAATTTTACCAAATACTTTTTTGTCTAATTCAAGCAACAGTAGAAATTGGAATTCGTGTTATAAATTCAATTTTATTTGAAAAGAGTTTACAACAGTAACTTAATCATGCCTAAGAAGTAAATGTCTACTTATAAGAAATCAACATGAGTAAAATTATGGTAATTCCGGATGACATTGAAGAATTTGTTGAAAAACACATTAAATTAATGATTTCTCAGACTGAGACATATTTGCCTTTTATCAAAATTGTATTTCCTTACTCAAACAATGTAGCTGATAGTGTTTACAATCTAATTATTGGTAGTGCATTGTCTGTATTTGTTAATCAATTTACAATGAAGATGAAAAACCCAACTGTGGAAGATTTTACAGATTTTGGAAAGATTGCTCTTAAATATAGAGATCAGATTGACCAGTTTTTCAAATAGTCAAGTAGTTACACAGATGATTACAAATCGTGGACATTTAGTATCAATTAAGTAGTATTCAAGAAAATTATTTTTTGTTTTTAATATTTATTACAATGTATGTTGTAAACTTAGCTAACACTTTTGCAGTATTAGTTATGAAATCTATGCGTTACAACATAGCTAAATACCAGACTTCCGTTAAGTAACATGAAAGTATCATGAAATATGTCATTTCAGTATTAAAAACGTACAAACACAGAGGTAAAGACATCACTCATTTACCTAAAACAAAAAAATATTGGCACATTTACTATTATGAGTATGATGAAGTAGATGAAAATTTAGATTGTATGGATGAACGTTTTTAATGGAATGAAAACCGTCCTCCTTAATGGAGTGATTTTAAAGGAATTGAAAATATTGAAAATTAAACTAATTCTATTTTTTCTTTTGATCCTTTCTCTTGGATTTCATGTGCCATCTGATGCGTTTGCTACAGTTGATACTTGGACTGATGCTACTACAACAAATGTAGGTGGTACTCACATGTACGGAGTCTCAATGAGTGATGCTAGTAATGGTGTAGCTGTTGGGTATGCAGGAGAAATAGTCTTCACTACTAATGGCGGTGTTGATTGGACTGATGCTACTACAACAAATGTAGGTTTTACTCGCATGCTTGGTGTATCAATGAGTGATGCTAGTAATGGTGTAGCTGTTGGGAGATCAGGAACAATAGTCTTCACTACTAATGGCGGTGTTGTTTGGACTGATGCTACTACAACAAATGTAGATAATACTTACATGTGGGGTGTATCAATGAGTGATGCTAGTAATGGTGTAGCTGTTGGGAAATCAGGACAAATAGTCTTCACTACTAATGGCGGTGTTGATTGGACTGATGCTACTACAACAAATGTAGGTAGTAATTACATGCACGGTGTATCAATGAGTGATGCTGGTAATGGTGTATCTGTTGGGGATTCAGGACAAATAGTCTTTACGGTTACAGTATCATCTGAAGATACTACAACTAAATCTAATTCAACTATCATGTATCCCCCCCACATTCATGATGAAGTGACAGTGTCAATTAATTCAAATGAAGAATTTAATTTAAATTTAAAAGATAAAGAGATTGCAAAGATTACATCAAGGGTCGGAGATACAGTTGACATCACCATTAGTGTAGTAGATGATGAAACATCGTTTATATCTCAAATAAAATTAATGACAAATTTTGCAAAAAAACCTAGCGGAATTAATAGTTATTTTGCAACCAATTACAATGACTATCGCCAAGTTGGTTTGTCAGTTTATGAATGGTATCAATACAAAGATGATATCAAATATGATTATGGTGGAACCATATCTTGGAATGAACCAAGTATAATGATCCGTGAAACTCTAACAAATCATGGTAATGTGGGCCGATTATTATTCAATGAAGAAGAGTTAATCATAGTATTTTCTTTGAATATGAATAATGTTATGGATGAAACTCAAATTCTAACAAAAATAATGGATAGTACTTACATGGTAAAACGTAGTGTTTTACCATTTACATTAGAAACATTACCAAAAATAATTGAAAAATCAGAAGAGATAGCAGAGAATCCAATAATTTCAGAAAATAATGAATCAGAATTTAGCATTAAATCAAACAAACCCATGTATGAAAATGGAAATAAAGTTGTAATAACAGGCAACATTCCAGCAGATAGTTTTGATCCAAAAGCAGGTGAGAATATTAAATTCTCAATTACATCGCCTGAAAATGAAATAATACTAACAGGGCAGTTTGCACCACAATTAGATGGTTCATTTATTTTTGAAACATTTGCAATGGATTCCACATGGAAAACAGATGGTAATTATACATTTAATCTAAATTTTGGTTTAATTGATTCAAATTTAGTAATTTCATATGACAATTTACAATTTGAAAATGTAGATTTAGAAACTAGAACAGATGAGAAAGTTGTAGAACAGTTGTTACACCACCAGTTGTTACACCACCAGTTGTTACACCACCAGTTGTAGAAGAACCTGAATCCACACAATTAGGAATTGCACCCTTTGTTGATCAATCAAAAGATTCTCAACATTATGCTGACAGATACTTTAATGAACCAAAATACAAACAATGGTTTGATAAGAATTATCCACGATACATTTCAATTTATGAAGCAGTGGGATTAGAAGAACCAGTTAAAGAAAACATTCCAGAAATCAAAATAGGCGGATAGCATAACCAAAAATAATTAAAATAGAGAATTATATTTCAAAAAGTACTAGATATTTTTTAATTTCTCAAGATTGTTCATGTAAATTTATGCCTAATTGAGTATAGTATTCTATATTTTTCAAAGGTTAACAATTTTTGATTCATTAGATATGCAAAAGGTGTTTAGTTAAGGAAATCCAACTAAAAATATTGTGTTTATCTTTGTCCGTAAAAACTATCAAATGTAAGAATCTTCAATTTCTAATTCTTCAAGAATATCTTTGTATTTCATAAAGCAAGTAGGACATTCTTCATTTAGGATCGCTTTTTGTGTACGCTTTTTGATAAAATGCCAATAATCCATATTACATTGAGGGCAATGTAACACTATTTTTTTAACTTTTTGTAATTTGTAATACATTGCAGTAAACCAATTCACTTGATCAAAATGTGTAACGTATACTTCATTGATTTCATCGTACTCGTAATAGAAAATATGCCAATACTTTTTTGTATTCTCTCTATGATTGATGTCTTTACCACGATGTTTGTACGTTTTTGATACTGAAATGACATATTTCATGATACTTTCATGTTACTACAAAAATTATCCTATGAACGGTAATACAATTCAATTAAAACCACTGAATGGTTTTCAAGAAATTATTCCAAGTTTCATTCAATATGCAGTATCATATGAGGATATGAATATGATTGTTAATTTTTAAGAATGAAAAATAGAGTTATTTGTAAAAACCAGGATCTTGTTCTCTTTTTTGTTTTGGGAGATCATCCATAACAGCTTTAACAACTTCGTCGTGATTATATGTTAGATGTCTAAGAAATTTTGCTGATTCGTCTGCTCTTGTCTTTGCATCAGCAAATAACATCTCAGGGCTACTCAGTTCAGCCATCATCGTATTACATTCTTGGCATGGTTGAAAGTCAAGATAGAGTTTCATTGTTTTACGTCATTTTCTTTGGTATTTAGACTATTTTATACATTGAGTAAGTGGAGCCTCTTTTTTTTGGGGCTTTACCTTGTCTACTGCATCAATCAAATCTTGTTGGGTAATCTTGATTTCTTTGACATTTTGTAACTTGCAGCTAACATATCTCTTCAGAGCAGCAATAGCAGCTCTGTTTGCAACTGCGGCAATTTCTGCACCACTAAAACTATTTGTCAACTCTACTAGTTTTATAATATTAACATCGCTTGCAAGTGGTTTCTTTTTTGTGTGAATCTCAAAGATGTGTTGTCTTCCTTTAGCATCTGGATTGTGAACTTCAATGATTCTATCAAATCTACCTGGTCTTAGCAGTGCCTCATCTACAATATCTAATCTGTTAGTTGCACCAATTATCAAGACGTTGTGAAGTTCTTCAAGTCCATCAATCTCAGTTAGAATTTGAGATACTACATTCTCTGTAACATGTGAACCTGAACTTCCACTACTTCTTCGTGGTACAAGTGCATCAATCTCATCCAAGAAGATGATACATGGTGCTACCTGTCGTGCTTTTCTGAAAATTTCTCTGATTCCTTTTTCAGATTCGCCAACCCATTTTGAGAGTAATTCAGGACCTTTAATGCTGATAAAGTTAGACTCGGTCATTTTTGCAAGTGCTTTAGCAATCAGAGTTTTACCAGTTCCAGGTGGGCCATAAAGTAGAATTCCTTTTGGAGTTTCTACATTAACATAATCAAAGGCTTCTTTGTATTTGATAGGCCATTCAACTGCCTCGCGGAGTTCTTCTTTTAATTGATCTAGACCTCCAACATCATCCCAACTAACATTTGGAATTTGGACTTGGACTTCTCTAAGTGCACTTGGTTTTACTTCTTTTAATGCATCTCTAAAGTCTTCACTAGTGATCTGGATCTTTTGAAGAATTTCTGAAGAAACTTTCTCTTCATCAAGATCAATCTCAGGAAGAATTCTACGTAATGATCTCATAGCAGCTTCTTTAGATAATGCTTCCAAATCAGCTCCTACAAATCCATGTGTAATCTTTGATATTTGTTCAAGATCTACTTTTTCATCAATTGGCATACCACGTGTATGAATTGAGAGAATCTCAAATCTTTCCTTATCATCAGGAATTCCAATTTCAATTTCTCTATCAAATCTACCTGGCCTTCTTAGTGCAGGATCAATAGAGTCTGGTCTGTTAGTAGCTGCAATCACTACAACTTTTCCTCTAGACTTCATACCATCCATCAATGTCAAAAGTTGAGAAACTATTCTCTTCTCAACATCACCCGATACTTCGTCTCTCTTTGGAGCAATAGAATCAATCTCATCAATGAAAATTATACTAGGTGAGTTTTCTTCGGCTTGTGTGAAGATTTCTCTTAGTTTCTCTTCGCTTTCTCCGTAGTATTTACTCATAATTTCAGGACCGCTAAGTGAGATAAAGTGAGCATTAGTTTCTCCCGCAACTGCTTTTGCAAGTAAAGTCTTTCCTGTACCTGGGGGACCATATAGTAAGACGCCTTTTGGTGCCTCTACGCCTATTTTGTCAAACAGCTCTGGATGTCTCATGGGTAATTCAACCATCTCACGGATTTTCAGGACCTCATTTTTTAGACCTCCAAGTTCATCATATGTTATTCTTGGGACAGATGCATCAACTGCTTTTGTCATTGCTCCAAGTTTGAAGACTGTCTTTTCAGTAACAATTACTGGTTTTGATGGTTTAGTGTTAGTTACAACAAACTGAACTCTACTCCCCATCTGTGTGTTTAGAGATATTGAATCTCCTGTTGTAAAGACATGATTAAGATAGTTGTAAATCATGTATTCTTGTAATCCTTCTGCTGCAATCTTTTCAGTTGGAGATAAGATAATCTGTTCAGCGTTTGCAGTTTCAACAGATTTTAATGAAATTTTATCACCAATTCCAGCTCCGATATTTTGTCTAGTTATTCCATCTATTTTGATAACTCCTGCTCCATATTCTTCAGTGGTACCTGGCCAGAGTTTAACATGTGTTTTTTTGTTGTATATTAATTCTAAAATTTGACCGGTGCTCCATTTTTGATCCTCAATTATTTTAGGATCAACAATTGCTCTACCTCTTCCAACATGTTGTTGTGGAATTTCATCTATTTTTAAAACAAGTTTAGTCATATTATCACCTAAAAAAAAATAAGGGGGGGTTATTCAACCTCCACTGTTTTGCCTTTTGGTTTTTCTTCAACTACCTTGAAGATTAGTTCTAAAATTCCGTTTTTGTATGAAGCCTTTGCAGAACTTTCATCAACTTTATGTTGTAGTGAAACTTTTACGTGGTACTTCTTTTTGTCATGTTCTGCAGAAATATCTACAATATTGTTTTCTACAACAATTTTTACATCAGCCTTTTCGACTCCTGGCATCTCAGCTATGAGTTTTACAACCTTTTCTTTTTCATCGACAATTGTGTCGACAATTGGCTCTCTTGTATCAGAAGTTTGAAGTTGGCTTGGTTTAACACTTCCATACTCCTTTACAACAGGTTTTCCGTCTGGACCAACAGTCATTGTATAACCGTAATAACATGGACCAGAGCCATTTCCTTTGGATTCCTCAAAGATGTCATCTATGTCAAAAAAAGAGTTTGACATGCTTCCGAAGATTCTATCAAATCCATTATCAAAGAACATTGTCATATTTATCTACTATATGTAATATATATGACATTATATAAAGATTACCATGATTTTCTTAGTTTCTTACATAACCCTAATATAACTGACACAATATAATAATCTAATGAGGGTTTCAAACATGTCCGTACCTGAGGTTGTAAGAGAAATTATTACCAGAAATCGTTCGATTTATGATTGTATGAAGATGGATGTGATAAACTATACAGCATTGGCAGTAAAGATTCAACCAGAGATTGAGAAGATTCTAGGAAATTCTGTTAATCTCAATACAGTGGTAGTTGCAATTAAACGCTATGCAGATTCATTTGAAACCAAAGAAGAGATCAAAGAAGAACCAGTTTTAAGAAATGCTAGATTGTCTTTAACTGATGGAATTATGGATATTAAATTTTCAATAAAAGATTCAAATAAAATTGATCCTGTGGCAATTTTAGATCAATTCGCTAAGATAACAAACAATTATGAGTTTTTCAGACTCTCTGATTCTTTTAGATTCCTAACAGAAGATGTGGAAGACATCAGACAGATCTTCAGAAATGTTTCAAGCAATGATAATATGTTTAATACGGGTCTTGCAAAGATTAGAATTTCAATACCTACATCTCAAAACCAATCAGCTGTGGTTTCTTATGTTGTTGAGGTATTACATACAAGTGGAATTGAGTTAGAAAATGCATTTTTCAGTCAAGATAGTATCACTATCATTCTACATGAAAAGGATTCATCAAGGGCATATGATATCTTACATTCAGATATTATGAGAACCTGACAATCCTGTGATTTTAGTGAAAATTTTTCTTATAGCATATATTCACCCATTCTGTGAAAAGGGCACAATTGGCTAGAAATAAGAAAAAAGTTGTGATTTTAGGCGGTGGTTTTGCAGGAGTAGAATGTGCTAGAAAATTAGAATCTGAATTTGGAAATGATCCTGAAATAGAACTAGTAATGGTAAGTGAAGATAATTTTTTTTTATTTACACCCATGTTACCACAAGTAGCATCAGGAATGATTGAAACTAGACATATAGTTATGCCTATCAGAATCATCTGTAAGAAAACAAAGTTCTATGAAGGTCGGATAAAAAATATTGATCCCTATGGAAAATTAGTAACTCTATGGGGAACTGGAGATAAAAGAAGTATCTCAATTCATTATGATTTTCTGATAATTGCACTTGGTAGTGAGACGAACTTTTTTGGAATGGCAGATGTGGAAAAAAATGCCTATACCATGAAGACACTCAATGATGCTGTGATGTTAAGAAATAGAGTTATTGATATGTTTGAACAAGCTGAAAACGAGACCGACCCAATTCTTCGAAAAAGCTTATTGAATTTTGTTGTGGTAGGAGGTGGTTTTGCAGGAATTGAAACTGCTGGTGAGTTGATGGATCTAATTTTGGATGCACGAAAACATTACCATACTATTCACAAAGAAGATCTCAAAGTTATCGTGTTAGAAGCATTACCAATGATCTTGCCGGGATTTGATCAAAAACTAGCAGAGTTTGCAAAAGAGAAGATGGTGGAGAGAGGAATTGATATCAGGTTAAAAACAGCAGTAACTAGTTTTGATGGAAATGAGGTTACCACAAAATCGTTAGATGAGAATCCAAAAAATCCAAGAGATAAATCAAAAATTAATGCAATTAGAACAAAGACTTTGGTTTGGACTGCAGGGGTAACTCCTGTTAACACAATTAAGAGATCAATGTTCAAAACTGAGAAGGGTAAACTCATTACTAATGACTATCTTGAGGTTCAAGACTTTCCAGGGGTTTTTGCAATTGGAGATTGTGCATTCTTTTTAGATCCTAAAACACAAAGACCATTTCCTCCAACTGCACAAATCGCTGAAGCTCAAGCAAAAACAGCATCTAAAAATTTAAAGGCATTAATTAAAAATTCACAGAAAGAAAAATTCGTATATCATTCTAGGGGACAAATGGCAATTATTGGTAAGAGGTCAGGAATTGCTACATTATTAGGAATGAATATTTCTGGATTTTGGGCGTGGTTGATTTGGAGAAATGTCTATCTTTCAAAAATTCCAACTTTTGATAAAAAATTTAGAGTGTTACTTGATTGGATAATAGATTTGTTCTTTGATAGGGATATTTCTAGACTAAAACTAATGAAACGTGATACTGAGAAAGAATACAAGTTACTTGATGAAGTAGATGATGTTTGGTAAAAGAATGAAAAATAATCCTATTTTGTTTTTTGCCCGCAAGTCTGCCTAATTTTATAGATAATTATTGCCGGTGCTACAAAATACATTCCTAGATTTAATATAATTAATGAAATTCCATATACGATAATTTCTACTTCTGAATTTATATCGATATAGTTTAGAATTGAAAGTGAAGAAATCATTGGAGTAATTGCAAGCTTAACTGCTTCTTTAAATGCAGGATGCTCACGTTCGAAATCAGCTATGGTTGGTGAAAATAAATAATACAATTGATTGAATCCAGTCATGAATATAGTTCCTGATTCTGTATTTAGTAATTGATTATCTCTAAGCTCTCTTAGTTGTTGAACTTGTGGTGCTAGTTCAGAGCCAAAGGTTGCAGTTGCAATCAAACATCCTCCTTCTTCTATAGATTGTTCAATGGATTCATCCATGGATGAATTTTTGGATAATATTTCAAAGGAATTAACTGTTTCTTCAAATCTTGGAAGTTGAGAATCGAAATCGTTTATATCATTACTATATGCAAATGTGTAAAATTTTTCAGTACCATAAAGCATAACTTCTTTAAATTTTATATCTAAGTTTTCATCATTGGATGAAAAGTATCCTTCTGCATTAATTATATACGCCTTAACACCATAGTTATTCGTTAATTCCTTTGAGATAATAAACAAACTTCCTAATTCTGTTGCTTCCTTTAATGATTCATTTTTTTCAGAAATAAGAACATCAAAAGTTCTTTGGTTGGTTTGTTGGATAGTTAATGAAATTACTGGATTTATCACTCCAACTTTTGGCCCTACAGCAACTATATCAGGAGAATTTTCTTGTGTTTTTTCAGGTTGTTGTAACAACCAGCCTTCAGGTACGTTAAATGCAATTTCATGTTCACTGCTTTCAAATCTCTGATTGCCAGATGATGGAGTTATGGTAGATTGTGTGCGCTCAGGCTCTGATAATTCAAGAAGATTTGAAACCTCGGAACGATTAACAGCTGTGGCCTTTGTAATTTTGACTTGTTCTGTGTCTATGGGTCTATCTCTATCTCCAATCTCAACTCCTGCAATTTTATCAAGTGTTTCAAAACTTTCTTCAGTTGCAATTCTACCAAATACAGTATACTGTTCATCAAGGAAGTTAGAATTTTTGTGAATTATGAAAAATTGTGAGCCTCCACTGTTTGGATCAGCTGATCTTGCCATTGAAACAATTCCACGATTATGTTTAATTGTGTTAAATTCAGCATCTACTCTTTCCGTTGGACCTCCTTGTCCCCAAGTAGTTGGATCGCCACTGATTGTATTTGGATCACCGCCTTGAATCATAAAGCCAGGAATTATTCTATGAAAAATGGTTCCATCATAAAATCCTGATTCAGCTAGCCCAATAAAATTATCAGTATGATTTGGTGCATCTTCATGGAAAAACTCTATTACAATAATTCCGAGATTTGTTTGTAAGACAACCAGTTTTTCATCATCATAAGCAAATGCCTGATTTGTAAAACTAACTAAAAGTAATGAAACTGCAATCATCAAAAATATTTTATTCAATAATTTTTTCCAAAGTGGCCTACTTAAAAGCCAATTGTATTAGTTTTTAACAACGTCAAGTAATTCAACCGATATGCAATCTAATGAGAAGATTCAGGCTCACCTAGTTTCAATTTGGAGAGAGTCTAAAAGGTTCTTTTCAATTGGTGGTAAAGAAGGCATGTTAATTCTAACTGACAGACATTTGATGTTTGTACATAAGACGGAATCTATGATGAAGTGGTGGAAGGCTATTACTCAAAGACAGGTAATTAATTTTCTCAAATCAAAGAATACAATGATTCGTCATGATGGTTATAATGAAGAAGAACTAATGAATGATTTAGAAAATAAGAAAAATATTGAAGTTGCTTTTGATGATATTTCCAGTATTAGTTTTCAAGAAAAGGTTTGGGGAAGTGTATTATTATTAGAATATGATAAAAATGGAAAACATGAAAAATTTCAATATGCAATAGCACAAGACTGGGTAAAATATCCTGCAAAAGAGCCTATGAAATACATGAAAGTAGATTGGAAGCCTTTTGTGCAATATATTAAAGACAGACAGAGATTTACGAAGTAAAATTGGGAAAAGTTTATGCTGTTGGTGTTGGGCCGGGGTCACCAAAATATGTAACTGAGATTGTAAAAGAGATTATTCTAAATTGTGATATTGTGGTTGGTTACAAATACACACTAAAAACAATAGAGAATTTGATTGAAGGAAAAGAGATTTATGAAATTACCATGAAAGATCAGGAAGAATATTATCAAAAAATTGTTTCTAAGCTTGGTGATAGAATATTGGTAATTCCGTTTACCGGGGATGTAAATTTTTCCGAGTCAGAAGTTGTGGATAGATTAATAGAAATTTTTGGTGAAGTTGAAATCATTCCTGGTATTAGTTCAATTCAAGTTGCTGCATCAAGAGCCCAAGTTCCTCTTGATAAATCCAAAGTAATTACAATGCATGTTACAACCCCGATTGAAGATAAGAAATTAGAATTACAAAAGGCGTTGATTGATGGTTTTAGTGTGGTATTAGTTCCAAGGCCTTGGCCAAATCAACCGAACAAACACTTTATGGCATCAGAGATCGCTGTTTATCTTCGAGAGCACGGTTTTGATACTGCTAAAATTAAAGTTCATGTTTTTGAGGCTATAACAACTGAAAATGAGACTAGTTTTGTAGGCACTGTGAAGGATTTAGAGGGAAAAGAATTTTCTGATTTGTCTATAATTGTGTTTAACCAGACAAGTTTGGATTCGTACATGAATTATAGATGGCAGTGGAAAAACTAGTTGCCCAAGTTTTGTTCTTAGCCTAAATTATCAGACTATGGAAAGACCATTGCAAGAATTCTCATCCAAGTATAATCAGGATCATATAGTCTGTAAGTTCCAAAATCATCAAATGTTATGCTGATTGATTCTCCTGGTGCAATTTTCCCAGTTGAAATTCTTCCATCTGGGATAAATGGAACATTTCAATCTCTACTCTTTTCTGTTCCACTAATAATACTATAAGATACTTCATCATCATTAACTATTGTAATGGTAGTTCCCGGTTCTAGTAAAATTTTATCTTGGGAGAAATACTTCAATTGATCAGAATAACCGACAGTGCCGTAACTACTTGTGACTGCTTGTGAAGATGAGCCTATTAGAATGGAAATTGTAATATCATTTGATTCTTCAATTGGTGTTAATTCAGTTATTAATAGTGTAGATAATTTTGTTGTGTAGATTACTTTGTAAGTATCATCAGGTGTTGTAATTCTATCCGTAAAGCCATAAACTGATACATCTTTGCTTTCTTCAATTAGTCTTCCAAAGAAGCTAATTAAGGTATCAAATCCGCTTGAGCTTTCAACACTTCCATTAATTCTAATATAACAACCCTCACGTTAAAATTTTCCTTCTAGATTAGAGAAAAGAAACTCCTCATCGTCTAATGTAATAAAACCGCCTTCTGTTAGGAAGTTAATTGTACTTGCACGTTGTTGTTAAGATGATAAACCTAGATTAATTTCTGAAATTAGGATAGATTCCTCAGTTACTGCAAATCCAGAACCCTCTAAAAGAAATGTCTGGTTTTCAGAAATTTCAGCAAATGATTCATTAATAAAATATCCCGATGAAACTACAAGTAATGTTAATAGTGCTATTGCTGCTTTCACAATAAATTTGTCTTCTAATTTGGTTTATAATTTACTACTAAATTATTTCAGATACAAGATATAGTATATCTAAACTCGAGTCTGTTTGAGATTGATTGACAAATCCGGTGGTAATCCTAAAAATTAGATCCCAAACATCTCAAGGCCTTCTTGTTGGGCTAAATCTATCATGTAAAATTCAAGATATCCTCCTACCAATAAGAGAGTCAATACAATTCCAATTTCTATAACTGTTGGTTTGATAAACGGAATAAGATTGATCTTCTTGCTTATTGCTCGAATTAGAATAAAACTTCTAGAGATGCCCAAAGAATATGCAAAAACTTCCATCAACCCAACTGGTGATAAGAAGAGAATTGAGAGTGGTGGAATATCTGCTATTTCAGGAACAGTAGAAGCTATTGCAGCAAAAGCAAATCCTGTAGACCAGGCAGAGAAAATCCCCCACGCAACCCCAAACCCAGGAATGAACATCGGTAGTGCAATGGTTATGTTGTGTACAAAGATCCCAAATGCATCAATGTCTAAAACAAGGTCTTTAAATTCAGACATAAAGGCATCAGCTTCTTCTTCACTTACAGAAGACATTGAACCAATCTGAAAGGCTCCAGCAAAAATTCCTAAAAATATGAAAAATGTAATTATTCTGATTTTATTCACATTGCCTTCCCTTTTGGACAATATTTGAGGGTTCGGGGTTAGGCGCAGATTTAATTAAACCAGATGATATTTTTTGATATGAAAAAGGAGCTTACCTTTGCGCTAAACTATGCATTAAACAAAGGATTCCAAATTCATCCAGATGCTTTCAAAATCTTAGAAAATTTAGATGTTAGAAAACTAGAGAGGATCATAAAGGAGATAGTCAAAGAGAAGACTAAACAAAAGTTATTTCAGATTAACCAGAATGATTTAGAGACATATCTTGGGATCAGAGAGGACCCAACGCTACAAAGTGAAATCAAGGTATTGGCTGATCCCACCACCAAGATAACAACGGGTGAGGGGGTTAAAGGCTACAATGCCTTGTTTTCAAGTCGTTTTAACAAACTCAAAAGAATTATTTCAGACAGGCCAGAATCAAGAAAGCTCAAATCCATTGCATCTACAAAAACTGCAAAATCAAAAGATGATTTGTATGTGTGCGGTCTTATTACTTCAAGAATTTCTGAGAGAAACATCACAAAGTTGGTTTTGGAGGATCCATCAGGCTCGTTTGATGGTATTGTTTTTGATAGTGAATTACAGAAGACAGCAGGTACTCTTCTAACTGACCAGTTCGTTATGGCAAGGATAACCCCCGGAAAGAATTCTGTAATGATTATCAAGGATCTGATCCTCCCAGATATTCCAGATCAGGCCGTCAACAAATCAGAAACTGAAGTATATGCAGTCTTTCTTTCAGATCTGCATATTGGAAGTAAGTTCTTCATGGAGGAGGAATTTACTGAGTTTGTTTCTTGGTTATCAAGTCCAGATCCTGTTGCAAGAAAAATTCGTTTTGTCCTAATCGCTGGAGATATAGTGGATGGGGTTGGGATATACCCAAATCAGGACAAAGAATTGGTTTGTCTAACTATTGAAGAACAACTCAAAAAGACAGTTGGTCTAATTGATAAGATTCCAAAAAATGTGAAGGTCATAATAATGCCTGGGAACCATGATCCTGGAAGAAGGGCTCTGCCACAGCCAGCCATACCAAAAAAATATAATTCAGATTTGTGGGAAATGGAAAATGTAGTTATGGTTGGAAACCCAGCTGTAGTTTCATTGAATGGTGTAAAGGTAATGATGTTTCATGGACAGAGTATTGATGATATTGTAAAGACCACACCTGGTCTAAGTTATAACAAACCAACAAACGTGATGAAGCATCTTCTCAGGGCAAGGCATCTAAGTCCAATTTATGGTAGTCAAACACCCATAGCACCTGAGATGGAAGATCTTTTAGTAATTGAGACTATTCCAGATATCTTCCATGTAGGCCATGTTCACAGGGCAGAATTGGATATGTATAAGGGAATTTTACTGGTTAATTCTGGCTCATGGCAAAGGCAAACACCTTTTCAGGCCAGTGTTGGAATGATCCCAAATCCAGGAATAGCAATCATGGTAAATCTAAAGACTTTCCAAGTCTTCCATCAAAATTATAATTCAAATTCAGAGAATATCCTTCAAAGTTAGTTCGTCTTTGAATGCTTTTTTTACCATTTCAGATGAGATTTCAAGTTTGTATTTTTTTGTCCTACCATGAATTCCTTGATGAATTAATCTCCCAGTGATGATTCCAGATAATTCAATTTCACTTAGCATTTGAGTAATCCTCCTGTTGGTAAGCTCATCACGGCCAACCACCTTACAGAGATTTTTGTATGATGAGTAAATTTCGCCAGTAGACGAACCGTTTGCCTTCATAATTGCAAGAATAATCAGTTTTTCATGAAGGGGAAATGCTTCAAGAGATGTCTCCTCTTTATTTTCTTCAATTTTTTGTCTGGCTTGCTCAACATTTTTTGTTGTAACTTTGTCTGATTGTTGTCGTTCGGCAATCTCTCCTGCAACACGAAGTAAATCAATTGCCCTACGGGCATCACCGTGTTCTCCTCCTGCTAGTGCTGCACATAGATTTAGGGCTGATTCCTCAACAGAATTCTCTACAAATGCTTCATTAATTCTTTCTTCAAGAATTTTTTTAATTTGTTCAACATTATAGTTTGTAAAGACGACCTCCTCCTCACCTAGGCTGCTAATTACTCTAGGATCCAGTCTCTCTTTGAATGTTAGATCATTTGAAATTCCCACCAAAGTCAGGGAGCCTTGTTTCAGTCTCTCATTTGCTCTGGTTAGTTGGTATAGAATATCCTTGCCTGTTTTTGCCACTAGTTGGGCAAGATAATCAATCTCATCAATTACAAAAATTGCATTAAGTTTTCCTTCATCAATCTTATGGAGAAGTCTTTTGAAAACCTCACTTGTTGCCAAGCCGGTTGTGGGTAATTCCTTCTCATCTAGTCCTAATTGCCTGCCTAGGCTAACTAGTAATCCATAAAGTGTTGTCTCCTCTTTAGAGTTAGAATATACTAATTTAATTGGGAATTTGGATTGCTCAACTCTTTCTTGGATTTTAGAAATTACTTTTTTAACAACCAATGTTTTTCCAGTTCCAGGTTTTCCATATACCAAAAGGTTAGATGGTCTAGATTGTTTTAGAATTGGTATTAATGATTGAGTAACTTGTTCCTGTTCAGAATCTCTATGTAGTATAATTTTGGGTACATATGTAAAGTGAAGAATGTCCCTGTTTTTTATGATGGATTTCCCAGATTCTGCTGCATCAAGCAACCTGTCAATTGGATCAGACATACTCACACACCTATATTTCCTGTCAATATTATCATAACCATATCTAAATTAAGAGAGTATAGAATAGAATGGTAACTCTAGTTTAGTTTGTAATTAATTATTTTTAGTTATTTTTTAATTTTTAAAAAAAAATAATTTAAAAAATATAGAATGGAAATGTTGGTGTGTGGGTTAAGGATACAATGCCTACAAGTTAACACTTTGTTAATTACTTGTTAGGGAATTGTGTAAAAAACATATTTTGACCCCAATATTACCATTCCAGGCGTTAAGGTTGGTGTTAACAATGTTAACATGTAAGAATAGACCCCATCATTTCCACTCTAGGCGTGAAGATTTCATAAAATAAAAGAGTTTTTAAGGATATGTTGTTAATAACAAAAATTTAACCAGGTGTGGGTTACGCAGTCAATGTTAACAAACTATCTAGTTAACAAACATTCTTGGATCAATTGAATTGTTAATATCTAAACCTCAAGATCTTAAAGATGGTTAAAAAACGTATTCGAATAGATATGGAGGACTCTGACGGTGCACGCTATGACATCAAAATAGAAGGTAATGTTACCAGAGAGAAAGTTCTCAAAATATTCGAAATGATGGACTTGATGAATATTGAGGATGAACAAAAAGTGACTAATATGGATTCTGTAGGCTCAAAAATTTGGCATATAGTAGACAAGTTCTTCCCCATTGGTAAATTTACCTCCACAAACATTCTTGAAAAATATGAAGACGAATACAACGAACCAATAAAACTTAGTATAATATCCACATACTTGTCACGATTTTCATTAAAAGATAGAATTGATAGAGTTAGAAAAGGTCGTGAATGGACCTATCAAACCATGAAGATTAGTCAAAAACAACAATAACTAGTTAAGATATGGTAATTTTTCTGATAATTAACCGGTCGTTTGCAAGAATTAACTTAACATACTCACCTTTTTGAATATCCATGTATTTTCTAAATTGTTTGGGAATGGAAATTGTTCCTGCTGAAGTAATTTTTACTAAAACCTCATTCTCTTGAACAGACATATAATTTCTATAATTTAATAATATATATAATTTATAATTAATTAAAAATTGGGTAATTACCATAAAAATTTGAATTAAAGAACAAAAACCTGTTTTAAAAAACTAAAGAAATTTGTTATGTGATATAGGATTGGTTTGAACTACATCAACCTTTGTTTTTCCTTTTTTAGTAATTGAGTAAGTATATGGTTTGGTTTCTGTATTCCTTTCAACATAACCATCTTCAAACAATTTTTTCATTAATCGTGATGTATGTTCCCTACTTTTCCTTAATGTGATTTGTATGTCATGTGATGTCATAGTTTTGTTTGTGATTAGATGCAACACACGATCTACTGGATTTGTATAATTTAAGCTAGAAATATTAGGCATAGAAATTGGTTTTTTAGGCACAACTTCAGAATGATTAACATCCACAATCTGTGTCTCATGTGATTCATTCTTTGCTAGCTTCTCTAAGAATTGTTTTAATTCCAAGTTAGGGTCATCTGATTTTTGTTCAATTCCTTGTATTTCTATAGCATCAAGACGTATTTTCATATCAATTAACTGCTTTTCATAATACTCCAAACGCTCAGATTGTGATACATCAACCATTTCACTCCTAGATTTTAAGAATGGACGTACTTTATAGAATACATACAACCCAACTAAACCAACTAAGAACGCTAAAATCACACCCAAAATCACTTCAGGATCAGGAATTTCCACTAACATCACAAATTTCTATACAAGTTGTGATTTATCGTGATTGAGCAATATTGTTTTACACTTTAGATTAACATCGTCACACTAATCATCACACAATTTAACTTACTTTTTATCATAATTATCACAAACATCACATATTACATGCCTTTCGAATAGTCATATCTATCACACTAGTGATCTGCTCTTCTTTTTCTGGGAAGACATCACTATCATTCATCACACGGACATACTCTGAAAGTTTGGATATCACATCAATATCATCAGGTAATAAAATACCCAAACCGTGTAAAAGTATGATTGAATAAAATAACCCGATTAATTTCTCTCTTGATTGCCCAACTTGTCTGTAATAGGCTCCTTTTGTTATAGAAAACTCAGATTCCAAAAGATCCTTCTGATTTAAAATAATTTCAATTTGTCGTTCTGTAAATAGTGATTTTTTGATAATTTGACGAATAATATTGTTAAAATTAGACTTTTGAAACTCTGCCATAGCTATACAAATCTGTATACCAACATTCCAATTAAACTTTAAAGAGGAGTCATCTACAACACCCCACTATGACTGGAAAAGTTGAATTGTTCCTAAAATCTGAACTAAAAAAGAAAAATGCATTGTTGTTCGTATTAATCGATTCTGAGGTATCACATTTGGAAGCATCAAGCAAGCTTGCCAAAGATGTTGAAAAAATCGGCGCTTCTGCAATTTTGGTTGGGGGTTCCTCTGCCACTGATCAGATTGAGATGTCTCAAGTGGTTAAAAGCATCAAAAAAGGCATTAAAATACCAATAATCTTGTTTCCTGGGAATGTTACTGGTGTTGTACCGGACGCTGACGCAATTCTATTCAGCTCACTAATGAACTCAGAGAACCCATACTTTATCTCACAAGCACAAGCATTGGGAGCCCCAAGCGTTCTTAAATTTGGTTTAGAACCGCTTCCTACTGCTTATTTGGTGATAGGAGAGGGAACCTCTGCCTGGTTTGTTGGTTCAGCACGAGGAATTCCATTTGAAAAACCAAAAATTGCTGCTGCATATGCCCTTGCTGCTCAGTTTCTTGGTATGAGATTTGTATATTTAGAAGCAGGCTCTGGTGCAAAATCCAGTGTTACTCCAGAGATGGTTCAGACAGTAAGGCGTACTTTTAAAGGGTTTTTGATAGTGGGCGGAGGAATTAAAGACGTGAAAACTGCTCAAAGTTTGGTTAAAGCAGGATCTGACGCTTTGGTTATTGGGACATTCCTTGAAAAAGGCGGAAGCATCAAAAAACTCCAAGAAATAACAAAAGCAATTCAAAGAAGTAAGTAGTAGAATTGTATTATGTCCGATAACGATGCAATCTCTCGAATTAGTGGTATTGAGATGCCAGATTATTATCGCGATTACTACTCAAATCTCTCAACTGAAACATTTACCATCTTTGAGAAAGCAGCAGATGCAAAATCAAGCTTGGTAGACTCTTCAGGCATAATCGAGCCTAAAATTGCATTTGATTTGGCGGATCGAGTTTCCAAAATGCACGAAATTGATATTGCTGAACCTCTTAGAGAACTACTAAAAATTAACGGAAAGGAAATCTCTGCACTAATTCTATCAAAGGAAATTGCTCTCGGTAAATATTCTCTTCCTAATGCCTCCTTAGAAGACAAATTAGATCTTGCAGTTCGTGTTGGGTTAGCAATTGTTACTGAAGGAGTAACTATCGCACCTTTACAGGGAATTAATGAAGTAAAGATAAAGAAAAACAAAGATGGTACTGAATATCTTTCAGTTTCTATAGCAGGACCTATGCGTTCAGCAGGAGGAACAGAATCTGCCGTAACAATGCTAATTGCAGACCATGTTAGAAAGGCAGCTGGGCTATCAAAATACCAAGCTAATTGCTTTGATGATGAAACAGGTAGATTTGTTGAGGAACTACGAATCTATGAAAGAGATGTCAATAGCTTTCAATTTCATATCTTAGATGAAGATATTGAACATGTCATTTCTAACCTTCCAGTTGAATTAGACGGAGTAGATACGGATCCATTTGAGGTTGTAAATCACAAATTAATGGCTCGCATCAAAACTGATAGAGTTAGAGGAGGCGCTTTACGTGTGTTAAATGACGGATTAATTGGAAGATCTAAAAAACTTCTCAAAAGGATTGAACTGTACAATCTAGATGGTTGGGAATGGCTTAATGATCTAAAGGGTGCAGTTCAAACAGGCGGAAACCAGGAAGACTCAGCTGCCAAAAGAATGCGTGAGGTAATTACAGGCAGATCGGTCTTATCCATGTCTAACAAGTTGGGTGGATTTCGATTAAGATATGGAAGAGCGTGTAATACAGGATTTGCAGCAGTTGGAGTCCATCCCGTTCTTGGTGAAATTTTGGATCATACCATAGTTGTTGGAACACAGATCAAAATTGATATTCCAGGAAAGGGGGCAACTATTGCCTTTGTTGATTCGATTGACACTCCGATAGTTCGTCTAAAAAACGGTAATGTTGTAAAGATTAGAGATGTTAAACATGGATTAAAAATCAAAAATGATATTCAAAAAATTCTACATCTAGGAGATATTCTAATTTCATTCGGAGACTTTCTTGAAAACAATGCGCAACTTATTCCTTCAGGATATGTTGAGGAATTCTGGATAGAGGAATTAAAACAAAAAATCAAAAGATATGAGCCTGATGACCAATATCTAAAGCAATTTTTGTCTAAAACACCCACATTGGATGAGGCGTTGAAAATTTCCCTTGATTTTCAAATTCCACTCCATCCACACTATCTGTATTATTGGGATAAAATCTCATCAGAAGAACTTGGCCAACTTTTAGAACCAAAAAAAATCAATGAGACATCTATCGAATACTCGACTCAAACCAAAAAAATTCTTGAAAAATTGGGGGTACCTCATAAAGTTGAAAATGAAATTATAGAATTAGAAAATCTAGAGGCAAAAATTTTCTTTAATTTATTGTTTAGAGAAAAACCAATAATTAATGATTTATCGGTTCCACAAATTCTAACAAAATCATCAGGGATTCAAATTAAGAACAAATTCTCAACCACCATCGCGGTTCGAATTGGAAGACCAGAAAAAGCAGCTGCTAGACAAATGAAACCTCCGACACACGTATTATTTCCAATTAGCGACAAAGGAGGGCCCACTAGGGATCTTCTAAAGGCATCAAGAAATGAACACTTCTTTACTAACTTATTCAACAGGCATTGCATCCAATGTGATGAACCTTCTATAGGCATAAAGTGCTCTAAATGTGGCACTAAGACGATAACTTCCTATAGGTGTCCTAACTGTAGAGATGTCCTCAATGAACCATATTGCAAAAAATGTAAACGGAAAGCATCAACTCACTCCTACAAGGAATTTCCATTAAAAGCGAGAATACTACTAGCTCAAGAAAAGATGGGCTTGCGTGTCAAAGAACCATTCAAAGGCGTCAAAGAGTTAATTAACCAAGATAGAATTGCTGAACCTCTGGAAAAGGGACTTGTACGTCAAAACTTTGGACTTACAGTCTTCAAAGATGGGACTGTCAGATTTGATGCAACAAATTCTCCCTTAACTCAATTCAGACCATCATGGATTGGGACATCAATTGAGAAACTCAAAGATCTCGGATATTCTCACGATATAGAGGGAAAACCACTTGAAAACTCAGATCAAACCATAGAACTTCGTATGCAAGATGTGATTATTCCTTATGACAGTGGAAACTATCTAGTTTCTATCTGTAAATACATTGATTCTCTTTTACTCAAGTTTTATGGTAAATCTCCATTTTACAATGTGAAGAATTCTGATGAGTTAATAGGTCATCTAATAATTGGTTTAGCCCCACATACTTCTGTTGGAATTGTAGGACGAATTATCGGATATACTGAAACTCATGTTTGTTTTGGAACTCCAAACTGGCACTCTGCAAAAAGAAGAGACGCTGATGGTGATGCTGATTCTATCATGCTTCTAATGGACAGTCTACTTAATTTCTCAAGACAATTTCTTTCTGATAAAATAGGCGGATTAATGGATGCCCCATTACTTATTCAACCTCTTGTTTTACCACATGAATCTCAACCACAGGCACATAATCTTGAAGTCACAAAGTCACTTCCTTTAGAATTTTTTGAATCAACACTTCAACAGATCAAAGCATCGGATGTAACATCTGTAGAAATAATTAAATCACGCCTTGAAACTAAAAGACAGTTTTACGATTATTTCTTTACACATTCAACTTCATCTCTAACTACTTCAAAATCCCGTAGTGCCTACTCTACACTTGGTTCCATGCTTGACAAATTTGATATGCAAATGAAAAATGCTGAATTAATTGATGTTGTAAACCCTTCAGAAATTGTTTCAAATGTTATTTCAACACACCTTGTTCCAGATATTATGGGAAATCTTAGGGCATACGCCAGACAAAACTTTAGGTGTACTGGTTGCGGAAAATCATACCGCCGAATGCCTTTAATTCAAACATGTACCTGTGGTCATAAACTAATTCCCACAATTACCAGAGGCTCTGTAGAAAAATATCTAAAACTTGCAAAAAGACTTGTTGACAAATATGATGTCGGAGAATATCAGAGAGGACGAATTTATGCTCTATCAGATGAAATTGAATTGGTATTTGGTAAGAGTAAAGGAGATCAATCACTTCTTTCTGACTACACCTAGAATTATCTCAATTTGACGTATTCGTAGGCACCTAACTTATTATCAAAACAGAATTTGACTTTTTGAAAGTTTTTTCTGAAAGCCTTAACTTTTACAAGAATCTTCTTTGGGTCCTTTTTCTCAATAATTACTTGTTTAATGATAGACGCAATTTCCTGCATCTCATTCTTTTTCATTCCAAGTCGTGTAATTTCAGAAACTCCTAATCTAATTCCACTTGGATGGAAATAGTTTCTTCCTGCCTTAATATCACCTGGAATGAGTTGTCTGTTTACTATGATGTTAGCTTTTTCTAAATCTGCTTCTACTTTACCACCATCAGAATAATCTAAAACATTAACCGCAATCTGGTGTGATTCTGTAAACCCTCTTTTCTCTCCTAATACCTTGAATCCCATATCACTCAAAGCCTCTGCAAATGACTTTGCATTTTTTATAACCTGAGTCGCATAGTCTTTTCCAAACTCTAAAGCTTCTGCAAAAGCAACTGCTTTTCCAGCCATATGATGAATGTGATGGCTGCTTGTAAGACCCGGAAAGGTTGATTTTTTGATAATCTCTTCATGTTCTTCAAATCCTAAAACAAGTCCTCCTTGAGGTCCAAACAAGGTCTTATGAGTACTCATAGTCATTGTATCTGCACCCTCACGTAGAGGATCTTGGAATTTTCCACCGGCAATTAATCCAGCAACATGAGCTGCATCATAATTAATGTGTATATCATAACTCTTTAGAAAATCTGATAATTCTTTGACAGGATGTGGAAACAAGAATAATGAACCACCGAACATTGCCATCTTTGGAAGACGGCTATCTTTTTTTAGAACCTCAACTTTTTGTTTTGTCTTATCAACATCAATTGTCATTTCCTCAGCATCAAACGGATAGAACTCTATCTCTAATCCATGAACTAGACCAGCAGTTCCAAAGTGCTCTTTTTTACCATGCGAAATATGCCCACCTGCAGGAATAGAAGGTGCCAGCATTACATCACCTGGATTGGTAAAAGCAGAATACACTACAAGGTTTGCAACAACTCCTGAAATTGGTCTCACATCAACAAATTTTGCTTTGTATAATTTTCTGGCCAATTTCATGCATTCAAACTCAACATCGTCAATGTAGATACAACCAGCATAAACTCTCTCCCCAGGCCATCCTTCAGCATACCTATTTCCAAAATCTGAAATTATAGCTTCTCTAACAGCAGGACTTGGAATATTTTCACTCGCAATCAACGGAATTGAATTTGCAAACCACTTGTGATGTTGCATTAATTTTGTGAAAATTTTATTGTAAGCCTCTTTATTTTGTGACTTGGCCATATTCTGCAACTTGATTTTCCCAATTTAAAAACACCGATACTGCATCAAATCTACACTTTGATCTGGAAGGTATAAAAGGGGAATCTAGAGTTTCTGCATCTATGGGCATGCAAGCTACTTCAAAGGGTACTATGCCAGTTATATTACTAAAGGAAGGCGGTACAGAAACCAAAGGCAGAGACGCACAAAAGAATAACATTGCTGCATGCAAAATTATTGCTGAAATTGTTCAAACTAGCCTAGGTCCACGAGGTATGGATAAAATGCTAGTTGACTCCTTAGGAGATGTTACCATTACAAATGATGGTGCTACCATCCTAAAAGAAATTGATGTTCAACATCCCGCAGCCAAAATGCTAGTTGAAATTGCTAAAACTACTGATAACGAAGTTGGAGATGGTACAACTTCAGTCGTTGTCTTGGCAGGTGCTTTACTTGAAAACGCTGAATTATTACTTGATCAAAATGTTCATCCAACAATTATTGTTGATGGTTATAGAAAAGCTGCAAAAAAGGCAAAACAGTTTCTTGCAAGCATTGCCGACCAAATATCTCCAAGCGATAAAAACATTCTAACTAAAATTGCAAAGACCTCAATGCAAACTAAACTTGTTAGAAAAGATTCTGATCAACTTGCAGAAATTGTTGTAAAGTCTGTTCTCGCTGTTGCAGAAAAAGAAGGTGAAATTTACAATATTGATATTGATGATATTAAGGTAGAAAAGAAAGCTGGAGGCTCTATTAAAGACTCGAAGATTATACAAGGTATTGTTCTTGATAAAGAGATTGTTCATGGAGGTATGCCTCATAAAGTTACTGAAGCTAAAATTGCATTAATTAATACCGCATTAGAAATTAGCAAGACTGAAACTGATGCAAAAATTAACATTTCAAATCCTCAACAACTGAAAGCGTTTCTAGATGAAGAAAATAGAATGTTAAAGACAATGGTTGACAAAGTCATTGGCTCTGGCGCAAATGTCGTTTTTTGTCAAAAAGGAATTGATGATATGGCACAACATTATCTAGCAAAAGCTGGAATTATTGCAGTTAGAAGAATTAAAGAAAGCGATCTAACAAAACTTGCAAAAGCGACAGGCGGTAGAACTATTACAAACCTTGATGATCTTTTTGAAAAAGATCTAGGCAATGCAGATATTGTTGAAGAAAGAAAAATTGAAGAAGACAAATGGGTATTTGTTGAAGGCTGTAAACATCCAAAATCAGTTACTTTACTTCTTCGTGGAGGCTCACAGAGAGTAGTTGACGAAGTTGAACGTTCTGTTCATGATGCAATAATGGTTGTAAAAGATGTAATGGAAAACCCCTTAATTGTTGCAGGTGGCGGCGCTCCTGAAACATTTGCTGCAACAAAAATACGAAGCTGGGCAAAATCTCTAGAAGGGAGAGAACAACTAGCTGCAGAGAAATTTGCTGATGCTTTAGAATCAATTCCTTTATCACTTTCTGAAAATGCTGGAATGGATCCAATTGATACACTTACAACTCTTCGCTCAAAACAACAGAAAGGAGAAAAATGGACTGGAATTGATGTTATGAAAGGAAAGATTGCTAATATGAAATCAAGTGATATTATTGAACCACTTGCAGTTAAACTTCAAGTTGTATCTGCAGCTGCTGAAGCCGCATGCATGATTCTCAGAATTGATGATGTAATTGCTACCCAAAAATCTACAGGTGGCCCACCACCTGGTGGAGGAGAAGGAGGTATGCCAGGAGGAATGCCTGGAATGGGTGGTGGTGGTATGCCTGGAATGGGTGGTGGTGGTATGCCTGACATGGGCGGAATGATGTAAATCATTTTGAAAAATTTCTTCAAAAGTTTATTTTATAATTATATTTACGAACAACATTGAATAAAACGTCATCCAAAATTCTTATTGGATCCAAGTACATTTACTTAGTTGCATTTTTTGCATTACTTTCTGGATTATTTTATCCACTAATTAACAACAAAAGTTATGATGGTGTAATAATTGGAGTTTTGATATTATTTGTGGGTCTTGGTGGTGGAGTTTTACTGTATAGGGCTGCTACATCTGAAAATAGACGAGGAATATTTCTAGGAGGTGGGTTTGTTCTTATGGCAATTTCATTATACTACATCATTCAGCTCACTGGAAGAGCCTAAACATCAAAGTATAGATAAAATTCATGTGGAGTTGGCCTAATAGCTATTTCACGTTGATCTCTTCTTTCTAATTCTATTATCTTGTCAATTACATCATTAGTGTAAATTGGAATAAGGAATTTTCTATCACTCTCTAACTCATCTAGTGCTTCACCTAGACTTTTTGGAAGAACGCCAATGCCTCTTTTAGCTCTGTCTGATCTAGTCATCTTAAAAATATCCTCACGGACTTGATCTCCAGGATCCATCTTCTTTTTGATTCCATCCATTCCAGCTGCTGCCACTGCAGCAAAGACAAGATATGGATTAGATGAAGGATCAGGAGCTCTAAACTCTAGTCTTTTTAGATATGAGTATCCTTTTCCTTTGAGATGCTTTGGAACTCTAACAATAGCAGAACGGTTTCCTGAACTCCATGCAATGTATGCTGGAGCCTCATATCCAGGTACAAGTCTATGGTATGAATTAGTAGTAGGATTACAAATTGCTGATAATGCTTTGGCATGACTAATGATTCCACCGCAAAAATATCTTCCAGTTTGACTTAATTCAATTTCGTCGTCTGGATCATAAAATATATTTTCATTTCCTTTCCATAGACTAACATTAACGTGCATTCCAGAACCTGAATCCATTGCAACTGGCTTTGGCATCATTGTTGCAACCTTTCCATATTTCTGTGCAACATTTCTGATAACATACTTGTAGGTTTGCGCAGCATCTGCAGCATTTGTCAGGAGATCATATCTGATGTCAATCTCACATTGTCCTGCAGTTGCAACTTCATGATGATGATTATCACATAATATTCCAAAATCATTATTCAAAATATTCACGCATTCATTTCTGTATGGTGTAAGAGTGTCTGATGGCGTACTAGGATAGTATCCTTCTTGTAATCCCATTGGATATCCACCTCCATCTTGACTCCATGGAGCCTCTACTGATTCAATTGAATAAGACTGTCCTTTGTACGGTGTTAGAACATCCCAATGTACCTTATCAAAAACAAAGAATTCCACCTCTGGACCCCAATTACTAGAATCAAATCCCTGAGATTTGATATATTGCTCAGCTTTTTGAGAAATTCCTCTCGGGTCTCTTGATAATCTTCCTCTATCCTCTCCCCAAAAAATATCACAAAGAAGTCTAGCAGTTTTGTTTTCAGTCATCCAAGGAATTATTGCAAATGAATTTGGATCTGGCTTTAGAAGTAAATCTGAATCATTAATGCTGGTAAATCCAACAATTGACGAACCATCCAATTTAGGTAATCCGTCTCTCATTTGTTCAGGAGTAAATGTGTCAGTTGAAATTGTAGTATGATGAAAATGTCCTGTAAGACCAGTAAATTGTAGATCGATAAACTGAATGCCTTCGTGTTGAATTCTAGAGAAAACTTCATCAGGTGAATATGTTACTTGAATTGCTTTTCCATGACTAACTTTATACGGCAATTTTTTACTTCAATCAAACACAAATACACGCAGCATTTAAGGATTAGGTAAGAAATGTCTGAACCAAATCAAATCGATATTAATTCTTTACATCATACAGTTTTACAAGAAGCTGAAAATGATTCTATATTAGAAATTGATCCAAACTTTTACAGAAATCTCTCCGAGTTTATCGGAAATTTAAAAAAACAAGAATTTGATGGCGTAGAAAGTAAAATCAAAGATGCTTTGATAGAAATGGCAACAGAACTAACATCATTACTGATCAATATTAGACTAGAGAAAATTTCTAAATCTGAAGATATTAAATTTGAAAACCTTCTAGATGAAGAAAAATTCATTTTAGATTCACAAGAGGAACAAAGAGAAAGGATTGAAATGATTCTTTCAGCAACAATTAATGGGAAATCAAAATTTCTTGAATCACTAGCACAAAATCATAAAACAAAGAGAGTTGTCATCAGATTTCTCAAAGAAGTAGAAGAAATTGTAGGCGCTGACCTTGAAAAATATGGTCCTTTCAAAACTGAAGATATTGCTACAATTCCATATGAAAATGCTCAAGCCTTGATTGCTAAAAATGCTGCAACTAAAATTCGTTGGGATGACTAGATAAAAATTATACCGGCTTTATTCTCATATTACATGTCTCACACAGGCGTTGAAGTATTTGATTTTTTATTATTTTCAATTTATCCAGTATTTGGGATTCTTGCCATTGAACTAATTAGCAGATTAATCAAAGCCCCAAAATGGATTAAACTATGGGTACAGGCAGTTGTGTCAATCGGTTTCGGAGTTTACTATTGGTTTGTTTTGCCTGCACCACAAAATTTTCCATTAACTGCACTGGTGATGTTTGTACTTGCTATTGCTCTAATCTATCAAGGTAGACGTGCAAAAATTTCTCCTGAAAAGAGTCCTTATTGATTTTAAGATCTTCCAAAAATTCGTTTGAAAAAATTTCGTTTGTTTGGTCCTCCATCTCGTATGATTTTTTTCTCACCAAATTTTTTTGCTCGAATCAGACTGAGTTTTACACATCTATGCTCTTCTGGAAGCCTATGTTCTGCACAAAACGGATCCTTACAATAATTACAATGAAAGGGCATATCTGTCATATCTCCACAATAAGCACATTTTTCAGATAACATAATTTGATTTACCATTTTTCATTTAATAAAGTTGCCAGCAGCTTTCTTAAAACTTGGAATTTTTTAACGTCTAAACATTTTTACGATGTTGAAATTAAGTGTGTTTAACTGATTTAGATGATTAAAGATAAAGTAGCAATAATTACGGGAGCAAGTAGTGGCATAGGATATGCTACTGCTTTGGCACTATCAAAAGCAGGTGCAAAAGTTGCTATAGGTGCTAGAAGAGTTGACAGATTAGAAGAACTAGCAAAAAAGATCTCTGCTGATGGTGGAGAAGTATTTTATCAAAAATTGGATGTCACACAAAGATCAGAATGTGAAAATTTTGCTAAAGCAGTTTTAGAAAAATGGGGCTCCATTGATATTCTTGTAAACAATGCCGGCTTGATGCCTTTAAGCCTCTTCAAAAGCCTCAAGGTAGATGAATGGGATAGAATGATTGATGTGAATATCAAAGGTGTGTTGTATTGTACAGGCTCAGTAATTTTACATATGAAAGAAAAAAAATCTGGCCACATTGTAAATATTTCATCTGTTGCTGGAAGAACTGTTTTTCCAACTGGTACTGTTTATTGTGCAACAAAACATGCAATTACAGCATTTAGTGAGGGATTAAGACAAGAATTTAGTGCACGTTCCAACATTCGAGTAACTAGTATTGAACCTGGAGTTGTAGCAACAGAACTTACTGACACAATTACTGATGAATCTTTGCAGAGGTTTATTGAAAATGCAAAAAAAATGGAAACATTACAAGCAAAAGATATTGCAAATGCAATTTTGTATGCAGTTGAATCTCCATCTCACGTTAATGTTAATGAAGTTTTGATAAGACCTACAACACAAGAACGCTAAGTTGACAAACATTCCACACGTTGTAATTTTAGGAGGAGGTTTTGGTGGTCTTTCTGCTGCCAATGAATTAAGAAATTCTCTAACTGCTTCTCAAGTAAAAATTACTGTAATAGATAAAAAAGACTGGTTTATGGTAGGGTTTGCAAAATTATGGATAATTAACGGAACTCGAACTTTTGAAAACTCTATTGGCTCATTAAATGAGCTAGTAAAAAAAGAAATCAATTTCATAAAAGATGAAATCTTAACAATTGATCTTCAAAATAAAAATGTAATAACTACATCCAAAAATTTCTCGTATGATTTTCTAATAATCTCTATGGGAGCTGTTTTAGCTCCTCAAAAAATTCCAGGATTAATCGAAAATGGATTTAATCTATATGATCACAATCATCTCTCAGAAATCCATGATAGACTTGAGAGTATAGAGTCCGGGAAAATTGCAATATCCATAATGGGAATGCCTTACAAGTGCCCACCCGCACCATTTGAGGCTAGCTTGCTAATAGACGCCATGCTTAGAAAAAGAGGAATACGTGATTCTGTACAAATTGACTTTTACAGTCCAGCTCCTATTACTTTACCAGCAGCTGGCCCTGAGGTAAGTAAACAAATTCTTGATCTAGTAAATTCTGAAAAAATTACTTTCCATAATTCTTGCAAAATTAAATCTGTTGAATCCAAAAAACTAATTTTTGAAAATAGTGAAGCTGATTTTGATTTACTTTTGGCTGTTCCACCACATATTGCTCCAAAAGTAATCTATGATTCCGGATTAGCAAAAGAGTCAGGATTTATTCCAATAAACAGAGACTGTAAAACACCTTTTGAAAATGTCTTTGCTGTAGGCGATGTTACTATCTTATCAGTTACTGAAACTTTGACAGTTCCAAAGGCAGGAGTTTTTGCAGAAGGAGAAGGTATTATAGTTGCAAAAAACATTATTTCAAAAATTCAATCTAAAGAAGAATTCGAATTATTTGATGGGAAAGGCGGTTGTTTTATAGAATCGGGTAGAGATACAGCATCTGTTCTTGAGGTTGATATGTTTTCAAATTCAAAACCTTTAACAAAACTTACAGAGTCAACTTCTGATAATCTCTCTAAAAAACTAGAATTTGAAAAAGAAAGACTATCAAAATGGCTATAATTTATTCTTCTTATCTTTTCCTTTTACAAGATGTTCTAAGATAGCTTTCATTTCAACAGCTAAGTCTTGTGGATTATTTGAGAGATTCAATTTTTCAGTAATATTATTTTTGAAATATTCATCTTGCATTTCAATACTTGTTTTTTGAACACAATCTAAATGATCTTGATCAGTAGCAGAAATTTTATGACAAATATTACAAATCTTCATGATTTTCATTAATCAATACAACGATTTAATAATTTCATTTTGTGCCTGTGAGACAAGGGATCGTCGTCTAGCTTGGTATGATACTAGTCTGGGGGACTAGTGGTCGCAGGTTCAAATCCTGCCGGTCCCATTATAATTTTAGAATCTTTAATAGTTTTTTAAAACTTTCTTGTGTTTTTTCTTGTTTGTATTGTTTTAAGATCTTAATGATCTTCTCTTTAGGTGGATTTTTGTAAATTTTTTGAGTTTTTTTTGCAATCCCTGATCCAATAAAAATTGCCTGAGTAACTGATGTAACATTTGATGGTCTTCGCTTAGTACTAGAACTTTCAAAATCAATTAAGGTAGATTTTGTTTTTCCTACAATGACATGTTTTGAAATATTACTTAGTTCACCATGATCAAAACCTATCTGATCTAATCTATAACAATCTTCTAAAATTTTTCTGATTGTAGATTTTAATTTCTTTACACTACCTTTTCCTTTTAAGGTATTTACCCATTCAATAATCTTAATTCCTTCAAGATATTCCATAACTAAGAAATTTTTACTAGCAACAAGCATTTTTGGTCCAACATTTACTGAATTTACTAATTTTAGTAGGATAGCCTCATTTTTCATTTCATTCCTTTGCGAATCTGTTCTTCTAATTTTTAGCGCAACCTGTTTACTACCTTTTTTTGCTAGAACTACTACTCCAACGTATCCTTTTCCTAAAATTGCTAACTTTCCAAGTGTAGTAGGACCTGTTAACGAAATTGATTTAATTTTTAATTTTTCTAATTCATTAATTCTTGATCTAATTTGACGACTAGTAGCCTTTGGGTATCCAAGAATTTTTGAGTATGGTTCATCAGCAAATTTCTTAATTGAAATGAAGGAGTATGTCATCTGTTGAAATCAGCTCACTTGCAGCCTCTTTAATTGATTTGCTTAAACTTTTGTTTCCTAATGAAACCTTGTAACCTCGTTTGAAATCACTTTGTAGACCTTTTGGTATATCTGTTCGAAGATTTTTTTTCAAAAATTCTGTCATAAATTTAACTGCTTCAGTATGTTTTCTTTTTTGTAACGAAATTATTTTTTTATTATTTCCAATCCACAGTAATTCTGTATTTATAAGATTCTTTGAAATAAAACTCTTTGAACTATTTTCTCTGAAAAACTCAGGCCCATTTTTTGTATATATCTCTGAAATTTTTGTAGACTCTAACAAGAAAAAGAGATAGACTTCTTTTTGTTGATCGGTATAAGATTTACTTCTTAACACGTTGAATCCACCTAATTCTAATTGAGTGGACAATGATGAAGCAGCTCTTTTAATTTGTCCCCAAATTATGTCCGGACTTCTAATTTTAAAATTAAATTTTATTACTAACAGATTTTTCCAATGTTTCTTTGAAATTGTTGATTTTTTGTTCTTGAAGAATTCTAATGTAGGTTTTTCTTTAAAAGCTCTAGAAACAAGAACAAATCTTCCAATATTTTCATCAGAAATTGCTGCAGCTAAGTTTCTATTACTATCAATTGGGTCTATGATAACTATTGATGTGTTAAATTTCTTTGAAGTCTTTCCAATAATTTGATTTTCTTTAACTTCTGATATTGATTTAATTACATTTTCAAAACTTCCAAAATGTAAGATTAAAACTTCTGAAACGTAACCACTAAATCCTTGCTTTGCAATTTCGGCCCCATAAATTCCATTTGACTTGAAAAATGTTTTTAGAATTCTAACTTCGTTTCTCATTTTGGATGTTAATGATTTTTCCATGAATTTTGTATGAAACGGAGATCTATCCGCAGCACTTTTCCATTCTCCATTTTTTACATTATAAAATGGCACAACATTAATCATAGTATTCTTAATTTTAGCCTCAACATACGGATGCTCAGAATATCTAACATAGGGAAAATATCCTTTCAATGATTCAAAACCAATTTTTTTTGAGATTTTTTCAAATTTTTCTTCTGATGTGGATTTTTTGAATCTGATAAAAATATCTATATCTGCATCTTTTGATAACCAAGTACCTTTTGCAAATGAACCCCCAAATTCTAATCCTGTCACTTCAGGAAATTTTCTAATTTCTTTTTTAACTAATTTAAACGATAATTCAGCAATTTGGTTTTTTGATTTTTCTATTGTTCTTGATGGAATAACAATCCTGGAAACTTTGGAAATAATTTGTTTCATTTTACTGCATTAATCTCCTCTAAATCAAAATAGATTGGTCCATCTGATGTAAGTTCACTTTTTTTTAATTTGAGATTAGTAACTTTTTGTATTCCAAAATCTATTGTTTTCTGGCTGTCCAATTCATTTGTTATGTCTCCAATCTTCTTTTTAATTCTAAATATTGTGATATGAGGTTTGAATGGCTTATCTGAAAAAAATCCTAAAGGTTCTAATGCTTTTTCAACTTTTTTTGATAATTGAATTAGCATATTTCCTCCATCATTATCTGTTCCAACCCAAACTACTCTTGGAAATTTAGGTTTAGGAAATGTACCTACTCCTTTCAAGTTTACATTAAAACTTGAAAATTCAATCTTACGAAGGGCTTGGATAATTTTTTGTGAGACCTCCTCTGAAATTTCACCTAGAAATTGTAAAGTAAAATGAAAATTTTTTGGTTCTACAGGTTTTGCATTAATATTAACTTCAGTTTGAAATTTTTTTATGGAATTAATAATATCGCCATTTGAGATTTCAACCGCTACAAAAGTTCGCATATAACATTCTTTCAAGTATCTTTATAATAATTTCCGGTAGCTTCATAGACCAGCCTCTTTTTTGATATGTGTTGACAAAACTAATTGTATGCTTAACAGGTATGCCTGGGGCTGGTAAATCTACTATTGCTGAAGGGTTGGAGCCAAAAGGATATGACATTATCAATATGGGAAATGCAGTTAGAGTAGAAGCAACTAAAAAAAACTTAGAACCAACCAGATCTAATCTTGGAAAACTAATGCTTGAGCTTAGGAAAAAAAATGGTTCTGGTGCAGTAGCTGAATTAATTACACCACAAATAGAATCCTCTACGGCAGATGTCATACTAATTGATGGAGTAAGATCCAATGATGAGATACAAGTTCTTAAAAAATTTGGTAATGTAAAACTACTAGCAATTCATGCATCAGCTGATACTAGATTTAATTTTTTACAAAAAAGAGGAAGATCAGATGATCCTCAAACAAAAGATCACTTTCAAGAAAGAGATAATCGTGAATTAAGTATTGGAATCAGTAATTCAATTGCATTATCTGATGACACAATATCAAATACTGGTTTAACGAAAGACGAGTTAATAGAATCTGCCTTTAAGATCATTCAAAGTTGGATAGAATGAAAATTCCAAATATTAGTTGCAAAATAGAAATGTTTTGTTCAGTAAATCCCTCTGAGGATCCAAAAAAAATCCAAAAAGCAATTTCAAATGTTTTTCCATACTCAACTATAAAAACTGAAAATTCTTCATTTTGTTTTCAATCTAATAACCTAAAGTCTTTGGAAAAGATTTACGAAACGATCCACACAAAACAATCTCAAAAAATCTACAGACGTAATCTTGAAAAAAATTTAGAAAATGATACTACTTGGTTTTATCTAAATAAACAAGCAGCATTTGTTGAAAAAATAGTAATTTGTGAAAAAGCAGACGAATCTCCTCTGGGACCAATTAAAGTAATTCTCACTTCAGCATATGTTGATAGAATAATTGACTGGATTGTTTCTAGGTATGATGAAACTTAGCTAAGAAAATTCAATCATTTTTGAATATTTTTTTTAGTGAGAATCTAAAATCCTTTTTTTAGAACTATTTTATAATGTTTATAAAATTAGCCATAATTGGTTCGATTTTGTTAGTAGCCGTTATAGTATTTCCAAATGAAATTTATCAATTATTCCCTGAAACTTCCTCAAATGTAAAAAATGATTTTGAGAAAATTAAAGATGATGCCATTCAAAAAACAGGAACAACAATTGAACAAGGCGGTAAACTAGTTGATAATCAAGTTAAAGATTTTACCGAAAGCTCAACTGAAAGTATATTCGAAAGTATATCAAAGAGTATCAACGATTTTAGTGAATCCACACTACAAACTATAGGCTTTGCTGGTATCTTAGGAGATGATCAAACTAATAATGAATCTATGGATCAAAGCAGCTCATCAACAACTGGAACATATTCAGCAACAGAATCACCTTTTAGTACTAAAGCATCAGGCGAACAAACAATACAAACATTTGAAACACTATCCCTCAAATTTACCCAACAATCAAATGATAATATTATGCTTCGCTATGAAGATACTTCAGGAAAAACAATTAGCGTTACTGTAACTTTACGAACAACTGAAAAAGAACTCTTCACAGGAATTTTTTATTCCTCAATGTTTGAAACATTTGTACAGGATGTAACACAAACATCTTATTTTATTGATATGGTAATAGAACATGAAGAATATGGAACAATTTCTTCATCTGTATTTAATCCTGTAGATAGTCCTGATACGATAATTAACGGCGTATTCTCCAAATCTTAATTATCTACTTTACTAAAAACTGAAACTAGTTCAGGTAATGTAATTACACTTGTATTTCTTATAACTAAATCCATCTCTGATGACATTTCAGTATCTTCTGGATTGATTTCTATCAATATTGCATTATTTTGTTTTGCATAGATTGGTAGTGTATTTGCTGGTGACACAACAAGAGATGTGCCAGCAATTATCATTAAATCACATTCATTTGCAAAAATCACGGCTTTTTGCCATACATCTTGTGGTAGAGATTCTCCAAACCAGACAACATCAGGCCTAAGTATATTTCCACACTCACATAATGGTGGAATTTCAGAAAATTCTGTCATTATTTCATCTTTAAAATCACAAACTGAACACTTGATCTTTATGATACTCCCATGTAACTCCAACACCACTGAGCTACCTGCCTTTTGATGAAGTCCATCAATATTCTGTGTTAAAACCATGACTTTGGTATATTTTTCAAGTTCAGCAATTGCTTTGTGACCTAAGTTTGGTTGTGCAGCAAAGATATTCATTCTTCTTTCATTATACCATTCCCAAACCAATTTTGGATTATCATAAAACGCATCAATTGTAGCTAATTTCATTACATCATAGTCTCTCCACAGTCCATCTTTTCCTCTAAATGTAGGTATCCCACTTTCTTGTGATATTCCAGCACCAGTTACAAATACAATTTTTTTAATATCTTTAATGTGATCTTTAATTAACTCAAACATTTTCATTTAATTTCTATTTCTAAAAGATCTCTTGCAGTTATTACTGAATCATGAATTTCCTGTGCTTGTCTTAAATGTCCCTCTTCATCTTTGTATCTAGCTGAAAAATGTGTTAGAACTAAATTTTTTACTTTTGCATTTTTTCCTAAAGTTGCAGCTTGTTTTGCTGTAGAATGACTTGTATCTTGCGCTCTTTGTTTTTCTTCATCAAGAAATGTAGAATCAAATATAAGATAATCACATTCCTCAAAAAATTTTTCTAATTCTTTAGTAGGCATTGTATCACCTGAAATTCCTATCTTTTTACCTGGACGTTTTTTTCCTAATACCTGATCTGGTCTTATTGTTTTTTCATTAATGATAATTTCATTTCCATTTTGCAATTTATTCCACAATTCTCCTTCAGGTATGCCTAATTCCTTAGCCTTTTCAACATTGAATCTTCCAGGCTTATCTTTTTCTTCAAACAGATATGAAAATGCAGTAACTGAGTGATTCGCTTTGCATGCATACATTGAAAATTTTTCATTCTCAAGAATTTTTCCTTCTTTGATAATAGTAATTAAAACAGGAAATGATAATCCAAAATTTAATATTTTTATATTTGCTGCAATGAATTCATCAATTCCATTTGGACCAAAAATTTCCAAAGTTTCAGTTCTCTTTTGCATAGACATTGTTTGTAATAATCCTAGAATTCCCACACAATGATCTCCATGTAGATGTGTAACAAAAATTTTCATCCTCTTATTCCATCCTAAACCTGATTTCATATAGGAAATTTGTGTAGATTCTCCAGCATCAAACATTAAGATCTCTCCCTCTCTTTCTAAACAAATACAAGATAGTCCTCTGTTTTCAGTGGGTTGAGATGCTGATGTTCCTAAGAATACAAGTTTCATTTAATTAAAATTGTCCTTGTCAAGCTTTTATGCCTATAGATTTCGTATTTCTTTAATCCACTTAACTTCAAATTACTTTCCAATTCTTTTTTGTACATAATTGCTATTCTCTTACGTTTAGGTAGAATTGAGAAAAATTTCTTTAAGATTTCTTCGGGTTTTTCTGATGCTTTTGATGCTCTTCCATATGGCAAGTCAGTGACAATTCCATCAAACTTTCCAGAGATTTTTGTTAATTCTTGAAAATCTAACTTGAAAACCTTTGATTTATACCCATTTGCTTTGAGATTTTCTTTTGAAATCTTGTACATTTTTTCATCAAAATCTAACCCAATTGCATGAATGCCCATAGATTCAGCCTCTAAAAGAGTTGTGCCAGTACCACAAAATGGATCACATACAGTTTCACCTTCTTTTAATCCAGTTAAGTTTATCATTACTCTAGTTAACTTCCAGTCTAATTCATGAGGGTGATTTTTGATCTTTTTTGGTCTGCTTTCTTCTTTAACTCGTTTAGAAAATCCAAAAAAACTCTCCTCATCTGTAAAAATTAGATATACTGTCATATCAGGATCTACTAATTCTACTTTTGCATGAGAAAATTTTGATATCATATCACCCATAGATCTTTCTAATTCTGGAATATTCAATTGCTTTGATGATAAATTAATTATTCTGCAAACAAATGTATTTGCATTTTTTAGCACTTGAAAATTATCATCATCTAAAAATAATCCCGTCATCTTACGCAATATTTGTCCAGAAACTTTAACAAACGAAGCACGTTTTGTAATTTCAGTCCAATTTGTTTTAGATTGAATAATTATTAAATTAGAAATTATTTTAGCTTTAGCAAATCTATCATATATTTTCGATATTGCAATTATTTCATCACTTGCAAGCTCTAGATAATCTTTAGATAAAATAAAAAAACTTTCTGGCATTACATTATTGCCTGTGCAATTGTATTGGAAACATCAACGATTGATGTTTTACTTGGAATTGTGTTTGTACAAACAATCTTTGTAACACCTGCCTTTCTTATCTTTTTTTCTGCATCGTTCATTAAAAGAGCATGTGTACATGCAACATATACTCTCTTACATTTTTGTTTTTTAAGAAATTGTGTAGCCTTGATTATACTTTCTCCCGTACTTATCATATCATCAACTAAAATCAGATCTCTGTCAGCAACTTTATCTGTATTTTTTGTTTTAATTTGTACTTTACCTGTTTTTCGGTCTCTTTTTTTTTCTAGTGAAATATACTCTGAATCAAACTCTTTTGCAAATTCTTTTGCTCTATCTTTTCCACCTTGATCAGGTGAAACAATCAAGGGATTTTTTAGGCTTAATTTCTTAAAATATTTTACTAGATCTGGAATTGCAGTTACATTTTTTGATTTCATATTAAAGTGCTTGAGACCAACCATACTATGGATATCAACAGTAATTATTTTTGATGCGCCAGCAGCTTTAAACAATTTCCCAAGAACTTTCATCGTAACAATTTCACCTGGTAAAAATTCTCTATCTTGTCTTGCATATCCCATGTACGGAATGACAGCAGTTACTTTTGATGATACTTCTTTTGCTTTTGAAATTAATGATAATGCTTGCACAAGATTAGTATCGACGGGAGGATAAATTGACTGTACAACAATTGATTTTCTTTTCGATATATTTCCACTAAGAGTAATCTTACTTTCTCCATCAGGGAAAATTCTAACTTCTGATTTTACAAGATTTGCTTTTAGTTTTTTTGATAATCTTTTAGCTATATCTTCTGACAATTTTCCTGAAATTACTGATAGCTTACTCAACAAGAAAATGTGATTTGATGGGATTCTTAAGTTTTGAGAAGATTAATCATCTTCTGCTGCACCATCAGTCTTTTTGGGGCCATACTTCTTAACCACTTTGTTACGCATTTCATCGAATTTACCAATTTCCTCTGCTTCACTTTTCTCATCGCCTTGGTAAACAGTTCGTATAGGCCATGGAATTCTAATGTCATACTTTTTGAATTCTTCGTACATGATTGTTCGCATTTCACTTTTCATTCTAAACTGAGAACCATAATCTCGCACAAACACTCTGAGTCCAAAATCAAGTGCTGAATCGTTAAAATTGTTAAATCTTACAACAGGATCACCTATATCTACGTATAATTCTTTATCACATCCACAACTTGGTTGGTGTTTATCAAGATACGGACATCTTTTCTGTCTGGCTAGATGTTTACCCTCTCCATCCTTAACTTCTATCATGGCACGTTTACCTATCTTAATTAGAATTGCTTCTACTTGCACAGGATTATTTAGATATGAAACTCCAACATCAATAGAGGCAGGAACAAGCTTGAATTCTTTAGTAAAATTGATTATTTCTTCTGAGACGATTTGTTTTGTGGGAATAATTGCCAAAGACTCGTTAAGACCATGTCTGATATAGGTTACTCTAGGTGTAATTTTGTATACTAGACCGTTGTATCCACTAGGCAAAGTTACCCTATCACCTACTTTGATAACCTTGTCTTTCTTTATCATGATATATGCAAAGTAGTTTTCCATTGTTTCTTTTAGTGCAAGTCCTATACCGAGTGCAAGTCCCCCAGTTGCAGTTGCCAAAACCACCAAGTCTACTCCCCACCATGTAACTACACCAAGTATTGTAGCAAGAAAAATTCCTATAGGAAGAACTTGTTTTGCAGATCTTGGAACTCCTTCTTTTTGCTTCCTTGCATATCCTGGTGGTCTCGAACTTGGAATTATTGGTTCATAGTTATTTTGTCTCTTCTGTTCTCGCCACTTATCTATAGGATAAATTTCTTCTGGCACACGTCCTGGTCTTAGTTTTTGTCCTGTCTGGTTTTTTCCAGTTATACAATTTTCATAATATTTTTTATATTTTACTCTCTCTGATTTTTTCCATTCTACAAATGGTTCATCTACTAGTTTATCATAACCACCAACAGGTAAACCCGCGGAAGTGCGATATTTTTCAAGAAATTTTAGACCATCCTCTGTTTGGATATATTTTTGAAATTCATCATCTTTCATGTCAAAAGGAGTTGTCTGAGGTGGACTCCACTTGAAGCATTTGTAGAATAATTCATCATCATCGTCTGTAAATCCTCGCTTGTCATTCCACATTTCATAATCTTCTCTTTCCAGAATAGATTTGTCACGTTTTGCTAAAGCAATCGGAACTAAGTGTGATATTGTCCAACCAATAACTAGTATGTTAATAGAATTAAGAATTTTTGCAAATTTTTCAGCAGTATCGGATTTATCCGTACCACTAATTGTATTCTCTGCTTCAAATAACTCAGTAGTTTGTATGTAAACATTAATGGATGATACTAAAACTATTGCAAAAAATGGTAGCACTGCCTTGCGAACAAATCTAGAAGCATCTGGTTGTGTATAGTTGAATTTTTGCGATAAAATCCAATTAGAAAATTTACGGTAAATTACTCCAATAATTACCAAACCAATGATTAAAAGAACAAAGGCTATCTGAAGAGACTCTGAAGAAGCCAGAAGTTGAGGTATTGTTTCAAATTCTCCTACAGAAATCTGTGTAACTTCTTCCTCAGCCATATCTACTCCATTAAATCACAGTTTAATATAGAATACAAAGTTAACTTCTATTATCATTATTGATTGAAATTTTTATCAAACTTTTATTAAATTTAAAAATTTTCATGCGTAAAAAGCCTGTAACTTTTATCAAGGACTAATGTTTAATTTACTAAATGACCTATCAAGAATCAATCTGGGATGATTCACCATCACTAAAATCATACACATTATCAAATTTTCGTGAACTCCCACAAATTCAGAATCTTTCTGAAGAAACTCGATTTGAGATGGAAGTTGTAGGAAATGTTTTACCATTTAAAGCAAATAACTACGTTGTTGAACAATTAATTGATTGGAACAATATCCCAAACGATCCAATTTATGTTTTAACTTTTCCCCAAAAAGGAATGTTGAAACCAGAACATTATGAAAAAATGGCAACTCTTTTAAAAAATAATCCTGACAAAAAAGAAATAACATCTATTGCAAATGAAATTCGTTTACAACTAAATCCACATCCAGCAGGCCAAATGGAACTTAATGTTCCATCACTAAAGGATGGAACCAAGTTATATGGTATGCAACATAAGTACAGGGAAACCTGTCTTTTCTTCCCTAGTCAAAGTCAAACTTGTCATGCATACTGTACTTTTTGTTTCAGATGGCCACAATTTGTTGGAATGGATGAAATGAAATTTGCAATGCGAGAGGGTGAACAACTTGTTCAATATCTTATAGAGCATCCAGAGATCAGTGATGTACTCTTTACAGGGGGTGATCCAATGATTATGAAAGCCAAAGTATTTTCAACATATATTGATACTTTAATTGATGCAAAACTTCCAAATCTTAAAACAATTAGAATTGGAACAAAAGCTCTATCTTATTGGCCTTACAAATTTTTAACAGATTCTGATTCTCAAGAAATGTTAGATATTTTTAGAAAGATTACTGATAATGGATTACATCTTGCATTTATGGCTCACTTTAATCATTTGAATGAATTATCAACAGATTCTGTTAAAAATGCAATTCAACAAGTGAGGACAACCGGTGCAGAAATTAGAACTCAATCTCCTCTTTTAGCACATATTAATGACGATTCAGCAATGTGGGCAAAAATGTGGAGTAAGCAGGTTCAGTTAGGATGTATTCCATATTACATGTTTGTCGTTAGAGATACTGGTGCTCAACACTACTTTGGAGTTCCTCTAGTAAAGGCATATGAAATTTTCAGAAAAGCCTATTCTTCAGTAAGTGGGTTGGCAAGAACTGTTCGTGGACCTAGTATGTCTGCAACTCCAGGAAAAGTACACGTTATTGGCACTGCAACTCTAAATAATCAGAGGGTAATTGTTTTGAGATTTTTGCAGGGCAGAAACCCTGATTGGGTACAAATTCCATTTTTTGCAAAATATGATGAGAATGCAATTTGGTTAGACGATCTAAAACCTGCACTTACTGAAAAATTCTTCTTTGATGAAGAAATGAAAAATTACAAAACAACTAATCCATTTGACGATTATCCAGAATCTTAGAATTTATCATGGTGTAATAACCTACAAGTATAGGAATTATGAAAAATTAACCTAGTTGATGTAAATATGGTAGAAAGCAATTATGATATTTTAGGAATTGTGGAAGGTTCAACTAAGAAAGAAACTCGAAATGCATTTAGACGATTAGCATTACAATTTCATTCAGATCGTGGTGGGGAAAATGAACAATTCATAAAAATAAAACAAGCATATGAAGATCTCAAAATTGGTAAAAAATATCCTGATACATACATTGAAAAAATAAGAAACTCGAGAGTGTTTTCTGGTGATACTGAAGCTGAAGTTAGAAGAAAGAATCAGATTCTAGGTCAGCAACTATCAAAAGAAATGAAAACTGCTGAAGAATGGGCAGCAGCTTTGAATAGATCAAACTTGACTGCAACAAGATTATTTGGATCAAAAACTCTTGGAGAAATTGAGCTAGAAAGAAAAGCAAATGGTGTTCTATCAATTAAAGGAAATTTTATGGCTGGAAATCTAACATATGATGGCTCGATAATTATGCAAGGAAGTATAACTAGTCCCTCATGGACACAAGAATATAGAACAAACATACATCTGACTAAAGGTAATTTCAAATTTGTTAATCCCTTAGAAACTAAATACAAAATTGAGAATGGTGCTAGAATTATTGCAGATAATGGAGATATTATAATAGGAAATGTCTTTGGTAGAAAATATAGAGTTGAAGATCCAGAAGGAAGGGTTGGCATTTTTAAGATTCAAGAATACAAAACATACATTTCAGCCCCAAATGGAAAAATTATTGCTGAAAATGCAGTAAACACTGTTTTACTTGATGCTAATACAATAATTATTCTTAATGTTGAAGATGATGTAACACTTTCTGCACGTGAAATTTTATTTTATGGAGGAAAATTCACCCATGATTCTGTAATTGAATTGAAACAAGGTGGCTCAATACGATTTTTTGAAAACTTTTCAATTCAAGGATTAAGTGGCGATGCAATAATCAAACTTGAAAATGGTAAAAAAATTCAATTATTCGATCTAAAAACCAAAAAAATCAAAGATTTAGCTGATGAATTTGTACCTAACAAGGAGATCTATGAGAAAAATGCTACCATGGTTGGATATGGATTTACAATTACATATGAAATGTTAGATAACCTTTCAAAGAAATCAAACAAAAAACAAAAAAGTGGTTGGACATCAAAATTTAGAAAACCTAAAAAATATTCTGGCCAAAGCAAACCTGGTACTGTAAAAATCTAAAATAATAAAAAGAAATGAAAAAATGATTGAACTAATCTAATCGATTAATTCGGTCCAACCTTTAACGAAGACTGAGTCCTTGTATAGTGGAACTGGTTGTCCAACAGTAAAGTCCATTGGTCTCATCCAAAAGATTGCTTTTGTTGGGCATACACCTATGCATGCACCATCTGTGATGCATCTTTCTGGATAAAATACAAATGCTTTACCTCTTTTCCAGCCTTCAACTGGTTTTACTCTAAGGACATCTGGACCAAGAGTTGTACAGATTTCTACACATAGTGCACAACCTATACACATCTGTTCACTGATGTCTGGAAGTATTGCTACTGGCATTATGAAAAATTTTATGATTTTTGGCTTAATATAACTTGCCTCAAAAATGTCTCTTATAACGCCGTTTCACTTATTGATCGCAAAAAAATCAAAATCAATGCTTTTCTTGTTCTATTTTGAATATCTTTGAACTTGTATCCATATCTTCAAGAGTACTTATGACTAAATTATTTTCAATTTTTTTAAGTAAATAAATTCCTGTTTTTTTTGATTTTATGATCTGTTTTCCCCCTGGTGATAATATCCATCCATTATCTTCTTTCTTTCTTGCCATTGTAGTTATAACAACAGATGAACTTGTTTTTCTTCCAACAGATGCGAGTAACATAATACATGAATTGATGAATCTAGCAGATTCAAGATCATCAAACATATTGTAAACTCCATTGAATGAATCAATTACAACTAGGAATCTCTTCTTTGATACTTTAGTTATGATTTCTGATAATTTTTCTTTCCAACTTGCTTTATTAGGATGAAAAATTATTACATTGTTTTTTTTCTGAATCATTCCAGATTCAACATATCCAGTATAAAGTAAATCCATATCTACAAAAATTATTGGACTTTCGCTGGAGTTGATTAGTCTGTTAAGAAATTCTGCTTTATGAAAAGGGTCTGAGCATAACACAATACTTGGAATGTTCTTCCCAAATTCATTTTGAATATGTGTTAAACTATTATCTAAAATCTGCTCAGGACTTTTATTCAACACCACTTTAGCATTTTACAGATATAATAATGAATTTAGTATCAAAAGATATTTCAAGTGATTTTCCTAATTCAGGCAAAATCTATCTAAACAATGCATCAGTCTCTCTAATGCCTTCTCAGAGCATTGAAGCCATGAAAGAGTTTCTAATCTCATACAATTCAATTGGACCAGATTCTAAGGATTCAGAAACATTTGTTACTGAAAAAATACGTAACGTAAGAAAAATAATTGCAAAAATTATCTCCTGTCAACCTGATGAAGTTGTTCTTACTCAAAGTACTACTGATGGGATCAATATTGTAGCAAATGGCCTCTCTTTTGATGCTAGTTCCAACATAATAATTCGTGGAATGACGCATGAACATCATTCAAACTTTTATCCTTGGATTAAATTAAAAGAAAAAATTTCAATAAAAAATCTTCCTATAGATGAAAACGGTTTTTTCAAATTAGATGATCTAGAATCTTATATTGATATTAACACAAAACTAGTATCTCTAAGTCATGCTCTGTATAACACTGGTTCAATATTGCCTGTAGAAGAAATCGGAAATATTCTTCAAGATAGAGTTCCATTCTTTATTGATAGTGCTCAAACTGTAGGATGTATAGGTGACATTGATGTATCTAAGATTAAATGTAATTTCATGTCATTTAATGGCTCCAAATGGCTTTGTGGTCCAATGGGAACTGGCTTGTTTTATTGTAATAGAAAATCAAGTGAATTATTAGAACCAATGACAATTGGTGGTGAATCTGCAATAATTTATGATGATACAAATCTTGTTTTTAAAGAACTACCAGACAAATTTCAAACTGGTTTTAGAAATTATGTAGGAATAGTTGGATTAGAATCATCTATAATCTACTTGCTAAACTTTGGGTTGAAAAATATTCATGAAAAAAACCAAAACCTGTCAAATCTTTTGAGAGAAGAATTATCAAAAATCCCAAATGTTATTTTATATGGACCAGAAGATCCAAATGATAGAACCAGTATTGTATCTTTTAACATCGATGGTTTTGATTCACAAGAAGTAGTTGATAAACTTGAAAAACAAAATATTATTTTGGCAGTAAGAGAAATTATGGAAAAAAAGATAATACGAGCATCTCCTCACTTTTTTAACACAGAATATGAAATGCTTCAGGTTATTGATGCAATAAAGAAGCTATAGGTTTTCCTGCTCTTCTATTACCATCATAGTCAATGTTGACTGAACTTTGCTGATTTTTCTGACTTTGTTAGTGATAATTGCACGTAGGTTTTCACTATCACCCGAAGACAACTTCAAAACAATGTCGTATACTCCATATACACCTTGAACCTCAAATGTGACATCTTCTTCAGCAAGAATCTGTTTTACTTCATTAATGATAGACTCGTCTGATCCTAAATCAGAATTTAATAAAACATATGCAGTAGGCACAAGAAATTTTTTATCAAACAGTAATTTAATCTTTCATAGTTCAAAAACTGATTAATTACCATTATGATTTGTTAGTGTGAAACCAATAGATCTAACACTAACAATATCAAAATCCATTCCAATCTTTCCTGGTTCTCCAAAACCTCAATTCATTCTTTGGTCTGATCTTAAGGAGGATGGGTATAATCTTGAACTATTATTCTTAAGTTCACACACTGGAACACATCTTGATGCACCATATCATTTTGTAAAAAATGGTCTTAAAATCCACCAAATTTTACTTGATAGACTAATAGGAAAAGCTACACTAATCAAACTCCAAAAAACTAAGAATACTGCCATTACCAAATTAGATATTACTACATTTGAAAAAAGGAATGGAAAGATTCCTAATTACTTATCTGTCTTCTTCTTTACTGGATGGCAAAAAAATTTGAAAAAAGATAACTACTTCACAGAAAATCCGGGATTGACTATATCAGCAGCCAAATATCTTGCATCAAAAAAGATCAACCTAGTTGGAATAGATTCTCCAAGTATAGATCTCGGAAAAGATGAATCATTTAGCGTTCATCACATTTTGTCAAAAAATAATATTTTAATTGTTGAGAATCTAGTAAACTTGAACAAAATTTCATCAAAGGAATTTAATTTTACAATTCTTCCACTGAAGCTTAAAGATGCTACAGGTTCTCCTGTAAGAGCAATAGCATCATAATCTACTCACATACAATTCCGTAATGCTAAAAATATGGAAAATATCAATACTTTACATGAGTAAACCTGGAAATATCTGGAGAAAGGTTCATGGCAAAATTACAAAAAAACCAACTAACTTCTCTTGGCTAATTGAAAAAAAATTAGCTGGTTCTGGAATGCCAACAAGTTCAGATGAGTTTGATTGGGTTCTAAACCAAGGAGTAAAATCAATTGTAACTATGACTGAGAATGCTCTACCAGATAACTGGGTAAAAGATATTGATTATCTACATGTACCAACTACTGATCTGAGCGCACCTGATATGGATAAAATAGATTTAGCAGTAGATTTTATCCATGAACAAATCAAAAACGATCAAGCTGTAATGGTTCATTGTGCTGCTGGAATGGGAAGAGCAGGAACAATTCTTGCATGCTACTTTGTAAAATACAAAAAATTTTCAACAGATGAAGCAATTAAAAAAATTAGAGATGAAAGACCAGGCTCTATTCAATCTGAAATACAAGAGCTAGCTATCGGTTTTTACGAAAAACATGTAAGAAATTAGTTAGACGAATTCTGAAACTAGTTTTCCATCAACAACCTTAATCTTCAAAATCTTGTTATCTCGAAAGATCAAAGTTAATCCGCCTTCCGAATCAGGATCTTCTATCTTTACAATTTCTACCATTCTGATTTGATCATATTTTCCCATTCATATTCACCTATTCTGGGATTGATACAGTATCAATTTTTCCATCAACTACTTTTACGAACAAAAATCTGTTATCTTTAATAATAAAGGTAATTCCGCCTTCCTTATCAGGTTCTTCCACTTCAAGTATTGGTTGTCCTAACAGACCATCGTATTTTGCCATATTGATTCAATTAAAAAGTTCCTTATATCCTAATTGATTGTAATCACAATCTCGCTAGAATTATTTTTGATACTTCCTGGTTCTGTATAGTCATGCTTTTGCCATGATGCAAATGCTTCAGCCCCAATCTTGTGTTTACCTTTTCCCAAATCTGATGCTTTGAATACAAATTTTTCATTAAAGTCAAATAATTCTTGTCTTACCTCTTCTTCTGAAAGTCTGATAAATGGCTCAAAGTTTTTGGCAATCTGAACCCAGATTCTTTTGTCTTTATTTGGATTGACCAGTTTTGGGTTTCTTGTCCAAAAGATCGATGCTTTTCTGTAGGTTTTAACAGTTCTACCTAATTCCTTCTTTCTGATTCCCCCTGACGTCAATTTTACGCCATATTTCATCTTGAATCCAACATCATTATTGTTGTATGCTTTTGTCCAATTTGTCTCATTGAACGTATCTCTAATGTCCCCCTCAATTACAAACTGGACGTTAATCTCAATATTATCATCAGATGAGTACTCCTCCCTAGATTTTATCAATTGAATCTCTGAAATTTTGCTTTCTGTCATTCTATTCGCTCATAATGATTTATATCCACAATAAGTTCTTTTTCCGAATACATGCATGCTCAAGTGATCAGTTTAGAACCTAAGGAAGTCAGCATTTCAATAACAGATACTGATATAGGAATTTTATACATTATTCAAGATGAGCTACTAAAGGAACCAAATATCGATTTTGCAGGTGTTATCGTAAAGCATCCTCTTACCAATGAAATCTGGATGAGAATCACTTCTAAAACAAAACCATTAGGAGAGATGAAAAAAGCTGCAGATTCAGCAATAAAAATGGCAGAAGAGTTCAAACAATTATTTAATTCTAAAATTAAGGTAAATTAGATTGAAGTTTTGCCCCAAATGTGAGGTTAAACTAAAAAAAAGTAATTCAGGACTTCAATGTTCGAAATGTGGTTATACTGAAGGACAAGAAGTAAAGCAAACAAAAAAAATTGTTAGTGAAAAAGAACCCGATTTTTCCCTTCTTGCTTTTGAAGGAAATGAAGGAGAAGAATCATATTCAACAATCAAAATGGATTGTAAAAAATGTGGACATGATGAAGCAGTTTGGTGGATGTTTCAAACTCGAAGTGCTGATGAACCTACAACCAGATTTTATCGTTGTTCAAAATGCAAATACACTTGGCGTGATTACTCATAACGTTTAACTGGAACTTAAAATCAAGAAGGTTGATTTGACTTTTGCAGCAAAAACAAGCGGTTCAGATGATCTAAAAGCAATAATCTCTGCAATATCTACACTTGTTGAAGAAGCGACTTTTGTTGCAACAGCAGAAGGAATTACTTTTAGAGGAATGGATCCTTCACATGTTGCTCTTATTGATATATCATGGCCTAATTCTGCATTTGAAAAATATGAGTGTGACAGTGATATTAAATTTGGAGTACAAATAGATGAATTTTCAAAACTGATCAAAAGAGCAGATAAAAAAGATAGTATAGAGATTAGTATTTCTGATCAAAATATGTTACTTGTAACAGTTGGAAAAAATAAAAAATACAAAATGCGTTTAATTGAAAGTTCTGCAACCGATACTCCACTACCAAAAATTCCCTATGCTTCAAAAATTACTTTATCTTCTTCAAAGTTTGACAAAATTCTTGGTGATGTACAAGTTGTATCTGATTATCTAACAATTCATACATCTGATTCAAAAGCAGATTTTTCAGGTAAAGGTGACTCTGGTGAAGTTGTAATTGATCTTGATAAAGATGATGAAGATATTGAAGAAATTTCTTCAAAAGAAGATAGTACTGGAACTTACAGTCTTGAATATCTTAATCCAGTGATAAAAGCTGTAGGACATACTGCAGGCTTGATTACATGTGAGTTTTCAAGCGCAAAACCTCTTAGAATTGAATTCAAAGTCGCAAATATTGGTAGAATTCACTTTTACTTGGCTCCACGCGTGGAAAGTTAAAGCATTTAAAGATTAACGAATTCAGGTATTTTGAAATGAGACTCGTTATAAAATATGGTGGAACATCAATTTCTACTGCAAAAGATATTCAAGCTGTAGCTAATCACATTAACACATTATCAAAAAAATATCAGATTCTAGTTGTTTGTTCTGCAACAAGTAAAACTACTGATGATCTTATAGAAATATCTGAGTCTATAAAGAAAGAAAACAAATCAAAAGCTGAACGACTTGCATCAAAAATTATCAATAGACATAAACAATTAGCAAAACAAACAATAAAAAAATCTGATGTACGAAAGAAATTGCTAGAAAAATTAGATCAAGATTTTACAGAACTTCTTGCATTAATTGATGGAATGATATTACTAGGTGAAGTTACACCCAGATCAATGGATTATCTAATTTCACTTGGTGAAAGATTGTCAATAAAATTAGTTTCATCAGCAATTAATGATTCAGGTAAAAAATCAATTCCTCTTACTGGCAAAGAAGTAGGAATTGTAACTGATTCTAAGTTTGGTGAATCTAAACCACTTTTGGATACAACTAGACTGAGAGTATCAAAGACAGTGGATACTTTGTTCTTACAGAAAACAATCCCTGTAGTGGGGGGATTTGCAGGTGCAGATCAACATGGACATGTAACCACATTTGGCAGAGGAGGCTCTGATTATTCTGCAACAATTATTGGTTCTTGTATTAAAGCAGACGAGATTTGGTTGATGAGCGATGTAGATGGACTTATGACTGCAGATCCAAAAATTGTCAAAAATGCAAAATTACTCAAAGAAGTATCATACGTAGAAGCAATTGAAATGGCTCTGTTTGGTGCAAAACAGATACATCCACGAACATTTGAGCCTCTACTCACAAAGAAAATCCCAATGAAAATTAGGAATTCCTTCAATGTAAAAAATGAAGGAACCATAGTAACTGCATCTACTTCTTTATCCGCTAAAAATACTGTAAAATGTGTAAGTAATGTTCAAAATAATGGGTTAATCGACATTCAAGGTGGTAGTATGGTTGGAACCCCAGGAACTGCAGCAAAAATATTTGCAACACTGGCAAAAGCTGAAATCAATGTAATGATGATCTCCCAAAATCCTTCGGAATCAAGTATTACAATTGTAGTAAAGAATACTGATCTTGATAAAGCAGTCAGTACATTAGAAATAGAACTATTAGGAAAAATTATCAAAAAATTAGAAGTCACTACAGATGTATCTATTATTGCATTAATTGGTTCAGGTATGCGAGGAACTGTTGGGGTTGCTTCAAAAGTTTTTGGAGCAATTGAGAAAAACAAAGTTAACGTATCTATGATTACTCAAGGTTCATCTGAGCTTAATCTTGCATTTGTTGTAAAAAATTCTGATACGAATACAGCAGTACGTGCTTTACATGATGCGTTTGCACTTGATAAAATTCATTAAGAAAAAATCATTTAAGGGGATAAACTAATCAAATTCATTGAACAAATTAATTGCTATTTTGATTGTTGGAATTTTTGTAGCTAGTATCATTTCTGTTTCTTCAATATCTGATCAATTTGTTGATGCAGGTTCTAGAAAAAAAATTCACTTTACTCAAACTATCACATCCTCTCAAGATCCAGGACAAGGACATCAAAATCATCAATTGGCACTAATTCTATCACCAAATGAAGGAACTCTTTATGATGGTTCTATGACATTTACGTCAAGTGAGACTGTTCAGATAGTTGTTTTACACGAAATTAGCTCTCAAGAGGCAAAAGGCCAACCTACCTGGACTGTTGATGGAAATACTGTTTATGGCTTATCCCTAATTGATTTAGAGGAAAAATCAGGTTCTTTTGAGTTTACAGGAGCTGCACTTGCATTACATTCTTCTAATTCAAAAGAATTCACTGTAACTGTAAGCGTTGATGGTTGGATACGGGGACAACCTATTGAAGTAACTATGCAAAAAATTGAATTTGAAAAAGAAGACCCATCATTATTACTTTCAAGAACAAATGTTCCAGCTACAATTCCAATGCACAAAGGAATCTATGAGGGAAATCAAATTCTCTACATAATAACTGATGGTAGTGATGAGAATTATGCAAAAATTCTCTCCGAAAAACAAGGATGGAATGTTGAACTTGCTCCAGCTATCGCAGATGTGCCAGAAGATGCTCTTCAAAAATTATTTATTTTTAAAAATGGGATTAAAGGTGATGGAATTTATGGATTCCAAGATGAATTATTTTCTAGTACTCCATCACAAGAATCAGAATATAGCGCATTAAATTCTGTAATTGAAGTTACATGGAAAATAGGTCAAAAAGAAAAAATATTTGAATCTGTAGCTGATGTAATTACTGCTGAAGAAGGTGGTAGGATTAAATTTAATGAAACAGGAATTGTTCTTAACACTCCTCAAATCATCTGGCCTGATGGACAGATGATGGTACGTTCTGACAAAGAAATTACAGATGAAATGCCATATGGTGGGGGTCAGATAATTGAAATTAATGAGGAAGAATTGAATGTAACCTTTGTAGCTCATAGAGGTTGGGGACCTAATGGAATAACCGTTTACTGTATTGTTACTGATGCTACTCCATCAGGACCTGCAGAAACAATGGGGGTTGTCTCATCTCCTACTTCTGCAAATCTATTAACTCATTATGGAGCAGTTGATCTTTTCCAATTTAAAAATGGAATTAAAGGCTCTGGTCCACTAGGATTCCAACCAGGAATTGCTGGTGCAGCTCTTGGTGATACAAATTACAGCCCAATGTGGCGAATTTATCTAGTTGAATGGAATGATGCAGAATCAGCAAAAATTCTAGAAACAAAATCAGATATTGACTCATTTCGTGCCGATGACTTGATAACTGTAAGCATTGCACGACCAACCAATGCTGATCATATAGTTAATTGTCCGTTCATCGATCCATTCCAATAAAAATTTTCCTAAACGGATAAATTACTTGACAAAAGATTTGTTGTAAAATTGACTGGTAAACTCTACATTGTTGGTGTTGGTCCTGGTAACCATGACCACATGACATTTCGAGCAAAAGAAGTAATTGTTAAAAGTGATACAATTGTTGGATATGAAACCTATGTGAATTTAGTTCAAGATCTAATTGAAGGTAAAACAGTTTATCGTTATGCAATGACACAAGAAGTTGAAAGAGCTCATCAATGCATTGATCTTGCAAAATCAGGAAAAATTGTTTCTCTTGTATCAAGTGGAGATCCTGGAATTTATGGAATGGCTGGTCTAATTTATGAAACACTTGCTGAATCTGGTTGGGATCCTAAAGATGGCCTCCAAGTTGAGATCGTTCCAGGTGTGTCAGCACTAAATTCTTGTGCATCAATAATTGGTTCACCATTGATGACTGATTTTGCAGTTGTTAGTATGAGTGATCTGTTAGTTCCATGGGAAATTATTCAAAAAAGAGTTGAAGCTGCAGCACAAGGTGATTTTGTAATTGTTATTTACAATCCAGCTAGTAAAAAAAGAATTCATCAATTACAAGACACTAGAAAAATTCTTCTAAAATATCGAAAACCAACAACTCCTGTAGCAATTATTAAAGGAGCATTTAGAAAATCTGAAACAATTGTTATGACTGATTTAGAAAATTTACCCAATCATTCAGACAAATTAGGCATGATTACTACAGTAATTATCGGAAATTCGTCTACATATACTTACAAAGATTTGATGATAAACCCAAGAGGATACAAATCAAAATACAATTTAGAAGAACAAACCAACTCAGATCTTAAAGTCTAATAGTTTTTCTCTATTGTCTCGCGCAGTTCTTTACTTAGATTTAGCTTTTCTCTAATTGGAGAAATTATTTTTATCAAATAATTTCCAACAGTTTGTTTCAAATCTCCTGGATGTAATTTCTTTTCAGCAAAGTCTGTTTCTAATTGATTATAATCTGTATATGATATATTACCACCAAATTTTTCAGGCCTTTCAACATTCATTTCATTGAACTCATGAAAAATTATTGTTCTTGCAATCTCTAATAATGGGTTATTCTGAGTATTTGCTTCTTCACACCATGCTTTACTAATATTTTTCTTTATTTCATCGTCTGAATTATGAATAAAAACACCTGAATTTGGATCTGATTTGCTCATCTTTCCTAATACCTGAGAATCACTGGTGTCTGCAGGTTTTGAAAGACCAGGTAATAGTTTGTGGTGAACAGCCACTGGAACTTTCCATTTCATTTTAGGAAAAATTTCTCTTACTAACATGTGAATCTTTCTTTGATCCATTCCTGAATGTACAATGTCTAAGTCAAGTGAATGAATATCAACTGCTTGCATAGGAGGATAAAGTAATTTTGCAAGATCAATCTTTGTTTCATCTTCAGTTCTTCCCATAATAGTTAGAGTACGCATAGTGCGTTTCAGTGACATATGTTTAGTGAATTCAACAAATTCTCTCCAGTATTCTTTTCTTGAATCATAAAGTTCAGAACCAAGAACAATATTTACTCCTGGACATACAAGTTTGAAAGCATCTGCATAATATTTTGAGACTTTTGTGATAACATCCCAATCTCCTCCTAGTTTGTCATTAATTAGAGTATGCCAATCTGCAAGAAAAACTGTGCATTTGACACCAGCCTTTACAAAATCATTAATTTTGAAACCAGTGCTGATTAAACTACCAAGATGTAAGAAACCAGAAATCTCTAAACCAATGTAATGTTTTGGTGAAGAATTTGTCTTGAATAATTCGATTAACTCATCATGTGTTACTACTTCTTCAGTTGGCGGTCTTTCAATCAAATCTACTTTTTCTAAAATATCCAAATCAAAACAACTTTTGAGATCTAAGCCTATAAAGTTATTCTAAACAATTCTAAATTTTTACTTACACTTTTTCTTGTGTTTCCTTAAATCATCTTGGGAATTAAATTCAGTTCCACAATTCCTACATATTTCTTTTTTTCTGGTATGTGCTTTTTCCTGATGTTTCTTTAGTCTTTCAGGATCTGATAGAACTGTACCGCATTTTTTGCATTTCAATTCATTTTTACTTGATCCAAATAATCCCATACCAAAAGTATTTCTATATACTATAAAAAATAGTTTTTACGTAATATTCATACAAAATACTTGATCGCTCTATAATTCTGGCTTATCTAAGCTTTTTCTAGGTTTAATACTGAGATAAAATGCATGAGTACTAATGATAAAACCTGCAAGAAATATTTTAGTTGCAAAAATTAAATTCCATGGTCTATCTGGATCTGGATAAGCAATTGATAATCTATCAATGTCTGGAACTACTCCATCAATAATTCCTGCAGTAATCTGTGCATTCAACACTGTAAAATTGTATAATACTTCATAAAGTGCAATAATTGAAAATCCCAGTAACATTAACTGAAGTAATGCCATTTTTGTACCAACAATTTTGTTTCCAGCGGTTCTTCTCCAACCAATTCTAGTAACACAATACCATCCAATTATTGTAGAAAAAAATATCCAAGTTGTTACTCTTGCAAAATTTTCAAAAGGAATAGTTGTATTGTGAATAGCTTCTCCCATTACATAAGTGCCATTTTCCATCCATTCTATCATTGTTACATACACACCAAAAACTAAAGATGATACCATGATGAATCCACAAACATAGAAAATGTACAGATAAACCTTATAACCTAAATCAGTTTTTTCAAGATGACGTGGTTTCATAATGCGTTTGCCTGATTTTGAAATATAAAAATTCATGCATGCTAGATGAGACTTATAGACTGGTTATAAACAGAATTACTATTGAAAATTGCAATTAACATTCCTATATTAGGCAAAGAAGAGATCTCTGTAGTTACTTCTATACTTAGAAATGGTGCTTTAACCTCATCTGCTAACCAAGGAGGCAAACATGTCCAAGCTTTTGAAAAATCCATAACCTCTTTTGTAAAATCAAAATATGCTATTGCAGTTAATTCTGGTACTGCCGCCTTACAAGCTGCTCTTTATGCATTAGATATCAAAAAAGGTGACGAAGTTCTAGTTCCATCATTTACTTTTGTTGCCACAGCAAATGCCATTGTTTCAACGGGAGCAAAACCCATTTTTGTTGATATTCTAAAAGAAAACTACACTATAGATCCAGATGATCTACAAAAAAAGATAACAAAAAAAACTCGTGCCATTATCCCTGTCCATCTTTATGGAAATATAGCAAATGTAGAAAGACTCGCTGAAATTGTTAAAAAATATAATCTTCCTATTATTGAAGATTCTGCACAGTCTTTAGGTTCTACTTACAAAGGAAAACATACTGGTACTTTCTTTGAAATGGGGTGTTATAGTATGTATCCTGCAAAAGTAATGACTTCTGGAGAAGGTGGTTTTGTTGTAACAAATAACAAAAAACTCAGAGACAAATTATTGATGATTAGAAATCATGGAATGATTAATGGATATGATACTAGAATATTTGGCTTAAACCTACGATTACCTGAAATTAATGCTGCAATTGCAACCATTCAAATAAAAAAACTTCCAGACTTTCTAAAATCTAGAAAAAAGAATGCAGAACTTTTATCAAAACTGATCTCTGATCTTAAAATTAAACTTCCTCACCAACGAAAAAATGAAAATGTTAATTGGTATCTTTATACTATTGCAACTAAAAATCGTGATAAACTTTTGAAGAAACTAAACAAAAAAGGAATTGGTGCTGCATCTTACTATCCCACACCAGTTCACAAAACTTCATTTTACAAACTAAAAACGAAACTTCCTATTACTGTCTGGGCTGCTTCACATGTTGTTTCTTTACCAATCCATCCAAAAGTAACTCAAAAAAATATTGAATTTATTGCTAAAACTATGCGTGATATATTATGAATACTCTAGGCGAGACAATTGGAGAACTATGTAAGATTATCTTACCCATTACTGAGGAGTCTTATAGTGGAAACCCTGATTCATCAATAGCGGTTTGTACGCTTTCAAGCATAGATTTACTCAAAAAGTTTGTAAATTCTGAAATTCTAAATCACATATCGATAGCAGGAAGACTACTTTCTGAAAATAAAGGAATTGATTCGATTATCAAACACGTAAATAAAAATCAAAAAATTACCACTATCATAGTTTGTGGAAAAGAAGTTTGGGGTCATAAAGCTGGTCATTCATTGTTTCGATTACACAAAAATGGAGTTGATAAAAATAAAAGAATAATTAATTCAACTAGTCCAGATCCACATCTTACTGTTTCTAAACCTGAAATACAATTTTTTCAAAATAACATAACTCTTGTAAATTTAATTAACGAAACTGATTTTGAAATAATTTTAGATAAAATTAGAATTTACTAGTATCCATTTCTCTGTCTTTCTCGATTAATTTCGTTTTTCTTTTTGTACTCATCTATAATATTATCGGGTGTTAGATTTAGCTCAAGTGATGCCTGAACAACAAAATGCCATATGTCAATTAATTCTTCTCTTGCTTCAGCTTTATTGAACTCAGTTGGTGTTTTCCACCATTTCCAGTTTGTTGTCCTTTGTAGCTCTACTGCTTCATGTATAATTGCAGTACACAAAACAGATATTCTTCCTTCAGAATCTTTTGGGTATCTATCTAGATTCATCATATCTGATAGACCTTTTTGAAGTTTGAATATTGTATTTAGTCGATCTTTTTCAGACATTTCTTGTGACAATGATAAATAAATTTGAGAAATAATTAAACTTAAGTCTTTTTAGAATCGGATCATTTTTTCATATATCTTGAATCGTTTTGTAATGTCACTCTTTTTGATCTTTAGTAATCCATCTAACCCATATCTCTCAACTGCAAAAGATCCTAAGACATTTCCATAAACTACTGCTTTTTTAATCTCAGATATGCTAATTGATTTTTTGCTTGCAAGATATCCTATCATAGCCCCCGCAAAAGAATCCCCTGCACCTGTAGGATCCACAATATCTTCTAACGGAAAACCCACTGTTGGGAAAATTACATCATCATAGAACATCAAAGAACCATGTTCGCCTTTCTTAATGATTACATATTTTGCGCCCCAATACATCATTTTTTTTGCACATTTTATTAAGTTAAATTCTTTTGTAAGGAGTTTAGCTTCATCATCATTTATTACAACTGCATCCACAGCTTTTATCATCTTAATCACTGCTTCTCGTTTGGTAGAAATCCAAAAATCTATAGTATCACACATAGAAAATTTTACCCTATCAAATTCTTTGATTAGTAATGTATTCTGTTCAGGATCATTGTTTGCAAGATATACAAATTGAGATTTTCTATAAGCTTCAGGAACAGTTGGTTTAAAGTCAGCGAGTACATTTAATTCAGTTTTTAAAGTAGATCTAGTACTTAGTGTATTGTCATAACTTCCATCGTAACGAAATGTTTTACCTTCCTTGATAGTTAATCCTTGCAAATCAAGATATTTGGATAAAATATTATGATACTGTTTTGGAAAATCTTTTCCAACCACCGCAATTAATCCCGTATGCACAAAATTACTTGCAGAAATTGCTGCAAAAGTTGCTGCTCCTCCTAGAATATTCTTTAATATTTTTTTTGGTGTTCTAATTGTATCTAATGCAGTAGAGCCAAAAACAGTAAGCATTTGAGAAGAAATTAATTTTGATGTATAAATTCTCTTGCTTGTTCTTCTGTTGGATAGTAAACAAATGGAACATCAATAGATGTAAAGAACAGATCATATTTTGTAACTCCAGAAATTTTTATAGATTGAGATTTTTCATCAACGTTGAATCTGTATGAAAAGTACCTTTGACATAACTATTACCTAATGGTTGTAATGTGAATGGTTCTAATTGACCTGCGCCAACCATTTCATTATTAGCAATAATAAAGAATTCAGTATTACCTGCAGTTAGTATTAATAATGAAGGATTTTCAAATTGTAATTCAATATTATAGTTTGAACCTTTTTCATTCTCATTCAATAATTCACTCTGAGTAATGCTTACTCCTATCTGTGATGCAAATACATACTGTGAATATCCAAAAATACTCATGCCTAGCACGAAAAGTACAATTAGACCAGCTTTTTTGGGTGACCTTATAATTAATTTTTTAAAAACCACATTTTAACTCAAAAGGAAAAAAATTCCCATAAATTGTGTAAAAGTTTTGATCTAATCTTAAAGCTCCTTAGAGCTAACAAAATAAATCAAAACTTGATGATTATTTCTTATTGGCTAGAATTAAACTCAAAATTGGAGAAAATGAGATCGAGGTTGACTCTAGAGATTTTTACATTGATAATCAAACGTTAGGTGAAATCATAGATAGTATTTCACATCATTTACCAGAAAATCATGCAAAAATTGTGTATGAAACTGAATCTATCCAAAAATCAACTCAAGTGGAACATCTAACTCAATCTGGTTTAGAATACTTGGATGATGCTGAAGTATATGAACCAGAATTTAGTGAACCAAAATACATTACTCCTCATGAAATTAAATCAAAATTACGAATTTTAGAAACAAGTAGGTTCTTTGATTCTCCAAGAACAGTCACTGAAACTGTTCAACAACTTAGGGAATATGGTTGGGCTTCAAGTTCATTAGATGTATCAAAAGCTTTAGCAAAAATGGCATCAAACAAAGAACTTATGAAAAACTCTCATGAGGATCGAGCTCATTATTTTGTTCGAGAATCATTAATATCTAACTAGAAAAATAATTACACTTTTCACAAATAGAAAAAGTTTCTCCTGCTAAATGATTAAAATGTGTATTACACTGGTTGCACGTATGATGCATATCAAAATATCCATCTTTCTCGACCTCTCCAATTCTATTTGATTCAAGATCTGTACTTTTACATTTTATACAATGACAACCACATTCAACTTTCATGATTTTTTCTGATAATGTATGTATAGTTGCAATCCCTATACAAATCATTGGAAAAGAAAAGGGACATACCATTAGAAATTGATGATCATTTCAAGCTTTATGGAAAGGAACCGTGGGAAGTAGATTATGGTGAAAAATGCCCAGTTTGTAATGTTAGGATTGATGAATATGGATTTTGTTCGTGTGGCTCTAGTGGAGATTAAATTTTTTTATTAGTGGCACAACAAGAATTATCTTCTTTTCCTAAAAACTAGATAACCCAATGTAGCGGCACCTACTGATACACCGGCTATAATTCCTATAACTGCATTAGTCGAAAGCCCTGGCGGTGTACTTACTGGGGGTTCAGGAATTACTGTGGTTCCTGTAATTGTAATTTCTCCTGAAGTTTCAGGAATTACTGTGGTTCCTGTAATTGTAATTTCTCCTGAAGTTTCAGGTCTCATACTAAGCCAAACATGAGTTCCATTATTGTTGAATTCATGATATAATATTCTTTCTTCATCAAGAAGTATTGTATATGGTTTCAATAACAATTCTAATGGAACAACAGTAGTGACAAACTGATTGTTGCCATTTATTTCAAAGCTAATTTTTTTATTAAGCCAATTGAAATCAAAATTTTCTATTTCTGACCAAGTTCTAATCTCTACAAGAAATTCTTCATCTTCCCAATTTACTTGTCTGATATTATTAGGTTCATTAATTGAATATTCTAAAACCATTTGACATCCATGACATGCTATTCCCTTTTTTTCACCCAAGAAAGCAGGAGATCCATTAACAAATAATACATCCACTTCTTCAGGCATAATAAAAGAAGTTGTTTGAATATAGCTGAAATTCCATGTCCATAAGTTATCTTTTTGAGAAAGTACGTTAGCAAGGTTATATTCTATAATAGAATTTCCTTTAGATGGTTGAATCAATACCATGCTATTATCTCTTGAAGTTGAGGATAGTATCTCTTCTCCCTGTTCATTTGTAACTAAAATATTTGAAACTGTTCCATAAATCAACTCAAGATCTTTTGGATAATTTGATGAATCTACAACATGTTTGACATGAACATCGCCATCTGAATTTATAACCACCTCTACAGATTTCTGAACAGCTTTTTGACCAAGTGAAAGTTGGGCATCAGCCACAGGAATTACTAATATTATTGATAGAATTATTAGAAATCCAAGAATCTTCATATTTATTTATTCACACTTACACGAATCATCTGTGTTTTTTCTAAGGGACAATCATTGCCATCTCTTTTAAGATTTACAATTTTGTCTACAACATCCATGCCTTCTAACACTTCACCAAATACAGTATATTGCCTATCCAAAAATGTACTATCAGCAGTTACTATGAAAAATTGTGAGCCTGCACTATCTGGATCTTGTGATCTTGCCATGGAAACTATGCCTCGTAAATGAGATCTTGAACTAAATTCAGCCTTGATATTATATCCTGGTCCTCCCATTCCCCATGAACCTTTGTTATCAGTTTTTGTATTTGGGTCGCCTCCCTGAATCATAAATCCAGGAATAACTCTGTGAAATAGAGTTCCATTATAGAACCCTTCTCTAGCTAATTTTTCAAAATTTCTAACTGTCTCCGGCGCTGACTCAGGTATAAGTTTAAATGAAATCTTTCCAAAACTTGTTTCAATATTCGCAGCAGTCATCAAAATTTATCTATTATCTTATCATATGAGTCTTTTGCGAAAATCTCTTGAAAATTTTTATAGATACTTTGTGCATGTTAAAAAATTTATAGTAATCAATACGTTTTTAGTTGATAAATTTATCGTTGAAGACTTTATTTTTTTTAATAAGTAAAAATACAAATTTATTAAATATAGCATTTTAGAGATCCAACAAGTTATAGTCTTATATAGAACAAACAAAATTTATTGTTTGTTGAATCGTACAAATCAAAGCACGATAATTAAAGAAGCAATTAATTCTTTTCTTGACAAAGGAGTAACAGACAAACAGGATATCTATACTAAAGTTGTTGATGAACTTGGAGTTCCAAGACCAACTGTGAGGAGAGTTGCAAGAGATCTGAGAACTGAATTATTACAAAAGATCCAAATCTTACAATCTGATATGCCTAAATCAACTATTTCTGAGAAAGACGATTAAACTCGATTCTTTTTTCTTTTTAATTATTTTATTCTATGATTTTTAGCATTACTCTTATAAACAACAATTTTTTCAAATAAATAATGGGATATTTCTATAATCATTTAGCCACTCTTTCTGTTGGTGCTTTTGCGGCAGTACTAACAGGACTTTGGCCATACTTTATTGACTTTGCACCAATACTGAATTTTACATTTATGGTAATAGTCCCTATTACATGGTTTCTTACATTTGCATGTTGGATGTCCCAGAAAAGTACAGATTATGTGCATAAACAGACATCCGAACATTCTAACAGCAAAAAAAAGCTTGAGTAACACACAAACCATTGTTACTACAACAGGTAGCCAAATCAGTCTTCCGAAAATAAAACAAGTTTAACATAAATTATCTTCTGAACTTAATGATCTCAAAGAATCCATGAAACTAAAAGATAATGAAATTGAAAGATTAAATCAGGAAATTTCTAACCTGCAAACTCTTGTTCAGATTGAATCATTAAAAACTGAATTGACAAATCTGAAAATGTTAGCTTCTAAAAGAAAAACTAAAAATAAATAGTTCTAATCTTTACAATGGCAACATTCTATGCCATGATTATCTTTACAACTGGGGCAACTTTCAGCACCACCATAATGGCATTTACATGAACATAATTCAGTTGGGTCCTTTTTCAAATTCAATAGTATAATTTCTATGCCATGATTATCTTTACAACTGGGGCAACTTTCAGCACCACCATAATGGCATTTACATGAACATAATTCAGTTGGGTCCTTTTTCAAATTCAATAGTATAATTTCTATGTCATGTTAATATTTTACTTTTAAAGTTTGAACATAAATGAATTAGAATAAATTTTTTATTCTAAATATGGAGTTATTCTATAACATCTAAAATACAGTCTTTGTAGATACTATTATAGCTAATTTGTTAATTAGCGTATTTTATAATACAAATTAATTTGTAGAATCAATAGATTATCAAACTAAAATAACTCCAATTATCAATTCGTTTTTTAGTTCAGCATTGAAAAATTCACTATCAAATGAACATCTTTGTAGAGAATAAACTTCAATGGATATTTGTTGAAGAGATAATTATGGAAAAGCATACTTTGCTCAAACTCCTGTAAATGAAGATGATTATAATAAATACAAATTCAAACACTACTTTGATGATTTTAACATTTTTCCTACATTAAAAATTATCTAGGTTTGACCTTCGTTAGAATTTCATACTATCTATACTCTAATCTTGACGCAATTTAGACGCAATTTCCAAAGTTTCATCTACCATCTCTTTTAGCCTATTTTGTGCATTCACATCGGAAACAGAATTATCAGTGATAGCTTCTGTGGTTAGAAACACAGCCTTAGGATTTGCTACTACTCTAAAGTATGATAACAGTTGTGTGATTAATGTCTGGACATCGGTAAAACCAATATTTCCAGAAGCTAAAATTGCCATTCCAGATACCTTTCCTGCAGTTTTTTTATAATTGATATATTCAAACAAATTTTTCAATGCTGAACTAAAAAACGAATTGTAGATTGGGGTTCCTATTAACCATACATCTGCATCAGTTATGTCATTAGATGCTGTAGTTGTAGCCTCATTGTATTCTTCACCATATCCTCTATAGCATTCAATTTGGCCATCTGAGAGATTGATCAATTTTGTGTCTTGGTTTTTTGATTTAGCATAATCATAAACATACTTCATCATAACTTGTGTTAGACCATTTTTTCTTGGACTTCCAGAAATAACTACAACTTTCATATCTCAAACCATCTATCTTTGTATATAAATTCCCGTGACTTTAATAATTTAACGGGCTTGGAGGGCTTCGATCCCTCGACCTGTAACTTAGGAGGTTACCACGCTATCCATATTTCGCGTCAAATGACTCTGCGCCACAAGCCCAGCAAAAAAAAACACTCTTAATTATTTAAGCGTAATCAAAATTATCTCTAATCATTTCTTTAATACTATTCCAATTCTTATTTTCTTTGTCATTCCATTTTTCAAAATATACAACATCTTTGAGTTCTAGTCTTGGTAACCAACCTGCAGTCTCAAGATCTGGTTTTTCTGCAAATTCGTCAACATATCCTAAACACAAGTATGCAATAGGAATAACATGGTCTGGCAATGCTAGAGTTTCTTTTAAAATTTCATTTGAAAGAATACTTACCCATCCAAGACCTACTCCTTCTGTCCTTGCTGACAACCATAAATTTTGTATTGCACAACATACACTGTATAGTCCTGCTTCTGGTATACTTGATCTGCCAATAATAAAAGGACCAAATTTTGTAGGATCATATGTTACACAAAGATTTACTGAAGATTCTAAAATTCCTTCTAGCTTGAATGAAAGATATTTTGATCTCTTTGGTTCTTCAACTAGTTTTGATGATCGATTTTTTTCTTCCTCAAAAGATTCTTTGATTTTCTTTTTTGTTTCAGTATCTTTTATCAAGATAAAATTCCATGGTTGAGAAAATCCTACTGATGGGGCATGATGTGCAGCATGTAGTATTTTTGATAAAATATTATCTTCTATTGGTTTTGAGATAAAATGAGATCTTACATCTCTTCTTGAATAAATTGCCTTATAGAAACCTCTTTTTTCTTCTTCAGTAAAATTCTCTGTCAACTATTTCACACTTTCCTTCTTTTTATTCATCCTTTCTTTTGTTAAACGTTAATAATGCCAGCACCTAGTCTTGTTTTTCAATGGGCCGGTAGTCTAGCTGGTTAGGATACCGCCTCGACACGGCGGTGATCGTGAGTTCGAATCTCACTCGGCCCACTTTTTCAATTAAAATCCTGTTTTGAATTCTTTATCCAAAGTCATCCATGAAGATTGAGTAGTGATACTTCCTTCCGCTGAAAAACTATTGATTCTATTTTCTATGGCATCTTGATAAATTTCTGAATTAACTTCAGACTTGAAAAGAATAAATGTACTTTTTAGAGGAATTTCTGTATCTGGAAAAAATGCAGCTCTTCCAGGCATTGCAATATCTACTGTAGAGTACTCCCCTGAACCTAACAGTATCCCATCACCGTAAAGCTGGTATTCAATTAGTGGAACTGTAAATGTTTTATCACTTGGGTTCTTTACAAGAAATGTAATATCAAATTTTGCTTGATTATCTTTTGTACTAACATCTCTTAATTCTACATTTATTAATTTAATCTCAACTTGCTCAAGCTGTACATTATCAAGGCTACCATAGAAAAAAATTCCTCCCATCAAAGCCACAACCCCAACTAATGCAGCATAAACTGTTATTTTGCTCTGAAGTGCCATTTCAATGGTATCAGATTATGTACAATTAAAAAAGGTTGTTAAGATCCAAATACATAATATTTGATTTAAAATATCATATTTTATGACTGTGCTAGAACAAGCAATTCTTACTTGGATTCATCTTGTTGCAGCTGCAATATGGGTAGGCGGTTCGCTTTTCATTGGCATTGTATTTTCTCCACTTCTAAAAACAATGACTGATTCTCTTGAAGAAAGAATGCAAATAATGATCCGTGTTGGAAGACGATTTAACATAATTGCTGTTCCATCATTAATTATTTTAATGGCAACCGGATTGTATAGTTCTCATGTGTTACTCGGTAAACCTGAACTTCTTGTTTCAACAAGTTATGGAACATTTCTAATTGTTAAGATAATTCTTGTTATTGTTCTAATAATTACGTATGCAGTACATGTTAGGGTAATTCGTAAAGATATTGAAGAAAAAATTATGTCAAAACAAATGTCAAAATCTCAAATTCAAAAATTAAGAAAAAAAATTATTATTCTTGGAGAAATAATAGTAGTTTTATCATTAGCAATTCTATTTTTTGCATCTTTACTTGATGCTGGAGTCTGAAACTCCCTCAATAATTACCTCAAATCCATTAGTTAATCTTCTAATCCCATACTTACAACCCGTAATTTTTGATGTTACAAACAAATTTGTCTCTAAATGTTTTGTAATTTTTCTAACTTGAAATGTTGTTTTTTTCTGACCCAAACTAGCAGGAACTACAAGCATATCTGCTAGATTGTCATCTACTCCTAATGGGTTTTCAACAAATTTATCTAAATCTAAATCAAACCTTTGTGTTTTTTTATTAAACAACGCATCAACTCCTATAATTGAATCTTCATCAATACTGTAAATTAACAAAGATGCTCCTGAATCTTCAGCTTTTTGATTTTTAATTTCTATCTCGACAATAAAATTTTCTTTTGTTAATTTATTTTTGATCTCTTCAATTTGATTTTTAATTTTTTCAATTGAAAGTTTTGAAAACGTACAAATTAATTTAACAGAATTTGTTTTTCTTTCTAAAAATGAAATTGATTTTACACGAGATGGATATACTTGTAAATTAATTTCTCCACCTCCTTTTGGATAGTAACCACGTTTGCTTAACTCAAATGAAAATTCTATTCCCATTCTAGAAAATGCATCTCTTAACACATATTGAGTGTAGTCAATAGAGGGACTCCAAAGCACATCTGTACCTCCTTTAATTGTCAAACTAAGTTTTTTCTGAGAAATAGCGACTACAGGGATTAAAACTTGTAAAATTAAAGAAATACTTCCTGCTGTTCCCACATCTTCAACTAGTTCTAAATTTTTAATATTACCTGGAATGAATTTTAATTCAGTAGAACCAATTTCTGCCCCAACCACTTTAGCATTTGCAACTTTTTGAAGAATTTTTATTGCTGTAAGATGTTGTGGTCTTAATCCTGGAACTTTCCTGTTTTTCCTTATATTTTCTAAATGAATTGGTCGTTTTGTAATACATGAAAGTGCAATTGCTGAACGTATTATTTGTCCTCCTCCTTCACCATATCCTCCATTAATTTTTAGAAATTCCACAGTTTTTTCCAATTACAACTCTTTATGATAGTTTTTTAAAAGAAATTTTCTATATTTTTGTATGAACGGTTTGCTGATCGGAAGATTTCAACCTTTTCACTTGGGTCATCTAGAAGCATTTCAGTTTGCACTATCAAAAGTAGACAAATTATGGGTAGGCATAGGTAGTTCTAACAAACCTGCACAAAAAAACGATCCTTTCTCTACTGAGGAGCGAAAAGAAATGATTCTATCTTCAACTGATGATTCAATGAAAGACAAAATTTCAATTTATTTTATACCCGATTTTGATAATCATATTCAATGGATTGAAAAAATAGATACTATTGTTCCAAAATTTGATATAGTTTTTTCAAATGATGAGTTTACAAAACATCTGTATTCAATAAGAACTGTTCAAGTAATTTCTATTCCATTTTTAAAAAGAGATGAATTATCTGGAACTAACATTCGTAATTTAATAATCAGCGATCAAAAATGGGATGATCTTGTTCCTGAAGGTACAAAAAATTTTCTGATTAACATTAGTGCAAAAGAGCGTTTGAAAAATCTCTAATTATAAATAAACCTCATATCTCACTGACAAAGTAGATAACATATGGAATATCTTTCAATGCTTCCAGGTCCAACAAATGTACCTAATAGAGTAATGAGAGCAATGCTTGCACCAATTATTAATCACAGAAGTGATGATTTTGTTGAGTTATACACTGATGTTATTGAAAAAACTCAAAAAGTATTTGAAACACAAAACGATATTGTCGTATTATCTGCATCTGGAACAGGTGCTGTAGAAGCAAGTGTAATTAATCTAGTTAAAAAAGGTGATAAAATCATAATTCCTGTAAATGGAGAATTTAGTAACAGACTATCACAACTTATTGAAGGTCAAGGAGCTAATGTTGTTAGACTTGAAACTCCACCCGGACAAAATGCAACTTTTGATCAAATAAAAGAAGCATTTGATAACAATAAAGATGTTAAAGCATTCTATGTTGTTCACAATGAAACTTCAACTGGAACAATGGTAAATTATCTTGATAAAATATCTGATTTAACATCTAGAAATGATACATTCTATGTTGTAGATTCTGTTTCTTTACTTGGTGGTGTTGAACTTCCAGTGGATAAATGGAATATTGATGTGTGTCTAACTGGATCACAAAAAGCACTTGCTGCTCCTCCAGGCATTTCTCCTATATCTGTAAGTGCTAAAGCCAAAAAATACATGATCGAAAACCCACCATCCACAATGTACTTCAATTTAGCAAGATACTTTCAATACTATGAAGAATCAAAACATACTCCTTTTACTCCTGCATTACCTTTACTTTATGCATACAGAGAAGCCCTAACAATAATGTTAGAAGAAGGACTACAAAATGTCTACAAACGTCACAAGATTTGTTCTGATGCATTATACTCTGGATTAAGTGCAATTGGTTTAACACCATATGTTGCAAAAGAAGAAGATCGCTCGATTTCAATTGTTGCATTAAACTATTTGGATGGACTAGAAGACAAGACTTTCAGAAACACACTAGCAAACAAATTCAGAGTCTTAGTGGCAGGCGGATTTGGAGATCTTAAAGGAAAAGTATTCAGAGTTGGATGTATGGGAGAAGTTAGTCCATATCATGTAATGCGAACTATTTCTGCAATTTCATCTACCTTATCAATGATGGGGTATGATACAGATGCTAAAGCAGGACTTCAAACTGCAGAAGAGAAACTAAAAGCTCTCTAGACCCTGTTAACTTAATATAAGGAAATTCGAGACCGAACACATTGACTTTCGATAAAGGTTCATTAATTCTAGTAGACTATACTGCAAAAGTAAAAGATACCAATGAGGTCTTTGATACCACCATTGAAGAGGATGCAAAAAAACATTCAATTCATGAACAAAATGTCAAATATCACCCAAAACTAGTTTCTATTGGTGAAGTATCTTATCCTGTTCTCAAAGGATTAGATGAAGCACTTGCAAAAACATCCGTTGGAGATAAACTTACAGTTGAAGTTACGCCTGACAAAGGTTTTGGTGAAAGAGATTCTAAAAAAGTTAGAATGATTCCTATAAGAAAACTAGGTGAAGATGCAGAGAAAGTTTCAGTAGGTGATACAATTGAAGTTGATAATAAAAGAGGAATTATTCGTTTTATTGGATCTGGTAGAGTCCAAATTGATTACAACCACAGATTTGCAGGAAAAATAATTCTCTTTGATGTAAATGTAATCAAATCATTAGATTCTCCAACTGACAAGATAGATGGAATTCTTAAAAACAGATTCCCTGTAGAGGATTCAAAAATTGCATTTGACTTGAAGGATAAAGAAGTACACATTGTAATTCCTGAGGAAATTTTACGTGTAGATGGTTTACAAATAATGAAACACTTTATTCAATTAGATATTTTTAAATTTGTTTCAACTTTGGAAAAAGCAAGTTTTGTTGAAACACATATCAATAAACAAACTCAGGAAAAGAAATCTGAAATAAAACAAAAAGTACCTGAACAAAAAACTGCTTAACTCAAATTACTTTTGTACTCTTTGCAAGACTACGTGCTCTTTTCTCAGTCATTTTAATTTCTTTTAAAATTGTATATCTCTCTGGTCTTAATCCTTGTGCAATAGTTAGAGCTTTTATTATCACATCTGGTTTAAGACCAATTTGTTTTGCAGTTGTTGGTGCTCCAACATCTTTCAATGTCTTAATAAATTTTTTCCAATCTTGTCCATGTAATTTTGCCATCATAATAGAACCAATTCCACATTTCTCTCCATGTAGTCCAATTCCAGGAGCAATTTTGTCAAGTGCGTGTGAAAAAAGATGTTCTGAACCAGAACATGGTCTACTACTTCCTGCAATACACGACGCTACTCCTGCACTGATCAATCCTTCTACAATTACCCTTGCATCCAATCCTTTCTTTGCAAATTTGGAAGAATTTTCTATAACTATCTTGGCACTCATCATTGCTAGATTTGCTGCATATCTTCCATAGTACTCCTTCTTCTTTTTGTGACCTAATTGCCAATCCTTTACTGCTATAATGTTTGCAATAAGATCTCCACAACCACTAGCTAACAATCTAACAGGAGCTTTTCTAATTACATCAATATCTACAAAAACACCCATTGGTGCAGATGCCACAATTGAATGTGGTATGTTACTTTTTACAGATACAAATGGACTTGCCATTCCATCATGAGAAGCTGCAGTTGGTAAACTTACAAATTGTTTACCCAAATTATATGAAATCAATTTTGCTGTATCTACAGAACGACCTCCACCAATACCAACAATCAAATCAGAATTATCTTTTTTAACATTTTTTTGAATTTGATTCAATGATTTTACTTGATTATCTTTTGATGTATGCCAAATAAATTGAATTTTTTTTGATTTGAGTGATTTTTCAATTTTTTTCCTTAAAACTTTTTGAACATTTATTCCAGCTATTAAAGAAACTTTTTTTGGTTTGTTTAGTGAGTTTAGAAATTTTCCAAAATCAGCAATATTCTTTTCACCAATTTCAATGAGCCTAGGTAATTCCATCGTATGCGATTGCATGCGATCTTGATTTTTTGTCATTATTTATGATTTCAGAGAATCAAAAAGTTATTTAAAAGGGTGACATGCCACTTACTTTATCTTAATAGGTGTATTTTTTGTCGAACAATGTTGAAGAAAAAATTCTGCACGGGACTACCACTGTAGGTATCAAAGCTAAAGACTGTGTCATATTGTGTGCTGATATGAGAGCTAGTGCGGGTTATTTTATAGCAAACAATAACACAATGAAAATTCAAAAAATTGATCTACACGCAGGATTAACCCTGGCTGGTGGTGTGGCAGATGCACAAAATATTGTTGATATTTTACGTTATCATTCTAATTTACACAGAGTTGAACAAGAAAACCCAATCGCAATTCATTCACTCGCAAGACTCTGTTCATTGATATTCCATCAAAATAGAGGTTATCCATTCATGGCTGATATCTTGCTTGGTGGTTATGATGTAAATGGTCCTGCATTGTTTAACGTTGATATGTTTGGTTCAGTTGAAGAGAAATCGTATGTTACAACTGGTAGCGGTTCACCAGTAGCTTATGGTTTACTTGAAGAAAAATATAAAGAAGATCTTACAGTTGAAGAAGCAAAAAAAATAGCTCTACAAGCTGTTAAAGCCGCAATAGTTAGAAATATTGGTACTGGCGATGGAATTAACATCGCAGTAATGGATAAAGATGGATTCCGTCTTTTGACCGATGAACAAAAGAAAACAGTCATCGAACTTTAGTGATTTTATGCAAAGAAAACAACAACAAAAAGAATTACCTTCCAGCCAAAATATAATGGCCACCATACTGCAAAGTATTCCCAAAGAGGCAAATATTACAAAAATAGAATACGAAGGACCACGAATTGCTCTTTACACAAAGACTCCTCGTTATCTAATGGAAAATAATGAAACAATATCTAATCTTGTAAATGTAATAAAAAAAAGAATTGTTGTAAGAACTGATGAATCAATTAGAAAACCTGAAGATGAAGCTAGACGAATTCTTGCAGAATGTGTACCAAAAGAAGCAAATCTACAAGGAACTATCTTTGATACAGCTACTGGTGAAGTCTCAGTTGAAGTAAAAAGACCTTGGCTACTACAAAGAGATGCAAAGGAATTCAATCATGTTGAGGTTACTGAGAAAACAGGATGGAGATTACGTATTCGGAAAGCTACAACTATACCTTCACGTACAATTCAAACAATTAATGCAACTCTAAAACAATCCTCCTCCGAGAGAAGTAAACAGCTGAAACAGGTTGGTGACGACATTTTCAGACCTAGACTATCTCAAAGAACTGAAGTTTCTCTTCATACCCTTGGTGGATTTGGTCAAGTAGGAAGATCTTCAATGTTATTATCTACACCTGAAAGTAAGATCTTAATTGATTGTGGAATTAATCCTGGTGCACGATCTCCAATGGACGCATTTCCAAGATTAGATTCTCTCGATATTACATTAGATGATCTAGATGCAGTAGTTATTGGACATGCACATTTGGATCACACTGGATTTTTGCCAACATTGTGCAAATATGGCTATAAAGGTCCAATCTATTGTACTGAACCAACACTTCCTATGATGAACTTAATTCAATTAGATGCAATCAAAGTAGCTACTGCACAAGGTAGAACTCCAATCTACTCAGAACGTGATGTTAAACAAATTATGAAACAGACAATTACTTTACCATATGGAACTGTTACCGATATTTCTCCTGACATAAAATTAGTTTTTGCAAATGCAGGTCACATTCTAGGTTCAGCCTTATGTCATTTTCATATTGGAAATGGTAATCATAACTTTGTTTATTCAGGTGATATAAAATTCGGAAAAAGTATTTTGTTTGAAGCTGCTAGCTGGAATTTTCCAAGAGTAGAAACATTGTTGATTGAAAGTACCTATGGTCTTAAAGAAGATATCCAACCAACTAGGCAAGAGGTAGAATCTGCTTTCATTAACGCAGTAAATAACACTTTGGCAGATGATGGTAAAGTTTTGATACCTATTCCAGCAGTTGGTCGTGCACAAGAAATCATGATGGTAATTGATCATTATATGAAATCAGGAGAAATGGTTGAAGCACCAGTCTTTACAGAAGGAATGATTTCTGAAGCATCAGCCATTCATGAATCCTATCCAGAATATCTGGAAAGAGAACTTAAGAAAAAAATCTTAGAGACTGATGATAATCCATTTGATTCTGAATATTTCACTAATATTGAACACGCAGACGCTAGGGAAGAACCAATGAGAGAGAATTCACCATGTATTATCTTAGCAACATCAGGAATGTTAGAAGGCGGTCCTGTTTTAGAATACTTCAAAAACATTGCACCTGACAAAAAGAACAAAGTATTGTTTGTTTCTTACCAAGTTAATGGAACTATGGGAAGAAGAGTTCTTGATGGTTCTAAACAAGTATCCATGTTAGGAAAAGAAGGTAAAATTGAAGTTGTTACCATCAATAGTAGTGTTGAAAAACTAGATGGGTTCAGTGGTCACAGTGATTATAATCAGTTGATGTCATTTGTACAAAGACTAAGACCAAAACTTCGAAGAGTTCTAGTTAATCACGGAGAACGTAAAAAATCAGAAAATCTTGCTATGAATATTAGACGAATGTATAGAGTACCTGCTCATTATCCTCAAATTCAAGAAGCAATTAAATTATTTTAGATCGTATTCTGGTTTCCAGATCTTTACACCAGATGGAGCAATAATAATTCTCTCTTCTCCTAATCTTGCAATATCTGCACCAGCAGCTTTTGCAATAGAATACAACTCTTCAACTACTTTCCGAAGTTGATCCACATCCTTGTGTGCTAATGGTGTAACTCTCAGAATCAAAATCATACCCTTTTTGATATCTTCTTTGATAGAATGAACATCACTGATGTCTCTAATCGTTATAGCCTTTAGATATGTGGGGGTTTCTTGTTTTTGCATCCTTGACGAAAATGCGATCTACTCCCACAAAAACTCTTCCTTAGTTCTAACTAATTTTTAAAAAATTTCATGCCTACATTCTAAATTTGATATAAGATTGTTCTTTAGCACATTCTGAACTAACTTCATCAGTTGAATCTCTATTTTTAACAGAAACAATACTGTGTTCAGTTTTTGGTGCATCTGAATATCTTAGAGTTACAGCTGATGCAAATTCTACATGTAACTTTGCATTCTTACCACGTAAAATTGAAACTGGTCCTACGTAATCTTTAGCTTCAAGTAAAATATCACCAGGTAATGCTAATGCTTTAATCATTTCATTTTCATCTTTATTTCTTCCTACAACAAATTTTGTTTTCTCATCTAATCTAAAATGTCTTCCAATTTTTAACAAATCAATTTCATTAATTGTTGGAGTTTCCATATGATCAAACAAATCTTTAGCTTTAATTCCAAATTGTGGCTCTGTTAATAAACAACCACCACCTGCATTTGGTGGATTTTCAATTCCATATTCTTTAGCCATTTGTATTTGAATTTTTCTTTGTCTTCCTTTAATCATTCCAAGATTTTCTCTTTTGATCAAACCATCTTTTTCAGCATCTGTTGGTGGTAATAATCCAGCAGATAACGGTCTAACAATTTTTCCAGTTAAATTTGATTCTTTTTCAATAATATGTAATGATGGTGCATGTTGACTCATTGGACGTTGACCTAATACTTCACCTGAAATAATAAACTCTGCACCAATTTCTTCCATGTGTTTTTTTGCTGCATCAAACATCATTGTTCTACAATCAACACATGGATTAAAACCAGCACCGATTCCATGTTTTGGATGTTTTAACATCTCAATGTATTCATCACCAAGATAAACTGTCTTTAAATTAATATTAAGATCATCAGCTCTTTCTCTAATTTCAAACCCACATCCTCTCCCACAATCAAAATCACAAAAAGGAGTTTTTATTGCAACAGCTGAAACTTCAAAACCTTGCTCTTGCATCATTCTTACTGCAAGTTGACTATCTAACCCTCCTGATAGTAATGCAACTACTTTCTTCTTTTCTTCTGTCATAAAGATCCAATCAAAATTTCCATATACAAACTTTACATCATACATAAATTGAGAAACAGAGATTTTTTTGTATGAAACAGCGTAGAAAAAATCTTTTAAAATATGCACAAAAGATCGGCTGTGATACACTAGTTACATTTGAGCCTGAGAACTTGTTTTACATGACTGGATTTTGGGGTGAGGCAGTAGGATTACTTGAAAAAAATGGAAAAACAACTATCATTGCTCCAGAACTTGAAGTGGGAAGAGCAAAAGGAGAATCTCAAGACTGTGATGTAATTACAGCAGAACGTGGAACTGGCTTAATTTCATCGCTTATAGAAAAAATAAAGAAAAATCGTATTTGTACTGATTGCCAAAATTATTCTATTATGATATCTCTGAAGAAATCTATTCCAAAAATAAAATCATCTACAGAACCATTTTATAATTCTCGTATAATTAAAGACGAAAAAGAAATCCAAATACTCAAAAAAGCTTCTAAAATCATAGATGAAATGTTTGAGATTTGTTCAAAAAAGATGAAAGTTGGTCAAAAAGAATCAGAATTACAAACAATTTTGATGAAATATGCAATGGAACAACAAATGTTTGATACTGGATACAAATCTACACTTAACCCTCTAATTATTGCTGGAGGTCCTAACGGTGCTTTACCACATGCTCAAGTTAGTCAAAGAAAATTCAAAAATGGTGATCTTGTAGTAACTGATCTTACATTAAGATACAAGGGATATGTTTCTGATGCGACTAGAACATTTGCACTTGGAAAAATTTCAACTCAAGCAAATGAAGCTTATGAAATTGTTAAAGAATCTCAAAAACTTGGTCTAAAAGCTGTTAAACTAAATGTAGATTGTAAAGATGTAGATTCTGCATGTAGAAAATACATTGAAGAAAAAAACTATGGTCAATACTTTATTCATTCTACTGGTCATGGAATTGGATTAGAAGTACATGAACTTCCAACTGTTTCTTCTAAAAGTGATACAAAATTAAAAGAAAATATGGCAATTACTGTAGAACCAGGAATCTATATTGAAAACAAATTTGGAATTAGAATAGAAGATTCACTAATTGTAAGAGATCTGCCAATTGTAATGCACAAATTTACTAAAGATTTAGTTACAATTTGAGCCTAATCATAAAAGTCTACTAAATTAATGATGTATTTTGATTCTTGATTATTTGATGTAATTTTTCCAGAAGTCATATCTACATTCCAATTATAATTCATTTCTCCTTTATGTGACTCAAAATTCAAAACAACTTGATACTCTTCTGAACCTACACTTGATACAATTAGTTCTACATTGGTTTTTTTGTTGTCGTAAATTTTTTCATCTGGATATTCTTCGCTAATTTTCATTGAAATTGCATCCATTACAGTTAATCCAGATTCATTTGGTCCATTATACCCCATTAAGATATCAACAACTTGTTGTTCTTCAGATGAAAGTTCTGGAAAACTACTCTCTAAATCCCCTTTCATTAAATCAGGAACTACAAATAACATGAACAATCCAATTATACCGAGATAAATTGGTGCTCTTTTTTTAAGAAATGCTTTAAAATCATTCTTTTTTGGTTTTTCTTCTTTCTCTTTTCTATCTTTACCCATTTCTATCTCTCCGATTTTCTAGTATTTTGCAGTTAAAATTAAAACTTGCCATGGAAATAGAATTTCACCATTCTTCTTTGTGTATTGAATTGTTTTCTCTTTTACTAATTGTTTCAATTGTTTTCTTTTTGAATAATCTAATCCATCTAGCTTTTCTTTTAGAGGTTTTGGAATGTATTTGATATAATTTCTCCAATAATCTTCAAATTTTCCAGGACTGTAATGAAAAACAAATTCTTTTACAGATATTTTTGAGAATCCTGCTCTACTGATCTCTTTTTTTAATGCAGATTTTGTACCAAATCTATCAAGATTTGGTGCACCAGGAGGGATATAATCTGGGATGTATTGAGTCACTGAATCTAAAATACTGCTAAAAAAAGGAACTCTCTCTTTTCTCCCGTGAACAGAAATTCCTATTTTGCCTGATTTTTTGAGGCTATTTCTTATATTTTTTAATGCTTTTTGTGCATTTGGAAAGAAGAACAGTGCATACTGACAAGTAACAATATCAAATTTTTTTGAAAAATAAAACTTTTCTGCATCAATATTTACAAAATCTAAATTTGATTTTCTTTCATTCCACTTTTTTGCTATTTTAATTGCAGTGATTGAAGTATCAGCACCTATAACATATCCTGAATTACCAACCTTACTTCGAATTTTTTTTGTTACTACACCTGTACCACATGCAAGATCTAAAACTTTGTTACCTTTGTTGATATCTACCAATTCTATTAATTTTGCAGTGCTCTGAAATGGTCCTACACTTACACTGGCCCATCTTTTATGATAACGAGGAGCAACTTCATTCCAAATTTTCATGGTTCTTTGTTTGTATTCAGAATGCTTGAGTTTCATTTTATTTTTTGTTCAATTTGTTTTTTGATAAACTTTGCAATTTTTTGTTTATTCATCCATTTTGACATAACAACTTTCTCAGTATCTACAATAATTACCTGATTGTTCTGAGGATTTTTCTTATATCTTGATGAACCAATGTCGTTTGCTACTATCATATCTGAAGATGATTCTTTTAATTTTTTTTGAGCGGATTTGATTAATTGATTTTTTGTTAGATTTGTCTCTGCCTTGAAGCCTACTAACAATACATTTTTTTGAAATTTTTTGATTTGATCTATAATTTTTGGTGCTTTTTTGAGACTAATTTCTATTTTATCTTTTGAACTTTTGATCTTTTTCTTGCTTGGATTTGTTGGGATATAATCTGCAACTGCTGCAGTCATTATTACAATGTCAAATTTTTTCTTTAATTCTGTTTTAACAGCATTGAGCATTTCTTTGCTAGATAAAACATTGATAATCTTTGCACCATTAGGGGGTTTTTCTTCTCCAGGACCATAAACAAGAGTAACTTTGGCTCCTGCAGAAATTAATTCAGACGCTAAACTTAGTCCTGTTTTTCCTGTACTTTGATTTGTAATTACTCGAACAGGATCTATATGTTCAATTGTTGGTCCTGCAGTCATTAACACTTTTTTATTCTTTAATGCTGATGAGAATCCAAATTTCTTTAGAATATATTCTAAAACATCTTCTGGTTCTGGAGCTTTTGCTTTTCCTTCAATCATTTGAGGAGAAATAAACTCAATTTTATTTTTTAGAAATTGTATATTTTTTTTTACAGCTGAATTCGCATACATTGAATCATGCATCGCTAAACACATTAAAATTGGAATCTTTGATCCAAACCCTACAGTAAGTACAGTAGAAATTGGTGTATCATCAATACCATTTGCTAATTTTCCTAATGTATTAGCAGTAGCAGGATATACAATTATTAGATCTGATTGATTATAATCTGCTAATCTAATATGTTCTAGTTCACCTGTAAGTTTTGTAATTACCTCATTTCCAGTAGCCCATTTGAAATAATCAGGCTGTATTAATTTTGTAGCAGCATTACTTGTTACACATGTCACATCTGCTCCATGTCTCATAAGTAATCTTGCAAGTTCAATTGCTTTGTATGCTGCAACACTTCCTGCAACACAAAGTACAATTCTTTTTCCAGATAATTCTACACCATATGAACTAACAATATCTAAAGATGGATGTTCTCTTTTCTTTATCTTCTTTTTAGCTGCCAATTTGTTCACGTAATTTTTTTAACTCTTCTTCACTCATTGAGAACCAGTGCTCTGCTGCAGGAAACACACCTGATTCCACATCCTTTTTAAAAATTTTAAGTGATTTTACAATATCTTCAGATAAATTCATGTATCTTTTTGCAAATTTTGGTTTTATCTTATCGTACATTCCTAACAAATCTTGAACAACTAGTACTTGTCCATCACAACCTACTCCTGAACCAATTCCAATTGTAGGTATACTAACAGTTTCAGAGATTATCTTTGCTACCTCATGAGTGACCATTTCTAATGCAATACTAAACACACCTGCTTCTTCAAGCTCTTTTGCATCCTCAATTAACCTCATTGCTGTGTCTTTTGTTTTTCCTTGTACTTTGTACCCCTGTGAAAGCACTGTTGTTTGAGGTTGTAATCCAATATGACCCATTACTGGAATTCCTACATCCACAATTGCACTAATTGTCTCAGCCATTACTGAACCACCTTCAAGTTTTACAGCATCAGCTCCTGCTTTGATTAGTCTACCAGAATTATTGATAGCATCTTCTATACTTGCTTGGTATGACATAAATGGTAAATCTGATACCAATAACGAATTCTTTCTTGCTCTACTAACTGCTTCTGTAAACATACACATTTGATCCATCGTTACAGGAATTGTATTTTCATATCCAAGCATTACCATACCTGCACTATCTCCAACTAACAATACATCAATTCCTGAATTATCACATAGAGAAGCCAGAGTGTAATCATAACTTGTAATTACTGAAATTTTCTTCTTTTCTTTTTTCATATTTAGAATATCTTGTACTGTTTTATGCAATTCTAGCTCTCCTTGTAAGATTATTTTTTATTTGAATAACATTTTCCGTGAGATTTTTCTTATTATCAAAATTATTAACAATTTTTTGAAGAGTTTTTCGATTCTTTTTAGATAGTTTTTTAGACTCATCAATTAACAAATCAATTGCTCGTGTAACATTATCAACAATTGTAATGTTGGCAGTTTGTGAAGTTCTAGAAAGAGGATTTAGATCAAATGTAATAACAGTCTTTCCTGCCTTCCTAAGTGCCAACGTTCGATCTCCATCTTCTAGAGGTACAACTACAACATCAGCTGCAAAAATTCCATTTTTATCTACAATCCTTCTAGCTGAATCAATACCTGATAGTTTTGTAGATGAAGTAAGACTTGTACCTAAAACCTCTCTTGCCCCATTCTTTTTGAGAGTCCTAATTATTGCCTGTTGTCTCTTTTTGTTAGTGTAAAACAGATTTACCTCAAGTTTTGCCTTAATCTGTTTTGATAGTCTTACGATTTGTTTTGGACATAAGGCTGCAATATTTCCATTAACTGAGATTACAGGTATTTCTGCCAAAAGAAGTTGTGCTGCTGCAGCCTTAATGGCCTGCTTCGCAGCCTTGCCTGTTTTTTCTCCTAGTAGATAATCAAAGGCTTCTCCTCTTCCTTGAGCTAAAAGTCCTTCTTTTGCAACCAATCCATTATCAAATCCATTAACTAGTTTTTCACGAATTAAAAGTGATTTAGCTCTAGGATGTGATTTAGGAATTAAAGGCATGCAATTTCAATTAATTGTAAAGAACTCTTGCTCCATTATTATCCAATTCTGATTTTATTACTATTCCATCAGAATACTTTTGTAAAATCTCTAAAACTCTATCTTCATCTTCTTTTGGAATCATTGAAAAAACTGTCTCTCCAAAAAATGCAATTCCACATTTAATGTTATTTTTAGATAACTCATTAACTAATTTTTGCATTCTTGGAGTTATAACATTAACAAATTTTGCAAATTCTAACGACATATCTTGAAAATGTTTATAATTTTTTGATTCTAATAATCTGTTTACCATTTTTCCACCAAGACCATTAATTTGAGATAAACGTTCTTTGATGAATTTATTTGTAGAAATTGGAGAGAAACATATCATAATTACAGAGATTTCATTTGTAAAGATTTTTTCGACACAACCAATTCCTGGGGCACCAGGTTTTACACGAATTTCAAAACCCCCATGAAATGATGCTAAAACATCCCCCAATCCAGTTTTACAATTAACTTCCGCATTATGTGCAATTTGCCCAATTGTTGTTTTATCTAATTTTGTTTCAAGAGCTTGATCTAATGCAAATGAGAGTGATAATGCAACTGCACCACTAGAACCTAAACCATATCCAACTGGAATTGATATCTCATGTTCAATATCAAAAAACTTATTTGAAAATTTTCCAAGCTTTAAGAATTCATTTAAAACAAATTCTGATACATCTGTTTTATCTGGTTGATATCCTTTTGTTGTGATTCTAAAGTTTGATTCTTGATTATCTTTTGTATCTACTTTTACTCTTGTTGTAACTCCTTGTTTAATTGAGAATCCAGCTCCCGTAGATCCAAAATTTTCTAAAGAATTTTGATTGTCATCTAAATAAGCTTTAAAAAAGCCTGTGATGTGAGCGGGACAAAATGCCGTAGCTTTCATTGTTCTTAGTTTAAATTTTACACAAAATATAAGAATATGGCTTAAATTAATTAAATTAGTATAAATTGGCTAAATTTATTCGACGACTACAAAGAATTGGAAGTAGTATTCTAGTATCACTACCAAAAGAGTGGGTTGATGCAAATAATCTGGATAAAGGTCATCAAGTAGAAATTGAAACCGGGCAGGATAGTATTTCAATATCTGCAAATAGGGAGACACGTCCAACAAAAGAACTTGTAATTTCCTACCCATTACCCAAAGGAGAAAATATTACCGCAAATATTACTGGAGCTTATCTTTTAGGATATGATCTTATTCAAATTAATTCAAAATCAACCATTCCGGCAGAAGATAGAGAAAAAATTCGTAACTCCATGAGAAGATTAGTTGGAATGGAAATCATTGAAGAAGATGCATCTCATATCAACACACAATTTCTTTTAGATACAATAACACTTAATCCAGAAAAAATTCTCAAAAGAATGAGCTCAATTGCTCTTGGCATGTATGATGATGCATTAAATGGATTAATTTTAGATGACAAGTCCAATTTACAAACATTATCTAAACGTGATGTTGAGGTTAATAGACAGTATTTTTTACTTGTCCGTTTAATTCGTAGTACACTTGTTGATAAAAGATTAGCTAATGCATTTAATTTAGAAAATATTGATATTATTGATTATAGAGTTGCAGCAAATCTTCTTGAAAATGCAGGTGATTCAATTGTTGAACTTTCAAATTTTATTTATAACTCATCTTTATCAAAAGAACACTCAAAAAAAATCTTTGATGTAGTTAAGGATTTTAGTAAACTTGCAGAAAAATCTATTAATGCATTTACAAAACCTGATAGACTTTTGGCTATTGAAGCAATATCACTACATAAAAAATATCAAGAAAAACTTAGTAAACTAAGAATTACATTAGATAATAAAAAACAGATTCCGATAGATTTTCTTGATGTGGTGTATATGTTTGAAAGAATAGCAAAATCTTGGGCTGATGTAGTAGATCTTGTACAGCCTATCTACAACGAATAATTAGTATAATTTCTTTTTAGCAGCATAAGTCAAGACTGCACAAATTGTTTTTGAATCTTGAATTTTTCCAGATTTTATCATTCTAAGTAGCTTTTGCAAATCCATTTTTACTACAGATAATATTTCATCATCATCTAATTTCAAACCAGCAATTTTCTTTAATCCTGAGGCTAGAAAACAGTGAATTATCTCAGAATTATAGCCAATTGATGGATAGTAGGTGATTAATGGGGTCATCTTTTTTGCTCTATATCCAGTCTCTTCTTCTAGTTCTCTGAATGCACATTTTATTGGCTCTTCTCTTTTCTCTAATGTCCCAGCAGGAATCTCTAAAACATATCCATGAGGAAATCTATGTTGCCTAACAAGAATTACTTTATTTTTTTCATCAAAAGCAAGCATTGCTGCAGCACCTCGATGTTCTATTATTTCACGTTTGACTCTTCTTCCCTCTATTTTCCCATCATAAACACTAAGACCTAAAATTTTTCCCTCATAGATTTTCTTTTTCTTCATAAAAAATCTTAGAAATCATATTATTTAATTTGTTTGATATGTTAAATGTAATCTAGATGATTTTTTGAAATTATTAATAGCCTTTTCTAACCATTTGATGTAAAACAAAATCTTTTTTGGAATAAATAAATCTGCTGATTTCACATTTTTAATGGTTCTAACTTTTTGAGTTAATTCATCCATCTTGAAAATATTATCACTATACATAAATAAAACAATTTGATTTTTTGCAATGAAAGGAATTTGTAAATATGATTCAGAAAAAGTATTATTCAGATTTTCTAATGTTTCTTTTAGATTACCTTCTATCCAAGTAAGTATGGCATGAGGAATAAAATCTTCAATTTTTCTAGAATCATAAATTAAGGTAAACTGTATTCCATCGTTCTTCTGTAACTTTTCAATACATCTTGTTATTGTTTTAGTTGACAAGTTTGTACTTTTAGCAATATTTTCAATTTTCTGTCTAGGATCTATTATTAGTTTCTCTAGAATTTCTAAATCTGTTTTTGTAAGATTTGAACTAAATCCAGTATTCTCTGCTTCAAAAATTGATAGGACTCTAACATCTTTCATCAATTTACTTGCAAGCTCAATTTTTTGTTTCATATTCTCTTTTACAACAATACTGCAGACTGAAATTCCACCTACACATGGTACCACAAAAAATGGCTCACCTACAAGACTTACTTGCTCAAAAATCTCGTCAATATTTTCTCCTGATACAACAAAGTACAAAACACCATAACCAAATACAGATGGTTCAACTTTGATAAAAAATTCTCCAATAACTTTTCTCTCTTCCATCTTTCTAATTCTAGCACGAACTGCTCCACCAGATATTCCCAATTTTATGCCTATTTGCCTGTCAGATTCTCTACAATTATTCAAAAGTCTGCTTAGAATTTTCATATCTAAATTGTCCATTTCATCACCTAAAATAGCTCCATAGAATATAGTATTTACTTATTTAATATAAAATTGTCTATAATCATAGTATTATATATCATATACATTAAATATTAGACTATTTTATTTACTCTTGTGGATTATAGATTAAGATTAGCAAAAAGAATGCTTTTCAATAAAAGAAGTAGTTTGATTGGTGCAGTTTTAGCTGTAACCATTGGGATTTTGGTAATTCACGTAAATTTTGTAATATTTCAAGGACTGTTTGATGCCATAGTTAGAGATATCAGTAATTATCGAAATGGTGATATTCTTGTAACTGATGAATCCGACTATATCGATAAATCAGATTTATTACTTGTAAATTGGTTTGAAAGAATTCCATATGTTGAAGCGGCTACTCCGCGGCTTTCATCAACTGCCGAAATAAATATGATAAAAAATGGAAAGCGATATGAAGAAACTAGAATACCAATTGTAGGAGTAGATCCATTTCGTGATATTCGAACATCTACTGTTCATGAAACTATTTTAGAAGGAAACTATGTCTTCTCAAGAAATTCTATTGTGTTAGGATCTAATGTAGCAAAAGATCTTGGAGGAGCTCAAGTGGGAGATAGTATTAAAGTTAAAGTAGTTGATAGATGGGGAGAAGATCAAATTCAAAGATTTACTGTTTCTGGAATTGCAAAATCACCTGGAGGTCAAGGATTTGATTATACTGTTGTCATACATATTGATACTTTACGTGATATGTTAAGTAGATCTGGACAAACTGGTTCAATAATGGTAAAACTAAATGATCCTTCTAAAGCATTAGAAGTAAAAGAATTCTTCTTGCGTTCTTTTCCTAACGATGATTTTCGTGCAGAAACTATAGAAGAATCAGCAGAACAACAACTTGCTGGTTTTAGATCTGGAATTGCAATGATTAACATGATAGGTTACTTTGGGATGATGTCATCAGCATTTGCTATTGTTACAATTCAGATGATGTTAGTAAATGGAAAAACTAGAGAAATTGGTGTCATGAGATCAATAGGAGCTAAAAGAAAAGACATTCTAATAATTTTTATTTTTCAAGGAATGATTATTGGAGCAATTGGTGCTGGCGTAGGAACTGCTGCCGGATTAGGCTATACGTATTATGCAAAGGAAACAAAAATGGAATTCAATAATAGCCTCCCTCTTGAAGTCACCTATAACTGGGAAAAGATCACACAGACAGCTTTGACTTCATTTTTCTTGGCAATTATTGCATCACTATACCCGTCGTATAGAGCAACCAAGCTGTTGCCAGTGGAGGCTATGAGAACTGCCTAGAGTACTTGAAATCACCAATCTAAGTAAGATTTACGGAGAAGGAGAAATAAAAATAAAAGCTCTTGATAATGTATCACTTTCAATTGAGCGAGGAGAAATTGTTCTGATTGTTGGAAGTTCTGGCTCTGGCAAATCAACATTGCTTAACATGATTGGATTATTAGATCGTCCAACAAATGGAAAGATCTTCATTGATGGAATTGGGACTGCAACACTTGATGACAATGAAATTTCCTCATTTAGAAATAAAAAATTGGGATTTATCTTCCAATTTTCTAATTTGCTTAGTGATCTTTCAGTATTGGAAAATGTAATGTTACCGAGACAAATTGCCAAAACTATTGATACTGCTGAAAAAGATGCTAGAGATTTACTAAAAGTAGTTGGACTTGAAAACCAAATGCATAATCGTGCAAACAAGATTTCAGGTGGGCAAGCTCAAAGAGTAGCAATTGCAAGAGGATTAATCAATAGACCTTCAATTGTTTTAGCGGATGAGCCAACTGGTAACCTTGATTCAGTAACTTCAGAAACAATTGTTAAATTAATGAAATCAATGGCAAAAAAACTCAATCAAACATTCATTATAGTTACACATGATAGACAACAATTTGGTGATGTAGATAGAGTAATAACAATTAAAGATGGTAAAGCCTTCGAAGGTGATCAGCCCTCAAAAATAGAGGTCTTAGCAAAATGAATCTTAAACTCTTGTTATCATTATTTATAATTGGACTTGTACCATTTGTTTTTGATAACTCATTTGCCCAAATAACATCTGGAGGATTTGGCAATTCTCCTTTTGATAGAAACTTTGGAGATGTCAAATTTCTTGATGCCTATTTTGGAATAATTGATGAAAAATTTGAGATTGATTCTGGAAACAAAAACGTACCATTTACTGTAGTAATGGCAAATGTTGGGACTCAAGATATTACGGGAATAAGAGGTCAACTATCATTACCTTTTGGATTTTCATCTTCAGATGGACCTGGTTCGTTAATTGATGCAGATGCTAACTCCAATTCGATTGCCGGAGAAAATTTCTATCTAACATTTTTTGTTGATATAGATAATACTGTCAGAATTCAACAATATTCTGGTACTATCAAAATCGATTATTCGCGACTAAGAGAATCTGGAGTTCGAACTGCATTTGAAGATTTTAATTTTAAAGTAACTGGACAAAGCGTGATAAATGTACGTGCACTGAATCCATTTCTTACATCCTTACAACAAAATCATATAATAATTGAAATTTCAAATGATGGAACAGCACCAATTTCAAGTGTAGATATTGGACTAAAAAATACACAAAGTGAAAGGGCAGCAACAAGTCAATCTGTTACTAATATTGAGAACGTTGTAGTTCTAAATACTGATTGGGAAATTGGTGGAATTGAACCAAAATCGAAAAAATTTATCGAACTTGACGTATATGTACCAGCATCTTTGAAAGGTGAGACACTTCGTGCACCTATTGAAATAACTTATTTTAATGCACATGGTGATAAAAAAACTATTTCACGAATTGCAGATTTCTTTGTTAAAGGCTTTATTGATTTATTTATCTATAATGTTGATGTCATCGAATTGTCTGGCACACAAATGCTAATTGGAGAAATAATTAATGAAGGAAATGAAGATGGATTATTTGGCTTTGTAACTGTTGAATCTCGTGGAAACTCCAATATCAAATCCAGTACTCAATTCATTGATGAAATTGAGACTGATGCACCTGTACCCTTTAATATTCAAATTGAATTTGATGGTGAACCAAGATATGGAGAACACGACATTACTGTTACTGTAAGATACAAAGACAGTATTAGAGATGAGATTTTTCTAACTCATGATGCAACAATCTTTGTTAAAGAACCATCAAACAGCGATGAAGGTAGTTTAGATCAAACAATGATAATTATTCCAATTATTCTGGCAATAGGAGCAGGAATTTACATTATGCGTAGGCGTAAAAAAGTAATAATTGAGCAAAGTTAAAGATTAAATTTCAAATCTAAAACAGGAAAATAGGGTCAATTCAAATTGAGATCAATTATTGTTGTTCTAATTTCAGTTTTAGCTGTTGGAAGTATTATTGTTCTAGGTTTTATTACAAATCAAGAATATATTGAGATCTCTGAAATCTCTGGTCCATATGGAAATTTAGAGAAATACAAGAATGAATTAGAAAAAATAAACCAATACAATCACCAAATCCTAAAAGAATTAGAAGAACAGTTCAAAAACTCTGATAGTATTAATTTTGAACAACTAAATGAAGAGATCGAAGTCATAAAACGAGTTGTTAATGAAAACAAGGAAGAACTTGAACAAGTAATCCAAAAATTATCCCAAATTGAACCTAAACCCTGATCTAATACTAATTCCCAGTTTTGGGAAATTTACATCATTATTATATTCTATCTTACGGAGGTATCGTGGGTATGGCAAAGGGTGTATTTCTCTTTCTAGTAGGAAGTTTAGTGGGATTTATCACAACACCCCTTCTCTGAATATTTTCTAGACCGTAGGATTATAAGCAATTACTAGATCTTGCGATCATGTCAGGGAATGAAATTGAAGTTCCAAAGGAATTACGAGAATTCATGCTAGAAGAAGCAGAAGAAACCTTTCTTGGAAAAAAAAATGGAGCATACAAACAATATCGTTATGGTAATTTACACATTAGAGAGTATGATGATAAGTTTCTAGTTCATACTGATAAAATTGATCCTAGAAAAGATCCAATTGGACATTTAGTTCATGATGCACCTGAAGTCTTAATTGGTTTAGCATGTGCAATTTTTGGTGGTTCACAAATTACAAAACAGTTTCTTAATAAAAAATCAAAAAAGACAACTCTTTTTTCTAGTTTGATCTCATCAATCATTTCTGGATATTTGGGATATACAATAACAAAAAAAATTAAAAACTATTTGGAGTAAATTTTATGTATATTATTAGAACCATACAAATATTCGTTAAACTTTTACCATCAATTTTTGCATTACGTAGAGATAGAAAAATATGGATTCATCAGGAGAAAGCAGAAATAAATTCAGAGCAATTTCGTAAAAATGCTCGTAAAGTACTTAATACATTCATCTCGTTAGGACCTGTCTACATTAAATTGGGACAATGGCTTTCTTCTAGAGCAGACATCTTACCTCAACCTTATTTAGAAGAACTTGCAAAACTTCAGGATAGTGTCCCTCCTGCTCCTTTTGATCAAATAAAACCAATAATTGAAAAAGATCTTGGACCAATTAATGAAAAATTTGATGAAATAGATTCGAATTGTATTTCAGGTGCATCATTAGGACAAGTCTATCGAGGTTCAATTTCTGGTCAGCAAGTTGCCATAAAAGTAAAAAGACCTGGCATTGAAAAAGTTGTAGCAAAAGATCTTAAAGTTTTAAAAAAAATTCTTCCGCTAGCATTAAGATTTGTTGATCCAAACTTACGATATTCAGCAAAAGCTATGCTATCTCAATTTATTGAGACTATTCACGAAGAAATGGATTATACCATTGAATCTAAAAATCTCAAAGAAATCAAAAAAGATATGGAAAAAAACACCAAAGTAATCGTACCCTCAGTTTTTGATGATTTTTCCTCAAAAAGCGTCCTAACAATGGAATATCTTCCAGGGATCAAAGTTACGAATGTACAGGCTCTTGATGAGAAGGGAATTGATAGAGAACAACTAGTCATTGATGTTCATAAGGTGTTTTTTACCATGCTTCTCAAACACTCAATTTTTCATGCAGACCCTCATCCTGGAAACATATCAGTAACTGATGATGGAAAACTCATCTTGTATGACTATGGAATGGTTGGACGGATGAATAATGAAACAAGATTCAAACTAATCAGATTATATCTTGCACTAGTTGAAAAAAATCCTCCAAGAGTTGTTAATGCTATGATTGATCTTGGAATGTTAATTCCTGGATACAATAGATCAGTAATTGAAAAGGGAATAGAACTCTCAATTCGTGCTATGCATGGAAACAAACCTGATGAAATGGAAGTGCAAAGCTTGATGGAGCTTGCAAATCAAACTATGAGTAAATTTCCATTTATGCTGCCAAAAAACTTGGCTTTGTATATGAGAATGGCGTCAATAATTGAAGGAATCTACAAAACACACAATGTTGATTTCAAGTTTGTAAAAGTCCTAAAAAATATACTTGAAGAAGAAAATCTGATTCCAAGAGCATATGTTGAAGAATTAAAGATCTCCTTTTCTAATTTCTCAAAATCAATTGATACTATACTTCGAATTGGACCAGAGATGAAAGAACTCATGGATGAAGCTCAGATCTATATGAAAAAAAGGACACCTATGGTTTTAATCAGTGGAAGTATATTTGCATCTGCAATTTTCATTGGTTCAATATTTTTATATCAATCAAGTGAATTTCTTGGTTTAGTTGGAATGATTAGTTCTGGCTTAATAATGGCAGTTTCAGGACTATTTAGAAAATATTAGATTACTCAATTGAGATATTCTTTGCTTTTTTTGTTACAAGAATAATTAGTGTAAGAATTCCATTTTGGTATTTTGCTGATTCAATTTTTTCTTCTCCTTGTTTAATATCAATTGGAAGCTTAATTTTTTTATCTATCACATTTGGTCTTTGATTTGAAATTAGTGATTCTGATTCCTTTTCATCAATTGTTTTTTGAGCTTTGATAGAAAGAATATTACCACATAAAGTCAATTCAATATCTTTTTTGGCAAATCCTGGAATATCAATTACCACTTTAAGGCTATCTTCATTTAGATGCATATCAATTGGTGGTAACACAAATTCATAGAATTCTCTGGATTTGTTTCCAATTTCTTTCATTACTTCTTTAACAAGTCCCATTTTATGATATATTCTCAATTTTTGGTTATAAACCTTATAGATTTCCTTAAAATTTATTCCACACACTTGAATTTAGGATGAAAATATTTTTAGTAAAAAAAAAGTTTAGAATTTTTTAGAACTTCCTTCGAGAATTCCAGAATCTCCATGTATTCTATCTATGTGTTTTGAAAGATCTTCTTTACTCTCAAATATTGATTCACAGTAAGGACATGAATATGTATCAGCCACAATGATAAATCGATAAAGTGTCTATTAAATTATTTGTAAATTATCAAACATGATAGATTATTAATCAATTAATTTCTCTATTTTGATGACTTATGATAATTGTAATTGAGGGTGGAGATCAGGCAGGAAAATTAACACAATCAACTTTATTGGAAAAAGCACTTAAAAAAAGAAAGATCAAAACTAAAGCATTTCATTTTCCCGACTACAAAACTCCGATAGGAAAAGAAATCAGAAAATATTTAGATGGAAAAAGAAAATTTCCTCCTCAAGTAATTCATTGTCTTTTGGCTGCTAATAGATGGGAAAAACTAAATGAAATTTTAGCGGCCCAAGAAAAAAATTCTGTTCTAATAATGAATCGTTATTATCATTCTAATCTGGTTTACGGCATAGCAAACGGTATGAAGCAAAAATGGCTTGATAATCTAGATGCTGGCCTTCCAAAAGGTGATCTTGTAATTTTACTTGATGTTACACAAAAAGAATCATTTCGTAGACAGAAAACTCATAGAGACAAATTCGAAAAAAATGAAGAATTTTTAAGAAAAATCTCTAAAATCTATAAAATAATTGCTAAGAAAAAACATTGGGAAATAATTGATGCATCAAAGTCTAAACAAGAAATACATGAAGAAATTTTGAAGAGATTATCAAAGAAAATAAGACTATGAAAAAAAATTATGTAGACATAATTGATCCAATTCATGATTTCATTCGTGTATATGAACATGAGATATCAATAATTGACAAACCTATTTTTCAAAGATTAAGACACATTAGACAGCTTTCTGGTGCTCATTTGACATATCCTGCAGCTCAACATACAAGATTTGAGCATTCATTGGGAGTTATGCACATTGCCAGTCTAGCAGGTCATGCATTAAATGAAAAAGGAATTTTCAAATCAGATGACATTGAAATCCTTAGGTTAGCTGGCCTCTTACATGACATAGGACATGGACCTTTTTCTCATCTTTTTGAGGAAATCATCCAAGAAAAGAAAATTTCACATGAAGACTATGGTAAAGAAATTATTCTAAAATCTGAAATTGGTGATGTTTTATCAAAAAATGGCTTTGACAAAAAACTAATTACAAAAATTGCCTTTGGAAATTCCAAATTTCAATTTATGAATGAAATTGTTTCAGGTACACTTAGTGCAGATATGATGGACTATTTACTTAGAGATGGTTATTTTACAGGAGCAGAACATGCAAAAATTGATCATAAAAGAATCACTCAATCACTTTATGTACATCATAAAAAACTAGCCTTGGAACGTTCAGCATTATATTCTTTTGAATCAATGATGTATTCTAGATATCAAATGTTCAAGGCAGTCTATTTTCACAAAACTGTAAGAGCTGCAGAAGTTATGCTGATTGAAGCATTGAGATTATCTGATGACGAATTTGGTTTTACTAGTTTTAATCTAAATGAATACGTTAAACTCACAGATGAATATGTTTTATCTAGTCTAATCTCATCAAAATCTTCAAAATTAAAACGTGCTAGACAATTTGCACAAGATTATCAAAATAGGAAATTGTTGAAATGTGTGTTTGAGAGAATCTTGACTAGCAAAACTAACTTGAAAAAAACACGAACTGATGAACTCAGAACTTCGATCTCTAAAAAATCTAAAGTTGATGAGAATGAAATTTTTGTAGATAGTTCTGTTACTCCATCAATTCCACTTACACCATCCAAAAACGAATCCAAATCTATAATTTTGATTACAAATGATAATGGAAAATTCTCTGCAAAAGAGATGCTAATTTCAGAAATCCCTGCGGTTTCAGCAATTTCTGGATTTATGAATATCCTAAGAATCTATACTCACCAAAAGAACAGAAAAAAAGTTGAAATTGCCGCAAAGTCAATCCTTGGTGATCTAAAGTGAAAAAGAGAATCGTTATCAAATTATCTGGAAGAGTTTTTGGTGCAGATAATGTCAAAGTACTAAAAGACTACGCTGAATTTCTAGTAAAAATAAGTAAAATTTGCCAACCAATTGTTGTTGCAGGTGGTGGACACATTGCACGACATTACATTTCTCATGCAAGATCTTCTGGCGCGGATGAATCTACTCTTGATGAACTTGGAATTGAAATTTCAAGACTTAACGCAAAACTATTGATTTATGCTCTTAAGAACAGAGCATACTCACATCCACCAACTACTTTACAAGAAGTTAGACATGCAGTAGATGATGGATTAATAGTTGTAACAGGCGGCTTACATCCAGGTCAAAGCACCAATGGTACTGCTGCATTAATCGCTGAAAAAGTACATGCTGAACAGTTCCTTAACGCTACTGATGTTGATGGAGTCTATGATAGGGATCCAAACAAATTCAAAAAAGCAAAAAAATTCAAACGGATTGAACTAAAAAATTTGAAAAAAATGTTGATTCATGAAGATTCTCTTGCAGGAGGCTATGACTTGATGGATATTCTTGCTCTAAAAATCATTGAACGCTCTAAAATCAAAACAAGAATCATAAAAGCTGATCCAAAAATTATTGAAAAGGCCATAAAGGGTGACAATGTAGGCACAGAAATTATTCTTTCTTCAAAATAATTATTCAGAAATTTTGTTTTGAACTGTTGGTCTTGTTTCAGACCAGATCTGAATTTCTTTTCCTGAATATTCAGGAATTCCTGATTCTCGAAGTTTTTTGAAAATTGATACCGCTTCTTCTTTTTTTACTGTCTTTGATTGAGCTTTTGTAAATCCATCTTTATCTACAATTATTGCCACATCCCCACCTTCAGAATTAATCACAGCAGTAAATTCTTCCTCTCCAACTGGTTGAAATTCTCCATTAACTTTTTTGGTTGTCAAAGTCAACATCCCAAATCCAGCTGCTTCAAACATCTTCATTTGTGATTTATTTGCTCTTTGCTTTCCTTGTTGTACTGCTTGGAAGTATTGCATAATTTTTTCTCCCTCCAATGGTATAATAACCATCTTAACATTTAAGATATCTAAAGTGAAGCAAAAATAATGAATCGTAAAATCTTTCTTATTGTCACAATTGCAGTGCTTATGTCTGTATTGGGAGGAATTATTTGGGTAGGACCTATAATGGTTGTAGTACCTCAAGGTGAAATTCTTATAGAAAATCAAAACATTACACAAGTTGAACCTCTCCAAATTGAACTAGAGGAACTTTCTGTTACAGAAATTTCGTCACGAATAGCTACAATTAAGATTGCATTTAGAATTTCTAATCCTAATCCCGCTAGTGTAATAATTCAAACTTTGGATTATAGATTACATGAAACAGGTTATTCTACGTCTGAACAAATTGCAGGTGGTGAAATAGGTAGTAGACCTACGGGAATGCTAGAATTTGGTTCAAACTATTATGTTCTTCTTGGTAACAACTCTATCCTACTAAAAGACACTATTAATTTGAGAAATTCTGGAAATACTCCTGAATTATGGGCTGTTCTTCAAAACAATACTGCAACTTGGAAAGTTACTGGTGATGTATTTTACAATCTAAGTTCGTTGATAAGTGGTCAAGAAAATGAACTTCGTTTTGAATTTACCAAATAGAATAGATAGTATCACAAAATTTTAAAATTATGATACTTTGTTTTTAAGAAAAAAATATTGGCAAAGTTATAAAAGCCCGTAAAGTCGTTTTTTATCAAATGGCAGAAGCAGGTTTAGCAGCATTTGGCTCAGCAGTTGGAGTCGCAATTGCACTCGCAGTAGTGTGTTTCGCTCTACGTGGTAAAGGACATCCAGAACCAGTAGAATAACCAAGGAACAATCCTTTTTTCATATTTTTCATTTATTAGACTAATCTTTACTTTCCTTACCAAATATTCCCATTAAGGATATCTGTTTACTAGTCTTCTTTTTCATGAAACATCTTTCAAAATATTGACAACCAGAACAATCAGATGATGGTTCTAGGATGGGTGTTTTTTGTTCTTTAAGAAGATCATTTAGAACTCTAACTCTTCTGATTATTTCCTCAAACATCTTTTTGTTGCGTGTTAATGAAAAAGTTATTTCTCTCTTATCTCCTGTAATGTAAACAATTACTCCATCAACTTTGTCATATATCCACATACATGCATTAAGATATAGGATATCATTTGCTTGAGGGTTTTCTAACTCATATAATGCTGATCTGAATAAAAGAATAGAGTCATCTGTTATCATATCGACCTGTGCCTTTAGCTTAATTTCGTCCATTGCAAATTCTTTTGGTTCGGTTCCATATTGTAATTTTCTTAGTAATCCTGAGAGAAGTTCATTGAATCCTCTTCTTTCAATTTCATTAGGGTCCATTCTATCATAATATGAGCGTCTTAGACATTGGGTTACTTCTTGAAGATGAATAGTTTGAATATCCTTAGAATCTATGTCAATTTCTAATTCATTTCCTATAGAACGTATTGCATTATGAGTAATACTTCGAAAATCTCTATCTCCCATCATAGTAAATCATCTTAAAATTAGATCAATATAGGTTAATTCATAATCTTGTTTAGATAACTTGAAATTCTGCCTGAAAATGCAAGTGTGACGAAATGAACTCCAAATCCTAAAACTGCTCCAATAATCAGATTTCCAGTTCCATAATAAATTCCCAAAAATACTCCTAGCGACGGTAGAGCAAAAATCAATGCCATAGAGATACTTACCCAATTTGTAAGAATATCAATCGACGTTTCATATTTTTTCGATGGAAACTTGCTCATTTTTTATACCAGATTATTCTGTCTCTAAAATCAATTTAGACATAGTAATTTCAGTTGGTATTTTTTGTTCAACTGCATAAGCAATTGCTGCAAGATTTCTTACTTCAAATGCAGTTAGTTTTGTAATTCCTACTGTAGTTGCTAAACTGAACATTTTTGTAAAAGAGTTTAACGATGCTTGATAAATTGCTATTTCAAAGGATCTTTCAAATTCAGCTATTGCATCTAATTCATTTTCATTTTGAGGAACCAAATCCTTATATTTTGTATTAGCAAGTTCGCTAAATGCATCTCTTATTGATTCAGATGATATCATTCTTGCTAGCAATTCTTTTGCAGCTGGAGATTGAATTACAATTAAATCCTGAATTTGTTGTTCATCAAGTCCCCAAAACTTTCCTCTAATTACACTTAGAATGTTGTAAAAATCAATATCCATTCCAATTAATCTACTTGCATCTATGTCTCCAGATTTAAGTGCCTTTACAAGACGTAAATACAAAATTTTATCAAAATATGTATCAAAGATTTGGATATTCTTTTTATCTGCATACAAAGCAGCTGCTTTTGCAATCTCTTCACCAAATTCAACTTGGCTTAAACTTGCAACAGTTTCTTCCAAATCTTTTGCGACAAGTGCTTTGACTACAATATCTCTTTGTTTGATTAATTCTTCAGCATGAAGATTAATGTGAGTTTCAATCTCTTCCTGTGATTTTCCCAAAACTTTTCCTTTTAGAATTTGTTTTAAATTAGAAATAATAAATTTCAAATAATAAGCATCCAAGATACGTGACTCACCAGCAGTTTTTGCAATGGTATAATGAATATCAGCTAGGTGACTTTTTAGTGCAGACTCGATACCCAGAGACGTGTACGGTTTCTCTACTTCAGCTACTGCCTCTCCATAAACTGTATTTTTAATTCTAGTCATTAATTCATCAAGATCTCTTGATTCTGCTAGTGTTTGAAAATCAGCTTTTTTTAGTAACTTTCCTCTTTTACTATAGGATTTTACAGACGCATAGACATTTTTAGATCCACCCATTTTGACTGTTCTCTCTACATAACCGATTTTAATGTTTGGCGTTTTCTTGTTTGTGTTTAGGACTAGGTTATTTTATTGAGGAATTTGATGGTATCTTGCTTTTCTTGTTTGGATAGTTTTAAAAACGCCTTAAAAAACTCCTTTTGAATACCTAAAGACTCATCAGAAATTTCTTTAAGTTTTGATAGATCAAAAGGAAGCAGATCTTTAATTTTATTATCACAAAAAGCCTTAACATATTTTTGAAGAATTGAATATGTAAAATTTGGGCTAGTCTTTAAAAGAGTTGAGAGAATTTTTTCAAATTCCTTCTCAGTAGATTCAGACTTGGAAAAAAACTCTTTTAGTAAATTTTCTCTATCTGTAATTTCACTTATTGATAGTGCTATCAAGATACCCTTTTTGGTCAAATGATAGTATGGAATCCCTATTTTTTGAAGAGCCCTTGGACCTCTTTTTAGAGGCAATCTCCCATTCTCTTCTGCAATCTTCATTGGAAGTAAAATCTCATCAAAATCACGAAATATTCCCGAATAGATATTCTTCCAAGCAATTTCTTGTTTTTTTGCTATTCTTTGAGATATCCCTGTCCTAGTTCTTTCTGCAGGATTGACATTACTGGCAAGTATTGTAATGATTGCTCTTTGTCTATTCGCTTCTCCTGTTAATTCATCACCCTTAGTCTTGAATGTATCAAAAATTGCTAGTTTAATGACTGATTTAGCCGTCATTTTTTATCCTTGACCTAATTTTCATATTTTATGTTACTATCAGAATATACTGAAATATAATAATTTACTTTTTTACAAATTCTAGTGTTTTCAAGCCTTAAATCTTCTCCAATTTCGATAAATTTAATGATTTCTAGAAACTACAAGTATGCTCTATTACTTGTAGCCGCAGTATCAATCACAGCAACTAGTGCAATGTCTATGGCATATGCACAAAGTGTTGATGATGGTATGGACGGATATGTAGTGGGAACCAGTGGAATTTACACTGGTAACCCAAACGAATGTTGGTTTGATGATGGCGATGGCGGCATGCTCCCTTGTATGGTAGATACAGGTGATATGGCATGGATGCTAACAGCAACATCATTAGTACTCTTCATGACTCCCGGCGTTGCATTCTTTTATGGAGGTTTATCCAGATCAAAGAATGCAGTAAACACTATTGGCATGGTCTTTATTGTTATAGGCCTAATGTCAGTACAATGGGTTCTATGGGGATACACACTAGCATTTGGACCAGGCGCAGATATTGAAACTGGACAAAATATGTTCATGGGAGATTTGACCTATGTTGGATTTAATCAAGTCTCAGCATGGGCACCATTAGGTGAAGCAGGACCATGTGCAGACACATGGTCTAATGCATATCAGATGCAACAGTTCAAAGATGGAGATGTTTGTAGTCAAGGTTGGCCAGGTACAGTACCTCACCAACTATTTGCAATGTTCCAAGCAACATTCGCAATTATCACCCCAGCACTAATTGTTGGTGGCTTGATTGACAGAATCAAATTCAGCGCATTGATCATATTCGTACTCATATGGGGTACCTTCGTTTACGACCCAATAGCACATTGGGTTTGGGGAGGTGGTTACATAGGAGGAGGTTCACTAGACCTTGATCCAGACTTATCGCCATCATACGCATTAGACTTTGCTGGTGGTACTGTAGTACACATTACTTCAGGATTCGCTGCATTGGCAGGAGCCTTAGTCCTTGGCAGAAGACTTGGATATGGCAAAGTTCCAATGGAACCACACAACGTTCCAATGGTTGTACTTGGTGCATCCATACTTTGGTTTGGTTGGTTTGGTTTCAACGCAGGAAGTGAAGTAATGGTAGACGGCATTACCATAAGCGCATGGACTGTCACTAATACCGCAACTGGTATGGCTTCAGTTACATGGCTGTTGATGTCATGGGCACATACCGGAAAACCAAGTATTGTTGGAGCTGCAACAGGTGCAGTAGCAGGATTGGTAGCAATCACTCCAGCTTCAGGTTGGGTAGGTCCAATGGCTTCGATTATAATCGGTATAGCTGCTGGTACACTTTGTTATGGTGCTATAGCATTCAAGAATGCACGCAAATGGGACGACGCATTAGATGTATGGGGAGTACATGGAATCGGCGGTCTTACAGGTGCAATTTTGACTGGTACATTAGCTAGTCCACACGTTTGGGATACTGGAGACGGTATTGGCGCATGGACTGGTACACCAGAAGGAATGGAACAGCAAGCAATCAGCATTATCGGTGCTGCAATATCAGTGGGTTACTCCTTTGGTGTTACCATTATAATCTTCAAGATTATGGATGCCATCTGGCCAGGCGGAATCAGAGTCACTCCTAAAGAAGAGGAGATTGGCATTGATTTGGCACAGCACGGCGAAAGAGCATACGTCAACGAATAGAAAAAACCCTTTTCTTTTCTTTTTATTTTTTTTAATACAAATCAATTTAGATTTGATCAATCCACCAAAATCATGTTAATCACTACATCTGAATTAGAATCAAAACTTGAACAATCTGAATTATTATTAATTGACACTCGTTCATTTAAGGAATATTCAGAAGGACATATTCCAGGGTCTGTCAATCTAGATCTGTTTGCATTTCATTGGATAGATACAACAAAAGAAGGAATACAAAATTTTAACAAACAAGCAGAGATGATCTTTTCATTTGTAGGGATAAGCTCTAAAAAGAAAGTTGTTTTTTATGATAATGTTTCTGGAATGCTAGCTGCAAGAGGTGTTTGGATGTTGGAATATTTTTCACATCCAGATGTATCTTTGTTAGATGGTGGCATGAAAAAATGGAAAAAAGAAAATCGACCAATGGAAATAAAACAAAACCCATTTCAACCCATAAAATTTTCTGGAAAAATTAACCCTAAAATTATTTCCAGTTATGAATATATTTTAGAGAATATTGATACGCTAAAGATTATTGACGCTAGATCTGATGAAGAATATAATGGAACTATTGTAAGGGCAGCACAAGTAGGACATATTCCAAAATCTGTCAATATTGATTGGAATCTTAACATCAATGATGATGGTACTTTCAAATCAGATGAAGAACTATCCAAACTTTACCAAATCCCAAAAGACACTGAGATTGTGACTTACTGTCAAGGCGCCTATCGCGCTGCTAACACGTTTTTTGCATTAAAGAAACTTGGTTTTACGAATGTCCGTGTTTATCTAGGCTCTTGGGGAGAATGGGGAAATAAGTTAGATTTACCTGTGGAAAAATAATTACAAAAAATAGACCTTAAGCTTTACAACAAACTATGAACTAACTACCATAACGCCAAAAATGGCAAATCCAAGCATAACAAGTGCAGGAATTAAAGTGATTATGAATTCTTTTGACATTACTTTACTATCTCATACTTCTATTTTTTCTTATTCGTCCAAGAATACGTATTGTAAACCCTTTCTGGAACTAATTGTTTGAATGGTTGTGAACCACCCCCATACCATTTTGTAAAGAACTCATAGAGGTGAAGCCTTAGAGACTGTATGTAGACAATCAAACCTTCAATCATCATGATTCCTATTTGTCCTCCTATGATAAGCACAAGAGCCATTGGACTAGTAAT
>JACATG010000010.1 GCA_013390905.1 Marine Group I thaumarchaeote | reverse complement strand
GAATTTCCAGATTTAAAAAATAAACTAAAACAACACAAATCTGATCAACATAACTCTGTCATGAAAGAATCAGAACAACTGAAGAAAGAAGGTCTTTCAAAATTTGCTAAAAAAAAATTCAAATGACTAAGTTAGTAGAGTAAATTTGATGTTTTTCTTTTTTAGCGCCTCAATTAACAGATCCGCTTGCACTTTTCCTTGAGTTTCAAGACTTAAAGTAACTCCAGCTGAACCTGCATCTATGTTAGAGCTTAGTCTATCATGAACTACTTCAACAATATTTACATTGGCCAAAGTTATTTCATCAACAATTTCTTTGAATGCACCCGGCCTATCAGGTAGTAGTATTGATAATTTAAGTAAACGACTCATTCCAGCAAGACCCTTGTATACAATCTGGCCTAAAAGATACATATCCACATTTCCACCTGCAAGGATTGCAACTACCTTCTTTCCAGGGGCAGGTTTCTTTGAGATCAAATATGCCAAGCTTGCAGCACCTGCAGGCTCTACAACAAACTTCATTCTTTCCATTAACAAAAACATTGCTTTTGTGATTTCTGTATCATCAACAAGAACAATCTCATCTATAAGTTTGCTAATAATATCAAAGGTCAGTTGTCCTGGTATTTTTACGGATATACCATCTGCAATTGTTCTTTCACCTCCACTTTCGGTTAAAGAGCCATTTTTGAGTGATTCATACATTGATGGAAAGGATTTTGACTGAACACCGACAACTTTGACGTTTGGGTTTTTTTCTTTAATTGCAATTAAAATTCCAGCAGCCAATCCTCCACCACCTATTGGAAGATAGATTTCGTCTACATCTGGCAAGTCATCTAAAATTTCTAGACCTATAACTCCATGAGCAGCTATGATTTGAGGGTCATCAAAAGCATGTATCATAGTAGCTCCAGTCTCTTTAGCAATTTCCTTTGCTTTGGCTGATGACTCATCATAATTTGTTCCTTCCAAAATTACATTGGCACCATATTCTCTAGTTGCAGCCACTTTTGAAGGAGATGCATTTTTTGGCATTACAATGGTACAAGAAATTTTTTCTAATGATGATGCAAATGCCATTCCTTGAGCATGATTACCTGCTGATGCTGCAACGACGCCATGTTTTTTCTCTTCATCTGATAATGATTTGATTTTGAAATAAGCGCCACGAATTTTAAACGAACCGGTTCTTTGTCGAAACTCTGCTTTCAGGTAAACCTCAGATCCAGTAATTTCACTAAATGTAGGTGAATGAATTAATGGAGTCTTCTTTATCTCGTTTCCTCGCATTGAATTTGCCTTTACTATTTCAGCATATGACGGGTTCATTGGAAATGTTGCTACTAATGCGGCGTATTTGACTTCTTCTATACAAAAATTGTATCTTTAGTCAAATTTTGTGCGTATATTTTGAGAAATATCTAAATAGTTAAATTAGATCGTTCAAATTATATCAAGAAATCGGAACTCCCCTTGAGAAAATTTCTCATTTTCTGGTTTCTTGATTTTAATTTATAATTAAATAATTTTTTTAAGATTATTCAAACGTATTAAAATATTTTCTTTAACAGAATCAGACATTTTTCTAGGGTCAAACAGTCCTTCTCTATTTTTATTTTTAACAAATTCCAAATCTACAGTGAATAAACAACCTTCTTCACCAGTAATTAATCTATTATCATCAATCAACACAGAAGTTATTTGATAAGTTTCAATTAAAAGAGAATCAAGTTCATCAAACAGCTTTGTCTTTTTTTCCGATAATTCTTGAAAGTCTACTCCCGCATCTTTTTCTATCTCAGCATAAACTTTTTCTCGAAATTCATCATTTTCATAAAATATTTCAAACAATTTTTGATGATCAAGGTCTTTGTATCCCATCTCTTTTAGTTTATTTAAGACAAATTCATCACTATTATCAGAAATTCGCTGTTCATTATTTTTTGTTAAATCAATAATCTCAGATAATTCTTTTTGACAATCAAGTACTCGTTGATCTGGTTTGTAATACAACAATACATGAAATTGTATTGATATATGTCCAGATAATAAATAATTTCCTTCCATAATTTCAAACTTTGTAAAAATTCTCCTAATGTCTTCATTATTAGTAGTAGATACATCTTGAATAGACCAATTTTCTAGATTACTGTCAATTTTTTGAAAATAATCCATTACTAGTTTTGGATCAAATGTTTTTTGTATTGTTATAGTAGAATCACCCATCATAACTTTTACATCAATCATTTTTGTCAGACCAGTTATTTTTAATAGAAACAAATTTTTAATCTCTTCATTTTTTTGATTTAATTGTTTGATGAAATCATTGTTGGATTTTGTACCTATGCGCACACGAAATAGCAAATTATTGTTCTCCTTAAACCTTCATCTACATCTAAATATACAAAATTACAATTCTAGGCATGGAAAAATCTAAAATCAGATGTGATCATTGTAACGGTGAAATTATAGAACATTATGATGAGCATTACAAGGGAATAAGGGGGAAATGCCCTCGTTGTAAGATTGATTTTCCCTTGGAATAAGATGAGTAAAAATGAATGAAGATAAAAATAATGATCAACCATTAGATTCCGAGTCCATGATCTTGGAAACTCAAAAAAGAGTTTGGGGGGCTCTTAAAAAAGGTTATGAGTATTCAGGAATGGTTGACGAATCAGATCAATTTCTAAGAAAAAATGTATTTTTAAAATTGGATATGGTAATACTCTATGTAGATTTAGTTGGTTCAACTACAATGACATTAGAAATGCCTGCAGAAAAAATAGCAATAATTATTAGCTCGTTTGCACAAGAAATGGCTTCAGTAATTAGACAATATCATGGATATGTACTAAAGTTTGTAGGTGATGCGGTAATTGGATATTTTGTTTTAGATGAAGATGATATTTACGGAACAGGAGCAGCAGATGATGCAGTAAATTGTGCAAAATCAATGATTTCGGTAATTCAAAAAGGAATCAACCCGATTCTAAATCAGTATGACTATCCAGATTTGATGGTAAAGATTGGGGTTGATTTTGGACAAAATATTGTAGTCAGATACGGGGCAGATATTAAACACTCTCAAGTGGATTTGATTGGTCCTTCAATGAATATTGCTTCAAAAATTCAAAACTTGGCAAAACCTGATCAAATCTTGATTGGTAGTGATGTACTTATAAAACTACATCCAGATTTGCAAAAAGAATTCACTCAAATCATTTGGAAGAATACTGAATGGAGATATCGCTCCAGATTAACTGGAAAAATTTATGAAGTGTATGAACACAAAGAACAATTTTTTCGATAATTAATTAACTAAATAGTAAATCTATCTGGACATTCAACATGCTCATAATGATGTTCAGTGAATTTTTCTTGAACAATATAGATTACAATCTTATGCAGTTCATTATTTTTGATATCTTTTTTACATTTGAGACATGTCTTTTTTGATCTGGTCATGTGTATCAGCGATCTAAACTACGAATCTATAAGGATCAGCGATCAGCTCAAATTGAGCTCAAATGACTAATATTTTACTAGACAGTATATCAAATGCCTAAAGTAAGGCAGAAATATGGCAAATAGAAACCAATTTTGTGGATAATTTAGTGATTAAACACTTGCAAGACCTCTATGGATTAAATCCCAACATCCCTCATCTTGCATTACAATTTCCTAGATTGCCACCAGGATTAACTCATCCAATGTTTAAAATTTATGAAGGCCCGACGAAAGAACAATTTTCAGAAGAAGTTGCCAATATTAGTCAAAAACTTCAAGGATTCCAACATATGTATCAACAATATGCAGCGGGATTACTATCAATGAATTCTGCAATAATTCCTCCTGGACACCCACTATATAATAGACAAAATTCAGTTGAAACACTTCAAGTTACTAATGATAAATTACTAAAAGAAAACTTGGGGTTGAAGAAAAAACTAGATAAAGAAACCACATCTAATAATCATTAGAAACAAGGTTCTAATTCTAAAATTCATAATTAGTAAAAATCCTTATTAATTTCCTAAATCAATTTCGGTTATGATAAAAACTCCTGCGGATAAATGGAAGATTGCTGTGGCAAAACACCGAAAACAATGTCAAAGTATTCTAAAAATATCAAATAATATCAGATATGCAGGAGTCATAAACGTATATGGTAGAACCTTAACTGGAATAGTTCAACCAAATCTAAAACCTCTCTTAAAATCAGAACAAGTAAAAAATGAGTTTTTCATTATTTCTACTTTAATATCATTAAGAAAAAATATTGCCAGTACAGTTGGGAAACTGGAACATGTAATTTTACAACATCAAAAAATAACAATTGTGATTTTGCAGAAAAATGATGTCACTTATTATGTTTCAATAGACAAAAAAGAAAAAGGCATAGAGAAGATTATCTCTTTAATAAAAAAGACAATCTAAGCTGGTGTAAATCCTTGATATCCGCCTGTTTGTTGAGCAGTATCCTCAAAGTTTGGCTCAAATAAGGAAATTAGATACTCATCAGGATCCATAATTACTGCATTTTTCCCTGCATCTTTTTCAACAATATCACGATGAATTTTAACACCTTTTTCTCTTAATTCATCTAATGCAGATTTTAGATCACCAACAAGAAATCCTATAGTAATACCGTTTTCAATAGAACTACCAACATGTTGTTCAGTTAATGATGCTGGATGTAAACTCAATAAAGCTCCAGATGTACCCAAATCAATCCAAGTTCTTCTTTGTTTTTTTATTGGAAGCCCTATAATTTCATGATAAAATTGTAATGATTTGTCTAGGTCATTTACAGCCAAAATTACATTTCCAACTTTTTTGATATTCACAAATCAGCTAGCTAGAAGTTCTTTAAATCCATTGTTATTGAACTTCAACAAAAAGAGAAACTATTTTTATTGAACTTCAACCATAGTTTCGGTCCTTTCTACACCATTGATTTTTTGAATCTGATTAGCAACTTCTTTAATCTGAATTAGTTGTTCAACTTCAATTATTGCAACAGCATCAAATTGTCCACTTGTTGGAAAAGACTCAGTTATTGAGGAAACTTTTCGTAATCTTGCAGCTATGAGTTTCTTTGGAGATTTTACTAAAATTATTGCTCTTACCAACCCAGATTTACCTCTACCTCAATTAATGTTTCAGTTGTAACTAGATCTTTAATTTTTTTAAAATCAATTACCATGTTGTTGATTTCATCAATATTTCCTTGTAAAAGTACACTAATGTCTGCTCTTCCGGCAACTATCATAATCTGTTTTAAAATTTTACGTTTTTTCTTTAATATTAGGACAACCAAATCCACCTTACCTGGTTTAACGGTAATCAAACATAATGCACGCATTATTAGTATATGTCAGTGGATCTGATAAAGATTCCTAGTCTGACGCATCTTGAGACCTTGCTTCTTCAAGATATGCCCTTCTTTCTTCATTAACTTTTTCATGATCAATTTCTATATCATCATCAACTACAACAATACCAGCATCAGCAAATGGTTCTTCCACTACTTTTTTATTCTTTGATTCTGTAGATTTGGATTTAGTCTTACTGACTTTAACCTTTGTAGTTTTTGCTTTGATTGTATTTTTGTTTTTTCTAGTCTTTTTTTCAACCATGAATATCGAAAATCAAGAGTTCGTATGGTTTTTAAAGATTATGCAAGAAGGTTTTTAATGGAAATTATTCAGTAAATATTTTTTGGCAGCCAACTAAAATATTATTTTCATAATCACATACAATTAATTAGTCAATTCAGCGCACCGTATTATCAAATATAAACAGACAAATCTAATTTAAATAAACAAAATCCTGTTTTAATGAATAAATATTTTTGATATTAACAGATCCATTTAGTTTTTGATTCTATAATTTTTTTAGAAATCTATAAATAATATTTTAAGTGCCGGAGGCGGGATTTGAACGCGCGACAGCCCGGTCTTCAGCCGAGTGCTCTCCCAGGCTGAGCTACCCCGGCACTGAGAAAAAGGCACTCAGATGAGGAATTAAAGTTTATCCTCGTACTTAGATCAGTGATTAGTTAATTATTTAACTCAATTATAGTGTTAAACTAAAAATTTAACATCACAATTAAGTTTAGAATCTAATTAACATTTGACGAAGTGTAAACGAGTTTATCGACAATCAATAAAAATAGAAGCCCCCATTTCACGAGTGAAAAGTTCCACTAATCTACGTTATAATTGAAAGCAATTAGGTGCAGTTAATTCTGATGATAAACTAGAGTTATCGTGTATGGACAATATAAGAATTAGAACAGCTGCTGAGAAAGATATCAAAGATATTGGGGTTCTTATTGAATTGTTATATGAACTAGGACGTCCAAAACCACAAAAAGACTCTGATGTCGACATATTTAGAACACTAGTAAAGAAACACGTTACAGATTCAGATAAAAAAATTCTTGTTGCTGAACTTGATGATATGAAAATTGTGGGTATGGTAAGCATAGTGTTTTTGTCAAGACTTAACCAGACTACCTTAGAGATGTATATACCAGATTTGGTCGTTCATGAAAAGTATCAAAGTAAAGGAATAGGAAAAAAACTAATCAATTCTTGTATCTCTCTTGCTAAAGAGAAAAAATGTCATAGAATTAGGTTAGAGTCTGGAAACCAACGAAAAGAATCTCATCAGTTCTACAAGCATTTAGGATTTGAGCAATCTGCACTTTTCTTTGCAAAGAATCTTGACTAACCATAAAAATCATCATTTAACTCAAATCTCTCAGGGAAATACTATGGATTCAAAAGGACTGAAACATGATCTTTTTGACATCAATTAGTTTTATTCAATTGTAGGCATCCACATACGTTTAATTTTTGTTGTAATTTTACAACTTTTTCTGGAATCTCCTGCCTGATTTTTGAAGTTTTGGTTAGTAAATATTGGTAAAAGTTTGTCTTTTCAGATCTTCCAGATAATATCATCCTTGTTTTTTCGTTTATTGATTAAACGACCCATTACAAAAAACAAATCAGATAACCTATTAAGATATTTAATACAATTTGAATTGATTTCATCTTTTTCACTTAATTGGACTACTTGTGTTTCCGCTCTCCTCACAACAGTTCTGACATAATGTAATTGTGCTGCAGCAATATCGCCCCCTGGTAAAATAAAATTTGTTAAAGGAACAAGTTCTGATTCAAATTTGTCAATATTGTGTTCAAGTCGTTCTACCATATCTGATGTAACTCTATTTTTTATATCAGCAAGATTTGGATTTGAGAGATCTGCCCCAACTAAAAATAGATCATTTTGAATGTTTGTTAAAATTTTTGTGATATCGTCATCCAATGAATTTACTAGAACTATTCCTAGAGCAGCATTTGCTTCATCTACCATGCCATATGATATAATTCTTGAGTGAGATTTTGCTATTCTAAGATTTCCTTGTAAACCAGTATCGCCCCTGTCCCCAGTCTTAGTATAAATTTTCATTAATTAACCCTAGCAAAATTAACTATTATGTTGTTCGCAATCCCACAACATGAAAATTCATTAGGAGAAAATATTATACATATTATAATATAATGATCTTAGATTTTTTCAAAACAGCTGCAAATCTCAAAAAAATCTCTAGACAAGGATGGATTGACAAACTATTACTAGATACTCCTGAATCAGTTGCAGACCATTCTTATTCAATGGCATTGATGGGTATGGTAATTTCTGATTTAGGAAATTATAATTCTGAAAAAATCATTAAAATGGTTTTATTGCATGATTTAGCCGAATCAAAAATTGGGGATCATACTCCTAAACAACTAAGCAAAGAAAAAAAGAATAAACTAGAAAATAATGCCTTTAACGAAATTATTAAAAATTTACCAGATTTAATTAAATCACAATATTTACAAATTTGGCAAGAATACCAAGAAAATACTTCTCTTGAATCAAAATTGGTGCATCAGATTGATAAATTGGAAATGGCGCTTCAAGCTAATATCTATAAACAAGAGGGGTATTCACAAGAAAAACTCGAGTCCTTTTTTAAATCTGCAAAGATAGGTATCACTGATCCTAAATTAAAAGAAATATTTACAGAGATTGTCAAAGATGGATAGTAGAAAATGTCTGAGAAAAATAAAGATGAATTAATTGATACACAAAAACAAGTAATAGGGATATTGTTCGAGGTAGTTAAAAGACTTCAAGCAAATAATAATCTAGATGAAGAATATTTTCAGATAATTGGAAAAGATGACAAAAATGAGACTCGTCTAAAAGAAATACTTGACGAAAGAACAGAAAATGCAAAAATTGTTGGCCGGTTATTAGAAAAGCTGGAAATTTAGTTGTCACAATTACAATCGTCATCAGAAATGATTCTCAGATGTGCTGTTTGTTGATATTTATCTTGAATGTAACTTGAAAGGTTCACAATTCGGGTTCGAGATTTTTTAGTTGCCCAGCTTCCTTCATTTTCAAACCAGAATTCAATTTCGTCAATGTCGTATCTCTCACCACTTTCCACTATGGTTTTAAAGATAGATTTTATTTCATCAACTTCTGATTCTGAGAGGTTTGACCTGTCTTCAACTATGGTAGTTATTTCATTTAGTTTGATTATTACATTGTTTGTAAGAGGCATAAGTTAAGAAAATCTTAGATTCTATAACAATCTTGTGTAGTAAGATTGTTTTTATAATAACCACATTATTTGTGAAACATGCAATATTTCCAGGCCTTAAAACTAGGTCAGAAAAGAGTTACAGAAGCAAGAGAATATCTTAATAAATTGACTGATGGTAAAGCAATGCCAGCATTAGCCTTAAGAACGAATAAATCAAATGTATGGGAAGTAGTGGGTGAAGAAAATCTCTACGCGTTTGTTGATGAATCAGTAGGTTTTGTTTTAACTGACAATAGCGGATATATTCTTGCAATTGTTGATAGTGAAGGGTACTCTAAAACAATTGTTCAAGGAGTGACAAACGAACAAAAAGAAAAATTGGAGAAATTATTTGAGGCTGATAACATCTCAAAATTTGAAGGTAATGTTATTCTTCCAGTCTAGTGTTTAGGCTTGAAACAAAACGTAAACCTTTAGTTATCATGATGTAGAGAATAATAAAATGAGTAAATTTTCTCAAGAGATTGAAGTTAGCGGTCACCTAATTGACTCTTTGATTTTAACTAAGATCTTTGATAAAATTATGGATCTAAAAGGAGAATTTGAAGTACAAAAAATTAAGATTGGTAAGCGAAAAAAAGATCAATCATATGCAGGATTACTTGTTACAGGTAAAAATCAAAAACATTTAGATAAGATTTTAGAAACAATTTATCGAGAAGGGGCAACATCTAAAGATCAAAAAGAAATCATATTAAAAAAATCTCCAAAAAAATATGTTATGCCAGATAATTTCTACAGTACAACAAATAATCACACACAAGTTTTTTATAAAGGAAAATGGATTCAAGTTGAAAACATGATGATGGACAAATGCATTGTTGTAAAAGGAAACAGAGCATTTTGTGTACCAGTGAGAGAGGTCAAAAAAGGAGACCAAATAGTTTTTGGGGAAAAAGGAATCAAAATTACCCCACCTGAGCGTCCAAGAGAGGGAGTCAATGTTTTTGAGTTTATGGGAAGTTCAAGCTCTAGTGAAAGACCAACCCAACATATTGCAAAAAAAGTTGCAGAAGACATCTACAATACCAAAAAGAAAGGTGGAAAAATAATCATCGTTGGAGGGCCGGCCATAGTACATACTGGTGCAGATGATGCAATATCTGAACTAATCAAATTAGGGTATATTGATGCTGTATTAGCAGGGAATGCACTTGCAGTTCATGATATTGAATATGCCACACTTGGAACATCGCTTGGAATGAATGTCCATGATGCAACTTTGGCATATCATGGACATAGAAATCACATGGATGCAATTAATTCGGTATTCAAAGCAGGCTCTATTGCAAATATGGTAAAATCTAAGAAATTAACAAAGGGAATTATGTATGAATGTGTAAAAAATAAAGTACCATTTGTGTTGGCAGGTTCAATTCGAGATGATGGACCATTACCAGATGTTATTACTGATATGATTGAAGCACAACATGAATACAAAAAAATTCTAAAAGATGCAAGTTTGGTAATTATGATTTCAACTATGCTTCATTCTATCGCAACTGGAAATATGCTTCCAGCAAATGTCAAAGTGATTATTATCGATATCAATCAACCAACAGTTACAAAACTTATGGACAGAGGAACATGGCAAGCACTAGGAATTGTATCAGATGTGGGTGCATTTTTACCAATGGTTTTACAACAAATTAGAAAAAAGAAATTACGCCGAGTTTAAGCGATCATCAAACTTTTTTTTTTTTTGAGTTTGCAAATCATTCAATGATTCTTTTCTAAGATTCTTAAAGAATGTACAAATCATTTCAATTCCTGCAACAACCTTTGGGGCATTATTTTTTACGAATTCTATTCTTTCAGAACTAGTTTTTGGTTTGTTATCAAAATAATTTTGAAGAACTTTTGTTCCATTATAGTCGACATATGCAATTCTTGCACTAAAGTCTGTTCTCTCTAAAACAAGACTATCACCACCTACAATTGCAGTATGATATGGATGAACGATTAAAGCTTCAGATAATTTCTGAGATGTGTTGATCTTGACTTTTTGTAGTTCTGTTGCAAATGCATTAAAATCAGCTAAAAGGTAAAAGGTAGCATCAGGTTTTGTAGCTTTTATTCCCTCAATTGCAGATAATGCATTGTAAGTATATTCCCCCATAATTTGATGAATACTTCGAGTTGCATCAAAATAGATATCAATTTCTTTACTTATTTCAAAGCCTGCAACAGCAGCATATTGAATTGGGGTAGATACAGCAGTATACTCTGTTGCAAGAATTTTTTTGAATTGTCTCTTTAAGTCTACTGCATGCTGTGGAAAAATTACATAACCTAACCTATAACCGCCAGCAGCATGTGATTTGGATAAACCATTTGTGATAAATGTACCTTCAGGATAAATTTTTCCCATACTAACAAATTTTGAAAAATCATAAGTTGTTTGAGCATAAATCTCATCAGAGATAACAGTAATGTTTTGTTCCCTACATACATCAGCAATTTCTTCTAGTTCTAATCGGTTATGTAATAATCCAGTTGGATTATTGGGATTATTTAAAATCAAAATTTTTTGTCGATCTTGTAACCTAAGTGATAGTTTCTTTAGATCAATAGGAGAGATTTTCTTATTTGTATTACTGGGTAGCATGTGATAATTTTTCTTCAATAATCTAATCTGTGGAAGGTATCCTAACCAAGCTGGTGTGGGCAAAATTACAGTTCCATGTAAAATCTGTAAAAGATTGAAGATCAGTTCTTTAGTTCCTGGGCCAACATAGATTCGTTCAGGAGCAATGTCCATCCCAAAATAGTGTTTATTGTATTTTGAGATAGCATTACGTAATTCAGGAATTCCTGGAACAGGAGCATATGCCCCCTGATTTGCATTTTTCATTAATGCTTCTTGCATTAGTAATGGCACTGGAAATGGTGATTGCCCAAATGCAAATCCGTATAATCCAAAACTACACTCTGAATGAGGGCAAACAGAGTGAAATTCCTTCAAAAACGTATTTAATTTGAGATTTTCAGGCATCTCTATGTCTTCGACTTGCTGATCAACTATGAATTTCAATAATGAGTATTATGAGATTTAATTAAGACACAAAGCGTGAAATAGTAAGTAGTAAAAAGTTAGATTTTTTCAACCTAATTTTGAAATTTCGTCTAAAACATGTGGGTTTTCGAGAGATGACAAATCTCCCAGATCCTCTCCCAATAATTTGGATTTTAATAATCGACGCATTATTTTACCTGTTCTTGTCTTTGGCAAATCAGATAGTTGGAAAACAAGTTTGGGTCTTGCAACTTTGCCAATCTTTTCAGAAATATAATTAGAAATCTCAGATTCCAAACCAGTCTCCAATTTATTATCAGCTACAAAAAACAAAACAATTGCCTCACCTGTAATATTATCTGGAATAGCAATTGATGCTGCATCAGATATTTTTTTGTGTGAAATTGCAGCATGTTCAATTTCAGCAGTACTCATTCTATGACCTGAAATATTTATCACATCATCAGTTCTGCCACGCATATACCAAAGATTATCTTCATCAACATAAACATAATCTCCATGAAACCAAATATTTTTAAATCGTGACCAATAAGTTTCAAGATATCTTGCATCATCATTTAACAATCCTCTAGTCATTGTTGGCCAAGGAGATTTGATAACTAGATAACCATTTTGTTTTTGTACAGAATTTCCATCGTCATTAAAGACATCAAGATTCATTCCAGGAACTGGAATTCCAACAGTAGTGGGCTTTAGTTTCATTCCAGGGAAAACAGATAACATTGCACCTCCAATTTCTGTGCCACCAGACAAATTCATAATAGGAATTTTTTTGTTGCCAACTTTTTCAAATAACCACCACCAAGAATCCTTATCAAGTGGCTCTCCGGTAGTTGGAATGTTTTTAATTTTATCTAATGAATACGATTTTAATGGCTCAACATTATTTTTTTTAAATAGCCGTACTGCAGTTGGAGATATTCCAAAAATTGTTGCTTGATAATCAGATAATATCTTCCATATCCTATCAATTGTTGGAAAATCTAATGCACCATCATAAATTACAGCAGTTGCCCCCGTTATCAAAAGTCCATAGATATTCCACACTAAACCTGTAATCCAACCAATATCCGCAGGCCAAAATAATGTGTCATTTTCATTCATATCAATAAGATATGAAGCCTGATGACCTGCAAAAACCGAAAAACCACCATGTGTGTGAATAACTCCTTTAGGCATGCCAGTTGTGCCTGATGTGTACAAGATAAACAATGGATCTTCGGAATCCAGAATTTCAGTGTTACAAAGAATATTTTGAAGAGATACCAATTTATCATAAAAAATTATTTGTTCCGATTCTTCATAATTATCAATTCCTTTGTAAGAAACAACAATCGTTTTTTCAATTACAGTATCTTTGATTGCAATCTCTGAAGTTTGCTTTTGTGATATTGGTTTCCCTTTTCTATAATATCCATCAGAGATAAAGAGAATTTTTGCCTTGCAGTCCTGCAATCGCATATGCACTGATTCTGAACTATATCCAGAAAAGATTACGGTTTGGATTGCGCCAATCTTTGAAGCCGCAAGGATTGCCAATATTGCTTCTTCAATCATAGGTAAGTAAATTGCAATAATGTCTCCTTTTTTTACTCCAAGTGATTTGAGACCATTTGCAAGTTTAGATACTCTAGAATCTAATTCTGAATATGATATTTTTGATGTTTGTCCATCTTCAGATACAAAATGATATGCGATTTTTTGAGGGTTTTGTTTTGCAAATTTTTCAACAGAGGATTTGTAAATATTTGTTTTACCATTAACAAACCACTTTGACCATGCAATTCCATTAGAAATATCTAATGTTTTAGTATAAGGTAGATCCCAAATAATTCCAATATCTTTATCTACTGATTCCCAAAACCATTCCAGATTATCCTTAGCTTTTTGAGATAATTCTTCTAGTGAGGAAATATTATGTTTTTGCATAAACTGAAAAATATTTGATTCTTGGATTTGTTTTTCAGTAGGAATAAATTCAAAATTAGACAAGTTATAATTTTTACAACCGGAAAGAGTGTAAAAAGATTTTTTGGTTTATGAAATAACTATTCCAAGACGTCTTGCACATGCAATTGCAGATTTTCCATCATCTTCACTAATACCTGCTTTTAGGAATTTTTTAGTCCAGCCAGTATTAGTATTCCTAGTATTTTCGTGATAATATTCCCTCAAAATTACTCCTATCTGTTCATCTAATCTGTGTCTAGTAGCATCATTCATGCCTAATTGAAGAATAGTAGCATCAGAAGTGGCAAGTATTTTGATGAATTCTATGTCTTCTAATGAGAGATCAGTCATGTATTATTTCAACTGTTTTTTTAGTAAATCCAATGTTAGTTTAGGATCTGCCTTTCCTTTTGTTTTTTGCATTACTTTTCCAACTAGATAGTTGATTGTCTGGGGATTAGATTTTGCTTCTTCCACTGCTTTTAACTCCTCAAAAATAACTGCTTTAATAATTCCCAATAGTTCTGATTCATCAGATACATTTCCAAGATCTAATTCAGACATTACTTTAGATAAATTCTTCCCAGTCTTTACAATTTCGTACAATGCGTTTTTAGCAGAGTTTCTAGAGATTTTTCCAGATTGGATTGAATCAGCTAAATCTTTCAGATGAGTTGCAGTAATTTTTGATTCTTTACGTTTTTCTCTTGTATCGATTAGTCCCATCAAATCAGTAGTAATAATATTTGCAATTTCTTTTGCAGTTACTTCAGTATGAGATTCTTCAAATAAATCAGAGTAAAATTTATCAGATGACAAAACAGTTGCAACTTGTGTAGGAATGTTATATTTTGAAACATACCTTTCTTTTTTTGAGCTAATGCTTTCTGGCATATTTGATTTTAGATTCTCTTTAGTCTTAGGATCAATTATAATCCAAGGTATATCACCTTCTAGAAAATACCGATAATCAAGATCTTCTTCTTTTGAACGTGATGAAACAGTAATTTTTCTTTTGTCGTCCCAATGTCTTGTTTCTTGAATTATTTGAATATCTCTAGAATTCAAGCTTTCTTGTCTTGTAATTTCAAAGTGAACAGCTTTTTCTAAATCATGAAAAGAGCCAATATTTTTGATTTCAACTTTATTTCCCCCTTCAATCGAAACATTGGCATCAGATCTCATTGCACCATCTAAACCAGGATCTGAGACTTCAAGATTTTCAAGTAAATCAGATAGAATGTTAACAAAATCTCTTACTTGTTTAGGATTTTCAAAATCGGGTTCTGTAACAATTTCAACCAATGGTGTACCTGCACGATTGTAATCAACCAAAGTAATTAGATTTTTGGATGAACTGCCTTCGTAAATTAGTCGCCCAGGATCTTCCTCTAGTTGGATTCGTGTGATTCTAATTTTTTTATCACCGACTATTATTGAGCCTGTACCGCCAATGCTAGTTTTACCGTAGATATTTAGCTGAGTGATTTGGAAGTTTTTTGGTAAATCTGGATAAAAGTAATTTTTTCTAAAAAATGCAATCTTATCAGGAGTAGTACAGTTAAGAGCCATTGCAATCATTGTTGCCTTTTTTACAGCTTCTTGATTTAATCTGGGCAAACTTCCTGGTAGTCCCATACAAATAGGACAGATATTCTCATTAATTTCAAATTCTCGATAGTTTGCCTTACATGAACAAAACAATTTACTTTTCAAATTTGTTAGCTGGCAGTGAATTTCTAAACCAATCTTTGTCAAATGGGAACCTCCTGCAATGTAATAGTCTGTTCCAATGCATATGCAGCTTGTAGTAGTAATTTATCATTCATTGAATCTGCCAATAATTGTATTCCAATTGGCAATCCATTTGAGATAGTAAATGGAACTGAAATTGACGGTTTTCCTGTAAGATTTGCTGTGACAGTGTTGATATCAATTAGAAATAGAGAAACAGGATCATTAATCTTTTCTCCAATTTTAAATGGAAGTATTGGAACAGTTGGCGCAATCAAAAGATCAAATTTCTTAAATGCTTCATTTATTTCTCTTGTAAGTTTACTTTTTACTTTGATTGCTTTAAGAAAATATTTTCCGGCATGGCCTGCAGATGGAACAAATCCTCCAATTATCATTCTTCTTTTTACTTCTGGACCAAAGTTTCGTCGTGCCTTTGCAATGTAAGAGTTAAACTCATAACCTTCAACAGAAAAATCATATCCATATCTTAAATTATCATATCTTGCAAGATTACTACCAGCTTCTGTTGCAGCAATTGTATAATATGCCGCAACAGAATATTTTACCATATCCAGTGATACATCTTCGCATGTTGCTCCAAGATTCTCCAGTTTTGAAATAGCATCTTTTGTTGCAGATAAAACTGTAGGATCAGTTCCTTCTCCAACCATCTCCTGAATTATGCCTATCTTCTTGCCTTCTATTCCAGAATCAATACCTGAAAGATAGTCTTCATTTTTGTTATCAATAGTAGTATTATCATTAGGATCTAATCCAGAAATGATGTTTAACATGAAAGCAGTGTCTTTTACGGTTCTAGTAAGAGGGCCAATCTGTTCAATACTATTTGAATAAGAAATTAAGCCATATCTGCTAATTAGACCATAAGTTGGCTTGTATCCAACCACAGAACAAAAACTGGCAGGATTTCTAACAGAGCCACCAGTATCAGATCCTAGTGAAGCAACACACTCAAAAGCACTTACAGAAACTGCACTGCCACCAGAAGAACCACCTGGAACGTATTCTGTGTTCCATGGATTTTTACTTGAACCAAATGCGCTAAATTCAGTTGTTAACCCCATAGCAAACTCATCAAGATTTACTTTTCCAACAAATACTGCATCTTGTTCTTTTAGTTTTGTTATGACAGTTGCATCATATGGTGCTACAAAATTTTCAAGCATTTTTGATGCACAAGTAGTTTTGCTGTCTTTGATGCACATATTATCTTTAATTGAAATTGGCATTCCGAAACATGCCCCAACTTTACTTCCAGATTTTATTTTTTTGTCAATATCTCGTGCTTGATCAATTGCCTTTTCATTTACAAATAAAAAAGCATGGAGTTTATCATCAATACTTTGTATTCGTTCTAGGGTTTTTGCAACAAAATCTTCAGCAGAAATATTTCCGTTTTGTACTTGTTGGACAAATTCAAGGGCAGAAATTTTTAGGTTCATTAAGACATCTTTGGTGCTCGCACGTAGGTGCCTTTGTAATTGTTTAGTTTGTCAATTAGTTTTTCATTAAATGGGACATACTTATCTTCTCGTAAATTAGAAATCGTGATTTCCTGCATTGAGATTTCTTCAGATTCAACATCTGCGGAATCTAAAACATCAAAATAATCAATCATGGTCTGTACCTTATCAACATATTCCTTATGATCATCGATGTCTATTTTCATTAATTTTGAAACATGTTCTATTTGTTCTTCAGTAACCATTCACTTGCACCTAGGGTGTTAATCTGTCAACGTCTCTTGGATAAAATGTTACATCTCGGATGTTTTCAGTACCGGTAAGAGCCATAATTAGCCTCTCAAGACCAATTCCACAACCCGCATGAGGTGGAACACCATAATCAAATGCACCCAGATGATACTCAAATGCATCAGTCTTCATTCCTTTATTCTTCATTCTCCCCTCTAATTCATCTCGTTTCTCAATTCTGGTACTGCCTGAAGACAATTCTAAATCACCATACATCAAGTCAAAGGATTCAGAAATTTTTGGGTTGGATTTACTATCTTTTACGTAAAACGGTTTTGGGCCCAAAGGCCAATCAATGATAAAGTAAAATCCATCAAGATTAATCTTTTTGAGATTAGATGGATACAAATCATCTCCCCATTCAGTTTTTACTCCTGCCTTTTGCATTTTATCTATTAATTCATCATAAGAATATCGTGGAATTGTTTCAGGCATGGTAGGAATTAAAAATTTAGCATCAGGATTAATTGTTACATAATCATTAACAGTTTTAATTGAAATTTTTATTAGTTCCTCAATTCTATCCATTATATCATTATAATCAACAAATGCTTCTTCCAAATCAATTGAGATGGCTTCTGCTAAATGACGATTAGTTCTTGATGATTCTGCTCTAAAAATTGGAGCAATCTCAAAGACTTTTTCAAAGCTCATAGTTAATTGTTCTTTGTACAATTGTGGACTTTGGGCCAAAAAAGCTTCTTTGTTATAATAAAAGATTGCAAATAATGCGGCCCCACCTTCAGTAGCCGTTGCAATTATTTTTGGAGTATTAATCTCAATAAATTTTTGCGAATAGAAATAATCTCTGATTGATTTTAAGACTAGACTTCTAGCATTGAAAATATGTTGTAGAGGCTTACGTCTAAGATCGATTGGTCTTACCTCTAATCGTGTATCAATATTTTTGACAGTTTTTGCAGTAGGCTCAAAAGGAGGAATCTTTTCAACTTCTGAAAAGACTCTAAGTTCTGTTGGAATTATCTCAAATCCACTAGGTGCCTTTTCAGAAGATTTTACTTTTCCAATAACAGCAATTGAAGAATGTGCTTTTAGTGAAGATATTTTTTCGCGAATCTCATCTGGACAATCTCCCTTTTTTGCAACAACTGAGATATCGCCATTTTTGTCACGGATTGTAGCAAAACAAATGTTTCCATGTCCACGTATTGTTAAAACCCAACCCATAATGATTACTTGTGTGCCATCCATAGAGGGATTGATTTCATCAGAATAATGAGATCTACGTAAATTTCCTAATTCAGTTTCTATCATAATTTACTTTACTCCACATTTCATGGTGTAATTAATTTTTACACAAAATAGTGCACTAATACCTTAATTTTCAATAACCAGATTTACATTAAATTACCATGATTTTTCATAGATATTGTGAGTCTCACTAACAAAGAAAAGATGGTAGCGCTAATCTCAAATGGAATTGCTGTTTTTTCTCTATTACAGGAAAGAGGTGACCTTCCTAAGAATACAACTATGTATGATTTTGTTCTAAAGGTAATTCCTGAAGATGTCAAATCAGAATTAAGTATTGAATTGATAGACGAGGTATTTCAATACGTTTCAACCGCACATAGTTCATAAAGTACAAAATACAACTGAAAACATCGCAATGACTGCCATAGCAACATTAGGATCTCATTGTTCTTTACAGGTTCTCAAAGGTGCGAAAGATGAAGGTCTAAAAACCATATTAGTCTGTGAAAAAAAACGAGAAAAACTATATCAAAGATTTCCATTTATTGATGAACTAATCATAGTAAATTCCTTTAATGAAGTTCTAGACCAAAAATGTCAATCAATTCTTGAACAAAATGATGCCATTTTGATTCCTCATGGAACATTGATTGCACAAATGAGTTCTGAAGAGATTGAATCAATCAAGACTCCTGTATTTGGAAACAAATGGATTCTAAAATGGGAATCAGATAGAGAGATGAAAGAGAAACTCATGAGAGAAGCAAATCTTCCTATTCCAACTACAGTATCTGATCCTAAAGATATCAACAGTCTAGTAATTATAAAAAGACAGGGAGCAGCAGGTGGAAAGGGATACTTTTTGGCAGCAAATGAAAATGATTACAACACAAAAAGAAATCAGTTGATTTCAGAAGGAGTGATTTCAAAAGATGAGACACTTTACATTCAAAAATATGCAGCAGGGGTTTTAGCTTATTTACAATTCTTTTATTCTCCACTAAAAGAAGAATTAGAATTCTTTGGAGCTGATCAAAGACACGAGTCAGATATTGAAGGTCTTGCTAGAATACCATCTGACCAGCAACTAAAAACTAACAAGGTTCCATCGTTTAATGTAATTGGAAATAGCCCTCTAGTTTTAAGAGAGTCACTTTTGGATGAAGTGTACAATATGGGAGAAAACTTTGTTGTTGCTGCAAAAAAACTTGTAGCACCAGGTATGAACGGACCATTTTGTATTGAAGGAGTTTATGATGAAAATGCAAAATTTACATCATTTGAATTTTCAGCAAGAATTGTTGCAGGAACCAATATCTACATGGATGGCTCACCATACTATTCACTCTTGTTTAATGAACCTATGAGCATGGGTAGAAGGATTGCAAGAGAAATAAAAACAGCAGTTGAATCAAATCAACTAGACAAGATTACTACCTAAAACAGGTGCAGAAAGAATCTATTTTGTAGTAACTTCCATTCCATGTTGTGATTTAATGATATACTTGTCTCTTATCTTAACACTAACCCAATCAATTATCAAAACTGTAATTAGTACTATTAACATGAAAACTGCTGCTTTTCCATATTCAAAGAATTTGATATAATTAATTATGTAGAAACCAATTCCTCCTGCACCAACCAATCCAAGGATACTAGTTTGACGAATATTATAATCAAACATGTAAAGCAACTGACTAAGAAGATGAGAGGCTGATTCAGGAATCACAACATAACGAATCAATTGCCATTTTGATACTCCAATTGAGCTTACTGCATCCATAGGGTCAGAATCAATTGTTTCAATTGCTTCATATTGTAATTTGCTAACAAATCCAATTGTATACATGATAATTGCTAAAACGCCTGCAAAAGGACCTAATCCTACCATGATTACAAATAAGATTGCCCACAAAATTGATGGAAATGTGCGAATAGTTGCTAACAATGCACGAACCGGAGCATAAACATATTTGCTGTTAAGATTTCTTGCAGCAAGCATACTTAGTGGCAATGCAATTGCAAAACCAATTATTGTTCCAATAAACGCCATTTGAATCGTTTCAAACATTGCCCAAATAGCAGTTGGAACATATTTTGGTTCAACAAGAAGCATTTCTTCAACAACTATTGCAAGATTTGGTAATCCCTCAATAAACTCGATAGGGTTAGCATCAACATTGTAAGATGCGACTACCAGTAATGCGATAATAATTCCAATTATAATATTATTTTTTGGAGTCATTACTATACATCTCCATAATCTCTTCTGCACTCATATCACCTGTTTGAAAATCAACTATTTTTTCGCCTTCGACTCCAATCTCTAGAATTTTTTCACCATCTTTGATAACTGCAACTCGATTTGCGTACTCTAATGCTAGTTGCATATCATGATGAACCATAATTGCTGTTAGATTCATTTGTTTTTGAGCATCTGCAATCAAATCCATAATCTCATGTGCAGTAACATGATCTAATTCTGAAACAATTTCATCTGCCAATAAGATTGTAGGTTTTTGCATTAGTGCTCTAGCGATAGCAACCCTTCGTTTTTCACCACCACTGAGCATGTAGACTTTTCTGTTTTCTTTTCCAGATAGCGCAACTAGTTTTAGAATTCTTTTAGCTTCTTGAATTTCATGTTCTGGGAACCTCTTGAATAATGATTGAATTTTACTAAGTCGGGGTAGTGCACCAATGAGAATATTTTCAATAACTGTAATATTTTTTATTAATCCAAGACTTTGAGGGATGTACCCAATTGTGTGCATCATCTTTTTGAATTTTTTGTCATTCATGTCCGGTACAACATAATCAATTTTGATTGTTCCATTACTAGAAATCATCATTCCATTCATTAGTTTTAGTAAAGTAGATTTTCCAGAACCAGATTGTCCAACAATAGCATAATTAGTTCCTCTATCGATTGACAAGTTAATTCCTTTTAAAGCAAAATTTTTAGAATCATAAGACGTCGAGACATTACTCATCTGAATAATTTTCGTTGTAGAAATTAATGAAAGAGGTTGGTTTTTGATCATCTGAATTTTTTTCATTTCAAAAGTTCCAGTTTTTATTTACTCTTGTCGTATTTGTCAAGAATTAATTGATCAAGTCCTGTTAAAGCATCAATGTATGTTCCAAAATCACCAATATGCATAGTAGTTGTTGTTGGAACAAGTGCTTCAGCACCATACAAATTCTGTAAAATTAAGTTGTTTTCATCATAGTTGAGTTCAATAAGGGCATCAACAAGTGCGTTTCTGGTTGATTCTGACATGTCAGCATTTACCATAAATACATGAGAAGGTACAGGTCCAATTGTTGTAACTGAACGCAATTTTGCTTGATCTTCTAATTCCAGATATTTTTCAGGAGCAATGTCCGAGCCAAATGCAACATCTACATTTCCATTAAGGAGTAATTGTAGAGATGCTTTGTATCCTCCTGTAAAAGTATAACTTTCAAAATTATTTGCTAATGCAGATTCTAATGCTACTATATCATCACCTTCAATATTGATATAGCCTTCAGTTACCAAAGTTCCCATAGGTCTTACAAAACCTGACGAACCAGTAATACTAGTAAAGGCTACTCTTTTACCAACAGTATCTTCTAATGAATTAATAGAATCATTGTTAGCTAAAGTCCAAACTGTTGCTTGATAATTTACTTTTCCTGAAACAAGTTCTGCCAATACAACTTCTGCACCTGTTCTTTGATGTGTAATCCATGCAGGCCCAGTATCCATAAAGGCAGCATCAATGTGACCAAATCTCATTCCTTCAATAATAGTCTCATAGCTTGTTGGTACAACTATTTCAATATCAACACCAATCTTATTTTCAAGAAATTCTTCTAGTGCTTGTGCTTTTGGAGTTAACTCATCAGCTTTTTCAACGGGGATAAATCCAATAGTGATAGTATCAACGTCAAGTGTTTTTGATTCAGGCAAAACGCTAATAGTTTCATCAGTTAACACAGAACTAGAATTATCATCTAGATTGGCCAACAAATAACCCCCAAGAAATGCTGCAATTACAATTACTGATACCAAAATTATTTGCTGTTTCATGATTGACTAAAAATCTTAGGTAAAGCTAAGTTATTTAAGTGAGATTTTCATTCCAAGGATTAATTCCAAGCCTATAGAATGAGAAATAATTACTCATAGACGAATTTAAAATAAATTTTGTTAAAAATTTGATTTAGGATTTGATGTATTTGGGTACAGATTCAAACTAGGCTCAGAAGTCTCTAAAGTTATTTCCACCTTGCCAATTCTACTACGATATTGTTTGATTTTTTTTCCTTCTGATGAAATAATATACTTGATTACCTCCACAAGTGCAAGATCTTCTAAAGTACACAATGTTTTGTAAACAGTAGAAAGCGAAATTTTTAATTCATCTGCAATTTGAGTTGCATCTTTTGATTCATTTATAATTGAAAATAATACAGCTCTAGTACATACATTACTGAGTGACTCAATAATTTTTTGAGTTATATCAAACTCAGATAATTGGATTATATTCGACTTGGACATTAAAATCACTTAATTAGGAATTAATGTCAATATGGGTTCAGGTTTTTTTATGGAGATATCTGCTTTACTAATTCTGCTGCGATAGACTTTGTATTTTCTACCTTTATCAGATATCATCCATTTTTCAACTCTAATTAATGTAAGTTCCTCAAGGTCTGCTAACTTTTTGTATACAGAGCTAAGAGGAATTTTAAGTTTATTTGAGAGTTCTGCTGCGGTATTTCCTTTTTTTATAATAGAAAAAAGTATTGCACGAGATTCAGAATCAGCTAATGCTTCTATTACTTTTTGAGTAATATCATATTTTTTTAATTGTGGTAAAGTAAGTCGTCTTGACATGCAGTTATCAAAAATATGGTACAATATTTAAACGAAATGCTTTTGTTCTCATTCTAGAGAGTCAGAATATCTAGTTATATGATTGAGTAGTTTCTTTATTGGGACTAAATCGGTTCCAAAAGAATCCAAGAATCACACCAATTGAAACCCAGAAAGAAGTAACTCCAAGGAATGACATTATTCTAAACTCGTTTACCCAATCTATTGGAGCAGTAATTTCATCTGGATTTTCTGGCATTACAAAGAAAACTACCGAGATAAAAATACCATATCCTATTATTGGTACAAGTTTTCTCTTGTTCTGAAATTTCTGTGATAATTTATAAAAACCAACTACCCCAAATCCGGAAATTGTAATAAAAGACAGATACAAAATTGATCTCAACACAACAGTTTCAGGATCACCAACAGTTGGTGGATTTGCAGGATATTTGAGAAATGGAATCACAAACATGGTAAACCACATAATTCCAGCCAAGACAAGTGCCTTTTTGACATCATTGTTACCTGGTAATGAATTTCTAGATAGTGCAAATACTATTCCAAATAATGCACCAATTGATGTTCCTAAAATAACCCCCGCAAGCATCTGCCCACTTTTTTGCCATATTCTATATCCTTCATATTCTACCCAAAATTCAGGAGTATCTTTTTCTTCACCTGAAGCAAATAGATTTTGGTTTTCAATTCCAATAACTTGATCAAGATATGGTTCCACAATTGCAAAGTTCACTGTTCCGTGAATTAATCCTGCAAATGCACCTGAAATTAAAACAATTACAATAAATAGAAATGTCTTCATGACATTAGATTCCTAATGACATGGAAATCCTGCTGCATGTCTCATATCATGAGTTAGTTCATGAATGTAAAGATCTTCAAATGCTTGTTCGCCATAAACCAGACTAAAGATATGTCCTTGATCAAATCCTACAAGAAATAATCCTGCTGCAAAGATGATGGCCAATACAACTATTGCTAATTTGGAAACACCTGTCTTTGATACATTAATTTGTCTTGTTTCAGACATAAAATTTAACAACAATTGAATATATTTAAGCTCTTGGATATTTTCAACAACATTAAAAATTATTGATCGGTCTTATGATGAAAATGTATACTTTATACTAGAATCGTATTTCGTCAAGATATGACAAAACTATATCTTTTGACGATACCCTTAGTAATAGGGATCATCTCAGGAATGTTTTTGGCATTTTATCCTGAATCACAAAATGATTCAAAATTATTAACTACTTCAAAATTAATTCAAAATGGTTCCCCAATTATGGGTGATTCAAATGCACCAATTACTGTTTTAGAATGGGGAGATTATCAATGTACTTTTTGTTACAGATTTCATGAAAATACACTAAATATCATCAATGAAAATTTTATCAAAACAGGTAAAGTAAAACTAGTCTTCAAAGACTTTCCCCTAAATGGTCCAGATTCTCTACTAGCAGCAGAGGCATCATATTGTGCAGAGGATCAAGAAAAATACTGGCAGTATCATGATGAACTTTACAAAAACTGGGGAGGAGAAAGAACTGGATGGATAACAAGAGAGTCACTAGACAGATTTGCAGTAATAGTAGATTTGGATTTAGTAGAATTCAACACGTGTCTTAATGAGCACAAATACCAAAATCGAGTCATTGCACTTCATGAGTTTGGAAAAGAGATTGGAATTGATGCAACCCCAACCTTTTTGGTCTTCAATGATCAAAAAATTATCAAAATTAGAGGAAATCAGCCACTAGAAGTATTTCTGAAAACATTTGACGAATTGTAATTTTATGAAAATTATAATCAATCAAAATTAATATTTGCATGATCAGGAGAAACCGCAAATGAAGAAAATCATCATAGAAAAACAAGATTCTGTTAAACTCTATAAAATTAGAAAGACTCTAGAGGAATTATCACAAAAATCAGGTAGAGGGACTGAGCTTATTACAGTATACATTCCTAAAGGGAAGCAACTTCATGAAATCATCAGCGCACTTCAACAAGAACAAGGAACAGCAGACAACATCAAATCAGATCTTACTAGAACACATGTAGTTGACTCTTTAGGAAAAGTAGTTCAAAGATTGAAGCTCTACAAAAAAACCCCAGAAAAAGGATTAGTAATATTTTGTGGAGCATTACCGCCAGAAGGAGGAGGCCCTTTAGGAAGTGAGGTTGTAAAAATTTGGGAGATTGATCCACCAAAAGATTTGAAACAATATTTGTATAGATGTGATGATCATTTTCACGTAGACATTCTAAAGGATATGCTAAAAGATGACAACCTAATTGGATTTTTAGCAATTGATGCGAAAGATGCGGGTTGGGGATTGTTATATGGTGATAAAATCGAAGTGTTATCTCAAACGGGATCAGGGGTAGCTGGAAAACACAGACAGGGTGGACAGTCTGCAAAGAGATTTCAAAAACTCAGGGAGATGGAGTTATCATATTTCTATAACAGAGTAGCTGAAACTACACGAGAATTTTTTATTGATATTTACCCAATTAAGGGACTGATAATCTCAGGACCGGGGCCTACAAAAGAAGATTTCATTAATGGAAATTATCTGGAGTATAGATTGCAAGATATGATAATTAATACAATTGATGCTTCATATGCAGGAGCTGAAGGAATTAGAGAGGCTTTTGCAAAGTCTTCAGAGATTTTAGGAGATTTTAGAATGGTAGAAGAGAAGAAACTTGTTGAAGATTTATTCAGAGAGATTAACTCTCATTCTGGAAAGGGATCTTATGGATTACAGGAAATTATAGAGTACCTAAAGAACAATGTTGTCAAAACTCTAATTATTACTGATGATACAAACTTGCACAGAGTTGAAGCAAAGTGCAAAAGATGTCAACATATTCAAGAAGAAATTGTAGAGAGGCCTCAAGTTATCCCAAAAAAGACAGAATATGCAAACAATCCATGTCCTAGTTGTAAAGCCATGCAGGTAAATGTTAACGAACAGGACATTGTTGATTATTTAGAATTACTTGCAGCAAAAACAGGTACTCAGTTAGAAGTTATTTCTGGAAGTGCAGAACATGGAAACATGCTTGCAAGTCTTGGAAAAGCAGGTGCAATTTTGAGGTACAACCCAGGTCATGCTAAGTAAGAAGACTACGAATATTTTTTGCAAGCTTTGAGAGTTCATCATCACTTGAGATTTGGCGCTTTGTCCATACAGCGCCTTTATTGTTATATCTAGGAATAATATGTATGTGAACATGTGGAACAATCTGTTTAGCTGCTTTGCCATTATTCTGACCAATACTAAATGCATCTGCACTTGTTGCATCTAAAATTGCCTTTGCTATTTTTGGGACAAGTGCAAAAATATTTCCGACATCTTCTGAAGTCATATCTGTTATTCTTTCATGATGTTTTCTAGGAAGTAGTAAGCTATGACCTACATCAAATGGATACTTGTCTAAAAATGCCACATGTGAATCATCCTCATATATGAAATGTCCATCTTTTTTTCCATCTAAAATATCACAAAAAAGGCAACTCATATGGAACAACAATTTATGATTTTATTTATTGTTTTTATCGAATGGTTAATTAGGGCAAATTTTGGAGTCTGAATATCTTATGGGTAGAAAAGAAAGAAGAGAACGTGAACAAAAACGTGAAAATTATGCTGCAAGCTATAAAGCAGAAAAAACAAAACATACTCTAATTGCAATTGCTGTTTTTGCTGTAATAGCAGTTATTGTTCTATATTCAGTATTCCTGTTTCTAAACATGACTGTAACTTCACCTGGTGGGCCAGAAAATGCAGGTGCAATGGGAAGTGATCATGCACATGCAGCAATTATAGTAAATATTTTTGGTGATGAATTTGATTTTTCAGCTCCAGCTTATCAAATCAAATCAAGTTGGATCCATTTTGAAGGAAGGGACGGATCCACAATTCATAAACATGCCACGGGAGTTACTCTACAATTTCTCTTTGATTCATTATTACTAGGTCTTGATGATCAATGTTTTGTATTCCAAGACGGTAGAAGTTTCTGTACAAACGATGACTATGATCTAAAATTATTCATTAACGGAGAACAAGAATCAGACATTAGAGATTATGAAGTCATGGAATCCGATAGAATTCTGGTTTTATACGGTGGTCAAACTTCTGAAGAAATAGATGCAGTATTGTTAAAATTAGAAAACCAAGAATTAGTCAAATAACAATATCAACAAAAGTCTAAATTATAGCAATCTGGAAATTACATGTCATGGAAATTTCTAGTAGAAATGTTGTAGAAGGAACTGCTCGAGCTCCTCATAGAGCAATGTACAAAGCCATGGGATTAACTGATGAAGACCTATCAAAACAATTCATTGGTGTTTGTCACACAGGAAATGAAGCAACACCATGTAATATTCATCTTCCAAAATTAGCTCTAAAAGCTAAAGAGGGAGTTTCAGATGCGGGTGCAACACCAAGAGAATTTTCAACAATTGCAGTAAGTGATGGAATTGCAATGGGACATGAAGGAATGAAATCATCACTAATTTCTCGCGAGGTAATTGCAGATTCAATTGAATTAATGGTTAGAGCACATCAGTATGATGCGTTAGTAGGAATTGCAGGATGTGACAAGAGCTTACCTGGAACCATGATGGCGATGGCCAGACTAAATATTCCATCAGTATTTGTTTATGGGGGAACTATAATGCCAGGAATACTTGATGGAAAAGAGCTAACAATAGTTGATGTCTATGAAGCTGTTGGCGCATATGATGTAGGTCAGATAACTCTTGAAGATCTAAAAAATATTGAAAACACTGCATGCCCAAGTGCTGGTTCTTGTGGAGGTATGTTTACTGCAAACACAATGGCATCAATATCGGAAGCAATTGGTCTTGCTTTGCCAGGAAGTGCTAGCCCACCAGCTGAAGATGATAGACGAGATAAAATGGTCTATGATACAGGAGTAGCATGTGCTAAATTATTGGAGATGAACATTAGACCTAAAGAGATTCTCTCATTTGAGGCATTTGAAAATTCGATTACAATGTTAAATTCTATTGGAGGATCTACAAATGGAATATTACACTTACTAGCACTTGCAAATGAAGTAGGCATTGACTTAACCTATGATGATTTCGAGAGAATAAGAAAAAAAACTCCTCATTTAGCAGATATGAAACCAGGTGGAAACTATGTAATGAATTCGCTTGATAAAATTGGAGGAATTCCATTTATCTTAAAGAAATTACTTGCAAAGGGACTTCTTAATGAAAACTGTATGACAGTTACTGGAAAAACTATTAAAGAAAATCTTGTTTCAATGAACATTCCAGAACCTGAGCAAGACATTGTAAGACCAATTGAAAATCCGCTTCACCCAGTTGGAACTGCAGTTATTCTCAAAGGTAGTCTAGCTCCTGATGGGGCAGTAATTAAAACTGCAGGAGTTGAGATGATAAAATTTACTGGAAAAGCTCGTGTCTTTGATAGAGAAGAACTTGCATTTGATGCAGTATCAAAAGGAGAAATTGACGAAGGAGATGTTGTAGTTATTAGATATGAAGGACCAAAAGGAGGTCCTGGAATGAGAGAGATGTTAGCCACAACTGCGGCACTTGTAGGTCAAGGATTGGGTAAAAAGGTTGCAATGGTGACAGATGGTAGATTTTCTGGAGGTACACGTGGGTTCATGGTGGGTCATGTTGCACCTGAAGCATATGTTGGTGGTCCAATTGCTCTTGTAAAAGATGGAGACGAGATTACAATCAATATTGAAACCAATATAGTTGATCTTCATGTATCAAAAGAAGAATTAGGAACCAGAAAAAGTCAATGGAGTCCACCAAAACCAAACTATACATCAGGTGCTCTTGCCAAATATGCAACGCTGGTTGGTTCTGCTGCAAATGGTGCAATTACCAGCCCAAAACTCTAGCAATGATCAATTTGTCCATAAGCTTTATAGATCTCGATTTATAATGATTTTTAGAGATAACAGGCAGAAAAAATTACATTTTCATAATTGAATTTCTGTTATCTACTACAGGCAGTTAAAAAGTAAGTGTTGCACGAATAAAATAATGAAATTTTAGAGCAGTTTTTGATAAGTCAATTAATATTAAAAATATAGAGAAAAAAGGAATCAAAAAACACCATTTTTTCTGATCGTGTTGTTATATTTTCTCCCAAAAAATGACTAATCAATACTTGAATTTTTTAGTTTTCTTCTAATTCTTCAGTTTCACGTTCTACTCCACGGAGATTCACCTACAATTTTGGGGATAAAAATGGATGCAGATAGGCACAAATTCTAAATTATAAAAACCAAAGATTAGTCAGAAAATATCGAAGATGATTTAGATGATTATGATTCAACATCATGAAAATTTAACCCTTGAGTGGGATTAATGAAAATGGTTCACATGCCAATAATTGTTTAGTGAAAGTTGGCCAGCCGTAAAAAGTCCTACTAGTTCACATTATAATAAAATGTAGTTATATTACAATTCTGATAATAATTAACATGGGTTAGTCCATACGAGAAATACAATTTCTGTGTTCTTTGTAAAATCAAATACCTCAAATCAATTACAATTTGTTCTAGTTGTGGTCATATCTACGGTGACTGGTTGTATATGCTGTCTTGCAGATGAAGAATAACCTTGAAAAACATCATTTAGATTGAATCTCAAAACTCTTTTTTTATGAATTCTTTAATACAAAATTAAATGGCGCAGCCCATTTTTGCAGAACTTTGAGAGATTACCTCTCTTTGACAGATCAAATGCCTGTTAGCCATTTTCGTTCTGCAGGGCTACGCAGTCTATTTGTTATACAAGATGTCTAGTAACATCAATAAAATTTAGTAATTGAACTATTTAACATCTACGCAGTATTTTTGAATACTTGTTTAGTCGTAATTATCTTGTTATGGAAAACTTTCACCACAATTTCGACACTTTGTATGTTTATGCAGAACCTGATGCAAACTACAAAGAATTACCAACAAAGATCATTAAAATCATCAAAGCCTAGAATTTGTTTTCAATACAAATAAAGAAAAGAAAAAGTTAGAATTCTATTTTTGAACCTTCGTCTATCGAATATTGTTCAGTGTGATTCTCTCCATGTACATCATACCAACTAATTTTTAATGCCAATTTTCTTCTAATTGCGCTTTCAATTTCAATGGTATGTGCCATTTTGATTCTATCACTTAATTGCATCTCATTCATTGACAGTCAATTTCAAAAAGAACATTTACCCTCATGAGTGAAGATTAATCTTTGATCGCTTGATAAATTTTGACTAGTGTTGTCTTGTAATCCCTATTGCTCCTAATGCACCTAATCTATCGGCATCCTAAAGTATTTTTCCTTCAAGAGTTTTAGGAATAATGCTTATTCCTAATATTACAAATTTTCGCTACGACATCCTCTATTGAAATATCAAGTTCAGTACTTATTAGAATTAATCCTGCAGCACTTACAGGAATTGTAAAACGAAATACTTTGCCATATTTTGCCATGGCAAAAACTGGATCTCCAATCTTAGAAGCCATTTTTTTCCGAGCTGCCCATCTGTATTTTGCTTGACACAATGAATTTTCTGTTTTTTCTTCTGTTAGGTAAGATTATTTTAATTATATAATATGAAAAAAAATATGGGACCTAAAATTCAGTACCGCATACAGTGCAATGACATTTTATTCAAGATGAAATCTAGTATTTTTTATTTACAAAGAAATGTCGAAGTGTTTTGATCATATAGCAAAAAAGAACATAATTACTGCTTATTGTTTAATGAAAATTTAGGCCGTCAAAGGGTCTTTGTGTTTTAGTTTATTACTCTTCAGTTCAAATCACATACAATTACTACTTGTTGTTGAATTGAAATTTGGGTTTAGATTAGATTTAATTCCTATAAGGCTTGAACCATTTTTGGGGATGATTTTAGATTCACTTCAGCAATTTAGAATGATTACTGTTTAAGAATTAAAGATCTACTACAGGTTTTCTATTCCTAAAACATCATAGTATGCCTTTGGAATCATTTGTTGTGCCTTAAAAAATACATTGTTAACTGCGGTGTCAAGAACGTAAGTGTTTGCCCAATCATTTTCACTTCTAATTGAGCGTCCAAACCCTTGTAGTAATTTGGTTAAGGTTTGGGATATATACCACATAGGAAATTTATCCATCTTTGCCTTGGTTCTCTTTTCTTTATAGTTAGGATAAGGAACCTTCGCGATAATTTGAAATCTAGACAAATCATCTTTCAGGTCAACACCTTCCCAAAGTGAGGAAGACAACAAGACTCCATTTGGATCATTTGCATGCTCTGAAATGACTTCATCTTGAGTTTTTCCATCATTATTTCTACTATGACAGATTCTAATTCTTTTAGTATTTTTTGTAGAAAGATATCGAAGAATTTTTTGGCATCTTGGAACAGAAGATGTAAGTATCAATCCCCTTTCATTCGAATGCTCATCTAAAATTCTATCAATTGTTTTGATTACTTCAAGTTCATCTTCTTCAGTAGAGCCATAACTAAGTCGCCGGATATTAAGAAGATCAATCTTTCTATGTTCAATTGGAAAAGGAGACTTTTGACTATCTACAAATGCAACATCTTCTTCTTCTAATCCCATATTTTCACAGAAACTTGGTTTGTCGATTGTGGCAGACATGAAAATCTGGTAATCAGTTTCAAAGAAAGTATTTGCAAATTTTGAAACATCTATGGGCTTTATAGAAATGGTTCTAAAATTTCCATTCAAGTCCAATACAGGATCATTTACCACAAAATTGTCTTTATCAGTGATGATGTCAATTTTTGCTTGAGCAGCCTTATCATAGCGTCTTTCTAATCTTGTAATCAACTCATAATCCGGATTGTTTTGAAACGCAGTACTTTCTTTAATGTCCTTGATTTTCTTTGCATATGAATAAGCAATATCATCAGTTAATTGAATCATGGAATCTAAATCTGTAAAATCATATTTGTCAGGATTAAGATTACATTCGTCTAAATTACCACTGAAAATATCCAATCCAACAAATTGTATTATTTGGTCTTCGATTTTATGTGCCTCATCAAAGATAGACACTTTTCTATCAAGATAATCTTCAAAGAGTTTTTTATTAAATTTCATAATTTGAAAAAATGCAGGATAATTCCATAAGGAGTGTTTCGATACAAGAGCTTCATATTTTTGTAAATAATAATGACAAGACTGTGAATCCTGAGTATTTTCTTCAACTTGTTTAATTGTAGGTTTGAATTTGCACACTTCGATGACTTCTTTTCCATTTTTGTGAACACGTTCTTGACATTGTCCTTTATCGCATGTCAGTCCCCATCTCATAGCCTTTCTTCTGTTCTTAACCTTCTCAAAAGACATCAGTTTAAGACACGGAAAATTTTGTTTTCCTTTGACAGGTTTTAGAAATGGAATATCTTTGATATATTGATCTTGAAGATGTTTTGTTGCAGTTACGGTAAAGGAACTATCAAAATAACTAGAAACAGTTGCACCAACCAATGATTTTCCAACTCCAGTTGGGGCACATAAAATGATTTTTTTGTATCCAGATTTTAGTTTCTCTTCAATTTCAATGAGGATCTCTTTTTGAATTTCTCTAGGATTAAATTGTTCAGGAAATTTCTCTAGTAAAGACAGGGTTATCCCTCTTTTTTTTCAATATTAAAAGATGAGGGTTTTTGTAATATCCAAGCTATTGTAACCTAGTTTAATATCTAGTGAGATTATCCTACATTATGGAATTACTTGATGACAAGATGAGGGTTTGGCTTGAGAGTGCAAAATTTGTAAAGTCAGTTTCTGGAGTATATGTTCTGTATAATAGAAATAAAGAGCCAATTTACATTGGGGAAGCAAATAATCTAGAAGAGAGATTTACAAAATATGTTGATACTGATTTTGAAGGAAATGAATGTAAACAAAAAACTCAATCATATCAAAGAGAATTTGTTGATAACCCCAAGGATCACCAACTACGATTAATTGAACAATTCAAAAATGAATCAGGTAAGTTGCCTGTATGTAATTCTGAAATTGAATTAGAAGCTAATTAAATTAGTTCACTGCAATGTATGCCAACATACACTTTAGACGTGAAAATATAGAAAATAATTAATTCAAGATGAACGTAATAATGCAATGTACCAATGCTACTATTGCGAGCAATTGTTTGAGTCAAAAGAGAAATTATATGAACATGTTGAGATTCATTCAGATATTGAAAAAAACAGGGAAATTATGAGTCGAAAAAAACGAGCAGGAAAAAAGAGTTAACTATTTCAGCCTAAACTAAAAAAAATAGAGTAAAGGTTAGAATTTATCAAATTCAGAGACGGATATAATAATTCTGGGCTCAATTGATATGGACTGGGTTGAGGCTCTATTAAAAAAATCATGTGATAAAACACTCACAAAAGGCGAAGTACTTCACAGCCTCTTCCACATGATTGAGGTAAATGAAAATACATTAAATCATATTCAAACAGACAGGAGAGATTTTGGTCCAGAACTTGAAGAATTAAAACAAACAGAAATTAAAGATTTGGACTTTCATTTAAAATATTATAGGAGTTTAGTCAATTATATTAATTTAATTCCAGAAAATAAAATTATTAAGCAATAATTTTGCGTATAGTAAATTATAATCTTAATTTATCGAATATTGAATTATATTCTGATTGTTTTTCTAAATTATGGCCAAAATTTGTTTGCTCATCATACTCTTGACGTCTTTTAAATAAAATCTCTTCAAGTTTGTAAACCTCTATAGCAATCATTTTACCAGAATCTTCTTTTGCAAACTGCTTTCTTTGATGTTCATTTTTACCTCGTGTAGGAAATTGTTTTTGGTAAAATTTATTTTCTAATTTTTTTAGATTTTCACGTTTTACTAATTCAGCTAGATCAAAATGTCCTTGTTCATGTTTTAGTAAATCATCACTAGTTTCTGAAGTTCTAACCCACGATAAGACAGGATAAAATTCAACAGAAAGTTGAATATTCTCAATGAAAAATATAATTTGACTTTCAATTTCATCAGAGCTTATTGTCCATGTGTGTCGATATTTGATAATACTATGAGAATCTTCAAAAGCTGCAGAGTTGGATTCTGCATTAAAATCAGACCATCGAAGGAAAAAGTCATTTGACCAAACTAGAACATTAATTTCACTCATATTCCTCAATATCCATCTTGAGAATAAAATTATTGAGAATTTAACTTATTAATTAAACAAAACCTGTTGAAAATTTTTTGATGGAATCAAGATGTTTGACGGCTTATGAATGCTAAGAGGGGCATGTCCGGTTAAGCAAAGACATGAACGCCGTCAAACGTATGACTCGATATAGATTATCCATATTAGATTAAAAGAAACAGTGTGTACATTTTGGGACAGACACCCTATCATACTAATATTTCAATAAAATATAGGCTTGATTTGAATGAAAATTAAAACAGGATCATTTTTTCAACTCATTTTGATCAAATATCCAAACATGTTTTATTTTAAGAATTTTTCAAAATACAAATTATTAAAAATATTGGAGCAAGGTCAGTTGCTAGTTTGATATCTGAACGTAACTCCCAAAGAGTCGATGCATAATGGATATCATACTTGCTTGCTTCCAAAATTCTAAACTATTAATTTAATGAATACAAGTCCTTCTAAAATACTACTTTGTTTTCTCTAAATTATGGTCAAATCTGATTTACAGGCTAGAAGTTATTCCCTATTTCTTAGTGCCATAAAATCAGAATATACTAAGAAAATTTACGTTTACCATCTTGAGAGATTTCTTACTTGGAATAAGGATTGCAAGGATTATGATGATTTACTAAAAGCAGATGAGAAAGGTATTCAAAGAAAGTTAGAAGATTATGTGATGTATCTAAAACTTAATTTTTCCCCTAATTATATTCCAACTATCTTCAAACCTGTTGAGTTATTCTATATCATGAACAAAGTGAATATCAATGCAAAGCTACTTCACAAAATGTTTCCTGAAACTATCAAGAAGGGGGGTTATGGGGCTTACACTAGAGAACAGATTCAAACAATGTTAGAAAATACATTAAAATTTCGTACAAGGTCATTGATTTTATTTTTGGCTTCTAGTGGTTGTCGTGTTGGGGTTATCCCTGAATTAAAGTTAGGTCATATTACAAATTATGAAGATTGTAAAAGGGTTGTATGTTATGCAGATTCTAAAGATGAATATGTTACTTTTATGACCCCAGAAGCTTCAAAGGCTTTTGATGATTATTTAGAAGCACGTCAGAATGATAAAGAACGATTAACTTCTGATTCTCCTGCATATAGAAAGAAGTATTATCTTGGCTCTAATCCCTCACAAGGAATGGGAATTGAATCAGTAAGAGGTTGTATTGAATTGTCTATGAAGAATGTTTCAAAGGTAAAAAAAGGAAATAGATACAATATTCCCACCTGTCATGGGTTTAGAAAATACTTCAATATCGTGCTTAAACAAAGACAAGAAGCTAATTTTTCCCTATGTGAAAAGTTAATGGGTCATTCTACTCTTATTCCACTTGATAATCCTTTGCCATTACATTTTTAGTAATTTGTAGAAATATCAAATTTTCGTTGGGTCATCTATCGGAAATGAAAAGAGTTTAGAATCTAAATTTTTCAAAAATCCTTTGAATCCTCCATTTTTACGTATGCTTTCATAACGATAACCATAACGCCAAAAAAACCAAAATGAATCTCAGGATTTTTAAGTGTCTAGTTCTTATTTTACGATAGACAATATATTTACTGAAGAAATGCAGAAATGTCCTTTATGCCAAACAGAGTACAACGACATAACCAAAGTTTGTCCATTAAAGCACTGTTCTAACTGTGGCTCACTAAAATTACAGACTCATAAGAAAAGAAGTTTTTTAACCCCTCGAGCAAAACAAAATTTTGTCTTTATTTTACCCCCTTTAGGTTTCTTTGTTTTAGTTTATGGCTATCTTTTTGTTCAAGGAGACTTGGTTATGTTTCTTAGTATTGTTGCAGTTTATTCTATATTTTTTATCAGTATTTTATTTAAAATCACAATAAAAAATATCAATTGCAAAGAATGTAATGCGAGAAATTTTCCTTTTGTAAGTAATATCAGTCTTAATTCAATTAAACAAAATGGGACTTCGATAGATGATGAGGACCTAACAAAAAAAATCGCAAAAACTGTTCTTGAGGGACTGTCAAAAGAACAGAAAAAACACAATAAAAAAGACATTATGATAAGAATAGTTGGGGCAGTTTCCTTAGTAGTCATTGCAATACTTGGGACTTTCTTTGTAAATCCTGATGATATTTTGCTAGGGGAAATTATTGATATGATAAAATCTTTCCAATAAACTACGAGCCGTCAAAGATCCTAATCAAATTAATTCAATACTCCTTTAGAAAAAAATTTCATCATTCCTCCGTAAAATATTGTGTTTTTCCAGAGCCAGTACAAGACTTTCTGCCAAATTGGTGTGGTAGCATTCTAACCTTGTAATCAATCCAAACATCGGTTCCCCCTTGTCCAGAATCGTCGCTGTGTCTCTCGCTAGAAATTACAGTTGCGTTCTTTTCAGACTGGCAATACTTACAAACAACTCTCACTTTCATTGCAAGTTAAAGTGTATTTGTAATATTTGAATGAAAATTTTTGAATCTAAAAAGATGTTTGTTTTTTAATTAAAAATGAAATAATTTTGAATATTTTTTAGAGTTTACTTAAATATTTTTTTGACGTATTAGTTTCATGGAAATTGCTTATGTTTTACTTAATTGTGATCTTGGTTTTGATGAGGCGGTAATCGAAGACCTAAAGCATATTGATTCAGTTAAAGAAGTTCATGGAGTATATGGTGCATATGATATAATTGTAAAGGTAGAGAATCAAAAAAGAGACAAAATTAGAGAAATTATTATTTGGAGCATCCGAAAACGTGAGCATGTACGCTCAACTCTTAGCTTGATGGGAATTCAGGGACAAAATTAAGAGAAATTATGAATCTTTGCATCAAAAAGTATGTGACTAGTCCACATTTTATGCGTAAAAATTATTAGTTTAGAAGGAAATGTTTTAGCTAATTATTAATTTTAGAGAATTTTAGCAGTAATTATGAATATTAGATTTTATGTTACAATGGGGATTTCAATAATAGCTTTGGCTGTAGGGTTCACCATACTATTTGGATAATCATAATCTGAGTAAATAATTTAAAACGGATGAGAATTTGATAAATAATCAAATTTTTCTTTTTTAGAATATAATTTAGTATTAATTTTTAAGAGTTCAAAAATATTTTTAAACGCAGAGCACTTTTTATCAACTGAAAAAAGTTCCTGACAATTAGTACACTGAATTACAGTATGAACCCCAAAATCACATTCTATCTCATTAATGACTTCAAAAAGTACATTATTATCACAAACACATTGTAATTTATTTTGAAATTTTTTTGATATATTCCTAGTAGAATTTTTGAAAAATGAAATATATATTATAAGTAAGAAATTTAGATAATAAGACTTGGAATATGATAGAATGTCCCACATGTAAGCTTGCAATGGAATCACATTCTACAGCAGAATTAATGGAATGTTGCATGAAACAAGTAAGTGAAGAATTTGCAGAAGTGCAACCAGGTGTTTGTCCTAATTGTAAACACAAAATCAAAAAACACTCCAGTAAAGAACTTACTGAATGTACGTTAGAGTTTCTCAAATCAGGAATTAATAATTAGTTCAAGATAAAGTTAAACAATAGACAAATTAGAAATATTCGATGGATCAGATATCAAAAAAATTAATCGCAGATTTTTCACCCATGTGGACTAACAAACAGATATGGGAATTTGAACAACTAAATGAAAATTTAACATTTGATGCATTATACGTTGAACCAGGAAATTATGATGAAAAATCGTGGAATTCCAAATTAGCATATCCCGATTCAGATATTCGAGATATGGCAGTCAGAACTTTTGATCATTTGTCAGATGGTAATGAATTATGGATTGTAAATAAGGGAAAACGTAAGTTAGAGGAGCAATATGTGGCATATCTGATGGCAGTTATAGTAGATACTATGATTGAGGAGGAATTTTGTCTCAACTTTAGAATAGACAATAATTGTCTGGTAATATCAATAGATGCTAAAACAGATGTAATTGATTGTAAAGAATTCTTTGAGGAATTTTATCATTTGGCAACTGGTTTCAATTATAATATAGATACAGGAATTCCAGATGATGAGACAGAAGCTGAAATCTATCTTACAAGACTTCAAGAAGAATTTGATGAAAAAATGAAAAATAAACTTGGGGATAAATATTTGCCTGGAAATGACGATCCTGATACAATGCATTCCAAATGATTTAGCTAAAATACTAGAAAATATTAAAAAAAATGTTGTCAGAGAGAAAATCATTTAGAAGATTCAAAAGAAGAGAGCCTTCTTTGACTAGGGAACAAAAAATTGAACAATTTATTTTAAGAAATTCACAAAATGGTTATTTTACCAAAGTTTCAACAATCTCATATAAATTTGAAATTTCAGAAAGCAGAGCATGGGACATTGTAGGTGAGCTGTTATCCAATAACTTACTAGAATCTATCCATGATGAAATTACTGGAGAAATGAAACTTTGTGAAACTGGAAAGACATACCAAATTAGAGGTTTAGAAATGAAAAGAAAAAGAGAGAAGTACGCTTCGTTTAATAAAAAGAAAAAATAACAAAACTCTTAATTTTACACAATTTTAAACTCAAATGGATGGATAGTGATGAAAATTTACCAGTACAATGTCATCCCATAATTAAACAAAAGAGGAAAAAATCAAAGGATTCAAAAAATGAAGCAATGTAAATTATGTGGATCGCCACTCGGAAAAGCACCAACGACAGAAGAATTGGATAAACATTGGAAGAAACATCACAGTTGGCATTGGGAATTAAACAAAGAAAAATCACCCGCAGAGGCATTGTTAAAAAAATTAAATTAATTGACGTCTTGGAATAGTAGTCGTTTATAGCATGCCTAGACTACTAAACGAAGCCGTCAACATCATATCAGGCTCAAGCTATAAAAGAAATTACAGTGATTCTGTATACATTTGTTTAATTAAGATAAAAAAATAAAACTAATTTTTAGAATTTCTATCATAGCACTCATCAATTTTGTTCAGCATTATTACTCATGAGAGACGAGATTATTTGAGGGAAGATTTTGCAGAATATATAAAATGTGTATCATGTCAACAGGCATTAATTTACTGTGATTGTAATTGTCTCTTTTGTGGATCAAGAGAGCATTGTAATTGTATTTTGCAAAAAATTACCAATGAAAATTAAAACATTTAGTTGATTTTCCATTAAGAGGTGTTAAGAAAATTTATCTATTAATTATCGTTTTTTCCCTGTATAGTTTTTGACATCGATAGTATCTAGATTCTTTGAATTTTTCCAAATCAAAGAACATAAAGTAAAGATGTTACATACAATTTTATATGAATTTGTAACTAAAGAAAAGTGTGATGGAGAATTTGACTGGTCTGGCAAAGCATCAGACAAAATAGTTTGTTTTCCTTTTTCAACTACCATTCTTCCCTTAAATGGAAGTTTTCCAACCCTAGTTGCAGTTGCATTAAACCTAGTTACAAATGAAACCAGAGACGGATCATCCATTTCCACAATTAACCGAACTTCCACACCTCTGTTTTCACACATTGTAATTTTTTCAGGTATGCTTGTATGATACATTTGTGAAACATCCTTCAGCGTTGTTGCAATATAAACAACATTGGAGGAATTTTCAATTAACTGTTCAATATCAAAATATACATTAGATCTACCTTGAACAACACGAAAAGTTGGTAAAGGGCTAATATGATGTGATGTAAAAATATTATTAATATTACAAATTACGTTTTTACCGGATTTTTTTATTATCTCAATCTCTTCTTACTTCTTCTTTAAAGCTAGTTTTAGTGCTTCTTCAGGTTTAATAGGTATGCAAAGTTTAGGACTCGAAAATGTAGTTGAAATTATGTTACCACGAATCATCTTATCAATTATTCTATAAGATCTAGCCCTATCAATGTCCAATTCTTTTGCTAAAGCACTTGCAGTAATTGGGCCTGTTCTTAACAAATGAAGATAAAGTTGTGCCTCTAACTTTTCAAGATTTAGAACAGATGCGAGTTCTGAATGTAATTTCTCAAAATGGTCTGATGTAGACATTTCTTCATATGTTAATAATTTTGCTGTACTCAACGACTCTCACTAGACTTGAGATATTTAATGAGTTACGTAGAAATCATCAGTAACAAAGCTCTGTAACAAAATCTAAACAATAAATCTCTATATTATTACTAATAATCTCAAAATTCGAAAGCATTAATTTGATAATTACTTGATGAAATGTATGTCCTTTGAAATTAATTGGCATGGAGACTTTGGAATTTTATGGGCATATGAAAAAGAGAGGTTTGTAGTTACAACAGTATTTGAGGATAAAGAAGAGGCCATCACTATTGCTAAAGAAATAGAGAGTTGGAGTGAAAAATTCACAAGATTGACAATTATTGAAAAAAAGGATGACGAGTATGCAATTTGTTGTTACCAAGATCCACAGATATCAAAGAGTGACAAGCAAATTGGATTATTCAGAACGGGAATGAAACAAAGTAGTGGATATGAACAAGTAAAACCAATGATTGAAGAAAGGCCACCTCTTCTGCAGATTGCTTATGCTAAAGACATGATAGATTTGAGTACATATGAGCAAATTTCTAGTTTGGTTCCTATGAGAAAATGTAGGATTATTTCTGAAAAAAAATTGGAAAAACAAGAATTTTTTTACGAAAAAACTGCAAATTCACAAAGCAGTTAAAATTTGGAAATAATAAAAATCAAAAATAATTCTTAATGTTTTTTACAGATAGTAATCTAAGAATCTCTTAAGTAATATCTGATCATAGAAAATATTATGGATTTTATGAAACTCTTAAAGAGAATAATGGACTCGGATCCTAACATCAGACACAGTATAATTTGTAATAATGAAGGAAAGATACTTGCCACACACCATCGTCCTGGGGTTACAAACTATCTGTCTCAAAAAGAGACTGCAGAAGCACTCAAAAGAGCTGCAATTTCTTGGAAAGGAAGAAATGAATTAGTTCCAAAAATTGGAAGGGGATTGTATGCTATAGCAGCATTTGAAAAGATAACAAGAATGACTTTTCCCGTGGGAGAAGACAATCTAATCTTTGTTAGCTTGGGTACTAATCAAATACGAACAGAGATTCATGGCGGAGGTGAAAAACAAATTGTTGAACACATACTTAACATATTAAGCAGTGATCCAACTTTAACATAACACAATATTGGTTTCTAAAAATTGTCAATGATAGATCACACAAAAGAATGCAAGTATAGAAATGATCATGATATGCCCCATACGAACTGTTATTGCAAATGCCACAAAATCATCATGACAGAATCAGCAATGATGAAATCAAAGACTTTTTGATTCTTTTTTGGGTTCAAAGTTATCTATGATCTCAGTCACATTAGATAGGATTGTTTTTTTGATTTGTGATTGTGTCATTCCAGACTTTGTCATCAGCTTCATTTCATCAAGTAATGCAAAATGTACTCTTCCCTGGAGATAATCTACAATGTTATAGCCCTTTTTTGGAAATTCTGTCACAAATAGATCTTGTTCAGAAATATCAGTTTTCTCAGTCATAGAATGATTTCTAAAAAACTAGTTATAAAATTTTCAAATTTTATATGAATTTAGAATAATTATCTATGCGCCTAGTAAGGCATGATTACAGCTTATCAACATACATTGAAAATGAATTTGTTCTTCACCCTCATATCCACAGTTGTGACAGAAGAATTGATTTGCTTGAGAACAAACGTTACATTTTTTCATTACTTCTAATCCTGCTCCACATGTTCTACATGAATCTTGTTTCATATTCGTCATACTGTAAATTATTCATTTAAACGGTTTGAAAATTAGAGCAAACTAATTAGCTGAGTCTAATTTTGTATGGGTAAAAAAATACATTCACATACAAAGATGGTGAACCTTTTCGCGTTTTACTGTTCAACAATACGCTCACTACAAGATTTGTCGTGTCACCACAATTATCATGGATTCTCAAGGGTGAGCTTTGTCAGAAATGTAATCCATCTGAAAAGACACAAGAGACCAAGATTAATTTAGAGAATTTTAAAAATGATTTTTCTAAAAAGTTTGGAAAAGGAGTTGCATAAAGAGCTATTGAATTAAAATTATGGAATCAGGGATGCTACTCTCTGCAATTACTTGCGGAACTAATACATCATCAGAAACTTGCATGCCAACTGATGATACAGCATATCTTTCCCCTGGTGAATTTCTCACATCCGGACAAAATCCTGCATCCACATCATCATCCATTTCTTCTAAACTCCAAACTTTTGTTCTAAACAAATTCATATTGATATGCGAAAAATAATTCTTGGACATACAGCGTATCAAGGATATGTTCATTTCAACGACTAGACTTGATTAGTTTGGGTTTGAGTTGTAATTGATCATGGTATCGAACAGTTTGTGTGTTTAGGTATGAGTGAGTTAATCTTCCTCATACCATTTAATTTCAATAGGGTATTAGGTAATTGTGGAATTTGTGTCTAATTGCTGTAGAGAATACTTAACTAAATGAGATTCCAGAGTTTGTGATATGGGTTTGTTTGGAAGAAAAAAGAAAATAAAAGATGATTCAAACAGCGAATGGACATCTTTTGAATTCGTTCAATTTCTCATAAAATATCCTGATACTTCTGATGATAAATTTGTCATGATGTATGACAATTTACTTGGTGAGGATAATTTAGAAAAAGACATGGAGTATTATTGGAAACAACGAGTAGCAGAATCCTTCATCAGTCAGGAAGAATTTAAAAAAATAAGAAAAGCGTTTAATCAGAGATTTAAAAAAATAAGAAAGTTAGCACAAGCAAAAAACGAGACAGATGATATTGTAAAATGGGCTCTAACAAACACTGATAATGATAGAACCACTGATGAACAAATCAGTAAAGAAAAAAGTAATTCTCGCTGACTAACTTATTAAAATTACTCAGTTAGAGGAAACTAATTAGCTGAGTCTAATTTTGTATGGGTAAAAACATACCAATTATTATTCTAGCCACATGTTCTTCAAAATATATACAATGAAATACTAAGCAAATTATTAGAATACTATGTTATTTTTTCCAAACTTGATAGCTGCACTCATCATTCCCATAGTATTAGTTGCCATTGTGGGAATTGTAGGTTATTTGATATATCGTTTTGCGATTAATGATTTTTTGTGTAATAGAACAGTTAATGGCACTCTACGAGAATTCAATATTAAAAAAACTCAATTTCAAATAATAAAAGAATATTATGCTATCAAAGGGGAAGAAATTTCAGAAAAAGATATTTTACGCCTGCAAAAACGTTACAGACAACATGAACCTGATAAGTTCCTTTCAATGTATGATACAATAAGAGACAAATCAGATCCTAGTAAAAAAAATTAATTTAAAAATTTAACTTTGAAAATTAATTTAAAAATTTAACTTTGAAAATTAATTTAAAAATTTAACTTTGAAAATTAATTTAAAAATTTAACTTTGAAAATTAATTTAAAAATTTAACTTTGAAAATTAATTTAAAAATTTAACAAAGTTATCCAGTTGGTATTGAGATAAATGGTGTTCCGCCTTCACCAACTACCAATGGTAATCTTCCATCCCATTGTTGTGTTTTAAGCCACTCTAGATATTGTGGATTGTTTGCTAGTGCACTATTGATAATTGATATTGCTTTTGCTTCACCATTGGCTTCAGCAATATTTGCTTGAGCAATACCTTCTGCCTCTGCTGCATGTTGT
>JACATG010000009.1 GCA_013390905.1 Marine Group I thaumarchaeote | reverse complement strand
GCTAGTGTTTCTGCTAGTGCTTCAGCTTCAGCTAGTGTTTCTGCTAGTGCTTCAGCTTCAGCTAGTGTTTCTGCTAGTGCTTCAGCTTCAGCTAGTGTTTCTGCTAGTGCTTCAGCTTCAGCTAGTGTTTCTGCTAGTGCTTCAGCTTCAGCTAGTGTTTCTGCTAGTGCTTCAGCTTCAGCTAGTGTTTCTGCTAGTGCTTCAGCTTCAGCTAGTGTTTCTGCTAGTGCTTCAGCTTCTGCTAGTGTTTCTGCTAGTGCTTCAGCTTCAGCTAGTGTTTCTGCTAGTGCTTCAGCTTCAGCTAGTGTTTCTGCTAGTGCTTCAGCTTCAGCTAGTGTTTCTGCTAGTGCTTCAGCTTCAGCTAGTGCTTCAGCTGCTCCATCTTCCATAGTTGGTCCTGCAGTTGGAACCATTGTAGGAGTTGTGATAACCGGACTGGCGTTTTGGGTTGCCGCCCCTGATGCTGCAACTCCTAAGGCTATAGCTACAATTGCCAATGTAAGTACAATTGCAGCTTTGTCTATACTTACCATAATTGATCCATGACTTACTATATGCTAAATAAATCTAATCGTCATTATTACGTTCATAATCTCAATTTTACAAGCATTTGGATTTCTGTCATCTTATTTCTTGTTTTTTTGTATTGATTTCATTCTAAAATCCATATTTTTTAATATTTTTCAAATATTTACCAAAATTTTAAAAATTATTTGAAAATTTTACATGATCGCTGTAATCGAACATTATCTATTGTCAATGATTTTGAACAATTCTTTCTTTTATGAATCTGATACGTAGCATAATTAACACCGCAAATGAGCTGTCACCAGGTAACTACTCGTTTTTGGTCTTAAGCTCTTTTGCATTGATACTTTTTCTGGCTAAATTTTTATCTGTATCAATCATTTGAAATTCTATTTTTAATTTCCTTTGCTCTATTAATTGCTTGATGAATTGTATTCGTTTTTCTATAAATTTATCTTCAATTTTTAAATTAGATGTAAAATGATCATACATTATTTTTTCATCTAATTTTATTTTGACACTATTTTCATTTTTTATAATAAAAGCTCCCACTCCCCAAAACAAACCAACATGTAGTGCAATATACTTTGATTGCAAATTTGTCACTTTATCTTTATAGATTTCTGCATGATCTCTATTTTGCTCAACTGTTGAATCTCTAGTTTGTATAACCCATGAAATCTTTTTTGCATTCCCATCTGAATAGAAAACATGGCACAATTGTCAACCAAAAAGGGGTCTTTTGTCTATATATTTTGAATACGCCCCTTATGATCATAGATTGAAAGGTGCATTCATGCTTGAGTCGCACACATTCTTCTCAAAGATGGTAGACGAACTGGTAGAATTCTCTGAATATGATCCAGAATTAAAAGACGGCATAAGATGGCTTGATGATCAGGCACAGAAAAAAGGTATTACATTTTATGATATGGTTTTTGAAGTGTTGTACAAACATGACGTAAACTCTAAAGCAAAAGAGTGGCTTAGTACAAGAAATTAAAAATTATTTTCTCAAGTCTAGTGTTTTGTATTCACATCCTTCTGGACCACAATACTTTCCAATATAGGCCGCTTTTGGTCTATACAGTGTTGGTTTTGGTGCCGCTTCTGCAAACTTTTCTTCAATGATATGAGCTGCCCATCCTACAACTCTTGAAATTGCAAAGATTGGTGTGTTGAGATCTACTGGAATTTTTAACATGTAGTAGATTGATGCACTATACAAATCTACATTAGGATAAATGTCTCTACCTTTCTTCAATTTCATCTCAGAAATGGTTGTAGTTTCAATTTTCTCTGTCAAATCGAACCATGGTTCTTTTGTTTGTTCTGCTAGTTTTCTTGATAATTCTTTCAGAACTTGTGCTCGTGGATCATATGTTTTATAAACTGCATGTCCCATTCCCATAATTCTCTCACCTTTACTCATTTTTTCTTTAATCCATGGCTGAACTTTTTCTATTTCACCTATCTCTAACAACATTTTCATAACTTCTGTATTTGCACCTCCATGTAATTCACCACTTAATGCTCCAATTGCAGCACTTGATGCTGAAAACATGTGTGCTCTAGTTGATGCAACTTGTCTTGCTGTAAATGTTGATGCATTGAAAGTGTGGTCAGCATGAAGAATCAAACACACATCAAAAACTTTCTCGACTTCAGGATCTGGTTTTTCGCCAGACATCATGTATAGAAAATTTGCAGCATGATTTAGAGAAGGATCCGGATCTACAATTTTTAATCCATTTCTAATTCTCTGCCAACTTGCAATGATCGTGGGAACTTTTGCAATAAGGTTTATGGCTCTATCATAACTAGCCTCTTTAGTTGCAAATTCTTCATCATAATAACCTGCAAGTGCCGCAACAAATGCCTGAAGCATATCCATAGGATCTGCATCCTTTCTCCAATTTCCAATATTCTTCTGCATTTGCTTTGGAATGTGTCTTGCATCAATCAATTTTGCATTAAATTCATTTAGTTGATGTTTGTTTGGCAGACCATCATGAATCAACAAGTATGCTGTTTCTTCAAAGTTTGAGTATTTTGCAAGATCTAAAATGTCATATCCTCGATAAATGAGCTTGCCTTTTTCTCCTTCAATATTTGAGATTCTGGTGTCTGCAATCTCAATTCCACGCAAACCAATGTTTTTAGTCTCCATATTGAGCATACCGAAAATCTTCTATTATATTTTCGCCAAAATTATGTCTATGAAGTTTAGTAATTAGTCTAATATACCAACTTTTGGTCATAAATGAAAATTTCTAATTAAAAATTAATTGACACCGAAAGAGCGTAAACACTTGCAAAAATTAGATGACTTGGTGCTAAATGCATCGCCAGAAGAATTAACAAAAATTCAAGAAATAGATTATCTAACACAGATGGAAGGATTATCATTCTATGATGTCTATGTTGATTCTAGTTCTTTGATTAACCAAAGTATCAAAAAGTCTTTTAGAAAATCTTAGTTTTTAATTCTTCATTTAAATGAGGGACTAATTTTCAAATCATATTGCCAGTATCTAAATCCAAGAAATCTACGAGTAAAAAAATGTAAAAATGGCTCCCTCTAAAAAAACAACAACCAAAAAAACTGTTAAGAAACAACGAACAAAAGTTGTTTGTATTTCTCACAAGGAAGATACTGATGGAATCAGCTCAGCTGCATTAATCCGACAAGCATTTGGTGGGGATACAATTCTTGTGGACTATCCTGGCCAAATGGAAGCTATGCAACAAGTGGTTTTAGATAAAAAACTAAAATCTTTGTACATTTGTGATTTGGGACTAAGTAAAAAGACACAAGATGAATTTGTAGACATTATGACAACTCTTAGAAAAAATAAAATTGCAGTTACTTACATTGATCATCATGATATTGATCCTACTGTTGTAAAATCTTTAGAGAAAATCAAAGTCAAAGTTATTCATGATACAAATGAATGTACTGCTGTTCAGGTTTATACCGCGTTCAAATCCAAACTAAATGACCATGCTTCATTTGTTGCAACATGTGCAGCTATTACTGATTATATGGAAGATAGGCCAATTGGCTCCAAATTACTCCAAATCTATGATAGACAATTTGCACTAATCAACGCTACAGTTCTAACCTACAACATTGTTGGACATCAAAAAGAACCGGATTATCTACTGTATTTAGTCGAAGAGTTAGCGGACTCTAAATTCCCACATGACATCCCAAATACTTTTGAGTTTGCCCAAATCCAAGTCGAAAAACTATCCCAAATGATTGCCAAAGTAAAACAAGGAATGAAAACCATGAAAAATCTTGGCTATATGGAAATTCTCGATGCAGGAGCAAGCGGTGCTGTTAATTTTGTGATGGGTTTATCAGGAAAAAATGTTGGTGTTGCATACAAAGAAAGGACTGATTATGGTATCTATGCTGTTTCAGTTAGAGGCTCTAAGAATTGTAAAGTTCACTTGGGAAAAATTGTTAATATTTTAGCAACTGATCTTGGTGGTTCTGGTGGTGGACATGATAAGGCATGTGGTGCTGTAATTCCAAAACTAAAAATAAAAAAATTCATTACAGAATTAAATAAAAAAATAAAGTAATCACTGTGGGAATCTAGGGATTCTTTTTGCAACATGTGAGATTGATATTCTTCCAGTTCCTGCAACAATAATTACTAAACTTGCAGCAAGAAGTATCAAGTCCAGCTCAAATCCTTTTTCTCCTGTAAGATTTGTAGCGCCTTTTACATAAAATATAGCTCCTAACATTACTATAGATAATAACGAGGATGAAATTTTAGTTAAAACTCCAATAATTAATAATATCCCTGGAATCGTTTCTGCTAATGCAATTGGAATTTGCATCTCTGGTGGAAGTCCGAGAGGCCCAGTAAGAAATCCTACAAAGCCTGGATTTTGGTTTGAATGGATAGCATTTCATCCAGAAACTCTAGTTTACGGTGATGAATAGATGAGACCAATTCAAAAAACAATCATTGTTGGAATAATGACAATAGTTGTGTATCTATCAGTGGTTGTAATTACAACACCTGCATTAGAACCGCTTGCGGCAATTAGTGCTGCATTCCAAATAAATTCTATAGTTATATTTGAAATGGGAATTGGAATAGGCTTGCAAGTTTTCTTGTCTTCAAAAAGCAAATTATTAGGATGTAAACTTAAAGTAAAGAAAAAAGCATTTGGAGTAAATTCAGGAAGTGTTGCAACTACATCCTTTTTTTCGTTTTTCTCCCTAGTGCCACTTGGTTGCTGCGGTTGGTGGTTGTATGTATTATCTTTACTTCCAGGTGTTGTTGGAGTCGGTGTATCAGCAGTATTGATTGAGTATAGTTAGATTTTGGCTTATGTGGGACTAGGAATAATTTTTGGATTTGCAGGATTGACTGCCTATAAACTAAAGCGAGAGTTACAGTTACAAAAAATTACTTAATCTCGTTTCCTTGAGAAGTTTGAACTTAGTAAAGGATCAACTTTTCTTCTCTAGCCTCCTTTTCACGTCTTTCTAAGAAAACATAAAGATGAATTTCATAAACAGTGTCCATAGAAGAGTAGTAGAATATCAAATCAAGCAACTAAAGAACGAACTCGCAAAATTTGAGGATTAATTCTTCCTCTTTTTTATTCCTACCAACTATACATTTTCACTAATCCAAACTAAAATCGATATTACAGCTATCACACCAGCAACGAACAACACATACTTCATTCTATATTGCATACAAAACGGTCACACCACGCACATTTAATGTCACATTTCATACCATCTTTAAGGGAATGGGGTTTGGGGGGGAAGGAACGTTCCCCAGCAAGGCATACCGTATATTCAAATCTAATCTTAAATCTAATTTTTGTATGTTAAATTTGACGAGAGTCTACTCTTTAGATACGAAGTAATCACAAACGAATGATTTATTCAGAGAAAAGGGTTTGTGCTTACAATTCTCGTCATTCCCCGTTATTCATCACAGAATGTTCGAATGTCTATACTGATAGAATCGGGGGTATAATGAAATTGCCAACTCCATGCCCTGTTTGTAAATCTACGAATACTAAACATATTCAATACGATTTGTAAGGAAAAATAAATGGGTTATTTGCCCATTTACTTTTCTTTGAATTTTTAATAAATTAACAATTTTGATTATTTAATCAATTTTAATTGAAAACGCCAAAAGATCTCCTTTGCTTTTGCTGAGAAACTTGGCAATTTTAGCCATAAATCCATACTTTTTATCTCTCCATTTTACTGCGTCTTGGGTTTCTTCTTCTGTTAAGATTTCAGCGGTGCCAGACATCCATTGACCTGTAACTTTTCCTCTGACAGTGCATGTTGAAATTTTTACCTGTTGATTATTTCTAAGACGTTTCACTTTTCCTGTTTGATCCCTGGTAACAACATAAATCAAATCATTTTTGATTACAAACCAAACAGGAGTTCTAACTGGTTGATTATTTTTTCTATACGTTTCAAGTGAAATGTATTTTTCTGATTCTATTTCATTTAAATTGTTCATGAGATGCTGTATTTTTTAAATCATTTAGGTTTATTCTCACTATTCTGAAATTTCAACAATTGCATCAATTTCTGTCATTGAATCTAAAGGTAAACTAGCTACTCCAACCGCAATTCTAGTGTGTTTTCCTTTCTCACCAAATATCTCAAAAAACAAATCTGAAGCTGAATTGATTACTTTGGGTTGTTGTGAAAATTCTGAAACAGAATTTACAAATCCTGACAATCTCACTATTTTGGAAACTTTGTCCAAATCTCCCACTTTTCTTTTTATTTGTGCTAAAATGTTAATTGCACATACTCTTGCAGATTTTTGAGCAATTTCCAAGTTATTATCCGAAACTTTCCCAGTAAAGATTACTTTACCATCTTCCATGGGAATCTGTCCAGAAATGTAAAGCAAATTCCCTGTCATTACTGCAGGAACATATGATCCTGCTGGTGTAGGAGGATTTGGAAGCTTAATTCCTAAGGATTCAAGTTTTTCTTCAATCACGACTATTGTGCCTATTTTTGTCTGATTTTAGTTTTTACAAAAATTTCTTTCTTAATTCTTTAGTTGTGGGCGTCAAACTAAAACTTCAACACCACAAATGGGTTTAGATAATCTAGCAAAGATACAAAATCTAAAATCATTAATTGACAAATTCTGTATTCATGGTTTGCATGTCCTCACCAAGTTTGCTCCTAAACGTTATCAGTCTTCGTATAGCTTCAAAGTTTGTTATTACTGCTAGGATTATTAACATTATTGGAATTTGATTAGTTAAAGCACCAATAACTATAAGCAGTAACCTCACATCCCTACCCATTCTAAACTTTGATTTTTTTGCCATATCTCCATTTTTAAAAATTGAATCATATTTGTCACTAGTGTAACTATTAAGGAAGGTTCCAATTAGTGCAGAAAATCCAATTATCCATATTGTCATATCTCCCGTCATATTCCAGTAACCATAGGCTAGTCCAAAAATAATGGCAGCATCTACATATCTATCTAAAACTGCATCAAGCCAACCTCCATACTTTGTCTGTCTTAGTTTAAGACGTGCTACTTCCCCATCACATCCATCCACTATGGAATGGATATGAATTAGTATTCCTCCTAAAATTAGATAAAAATATTCTCCGCTAAAGAAAAAAGAAGCACCAACTAAACCAATAACTGTACTCAGAACTGAGATCTGGTTCGGCGTAATTCCTGTCTTTAGCAATAACTTTGAGATTCTCAACGATATTGGCCTGTTAAGTATTCTTGATACTGGCCCATCGGTATCTTTTTTGAGTTTGTTGCAAATGAGCATTTCAGCATTTCTTCTGTCTGTTTTATCATCAACATCAATCCAGAAATTATCTCCAAGTGGCATGTATCTCATCTTGTGTCGTTGTGCTAGAATTTTTATTCCGCCAGAAAGACCCTCATCTCCTTCGGAGATACTTTGTTCTAATACATCAAAAATTACAGGATTACATATGAATATCCCAGTATCTATACAGTTGTAATCACTTAGATCCTTTCCAATTAAATCTATTCTATGATCTACAGTTCGAACCTTTGTAGCATCATCTATATTTAGATGATCTCCTGGATTTCTATCAACACATAGGATGCATTCATCTTTTCCAATCTTTATTTTTGATAGTTCATTCAATATCCTGTGGTCATAGTTGTGATCAGCCATTAATAGTACAAATGATTCCTTGAAATGATCTCTAGCCTTTAGAATTGAAATTGCATTGCCTCGAGTCCACGAGTCATTTTGAACATACTGTATCTTTACACCATATTTTTTTCCATCAGAGAGTTGTTCTCTAATCTTTTCACCATTGTATCCTGTGACAATACAAAATTCTTTGATTCCTGATTTTTTTGCAGTAAGTATCACTCGCTCTATAAGACCCAAACCAAGAAGTGTTACCAATGGTTTAGTATCTCCGATAGGTCTAAGTCTTGTCCCTTTACCTGCTGCAATAATTAATGCTTTCATTTTTATCACTATTTGTTTATTTCAGACATTATTTGATCTAGAGTTGCTTGATTTGCTGCACCAACAAACGACAATCTAGTCATTATTCCAAATTCTGTATCTAATGATTGTGAGTTTGCATCCACAATTAAACCGCCCGCTTCTTTGATTAGCAGATATCCTGCTGCCATATCTTGAACTCTGATTTTATCTCGTAAATCAATGAAAACATCCATCGAACCTTTGGAAAGATATGCCATCTCAAGTGCATTTGCTCCAAAATGTCTTGTAGGGCCGTGGTGTTCAAATATTGTTTGTAATTTTTTCAAAAGTTCTGGAGATGCACCTGATGTGTTTACCCCCACAATTTTGTATGCTGTTTCTTTATTTTGTACATGAATTTTAGTCTCATTCAAAAATGCACCTTTTCCTTTTGATGCCCAATACTGTTCTCCATTTGATAGATTAGTAACTACTGCATCTGTAATAGAACTTAGTTTCTCACCTGTGGCAAATGCTAAGGAACAGCAAAAGAATGGAATGCCACTAACTGCATTAGCTGTTCCATCTATTGCATCCATGATGACATATCCTTTTGGATTATCATTAATTTCGACACGTCCACATTCTTCACCTAAAACAATACAATTGAAATTAATTTGTTTTAGATAATCTAGAACTATTTTTTCAGCTACGATGTCAATGTTTCGTGAAATATCTCCCCCAGCACCTCTGCCAAAATCACCTGCAGCATCTTCTGTTCCAGCTAGGTCTTTTACATTATCATAAACTTGTTGTGAGACTTGACGTAAAATTTCAATTATTTCCATAACAGAAATGAATTTTTTTGTAATTTAAATGAAAATAATTCCAGAAAATCTATTTTTTTAAAAGACTTGCAATCACAGTCAAACATTCCTGTCTTTTCCATACACTGATCATGATATTTGTGATGATATTTCTCACATATGACTATAAAATCCCTCTATGAATCTGTTTTAAATCGCTTTAAATGTGGTTTTCTTTAACTTAATTCTCGTTGGCAGTTACTAAACCCATAATTGATATTGTAAATGTTGTAGCATCAGCTTCAGTAGACCAGGAATTAGATCTAAATGAAATTACAAAAAAATTCCCAGACACTGAATATCACCCTGAACAATTTCCAGGATTAGTATTTAGACTGAAAAATCCAAAGACTGCAACTCTAATTTTTAGAACAGGTAAAATGGTATGTACTGGTTCAAAATCAGAGGAACTTGCTGTAAAGGCGGTAAATATTGTAGTTAAAAAATTAAGAAAAGGAGGAATTAAAATCAAAAAAGATGCAGTTGTAACCGTTCAAAACATCGTATCCTCAATAAACCTTAGAGGGAAGATTAATCTTGAAAAAGCTGCACGAACATTACCTCGAAGTATGTATGAACCTGAACAATTCCCTGGGGTCATTCATAGAATGCTTGATCCTAAAACAGTAATTCTGATTTTTTCATCAGGAAAACTAGTCTGTACTGGAGCCAAGACAGAATCAGATGTGTATCGCTCAGTGCATAGTCTTCATAATCTGCTTGAAGAAAAAGACTTGATGATGTATGATTAGAATTGAATTCTATCATACAAAATATAATGATTTATTTATCTAAAATATTATTTCTTGATCAAAGTATATGTTTCGCTCATGTATAGTTGTATGATTAAATTCAAGGAATGCCTTTACCGTAGTAGGGAGTTTTCATATATGTCAAGTGATTTCTGTTCTTCAAAATGTGTTGATGAAGCCTCTTGGAAATAGTGTTTTGAAAAATGAATATTTCATATGTTTTGATAAGTTGTGAAGTTGGTGCAGAAAAATCCATTTTAGCTGAACTAAAGAGTCTAGAATCGGTAAAAGAAGTAAGTGGTCTTTTTGGAGGTTATGACATTATAGTAAAATTAGAGGCAATGTCCGAAGAAGAAATTAAAGACATTGTGGTATCAAAAATTCGAAATCTCAAAAAGATAAGAACTATTGTAGTATTAACAGTCAAAGAGACCCAATGAGGAATTCATTCAGATTTCATAATTTTTTGATCAAGTAATCAAATTCTTCCTCGATTGTGGGCAGTTCATATCAAATGTTTAATCTTGGAATTGTTAATATACTAAGACTAATTCCTAAAATTATGAAATATTGTGATAATTGTTTAACACCGATTAATAGATATTTAAAAGAAGAGTATTGCGCTATTTGTAAAAGAGATAAAGCTCTCAAACAAAACTCTACAGCTTAAGACTAATTTTCTAGTTAAACTATCAAATAGTATTTTTGCATTAGCATTTTTTTTGTTATATCTTTGAGGTCTAGTTGTTGATCAATTGTTGCTGATGCAACAGCATTTCCTATGCTGATTAGTTTTTACTTATCTTAATGTGGACTTTTTCGCCTTTGTTAGAATTATTTTGATAAATTGTTCTGGTTTTGTAGCCTTGTTTTTGAAGGCATCCGTCCAAAATAGAAATCCAAAGTAGCGAATGGCCACTATTTAGTTTTGACTCGATTGTAATGTTTTTGGTATTTGCTTCAAAATTCACATGTCCTGAGCATGTTATCTGCATTATTGCATCCATTATCTCTATAATATCATCAAGGGATTTTGGCTTTAAATTAATTCCATTTTTTTCCAATAGTTTGAACATGTCAAATTCAGGTTTTTTTGATATAATTGTAGAATTTAGAATATACATCAAACCAGTTTCATTAACTGTTTTTATTATTTTGTAAATTTCCTGTGCTTCTGCTTTTGTCATGTCTGCAAGAGCTCTAGTTTTTATTGCGTTCTTCCAGATATTAGAAAATACTTTTTCCTGATTACTCCCAAGAATTTCAGTTGACGAAAAAATTGCTCCTTTTCCATTATTATTATTTATCATTAACAATTCAGTCTCATCAAAAATAAAGCAATTTTGAGTAATTTCTGATGCTCTAATCTCAATCCCTTCCGGAATTGTTCTATATGATTCGGAGCAAATTTCTGTGGGCAGAACAAGTACTTTGACATCTAGATTTCGACGTAAAACTGATAGTAATTGTTCTTTACATTCAGCTAATAATCCAAAACCCCATTGGTCTGCCATTATTTTAATTGTTGATTTTGAACCTTCAATCATAGTTTGGAGTTGAGCCAATACATTATTTGCACTAAGTTCAAAGTATTTTTTTTCCTCAGATCCTCTTGACTTTCTACTTTCTTCACTTGCTTTCTTCAAGTTTGAAACCAATGTGTTCATTGCAGTTACCTTGTTGATTTGCTCATGAATAATTCCATCAAATGCATCTTCTGGTGCGATTGCTGTACACATTATTGGTTTACTCTTTGATATCATTGCCAGTTTTTTATTTTCAAGTTTCAACAAAGTTGGATAAATTTTTGTTCGTGGAATTTCCGAATAATAAGCTAATTCTCCTGCGGAGATTGTTCCTTTAGCAATTAGTGATACATATGCCTGTGCCTCATATTTGCTTAATCCAAATTCTTCTAAACTAACTGTCAATGCATGCTCATTTACCATGATTCTACTTGATCTATTGTTAGGTAAAATTGAGAGCTAAATTCCTTTAAACAATTACTTAAAAAAAATCAAAATTGTATCTGCAGGTAGGTGTAACCGTGATTACTAAATTAATTGTTACAATGCCCTCAAATACAAAATCTAGAATAATAAAATAATATGTCGGTTAAATGTGATGTTTGCACATTAGAATGTGCAAACATATCTCATTCAGTTACACTTGTTCCCAGATTGAAATATTCTATAAATCTGTTAGATGATATTGTTAAGATTCTTAAGAAAAAAAGACATGACCTAAAAAAATCAAACAGATTTTTAGTTGATGATTTTGATGAAACTGATAATTCTCATCTTAAAGCAATTGAACTAGAACGAGTTATGGCATTTTCTTTAGAAATTCTCTTTCAAATAAAAAAAAGAACTGGAAGGATCTCTGACGTAAATAGTATCCTTGAAGTCCTTCCTACAACTATCCCACTGATTAGAACAGTTAGTGCACAATTATTTGATATTATTCCAAATTGTAGCCGAAAACTATCTGAATTATCTGTTCATTTAGGAAGTATAGTACTGGATTCTGCCGTACTTACAAAGGCAAGATTTGACTTTACCCAATCAAATGAAGAATCCTCATCTTTACTTGATAAAGTAAAGTTGATCGTGGACTCTAAAATAAGTAAGCAGTATCCTAATCTTGATTTTTTTAAAGCATACAACACTTGACAATTCTGAATTCTAAACGAAACTTTTCAAAGGATATCGAACGTATAAGGACACTCTCTTCAAAACTTGATAAAAAACTATCCGAGGTTAAACCTTCTGATGATGATAAAATAAATAAACTCACTTTAGAAGAACTTCAGGATTTAAACAAAATTGTTGGAATTGCTGATTTTATGCTATGCAAATATGCTGACAAAAAAGAGATACACTCAATTCTAAAGCATTTTGTATCAATTATCTCTGATACTGCCAACTCCCTTGAGAATTTAGATGATGAAATCTCTGAACTTATAATTTCAGCTGAAGACTCGATAAACAAAGTAAAAGAAATGCATGTACATATCTCTGAGAAATCTGATTTCAAAAAGAGATATCATGATGGACCTGATTATAATGAACATGAGACAAGTGCAATTAATTTAACCAATTTTGGCACAGAGGTTAACACCGCCGAATACCAACAAAATTCTCAAGGAGATATGCGTAGGTAATTTAAGATGAGTTTAGCCCCACAAGAATTAGAAAATACTGCTAGTAAGTACGCCTCTGATGCCATCAAATTTGACTCTCAGGGGGCACGTGGAATGGCAATTACACATTATCAACAAGCTATTGACGCTCTTGTAAAACTATTACAACTTTATCCTCACAGTAAACTGAACCAAATTTACAAAGAAAGATGTAACTCTTATCATAATAGAATCAATGTATTACAACAGGCTGGTGGCGTAGAGCCTGCAGTTGATCCAAAAGCATCAGAAAAAGATCAAAAGGCATCTGTACAAAGACAAGAAACAGAAAATGACTTTGAAGAACTTGTAATGAAGGAAAAACCAAATGTTACATGGGCCCAAGTAGTTGGATTGGAAGATGCAAAAAATGCATTACGTGAATCAATCATATATCCTGCTAAAAGACCTGATTTGTTTCCTCTTGGATGGCCAAAAGGAATGTTACTTTATGGACCTCCTGGTACCGGAAAAACAATGCTTGCAGCTGCTACTGCAAATGAGATGGATGGTTATTTTATCAATGTAGATGCATCAGCTATGATGAGCAAATGGTTAGGTGAGGCCGAAAAGAATGTTTCAAAATTATTTTCTATGGCAAGACATTATGCTGAAAAAGAAGGTAAGCCAGTTATTTTATTTGTAGATGAAGTTGACTCTTTATTGGGTTCTAGAAACAGCGAAGTCGGTGGGGAAGTAAGAACCAAAAACCAATTCCTAATTGAGATGGATGGTGTTAATGGTAAAGGAAAAGATTTGATGCTTTATGTAATCGGGGCAACAAACAAACCCTGGAGCCTTGATTGGCCTTTCCTAAGACGATTCCAAAAGAGAATTTATGTTTCGTTACCATCACTAGAAGCTAGAGAACATCTCTTTAAGGAATACACTGAACCTCTAAGAAAAAGTTTCAAAGTAAATCCTGCTGAACTAGCAAAATTGTTTGATGGATACAGTGCAAGTGATATCAAAGACATCTGTCAAGCAGCACAAATTAAAACAGTTCATGAAATATTCAGTTCTCCAGACTATCATGAACCTGTAGAGGGAGAAATACCTGTTCAACCAAGAGAACTCACTCCCGCTGATTTCAAGGAAATAATGTTAAGAAGAAAGCCCAGCGTTTCCACTGAAATGGTTCGTGCTTATCACAAATGGAGCGAAGAGTTCAAAGCTCTCTAATTACTACACATTTTACTGCGATCAATACTTTTCAATTTCTTTTCCACACAAAACTTAAATTAATATTAATTCGGACTCAACGAGGGTAACAATAACTACAAAGAAATCAAGCCACGCAAACAAGTTTGGAAAGCTGGTTTTTGATGATGGTACTGTTATTGATGGTCAAGGTTTTGGTTATTCTACAACTGTTTTTGGTGAAATTGTCTTTAACACTGGAATGGTTGGATATCCTGAAGCACTAACTGATCCGTCATATAATGGCCAAATTCTTACACTGACATATCCTCTAATTGGAAATTATGGGGTTCCTGATCCTTCAATCAAAGATGATGATGGCATCTCAAAATTCTTTGAATCTGATAAAATCCAAGTAAGGGGTTTGGTAGTCCACGAGTTATCCTTGACTGCTAGTCACTGGAATCTTTCAATGACTCTTGATGAATGGATGCACAACGAAAAGATACCTGGCATCTCTGGAATTGATACTCGTGAATTAACAAAGAAACTTCGGACTGGCGGTGTTATGATGGCAGCCCTTGTGGTATCTGATTCTGAAATTGATGTTGAAGAAATAAAAAAACAACTTTCATCTGCACCTCATTACAATTCTGAACAATTCATGGAAATAGTATCTACAAAACAAGAACGAGTTTATGGTGATGATAAAAAATCAGTTGTCGTAATTGATACTGGTGCAAAAAATGCAATTTTGAGAAATATTCGTCAAATGGGTTACAAAGTAATTCTACTTCCTTGGAATGTCACCTATGAAAAGATAATATCGTACAATCCTAAAGGTGTTGTACTTACTAGTGGCCCTGGTGATCCACAGAATTGTCCTGATACCATAGACACTGCAAAAAAATTAATTGAAAATAATATTCCTACATTAGGAATTTGTTTGGGGGCACAAATTATTGGTATTGCAGGAAATACTGAAACATACAAACTAAAATATGGACATCGAGGACAAAACAAACCTTGCGTGAATCTAGAAAACAATCAAGTTTATGTTACTAGTCAGAATCATGGTTATGGAATTACTCCTGAATCCCTTGAGAAATCTGAATTTAATTTATGGTTTACAAATGCAGACGACAAAACAGTTGAAGGAATAAAACACAAAAAACAAAATTGTATTGCAGTACAGTTTCATCCAGAAGCTGCACCTGGTCCTTTTGATTGTAAGTTTGTCTTTGAAGAGTTAAAACATCTTATGGAGAAATGAATAATTGCCAAAGAATGAGTCGTTAAAGAAAATTCTTGTACTGGGAAGTGGGGCTATTAAAATCGGAGAAGCTGGTGAATTTGATTACTCCGGAAGCCAATGCCTCAAAGCAATACAAGAAGATGGACTGAAAAGTGTACTAATTAATCCAAACATTGCAACAATCCAAACGGATACTAGATTTGCGGATCAAGTGTATCTTCTTCCAGTAAACCCAGAGTATGTAGAATCAATTATCGAAAAAGAAAGACCAGATGGAATTATGCTAGCATATGGTGGACAAACTGCTCTTAATTGTGGAGTTAAGCTAGAAGAATCTGGCATCCTTCAAAAATATGGTGTTAATGTACTTGGAACGTCAATTAAAGGAATTCAGAAAACTGAGGATAGGCAGCTCTTTAAGGATTCTATGAGGGAATCTCAAGTTCCTATTTTGAACAGCAAAACTGTGACTAATTTTGAAGATGCTAAAAAAGCAGCTAAAGAATTATCATATCCTGTAATAATTCGAGTTGCATATACTCTGGGTGGACGAGGTGGGGGAATTGCCCATAATGAAATTGAACTTCATGAGATTGTTGAGCGAGGCTTTAGAGCAAGTATTGTTGGCCAAGTTCTAATTGAAGAATACGTTGGACACTGGAAACAAATCGAGTATGAAGTAATGCAGGATTATGATGGGAACAATATCATTGTTTGTAACATGGAAAATATTCTTTCTATGAAAGCTCACACTGGTGATAATATTGTAGTTGCTCCATCACAAACAATTGATAATCATGAATATCACATGCTACGTTCTGCAGCATTGCGTGCAACCAAAAATGTTGGAATTGTGGGCGAATGCAATATTCAATACGCACTTGAACCAAACTCAGATAAGTATGTTGCAATTGAAATAAATCCAAGACTTTCACGTTCTTCTGCTCTTGCAAGTAAAGCAACAGGATATCCGCTGGCATATATGTCTGCAAAAATTGGATTGGGATATAATTTATCAGAACTAGTAAACAGAATCACACAAAGTACTACTGCATGCTTTGAACCATCACTTGACTATATTGTATGTAAACATCCTCGATGGGACTTTGAAAAGTTTGAACTTGTAAACCGAAAACTTGGACCTGCAATGAAATCAGTAGGAGAAGTAATGGCAATCGGTAGAACCTTTGAGGAATCACTACAAAAATCAATCCGAATGTTGGATATTGGAAACGATGGTCTAGTTCTCAATCGTGTCAATGGTAAAACCTACAACGAAGAACAAATTGAAAATAAACTTACTTTTCTTGATGATCACATTTTGTATAATGTAGTAATTGCATTGAAGATGGGATTTTCAGTTGAGAGAATTTACAAACTCTCCACAATTGATCCTTGGTTTATTGAAAAGATAAAAAACATTGTAAATATTGAATCAAAATTAAAAGATTCTGAACTAGGAGAATCACTTCTTTGGGAAGCAAAAAAAATGGGCTTTTCAGATAAGCAAATTGCTCGTGCCAAAGACAAAACTCCTGATGAAGTGCGTGATTTACGCAAGAAATTAGGCGTTTTACCCTCTGTTAAGCAGATTGACACGCTTTCAGCAGAATGGCCTGCGGTTACAAACTATCTCTATCTCACATATGGTGGACATTCTCATGATATTGAGATTCCTTCTGACGAAAAAGGAATTGTTGTACTAGGAGCTGGGCCATATAGAATTGGAAGTAGTGTGGAGTTTGATTGGGGCACTGTCAACATGGTTTGGGGTCTACAAGAAAACGGCGAAAAAAATATCTCTGTGGTAAATTGTAACCCCGAAACAGTATCAACTGATTATGATATTTGCAACCGATTATACTTTGAGGAATTGACCCAGGAAAGGATTTTAGACATTACTGAATTTGAACATCCTAAAGGAATAATTACTTGTGTCGGAGGACAGACTGCAAATAATCTCACTCCCGGTCTTGCTAAACATGGTGTTAATATTTTGGGAACAAGTGCATTTGATGTTGATAGGGCAGAAAATCGTTCAAAGTTTAGTGCAGAACTTGATAAACTTCACATACCACAACCACGTTGGCAAGCATTCTCAAATTTTAATGAAGCCAAAAACTTTGCACAAGAAGTAGAGTTCCCAGTAATTGTACGACCATCATACGTTCTTTCTGGTGCTGCTATGAAAGTTATTTGGTCTCAAACAGAACTAAAGACATATGTCAAAGCTGCTGCTGATGTTTCCCCTGATCACCCAGTTGTAATTTCAAAATTCATGTTAAACTCACTTGAAGTAGATGTAGATGGAATAAGTAATGGAAAACAGGTAATCATTGGTGCAATAGTTGAGCATATTGATAGTGCTGGTGTTCATTCTGGAGATGCAATGATGTGTATACCTCCATGGAGACTAAGTAACAAAATCATTGAGACCATCACTGAATATACAAAAAAGATTGCATTGACTTTTAATGTCAAAGGTCCGTTTAACCTACAATACTTGGTTCATGATGACCATGTCTATGTGATTGAGCTAAATATTAGAGCGTCGCGTTCTATGCCATTTGTCTCAAAACTTGTTAAAATGAACCTGATTTCTCTTGCATCTAGGGCTATTTTGGATAAACCCTTGCCTAAAATACCTGAAAACAAGTGGCAAAAGATTCACAACTATGGTATCAAAGTTCCACAGTTCTCCTTTATGCAACTACAAGGCGCAGATATTGCATTAGGCGTTGAGATGCAGTCAACTGGTGAGGCTGCTTGTTTTGGAAATAGTTTTCATGACGCACTAGCAAAAGGTTTGATATCTGTTGGCTATAATCTACCTGTTAAAGGAACTGCCCTTGTAACTGTTGGTGGTGATCAAAATAAACAAAAACTAGTTGCAAGTATTGCAAAACTTAAACACCTTGGGTTCAAAATTTTAGCAACTGAACATACTGCAGAATTCTTTGAAGAAAAAACCGGCCACGTGGAAATAGTTTATAAAATTTCAGAACCTGAAAGAAAACCGAACATTTCTGATCTTCTATATGAACGAAAGATTGACTTCATCATAAACATTCCAAGTACTACTACACTGGAAAAATATGTTGGAATGCTTGAGGATGAATATCAAATTAGGCGAAAATCTTTGGAATTAGGAATTCCTGTTTTGACAACTCTTGAATTAGCAGATTCTTTTGTAAAGACTTTGGAGTGGCTCAAAGATAATGAAACTACAAAAGAACCAATTGAACCTTATGATAAATTTGATTGATTAAATTACCTGTTCAATTATTGATTCATTTCCAATTATTGCCCCATCAAGTGTGACTATTTTTGCTGTAGATACAGTTTTGATTTTATTAATAATAGGCGAAATTGATTTTTTGTATTTTTTTCTATGCGTTGCATAAAAGTATTTATTAAATGAAGGAATTATAATTATTTCCAATTCTCCTGATTTGTTTGGAAAAATTTTTTCTTTTTCTGTTTTGATTGATACCCAAACCCTTTGTCCATTTATTACAGAATCTTCTTGAAAGAATACTGGATGTACGTGACCCATGATAATCTTATCAACATGCGAAAAATTTTCTGACGGCATTGTATGACCATGTGTTAACAAAATATTTTCTTCTACTATACCTGTTGAACTAATCATAGAAATATTATCTGGAACTAATTTCTGAATGTTTGCATCATGATTTCCAGGAACTAGAATTACATCACATTTTTCTCTAATTTTTTTAAAAAATTTTGGGACTTCATCCCACTCATTTCTTGAAATGCTTTTAATGCTTGATTTGATATCCCCCAACAAAATTACTGCATCTGGATTCACCGTATCTATAATTTCTAACAGTTCTTGAATTGTTTCATTTATGGTAGAATTTTTACCAATGAAAATATCATTCAATGCTAGTTTATTTTCAAATCCTATGTGAATATCGGTAACTATCAGATACTTTTTTTTACCTTCTAGAATTAACGCAGGTTTTGATGGAACTATCCTAGTTTGTAACATCAAAGTTATACTACAGATATCTGATTAAATCCTTGTGAACAAAGACTCCGATAGAGTTGAAGCAATAGTTTCTGAAAAACGTGTAAAACTGCACATTTTTGAGCCCAGTCAAAGAAAAATTTGGACAGTTGTAGGAAAAGGAGAAGAATACTGGATTGATCCTGAAGGTGGTTATTGCTCTTGTCCAGGATTCTACTTTGGAAAACTAAATGGAAAAACTACTTGCTATCACTTAGAATCTGCAGAACTTGCTCAAAGAGAAAACAAAATTGAGAAAATTATTTTCTCCGATGAAGAATTTTCTGATTTTCTTTCAGGATTACTTTCTGATTTGTAATTATCTATTATTCAAATTTGTTTATGAAACTCTTCTTTATAGAAAATTAAAAAATTCTGATTTAGGTAATATATTAGAAAAAGGTAATGAGTTTGGTGCTGGTTTCAGCTAACTTACTCTAATGGTATGGATTCGATATCATCTTTTGAAACACCTTTCCAAAGACCAGTCACATCATCTGGTTTCACTTCCTCAACTTTTGTAATTTGTTGAATCTTAATGTGGTCTGGATTTGGTGGCATCCATAACATTGCCATGTAATCTCCTACATTTCCAACTTCATTTGGTAAAGCCATGATGACTTTGTTATTTGCGAATCCCTTTGCAGTAAGTGCATTCATTGCTTTTTCTTTCAGATCCATTCTTCCATGAAGGAACAGATAGATGTTTTTTTGAGAATCAATTTCTGTCATAAATTCACTGATTTTTTAAACTAAATCAACCTTCCTGATCTAATGTCTGCCAAAAACGGTTAAATTAGAATGAACCAATTTTTTAACTATGAAAATCTTTACTGTTGGCAATAAATCGTTTGTAACTAGTTTCCAATTAGCTGGAGTTCCAGGCATCATTTCTGAAACCCCTCAAAATGCTTTAGATGAAATTAAGAAGCTGACGGATGATTCTGATGTTGGATTGGTCTTAGTCAGTGATGATATTACAAAATCTATCGATGATGAACTTACAGCACTCCGAGCTAAAAAATCAACTCTTGTTTTTGCATTGCCTTCAATTGGAAGTGAAAAAGTAGAAGTTAATTATAGAGCTATGCTAAAAAAGATTCTTGGTGTATGATTCCTTTAATCTACTTATAATCAATATTTCAATGTTTTACCATGAAAACAGCATTTGTTAAAGAATCATCCATAATTTCTGTTGATGAAACAGAAAAACCAACGTTAGGATCTGGTGATATTTTAGTACAGATGCATGCTTGTGGAATTTGTGGTTCTGACTTGGAAAAAGTTTATGGCCAATACGGACAACCCTCAATGCGTTTAGGTCATGAACCCGCAGGTGTAGTTTTAGATATTGGTTCCGATGTAACGGAATTCAAAAAAGGTGATAGAGTCTTTACTCACCACCATGTTCCTTGTTATGATTGTCATTTGTGTGATCACGGCAATGAAACGATGTGCAAAAAATACTACGAAACTAATCTTTTACCTTGTGGTTTATCTGAAGAATATGTTGTACCAGCATGGAATGTTTCTCATGGTGGTGTTCTAAAAATTTCTGATTCTCTAAGCTTTGAGGAAGCTGCAATGATTGAACCACTAGCATGTTGTGTAAGGGCATGGACAAAATATCATTATCAGGAAGGTGATTCAGCTGCAATTTTTGGTGTAGGCCCTACTGGAATAATGCATGTAATGTTGGCTCAGGCAAAGAAATTCTCAAAAATTTTCTGTTTTGATATTAATGACTTTAGATTAGATTTTGCAAAAAAATTCAATATTACTGAATCAATTAATTCTATGAACGAAGATAGAAAACAAAAGATTTTGGAACATACTGATGGAAGAGGAGTAGATGTAGCAATTGTTGCAACTAGTAGTGTGAAAGCACTTGAGGATGCTATTGATATGGTAAGAAAAGGTGGCACTGTTATGATGTTTGGTGTTCCTTCAAAAGGAGCGAAATTAGATTTGAATATGAGTGCAATCTATTCCAAAGAAATCACCCTTGTTACTAGTTATGCTGCTTCTGATAAAGATACCACAGAAGCTCTTAATCTAATTGAATCTTCTCAAATCGATGTTAAACAACTAATCACTCATACCTATTCAATTATTGATTCCCAAAAAGCATTTGATCTTGCACGCAGTGGTGATAATGCAATGAAAATAATTATTATAAAATAAGAAAGGCTTAAGAAAGGATCTCAATTCTTTCAAAATCGAAGAGATATGGATTGGGGATTAAAAAATAGAATTTCACAAATCATTAAACCATATGATAATCGTGCATTAATGTTAGCAGTTGATCATGGATATTTCCTTGGCCCTACTGAAAAACTAGAAAATCCAAAAAAGGTAATTGCACCTCTTTTGAAATATTGTGACTCTTTGATGGTTACACGAGGTATTCAAAGAACATCTGTTCCTGCAACCACTGATACACCAATGGTGTTGAGAGTCTCTGGCGGTTCAAGTATTATTGGAGAGGATTTATCTCAAGAAGATATTACGGTTTCTATCCAAGATGCAATTAGACTTAATGCCAGCGCACTTGCAATGTCCATCTTTGTTGGTTCAAAATATGAACACCAAACTATTGTAAATCTTGGAAAACTAGTCAGTAAAGCAGAACGATATGGAATTCCTGTTTTGGCTGTAACTGCAGTTGGAAAAGAATTGGGCAAAGATGAAAGATATCTTTCATTGGCATGCCGAATTGCAGCAGAACAAGGAGCACATATTGTAAAAACATATTATTGTGATAATTTTGAGAAAGTTGTTCAATCATGTCCTGTTCCAATTATTGTTGCAGGAGGAAAGAAAATTCCAGAACGTGATGCATTACAATTAACATATGATTCAATCAAAGGTGGTGCAGTTGGTGTTGACATGGGTAGAAACATCTGGCAATCAGAACATCCTGTTGCTATGATTCGAGCAGTTAGATCAATAGTTCATGGAAATTCAAATGTCGATCAAGCATACGATTTCTATAAAAAACTAGTCAGTGAAGGCCCAAAAAAGAAAAACAAATCAGAGAAACCTAATCAAACCAAATCAGAGAAACCTAATCCACCTAAGAAATAGACTATCCCTCTATCTTTGAGAGATGAATGTGTACAATTTTCCATGTTGGTTGTTTTACCAAAACAAATGTTGCCCTTCCTTTAATTTTTATGTGTTCTCCTGTGAATGCTTTGTTATCTATTAGCATTCCTTGTTGAGTTAACTCCATTGCTACAACTGCAGTACTCCCAAAAATACTGATTTTTGGTTTTATGATTTCATAACTATAGTCTGAAATACTAATGAATCTCAATTCTTCTAATTCTATTGTAGTCTGATAATCCTTAAGATCATATGGCGGTAAATCACTAAAGCTAGAAAATTTAGGATCATTAAGATGTATGTCTTTTAGTTGTGTTAGATCTTTTGTTACTCCTGCTTGAAATAATGTTTCAATAACTTTGATGATTTCTTCATTATCTAACAAAATGGTCATTTTGAATATGGAAATTATCAGTTTAAGTCTTCTGCACGAAAATGATTAAATCACGATTATTTTTCTGGGAATCTTTATTAATTATCAATTGGTTTTTCTTTTGATTTCAATGAGCACAAAATTAACTGGACCAATTAGCAAGAATTTGCAAGTTGTTGTTCTACTGTAAAGTATGCTTAAATTTTTAACACATTAAAATTATGGAGATTGAATTGATGAATAAAATGAAAACTATGACAGGTGCAAAAGCCTTGATGACAGCTATGGAAAAAGAAGGCGTCAAACAAGTGTTTGGTATACCAGGAGGTGCAAATCTTCCAATGTATGACGAATTTGCTAGATGTAATATTAGACATATCTTGGCAAGACATGAACAATCAGCAGCTCATATGGCTGATGGCTTTGGTCGAGTTAGTAGAAAGCCTGGTGTTTGTTTTGCAACATCAGGACCCGGTGCCACTAACATATTGACTGGCCTTGCAACAGCGCAAGCTGATTCTTCTCCAATGATTGCTGTAACTGGTCAAGTACCTGTTGCAATGATTGGAAAAGACGCATTTCAAGAAAGTGATATTATTGGAATGTCAAATCCTGTTGTAAAATATGCATTTCAACCAAGAAAAGCTAGTGAAGTTCCAGAAGCTGTAAGAAAAGGATTCTACATTGCAAGAACTGGACGACCAGGACCTGTACTTATTGACATTCCAAAAGATGTTCAACAAAATGAAGCAGAGATGGAATTTCCTGATGAATTTAAAATTCAAGGTTATCATCCTTGGGCTGATCCCGATATTGTTGCATGTGAAAGAGCAATTGATATGTTACTTAATTCAGAAAAACCAATCATTTTAGCTGGTGGTGGAACCATTATCTCATCAGCATTTGCTGAATTACAATCTATTGCTGAAACTCTTATGCTTCCAGTAGTTACTACTTTCAAAGGAAAGGGTGCATTTCCTGAAAATCATCCTTTGTCATTAGGTCCAATTGGAATGCATGGACATGCAGAGGCAAATAAAATGATGACAGAAGCTGATTGTGTATTAGCAATAGGCACTAGATTCTCTGATAGATCAGTTGGAACTTTTGAGGCATTTGAAAAGAGGCTCAAAATCATTCACATGGATGTAGATCCTGCAGAAATTGGTAAAAACCAAACAGCTCAGGTTGCAGTAGTTGGAGATGTTAAAGCATCACTTCGAATAATGATAAAATTACTTTTGCAAAGATCCATCAAAAAAACTGAAGAGACTACTTGGATTAAACATGTAAAAGAAACTAAAGCTTACTGGAAAGAAAACTTGAAAATTCATCCAGGTGAAATGGGTGCTGCAAAAATTTTACGTAAACTCCGAGAGTTATTACCAAAAGAATCCATCATTACTACTGAAGTAGGACAACACCAAATGTGGGCATCATTATTTTATGATGTAATTCAACCAGGCACTTTCTTCAGTTCTACTGGACTTGGTACTATGGGTTGGGGATTTCCAGCATCAATTGGTGCTAAAGTTGCAAGACCTGATGTTCCTGTAGTGGATATTGCAGGAGATGGCAGTTTTAGTATGACTGAAAACTCACTTGCAACTGCAGTGTTAGAAGATATTCCAGTAATCGTATTTATCTTAAACAACTTTTCATTAGGAATGGTTGCTCAATGGCAAAGAACTTTTTATGACAAAAGAATGATTGGTGTAGACCAACAACATTGTCCTGATTATGTAAAATTGGCAGAATCATATGGCGCTCAAGGAATTAGAGCACAGTCGATGGATGAGCTTGATAAAGCAATCAAAACTGCATTATCAAGCGATATTGTTACAGTAATTGATATTCCAATTGATCCTTTGGAAGATGTATTGCCATTTGTAGCTCCTGGAACTTCGCTTGCAGATATGGTATTACCATCATAGTGATTAGTCATGTGGGCAATTATTTCTATTTTAGTTGAAAACAAAACTGGGGTCTTGTTTAAGATAACTAATCTTTTCAGGGCAAGGAACTTTAACATTGATAGTATTTCAGTAGGGGTTACTGAGAATCCAGATTATTCTAGAATGACTATTACTACTAATACTGATGAAAAGCAAGTGGCGCAGATTGTAAAACAACTTGATAAGATGATTGACACAGTAGATGTCAAGCAATTAGATGAGCACAAGACAGTATACCGAGAACTCTGTCTTTTTATGATAAAACTCAGCAAAGCGAGTGATAGCATGGAAATTAACAAGATAGCTAATGCATATGGCGGAAAGGTGCATGATGTGAAAAAGGAGTCACTAATGGTTGAATTGACTGCAACTCCTCATCAAATCCACGCATTTGAGGAATTGATAAAACCATTTGGAATTCTTGATGTAGCACGAACTGGAGTTGCTGCATTACAAAGGAGTGGATCATGAAAATTAGAATATTCGATACGACATTACGAGATGGAGAACAAACTATTGGAGTTTCCTTATCACCTGATCAAAAACTCTCAATTGCTAAAAAACTTGATGCATTAGGAGTTGATGCTATAGAAGCTGGTTTCCCGATAATTTCTGATGGTGAATTAAAAGGAGTAAAAATGATTACTAGTGAAGGATTATCATGCGAAATTGTTGGATTAACAAGAACTATCAAAAAAGATATCGATGTCGCAATTGATGCTGGATTAAATTCCATTCACACATTCATTGCAACATCTGACATTCACTTGGAGTATAAACTCAAAATGACAAGAGATCAAGCACTTGAAAAAGCGATTGAAGCAGTAGAATATGGAAAATCAAGAGGCATTAAAGTTGAATTCTCAGCTGAAGATGCTACAAGAACTGATAGAGAATTTTTGAAAAAAGTGTTTGGTGAAGTTGCAAAAGCAGGAGCTGATAGAATTGATATTCCAGATACAGTAGGATACTCTACTCCGGAGTATATGGCAAAAATTACTAGAGATGCTATTGAAGCAACAAAACTTCCAGTTAGTGTTCATTGTCATAATGACTTTGGATTGGCAGTGGCTAATGCATTATCTGGAATTCATGCAGGTGCTTCATGTGCACATGTTACAATTAATGGAATTGGTGAACGTGCAGGAAATGCATCATTAGAGGAATTATCAATGGCGTTACAATGTCTCCCTTATGATCAAAAATATGAAACCAACATTAAATCTGAATTAATCTATGAGACTTCTAGATATATTTCAAAAATTGCAGGCATCAAAGTCCAAGCAAACAAGGCTATTGTTGGTGATAATGCATTTGGACACGAGTCTGGAATTCATACTCATGGTGTATTGAGTAATCCTTTAACATACGAACCAATCAGTCCTGAATTAGTTGGAAGAAAGAGACGACTTCGTGTTGGAAAACATGCAGGAATTCATGGAATGAATGCTATGCTTGCAGAATTTGGAGTAAAACCAAATGAAGAACAATCAGAACAGATTCTTGAGAAAGTCAAAGTGTTAGGTGATCAAGGAAAGCAAATTTCAGATGTAGAGTTACTCTCTATGGCAAGTGAAGTCTTGGGAGATAAAGGAATCAAAAGAATTGTTCAACTAACTGGATTTTCAGTCTCTACTGGAATTGGAACAATGCCTTATGCATTTGTAAAATTAAACATTGATGGAAAAGAGTTTATCGGAACTGATCATGGTGTTGGTCCTGTTGATGCATCATTAAATGCAATTCAAAAGATTACTGGTAAAATTTCAGAAATACGAATAAAAGATTATGCTTTAGCATCTATCTCTGGTGGTTCAACTGCATTGTGTGAGGTTACAATCAGTGTAGAGGATGCACAAGGAAATAGAGTTTCAGCAAAATCCGTTGGTGAGGATATTGTAACTACTAGTGTTCAAGCAGTCATTGATGGTATTAATCACATTATGCTCAAAAAGATGCTAAAAGAAAAACAGGTAAGATAAATCCTAAAATTTCCCTTGATGTGTTAAAGTATAATGTATAAAATATCATTAATTACTGGTGACGGAATCGGTCCTGAAATATCAGAATCTGCAATTTCTGTGCTTAATACCATTAATGACAAATTTGATTTGAAATTTGAAATCACTAAATTGTCAGCCGGCGATAAAGCACTTAAAGATACAGGAAAGGCACTTCCTGATGAGACCATTAGTGTGATAAAACAGTCTGATGCATGTTTGAAAGCTCCTGTTGGTGAGAGTGCAGCTGATGTCATTGTTGTATTAAGAAGAATGCTTGATCTTTATGCTAACATTAGACCTGCAAAATCATATCCCCATATGCCTGCGTTACGTGATGATATTGATATGGTCATTGTTAGAGAAAACACAGAGGATCTTTACACTGGCAAAGAATTTCGTGTGGGAGATTCTGCAGTAGCATTACGAATAATTTCAAAAGCTGCATCAAAAAGAATTGCAAAGTATGCATTTGAAACTGCAAAGCAGAGAAATTCCAAGAAAAAAGTGACATGCGTTCATAAATCAAATGTTATGAAAATTACAGACGGATTATTTGCAAAAGCATGTACTGATGTTTCAAAAGATTATCCTGAAATTACATTTGAGGAAATGTATGTAGATGCTTGTGCGATGAATTTGATCCGTCAACCACAAGAATTTGATGTTGTAGTTACTACGAATTTGTTTGGTGATATTTTATCTGATGAATCATCTCAAGTTGTAGGGGGATTAGGAATGGCACCAGCAGCTAACATTGGAGATTCCTTTGCATTGTTTGAACCCGTTCATGGAGCTGCATTTGATATTGCAGGACAAAACATTGCAAATCCTTCATCATTTTTGTTATCCATTAAGATGATGTTTGACTGGCTTGGCGCCAAACATAATGATTCCAAATGTTTTGAAGTAGGTCGAAAGTTAGAATCTACAATCTTTGATTTGGTAAAATCAGGTGTCAAAACAAAAGATATTGGTGGAGATATGTCTACTACTGAATTTACTAAACAGATTGTAGATAATCTTTAAAAATAGTAGCCCCCCCTATAGGCTACAATTTGTGACAGTGACTAAAGATGTGACAATGTGTTTTTTGTTAGAAAACCTTTTTCTAATTTTAAAATATGTAAATTCATGGGAAGTCTTTACACTGCACAATATTTCGATCTCAAACTTGATGAATGGAAAAGGACATTTAAGTTTCCTGTGAATTTTGAATGTATGAGGGATAGTTGTACGATCGAAATAGTTGATTTGGAAGGAAAGACTCACAAGATGGCTTTTCAAAAAGGTGGGACAATGAAATTTGAAAAAATTGAGGAAAAATTCAGGTTATCTTGGAATGACAATGACTTGACTTGACTCTAAAAAGTCATAAACCTCACTTTAATGTAAAATTCCTCAAAGGCTATGGACATTCCATTTCTGTAAATCCTTCCAAAATAATTCTCAAAAATAACTACAATCCATTCTCAAAACCTGAAACAGAATCATGGTTTGTCAAAGACATGCCATATGATAGAATAGTTCTTCAAGGAAAGGGATACATCTCAACTGAAGGATTATCCCTACTATCAGAAAATAACAAAACTGTAATTCTGCTAGACACTTTTGGCAATCAGATTACTATATGTCACGGCATTAGAGATTCATACACTGCAACAAAATATAGAATTGCCCAATACGATACATTTCGAGATAAAACAAAAACAGACTATCTAAGTAGACAAATTACAAGGGGAAAACTAGAATCACAAATGAAATTTCTAAAATCACAAATAATTCTGAAATCGCACAGGGAATTGAAAAACTATCTCGTAAAGGGATTAGTGAGGCAGTCAGTTCCAGATACTACTTTGATAACTATTCAAAACTAATTGATGATAGATTCCAATTTACCAAAAGAAATTCCATACAAATTCAGAAATATAATGCAACTGATGTCATTAATGGTTTATTGAATTATGGAATTGAGGAAGCATTAATAGTCAATTGTATGAAACTTACTTACCTCGATAGAATTAACTGTATTAGAATTTAACAAGAGGAAATTACTGAAATAATATAACAATATGAAGGAAGTGAATAGTATGAAACCTGTAATAATTATTGCAATGGTATTTGTTTTGATGATTGGGTTAATAGTTCCAAGCATATTTGCTGAACCTGTATTGTATGATGAAAATTTGGTTCTTCAAGAATATGCCAGAGATATAGGTTGGGGGTATACTACAATGACGTTTGTAGGTGATGATATTTTACTTTTACAAAAACTAGGCGCAGTTAGTTTGATTCGAGATGGAATAATCCAAGAAGAGCCTGTTTTAGAAATAGATGTAAACCCAATTAGAGAAAGTGGTTTGTTAGGGGTTACAAGTGTTGGGGCTACTGTTTATCTTTATTTCACAGAAGTTGATTCAGATGGAGAACAATTAGGAAATAGAATTTACAAGTATGATTGGAATGGTGAGAAATTAGTAAATCCTGTTTTACTAAAAGAATTACCCTCTAATGAATATCATAATAGTGGAGCTATGGTTACAGGTTTAGATGACCAAGTGTATGCAGTAGTTGGAGATACTGGAAAGTATGGTCCACTTCAAAACAAATTACTTGAAGAACTTTATCCTCCAGAAACTAAAGACTATATGGATACTAGTGTGATTTTACGAGTAGATCCTGAAGGCCCCTATCTTGCTATGGGAATTCGAAATAGTTTTGGTCTTGCAATAGATCCATTTACTGGAAATCTATGGGCTACTGAAAGTGGTGATGATGATTTTGATGAAATTAATTTAATTCCAGACAAATTTAACAGTGGTTGGAATAAGATAATGGGCCCTGCAACAGAATCAGAAATAGATAGCCTCCCAGGATATGAAGACTATATTTATGGTGATCCAAAATTTAGCTGGGAAAAAGTAGTTACACCTGTAGGAATAAATTTTGGAAATTTTAAAGAAACGAGAAATTATGATAATTCTCTTTTTGTAGGGGATTGTAATAATGGACATTTGTACAAATTTGAATTAAATCAAAATAGAGACGGATTTGTATTTTCTAATCCAGATTTGCAAGATAATTTAGTTAATGAAAATGATTCTACCGATGAAATAATACTGGGAACCGGTTTTCGATGTATTACAGACATTGAAAGAGGCCCAGATGGGTTTCTTTACCTTGTATCTCATGGTGAGAGAGTGATTTACAGAATTTTACCAATAGAAGCTGCTGCTGAAAATTCTTTAGAGACAAATGTCCTTACATCCGAATCTCTAGAAACAGAATCAGAAATTACTGACTCAGAAAATACAGGAGGAGGCTGTCTAATTGCAACTGCAACATATGGTAGTGAGATGGCCTCTGAAGTACAACAATTACGAGAGTTAAGGGATAATTCACTATTACAAACACAATCAGGCACAAGTTTCATGAATATATTCAATGATTTCTACTATTCATTTTCTCCAATTATTGCTGATTATGAAAGAGAGAATTCTGTATTCAAAGAAATGGTAAAGATTGTAATTACTCCAATGATAACATCTTTATCTATTCTGAATTATGTTGATATGGATTCAGAAGTTGAAGTGTTGGGATATGGAATATCTATGATCATACTAAACTTGGGAATGTATCTAGGAGTTCCAGCTGTTGTGATTATTGGAATTAGAAAAATGACTCGAGTCAGACTTAACTAAATGAAATTTTAATTCTGATACAAATCAATGCATATTTGGAAGAATCATGAAAAAATTACAAAACTTACTTGGAATTGGAATAATTATTCAGATTCTATTACACAAGCACATGAATTAATGAATGAAGGTCAAAAACTTTTCGTAGAAATTTCTGAATATGAGCAAAGAATGGGATCTAACCTTAGTATGTATCAAAAAAATAAACTCGAATAATAAATCCGCTATTTTATGTTGAATTCATAGAAAATCATATACAAAAAATCTCACGATTTAAATCTGTACGGGCAGATTTTTCTTGTTGATATTTTAAAAGTGAAAAATTTGAGTATTAGTCTTTTCTTTTTTTGACATCTGATGCTGGTGGATTTAGTGACCCGAAAAACATGGCCAATCCTATTGGAATCATGATTAGTATCGCTGCAGCAATTGAGATTTCATAAAAACCTGGTTCTAAACCTGGAATTAAAGGGCCCGGAAACACTGCATACAACACAAAAATCCAACAAAAGCCAAAACAATCTTGTTCTTTTTTACTAGTTTCTTCCACCCAGTATTCGTTTGTAAATATAGCAATTCTTACAACGTGTTCTATCATCTGTCATACAAGACGTGCAGCAATTTTTTTCACAAAAATAACATATTCTATCTCCAAATGCTGATCCACAAAAATCACATTTGTACACCAACCTAGATCCATTTCTATGAATTTATCTTTTTTTTCAAAAATTACTAATTTTTATTAATGCATATTCCATTTCATCTTATGGTAATTTGTTGTATTTGCAAGATTAGCCCAGGTACCCTCAAAATTACTGATGGCAATCCAAAATATAAGGGAAAACCAATTTGCAAAGAGTGCCAAGGTTATCGTAAATTACTAAAAGAAACGAAATAACTTATTCTGATTTTGTTTTATTTTTCTTTGCCCAATCTTCATACATGTTGATTAATTCATCAACGTCTTTTCCATCTTCTGAATAAGTCACAATTACTCCAAATGTTCCTTTTGTGTCATGCCCTCTTGCAAAATACCCCCAAAAGGAATCTGGTAGTTTTTGAAAATTGTTTGAATCGTGTGATACCCCTATCAGATTGTTTCCAATCACTTCCACAACTTTTTTTGCATCATTTGCTTCAATCATTCTGAAATGTAACTTCTATTGCAATAAAAACTGAATTACTATGGCGTGAGTCTGTCAGGATCTCTTGGATACAAAACCACTTCACGTACATTATCAACTCCAATGAGTGTAGTCATTAATCTATCTAATCCCATTCCCCATCCCGAATGAGGTGGCATTCCCCAATCAAATGTTTTTAGATGGTCTACAAATTGTGCAGGATCTAAACCTTGCTCTTTTAGTCTAACCTTTAGTATCTCTGCATCGTGAAGTCTAGTCCCACCAGAAGATAATTCCAGAAATCCATATTGCAAATCAAATGATCGTGATAGTGTTGGGTCTTCGTCTTTTTCTCTAATGTAAAATGGTTTTAGTTTCATTGGCCAGTCAATCAAAAAGTAAAATCCTGGATGATTTTTTCCAATGATTCTGAGGTGTGAATCAAGCAAATCATCTCCGAATTCTACTTTCTCACCTTCCTTTTTCAATTCCTCAATACAATCACTGTAAGTAATTCTCTCAAATGGTGAGACTGGAATTTCTATGGTATGGCCAATTACCTCTTGCTCTTTCTTGCAATTTTCAGATGCAAATTTGTAAACCTCTAATACTAAATATTCTAAAATATCCATGACATCCTCATAGTCCATAAATGCTGCCTCTATGTCGATGCTGGTAAATTCAGTCAAGTGTCTTCCTGTGTGAGACTTTTCTGCTCGATAAAAATTTGAAATCTCAAAAACTCGTTCTAACCCCATTGTCATCTGTTCTTTGTATAACTGTGGGCTTTGGGCAAGATATGCAGTTTTTCCAAAATAATCTAATGAAAATAAATTTGCTCCACCTTCACTTGCGCTACCGATAATTTTTGGTGTAGTAATTTCTAAGAATTTTTTTTCTGATAATGTTTTACGTAATGATTGAAGTACGTGATGCCTTAACTTGAAAATTGAGGCTGTCCTTTGATTTCTCATATCTAGTGCACGATGGTTTAGTCTTGTGTCAATGTTACTTTCTAGTCTTCCAATCGGATCAACTGGTAATGGGTGTATTGCTTTTCCTAAAACTTCAATTTCTTCAGCTTTAATCTCAAAAGCAAAATCTCGAGCTTTTGTTTCTTGTACAATTCCTTTAACCCTTATAACACTTTGACGGTTAATTTCTCCTAATGTATCGTTTAACTTCCCCTTAACAATAATTTGAGAAATTCCTGATACATCCCGTAGTGTGATAAATGTCATCTTTCCTAATTTTCGAAGGTCTTCAATCCACCCTGCTAATACCACTTGTTTTCCAATTAACTCTGTAGTTAGTTCTGAAATGTCGTGAGTTTTACCAAAAACCATACCTATCTTTCATCCTCAAATTTTATCTCATGTCAAGGTTTCGGTATTTGGCGAATAAATGACAATAGAATCATATGATAAAATTAGTGAATTTTAAACCAGTTTTTAATAAAATAAACTCAAATTCTAGTTTGGATCTAAGAATAACATGACTTTTCTAGTTGTTAATGGACTATCTGCAAAGTACAATTCATCAAAAGGCCCAGTTTATGCAGTAGATGATGTAGATTTCGAATTAGAAGATGGAAAATCCATAGGAATTGCAGGTGAGAGTGCATGTGGAAAAAGTACATTGGGGTTGTCGCTTATCAGAATGCTTTCTGGTGGCAAGGTAGAAGGTGAAATTCTATTTGATGGAAATTCCATTTTAGATATGAAAGAATCTGATTTTGATGAAAAATATCGATGGAAAAAAATCTCTATGGTTTTTCAAGGTGCAATGAATTCACTAGATCCTGTTTTTACTATTAAAGAACAATTCATTGAAATTCTAAAGCAACATAACTTTGATGGTGATGTTAAACAAGTAATTTTAGATGCCATCCATTCAGTTAGTCTAGATGAACCTATTTTGAAAGAATATCCTCATGAGTTAAGCGGAGGAATGAAACAAAGAGTAGTTATTGCAATGGCGTTGCTTCTCAAACCAAAATTTGTAATTGCTGATGAACCAACTACTGCACTTGATATGTTAATTCAAGCACAAATTGTGAATTTATTCAAAAACCTTAAAAAAGATGGCACGTCTTTTATGCTAATCACACATGATTTAGCAGTATTATCTGAAATTGCCGATAAGATTGGTATTATGTATGGCGGACATATGGTGGAATTTGGTTCTTCTGAAGAAATTTACAAAAACCCAAAACATCCTTACACTCAAGGACTCTTAGAATCAATTCCAACCCTAAAAGGAAATATTCCAAAATACATTAAAGGAATTCCTCCTAGCTTACTTGATCCCCCAACAGAATGTCGATTTATAGAACGATGTCCTTTGGCAATTGAAAAATGCAAACAGGTTCCTCCAAAATTTAAAACTAAAACTGGATATGTTCGATGTTGGCTTTATGAAGATGAAAAATAATGTTGAATTAAATAATCAACCGCAACAAGTTGTTAAAGATTTAAGAATGTATTTTTACAATTGGCAGACATGAATCTATAATTCTTAACATTTCAGTTCTTAAAACTTTTTTATCAATTGATATCCACACTCTTAATTTTTTAATTGCAAAAGAAATGGTCTGTACTTTTTTCCTTTCTTCCCAAACAAATTCAATTTCTCCTAGATTCTTATCAAAAAATCCTTCCAGATCTGTCTTTATGGCAATATGTGAAAATTGATACTGTGTATTTTTAGCATCCAAAAGAGGCTCTAGATTCTGTCTTCTTCTATTAGCTAGTAACTCACCACTCTCACTAATTATGCCTACAAATCTGATAAATGGGCTTATTGCTACTATATTGCTACAAATTTTTTCAAAGTCATTGTTAGTCATATAATTTGGTTGTAAAAATATGATATTTTAATGATTGTTTCAATATGGTAATGAATAACTATTTTGTTTTCATAAATCCTGTTTAACATTGATGTTAATCGCACTATCTATTTTGAAATATCACTCAAAACACTAACGCAAATCCCGATACCACAGCAATTGTCTTTACTATTTTACCTGTGATCATAAATGTAATAAACTTAGTAAACTTCATTTTCTTTGCACCAGCAGAAATCAAAATAAAATCTCCAATTACAGGAATCCAAGATGCAAAAAATATTGCTCCCCAACCGAATTTATCAAGTAGTTTGTTGCCTTTCTTTTCATGACTAACAGTATCTCCCTTTTTCTTTTTCCTGAATTTACTGACTAGTTTATTTCCACCGAACCCAATAAAATAATTTAACAAACCACCAATCGTCGATCCAACAGCTAATGCCATGCCAACAAGAAAAACATTTTCTCCTCCTATCAATAAAGCAGATGTCAGAATTTCAGTTGGCAACGGTATTGCAGTAGCTGACAACAATGAATTAAGAAATAATCCAATTATCCCATAATCCTGGAATGCATTATTCGCTAGAATGTCCTGTGCCTGTTGGTAATATTCCATAATTAATTCATAACTCATGACTGGTACTATCTCGTTTTGTATGAGTCAAAATATAACCCTCTCTAACATTACTAATTTTCATTTGTTTAACGCCTTGAAAAATATTCGTTTTCAATAAATAATGCCCGAAAATAGTTTGAATAATGAATTTTGCTGATTTATTTCCATTTGCTTCAGAAGATGGCTATCTGATTTTAGCCTTAGTCAATTTCTTTGGTTCCCTTATCCCATTTGTCCCATTGCCTGGATTTTTACTGCTTGCTACTATGTCTGTTGGTAATGAATATGATCTACATGTTTTAGCATTGTTGTCTGCAATCACTGCTACTGTTGCAAAACAAATGATCTTTTTTGTTAGTTTTAGTGGTAGAAGAATCATGAGTGAAAAAACTCGAAAAAGAATGCGCCCATTTGAGAGATTAGTTAAGAAATATGGTGCAGCTGCTGCATTTGTTGCTGCAGCAACCCCAATGCCTGATGATATCATATTTATTCCATTAGGACTGGCAAAGTATAACCCAAAAAGATTTTTTATTGCAACACTTACAGGCAAAATTGTTCTTAGTTACATCATTGTTTTTATTTCTCATTATATTGGATTATCTTTCATAGAACCATTCTTGGAAAATATTGATGATCCTACACCTGTTTACATTGGAATTATTGTTTTTGGAGTAATTATGACTGTAATTATAGTTCTACTTTTGAAATTGGATTGGCAAAGAATTATGGGGAAATTTGCTCCATGGACTTTGGATGAGAACAACCCCGAAGAAGATTAAATTTTGATTTTAAAATTCCACAACTTATCTGTTGCTTCTTTAATTCCTATTCTTGGTGATGCAGAAATCTTTACTTGTTTTTTTATTCCCTCTGTAATGAATAACTTTGAATGTTTTGTTAAATCTACACCATGTTGTTCTTTAGTTATTTCTAACGCTTGAGTTAATTTTGCAGGTCCATTTGTGAGATTTGCAAACTTTATCATTCGTCTATTTTCTTGCATTACCTTGATTCCTTTTTCAGGTTGAATTGCACGAATAAGAACTGCTCCTGCTTTAATTTTTGGATTTCTTGCTACTACATTAAAACAATAATGCATTCCATAGGTAAAATAGACATAAGCCATTCCGACATCTCCAAACATTACTTTGTTTCTCTCAGTAATTTTTCTAAATGCATGACTTGCAGGATCATCTTTGTGCCTGTATGCTTCAGTTTCTATAATTATTCCTGATATTTCGTGCCTACCTGTTTTTCTAACAATTCTCTTCCCTAGAAGATTTTTTGCAACAGTAACTGTATTTTTTAAATAAAATTCCCTAGGAAGTATATTCAATATCGACCGGAACCTCCTTATTATTTTTTAAATCTCTAATCAAATCAAACAGTTTTACAATATCATTTTTTAGTACATCAATTAACTTTTGATTGTATATTGTAGCAGCTGGATGAATAGTTAGAAAATATAGTAAATTATCTTTTCGTACCACCTTGCCTCTAAATTTTGTAATCTCAGATCCTCCTAAAATTGAATTAAATGCTGTGTTTCCTAAAATACAAATAAGTTTTGGTTTAATTATAGAAATTTCTTGTTTTAGATATTCTTTACATGTATCTCGCTCATCTGTATTTGGAACTCTGTTGTTTGGAGGTCTACACTTTACAATATTTGTAATATATACGTCATCTCTTGATATTCCTGCTTCATCAAGTGCAATTGAGAGTTTTTTTCCTGCAACTCCAATAAATGGCTCTCCCTTTTTGTCCTCATTTCTTCCTGGTGCTTCACCAACAAAGATTACATCTGATTGAAAATTTCCTTTACCTGGTACTGCATTAGTTCTAGTTTTACACAAATCACACTTTGTACATTTTATGACATTTTGTTTAATTGTCTCTAGTTCTTGATTCATTTTCTAATTTACACTCTTTACTGTTGCAATTCCTCGTATTGACGGTCCTCCATTACCCATTATCATAGATTGCATAGGATCTCCTTTTCCACAATTAGTTATTGGTCTTACAGTAAAATCATTTCCACAAGCATCAATTGATTCAAAAAATTCTGGGGCTATGCCAATCACAATTACATCTCTTAGTAAATCAGTGATTTCTCCATTTTCAATCTTTTGTGCATACTGACATGAAATACTCCAATTATATCGCTTCATATCAATTGACGGAATTTTCATATTTGATATTAAATAACCATTTTTGACTTCTTTTATCATCTCTGCTACATTCCAATCTCCATTTCCAATACAGGTACATGCCATACGAATCAAAGGCATGAATCTGTAGTTTGTTGCTCTCATATTTCCAGTTGGGGCTGTATTGAAAATTTTTGCTGTTTCCCTATTTTGCATATGATTTTTCAAAATTCCATTTTCAACAAGAGTGGTTTTTTTGGTTTCAACTCCCTCATCATCAAAATAGTACCATCCTAAACTTTCTTTGATGGTAGGATCATCAAACACATTTAATTTCTCTGAACCAATTTTTTTTCCAATCTTTCCTTTCCACCATGCGCCTCCTGCCCATGCCATCTCTTTTCCCAAAACTCTGTCTGCTTCTGATGGGTGACCTAATATTTCATGTGTAAGTAATGACACAAAATCTGGATTCATTATTACTGTTGCTTTTTCTTCTTTTACAGGTTTTGCATCAATTAGTTGTGATGCCTTTAAAGCAATCTCTTGTGCACTTTGTTGAATCTTGTTTTTATCAATGATTAGCTCTAATCCTCCTCTTCCACCTTCTGTAATGTTTATTGATTGTGTAAGTCCTGATTCATGAGCTGTAGCTATCATGTCTACTACAACATCAGTAAAATTCTGTACAATTTCTGAACCCTCGCTGTTTACAAAATATTTTGAATTAGTTGTATACCATGGATTAACAATTGATTTGATGATTCTTGGTGTATCAGAAATAATTTTGTTACATTCAAATCCTATCTTCATTAATTCTTCTAATTCTGGTTTTTTTAAAACTGGAAAATCTATCTTAATTTTATTAATAGCATTTGGATATAAACTAACTTTATTTTTTTTGTTTTTAGCATAATGTGATGAATTTCTTAAAGACCCATTTACTAACTCTTTGACTTGTTCAAAAGAATTTGGATTTGTGATTGAACAAAAACTCCATGTACCTGCCTTTACTAATCTGATACCTATCCCAGTACTACTATTGCTTCTAACATATTCTACCTCTCCATTTTCTATGAGTACTGATTTTCTTTCCTGTTGTTCAATTCTGGCATCGCAATACTCTGCACCTGAATCTATTGCATGTCTGATTGCTTTGTCAGCCAGATCTTGTAGGATTGAATCCATAATATGTGAAATTTAAACAGACTCGTAAATCTTGTGTATGTCTAATTATTTGAAATTGCAGGCATAGTAAAATAATATTCATCCTCAAAATCAAAATCTATTGTGCCTTTTTTACGCAAAAATTCAAAATACATAGTACAATTTTTGTAAAATTCCTTATTTCTTTTGTGTTTTCGTTCCATATCCTAAATGTCAAAATATACATTTTTTTAAGAGAGTGAGTGATTTTAGGTCTAAAAGTTTGTTTTCTTTAAGCCGAACTTGCAGGAACTTTTTCCTCTCCAGATGTATTTTTTGGGATTGTAAATGAAAATATAGATCCTTGATTTGGGTATGCCTAAAAAAGATGGCTTGACAGTTGTAAAAGAAATAATGGATTATGATCCAAACGCAAAAATAATTTTAATTACTGCAAGTGATGATCAAAAGATCATTGGTGAATGTTTAAAACATGGTGCAAAATCTCATATTTCAAAGCCCTTTGATTTTAATTCTGTCTTAAAATCTATTACTGAACTTTTAGAAAATTAATTTAGGGCATTAATGTATGATATAATGGATAGAAAATTTGTCAAAAATTGTTGCTGATACTAGTGTTATAATTAATGGTCAATTAATTGCACATATAGAAGGAGGTTCAATTAAAAATTCTGAAATAATAATACCTCAAGTAGTCTTTGATGAGTTACAATCTCAAGCGTCTAACAAAAAGGAACAGGGTTTTGTAGGGTTGGAAAAAATTCAAAAACTTAAAGAATTATCTGGTAGTTATGGGCTGAATATAGTTTTGAAAGGATCACATCCTTCTTCTGATGATATTAAACTAGCAGATAGTGGTAGAATTGATGCTCTTATCATTGACATGGCTAAACAAAATGATGCTGTTCTTTACACTTCAGATAATGTTCAACATCTAGTTGCACAAGCTGAAGGTGTAGAAACAGTATTTCTTAAATTTGTTGTAAAAGATGAAACATTAGAATTTCTGAAATTTTTTGATGCTGAGACAATGAGTGTTCATCTTAAAGAAAATCAACATCCTTTAGCAAAAAAAGGAAAACCCGGCAATTTTTCATTAACTACCCTTAGTGATGATATTCTTTCTAAAGACTATTTGGAGTTTATTTCGTCACAAATCTTGGATGTGGTACACGCATCTGATTCAAGTAATATTGAAATCTCAAAGACTGGTGCATCTGTAATTCAACATGATAATTATCGTATAGCTATCACACATCCTCCTTTTTCTGAATCCTTTGAAATAACAATTGTTCATCCAATCGTAAAATTATCTCTTGAAGATTATGAAATTTCTGATGAGTTAATGAAACGTTTCTCTGACAGAGCTGAAGGAATTGTGATTTCTGGTGCTCCAGGTTCTGGGAAAAGCACTCTTGCATCTGGACTTGCAAATTTTTATCATAAAAAAGGAAAAATTGTTAAAACTTTTGAATCTCCGCGTGATTTGCAAGTTGATTCTGGAATTACTCAATATAGTAAATTAGATGGAAGTTTTGATAACAGTGCTGATATTTTGTTACTTGTACGTCCTGATTACACTATTTTTGATGAAATAAGAAGACGAGAAGATTTTGTAACCTTTGCTGATTTGCGTTTAACTGGTGTGGGAATGGTTGGAGTAGTTCATGGGAATTCTCCTATAGATGCAATTCAACGTTTTATTGGAAAGATTGAACTCGGAATAATTCCAAGTGTCTTAGATACTCTAGTCTTTGTAAAAGATGGCAGAATTGATAAAGTCTATGACTTGGAATTAAAAGTCAAAGTTCCTTCAGGAATGACTGAATCTGATCTTTCAAGACCTGTTATCGAAATCAGAAATTTTGCAGATAATGTCTTGGAACATGAAATCTACACATTTGGAGAAGAAAATGTCATTGTTCCTATTGCAAAAAGAGTTCAAAAAGTTGGAATTGAAAAACTTGCAGAAGATAAGGTGAGAGAAACTTTCAAAAGATATGACCCTCATGCACAAGTTGAAATTTTATCTGATAATAGAGTAAAAGTATTCGTAGATGAACAGTATATAGCATCAATAATAGGAAAAGGAGGCTCAAACATTAATGAAATTGAAAAATTTCTTAAAATCCATGTTGATGTAGTCCAAAAAGACTTTAACCATTCATCTAGAATGACAAATGATATACCTTTTACTTATTCAGAATCAAAAACTGCATTACTTCTAACTGTTGGCAGAGAATTCACTTCAACACATGCTGATATCTATGTTAATAACAAATATGTTACATCAGCAAAAATTGGTAAAAAAGGACAGATAAAAATTCCAAAACGTTCTGACATTGCAAGAAATCTTATGAATCTCGCGTCATCACAAAACGATATTCAAATATTTCTCAACGATTTTTGAAATTTTCAATAATCTTGGGGTTTGCTTTAAGAAAAGTAATGAATTTTCTCAATTGCATTATTGTTTTTGGATTAAGATGATGTTCAATTCCTTCAACATCCTGACTTGCAGTATCATATCCAACTCCTAAAATTTCAAAAAATTCTAACAAAATTCCATGTTTTTGTCGAATTCCATTAGCTAATTGTACTCCTTTATCTGTAAGATTAATTCCATGATATTTTTCGTATTCTAAAAATCCACTATCATCTAGTCTTTGAAGCATCTTAGTAACACTCGGTGCACTTACATCCATGTACCTTGAAATGTCTAAGGTGGTTGCATAACCTTTCAATTCAACTAATTCTGATATTATTTCTAAATAATCCTCCATTCTTGCACTTGATTTGGTTCTTTCTGAATGGTGAGCTGCCTTTATTGAATCCAATCTTTTCGAATTTTTAGCTTTCATGTAATCTTTGTATCTAAATCAAATCTAGTATAATTGAGTGTCTTTTCTGTTGATTTTAGTTATTCTTTGTTGACTTGGATGTGACCAGAATTGATCATTGAATCTTAACTAACTTCTTCCAAATGATAGGCTGAAATGATTGATCCCCTAAAGGCACGACTAGACAAATTAAGAAAATCTACAGAATCAGCTAAACGCAGAGCAAATTTGTATAATGAAATCAATAAAATGAATCAAGGACCTAATACAAGTTCATTAGGCTCTCTCCAGAAAGCTCCTGCACCCGGTAAAAAACTTCAAAAAATTGGATTTTTGATGTTATGGGTTCCTGAACCAACTGGTGTTACTTGTGCAATAGGTGGACCTATGATAGTTGCTGGACGATATCTTGAGAAAAAATACAATAGCGCTACTATTCACGATATTGGTCACGAGACAAAAAATGCACTTTCATCAATAAACGACTTTAAGAATTCTATAATATAACACTCTTAGTTTTTCAAATTCTGTCATTTTAGAACTAAAAAGGAACAATTTTGAATAACCTCATAATAGAAACGATTATGAGTTCAGCAGATGTTGTAGATAAGGTAAATACGTTTTTGAAACTTGGTGTGGGAGACCCATATCGATTGGAACATATCAAACAGGCATACATCTTAAACAGTACCATTTGGAAAAGCGATGAAAGATATCTTGAACAATTACAAGAGAAATATTTAGTAAAACATCATGTTGAACAACTTGATGTACAACCCGAAACTGATGAAAATTTAGAAAGTGAGTCTGAAAATAAAAACATGATTTATTGTTGGAAATGTGGAAAAATGAGCTTGTTTGAAGCTAATTTTTGCATGGTTTGTGGCTCTTCTTTGTTTGAAGTTGATACGGAATCTCAAACAGTAGATGTAAAAATACCATCGGTTCATTCAAAAAATCAAAGAAAAACTATGGGGTTAAAAATTCCTATTATGATTGGTATTTCTGTTTTAATTTTGGTAATACTTGGAGTTGGATATAATCAAGGATCATTTGATTATGTTTTAGAAAAACAAGTCATGGAAGAAACTATGGAAGAAACTATGGACGAAGAGACTATAGAAGAACCTACAGGAACAGTTGTTGAGACATCAAAAACTCAATGTGGTCCTGGAACTATTCCAAAAGATGGTGTTTGTATACTAGATGAAAGATGTGGTCCTGGAACCATATTTGATGAGGATACTTATTCATGTATTTTAGATAAATGAAATCATATGACCCTCAAGAAGCTCGACAAAATTTCAGAAATGTGTCTACTCTTTTTGTGGTGGAAAATCCCAAAAGTTACTGAACAATTTAAGGTATTTTAAAAGGACTGAGATTAATTAATTTATGACGACTAGAGGCCAAGTACTTATTCCTATTTCAATTGCTGCAGTAATCATTGGAGTTGTTGGTCTGATGACAATGCCAAGTGAAATTAAACTAGAATCTGTTGAATTTCCTATGGGAACAATCAAGGTTGATGATATTCCTCTTCAAGTTATGATTGCCGATACCGAACCTAGACGTGTTCGTGGATTGATGTTTGAAGATCAATTGCCTTATGATCAGGGAATGATCTTTGTATTTGAAGAATCTGGACTTTATTCCCTGTGGATGCTTAACATGCAATTTTCTCTTGATATGATTTGGTTTGATGAAGACGGAAAAGTTGTACATATTGAAACAGATGTTCCTCCATGTAAGACTGCATTAGAAATCACAACCTGTCAAAGTGTTATCCCTGATGCAGAAGCGGTCTATATTCTTGAAGTTACATCCGGGTTTGTTGATAAAAATAATATTACAAAAGATTCTATATTGAGCATTATCTCAATTTAGAATTGCAAAGCCTTATCTTTGAATATTTAAAGTTGTAATTTATGAACAAGTTATTTTTGATCCCTATTTTACTTGGTATTGTAGCAGTTGTTTCCATTTCACTCTTTTCAATTTCTGAAAACACATCACAACCACAATCAAAATCAATCTATGAAGTGGGTTTTACTTTTAATGATGTTGACAAAATTAAAAAATCTCTGTCGACACAAAAAATTTTCATGTCTTCCCCAATTGAAATCACTGATAATACTATAGGCAAATATTGTCCATACTTTACCGATATTCAAAACCCCATTGAACATTGTGCTACTACTGCTATCACAGATATTCATAGGAATCCTCTCGGAAATATCAACATGGGGGGAACTACTGATGGCCCAATTATGGCACTAGCCATTATTGACTCATCTCCATCTTTAGATTCAAAACAAGATGTAGTTAACCATGTTTTTCAAACAATGATTGAGATTTTGGTGTGTGATTGTTGGGAAGATAGGCAACCAGGAGGATTTGAATCTGTAAGTGCATGGTTAGATGTTGCTGCAGAAAAATCTGCTGAATCTACTCAAAACACACTCACATCAAAAATTAATGGCCTAGAAAATATGAACCTGATTTTGAAGATAACCTCTACAAATGAAAAGTATCTATGGACATTAATTATTCTCAAGTAGTCTAATTATATACAACAAAATTCTTTGATTGGCGATTACAATGATCGACCAGTTATGGCTAATTGCTCTAGGATTTGCTGCAGGAATATTGGGTTCTATGATTGGCCTTGGTGGTGGAATTATTGTAGTTCCTGTATTGACATTTCTAGGATTTTCTCCTACTGCTGCAGCAAGTAACAGTCTTTTTGCTGTACTAAGCAATGCCATTGCATCAACCATCTCCTATTCTAGACAAAAAAGAATTGAATATTCATTAGGTCTAAAACTTGGGTTACTTACAATCCCTGGAACTATTCTAGGTGCAGTTATTTCTACTGATGTAACTCCTGGAATTTTCAAAATTTTATTTGGTTTGGTATTGATTGCATCTGCGGCTTACATTTTTTTGAGAAAAAAAATTGAGACTAAAGAAAAAACATTATCCAATCAGATGATGATTTTTGCAGTAGGTGCTAGCTTCTTTGCTGGAATTATTTCTTCATTTTTTGGAATAGGTGGTGGAATTATCTTTGTACCTTTAATGGTGGTTGGAATGGGAATGGCTATGAAAAAAGCTGCTCCCACTTCTCAACTGATTTTGTTATTCGCATCATTATCTGGAGTAATATCTCATAGTATTTTGGGGCATCCTGATTTTACTCAGGCAGGATTTTTAGCAATTGGTTCTTTTATTGGCGGGCTGGTTGGCGCAAGATTGTCTTTAGATATCAAAGAACGATATTTGCAAATCTTAGTCTCTGCTGTAATCTTGATAGCAGCTACAAAACTCTTTTTTGATTCTATATCTGATAGTTCCATGCAATTTGGATTTTAGCCTCGAATTTTTCCTTGTGCTTTTATAATAATTTCGTAACGTATGGTGTTCGTTAGGTCTTTGACCTAAGAGCTGGGGAGACTAGTCGGCTCCCTAGTATTTTATTTACAAATTATTAGTATGATTTCTACGACTCAATTAAATACAAATTCTACAAATCATGTTTATGACAATAATGTTCATTCCTGTAAGGCCATCAAGAAGAAATGATGACGAATTTGACGATTAATCTATTTTAAGTTCAGATTTTTTCAATCTTATCTTAATTCATCAACACAGAAAATAACTTCTGCTGATGAAGCTGCACTATCTGACACAAGGAAATTAATTGCCTCTGCAATTCTTTGATTGCTTGGATCTGCACCTGTTACTGTACCTGGAAATATTGTAAACATTCTAATTTTTGACTTTAGAACATCACTTAGTTCTTGGTTAACTGTGGTTGTAAATGGCCTTAATGCACCTCTGAAAACTTCTACTTGAGCTCTTTGTGTTCCTGTTACTTTTCTTCCTATTGGCAAGTCTGGACCTATAATCATAATTGCACCTTTTGCGTCTTTGTAAAGTCGAGGATCTTTATCCCCACCTGGGACAAACTGCTCAAGTGCTCTTTGGGCTACAGTTGCTGGGGTTGAAATAAATTTTTCAGTAAGTGCTTCCCATTTTGCTCTTGATAATTCAGTTAATTTTGAGATTTCTGGCAACTTTCCTGTAACGTGAACTACTGCTAGGATTTCACCATGGTTAGTTTTAGCAGTATTGAGCCATTTTTCCACCTCTTCAGGATTCTTGATATCCATTATGTGGGAATGGCATTTGTCACTGATGTATTCCTGAAGTTCTGTTGGGGTTGATTGTGAAATAAAACATGCGGCCCTTCCTCCATTCTTTTCAACATGTTGTGCCAAAAATTCTACTCTTTCAGCATCTGCTTTGTCAGTTGCATCAATGGTAAACACGATTACTTTTCCTCCAAAGTCTGGTTGGTGAACTCCTGGTGTTGTGGTTCCAATATGTGGTCTAACAGGATAAAATACTCTATCTCCCGGAACTACTTTTCCATTTAGAATTTTTGCTATTTTGTCATCACACAAGTTAAGAACTGACTCTGCAACTTGTCCTTGTGTTAAGAATTCTTGATTTGCAATCA